>NZ_JCAQAW010000001.1:0-1344704 GCF_059617945.1 Janthinobacterium sp. BCJ23 | reverse complement strand
TAAGCTAACCAGTACTAATTGCCCGTACGGCTTGTCCCTATAACCTTAGCAGGTACAGAGGATAAGACGGTACAACGTTGCGTGTGTGTTGATACTACCAGTCATTACCCCAATCTTTGCTTCTTCCAGATTCAGGCTTTGTCGCTCCATCGAGGACAAATGCCAGTACAAGTTATGCCTGATGACCATAGCAAGTTGGTCCCACCCCTTCCCATCCCGAACAGGACCGTGAAACAACTTTGCGCCGATGATAGTGCTGCAACCAGTGTGAAAGTAGGTTATCGTCAGGCTTGTTATAAGCAGTAGAGAAAAACCCGTCAAGCAATTGGCGGGTTTTTTTTCGTCTGGTGGTTTATGGGATGCGGGGGTGGTGTCGGCTTACGCGCTGCGCGCTAAGCCGACCTACGTTTATTGGATGGCGGGTAGGTCGGATTAGCGTAGCGTAATCCGACAAGTCGGCAGCCAAGTGACAAACGAAAAAAAGGCAGCGCTACGCGCTGCCTTTGTTATTTATCACCTTCATTAAAAGTGATAAGCGACTTTGACGTTCATGTAATTGACGCCGCTATTTGGTTTCTTGTAGCCGCCGTTCGAGAAATGCTGGATCTTCGCAGCGACTTCCCACTTGTTATTGAAGACATAGCCGACGCCGATATGGTCGCCGAACTGGAAGTGGGTCGACAGGCGGTCATCGTCGTTGTTGTACAGTTTCGACAGCATGTGCACGCCGATGCCGGCTTCCGCATAAAAACCCAGCTTGTTCGTATTTTCAAAGCGGAACACGGGAGTAAAACCCAGGTCCCACAGCTTTTGATGCTGGCCAGAGACATTCTGATAGCTCTTGGCATCCCAGCCGCCGATGCTGGCATCCCAGTAACCGCTCAGCTGCGTGCCATTCGATACAAACCAGGCTTTATCCCAGTTAGAGGTCACGCCGGCGCGTACCATTTGTACCTTCACGCCCTTGGCATATTCGCCGTAGACGGAGTCGATCAGTTTGTCGTCGGCGGCAAAGCCGGCGTTAGCCGCCATCAACGCGGCAACAGCGGCGATGGATTTGAGGAGATTCTTCTTGAAGGACATAGAGACTTTCATCGTAAAATTGGCCGTCAGGCTTGTCTTGTTAGCGCAGGCACCTAGTTTTGCACACTACTCCCGCCACCTGTTTGATCTCAGAGGTTGAATTGACATTGTCTACAAAAATCGCATTTCTCGGTATTGGCCTAATGGGAGGGCCGATGGTCCGGTGCCTGCTGCGCGCTGGATATTCTGTCACAATTTGGAATCGCACGCACAGCAAGGCCCAAGTCCTGCGTGCGGCAGGGGCGCAGCCGGCCGTTTCAGTGGCTGAGGCCGTCAACGGGGCGGACGTCGTCATCTCGATGCTGGAAGCTGGCCCTATCGTGGCGCAGGTGCTGCAAGAGGCGTTGCCGGCCTTGTCCACTGGTGCGCTCTGGATCGACATGAGTTCCACCAAGCAATCGGAAGCCCAGCAATTTCATGCCATTTTGCACGCTGCGGGGCATGGCTTCATCGATGCGCCCGTGTCCGGTGGCGTCGGTGGGGCGCAGGCAGGTACCCTGGCCATCATGGCCGGCGCCAGCGCCAGCGATTACACGAAGGTTGAAACGATTCTGTCAGCCATGGGACGCCCGACCCTGGTGGGGCCGGCCGGCAGCGGACAGGTGGCCAAGCTGTGCAATCAGCTGATCGTCGGCGCCACCTTGAATATCGTGGCTGAAGCGCTGTTGCTGGCCCAAGCGGCGGGCGCCGATGCGAGCGCCGTACGGGCGGCTATCCGCGGTGGTTTTGCCGAGAGCAAGATTCTGGAGGTGCATGGCCAGCGCATGTTGGAGCGCAACTTTGTTGCCGGCGGCCAGGTGAAGAGCCAGATCAAGGATATGCACAACATCCTCGCGGCAGCCGAAGCAGCGCACGTGACCTTGCCGGTGACGCAACTGGTAACGCAGCGCTATGAAACCCTGGCCACCAGCCACCCGACGGCAGACCACGCGGCCGCCTTGCTGGCCCTGGAAGCGTTGAATCCGGGCCAGCGCCTTGGCACCGGTCCGGATCAGCTGAGCTGATTCAAGCGATGGGCAGGCTCGCTTCGGCCAGCTTGACCCAGAAACTGGCGCCGATCGGCAGCAGATTGTCGTTGAAGTCGTAGCTGCCATTGTGCAAGACGCACGGGCCCAGGCCGTGGCCGCCATCGCGGTGCTCGCCGTCGCCATTGCCGATGAAGATGTAGCAGCCGGCTTTTTCCTGCAGGAAGAAAGAAAAATCTTCCGCGCCCATGGTCGGTTCGACATTCGCGTTGACCTTGTCGGCGCCCACCACGCTTTTCATCACTTCGACGGCAAACGCCGTTTCTTTCGCATGGTTGACCAGCGGCGGATAGTTGCGCTTGAAGTGGAAATCGACTTCCGCGCCAAAGGCGGCGGCCGTGTGCACGGCGATCTCGCGCATGCGCTCTTCGATCAAGTCCAGCACGGGCTTGGTGAAAGTGCGCACGGTACCGACCAGGCTGGCGTCATCGGGAATCACATTGGTGGCGCTTCCCGCATGGATTTGCGTGATCGACAGCACGGCCGTGTCGAGCGGACTCTTGTTGCGCGTGATGACGGTTTGCCAGCTTTGCGCGATTTGCACGGCCACCATGACGGGGTCGATGCCCTTGTGGGGCTGGGCCGCGTGGGCGCCCTTGCCTTTGACGGTGACATGGAATTCATTGCTGGACGCCATCATGGGCCCTTCCACCACGCTCAGGGTGCCCGTTTCGGCGCCTGGCCAGTTGTGCATGCCGTAGATGGCATCCATGGGAAAGCGGGTAAACAAGCCGTCTTCGATCATTTCGCGCGCGCCGGCGCCGCCTTCTTCCGCTGGCTGGAAAACCAGGTAGACCGTGCCATCAAAGTTCCGGTGCTGCGCCAGGTAATGGGCGGCGCCCAGCAGCATGGCCGTGTGGCCGTCGTGGCCGCAAGCGTGCATCTTGCCCGGGTGGCGTGAAGCATGCTCGAAGGTATTCATTTCCTGCATCGGCAAGGCATCCATGTCGGCGCGCAGGCCTATGGCGCGTGTCGACGTGCCATTTTTGATGATGCCGACCACGCCAGTACGGCCCAGGCCGCGTACCACGGGGATGCCCCATTCCGTCAGTTTGGCGGCGACCACGTCCGAAGTGCGCTGTTCTTCGTAGCACAGCTCGGGATGCGCGTGCAGGTCGCGGCGGATACCTTGCAGCTCGGATTGAAACGCCAAGATCGGATCAACTAGTTTCATGGGACTCTCCTGTGGATGCTGGCACGCAGCAATGTATGGCGCGCCGGACCGCGCTTGCTTGATCGAAAACAGGCGCGGCTAATAGTGCATTGTAGCCCTTGTTTGCCGGGTAAATCCAGCGCACGGACGTGCTTGCCACGGCGCCAACAGCAAGCGCGCGGAATGGTTTACAGTATCGCCTTCCCCCAACGTTTTTGGATTGCCCCATGACCACCACCCAAGTGCGCGCCGCCTGCCCGCTCGATTGCCCCGATACCTGCGCCTTGCTGGTCACCGTGACCGATGGGGTGGCCACGGCCGTCAAGGGCGATCCTGACCATCCGACCACGGCTGGCGTGCTGTGCACAAAGGTGTCGCGCTTCACGGAGCGCACCTACCATGCGGACCGGTTGCTGCACCCGCTGCGCCGCGTGGGCAGGAAGGGCGAAGGCAAGTTCGAGCGCATCAGCTGGGAAGAAGCGCTGCAGACCATCGCCGCCCGCTTGAAACCGATCGCCGTGCGCGATCCGCAGGCGATCTTGCCGTACAGCTACTGCGGCACCATGGGCCTGGTGCAGGGCGAATCGATGTCCTCGCGCTTCTTCAACCAGCTCGGCGCTTCCCTGCTGGACCGCACCATCTGCGCCTCGGCCGGTGCCACGGGCTACCGCTACACGGTGGGCGCCAGCATCGGCACGGACATGGAGCAGTTCCAGAACGCGAAATTGATCATCATCTGGGGCGGCAACCCGATCGCCTCGAACCTGCACTTCTGGATGCGCGCGCAAGAGGCCAAGCGCAATGGCGCGACCCTGATCGCCATCGATCCCTACCGCTCGCTGACGGCCGAAAAATGCCACCAGCATATCGCCTTGCTGCCGGGTACCGATGCGGCCCTGGCGCTGGGCTTGATGCATGAGCTGATCATCGAAGACCTGGTCGATCACGACTATATCGCGCAGTACACCATCGGCTATGCTGAACTGAAACAGCGGGCCCTGGAATGGCCGCCCGAGCGCGTGGCCGAGGTGTGCGGCATCACGGCCACGGAAGTAGTGGAGCTGGCGCGCCTGTACGGCCAGGCATGCCGCTCTGGCGAGGGCGCCGCCATCCGTGCCAACTACGGCGTGCAGCGTGTGCATGGCGGCGGCATGGCCGTGCGCAATATCGCCTGCCTGCCCGCGCTGACGGGCGCCTGGCGCCATCCCGCCGGCGGCATGCAGTTGTCGAGCTCGGGTTCCTTCCCCGTCAACCGCAAGGCCTTGCAGCGCCCGGATTTGCTTAAAGGCACGCCGCGCACGATCAACATGAGCACCATTGGTGACGATTTATTGAAAGAAAGTTCCGCCGAGTTCGGCCCGCAAGTCGAGGCCGTGATCGTCTACAACTCGAATCCGCTGGCCGTGGCGCCGGACTCCTCGAAAGTGGCGCAGGGTTTTGCCCGCGAGGATTTGTTTACGGTCGTGCTCGAGCACTTCCAGACCGATACCGTCGATTACGCCGACATTGTGTTGCCGGCTACCACGCAGCTGGAGCACGTCGATGCGCATTCCACCTACGGCCACCTGTACATGATGGCGAACAACGCGGCCGTGGCGCCGCTGGGCGAAGCGAAGGCGAATACGGAAATCTTCCGTTTGCTGGCGCAGCACATGGGCTTTGATGATCCGTGCTTCCAGGAAAGCGACGATGCGCTGGCGGCCAAGGCGTTCGATACGACCGATGCGCGCGCCGTGCATTTCGACTGGGAATCGCTGAAACGCACGGGCTGGCAAAAGTTGACCATGGCCGAGGCGCCATTTGCCCACGGTGGTTTCCCCACGCCATCGGGCAAATGCGAGTTGTATTCGAGCGCCATGGCGCAGGCGGGACTCGATCCCCTGCCGACGTATATCGCGCCGCACGAATCGCTGGCCAGCAATCCCGCGCTGGCGGCCCGTTATCCGCTGGCCATGATTTCCCCGCCGGCACGCAACTTCCTCAACTCCACCTTTGTGAACGTGAAAAGCCTGCGCGCGGCCGAAGGCGAGCCGCACCTTGACATCCATCCCGACGACTGCGCCGCGCGCGGCATTGCGGCTGGCGACATGGTACGCATCTTCAACGACCGCGGCAGCTTCGTGGCCAAGGCCAGGGTGACGGACAAGGCGAGACGTGGCCTGGTGGTGGGCTTGTCCGTATGGTGGAAGAAACTCGCCAGCGACGGCAAGAACGCCAATGAAGTGACGAGCCAGCGCCTGACGGACATGGGCCGTGCGCCGACCTTCTACGATACGCTGGTCGAAGTGGAAAAGGCTGGCTGACCATGGCGCGCTGGCCGGCCCGCTTGCTTGTCGGCATGCTGTGCCTGCCGCTGGGCGGGTGCACGCAGCTGCGCTACTACACGCAAGCGGCGCAGGGACAATATGCGCTGTGGTCCGGCGCGCGCCCCATCGGCGACTGGCTCGATGACCCGGCCACCGAGCCGCGCCTGAAAGTGCGCCTGGCCAAGGCGCAGCAGATTCGCCGCTTTGCCGTCAGCGAGCTGGATTTGCCCGACAATGGCAGCTACAAGAACTACGCCTCCCTGCGGCGCCCCTTCGTGCTGTGGAACGTGGTGGCCACGCCGGAATTATCGCTGCAGCCGCTGCAATGGTGTTTTCCCATCGCCGGCTGCGTCAATTACCGCGGCTATTACAGCAAGGACGAGGCACTCGCGTATGCCGACGAGTTGCGTGCCCAGCATTACGACGTACAGGTGGGTGGCGTGCCCGCGTATTCGACGCTGGGCTGGTTCGACGATCCCTTGCTGTCGACCTTTATCAATTACAACGATGCGGAACTGGCGCGCCTGATCTTCCATGAACTGGCGCACCAGGTGGTGTACGTGCCCGGCGATTCGGCCTTCAACGAGTCGTTTGCCAGTGCCGTGGAAGAGGCGGGTGTGCAGCGCTGGCTGGCGCGCGAGGGCAATGACGCGATGCGCGCCGCGTACGACCAGTATGCGGCGCGGCGCCAGGATTTTTTGGCCCTGCTGTTGACATACCGGGGCGAACTGGAAGCCGTGTATGCGAGCGGCGCCAGCGATGCGGAGAAGCGCGCGCGCAAGGCGCAGGTGTTTGCGGCATTGCAAGATGCGTATCAGGTGCTCAAGCAAAACTGGGGTGGTTTTGCCGGTTACGACCGCTGGTTCGAGCAGCCATTGAGCAATGCACACCTGGCTTCCGTGTCTACCTACAATGAATTTTTGCCGGCCTTCAGAAAATTGCTGGAAGAAAAAAAGAACTTTCGTGCTTTTTATGCTGCAGTGCACACAATGGCCCAGATGAACAAGCCTGAGCGCAGGCGTGCGCTGGAACAATTGTCCAGCCCCTGACCCGTAAAGATTGTCCCGTACGCCGAGCCAGACGATCCTGCAACAGTGTATTTATCATGCTGCATTGCAGCATAAAATACCCTTAGAGTTGCCGCTCGAATACTGTTGAAAGCGCTTGCATGGAAGCGCGGCGCCCGATAGCATCGCATTAGTAGCATAGAGCAATTGCTCGTCAGAATGCTCAAACTGACTGCTGGACAATAGAATCCGCAGCAATGATCCGCGCCGGCAGGGTGCGCCGGCTCCCCCACGATTATTCGAGACAAGAGGCACAGGATGGAAAAAATTTGGCTGAAGTCGTATCCTCCCGGCGTCCCCGCCGACATCGATCCTGATCAATATCGTTCGCTGGTGCACTTGCTGGAAGAAGCGTTTCAAAAATATGCGGACCGCAATGCCTATGTCTGCATGGACAAATTTCTCACCTATGCCGAACTCGATACCTATTCGCGCCAGCTCGGTGCCTGGCTGCAAAGCCGTGGCCTGAAGAAGGGCGCCCGGGTGGCCCTGATGATGCCGAACGTGCTCCAGTATCCGGTTGCCATCGCCGCCGTCTTGCGCGCCGGCTACACGGTAGTCAACGTCAATCCTCTTTATACGCCGCGCGAACTCGAGCATCAGCTCAACGATTCGGGCAGCGAAGCGATCATCGTGCTGGAAAACTTTGCCCATACCTTGGAGCAAGTACTGGCCAAGACGGCCGTCAAGCACATCATCGTTGCCAGCATGGGCGAAATGCTGGGCGGCTTGAAGGGTGCGATCGTCAATTTTGTCGTGCGCAACGTCAAGAAGATGGTGCCCGCGTATTCCTTGCCGAACGCCATGCGTTTCAAGCAGGCGCTGGCGCTGGGCAGCCGCATGAAACTCACGCCTGTCGAGCTGAGCATCAATGACGCCGCCTTCCTGCAATACACGGGCGGCACGACGGGCGTATCGAAAGGCGCGACCTTGAGCCACCGCAATGTGATCGCCAATGTGCTGCAGAGCGAAGCGTGGTCGGGCGCGGCGCTCGACCAGAACAGCAAGGAACAGATGATCGTCGTTTGCGCCTTGCCGCTGTACCATATCTTTGCCCTGACGGCGTGCGCGATGTGGGGCACGCGCGTGGGCGCCCTGAATATTCTGATCCCGAATCCACGCGATATCCCGGGCCTGATCAAGGAGCTGGGCAAGTACAAATTCAACCTGCTGCCAGCGGTCAATACCCTGTATAACGCGCTGGTGAACCACCCCGATTTCGCCAAGCTCGATTTCTCGGGCTTGAAGATCGCCAATGGCGGCGGCATGGCGGTGCAGCAAGCCGTCAACGACAAATGGCTGCAAGTGACGGGCGTGTCCATCATCGAAGGCTATGGCCTGTCGGAAACCTCACCCGTCGCTACCTGCAACCGTGCCGATACCACGGTGTTTTCCGGCACCATCGGCTTGCCCGTGCCATCGACCGATATCGCCATCCTCGACGATGACGGCAAGGAAGTGCCGCTGGGCCAGACGGGCGAAATCGCCATCCGTGGCCCGCAAGTGATGAGCGGCTACTGGAACCGTCCCGATGAAACGGCCAAGGTCATGACGCCTGATGGCTACTTCAAGTCGGGCGACGTGGGCATCATGGACGAGCGCGGCTATGTGAAGATCGTCGACCGCAAGAAAGACATGATCCTCGTCTCCGGCTTCAATGTGTATCCGAACGAAGTCGAGGCCGTCATCGCGGCCCATCCGGGCGTGCTCGAGTGCGCCTGCGTGGGCGTGCCGGACGAACACTCTGGCGAGGCGGTGAAAGTGTTTGTCGTGCGCAAGGATCCGAACCTGACCCAGGCGGTGCTGGCCGCGTATTGCAAGGAACAATTCACAGGCTACAAGCGGCCGAAATACATCGAGTTCCGCCATGAACTGCCGAAGACCAACGTCGGCAAGATTTTGCGTCGCGCCCTGCGTGACGAAACGAAGACAGCAGCATAAACAGTGCAGGGTGTGCGCATCAGGCTGCACACCCTTTCTACAGATACAGATGAGGCATAGATGGACAAGATTTGGTTGAAGTCGTACCCGGACACCGTTCCCGCAGAGATTGATTGCACGCAATACCGTTCCGTCACGCATTTGCTGGAAGAGTCGTTCCAGAAATATGCGGACCGCAACGCGTTCGTGTGCATGGATAAATTCCTCACCTACCGCGAGCTCGACAAGCTGTCGCTGCAGATGGGCGCCTGGCTGCAAAGCAAGGGCCTGAAGACGGGCGCGCGCGTGGCGATCATGCTGCCCAACGTGCTCCAGTATCCGGTGGCCATGGCGGCGATTTTGCGCGCCGGCTACACGGTGGTCAACGTCAACCCGCTGTACACGCCTCGTGAATTGCAGCACCAGCTGATCGATTCGGGTAGCGAAGCGATCATCGTGCTGGAAAACTTCGCCACCACGGTCGAGCAAGTGTTGCCACACACGCAGGTCAAGCACGTGATCGTCGCCACCATGGGCGACATGCTGGGTGGACTGAAAGGCACCATCGTCAACTTCGTCGTGCGCAAGATCAAGAAAATGGTGCCCGCGTTTTCCTTGCCGGGCGCCATCAGCTTCAACAAGATGCTGGCCGAAGGCGCACGCTTGAGCCTGACGCCGGTGCAGCAGGGACATGACGATATCGTCTTCCTGCAATACACGGGTGGTACGACGGGCGTGTCGAAAGGGGCGATGTTGTTGCACCGTAACGTGATCGCCAACGTGCTGCAAAACGAGGCGTGGATTTCGCCCGTGATGACCAAGGAAATGCGCGCCACCTCGATGGGGTTCATGTGCGCCTTGCCCCTGTATCACATCTATTCGCTGACGGTCAGCGCCCTGATGGGCATGCGCGTGGGCGGCTTGAACGTGCTGATCCCCAACCCGCGCGACATTCCCGGTTTCGTCAAGGAATTGTCCAAGCACAAGATCGTCGTGTTCCCGGCCGTCAACACTCTGTACAACGCGCTGCTGAACAATGCTGACTTCGCCAAGCTCGATTTCTCCAGCTACAAAGTGTGCAATGGCGGCGGCATGGCCTTGCAGCGTAACGTGGCCGAGCGCTGGTTGAAGCTGACGGGCTGTCCGCTGATCGAAGGCTATGGCATGTCGGAAACGTCGCCCGTAGTGACGGGCAACCGCGTCGATATCACGGAATTTACGGGCACCATCGGCTTGCCTTTCCCGTCGACGGAAGTGGCGATTCTCAACGACGATGGCGTCGAAGTGCCGCTGGGCGAGCCGGGCGAGATCGCCGTGCGCGGCCCGCAAGTGATGGCGGGATATTGGCAGCGCCCGGACGAGACGGCCAAGTCGATGACGGCAGACGGCTTTTTCAAAACGGGCGACGTGGGTGTCATGGATGAACGCGGCTACGTGAAGATCGTGGACCGCAAGAAAGACATGATCATCGTGTCCGGCTTCAATGTGTATCCGAACGAAGTGGAAGACGTGGTCGCTTCGTGCCCTGGCGTACTCGAATGCGCCTGCATCGGGGTGCCGGACGCCAACGCGGGTGAAGCCGTGAAAGTGTTTGTCGTGCGCAAGGATCCGAACCTGACGGTGGAACAGATCCGCGAGCATTGCAAGCATGAATTGACGGCCTACAAGAAACCGAAATACATCGAGTTCCGCGATGAATTGCCGAAGACCAATGTCGGCAAGATCTTGCGCCGTCAATTGCGCGACGAAAAGAAGGTTGCCTAGTTCGCCGCCAGGCTTGTGTCCGCCGCCAGCTTCCGTGCTGGCCGGGCGGGCAAGCCGAAGCAGAGGCGCAGCCAGTTCACCTTGCTGATCAGCAGCGACGTCCCCAGCCAGCAGATTGCCACCGTGCCGGCCAGTATCAGTAGCGGTTCCACCACGGGGCCCAGCTTCAGGGGCACGAGCCAGTAGGCCAGCACGATAATCGCGCTCTGGTGCAATATGTACCAGGGAAAGACGGCCTGGCGCGCCCATGGTAGCCAGGCAAAAGGGCGGTTCAATAGCGTATGCGACCAGCCCAGGATGGCGCAGATGGCCAGCCACATATACAGGTTGCGCATGGGCCAGGAGCCGAACGAGGCCCAGGTCAGCAGGTTCTCCGAATAAATCTGGTCGAACGCCATGTACACGGTAAACGCGCCCAGGCCCAGCCACAGCGTATGCCAGCGCAGGCGCGCCAGTTCCGCCCACAATCCCATGTCATTGCCCAGCCACCAGCCATACACGAACATCGTGAAATACATGGCGTGTGCATACCAGTCGTGCACTACCGCATGGGTTTCCGGATAGCGCATTTTGAGGAAGACTGTCGCGGCCAGTGCGGGCAGGGCCGGCAAGACGAGCAAACGCCAGCCGCGCAGACGCTGGAAGTACGGTTTCATCCGCTCAAGCAGCGGTTGCAGTGCCACCAGCACGACGATGTACAGCAGCAAATACACGAGATACCACAGATGGTTCCAGGTAAAACCATATTGCCAGCCATCGAAGGCGCCTGCCGGCCAGGCGTAGCCGCCAAAATAATGGAGCAGGAATTGTCCATAACCAGGCTCGACCAGGCCCTTGCTGACGCCTTCGCAATATGGCTGGACGGGAATGATCACGGCCATGCCGAACAGCAGCGGCAGCAGCAGGCGCTTGGTCCTGCGCCACAGGAAGGCGCCGCGCGAGGCTTGCGTCATCATGGCGCACGAGACGCCGGAGATGAGGAAGACGATTTCCATGCGCCAGCGGTTGAGGAAGACCAGCGGCATGTTCAAGGCATCGGTGGCGTAGCTGCTGTGCATGTGAAAATTCCATCCATCCATGTACAGCAGGGCGGTGTGATAGACAATCAGCAGGCTGAAGACGAGAAAGCGCAAGGCGTCGATATCGTGGCGGCGGGAGTCCATGGTCATGATCGTGGGCGATTGATGAAGGAGGCCTCAGCATAGGCAGCGGCGGGGCTGCCAGCCAGCAAAATGGGACCAGTGGACGGCTGGCTGGGACGAATGGATCGCCTGGGACGGGTGTGGGACCTTACAATCATGTAACCAATTTATCGTCCGAGCCCATGCACATCGCTTCCACTGACTTGTTGCAACGTTATCAACGCTGGCGCCGCGTGGCCGAGCCAGGATTCTGGATCATGCTGACTCTGTTGCAGGCCAGCGTCAACAGCTGGCTCGTGTGGCTGGACCTGCAGCGCACCGGGGTCAATACACCGTTCTGGGAAGTGGCCGTGTGGGAATGGAGCAGCAATCTCGTGCTGCTGGCGCTGGTGCCTGTGGTCGTGCTGGCGGGACAGTACCGGCCCCTGCACCTGGTATTCCAGCGCCAGAACCTGCGCTGGCACTTGGCGGCGTCGGTCGTCTACAGCCTCGTGCATGTGGCGGCCATGGTGGCCTTGCGCAAGCTGGCGTACTGGAGTCAGGGCAGCGATTACGATTTCGGTAATTGGTGGCGCGAGCTGCCGTATGAATACCTGAAAGATGTGCGTGCTTACTTCCTCGTCTTGCTGGCCGTGGGCTTTTACCAGTTGCTGCTGATGCGCTGGCAAGGCGAGGCGACCCTGCTCGGCGAACCCGATGAAGGGCCGGCCGTGGAACCGGTAGAGCAGCCGGAACGCTTCCTCGTGCGCAAGCTGGGCAAGGATTTTTTGCTGCCCGCCGGCGACATCGAATGGATACAGGCCTGGGGCAATTATGTGAATTTGCACGTGCGTGGCCACGATTACCCGCTGCGCTCGACCATGGCCGCCATCGAGCTCCGCCTGGACGGTAAACGGTTCGTGCGCGTGCACCGCAGCTATATCGTCAACCTCGATTTCGTGCAGGCAATCGCACCACTGGAATCGGGCGATGCGCGCGCCGTGCTGACCACGGGCGGCGAGGTGCCCGTCAGCCGGCGCTACCGCGATGGCTTGAAAAGTAGTTGCTAGCTGCGTTGCACGCCCGCCTTGCCGTCCTGGACGGTAAAGCGCGCCAGTGTCGCGATGCTTGATGCGCTGTCGCGCACGTTCTCCAGGCCCTGGAACAAGGTCGTGGTTTTATCCGGCGTGATCTCCATCAGCATATAGCCGCGTTTGTCGCTGCGCCCGTAGCGGATGTGCGGGTTCATCGCTACGTACTGTTCCGTGCGCGCCTGTGGACGCGAGCTGGACGTGATGGAGGTGCCGCAAAACTCGGTGGCCAGCACGGGATTGTTCTTGCCGGTGGGCCGCATGGCGTTGCGGCTCAGTTCGGTGGCATAAAAGGTGTGCACGTCGCCAGACAGCACCAGCGGGTTGCTGGCCTTGCTGCTTTGCAAGGCGTCGAGCAGGTGCTGGCGCGCCATCGGATAGCCATCCCAGCCATCGGTCCAGACGCGTTCGTCGCCGGGCCGCAAAATCGGCACCTGGCTCGATTGCGCCATCAGGGTTTGCTGGGCCAGGATATTCCAGCGCGCGGGCGAATCATCGAGGCCGGCTTGCAGCCAGCGCTGCTGTTCTTCGCCCAGCATCGTGCGTTGCGGCTTCAGCAAATCGGGGCAGTTGCGCGTGGTGACGGAATTGGAGCCGCCGCGGCCCGGCCTGGCGCACGCGTGGTAGGCACGGTATTGCCGGTCGTCCAGCACGTGGAAGCGTGCCAGGCGGCCCCAGTCGTAGCGCTGGTAGATGCGCATGTCGACAAAGCCCCGCCGGCCCAGCGGCAGCAAACGCAGCGGCATGTGTTCATAAAACGCCTGGTAGGCGGCCGCGCGGCGCTGCAAAAAGGTGGGCGTGAGCAACTCGTCGCGGTCATTGCCGTAATCGTTGGCTACTTCATGGTCGTCCCAGGTGACGATCCACGGCGCGGCCAGGTGCGCGCCCTGCAAGTCGCGGTCGCTCTTGTATTGCGCGTAGCGGGCGCGGTAGTCGTCCAGGCTGAAACTTTCATGCGTGCGCACGGCCCGGCTTGGATGCTGCAGCTGGTACGGCCCCCATTCATAGATGTAGTCGCCGAGGAAGGCCACCAGGTCGGGCGCCGCTGCGGCGATGTGCCGGTGCGCCGCATACGCGCCGAATTCCCAGTGCTGGCACGAGGCGACGGCCAGTTTCAGCGAGGAAGGCATGGCGTCGGACGCGGGCGCCGTGCGCGTGCGGCCCACGGGACTGACGGCGTCGCCCAGCATGAAACGGTACCAGTACCAGCGTCCGGGCGCGAGACCGCCCGCGTCGACGTGTACGCTGTGCGCGAGGGCGGGCGTGGCCGTGGCTTGCCCCTTGGCGGCGATGCGGCGAAACGCTTCGTCTTCGGCCACTTCCCAGCGCACATTCAGGGCGATGGCGGGGGTGGCGGCTGCGTGCAGCGGGTCGTGGCAGATGCGCGTCCACAGCACGACGGCGTCCGGCAAGGGTGAGCCGGAAGCGACACCGAGCGCAAACGGATAGCCGGCGCCATTCATGCGCGTGGCGGCGCTCGCGCTGGAACCGGACAGCACGCTGCCGGCCGCGGCCAGTGCCGTGATGCGCGCAGCGCTTTGCAGGAAGATGCGGCGCTGGCTATCCATGGTGTGGAATGATTGCAACAATCAAGATGACAGCAAGGTCTCGATCGGCGGCACCTTGCGCGGCTTGCGGTCGGAGTCCGTCGCCACGTAGATCAGGGTTGCTTCCGTGACTTTCACGATGCACGCCTGCAGGCGGTTGCGCTCGGCATACACCTCGACATTGACGGTGATCGAAGTATTGCCGACCTTGACGATGTCGGCGTAGAAGGAGAGCAGATCGCCGACGAAGACGGGGTTTTTGAAGACGAAGGAATTGACGGCGATGGTGGCGACGCGGCCGTTGGCGCGCCGGGTGGCTGGCAGGGAACCGGCGATATCGACCTGCGCCATGATCCAGCCGCCGAAGACGTCGCCGTATACATTGGCGTCGGACGGCGCGGGCATCATGCGCAATTCCGGCATTTTTCCGGCGGGCAGGCCGGAGGCGAGGCAGTTGTCGGGACGGTCTGGGGAGGTGCTCATCTTTTATTCTCATGAAAGGCTACAATTGCCCCGATTGAACCATAAAAAGCCGACCTTCGCCATGCGCCGTTCCCAGACTTCCCCTCCGCCCCGCTCGCCCGCTTCCGCCAGCCACAGCGATTTCGCCACCATCAAGACCTTGCTGCCGTATCTCTGGGTCTACAAATGGCGGGTGCTGCTGGCGCTGCTATGCCTGGTGGGCGCCAAGCTGGCCAACGTGGGCGTGCCCCTGATCCTGAAAAAACTCGTCGACGCCATGACGATCACGGCGGCCCATCCGCAAGCGCTGCTGGTGCTGCCCGTCGGCTTGCTGGTGGCCTACGGCTTGCTGCGCCTGTCGACCACCTTGTTTACGGAACTGCGCGAATTCCTGTTCGCCCGGGTCACGCAGCGGGCCGTGCGCACCATCGCGCTGCAAGTGTTCCGCCACCTGCATGCGCTGTCCCTGCGTTTTCATTTGAACCGCCAGACAGGCGGCATGACGCGCGACATCGAACGGGGCACGCGCAGCGTCGGCTCGCTCATTTCCTACACCCTGTTCAACATCCTGCCGACCCTGGTGGAAATCACCCTCGTGCTCGGCTATCTGGTCTTGCATTATGACATCTGGTTCACCGTCATCACGGCGGTGGCGCTCGTGTCGTATATCGCGTTTACCGTGCTGGTGACGAACTGGCGCACGCATTTCCGCCGCACCATGAACGACCTCGATTCCAAAGCCAATACCAAGGCCATCGATTCGCTGATCAACTATGAAACCGTGAAATATTTCGGCAACGAGGATTACGAAGCGAAGCGCTACGACGAAGGCTTGCAGCGCTATGAATCGGCGGCCGTGAAATCGCAGACTTCCTTGTCCCTGCTTAACACGGGCCAGTCCCTGATCATCGCCACGGCCGTCACCCTGATTTTGTGGCGCGCGACGGTGGGCGTGATCGCCGGCACGATGACCCTGGGCGACCTGGTGCTGGTGAACGCCTTCATGATCCAGCTGTATATTCCCCTCAATTTCCTGGGCGTGATTTACCGCGAAATCAAGCAAAGCCTGGCCGACATGGAGCGCCTGTTTTCCTTGCTGAACGAAAATCGCGAAATCGCCGACACGCCGGAAGCGCAGCCGCTCGTCACGCGGGGCGCGGCCGTGCGCTTTGCGCACGTGGATTTCAGCTACGAAGCCAAGCGGCAAATCCTGTTCGACGTGGATTTCCAGATCCCCGCCGGCACGACGACAGCCGTGGTAGGCCACAGCGGCTCTGGCAAGTCGACCCTGTCGCGCTTGCTGTTCCGCTTCTATGAAGTCGATGGCGGCGGCATCACCATCGATGGCCAGGATTTGCGCAACATCACACAGGATTCCCTGCGCGCGGCCATCGGCATCGTGCCGCAGGATACGGTCTTGTTCAACGACACCATCGAATACAACATCGCCTACGGCAAGCCGGGCGCCAGCAAGGAGGCCATCGTGGCGGCGGCGAAAGCGGCATCGATCCATGATTTTATTGAAAGCTTGCCAGATGGCTACAACTCCATGGTGGGCGAGCGGGGCTTGAAATTGTCGGGCGGCGAAAAGCAGCGCGTGGCCATTGCCCGCACCTTGCTGAAAGACCCGGCGATATTGATCTTCGACGAAGCCACTTCGGCGCTCGACTCCAAGGCCGAACAGGCGATCCAGTCGCAGCTGAAGGACATCGCCAAGAACCGCACCACCCTGGTCATTGCGCACCGTTTGTCGACGGTGGCCGACGCCCAGCAAATCCTCGTACTCGACCACGGCCGCATCGTCGAGCGGGGCACGCATCCGCAATTGCTGGCGCTCGACGGCCTGTACGCGCAGATGTGGCAACGCCAGCAGGCGAACATGGACGATGAGGCGCAAGAGGATGAGTTGGCGGGTCTGGCGCCGGCAAAATAAATCGGGAATGTGAAATCAGTAGGAAAAATGCTACAGCCGCGCTGATTCCAGCGCGCGTATAGCGCCTATTTGCGGGCAATCGCAGAAAATGGCTGGTCGGGTGCTGAAAATGAAATAAAATTAATTCCAATGGTGGCGTCTGCACCACAGTTGTTTCGTTCGGAGTCCATCCGGTTTGTCCGCCCAGGAGAATTTATGAAATTGACCAAAATCATCGCCACGCTGCTCAGCGTCGGTGTCATCAGCAGCATGTCGCCAGTCCAGGCTCAGGAATTGACCGGCACCTTGGCCAAGATCAAGAAAGCCGGTTCCGTCACCCTCGGTGTGCGCGACGGCTCCGTGCCCTTCTCCTATCTCGACGACAAGCAGCAATACCAGGGTTATTCGATCGACCTGTGCATGAAAGTCGTCACGGCCCTGCAAAAGCACCTGGGTCTGAGCGAACTGAAAGTGGTGATGAGCCCCGTCACGTCGGCCAACCGCATCCCGCTGATGGCAAACGGCACCATCGACCTCGAATGCGGCTCGACGACGAATAACCTGGAGCGCCAGCAGCAAGTGGCATTCGCCCCGACCATGTTCGTCATCGGCAACCGCGTGCTGGCGAAAAAATCCTCGAACATCAAGACCCTGGAAGACTTGCGCGGCAAGACCCTGGTCGCCACGGCCGGCACGTCGACCATCAAGCAGATGACGATCCTGAACAAGGAAAAGAACCTGGGCATGAATATCGCCGTCGGCAAGGATCATCCCGAGTCGTTCCTGATGCTGGAAACGGGCCGCGCGGTGGCTGAAGCCAACGACGACATTTTGCTGGCGTCGCAAGTGGCCAACTCGAAAAACCCGAACGACTACGAAATCACCAAGGAAGCGCTGTCAGTCGAGCCGTACGGCATCATGCTGCGCAAGGGCGACCCGGCCTTCAAGAAAGTGGTCGACGATGCGCTGATCCGCCTGTACAAGAGCGACGACATCAACCGCATTTATGCGAAATGGTTTACCTCGCCGATCCCGCCGAAAAACATCAATCTGAAATTCCCCATGCCGCCGCAATTGAAGGCCGTGTTTGCCAATCCGACCGACTCCGGCGACCCTGCCGCGTATGCGGCCGTACCGGAAGCGCAGAAGACGTCGGACAAGCGGAAAAAGTAAAGATTGCGTAACAAACCGGGGGGCGCAAGCCTCCCGATTTATTTGCGGGACGGGTGGCCGGCTGGCCGCTGTCCTCGGGCTGCATGCGAAGGATGATCATGAATTACAACTGGAATTGGCGCATTTTCTGGGAGATTTCTCCCGATGGCGTGGGCACGTATATGGACACCCTGTGGTCCGGCCTGACCTGGACCCTGGCCACGGCCGGTGCGGCGTGGATCATGGCGCTGATCTTGGGCCTGGTGATCGGCACCATCCGCACCTTGCCGAACAAATGGCTGGTGGGCGTGGCCAATGCCTACGTCGAACTGTTCCGCAACGTGCCGCTGCTGGTGCAGATGTTCCTCTGGTATTTCGTCATGCCGGAACTGCTGCCGCCGGACCTCGGCGCCTGGGTCAAGTCGCTGCCAAATGCGCCGTTCGTCACGGCCGTGCTGTGCCTGGGATTCTTTACCTCCTCGCGCGTGGCCGTGCAGGTGACGACGGGCATCGAGGCGCTGCCGCGCGGGCAGAAACTGGCCGGCACGGCGCTGGGCCTGACCCTGCCGCAAACCTACCGCTTCATTTTGCTGCCGATGGCCGCGCGCGTCATCATGCCGCCGCTGACCAGCGAATTTTTGAACATCATCAAGAACAGTTCCGTGGCCCTGACCATCGGCCTGATCGAGCTGACGGCCAGCGCGCGCGCCATCCAGGAGTTTTCCTTCCAGGTGTTCGAAGCGTTTTCGGCCGCCACCATCATCTACGTCGTCGTCAACCTGCTGGTGGTGGTGTTGATGCACCTGATCGAGAAAAAGGTCGCCATCCCGGGCTTCATCGTCGCTGGCGCCAAGACGGGAGGACATTGATATGTTAGGCAATTTCGACTTCGATGTCATCTCCCGCTCGTGGGTCTACCTGTTCCAGACCGGCATGGTCTTCACCCTGAAACTGACGGCGCTGTCCATGGTCGGCGGCATCGTGCTCGGTACCCTGCTGGCGCTGATGCGTTTGTCCGGCAGCCGCCTCATCTCGGGCGTGGCATCGAGCTACGTCAATCTGATACGCTCGATTCCGCTGGTGCTGGTGATCTTCTGGTTCTACTTCCTGGTGCCGTATATCGCGGCCTGGATCATCGGCGCCAACGAGCCCGTGAAAGTGGGCGCGTTTTCTTCCGCGCTGATCACCTTCATCATGTTCGAGGCGGCCTACTATTGCGAGATCATGCGCAGCGGCATACAGTCGATCCCGCGCGGCCAGGTATGGGCCGGCCAGGCACTGGGCATGAACTACTCGCAGACCATGGCCTTCATCGTGCTGCCGCAAGCGTTCCGCAACATGATTCCCGTGCTGCTGACGCAAACCATCGTGCTGTTCCAGGACGTGTCGCTCGTGTACGTGCTGTCGATCCCCGATTTCGTCGGCGCCGCATCAAAAATCGCCCAGCGCGACGGCCGCCTGGTGGAGATGTACGTGTTTGTCGCCGTCGTGTATTTCGTGCTGTGCTATGCCTTGTCGTTCCTGGTAAAACGCCTGCAGAAACGCGTCGCCATCATTCGCTAACCGTAAAAGAAAGAACAAGATGATTGAACTCAATAACGTCAGCAAATGGTATGGCCAGTTCCAGGTACTGACCGATTGCACCACCAACGTCGCCAAGGGTGACGTGATGGTCATTTGCGGCCCGTCGGGCTCCGGCAAGTCGACCCTGATCAAGACCGTCAACGGCCTCGAACCGATCCAGCAGGGGCAGATCATCGTCGACGGCATCAGCGTCAACCACCCGAAGACGAATCTGTCGAAACTGCGCGCGCGCATCGGCATGGTGTTCCAGAATTTCGAGCTGTTCCCGCATCTGTCGATCCGCGAAAACCTCACCATCGGCCAGATCAAGGTGCTGGGCCGCAGCGCCGACGAAGCCAATGCCAAGGGCTTGAAATACCTGGACCGCGTGGGCCTGCTGTCGCAGCAGGACAAATTCCCCGGCCAGCTGTCGGGCGGCCAGCAGCAGCGCGTGGCGATCGCCCGCGCGCTGTCGATGGACCCGATCGCCATGCTGTTCGACGAACCGACATCGGCGCTCGATCCGGAGATGATCAACGAGGTGCTCGACGTGATGGTGGGTCTGGCGCAGGAAGGCATGACGATGATGGTCGTCACGCACGAAATGGGCTTTGCCAAGCGCGTGGCCAACCGCATCGTCTTCATGGACCAGGGAAAAATCATCGAAGATTGCAGCAAGGATGACTTCTTCAACACGACGCGCTCGGACCGCGCACGCGACTTCCTCGCCAAGATCATCCATTAATTTTTCATCACGTTGAAGTTGAGTACGAATGCCTAACATGAAACAACTAGCCGGCGCCATGCTGGCGCTGGGCCTGCTCGCCCATGCCCACGCGGCCGACAAGATCGCCGTCGACATCGCCCTGCGCGGCGCCACCGTGATCGACGTGGCCGCGGGCAAGGCGGTCAAGGGTAAGACCGTGCTGCTCCAGGGCGACAGTATCGTCGCCGTCGTCGATGACGCGCAGCTGCGCAGCTACGCGCCGAAGCGGACTATCCGGCTGCCCGGCAAATATCTGATGCCGGGCCTGTGGGATACGCACGTGCATTTCGGCGGCGGCCCGGAGCTGATCGACGAGAACAAGCAGCTGCTGCCCTTGTACCTGGCGCACGGCATCACCACGGTACGCGACTGCTCGGGCGACTTGCCCGACACGGTGCTGGCATGGCGCCAGCAGATCAACGCGGGCCAGCTGGAAGGCCCGACGATTTTTACGTCCGGCGCCAAACTCGAAGGCATCAAGCCGCTGTGGAAGGGCACCATCGAAGTGGGTACGCCGCAGGAAGTCACGCGCGCGCTCGACGGCCTGCAGGCGCAGCAAGTCGACTTCGTGAAGATCACGGAAAACACCCTGAAGCCGGAGCTGTACCTGGAAGCGTTGCGCCAGGCGCGCGAACGGGGCATGCGCACGTCGGGCCATATCCCCGTGCAGCTCACATTGGAGCAGATGGCCGATGCGGGCCTGGGCACGATCGAGCATCAATCGTATTTGCTGCGCGCCACCACGCCGCGCGAGCAGGAGCTGACGGCCAAGGTGGCGGCCGGCGCGATGACGGGCAAGGAAGCCATGCAGGCCAGCGTGCAAAGCTACGACGAGCCGACGGCGCGCAAGGCTTTCAGCTATCTGGCCGCGCGCGGCACGGCCATCGTGCCGACCTTGTGGGGTTCGCGCGTGACGGCGTACCTGGACCGCGAAGACCACACGCACGACACGGCCCTGCAATACATCGGCAAGGGCTTGCGCGCCACCTACGACTGGCGCGTGCAGCGCGCCGCCAAGGATGGCCCGGAAGCGATCGTCCAGCGCCACGCGCAGTTCGAGCAATCGGCCAAGCTGCTGCCCCTTTTGCAGCAGCAGGGCGTGAGCATCATCGCCGGCACCGATGCGGGCTTCTTGAATTCCTTCGACTATCCGGGCCAGGCCCTGCACGATGAAATCGGCCTGTACGTGCAGTACGGCCTGACGCCGCAGCAAGCCTTGCAGTCGGCCGTCATTAACGGTCCCCGCTTCCTGGGCAAGCTGGACCGCTACGGCAGCGTGGCGGCCGGCAAGGCGGCCGACCTGCTGGTGCTTGACGCGAACCCGCTGCAGGATATCGGCGCCACGCGCCAGATCCGCCTGGTGGTCAGCCGTGGCCACGTCTACGACCGCGCCGCGCTGGACCGGATGCTGGCGGAACTGCGCGCCTGGGTGGCGAAGCAGGAGACGGCACCGGGCAAGTCCTGATGCTTGTGCGCTCCCGAGATTGAAAACGGCCGGTGCGAACCGGCCGTTTGATCGTCCGGCAACCATCGGGCAGTAGCCGCCGCAGCCTGCGAGGCCGCCCCGCGGCTGGTAAAATGGCGCTATTCGCAATGACCGCCTGAGAGCAGCCGCCATGTCCACACTCGATCACACCCCAGCCTCCATCACCATCACCCGTCCGGATGACTGGCATTTGCACCTGCGCGACGGCGCCGTCATGGCCAGCGTGCTGCCGCACAGCGCGCGCCAGTTCGGCCGCGCCATCGTCATGCCGAACCTGAAACCGCCCGTCACCACCACGGCCGATGCCAGTGCCTACCGCGAGCGCATCCTGGCCGCCGTGCCGCAAGGCGTGAACTTTGATCCGCTGATGGTGCTGTACCTGACGAACAACACGTCGCCCGATGAAATCCGCCGCGCGCAGGACAGCGGCATCGTGCAAGCCGTGAAACTGTATCCGGCTGGCGCCACGACGAATTCCGACCTGGGCGTGACGGATTTGAAGAATTGCTACAAGGTGCTCGAAGTGATGCAGGAAGTGGGCATGCCCTTCCTCGTGCACGGCGAAGTGACGGACCCGGAAATCGATATTTTCGACCGCGAAGCCGTCTTCATCGAGCGCGTGATGCGCCCGCTGCGCAGCGCCTTCCCGGCCCTGTCCGTCGTGTTCGAGCACATCACCACCAAGGATGCGGCGCAGTACGTGGCCGAAGCGGAAGGCCCGATCGCCGCCACCATCACGGCGCATCATCTGCTGTACAACCGCAACGAGATTTTCAAGGGCGGCATCCGTCCCCATTACTACTGCCTGCCTATCCTGAAGCGCGAAGAGCACCGCTTGGCACTGATGACGGCCGCCGCCAGCGGCGACGAGCGCTTCTTCCTCGGCACGGATTCGGCGCCGCACGCGCAAGGCGCCAAGGAAATGGCTTGCGGCTGCGCCGGTTGCTATACGGCCCTGCACGCGATGGAAATGTATGCGGAAGCGTTCGAACGTGCCGGCGCGCTCGATAAACTCGAAGCGTTCGCCAGCTTCCACGGCCCGGCTTTCTACGGCGTGCCGCGCAATACGGACACCATCACCCTGAAACGCGAAAGCTGGACCTTGCCGGCTTCGCTGCCGCTGGGCGACAGCCATGTCATTCCGCTCAACGCGGGCGAGCAGATCAACTGGAAAATGGTCTAAGCGTTCATGCTGCCATCGATAGACTGGACCCGCCCTTGGTTTGCCACGGTGCTGCCGGCGCGACGGCAGCTGGACCTGCAGCGCGACACGGTGATTGCCGCGCTCAATGGACGGGCGCGGGCGCTGGATTTGCGCAATCCATCGGGCCTGCCGCTGGCCTTCGTGCCGCAAGCGGACCTGCCTGAAGGCGTGGCCTACGAGGAGTTTATCGGCGCGACGGGCGGCGTGCCCACGCGCGACAATCTGCACGATTTTTTCAACGCGCTCGTGTGGCTGACCTTCCCCCGCATCAAGCGCCAATTGAATGCGCTGCAGGCCGCGCAGATCGCGCTGTCCGGCGTGGGCAAATCGCGTGGTCCCGCGCGCGATGGCGCGACGATTTTTGACGAAAATTCCGCCTTGCTGGTGCTGCGCGACAGCGACGCGGGGCGCGCGCTGGGCGCGGCCTTGCGCGGGCACGACTGGCGCAGCGCGTTCATTGCGCAGCGCGAGAAATTTGGCGCAGGCGGCGACGCCGATGTCTGGCTGTTCGGCCACGCGCTGATGGAAAAACTGGTGGTGCCGCGCAAGGCCATCACGGCGCATACGCGCGTGATCTTTGCCGGCGACGCCTACTTTGCGCTCGACGATGCGGCACGCCGCGCCTGGCTCGACGAACGGGTGGCGCAAGACCTGGCGCAGCAAGGCCTGACCACGGCGGACTTCACGCCGCTGCCCGTGCTTGGCTTGCCTGGCTGGTGTGAAGACCAGGACGACGATTTTTATAATGACGCGGCGGTATTCCGCCCGAAGCGCAAGGTGGCTGGCGCAGAAAGAGATCAATAGCATGGAAAACACCGTCCGCTGGGGCATCCTCGGCACCGGCAAGATCGCCCGCGCGATGGCCAATGGCTTGCGCGATGCGCCCGGTGCGCAACTGGTGGCGGTCGCCTCGCGCAGCAGCGCCGGTGCGCAGGCCTTCGGCGCCGAATTCGGCATCGAGCATTGCCACGGTTCCTACCAGGCGCTGGCCATGGACCCAGATGTGGACGTGATCTACATCGCCACGCCGCACACCCTGCATGCGGAAAATGCCTTGCTGTGCCTGGCCGCCGGCAAGCACGTCGTCTGCGAAAAACCGTTCACCATGAATGCGCGCGAAGCGCAGGCCGTGGTCGACATGGCGCGCGAGAAAAAACTGTTTTTGATGGAAGCCATGTGGAGCCGTTTCCTGCCCGCCGTGCAGGAAGCGCAACGCATCATCGCCAGCGGCGAAATCGGCGTGCTGCGGCAGGTGCAGGCCGATATCGGCTTTGTCGCCAATTTCCCGCCCGAGCACCGCATGTTCAATCCGGAGCTGGGCGGCGGCGCGCTGCTCGACGTGGGCATCTATCCGCTGTCGATGGCGGCCTTCTTCCTCGGCCCCGTATCGCAGGTGCAGGCGCTGGCCGAGATTGGCGCCACCGGCGTCGATGAGCAGGTCGTGTTCTCGCTGCTGCATGCGGGCGGCGGCACCTCGTCCTGCGCCTGCAGCCTGCGCGCGCAGACGCCGACGGAAATGACCATTTCCGGCAGCCTGGGGCGCATCCGCCTGCCCAACCGTTTTTACAAGCCCGATCACCTGATTGTCGAAATGATGGACGGCGAACGCCGCGTCGTCGCCGCCCCCCACCTTGGCAATGGCTACGCGCACGAGGCCATCGAAGCGATGCGCTGCATCCGCGCCGGCCTGCTGGAAAGCCCCCTCATGCCGCACGCCGACAGCGTGGCGCTGATGCGCAATCTCGACACCATGCGCGGCCAGATCGGCCTCGTCTACCAAGCCGACCAGGCGTGAACAGGAACCCCATGACATTGCACTCATCCCGTCCAAGCCTGAAAACTGTCCTCATCGCCAGCGGCGTCGTCCTGACCCTGGCGATGGGCGTGCGCCACGGCCTGGGTTTCTGGATGCAGCCGATCTCGCAAGCGAATGGCTGGACGCGCGAAACGTATTCGCTGGCGCTGGCCATGCAAAACCTGATGTGGGGCGTCTTTGGCCCGTTCGCCGGCATGGCGGCCGACCGTTTCGGCACCATGCGCGTCGTCATCGTCGGCGCCATCAGCTACATGGCGGGCCTCGTGTGGATGGCGCTCGTGACGCAGCCCACCCTGTTCATCGTCGGCTCCGGCATCTTCATCGGCCTGGCACTGGCCTGCACGGCTTTTGGCGCCATCAGCGGCATCATCGGCCGCAGCGCGCCGCCCGAGCAGCGCTCGTGGGCCTTCGGCATTTCGTCGGCGGCCGGCTCGTTCGGCCAGTTCCTGATGATGCCCGTGGAGCAGCAGCTGATCTCCGCCGTGGGCTGGCAAAACGCCTTTTATGTGCTGGCAGCGCTGGTGCTGCTGGCCATGATCCCGATGGCCTTCTACCTGCGCGAGCCCCCCGTCTCGCACGCCAGCGGTCCGCAGCAAAGCGTGGGCGCCGCCTTCAGCGAAGCCATCGCCAGCCGCTCGTTCTGGCTGCTGTTGGCCGGGTATTTTGTCTGCGGTTTCCAGCTGGTCTTCATCGGCGTGCACTTGCCTGCCTACCTGAAGGACCAGGGCCTGATGAACCCGAACGTCGCCGTCACGGCGCTGGCCCTGATCGGCCTGTTCAACATCGTCGGCTCATACTATGCGGGCAAACTCGGTGGCAAGATCGCCAAGCGCTACCTGCTGTCGGCCATCTACGTGACGCGCGCCGTGGTCATCACCGCGTTCCTGCTGGCGCCATTGTCGGCGTGGTCCGTGTATCTGTTCGCCGCCGGCATGGGCGTGTTGTGGCTGTCGACCGTGCCGCTGACGAACGGCATCATCGCCGGCATCTTCGGCGTGAAGCATCTGTCGATGCTGGCCGGGATGGTGTTCTTCTCGCACCAGGTGGGCAGTTTTCTCGGCGCCTGGCTGGGCGGCTATCTGTACGAGCACCAGGGCAGTTACCACATCGTGTGGATGATCACCATCGGCCTGGGCTTGCTGGCCGCGCTGATCAACCTGCCCATCGACGAGCGCGCCGTCAAGCGCGTGGCGGTGGCCGCGTAATGGCCAGCTGGCGCACATGGCTGTGGCGCCTGGCTGGCGCCGCGCTGCTGGCCATTGTCTTCCTGGCCTATCTGCGGCCCGACTTCATGCTCGACCTAGCGAACCGCTTCTGGATGTGCATGTAGGCTGTGTGGGCGCAAGGTGGTTTGCGTGAAGTCGGATTACGTTAGAAGTCGGATTACGCTACGCTAATCCGACCTACCCGACCTGCTGCGACGGATTCGCGTAATCCGACAACATCCGAAACCATGCGATACCGACGCGCATTTCAGCCAGGCGGCAGCTTTTTCTTCACGGTGGTGACGGCCCACCGCCGGCCTGTTTTCGCTGCTGCCACTGCCGTGGATTTGCTGCGTGATTCTTTCCGCGCCGTGCGGCATCAACGGCCATTCGCTATCGACGCTATCGTCATCCTGCCCGATCACCTGCATTGCATCTGGACCCTGCCTGAAGCCGATGCCGATTTCATGACGCGCTGGCGCTTGATCAAGACGTGGTTCAGCAAGCGCTGCGATCTTGAAAATGTCTGGCAGCAGCGGTATTGGGAGCATGTCTTGCGCGATGAGCGCGACTTGGCCAAGCATATCGATTACATCCATTACAACCCCGTCAAGCATGGCCTTGTGAGTAAAGTCATCGATTGGCCGTATTCCAGTTTTCACCGGTATGTAAAGCAGGGATGGTGTGCTGCGGATTGGGGCGGGGATGTTGTGGATATGGCGGGTGTTGGGCGGGAGTGAGGCGCGCTAACAATGTTGTCGGATTACGCTACGCTAATCCGACCTACCGTTTGCGTCGTGAGTAGGTCGGATTAGCGCAAAGCGCGTAATCCGACAACGGCCCAAAGCATGCAATGTAAGACCTATACTTTTAAAAATTCCTCTTTCCCACCCAGCCAGCGCGCCAGATGCGCTTCGACGGTGGCTGCTGCGGCGGCCGTGGTGGCGTGCAGCAAATCGTGCGCCACGTCGCGGGCTTGATCTACCAGCCACTGATCCGTTTCCAGGTCGGCGAAACGCAGCATTGCCTGGCCGGACTGGCGCGCGCCAAGAAACTCCCCGGGGCCACGGATTTCCAGGTCGCGGCGGGCGATTTCAAAGCCGTCCGTTGTTTCGCGCATGGTCATCAAGCGCTGGCGTGCCACGCCGCCCAGGGGGCCCTGGTACAGCAGCAGGCAGACGCTGGCTGCCGAACCGCGGCCCACGCGCCCGCGCAGCTGGTGCAGCTGCGACAAGCCAAAACGCTCGGCGTGTTCGATCACCATCAGCGAGGCGTTCGGCACGTCGACGCCCACCTCGATGACGGTGGTGGCCACCAGCACGTGGATATGCCCGGCGATGAAGGCGTCCATCACTTCCTGCTTTTCCGCCGGTTTCAAACGGCCGTGCACGAGGCCCACCTGCAGCGCGGGCAGGGCTTCGGCCAGCATCATATAGGTGTCGGTGGCCGTCTGCAGCTGCAGCGCTTCCGATTCCTCGATCAGCGGGCAGACCCAGTACACCTGCCGGCCTTCCAGCGCGGCCGCATACACGCGGGCGATGACTTCGTCGCGCCGGTTCTGGTCGATGGCGCGCGTGACGATGGGGCTGCGTCCGGGCGGCAGCTCGTCGATCACCGACACTTCCAGGTCGGCGTAATACGTCATGGCCAGGGTGCGCGGGATGGGCGTGGCCGACATCATCAGCTGGTGCGGAACGGCCGCGCTGTCGCCCTTGTTGCGCAGGGTCAGGCGCTGGCCCACGCCGAAGCGGTGCTGCTCGTCGACAATCACCAGGCCCAGTTTGGCAAACAGCACGTTATCCTGGATCAGCGCGTGCGTGCCGATCACCAGCTGCGCTTCGCCCGATTCGATCAGGGCCAGCGCGGCCGTCTTTTCCTTTTTCTTCAGGCTGCCCGTCAGCCACGCCACCTTCACGCCCAGCGGCTCCATCCAGGCGGCGATCTTGCGGAAGTGTTGCTCGGCCAGGATCTCCGTGGGCGCCATCAGCGCGGCCTGGTAGCCGCTGTCGATCGCTTGCGTGGCGGACAACGCCGCCACCACCGTCTTGCCGCTGCCGACGTCGCCCTGCAACAGGCGCTGCATCGGATACGGCTGGCGCAGGTCGGCGCGGATTTCCTCGAGCACGCGCGCCTGCGCGCCCGTCAGCTTGAAGGGCAGGGCGGCGCCGAATGCATTCGACAGGGTGCCGACGATGGGTAGCGATGCGGCGCCCTTCGAGCGGCGCGCGCGCTGGGCGCGTTTCAGCGACAGCTGCTGCGCCAGCAGTTCATCGAACTTCATGCGCACCCAGGCCGGGTGCGAGCGGTCCATCAGCGCGCTTTCATCGATGTCCTGCGGCGGATAGTGCAGCAGGTGCACGGCGGCGCGGAACGGCGACAGCTGCATTTCACGCAGCAGCTGGTCGGGCAAGGTGTCCTGCCAGTCGATGCGGCGCATGGCGTCGGCGATCTCGCGCCGCAGCACGTGCTGCGACAGGCCTTCGCCGGACGGATACACGGGCGTCAGCGCCGTGGGCAGGGGCGCTCCCTCGTTGACCACTTTATACGTCGGGTGCACCATCTCGGCGCCGAAAAAGCCGTGTTTGAGCTCGGCGCGCGCGCGTACCCGCGTGCCTTCGGCCAGCTGCTTGACCTGGCTGCCGTAGAAATTCATGAAGCGCAGCAGCAAATTGCCCGTTTCATCGGCGATCGTCACCAGCAGCTGCTTGCGCGGCTTGAAATTGACTTCGCATTTGGTGACGATGCCCTCGACTTGCCACGACTCGCCGCCGCGCAGGCAGGCGTCGCGTATCGTGTAGACCTTGGTTTCGTCCTCGTAGCGCATCGGCAGGTGCAGCACCAGGTCCATGTCCGTGCGCAAGCCCAGTTTGGCCAGCCGGCTTTCCGTGCTGACCACTTTTTTGACGGCTTTCGGCTTGGTGGCCGGCTTGGCCGCGGGAGGAAGATCGGGCTTTGGATCGGACATATGCAAGGTTTTGGTGCCGCTAGCGTAAAATAGAGGGTTGTCCGGCACACCCTGTGCGTACCGCAGTCGTAAATTGTTGCGGCGGATTATTGTAATGCCTGTATAGGCGCACAGTATAGTGCCAGATGTTCCATTGCGCACTCCTAATCATTTTTGACGTACTTTTGAAGCAAAACGCATGTATTCGCTTTCCGATTTCGATTTTAATTTGCCGCAAGAAAACATTGCGCAAACTCCATTGGCCGAGCGCAGCGCCTCGCGCCTGTTGCATCTGGACGGCGACGCTCTGGTCGACCGCCAGTTCGCCGACATCGTCGGGCTGTTGCAGGCGGGCGACCTGCTGGTGATGAACGATACGCGTGTACTCAAGGCGCGCTTCTTTGGCGTCAAGGAAAGCGGCGGCAAGATCGAGGCGCTGGTCGAGCGCGTGCTCGATGACCGTACCGTGCTGGCCCAGGTGCGCGCGTCGAAGTCGCCGCCGCCCGGCTGCCGCATCCGCCTGGCCGACGCCTTTGATGTGACGGTCGGCCAGCGCGCCGGCGAGTTCTTTACCCTGCACTTCGAGGCCGACGTGTTCGAGCTGATCGAGGCGCATGGCCGGCTGCCGCTGCCGCCGTACATCGAGCACGATGCGGACGAATTCGACGAGACGCGCTACCAGACCGTGTTCAACAAGGTGCCCGGCGCTGTCGCCGCACCGACGGCCGGCCTGCATTTCGACCAGGCCCTGCTCGATCAATTAAAGGCCAAGGGCGTCAACTTCGCCTATGTGACCCTGCACGTGGGTGCCGGCACCTTCCAGCCCGTGCGCACCGAGGTGCTGGCCGAACACAAGATGCATACCGAGTGGTACACCATGCCGCAGGAAACCGTCGACGCCGTGCGCGCCGCGCAGCTGGCCGGGCGCGACGTGGTGGCCGTCGGTACGACCAGCCTGCGCGCGCTGGAGTCTGCCTCGCAAAGCGGCCAGCTGGTGGCGGGCAGCGCCGACACGGCCCTGTTCATCACGCCCGGCTATGCGTTTAAAACGGTGACGCGCTTGATCACCAACTTCCATTTGCCGAAGTCGACCCTGCTGATGCTGGTGTCGGCCTTTGCCGGCTATGCGCCGATCCGCAGCGCCTACGCGCATGCGATTGCGCAGAATTACCGTTTCTTCAGCTATGGCGACGCGATGCTGCTCACCACGCAATCGCGCGCTGCGCTGAACCTTGATACTCCCGTGAAAGGCTGACATGCTGGAATTTACGTTACTCAAGACCGACACGAGCGGCCTGACCAAGGCACGCCGCGGCACCTTGAAACTCAACCATGGCGTCGTGCAGACGCCGATCTTCATGCCAGTGGGCACTTACGGCTCCGTGAAAGCCATGTCGCCGCTGGAACTCAACGAGATCGACGCGCAGATCATTCTGGGCAACACGTTTCACCTGTGGCTGCGTCCTGGCAACACCGTCATGGAAAAATTCGGCGGCTTGCATGGTTTCATGGGCTGGAACAAGCCGATCTTGACGGACTCGGGCGGTTTCCAGGTGTTTTCCCTGGGCGCCATGCGCAAGATCACGGAAGAGGGTGTGCATTTCAATTCGCCGATCAACGGCGATAAATTGTTCCTGTCGCCGGAAGTGTCGATGCAGGTACAGCGCGTCCTGAATTCCGACATCGTCATGCAGTTCGACGAATGTACACCGTACGAAATCCAGGGCCGTCCGGCCACCATCGAGGAAGCGGCCAAGTCCATGCGCATGTCCTTGCGCTGGGCGCAGCGCTCGAAGGACGAGTTCCACCGCGGTGAAAACCCGAATGCGCTGTTCGGCATCGTGCAGGGCGGCATGTTCGAAATGCTGCGCGACGAGTCGCTGGCCAAGCTGGAAGAAATCGATTTCCCCGGCATCGCCATCGGCGGCCTGTCCGTCGGCGAGCCGAAGGAAGACATGATGCGCATGCTGGCCCACGTGGGCCCGCGCCTGCCGGCCAACAAGCCCCATTACCTGATGGGCGTGGGTACGCCGGAAGATCTGGTGGCCGGTGTGTCGAACGGTATCGACATGTTCGATTGCGTCATGCCGACACGTAACGCCCGCAATGGCTGGCTGTTTACCCGTTTTGGCGACATCAAGATCAAGAACGCCAAGTACAAGGAAGACCAGGCGCCGCTGGACGAGACCTGCAGCTGCTACGCCTGCCGCAATTTCTCGCGCGCCTACCTGCACCATTTGCACCGTTCCAAGGAAATCCTCGGTGCGCGTTTGAATACCATCCACAACCTGCATTACTACCTGGACCTGATGCGCCAGATGCGCGAAGCGCTGGACGAAGACCGTTTCCACGCGTTTACCCTGCAATTCCACGCGGAACGCGCACGCGGAACTTAAGAAAACCTTATCTGGCGCCCTGGCCGCGGCATGGCCTGAAGTTTTGTGTATTGGTGCTTGGACTGGGGCGACAAAGCATTGCATAATGCCTTTTTAGCCCCATTTGAAGCTGCCATGCCTGCAATTGGAGGCTTGGCGGATTGCCAATGCTAGAATACAGCGCTATTTTTTCAAACTGATTAGAACTGGAGTCACCGTGTTTTTCATTTCCAACGCTTATGCGCAAGCCCCAACCGACGCCCTGGGCCTCGGCGGCAACCTGACCAGCTTCCTGCCGCTGGTATTGATGTTCGTGGTCATGTATTTCCTGATGATCCGCCCACAGCAAAAACGCGCCAAAGAACAACGGGCGATGATGGACGCGCTGGCCAAGGGTGACGAAGTCGTTACCGCCGGCGGCATGCTGGGCCGTGTTGTCAAGGTAGTGGACGCTTACGTCACCATCGAAGTGGCGACCGGCACCGAAATCACGGTGCAAAAGAGCTCCATCACCACCTTGCTGCCTAAAGGCACCCTGAAGGCGCTGTAATTCCTCGCTGTCATTGCCAAAGCAATGATTGAACGGGGCGGCTATCCGCCGCCCCTCGCGACGCCTCCGACGCTCAACACTGAACGCTGAATCAATATGAATCGCTATCCTGCCTGGAAATACATCATCATCGTCGTCGCCTTATTGCTGGGCGCACTCTATACGGCGCCCAACTATTTCGGTGAGTCACCGGCGCTGCAAGTAACCAGCGGCAAGTCGACCGTCAAAGTGACGGGCGAGCTGATGACGCAAGTCGAGCAAATATTGACGAAAGAGAACGTCAAGTCGGAAGGTGTCACCATGGATGGCGCCGGCAACCTCGCCTCCGTGCGCGTGCGTTTCGCCGATCCCGATACCCAGTTCAAGGCGAAACTGGTGCTGGAAAAAGACCTGAACACCGATGCCAGCGATCCCGCCTACATCGTGACGGTCAATCTGCAAGCCAATACCCCATTGTGGATGCAAAAATTGCATGCCTTGCCCATGTTCCTGGGCCTGGACTTGCGCGGTGGCGTGCACTTCCTGATGCAGGTCGATGCGAAAGCCGTACTGAACAAGAAAGTCCAGGGCGTCCAGTCCGCCGCGCGTAGCGTGTTGCGCGACAAGAATATCCGCCACGCTGGCATCGAACGCGTGGGCGACAGCGTCCAGATCAACTTCCGCGACGCGGAAACGCGCGTGAAGGCAAAAAATGTCCTGTCCGACCAGATGACGGAACTGGCGTTCGCCGATGCGGGCGAAGGCAGCGATTTGAAACTGAACATCACCCTGAAGCCGGCCGCCCTGAAAGCCACCATCGATGAAGGCGTGAAACAGAATATCTCCACCCTGTCCAAGCGCGTCAACGAGCTGGGCGTGGCCGAGCCGCTGATCCAACAGCAAGGCCCTGACCGCATCGTGGTGCAATTGCCTGGCGTGCAGGACGTGGCCCGCGCGAAAGCCATTATCGGCCGCACGGCGACCCTGGAAGTGCGCCTGGTCGATGAAAGCATAGTGCCTGGCACCGAACTGTCGAGCGCCATCCCGTTCAACTCGGAACTGTTTACCGTCGGCAAGGGCGTACCTGTCGTGCTGGCGAAAGACGTGATCCTGACGGGCGACTATATCTCCAGCGCCACGGCCAGCTTCGACCAGAACCAGCAGGCGGCCGTATCGATCGACCTGAACGGCGACGGCGGCCGCAAGATGCGTGAAGCGACGCGCGAACGCGTGGGCAAGCGCATGGCCATCGTGCTGTTTGAAAAGGGCAAGCCGGAAGTGCTGTCGGTTGCCACCATCCAGCAGGAACTCGGTTCGCGCTTTCAGATCACCGGCATGGGCGGCGCGGAAAACGCGAATGAACTGGCGCTGCTGCTGCGCTCGGGCGCCCTGTCCGCACCGATGACCGTCATCGAAGAACGCACGATCGGACCGCAACTGGGCGCGGAAAACATCGCCAAGGGCTTCCACTCGACCCTGTACGGCTTCATCGCCATCGCCGTCTTCATGATCGCCTACTACATGCTGTTCGGTGCCTTCAGCGTGCTGGCCCTGGCCACCAACCTGCTGTTGCTGGTCGGCTTGCTGTCGATGATCCAAGTGACGTTGACCTTGCCCGGTATCGCCGCTATCGCGCTGGCGCTGGGTATGGCGATTGACGCCAACGTGCTGATCAATGAACGTATCCGTGAAGAGCTGCGCGCAGGCAATACGCCGCAAGCGGCGATCGCCGCCGGCTTCGACCGCGCCTGGGCCACGATTCTCGACTCGAACGTGACCACTCTGATCGTCGGCCTGGCGCTGCTGGCCTTCGGCAGCGGTCCTGTGCGCGGCTTCGCTGTTGTGCATTGCCTGGGTATTCTGACCTCGATGTTCTCCTCCGTGTTCGTGTCGCGCGGTGTGGTCAACCTCTGGTATGGCCGCAAGAAAAAGCTGACGACCTTGTCGATCGGCACGGTGTGGGTGCCGGGCACCAGCAAATAAGCGACGGCCCCGACTCACCCAATAGCGTCAACAGCGATCGCGTCCGGTGGCACAGCCGCCGGACGCACAGAATAGAACTCAGAGGATTTCATGGAATTTTTCCGGATCAAAAAAGATATTCCCTTCATGCGCCATGCGTTGATTTTCAACGTGATTTCGGCCGTGACCTTCCTTGCCGCCGTTTTCTTCCTGGTGCACAAGGGCTTGCACCTGTCCGTCGAATTCAAGGGCGGCACCCTGATGGAGGTGAAATACCCGAAGGCGGCCAATCTTGAAGGCATACGCGGCACCCTGATCGCCATGGGCTATGAAGAGCCGGGCGTGACCAGCTTCGATACGGCGCGCGACGTGATGATCCGCCTGCCGGTGGAAAATGGCGTCAGCGCCGCCAACACCTCGCAGCGCGTGTTTGAAGCCTTGTGCAAGGCCGAGCAAGGCTCGACCAAGGCCATCGACACCGTCACCGACAAGGGCGAGCATGTGCTCAAGAGCGCGTGTATGGATGCTGCCGGCAGCGAAGCGGTCGTCCTGCAGAAAGTTGAATTCGTCGGCCCGCAAGTGGGCGAGGAACTGGCGCAGAATGGCTTGAACGCGCTGGTGGTGGTGATTATCGGCGTGATGATCTACCTGGCCATCCGCTTCGAATGGAAATACGCTGTCTCGGCCATTATCGCCAACTTGCATGACGTGGTGATCATCCTGGGCTTCTTCGCCTTCTTCGAATGGGAATTCTCGCTGACGGTGCTGGCGGCCATTCTGGCGGTGCTCGGTTATTCCGTCAACGAATCGGTGGTGATCTTTGACCGTATCCGCGAAAACTTCCGCAAGCAGCGCAAGGCGACCGTGCATGAAGTGATCGACAGCGCGATTACCAGCACCATTTCGCGTACCATCATCACCCACGGCTCGACCCAGATGATGGTGCTGTCGATGCTGATCTTCGGCGGCCAGACCCTGCACCACTTCGCACTGGCGCTGACCATCGGTATCTGCTTCGGTATTTACTCGTCCGTGTTCGTCGCGGCCTCGATCGCCATGTGGCTGGGCGTCAAGCGCGAAGACTTGATCAAGCCGGTCAAGGAAAAAGACGAAACCGACGGCGCCGTGGTGTAAGCGCAGGTTTTTTGCAGCTTGAATGAAAGAACGATCACCGTTTGCGGTGGTCGTTTTTTTTTGTAACGGATGACGATGAAGCGTTTTTTATGGGTAGGCCTGATGGCAGGCGTGACGGCGCTGGCCGACGCCGCCGATTTCAGCCGTGCCGATGCCGCCAGCATCGCCATGCGCGGCCCGATTGCCGAGGGCGACGTGGACAAGCTGCGGCTGCTGGCTACGCCGGGCACCGCGCTGTTGCGCGTCAATAGCGATGCTGGCGACCCGCAGGCGGCGATGCAGCTGGGCCGCTATCTGCGCCAGCGGCAATGGCGTCTCGCCATCGACACCGTGTGCGCCGGTAGCTGCGCCCTGTATGTGTTCCCGGCCGCGCGGCATAAAAGCATACCCGACGGCGCCGTGCTGGCGCTGCAGGAATCGGCTTTCCTGCGCGCGCAGGTCGACCAGGCGCAGATGCGGCGCACCCTGGTTGAAGCTGGCGTGGCGGCCGAGGACCTGGACAGCGAAACGGTGGCGCTGGCGGCCCGCTTGGCGGAGACGGCGGCGCAGGAATCGGCGTTTGCCGCGGAGCTGGGCATCGCCCCCGCCTTTTACCGCGACTTCCGGCAAGTGGCGGCGCAGGCCGATAGCGTGCGCCAGCGCTTTCCCGACCAGGAGGCGGCCGTCTACTGGTGGCCGGCTGCCGCCCGCCTGCAGCGCTGCTATGGCATGGCCGGCGTGCAAGAGGGGACGCGCGCGGCGCGCCTGGCGCCCGACGGCTATCTGTACGTGCCGGCCCTGTCGGCCCTCGTCATGGGCGACCAGGCCTTGCAGGCCTGTCCATGAGCCGCAGCGGCCGTTTATTCCTGCTGATGGACGCCATGCGCGCCAGGCGCGTGCCCGTCACGGCGGCCCAGCTGGCGCAGCAGCTCGGTGTTTCCGAACGCACGATTTACCGCGATATCCAGACCCTGGCCGAACTGGGCGCGCCCCTGCAGGGCGAGGCCGGTATCGGCTATGTGCTGCGCCGCGGCGCATTCCTGCCGCCGCTGATGTTCGGTCCCGATGAACTGGAAGCGCTGGTGCTGGGCGCGCGCTGGGTGCGCCGGCAGGGCGATGCGGGCCTGGCGCAGGCGGCCAGCAATGCCCTGGCCAAGATCGCGGCCGCTTCGCCGCGCGACCTGCGCGACAGCATGGCCGAGACCAGCTTGTGGGTGCCGCTGGGGCGTCCCGCCGATGGCACGCAGCCGGCCGACCGTTACGTGCAGCCCGTGCGCGAGGCGATCCGCTACGAACAGAAGCTCACGCTCGCCTATCAGGATGAGCATGGCAGCGCCACTTCGCGCACGGTGTGGCCTTTCGCCCTGGCTTTTTTCGAAGGCAAGCGCCTGCTGGCCGCCTGGTGCGAGTTGCGCGGCGATTACCGGCATTTCCGCATCGACCGCATCGCCGACGTGCGGCAGCATGCGGAGCGCTATCCCACGCGGCGCCATGTACTGCTCGATGCCTGGCGCAAGGCGCACGATATCGACCCGGAATCCTGACATTCGCTCCTGACAAAAACTGTCAGTGACGGCGACTACGATGGTGGCTTCCTCACTCACCGGAGCTATCCATCATGCGCCTGTACCACCACCCCATGTCTTCGAATGCCCGCCGTGCCCTGATGACGGCGATCCACCTCGGCCTGCCTCTGGAGCTGGCCGAAGTCGACCTGATGAATGCGGACGATCGCCGCCGCCTGGCCGAACTGAACCCGAACGGCAAAGTGCCCGTGCTGGCCGATGGCGATTTCCTGCTGTGGGAATCGTGCGCCATCATGCAATACCTGGCCGAGCAGGTGCCGGGCCAGACGATTTACCCGCAGGCGCCGCAAGCGCGCGCCGACGTCAACCGCTGGCTGTTCTGGGCCGCGCAGCACTTTGCGCCCGCCATCAGCGTGCTGGCCTGGGAACGCGCCTGGAAAGGCATGACGGGCAATGGTCCAGCGGACCCGCTGGAAGAGGCGCGCGGCGAGCACGAACTGCATGCCTGTGCCGTGGTGCTGGATGCGCATCTGGCGCAGCGTGAGTGGCTCTGCGGCGATGCCTTGACCCTGGCCGAGTTCGCCGTCGCCGCGCCGCTGATGTACAGCGAGGCCGTGCGCTTGCCGCTGGCGCAATACCAGCACATCCAGGCGTGGTTTGCCCGCGTGCGCCAGCTGCGCGCCTGGCAGGAAACGGACGTGGAACTGTTGCCGGGATAATGTGTGCGCTAAGTGAGCCAGCGCACGGAGCTGGCGCGGCACAGCGCATAAGATAGGGCTGTCTCTTTCAGGACATCCCTAGCTTTGGACTTTACCCGCTTTCGAGCGGGTTTTTTTTGTTTGCCGCTATGGAAGCCTGGCACTGATAGTGAGTGCTCGCATCCGGTACGGCAGGCAGCCTAGTGCACGAGTACCTTCAGCAGCGATTGCACTTCATCATCCGATTCTTCCATGATGCTCGACAAGGTCGCATCGTCGCCGATCAGGCAATCGATGCTGCGCGCGGCGCGGGCGGCCCGCACGGCGATGGCGGCCGGGCTTTCATTGAGCGGTGACGAGACGGGCGCCAGGTCATTTGCCAGAAGCAGGGTGTCGCCCAGCGATTCGGGGGGGATGGCGCGCAAGCCTTCCCACAGCGCATCGATGGCGCCCCTGACCGCTTCCGGTACCTTCAGTTTGGCCAGGACACCGTGGCCGATGGCCTGTTCGCCATGTTCGACCCAGTCTTCCGGTTCGCCGTCGAGGATGCCGGGGAATTCGGCCGCGCGCGACAGCAGATAAAAGCCGCCCACTTCATGCATGATGCCGGCAAACAGGGCCGTATCGGGGTCCACCTTGGTGACGCGGCGGGCCAATACCTGCGACAGGGCCGCCACGTGGGCCGTATGCTCCCACAGCTGGTTGGCCTTCGCTTGCAGCACGGGATCGGTAATGGTGCTGCCCAGCTGGCGCACGATCAGCGATGCCACCACCGACTGCAGGGTACGCACGCCTAGCCGCTGCACGGCGTTGCGGACGCTGGTGATTTCATTGCCGGAACGGTTGAACGCCACGGAATTGGCGATGGCCACCGTGCGCGCGGCCAGCAGCGGGTCAGCCTGCACCAGTTTGGCGGCGGCCTCGATATGGCAGTCGGGATCGGCCAGCGCCTCTTGCAGCTTGAGCGAAGCGTCCACATTGGCAGGAAAGGTCAGCTCGCCACGAGCGGCTTGTGCGGCGATGCTTTTAAAGGCGTCGAGTCTGTTCATTGAAAAAATTATACTCGCAATATTTCCGTACGGAACTTTTTAACCATGATCTTTTCGCAAACAGCTTAGCAAAAGGCAAGCAAAGCCCCGTAAACGGAAAAAGGCATGCCCCGGTATCGGCGGCATGCCTCTTTTGATAACGCGAGCGTTATCAGTCTGCTTCGCTAAATATCGCGTCGCAGCCTTCAACGAGCTCATCGCTGTCTTCCAGCTCATCGGTCAAGCCCAGGTCGAACAATTCCTCGACGGCGTTCATGAAGCTGTTGTGCTTGGTGGCGCCGATCAGGCGATAGATTTCGCCGTCTTCGTTGCGCACGCCGATGATCAGTTTTTCCTGGCGCACCAGTTCCGGCGTGCTGGCGTTGAGCAGCAGGTTGCCGATGATGTGTTTATCGAAATGAGCAGGCTTTTTGCCTTCGAGCAGTGAGGTTTTCAACTTGGTTTCCTTTGTCTTGTTTGAATGTCGGTGCCTGGTGTATGGTCAGCCGTTGGCGATGGCCTGTTTCAGTCCCGCCAGGGTGCTTTCCAGACGTATGAAATCGTCTTCGGTATAGCCGTCGAACAGGCGCTGGCCCTGCGTTGTCAGCTTGGGGAACACGTCATGGAACACCTGTTCGCCCTCGCAGCTCAGGCGCACGTAATAGGAACGCTTGTCGCGTGGACAACGTTCGCGTATCACCAGCCCCTTCTGTTCCAGCCGGTCCACCACGCCCGTCAAAGTACCCTTGGTAATCAGGGTTTTCTGGCCCAGTTCCTTGTAGGACATGCCGCGGGTGTTGCCGAGCGTGGCAATGATGTCGAATTGCGCATGCGTCAAGCCGTACTGGCGCACGAAGTCGCCAGAAAACCGCTCGAAGCCTTGCATGCATTCGGCCAGCAGCCGGATACTTTTTAAATATCGTTCACCCATGGGGGTGATTATATCCTTCCGCTCCGCTTTTTTCCGCCGCGCCGGGATGCGCCCTTGCATGAGGGGCGCGACGGGGCGGAAGTCCGGTATCATGTGGGCAACTCAGCCCTTGCCCTTGGTCCGCCTCGCCGATGTCCTTCGCTAATCTTTCCCGTATCGGCCTCGACAAACCGCTGCGTTTGCTGCTGGTCCATGCCGGCGACGCAGAGTCGATTACCTGGGCCGGCTTGGTACAGCCGCTGCGCCTGTGCGCGCGGGCGCTGGGGCCGGACGCCCTGCAACTGGACGTGCGCACGCCGGAACAGGTGGCCGCGCAGGGCGGCAACTGGCATATCGCGCTGCTGGTGGCCGATGAGACGGAGGCGCCGCTGCGCGCCGAGCTGTGCCGGGCCGTGATCGAACGCTGCCGTTCGGCGCCGTTCTGGGGCGGCGTGGGCGCGGCCGTGCTGTGGCTGGCTGGCGCGGGCGTCATGGATGGCGTGCGCATCGCCTTGCCGTGGGCCCTGTATGCCGATGCGGAAGCGAAGGCCGAACGGGCCATCCTGACGCCGCACCTGTTCGACATCGACGGCCCGCACATCACCTGCTGCGGCGGCGCGGCCAGCATCGATTTTTCGCTGACCCTGATCGAGACCATTTTTGGCGCCGACGTGCAGGCGCTCGTCAAGGAAGCGCTGTGCGTGGACAAGGTGCGCGGCAAGGAAGAGCGCCAGAGGGTGGCCCTGCAGGCGCGTTTCGGCGTGCTGCAGCCGAAATTGTCCGAAGCGGTGACCTTGATGGAAGCCAATATCGAGGAACCGCTGTCGACCGACGATATCGCCAGCCTGGTGGGCCTGTCGCGGCGCCAACTCGAGCGGCTGTTCAAGCAATACCTGGGCAGCCTGCCATCGCGCTACTACCTGGAGCTGCGCCTGCGGCGCTCACGGCAACTGTTGCTCGATACACATTATTCCATTGTGCAAGTTGGCCTGATGTGCGGCTTTTCCTCGGGCTCGCACTTTTCCACGGCCTTTGGCACCCTGTTTGGCAATACGCCCCGGGAAGAGCGGCAAAGAAAGCTGATGCCGCCTGCGTGATTAAAGCAAGCCCGGCTGTGATGAATTGTGAAAATCCTTGTCGCAGATTCAAAAGAGTTTTAGCATCCCGCTTTTTATAATGCAGTACACACGTAGCTGTCGTAGCTGCGGAGTACCTAACATATTGATGGGGAAATGCTATGAATGCCAAGCTTGATTCGACCGTAACGGCTCGTCCAGTCACCCGGGAAACCTTTGACCAGGTCCTCGTTCCTACCTACGCCCCTGCAGCCATGGTGCCCGTGCGCGGTTCCGGACTGGATCTGTGGGACCAGTCAGGCAAGCATTACCTCGATTTCACCTCCGGCATCGCCGTCAACAGCCTCGGTCACTGCCATCCTGCGCTGGTCGACGTGCTGACCAAGCAAATCAATAATTTGTGGCATTTGGGCAACGGCTACACCAACGAGCCTGTCCTGCGCCTGGCGCTGGCGTTGACGGAAGCGACCTTCGCCGACCGCGCCTTCTTCTGCAACTCGGGTGCGGAAGCCAACGAAGCGGCCCTGAAGCTGGCGCGCAAATACGCGCACACTAAGTTCGGCGCGCACAAGTCGCGCATCATCTCGTGCTTCAGCTCCTTCCACGGCCGCACCCTGTTTACGGTGTCCGTCGGCGGTCAGGCCAAGTACACGGAAGGCTTCGAGCCGCTGCCGCCATCGATCGACCACATCGCCTACAACGACATCGAAGCGGCGCGCGCCGCCATCGGCGATGACGTGTGCGCCGTGATCGTCGAGCCGGTACAAGGCGAAGGCGGCGTGGTGCCGGGCAATCCGGAGTTCCTCAAGGAGCTGCGCGCCTTGTGCGACAAGACGGGCGCCCTGCTGATTTTCGACGAAGTCCAGAGCGGCATGGGCCGCACCGGCGCCTTGTTCGCCTACATGGGCTACGGCGTCACGCCGGACATCCTGACTGCCGCCAAGGCCCTGGGCAACGGCTATCCGATCGGCGCCATGCTGACCACGAATGAACTGGCGCAGACCTTGGCCGTCGGTACCCACGGCACCACCTACGGCGGCAACCCGCTGGCCGCCACCGTGGCCTTGACCGTGCTGGACACGATCAACACGCCGGCATTCCTGGCGCGCGTGAAAGAAGCGAGCGTCAACACCATCGCCATGCTGCAAGGCTTGATCACCGATTACCCGCAAGTGTTCTCCATCGTGCGCGGCAGCGGTTTGCTGCTGGGCCTGGTCGTCACCGATGCCTACAAAGGCCGCGCGAAAGACATCCAGAAAGCGGCCGAAGCGCAAGGCTTGATGGTGCTGATCGCCGGCATGGACGTGGTGCGCCTGGCGCCGGCCCTGATCGTCTCGGACGAGCAGATCGCCGAAGCGGGTCGTCTGCTGCGCGCCGCCATCGACGGCATGCTGAAAGCCTGAAGCTAGCCCCGCTCCCTGTTTGATCACCGGCCCGCCGCTTTGCTGCGGGCCGGCTTGGTTCTACCCCAGCATCGTCAGCATTGAAGGAGTACCCATGTATGTTGTCCGTCCGGTAGAAATTGCGGATATTGCAGCCCTCGAAGCGCTGGCCGCAGTCACCATGCCGGGTGTCCATACCCTGCCGAAGACGCGCGAAAAAATCGCCGCCTCCGTCGAGCGCTCCATCGCCTCGTTTGCCGCCCATGTCGACATCCCCAGCGAAGAGTCGTATCTCTTCGTGCTTGAATCACTGCTCGACAAGAGCATCTTTGGTACGGCCGCCATCTTCGCCTCGGCCGGCTCGAACGGCACCTATTTTTCCTTCCGCAACGACGTCATCCAGCAAGTCTCGCGCGACCTGAACATCAGCCACAGCGTGCATGCGCTGACCCTGTGCTCGGAGCTGACGGCGTACTCGCAGCTGTCCGGCTTCTATGTGCGCAACATGGAGCAGGCGGGCCTGGAAGCGGCCCTGCTGTCGCGCGCGCGGCTGCTGTTCGCCGTGCTGGCGCCGCACCGTTTCGGCGACCGCTTCTTCGTGCCGCTGGCCGGCATCACGGACGCCAATGGCCAGTCGCCGTTCTGGGATGCGCTGGGCCGCAAGTTCTTCCAGATGGATTTCCTCGATGCCGAAAAAGTCATCGGCGGTGCGCGCAACCGCACCCTGATCGTCGAACTGATGCCGCATTACCCCGTGTACGTGCCGCTGCTGCCCGGCGACGCGCAGGCGGCCATGGGCCAGATCCACCCGAGCGGCGAACTGGCGTTCAATCTGCTGACGGAAGAAGGCTTTGAAGCCGACGATTACATCGACATCTTCGATGGCGGTCCGATCCTGCAGGCGCACAAGCATGCGCTGCGCTCGTTTACGGGCTCGCTCACGCGCCGCGTCGTCGCCGGCGTCACGCCCAGCCGCACGGGCCTGAAAGTCAATTATGCGGTCGCTTCCGGCGCCGAGCGCAATTTCCGCGCCGTGACCTTTGCCTGCGATGCGCTCGAAGCGCAGGACACCATCGGTTTGCCGGCCGACCTGCTCGAGGCGCTGGCCGTGGCCGAAGGCGACAGCGTCATTTGCGTGCGTATCTAAGGGAGTCAATTTTATGCTAGTAGTACGCGCCATCAACGCCAATGACCTCGATGCCCTGTATGGCCTGGCCAGCCAGGTCGGCACCGGCATGACCACCCTCAAGCCGGACATGAAAATGCTGGGCGACCGCCTGGCCATCGCCTGCGCTTCGTTCGCCGAAACCATCCCGCCCGAAAAGCGCGACTACATGTTCGTCATGGAGGATACCGATACGGGCCGCCTGGCTGGCGTGTGCGCCATCAAGGGCGCCGTGGGCCTGGAAGAACCGTTCTATAACTACCGTATCGGCACCCTGGTCCATTCCAGCCGCGAGCTCGACGTGTTTACGCGCATGGAAACCTTGTACCTGTCGAACGACCTGACGGGCAGCACGGAACTGTGCTCGCTGTTTCTGCACCCCGATTACCGCAGCGGCAACAACGGCAAGCTGCTGTCGAAAAGCCGTTTCCTGTTCATCGCCCAGTTCCCGCAGCTGTTCACGGAAAAGCTGATCGCGGAAATGCGCGGCTACCAGGCGCCGGACGGCAGCTCGCCGTTCTATGAAGGCCTGGGCCGCCATTTCTTCAAGATGGATTTCCACCACGTCGACGATTTGACGAGCCTGGGTAAAAAATCGTTCATCGCCGAACTGATGCCGCGCCAGCCCATGTACGTGGCCTACCTGCCCGACGAGGCGCAGGAAGTCATCGGCAAGGTGCATCTGAGCACGGCGCCCGCGCGCCGCCTGCTGGAACAGGAAGGCTTGCACTTCGAAGGCTATGTCGACATTTTCGACGCCGGTCCCGTGCTGCAGGCGCGCGTCTCCGAACTGCGCGCCATGCGCGACAGCATGCCGGCCGTGCTCGACGCCGACGCTGCGCCGGAAGTGTGCGGCGACGCGTCCCAGGCCGAGCCTTACCTGGTGTCGAACACCGACCTGAAAGATTTTCGCATGATCGTCACCAGCGCCAATCCGCACAGCGGCAAGATCGCGCTCGATGACGATGAACTGCATCTGCTGCGCTGCCATCACGGCGACACCGTGCGCACCTTGTCACTCAACCCGAGGAAGCATCCCCATGTCTAACGTATTGAATCCATCTAGCGCAGCATCGAACTTCATCAACGGCGCCTGGCTGCCAGGCACGGGCCGTGAACTGGTCACCATCGATCCGTCGAACGGCAAGCAGACCTGGGCCAGCCTGGAAGCGACGGAGAACGAAGTCGAGCAGGCTTGCCAGGCCGCGCGCGCCGCCTTTGAAGCATGGGCCGATACGCCCGTCGAAGAGCGCATCGCCATCTGCGTGCGCTTTCGCGAACTGCTGAAGGAACATGCGGAAGCGCTGGCGCTGCTGATCTCGGAAGAAGTGGGCAAGCCGCTGTGGGAGTCGCGCACGGAAGTGGCCACCATGGCCAACAAGATCGATATCTCGGTGCAGTCGTACAACGCGCGCACGGGTATCACGCAAAGCAAGATCGCCGATGGCGACGCCGTGCTGCGCCACCGTCCGCATGGCGTGTTCGGCGTGTTCGGTCCGTACAATTTCCCCGGCCATCTGCCGAACGGCCACATCGTGCCGGCCCTGATCGCCGGTAACACCATCGTCTTCAAGCCCAGCGAATATGCGCCGCGCACGGCCATCAAAACCGTGCAGCTGTGGCAACAGGCCGGCTTGCCGGATGGCGTCGTCAACCTCGTCAACGGCGGACGCGACACGGGCGTGGCCCTGGGTGCCAATCCGCATCTCGACGGCGTGCTGTTTACGGGTTCGTGCCAGACGGGCATCAGCCTGCATCGCCAGTTCGGCGGCCAGCCGGGCAAGATGCTGGCGCTGGAAATGGGCGGCAACAACGCCCTCGTCGTGTGGGACGTCAAGAACGTCGACGCGGCCGTGCACCACGCGATCTTCTCCGCCTTTGTGTCGGCCGGCCAGCGCTGCACCTGCGCGCGCCGCCTGGTGGTGCAGGATAACGCCGCTGGTGCCGCTTTTGTGGCGCGCCTGGTGGAAGTGGCCGCGAAACTGGGTATCGGCGCGTCCGACGCCCAGCCGCAGCCGTTCATGGGCCCAGTCGTGTCGAGTGCCGTGGCAAAACGCCTGGTGCAGGCGCAGGCGGACATGGTCGCCAAGGGCGGTACCACCTTGCTGCAGATGCGCCAGTTGAATCCCGAGGCGGGCTTTGTGACGGCCGGCATCGTCGACGTGACTAGTGCTGCCGGCATTCCCGACGAAGAGTGGTTCGGCCCACTGCTGCAAGTGGTCCGCGTGGCCGATTTCAATGCGGCCCTGAAGGTGGCCAACGCCACGGAATTCGGCCTGGCAGCAGCGCTGTTGTCCGACGATCCCGCCCTGTGGCAAACGTTCCAGACGCGCGCGCGCGCCGGCATCGTCAACTGGAACCGTCCGACCACGGGCGCGGCCAGCACGGCGCCGTTTGGCGGCATCGGCAAGTCGGGCAACCACCGTCCGAGCGCGTATTACGCGGCTGACTATTGCGCCTACCCGGTCGCCTCGATCGAGAACAGCGCGCTGGAAATGCCGGCCAAGCTGTCGCCCGGCCTGAATTTTTAAGGAAACTCCCCATGCACAGCACGCGTGAATACAATTTTGACGGCCTGGTCGGGCCATCGCATAACTATGCGGGACTCTCGTTCGGTAATGTGGCCTCGTTCAGCAATGTGAAAAGCACTTCGAATCCGAAGCAGGCCGCCTTGCAGGGCCTGGCGAAGATGCGCGCCCTGGCCGCGCGCGGCTTTGCGCAAGCATTGCTGCCACCGCAGGACCGGCCGAATTTCCGCCTGCTGCGCTCCATCGGTTTCACGGGCACGGACGCCGAGGTGCTGGCGCGCGCCTACAAGGAATCCCCGGTGATTCTGGCCTGCGCGTATTCCGCCTCGCCCATGTGGACGGCGAATGCCGCCACGGTCAGCCCGTCGGCGGACACGCAAGATGGCCGCGTGCATTTCACGGCCGCCAACCTGAATAACAAGCTGCACCGCGCCTTCGAGCACGCGCAGTCGGCGCGCAGCCTGCGCGCCATTTTCAGCGACGACAAGCACTTCGCCGTGCACGGTGCGCTGCCGTCGACACCGGCCTTCGGCGACGAGGGCGCGGCCAACCACACGCGCCTTGGCGCCAGCCACGGCGCGCCATCGGTGGAATTGTTCGTGTATGGTCGCGTGGAGTTCGACCCGTCCGCGCCATCGCCGAAGCGCTACCCGGCGCGCCAGACCCTGGAAGCGTCGCAAGCCGTGGCGCGATTGCATGGCCTGGACGCGAAGCGCACCGTGTACGTGCAGCAGAATCCGGACGTGATCGACCAGGGCGTGTTCCATAACGACGTCATCGCCGTCGGCAATGGCAATGTGCTGTTCTATCACGAGCAGGCGTTTGCCGATGAAGAAGCAAGCTTGTCGCAGTTGCGCCGCGCCGTCGCCGCCACGGGTGCGCAACTGGACGCGCTGCGCGTGGACACGGGCCAGGTGCCGATCCAGGATGCGGTGACCAGCTATCTGTTCAACAGCCAGTTGCTGACGAAAGAGGGCGGCAAGATGGCGCTGGTGATACCGCAGGAATGCCAGGAAAACCGCGCCGTGTCGCGCTACCTGGAAGGCCTGGTGGCCAGCGGTGGACCCATCGATGAACTGATTCATTTCGACCTGCGCCAGAGCATGCGCAACGGCGGCGGGCCCGCCTGCCTGCGTTTGCGCGTGGCGCTGACGGAAACCGAGGCGCGCGCCATGCACCAGGGCGTGATCATGACGGAAACGCTGTACCATCGGCTGGTGCAGTGGGTGGAAAAACACTACCGCGACCATCTGGAGCCGGGCGACCTGGCCGATCCGCAGCTGGCGCTGGAAGTGCATGCGGCGCTTGAAGAATTGACGATCATCCTCAACTTACCTGGATTGTACGACTTGTAGGCGATAGAAAAACACACAGAACATCCGAGACAACTATCCGTAGCACAGACAGAATTGGACGGGCGACCCCCGTCTCTTGACACCGCTGCCGCCCAGCCACAAGCCCGAACGACAGCGTTGGACATTCACATTACCGTAATGGAGATGCAAGATGAATCACACGCCACAAGATTTGCGTACACAAACGCTGGAGTTGATTAACGCGGCTGGCAATGCAGGCAAGGCGGCAGCGCCTGTCGTGCAGCTGGTGCAGGCATGGCTCGACTCGCTCGACGCCGAAGACCTGGCCGATATCGCGCCCGACAGCCTGGCGCCCGTGCTGGTCGACGGCTTCACGCAAGCGGCCAAGCGCACCGGCAACGGCTGCCAGATCGCCACCCTGCGTTATGCGGATGGACGTGGCGGCATGGCGAGCGCCTTGCTGATCCTGAACGAAGACATGCCTTACCTGGTCGACTCCATCGTCATGGCCATGCGCCGCCAGCACCTGGCCGTGCGTGGCGTGATGAACACCGTGCTGCCCGTGCGCCGCGCCGCCGACGGCAGCGTCGAAGCGGTGCGCCAGCCGGGCGACCCGCTCGAATCGTATGTGCTGGTGCTGCTCGACGAAGAGCTGGCGCCGCAAGCCCAGGCCGCGCTGGTCGCCGCCCTGGAGACGGTCGCGCGTGACGCGGCCGTCGTGCGCCGCGATAGCGCCGCCATGAGCGAGCGCCTGGCCGCCGTCGCCACGGCTGCATCGCAGCATGGCGAAGAAGGCGCGGAAGTGGCGGCCTTCCTGGAGTGGGCCCGCAGCGGCGGCTTTGAAGTATTTGGTTACGCCTACTACCGCGTCAAGCCGGGCGTGCGCGAACTCGAACGCGACATTCCGAGCCGCGTCGGCGTGCTGCAGGATACGGCGCACTCCGTCTACGGCACCTGCCTGGCGAACATCCCGGGCGACTTCGACACCCTGGCCAAGCGCGATTCGGCGCTGTCCATCGTCAAGGCCGACGTGGCGGGCACTTTGCACCGCGACCAGCAGCTGGACTTCATCGGCGTGCGCGACATGGATGCGCAAGGCGCGATCCTGGGCGAGCATTGCTTCGTCGGCCTGTTCACCCGTGCAGGCAATTCCACCCCGCTGGCGGCGCTGCCGTTTGCGCGTGGCCGCGTGGCCAAGGTTTTGAGCCTGGCCGGCGTGCGCCAGCAAGGCTTCCGTGCCGAGAAATTCCGCGAAATCCTTGAGTCCTTGCCGCGCACGGAAGCGCTGGAAGCGGATCTCGACTGGCTGGCGCAAGTGTGCGGTTCCGTCGTTTCGCTGTACAAGCAGCCGCGCACCAAGGTCTTCGCGCGCCGCGACGTGTATGCGCGCCACCTGAACGTGCTGGTCTACCTGCCGCGCGAGCGCTACAGCGCCAGCGTCGCTTCGAGCCTGGCAAAAGCCCTGCAAGCCAGTTCCGGCGCCACGCACGTGAGCATGCAAACCCTGGTGGCCGACGGCCCCCTGGCGCGCGTCTACCTGATCGCCCATGCCGCGCGCTACCCGCTGGACCTGGAAACGGATATCGAACAGCCGCTGCTGAGTGTGCTCGATGGCTGGCATAACGGCTTTGCCGCCGTGGCCGACGCCGTGCCCGACGTGGCCCTGCGCACCAGCCTGCGCAAACTGTGCGCCACCCTGCCGCTCGATTACGTGGCCGCCACCGCGCCGGCCGTCGCCTTCCGCGACCTCGACACCATCCTGCGCAATACGGATCCGTCGCACGTGGCCGTGCGCATCGAGACGGGCGCCGTCACCACCATCCGTTTGTACTCAGCCAACAAGGTGCCGCCGCTGTCGACCATCCTGCCGGCACTGCACAACGCGGGCGTGGCCATCGACCGCGAACAGGCGTATTCCGTTTCGCTGGCCGACGGCACGCGCTATTTCGTCACCAGCCTGACAGTCGATGCCGCCAGCGCGGCGAAACTGGCGCAGCCATCCGTCGTCGCCGTGGCGCAGGAATTGTTTGCCGCCCTGTTCAACGACACGGCCGAAGATGGCCGTTTGAATGGCCTCGTCATCGAAGGCGGCTTGTCGACGCGCGAAGTGCAACTGGTGCGCGCCTATACCAGCTACTGGCGCCAGACGGGCAGCCGCTTCTCGGTGCGCTACATCGCCGAAAGCCTGCGCAAGCAGCCGGCCCAGGTCAAAGCCCTGGTGGAAGCGTTCCTGCAGCGCTTCGATCCTTCGCTGTCCGACGCGCAGCATGCGCAAGCCCTGGAAAGCATCGCCGCCATCAAGGCCGGCCTGCCCTCCGTGAACCATGCCGATACCGAGGAAATCCTCGGCGCGCTGGCCGACCTGATGGCCGCCACCCTGCGCACCAGCTACTTCCAGAACAATCAACAAGGCGACAAGATCATCTTCAAGTTCGACACCAGCAGCCTGGCGCTGGTGCCGGAACCGCGTCCTTACCGCGAGATTTTCGTCTTCTCGCGCCGCTTCGAAGGCGTGCACCTGCGCGGCGGCCCTGTCGCCCGCGGCGGCTTGCGCTGGTCCGACCGCATGGAAGACTACCGCACGGAAGTCCTGGGCCTGGTGAAAGCGCAGATGGTCAAGAACGCCGTCATCGTGCCGGCCGGCGCGAAGGGCGGTTTTGTCTGCAAGATGATGCCGAAGGACGCCGTGCGTGAAACCATCGCGGCCGAAGGCGAAGCCGTCTACCGCCTGTTCATTTCCAGCCTGCTGGAAGTAACGGACAACCGTTCGCTGGGCAATATCGTCCCGCCAGTCGATACCGTGTGCTTCGATGAAGCCGATCCGTATCTGGTGGTCGCTGCCGACAAGGGCACGGCCACGTTCTCGGACATCGCCAACGGCATCGCCGTGCAGCGCGGTTTCTGGCTCGGCGACGCGTTTGCCTCGGGCGGCTCGAACGGCTACGACCACAAGAAACTGGGCATCACCGCCAAGGGCGCGTTCGAAGCCGTGAAGCGCCACTTCTATGAAATGGATCACGACCTGAACACCACCCCAATCACTATGGTCGGCGTGGGCGACATGTCGGGCGACGTGTTCGGCAACGGCGTATTGCTGTCGCGCCAGCTGAAACTGGTGGCCGCGTTCGACCACCGCCACATCTTCCTCGACCCGACACCGGACGTCGCCGTCTCGTTCGAGGAACGCGCGCGCCTGTTCGCCTTGCCGCGCTCCTCGTGGGACGACTACAACAAGGAGCTGATCTCCGCAGGCGGCGGCGTGTATCCGCGCACCGCCCGCACGATCGAACTGTCGCCGCAGATCCGCGCCGCGCTCGATATCGCCGAGACCTCGCTGCCGCCGGAAGAACTGATGCACCGCATCCTGAAGTCGCCCGTGGACCTGTTCTACAACGGCGGCATCGGCACCTACATCAAGGCGTCGACGGAGAGCCACGCGCAAGTGAAAGACCGCGCGAATGACCACATCCGCGTCAGCGGCAATGAGCTGCGCGTGAAAGTCGTGGCCGAAGGCGGCAACCTCGGTGCGACGCAGGCGGGCCGTATCGAGTTCGCGCTGGCCGGTGGCCGCATCTTCACCGATGCGATCGACAATTCGGCCGGCGTGGATTGCTCGGACCATGAAGTGAACGTGAAAATCTGGCTGGACGTGGAAGTGAACGCGGGCAAGCTGACGGAAGAAGAACGCAACCGCGAGCTGTATGCGATGACGGACGACGTCGAGCGCCTGGTCTTGCGCGACAACACGCAGCAGACGCATTTGCTGGTGCGCGAGTTGCAGGCGCAAAGCGAGAGCGCCGTGCAGGATGGCTATGCCGCCCTGATCGCCAGCTTGGAAGAAGAGGGCGCGCTGTCGCGCGATCTCGAGCAGCTGCCGTCGGTGGCCGAACTGGCACGCCGCAAAGCCGACGGTCGTGGCCTGACCACGCCGGAACTGGCGGTGGTGATCGCCAACGTGAAGAACCGCTTCAAGCGCATCCTGTCCGCCTTGCCGTTGACCGGCGAAACGTGGGCCGAGCCGGTGCTCAAACCGTACTTCCCATCGTTGCTGGTGGAAACCCGTTCGGCGCTCGACCACCCGCTGGCCAACGCCATCCTGGCAACCGTGCTGGCCAATGAAGTGATCAACCGCTGCGGCCCGCTGATGATCCGCAACCTGGCGGCGGAACACGGCGTGGACGAATCGGCCGTGATCCTGGCCTGGGGCCAGGCATGGGTGGCGCTGAACCTGGCGCCCGTGTTCGACGCGCTCGATGCGGATGCCTTGACGATTCCACGCGACGTGTCGATCAAGGTCGATGCGCAAACGCGCGTGCTGCAGCAAACGATGATCGCCGGTGTCTTGTCGGTGCCGGCCGAGCAATTGCGCGGCGCCGGCCTGGCCGAACTGACTCGTTTGTTTGGCGCGGAATCGAAGCGTGAGCTGCTCAAAGCCGTTGGCATCAAGTCGGAAGCGGCGCTGGTGCCGGGTCTGAGTCCGGCCTTCGTGCAGGCGTGGGATGCGGTCGACGCGCTGGAAGTCGTCGCCGGCTTCCTGTTCCCGGCCCTGTCCGTGCCGCGTCCTGCCTCGATGGACCTGGCTTCCTTCCTGCAACTGGGCCTGGCCCTGCGCAGCCAGGCAGGCATCGACACCTTGGAACGTGGCCTGAAGCTGGCCGCGCAAGGCAAGTCGCAGGAACAGTTGCGCAACTACGCGCAGCAAGCGCTGCGCCGCACGCAACAGCGTCTGCTGACGCAGGTGCTGGCCCGTGCCGAGCAAGGCAATGCGGGCCAGGCCGTCGATGCCGTGACGGGCGCGCTGGGTCTGTCGGCCTATGTGGCGGCGACGGAACTGGAGCAAGCCATGCTGGACGTGTGGACCTTGTCGGAAGCCGTGAATAAAATCACGTCGAAAACCCCAGCGGAAGCGGCGGTGTAATGACGCAAAAAGTAACACAGGTAGTGCAGGATGCTGGCGACTTGCCGCCAGCCGTGCAGGCGCTGGCGCAGGCCGATTTCAGCGGCGTGGCCCGGTTGTTTTCGGACGCCGGTTTCACGGTGGCCTTGCCGGCGCCCGGCATGCTGCAGGTCGTCAAGCCGGGAGCCGGCCGCGCCAGCGTGGCCGTCTCGGTGGGCGTGCATGGCGACGAGACGGGACCGATCGAAGTGCTGGCGCATCTGCTCGACGCCTTGTCGCGCGATGCATCGAAGCTGGCCGTCGATTTGCTCGTTTGCGTGGGCAATGTCGATGCGATCCGGGCCGGCAAGCGTTTCATCGACGCCGACCTCAATCGCATGTTCCGCCCCGTGCGGGGCAGCCTGGCGCAAGCGGCGGAAAGCGCGCGTGCCGATGAAATGATCGCCGCGACAACAGCGTTCTTTGCAGCGGCCGGTCCCGTGCGCTGGCATCTGGATTTACACACGGCCATCCGGCCGTCCGTGTACCCCACGTTTGCCATCGTGCCGGACCTGGTGGCCGACGACGCCAAGGCGCAGCTGATCGATTGGCTGGGCCAGGCGGCCATCGGCGCCATCATCATGAACCCGCAGTCGGCCGGCACGTACAGTTATTATTCGGCCGAGCATTTCGGCGCGGCCGCCAGCACGGTGGAACTGGGCCGTGTGGGCACCCTGGGGCAGAACGATTTGTCCCTGTTCGACGACGTGTCGCGGGCGCTCGACGGCTTGCTGCGCGGCTTGCCTGCGCAGCCCGTCAAGGCGCAACCGCACGTGTTCAAGGTGGCGCAGGAAATCATCAAGCACAGCGATGAATTCCGCATGGCTTTTGACCGCAGCACGCAGAATTTCACGTCGTTGCCGCAGCACGCCGTGATCGCCAGCGATGGCGACCATGTGTACACGGTGCGGCATGCGGAAGAGCTGGTGGTGTTCCCGAACCCGGACGTGCGCGTGGGCTTGCGCGCGGGACTGATGGTGGTGCGCGTGTCCTGATCTTCAAGCCATGTACAGAGCAGCAGGCGCCAGCCGGGGAAACCCGTCTGGCGCTTTTTTCATGGGCAAATGCCGCACAGAAATAATTATCCATTAAGCAACCAGTTGATTTAAAATATTTACCCTTTGCAATTTTTTGGACCGATCATGTTGAAACGCCTGCTGACAGCCCTGCTGTGCCTGACCCTCACCGGCCTGACGGCTGCCGCCCCTGCCGAAGAGAAGGCTGCCGCAACGGAAATGACGGCCGAGCAATTCCTTGCCCAGTTGCACCTGCAGCGCGGCAAGATCACCTTGCCAGGCGGTATCGCCACCCTGGATTTGCCCGCCAGCTTCCGTTATTTGTCGCCGGCGGACGCCGAGCGCGTGCTGGTCGAGGCCTGGGGCAATCCACCGGGCATGGAATCGCTGGGCATGATCGTGCCCGCCAAGACCAGCGTGCTCGAGCGTGACAGCTGGGGCGTGGTGGTGACGTATGAAAAGGAAGGGCATATCAAGGATGACGATGCGGACAGCATCCAATACGACGAATTGCTCAAGGATATGCAGGCGTCCGTGCTGGAAAATAATGCGGAGCGCAAGAAGCAGGGCTATCCCGGCATCCATCTGATGGGCTGGGCGGAAAAACCCAGCTATGCCAAGGATACGCACAAGCTGTACTGGGCCAAGGATTTGATGGTCGATGGCGGCGAGCACTCGCTGAACTACAACGTGCGCGTGCTGGGCCGTGAAGGCGTGCTGAACCTGAATGCGATCGCCAGCATGCAGCAGATCGCGACGATCAAGAAAGAGATGCAGCAACTGACGGCGTTCACGGAATTTACCGACGGTAACCGCTACACGGATTTCGACAGCAAGACGGACAAGGTGGCCGAGTACGGCCTGGCGGCGCTGGTGGCCGGCGGCGTGGCCAGCAAGCTGGGCCTGTTTGGCAAATTGCTGGCGCTGCTGCTGGCCTTCAAGAAAGTGCTGCTCCTGGTCGTCGTGGGCGGCGGCGCGGCCATCGTCAAGTTTTTCACTGGCAAGCGCAAGGACAAGCCGGCGCCGATACAGGCGCAGGAGTCCGTTGAACAGCCAGCGCATTTACCGGACGGCAAGGTCAACCTCGACAAGTAAAAGCAACTGGGCCGCTCGGTGCGCTGGCGCACACGGGCGCGCTGTCCGAAAACAGCGCCTCGGGTACACTGGCTCATCGTTCACTATCAGGAGTCCGCCATGTCCGTGTCCATGTATCAGGCAACCATTCCCGTCTTCATCCGCGGCTTGCGGGTCGTCTCGTCCCTGCTGGAAAAAGCGCAAGCCCACGTGGAGGAAGATGGCATCGTGCCCGAGATTTTGCTGGGCGCGCAGCTGGCGCCCGACATGCTGGATTTGACGGCGCAGGTGCAGCGCGCCAGCGATACGTCGAAGATGTCGGTCGAGCGCCTGAGCGGCGTGCCGGCGCCGAAATTTGAAGATAACGAAGCGTCCTTCGAGCAGCTACAGGAACGTATCGCCAGCACCATCGCCTACATCGACAGCGTGAATGCGGGCCAGATGGCGGGCAGCGCGCAGAAGGAAGTCGTGCTGAACTGGACCGACGAGGGGACAAAATTCTCGGGCGATGATTACCTGCTCAGCTTTGCCTTGCCGAACTTCTATTTCCACGTTTCCATGGTCCACGCCATCCTGAGAAACAATGGCGTGGCCGTGGGCAAGCTCGACTATCTGGGCCCGTACGATTAACGTTGCGGTTGCTGCTCGACTTGATTTTGCACCGCATTGCCCAGCATGCCGCCGCCGATCACGCCGGCCACCGTCGCCAGCGCCTTGCCGCGGCCGCCACCGACCTGATTGCCGATCAAGCCGCCGATGACGGCGCCCGTGCCGATGCCCACGTAGTTCGGTTGTGCCGGTGCCGGCGCAGGCACTGGCTGCGGCTGGCGCACGGGTTCGCGGTAGGCCGTGTCGCGGTAGCCATCGTTGTTGTCATTGTAGGCAGGGCGCGCTTGCGCCACTTGCGTGTGGTGCACGACGCGCTTGTGCACGACGGGCGCCGGGGCTGGCGCAGGAGCGGCTTGCGCGACGACAGGCGCGGCCACCGGTGCAGTCACGGGAGCAGCTAGGGCGGCGGCGCTGGCTGGCGTCATGGCGGCCACGTCGGCCGGCACGGCCGGCACATTCGCCCGCGAATTGGGCAGGATGCCGGCGATGGACGCCGCGCCGACCAGGCACAGGACCGTCACGGAAATGGCGGCGCCGGCCATCAAAGGGTGGATGCGGCTGGCGGTAGTCGTCGTGTTCATGTGTTCTCCTGGGGTGGTACTGCGGGTGTTATTGATGTGTCCAGATTAGCGGCCCCGCCCGCGCAAGGCTAGCCCTTGCGCTGTATCAAACGTAAGCAGGTGTAAGCCGCGCTTTTCAAAGCACAGTAGAATCGGTGCTTCCCCTTTTTCCGGAGTCCGCCATGAGCCAGCTATTCACGCCGTATGCCCTGGGGCCGCTGCACGTGGCCAACCGCATCGCCATCGCGCCCATGTGCCAGTACTCGGCCGACAACGGCAACGCCACCGACTGGCACATGATCCACCTGGGCCATCTGGCCCTGTCCGGCGCGGGCTTGCTGATGACGGAAGCGACGGCCGTCTCGCCCGAGGGACGCATCTCGGCCGAAGACCTGGGCCTGTGGTCGGACGCGAACCAGACTGCGCTGTCCAACGTGGTGCAGGCCATCCGCCGCCACGCTCCGATTCCCCTGGTGGTGCAACTGGGCCATGCGGGACGCAAGGCGTCGAGCCGCGCGCCATGGCAGGGTGGTTCCTGCGTGCACCTGGCCGAGGGCGGCTGGCAAACGGTGGCGCCGTCCGCCATCGCCCATGCACCGGGCGAAACCGTGCCGATCGCCCTGGACGAGATGGGCTTGCTGCAAGTGAAGGGCGCCTTTGTCGCGGCCGCTCAGCGCGTGCATGCGCTCGGCATCGAAGGCATCGAACTGCACGCGGCGCACGGTTATCTGCTGCACCAGTTTTTGTCTCCCCTGTCCAACCAGCGTACGGATGCGTATGGCGGCAGCCTGGAAAACCGCATGCGTTTTCCGCTGGAAGTTGTTGAAGCCGTGCGCGCCGCCGTGCCGGCCGACATGGCTGTGGGTGTGCGCATTTCCGCCACGGACTGGGTCGCAGGCGGCTGGGAAATCGAGCAAAGCGTGCGTTTCGCGCAGGAACTCAAGCAGCTGGGCGCCGACTTCATCCACGTCTCCAGCGGCGGCGTTTCGCCGCAGCAGCAAATTCCCGTGGGACCCGGCTACCAGGTGGCGTTTGCCGAACGCATCAAGCGCGACAGCGGTTTGCCCACGATTAGCGTGGGCCTGATCACGGAGGCGCAGCAGGCGGAAGACATCATCGCCAACGGCCAGTCCGACATGGTGGCGCTGGCGCGCGCCATCCTGTTCGACCCGCGCTGGCCCTGGCATGCGGCGGCCCAGCTGGGTGCGCAAGTGCAGGCGCCGCCGCAGTACTGGCGTTCGCAGCCGCGTGAATTCAAGAACCTGTTCGGCGACACGACCTTGGGGCAGCGCTAAGGGAACGGCTCTGCTACACTGACGCTTCTTTCCCATTTCTCCAGGACGCTTCGACATGCGCCATTGATACTGCCGTGCTGTGCACGGCCTCGCCCATCCCGCCACAGCGCATAGCGCCGCGCGGGTTCGCCAGCCTTGCTCAAGGAGTATCCATGCCCGCATTACTACAACTCGACCGTCTGTCCTTTGTGCTGCCCGATGGCCGCACCCTGTTTTCCGATTTGCAATTTAGCTTTGCCCCGCAACGTATCGGCCTCGTCGGCGATAACGGCGTGGGCAAGAGTGTGCTGGCGCGCCTGCTGGCGGGCCAGGCGCAGCCGTCTTCCGGCGCCGTGCGCTGCGACGGCCGCGTGCATTACGTGGCGCAGGAGCTCGATCCTGAGCGCTATCGCACCGTGGCGGCGCTCGCCGGCATGGACGACTTGCTGGCCGCGCTGGCGCGCATTGCCGAAGGCAGCGTCGATGAAGCCGACTATGCGCTCGTGGGAGAGCGCTGGGATGCCCACACCCGTTTGCGCCAGGCGCTCGATGCGCTCGATTTGCGCCATGTCGATGCCGCTACGCCAACGGCCAGCCTGAGCGGCGGCGAGCGCCAGCGCATCGCTCTGCAGGGCGCCTGGCTGTCGCAGGCGGACTGGCTGGTGCTCGATGAGCCGAGCAACCATCTCGATGTACAGCAGCGCGCCCGCCTGGTGGCGCAGATGGCGCGCTGGCCGGGTGGCTTGCTGCTGGTCAGCCATGACCGCAGCTTGCTCGAGCACGTCGATGCAATCGTCGAGCTGTCTAGCCAGGGCTTGCGCAGCTATGGAGGCAATTACGCGATGTATGCACAGCAGCGCGCGCTGGAACAGGCCGGTTTTGCTGCCGCCCTGCAGGCGGAAAAGGCGGGCGCCAGACGCGAACAGCGCGACGCGCAGCAGCAAGCCGAACGCCAGCAGAAACGGGTGGTGCGTGGTGAGCGCGAGGGGCGCGAAGGCAACCAAAGTAAGCTGCTGCTCGACGCACGCAAAGAGAAAAGCCAGGATAGCCAAGGCAAGTTGCGCCTGCGCGCGCAAGAGGCGCAGCAGGCGCGCCAGCAACGGGTGATGGACGCCAGCGCCCGCTGCGCGCCCGAGGCTGAACGGCTGTTGCTGGCGCCCGACAGCGCCGTGCCGAACGGCAAGCTGATCCTGGAACTGCGCGACGTGGTCTTGCCCTATGGCCAGGCGCAGCCTGTGAGCCTGGTCATCAGCGGCCCGCGCCGCCTGGCCGTGACGGGCAATAATGGCAGCGGCAAGTCGACCCTGCTGCGCGTGATCGCCGGACAGCTGGCGCCCGCCAGCGGCGAGGTGCTGTGCCATGCGCGGGTGGCCTGGCTGGACCAGCATGCCGGACTGCAAGACGGCGAATGGAGCGCCGTGCAGCGCTTGCAGGAACGCAATAGCACGATGGCGGAAGGGGACTTGCGCACGCGGCTGGCGCTGCTGGGCATTGCCGGCGCGCGCGCCACCATGCCCACCCACTTACTCAGCGGTGGCGAGCGCATGAAGGTGGCGCTGGCGGCCGAGTTGTATGCGCAGGCGCCGCCGCAACTGTTGCTGTTAGACGAACCCGACAATCATCTGGACCTGGCCAGCCTGCAGGCGCTGGAGCAGATGCTGCTGCAATATCGGGGCGCGTTACTTGTGGTTTCGCACGACCAGGCATTTCTGGATGCGATAAACCTTGACCCCGAGGGCTTGACATTGCACAAGTGACAATTTAATGAAAAAAGTCACGCTCGATGCCTGTAGAGCATGCTTCATGAACTGATGCTGAATTTTGTTTGATTGTCGGTATAATCCACTGAATAACCGGGCCTATTTGTGAACTAAAACTGCTGGTTCACCAATATGATGACGTTTAATCTGGCACTGTTGTCGGTCACTACCGCGCTGCCAGGGCGTCATCCTCCGTGCCCTGCCGTGCATGAATTCTGGTTTCGCTTATATTGTTTTCTTGGAGAAATAGCATGTCGTTTTACGAAAAACTCAAGGCCCTCAACATTGAACTGCCAGTCGTTGCCGCGCCAGCTGCCGCCTACGTGATGCATGCGCGCACGGGCAATACCGTCTTCCTGTCCGGCCACCTGGCCAAGAAGGATGGCAAGGTCTGGGTTGGTCAACTGGGCAAGGACGTCACGACGGAAGAAGGCAAGATCGCTGCACGCGGCATCGCCATCGAACTGATCGCCACCCTGCAAGACGCCTGCGGCGGCGACTTGAACAAGGTCAAGCGCATCGTCAAGGTCATGAGCCTGGTCAATTCCACCTCCGAATTCACGGAACAGCACCTGGTGACCAATGGCGCCTCGGAACTGTTCGTCGAAGTCTTCGGCGACAGCGGCAAGCACGCGCGCTCCGCCTTCGGCGTGGCGCAAATCCCGCTGGGCGCTTGCGTCGAGATCGAGCTGATCGCTGAACTGGCCTGACGCAGTAGCCTGACCACATGAGCATGCCGGCGCTTGCCGCCGGCGCGCCTTTTCCTCCTTTCCAGCAAGAGCGGAACCGCCATTGGGGTGGAGGGATCGGTGTATTCAAGAAAAAAACGGAGACACGTAATGAAAACGAGTGAACAAGGCTTGCACCGCGGCCTGGGCGAGCGGCAGATCCGCCTGATGGCGCTGGGCGCCGCGATTGGCGTGGGCCTGTTTTTGGGTTCCGGCAACGCCATCAAGATGGCCGGTCCCGGCATCATGCTGTCGTACATCATCGGTGGCGCGGTCATCTTCATGATCATGCGCGCACTGGGCGAAATGGCCGTGCACAACCCGGTCGCCGGCTCCTTCAGCCGCTATGCCCAGGATTATCTGGGTCCCCTGCAAGGCTATCTGACGGGCTGGAACTACTGGTTCCTGTGGCTGGTCACGTGCGTGGCGGAAATTACCGCCGTCGCCATCTACATGGGCATCTGGTTCCCCGACACGCCGCGCTGGATCTGGGCCCTGGCGGCCCTGGGTTCCATGGGCGCGATCAACCTGCTGGCCGTGAAAGCCTACGGCGAGTTCGAGTTCTGGTTCGCCCTGATCAAGGTCGTCACCATCATCCTGATGATCATCGGCGGCACGGGCATGATCGTCTTCGGTCTGGGCAACGATGGCGTGGCCATCGGTATCTCGAACCTGTGGACGCATGGCGGCTTCTTCCCGAATGGCGCGCAAGGCGTATTGATGTCCTTGCAGATGGTGATGTTTGCCTACCTGGGCGTGGAAATGATTGGCCTCACGGCTGGCGAAGCGGCCAACCCGAAGAAATCGATTCCAGACGCCATCAATTCCGTGTTCTGGCGCATTTTGATTTTCTATGTCGGCGCCTTGTTCGTCATCTTGTCGATCTATCCATGGAATGAAATCGGCACCACCGGCAGCCCCTTCGTCATGACGTTCGAACGCCTGGGCATCAAGACGGCTGCCGGCATCATCAACTTCGTCGTGCTGACGGCAGCCTTGTCGTCGTGCAATGGCGGTATCTTCAGCACGGGCCGCATGCTGTACAACCTGGCGCTGCAAGGCCAGGCGCCGAAGGCGTTTGCGGAAACCACGGCCAGCGGCGTGCCGCGCCGCGCCATCCTCGTGTCCGTCTTCGCGCTGCTGCTGGGTGTGCTGCTGAACTACCTGGTGCCGGAAAAAGTGTTTATCTGGGTCACCTCGATTTCCACCTTCGGCGCCGTCTGGACCTGGGGCGTGATCCTCGTCACGCAGATCCAGTTCCGCAAGACCCTGACGCCGCTGGAAATCAAGAACCTGGCCTTCCGCATGCCGTTCGCACCGTATGGCTCCTGGATTTCGCTCGCTTTCCTGGCGCTGGTGATCGGCCTGATGGCGTATTTCCCCGATACGCGCATCGCCCTGATGGTGGGACCAGCCTGGCTGATCCTGCTGACGGTGCTGTACTACGCGCTGGGCCTGACGCCGAAAGAGGGCCGCGACGACGTGCCGCAAGGCTACGAGGCAGGCTGGTCGCCGGCTGATGCGCCGCACGGCAAGAAGTAATTCAGCTGAACTGAGCTGAACCAGAAGCGCGCCCCTGCCCCTGCAGCGGCGCGCTTTTTCTTTCATAGAAGCAATATCTTCTTCGCCAGCACTCTTGCGTGTTTGGTGGCGCACGCCTGGCGTTGTTTCCATGCATCAAAGTTCTGTTTGGCTGTGCCGGTGAAAGCCCTATAATCGCTTAGTTTTGAAAATGGACGCGATCTTTCCGGTTTTTTGCCAGGTAGGGCCGGAGCGCTATTTGTTTTTACCCGTCATACGAATATGTGTGCCTCATAAAGGAATATTAGTGAGCCAAACCCTGGTCCAGAAAATTTGCCGCACCAAGCCGATCGATACTACGGTCGAATATGGTGAAGGCCTCAGCAGCAGTGGCTTGAGCCGGTCCATCGGCCTGTTTTCCCTCACCATGATCGGCGTCGGCGCCACCATCGGCACGGGCATTTTCTTTACCATGGTTGAAGCCGTGCCCAAGGCGGGCCCATCGGTCGTCCTGTCTTTCCTGATCGCCGCCATCACGGCCGGCCTGACGGCCTTGTGCTATGCGGAGCTGTCGTTCCGCATCCCCGCCTCCGGCTCCTCGTATTCGTTTGCCTACGCCACCGTCGGTGAGTTTCTTGCCTTCATCATGGCCGCCTGTCTGCTGCTCGAATACGGGTTGGCGGGCAGTGCCGTGGCCATCGGCTGGTCGTCCTACCTGAACAATTTCCTGGAAAATGCGTTTGGCTGGCATATACCCGAGATGCTGCGCACGCCGATGATCGTTTCCGGCCCGCATGGCATGGAGTTTCATGCCGGCCACATCAACCTGCCGCCGATCTTTTTGATCTGCATGTGCGGTTTCCTGCTGTTGCGCGGCGCCAAGGAATCGGCGCTGATGAACGCCATCATGGTCATCATCAAGCTGTCCATCCTCGTATTCTTCATTGCCATTGCCTTTTCCGGTTTCAACGCCGACAACTTCGTGCCGTTCTTCAATACCGACAATAGCAAGGGCTTTGCCGGCATGACGGGCGTAACGGCCGCGGCCGGCACCGTCTTCTTCTCCTTCATCGGCCTCGATACGGTGGCGACGGCCGGCGACGAAGTGAAAGACCCCAAGCGCAATGTCCCGCGCGGCATCCTGTATGGCTTGCTGATCGTCACCGTGTTCTATCTGCTGGTGGCCGTGGCCGCCCTCGGTGCGCAACAGGCGAAATTGTTCGAAGGCCAGGAAGCGGGCCTGGCGGTGATCCTGCAAAACGTGACGGGCAAGACCTGGCCCGCGCTGGTGCTGTCGGCCGGCGCCGTCATTTCCGTCTTCAGCGTGACCCTGGTGACGATCTATGGCCAGACGCGCATCCTGTTTGCCGTCAGCCGCGACGGCCTGATCCCGAAATCGTTCCAGAAGATCCACCCGCGCACTCTGGTGCCGGTCAGCAATACCATCATCGTCTGTCTCGTCGTGGCCGTGGTGGCGGGCTCCATCGATGCGACTTACCTGTGGGACATGGTCAGCATCGGCACCCTGACCGCCTTCATGGTGGTCTCGATCGCCGTGCCCGTGCTGCGCCACAAGCAGGGCGCGAACCGCATCGAAGGCTTCAGCGTGCCGTTCGGCCCGTATGTGATTCCCGGCCTGAGCGTACTCGCCTGCCTGTACATCATGCGCGATTTGCCGCATACGACGTTTGTCGTGTTTAGTATCTGGATGACGGTGACGGTGGCCATTTACTTCCTGTACAGCATGCGGCATTCGCACCTGGGCAAGAAGGCCCGCTAATGCAGTCTGTTCCATCCAAAACCGCCGCGCTTGCCGGCGGTTTTTTTTATTTCTAACCGGAATTTACATGATGAAAATAACTGATCTGGCCGCCTGCGGCTTGCTGGCAAGCAGCCTTCTGGGCACCACGGTACAGGCCGCCGCTGCAACCGGGCCGGCATTGCGCGATTACCGCGCTGTGGCCCTGTCGGCCAATGGCCAGCGCATCGCTGCCATCGAATCGAACAAGGCCGGCGAGCAAGCGCAGCGCCCGCACGCGGCCATCGTCGTGCGCGACGCCAATGGCGCCATCGTGCAGCAATTCGACCCGTGTGCCGTGTGTTCCTACGATAAGCCCAGCTGGTCGCCAGATGGAAAACAGTTGGCCTTCATCGGCTACGACGCCAAGGCGGGCACGGCGCAGCTGTACCTGGCCACCCTGTCGCAAGCGCAAGTCCGAACGTTGACCAGCATCAAGGGCGTGGCCAGCACGGCGCTCTGGTCGCCGGACGGCAAGCAACTGGCCTTGCTGGCCACGGTCGGCGCGCGCAAGCTGGCCGGCGCCGTCGAGGCGGGCGCGCGCCAGGTGGGCGAAGTGGGCAGCGAAGACGATGCCCAGCGCATCGCCGTCGTGCCGGCCAGCGGCGGCGAGCTGCGCTTGCTGTCGCCAAACGACACCTATGTGTATGAATACAGCTGGACGCCCGATGGCCGCGGCTTTGTCGCCACCAGCGCGCAGGGCAATGGCGACAGCAACTGGTGGGTCGCCAAACTCAGCCATATCGATGCGGCCACGGGCGCCCTGCGCGTGGTCGCGTCGCCGGCCATGCAGCTGAACCTGCCCTCGGTCTCGCCCGATGGCAAGACAGTGGTCTTCATCGGGGGCCTGATGAGCGATTTCGGTTCCATCGGCGGCGATATCTATACGGTCCCGCTGGCCGGCGGCACGCCGCGCAATCTCACACAAGACTATCGCGGCACCTTCAATGGCGTCGTCTGGCGCGGCGCCGGTTTGCTGGCAACGGCCCTGATCGATTCGCAGCTGGCGCTGGTGCCCGTCGATGCGCAGACCGGCCCCAGCCAGCCCGTGCTGCTCGGAGAAATCAGCAGCAGCGGCAGCGATGGTCGTCTGTCGTTCAGCGCCGATGGCTCGCAAGCGGCCGCCGCACAGGAAGATTTTACGCACGCTTCCTACCTGGTGGCCGGGCCGGTGGCCCAGCTGAAAAAGATCACGCGCGACAATGACGGTTTTGCGCCGCAGCTGACGGTGCAGAACGTGGGCTGGAACAACGAGCAATACAAGGTGCAGGGCTGGCTGCTGGGGCCGTTGAAGACGGACGCCGGCAAGCGCCACCCGATGGTCGTCAACGTGCATGGCGGCCCTGGCGCGGCAGCTTCGCCCCGTTACGTGGGCGCGGGCACCCAGATCCACGAATTGACGCAAAAAGGCTATTTTGTCTTCCTGCCCAATCCGCGCGGCAGCTTTGGCCAGGGCCAGGCTTTTACGCGTGCCAACATGGCGGACTTTGGCGGCGGCGACTGGCGCGACATTCTTGCCGGCATCGACGCCGTGCAAAAAGTGGCGCCCGTCGATGGCGAGCGCCTGGGCCTGATCGGCCATTCATATGGCGGCTTCATGACCATGTGGGGCGTCACGCACAGCGACCGCTTCAAGGCGGCCGTGGCGGGCGCTGGCGTGTCGAACTGGATCAGCTATTACGGCCAGAACGGCATCAACCAGTGGATGATCCCGTTCTTTGGCGCCTCCGCCTATGACGATCCGGCCGTCTACCGCAAGGCGTCGCCGATCGAATCGATCAAGGCGGCCAAGACGCCAACCCTGATCTACGTGGGCGAGCGCGACGTGGAAACGCCGGCCGCCCAGTCGCTGGAATTCTGGCACGGCTTGCGCGCCATGGGCGTGCCGTCCAGCCTGTTCATCTATGACGGCGAAGGCCATTCCTTCCGCAAGCCCGAGCACCAGCGCGACTTGCAGAAGCGTACTATCGGCTGGTTTGAGCGCTACCTCAAATAGCTTATACGTCCAGGCGCAGCTGCAAGCCCGTTGCCGTGTACGTCGGCGTCACCTTGAAACCCTCTGCGGTGACGCTGTCGAACTTGCCTTTCAGGCTGGCGGCCTGCAGCACGGTCAGGGTGTCGCCGGTGGCCGGCTTGTAGCCGTTCTGGAACGTCACCTTCAGGCTGCCGCCCGCCACCGTCATCTGGCCCGCCACGCTCAGGCGGCCTTGCTGCCCGCTGCCCAGCTTTAATTCCAGGTTGCCGGTGGCCAGCTGCGTGTACTTGCCGGCCAGCGCCAGGCCGGACGGGGCATTGCTGACCAGGGTGCCGCCGCTGACATACACGTCGCCCTTGCCGAAGGCCGTGGCCGACAAGCCTTCCAGGCGGCCCCCTTCCAGCTGCGTGCCGCCGCTCCAGCTATTGTTGCCGCCCAGCTTCAGGGTGCCCGTGCCTTGCTTGTTCAGCTTGCCCGTGCCGCCGATGTCGTTGCGCCAGCGGTCGATGGCGTAGAAGCCGCCCTTGGCCGCATCCATGCTGATGACGACATTGCCCGTGAAGACGGCATAGCCGTCGGCGGCGGCAAACAGGTTCAAGCGGCCCCAGCCTTCAGCATCGTCCATCACCGGGTAGCCCGATGGCAAGGCCGTTGTTTTCAGCACCATGCGGCGCTGCGCGTCGGACAGATACGGCAAACGCGTTTCCAGCAGCACTTCCGCGCCTTTCGGCACGACGGCTGGCGCATTGGCGGCGCCCGTTTGCGCGAAACCGAAGGTCAGGCGGCGAATATAGGCAGCCTTGGTGCTGGCGTAGTCCGCAAAGCGGTCGTTGGCGCCGGTGCCCGAATGGGCGTAGTCGTAGAAGGTGTCGGCCGTGGTGCCGGTTTTCGCCATCAGGGTCGTGTGCGCCTGCGTCACGGCGGCGGCCTTGGTGGCGGCCATTGCCGGGTCGAGCAGGTTGGCGGCGACGATGGCTTGCGCCTGCACGCGGCCGCTGATCACGTCGAGCGGCGAATGCATGCCGGCGATGATGCGGTTTTCACCGAGTTCCAGGCCCCGCGCCACCATTTCCTGGTAGCGCTCTGGCAAGGCATACGCCATGCCCAGCGCACCGCGCACGGCTTCGGCCGAATGGCCGCTGGTAAAGCCGCCATCGGTGGCGGGCGTGGCGCTCCTGGCCGGCAGCAGGGCCGGGATCACGGCCACATTGCTGCTCCAGCGGAACGGCCGCGCATATTTGTAGAAGCGCTTGGCCGGTTCCGTCGAGCCATTGTTGCCCATGGCGTTGACGAGGCCCACCACGTTGCCGAACTCGGCATTGGCGCTGCCTGCCACGCCCGTGTTGCTGCCGCTATCGTTGTAGAGCTTGCTTGTCGCGTCCGGCGCAATGTCTGTGATGCTGGTGGTCTGGCGCGCCGCGCTGCGCCAGGCGTCCGTCAGCGGACCCATGCCGTCGGTGATGCTGTAGCCCTTGCCGCGGCGGTCATCGAGGTAGGCGGCCAGTTCCTGCGCCGGCGTGCGGCTGGTGGTGGCTTTCACGACGAAATCGATGTTCGCATTGTGCACGCTGGCATTGACGATGGTGCCGCCCGGCGTGCCATCGTTGGGCACGCCCGTCCAGGCGGAAGGCACGACCGCAGGGAAGCCGTCCACGGCCGGCGCCGAGACACCGGCATCGACGATTTCCGTCAATGGTTTCCAGATGTCGAGCATGCCGGCCAGTACGCGCACGCCCGCATTCGTGGCGGCCGTGGCGTAGCGCGCGTCGCCGCGCTGGTTGCTGGCGATATTGTCGACAAAGGGGATGGCCGTGGCCGATGGCGGCGCCGTGTCGGGCGCGCCCTGGTCGGCGGGCGCGGCGGGAATGACGAGCGCCGTTTCCTCGTGGTCGGAACCGCCGCAGGCGGCAAGGGCGAGGGCGGCGCTGATGGCCAGCGCCAGCGGCAGGCGCCGGCTCAGGGGAAATGCGTGCATGGATGACCTTGGCTGGAAGTGGAAAACCATGGCAGCATAGAGAGGCCAGATGACCTCCTGATGACACCACTTGCGCCAGGGCGCTCCCAAAAAATTATCTTGGGGCCACGATATGCACGATCGCCGCGCTATGCACCACGATCTTGTCGGCATCGGCCTGCAACAGGCGGATGCGTCTTTTGACCAGCGGCCAGCCCGACCAGTCCACTTCGCTCACGGGCGGTGCGGCAGGGGCCGCCAGCGGGGCGCTGATGGCGGCCTTGTTGTCGAGCTGATCGAGTGCGCGCGACAGGGTCAGACACACTTGCGTATGGCTGTGGCCAAGCAGGGCGTTGACGGGTGCGACGGGCAGCTGGCTGGCATGGCGGCCCAGGATCGAGCGCAGCGCCGCCACGTGGGCGACCAGCAAGTAATTTTGCACGATGAACAGGTTGATGTCTTCCACGGCCCGCTGCTTGCTGGCCGGTTCGTCGAGCATGCGCACCAGCGCCGAGCTGAGCGCGGCCAGGCTGTCCATCAAGCGCTTGCGCTCGATGCGGTAGGCGAAGTCATCGAAACACTTTCCCTGCAGCAGCGCGAAGCTGGCCTGCATATAGCTGAGGTTCACGTTCAGCACCTGGCGCACGAGGCGCGGCAGGCTCTGGTATTCCCAGTTGGCCAGCACGAAGCTGAATACGGTGGCCACTGCCGCGCCGATCAGGGTGTCGATCAAGCGCTCGCTGACGAGGTTCGGGTTGCTGGGCGCCACCAGATGCATTTGCAGCAGAATCATCAGGCTGACGGCAATGGCCGTGTAGCGGTAGCGCAAATAGATGAAGGTGGGCGTGGCCACGATGGAGAGGAACAGGATGGCCATCAGCACGATATTGCTGTGCACGTAGCGGATCACGATGGCCGTGACCACGCAGCCGATGATGGTGCCGATGATGCGGTCGGCGCGGCGCTGGCGCGTCATGCTGAATGTGGGCCGCAGGATGATGACGATGGTGAGCACGATCCAGTAGCTGTGCGCCGCATACGGCAGCCAGTGGCCGATCAGCAGTCCCACCGAGATGGCCATCGACACGCGCAGGGCGAAGCGGAATACGGGCGAGTCCAGGCGCAGGTTGGCCAGCAGGGTCTTCAGTTCGTATTTCTGCTGTGACAGGAATGGCGCCATGTCCGCTCCGCTCCAGAACGGCACGTTGTCGTAGACTTTTTGCGTGGCCAGATGCAGCTCGGCGATCATTTTCAGAATGGCGCGGATCTTGTTGCGCTGCGCGCGCAGGGTGGCTAGCGCTTCCTGCGCAGCGTCGCCCTTTGCCTGCAGTCGGGCAATTTCCGCTTCGATGTCGGCCCATTCCTTGTCGTAGCTGATTTGCGCATACGAGGCGCGCTTGCGCGTGACGGCGTAGGCGACGGATTCAATGTCGCGCGCCGCCTTGTAGGCCAGGTCGTGCAGGGATTTCAGCACGTCGGAGTCGGCCAGGTGCTGGCGCAGCAGCGCGTAGTCCGTGTGCGTCGAGAGTATCAGTTCATACAGATCGAGCATGCAGACATGCACTTGCACGACGATGGCATCCTTGCTGTTCTTGTGGCTGCGCAGAATCAAATCGCGCGACGCCTGCTGGCGGTCGGCCAGGATGCTTTGATGGCGTACCAGCTTGTTGAACTGTTCCGTCAGATTGAAACGCGTGTCGTAGAAATCGGCCTTGATGTCGATGTAGGCGGCCAGTTCGAACAGGGCTTCGGCCAGCACTTGCTGCTTGATGCGGTGGCGCAAGACCCAGGCGATGGCCATGGCATAGGCCAGATAGATCAAGCCGCCCAGCATGAACAGGCCCGCGTGGTGGAACGATTGCTGCCACGTCATCTGATGCTCCATCGACATGGTCATGATGAACAGGGCGGCCAGTTGCAAGGGCATGGATTTCTTGCCGTACACCACCATCATGCTGGCGAGGAAACTGACGAGCACGAGCACCGTCATCAACAGCCACTGCACGGGCCCGCACAGGCTGATCAGGAGCGTTACGGCGCTGCACAGCAGTACGGAAGCGAGCATTTCGTTGAACTTGTGGCGCAGCGGGCTGGGCATGTCCATCAGGGTCGTGCACAGGGCGCCGATGCACACCGTCATGGCGGTGGCGCTGTCGCTGATTTCCTGGGTCAGCAAGGCCAGGCCGACCAGGCCGATGGCCACGCGCAAGCCCAGGTAAAAATAATGGCTGTAAATAAAGGTGCGCAGGTTCAGTGCGTAGTGCATGGGATTACCTTGTGGGCAGGGCACAGAAAGAGGCGCCGCACCGGGGTCTCCGATGCGGCGCCAGGATGTTGCAGTCGCTACAGCCCCGAGTTACATCAGGGCGATCACAGGATAACGCCGCCATTCCGGCTCGGCAAAGCGCTGGCAGTGCGCAAAAATGAAGTCGAGCACGGCTTCCTGATTGCTCAGCAAGGCCGGGTTGGCCGCTTTCCACTCGGAAAATTTTGCCGCCAGCGCCGGCTCGTCGCGCAGCAATTCGGATGCCATGTCCTCGAATACGTAGTCGGAAAACGCTTCTTTCTTCTCCAGCACGCTGTTGAAGAAGCCCCAGCGGAAGAAGCTGTCGTGCGCCTGCGGCTCCAGCGTTTCCACGGCGTAGCGCGCGTTGTCCTGCTCCAGGGACACGACATAATCGCCCGCCTGCACGGTGAACTGGCCCGTGCGCGCTTCCAGTTCCACCGTGTCGTGGAACATGTGGCCTTCGTAGGCAGTGGCGCGCGTACCGACCTTGGTGATGTGGTAGTAGCGCGCCGTTAGCGTCTGTTCGGCGGTGATGCGGCTCATTTCGACGCCGTTCCAGCGAAGCCGCTCGATGACTTCGCGCCACGCTTGCGGCACGACGTAGGCTTTCGGCGCGGCCACGGTGACGTCCGCATCGAAGCGGTTGTAATACTTGATATCGCGTTCCCACGGCTGCGAGCGGTCGTAGGACAGGCGCTGGTAGTCGCCGAGGATACTTGGCGTGTATTGCGCCGCATAGCCCTTGAAGGGGAAGGTCGACGGCTGTTCTTCGTTCATGCTCCAGTGGATGGGCCACTCGGCTTGCGTGCGTCCCGCCGCCTTGGCTTGCGCGCGCAGTTGCTTGATCTGTTCGCCATGTTTGACCGTGAACGCCATGGTGATGTCGAGCAGGGCGCGCATGGAAGCGTAGCGGTCGGCAAACGGTTTCAGCATGTGCGTTTCCGGCATGAAACCGATGACGTGGTGCAAGGCCGCAAAGCCGGTCGAGAAACGCGGTACTTCGAGGAACTCGGCGATGCCGTGGTCGGGGCTGTCCTTGACGGGGTTCACATACGGGCAGGTGGGCCAGCCGGCCTGTTCCATCTGCGCAAAGATGTGCGGCAGCATGGTGTCTTGCAGGAAGGGGCCGAGGCCATTGCCCAGCTTGTCCGTCTGCGTGTGGATCAGGGTCATCGTGTACGGGTAGTCGGCGCCGTTCGACGTATGCGTGTCGACCATCACGTCCGGGTCCCAGCTGGCCAGCAGGCGGTTGAACACTTGCGCGTTCAGGCTGTCGCACTTGATGAAGTCGCGGTTCAGGTCCAGGTGGCGGCTGTTGCCGCGGAAACCGAATTGCTCCGGGCCATCCTGGTTCACGCGCGACGTGTTGGCGCGGTTCAGGCTGCCATCGACGTTGTAGATCGGAATGAACAGCAGCACGGTGCTGCCCAGCGCCGCCAGGCGTTCCGGCTGCGTACACAGGTCGCGCACGATGGCCATGCAGGCGTCGATGCCTTCCGGTTCGCCCGGATGGATGCCGTTGTTGTTGAAGAACACGGTGCGGCCCGCGCGCTTGATCTGTTCGCGGTCGAACACGCCGTCCGCGCTGACGACGCCAGCATGGATGGGCACGCCCGAGTCGGACAGGCCGATCTGTTCGAAATGCAGCACTTGCGGGTAGCGTGCGGCGAGATCTTGATAGAAGGTGATGCATTCCAGCCAGGTCGTGGTCTGGTTGTGGTTACCGAGTTCGTAGGTCGTGCGCAAGTCTGGTGGCATAGCGGTCTGAGTCTGGGAGGGGGAAGGCGCGCTGGGTAAGCACGCCCGCTAGGGGCCAATTGTAGCACCGGCGTTGGCGCCTTGAGGCGCGGCAGAGGGACCGGGCCGGACTTGTGTTATGAATACGTTTCACGCACGAGGGAGGCGGCATGGGCAAGATGGCGATGGCGGCGGCGCTGTGGTGGGCTTGCCTGGCGGCACAGGCGGCGCCATTGCGCTTGCCAGTGGGCAAGGGACCGCTGGCGCAGGGCGGGTCCGTCACGGCTGCCGCGCAGGGCGCGCTGATACGCTACCGGGGCTGGCTGCTGGCCGTCGATGGCGCCGTATCGGAGCAGCGGCCCGACGTCGTACTGGCATCGGCGCAGGCGGGCCATGCACCGCAGCTGCAGATGGGATCCACGCAGCGCAGCTTGCCCCTGTGGTCAGCGTTCGAGCTCGTCAAGGGTAGCGCGCGCCTGCGCATCACGGCGCTGCCCGGCCCCGATGAGCTTCCCGCGCTGCTGCTGGACTTTGGCGATGGCGACTACCGCATCGTGATACCCGCCGCCCCCATCGCGCGGCAAGCCTATCCGCTGCTGGCGCAGCGCTTTCCCGGCGCCGACCTGGCCTTGCTGCTACAGGACGGCCGGAGAGTGATGCTGCCCTTGGGAAGTGGCCGTGCGCAGGTGTTTGGCGAGGAACAAGCGGTGCCGTACCGCTTCACCAAGGTAAAGCGCTAGGCGAAAAAAAGCCACTCCCGCAGGAGTGGCTCAGGCTAAAGCGCCCGTTGCCGGGTTATTGCTTCTTGTTATTCAGCGCCCATTTCTTTCAGCAGGTTGTCTGCGTGGTCGATGTGTTTCATGTTCCACAGCATGTAGCGCAGGTCGACCTGGATCGAACGGGTGTTGGCCTTGTTGTAGTCCCAATCGGAGATGATCGAGTCCAGGGTGCCGTCGAAGGCCAGGCCGATGAATTCGCCTTTGGCGTTCAGCGCAGCCGAACCGGAGTTGCCGCCGGTGATGTCCAGGGTCGCCAGGTAGTCGACCGGTACGGTTTTCAGCTTCGGATCGACGAATTTACCGAAGTCCTTGGCTTTGATCGCGGCCAGTTGGTTTGCCGGTGCATTGAACTCGCCCTGGCCCGTGGCTTTGGCGGCGACGCCATTGACGGTGGTGAAGGCAGACCAGGTGGTGCCGTCGGCGCCATGGTCGCGGCCGGCTACTTTGCCGAACGTCACGCGCAGGGTGCTGTTGGCGTCAGGATAGACGGCTTGGCCCTTGCTCTTCATGAAGGCGATTTTTGCTTTCATGTAGTTGGCGTACGCTTGCTGGATCTTGCCTGCCAGTTCTTCATCTTCCGCTTCGTTTTTCAGCGAATCCGGGTACATGGCGACGGCTGCCTGGATGAAGCTGTCCTTGCTGGCCTGAAATTCAGCTGGCGTGCGTTTCAGCCATGCTGCGCGCTCGGCCTTGTCGGCCAGCTTGCTGCCGGCATACAGTTTGTCCAGGGCGGCGGACAGGTCGGCTGGCGACATGCCGTCCTTGATGCCGATGGCGGCGTCGAAGCTGGCGCGGCGTTGTGCTGCCGGCTGCGCGGCGTACTTGGTCAGGCTGTTCAGTACCAGCGCCTTGTCGACTTTTTCATCGTAGGTGCGCTCGACCGAGGTGATGCCCGCTTCCAGGCGTGGCAAGTCGCGCGTCTGGTAGCCGGACTTGCGTTCCGTATCGGCCTTGGTGCCTTCGTTCGACAGGCGGTACAGGCTGCGAGCCGTGTTCAGCAGGCGTGGCTGTGCGTAGCTGAGGAAGAAATCGCGCTTGGTGTCGGCATCGCGCTCGGCGATCAGCTTTTCCACTTGCTCGATGTCGCCGGCAAATTCGGCCTTGCGTGCTGGCGTGGCGTTGACCCAGGTCTTCAGGGCTTCGTGTTCCGCCGTCTTGCGCGCCAGGAAGTCGCTGCCGGCGTACGAGTCCAGCATGCCTTGGCGGTTCTTGTAGTAATTGTTCACGCCGGCAACTTGACCCGCGTATTTCAGGGCAACATCCTTGTTGTCCTTGGTTTCGCGCGCGATGATGGCCAGGGTTTCGCCCGACGCTTTCACGAAGGCCGGGTAGTTCCAGTCAAACGTGTACGCCACTTCCGATGGCAGACGATGACGGTTGGTGCGGCCAGGATAGCCCAGGACCATGACGAAATCGCCTTCTTTCAAGCCATCCTTGGCCAGTTTCAGCACGTGTTTTGGCTGGTACGGCACGTTGTCCTTGCTGAAGTCGGCAGCCTTGCCGTCCTTGCTGACGTAGGCGCGGTAGAAACCGTAGTCGCCCGTGTGGCGTGGCCACATCCAGTTGTCGGTGTCGCCGCCGAATTTACCGACGCCCGCTGGAGGCGCGTGCACGAGGCGCACGTCGCGGATTTCCAGTTGCTTGATCAGGTAGAACTCCAGGCCGCCGTAGTAGGCGGACACGGTGCAGCGGAAACCCGCTTCTTTTTCGCATTCGGCGACCAGTTTCTTCTGGTTTTTCTCGATCGCGTCGATGCGTGCCTTGCCTTGCAGCTTGGCCACGTCGGCGGTGATGATCTTGTCGCTGACATTCGTCACGGCCGAGGTGACGAAGATGCGGCTGCCTGGGGACGCTGGCAATTCTTCAGCGAAAGTCTTGGCCAGGAAACCGTTGGCCAGCAAATCGCGCTCTTTGGTCGAATTGACCGCCACGCTGTTGTAGACGCAATGGTGGTTGGTGGCAACCAGGCCTTGCGGCGAGACGAACGACGCCGAGCAGCCGCCCAGGCTGACGATGGCGCCCATCGGGAATTCGGTCAGTTTGGTCAGGTTGGTCGGATCAAGTTTCAGTCCGGCCGCTTTCAGTTCCTTGGCTACTTGTGGCAGCTGTTGGGGCATCCACATGCCTTCGTCGGCGTGTGCGAAGTTGCTCAGGATGGCGAGCGCGATGAGAGATTTTTTCATTCGAGTTCTGTTCTTTTACATTGTAGGGAAGTCGGAATCAGCGGAGTACCCGCTGATTGTGCAGCGGGCGACATAGAGTATCCGTATCGAACTCGCACTAGTCAATCACATTTTCCGGGCAGCATGCTCGTATGTGCTTGCTTGAATGACATTATTTTGAGTGGCGCAGGGGCGGGAACCGGCTGCCAGCGCGCATTTTTCCGTGCGGCGGCTGTGGTATTTGTACATACGTGTCCTGGCGGCAATGAAAAATGGCCGGGCGCTTGCGCGGCCCGGCCATGTGTTGCTGCGCTCTTTTTGACTGCTTAGCGTATTTTGCCGCGGCGCAAAAGATTCACGATGCCCAGCAGGATCACGGCGCCCAGGAACGAGACCAGCAGCGACGCCAGGCTGAAATTGTCGCTATTGATGGTGCCCGTGCCGAACAGCGGGGCCAGCAGCCAGCCGCCCAGGAAGGCGCCGACGATGCCGACGATGATATTGAGGAAGATGCCCTGTTGCGCATTGGTTTTCATGACCATGCTGGCCAGCCAGCCAATGACGCCGCCAATAACGATCCAGATAATGAAATTCATGTAGTCCTCCGCGCGATGGATAAGTAGGTGTGCCATGTCAGAACAACATCATGCCAATGGATAGTGATGCCGCACGATAGAAAAGTCCAGCGGATTCGCATGGCGCATGCAAAAGCCCGCCTGGCTGCGGACAGCGAGGCGGGCTTGTCATGCGGCAAGGCCGTGTTTAATCGGCCTTGATCGCTTCTACCTGGATGGCCAGCTTGACTTCCGGCGAGAACGCCGGCATGCCGTAGTTCAGGCCAAAGTCGCTGCGCTTGAATTCCGCCGTGGCGTCGGCGCCGCACACTTCACGCTTGTAGCGCGGGTGCATGATGCACTTGAACTTGCTCACGTTCAGCTTGACGGGCTTGGTCACGCCCAGCAGGGTCAGTTCGCCATCGACTTCCACCAGCTGATCGCCGTTGAACTTGAGCGATTTGCTCTTGTAGGTGATTTCAGGGAATTTCTCGACGTTGAACATGTCCGCTTTTTTCGCGTGCGTATTCATGGCGTCAAGGCCGAAGTCGATCGAATCGGCATCGATGACGAGGTCCAGGCTACCCGTCTTGGCGGCGCGGTCCAGGGTGACCGTCCCCTTGGTCTTGTTGAACTTGCCGCGCCACACGGACATGCCCATGTGATCGGCTTCAAAGCTGGGGAAGGTATGCGTCGGGTCGAGGTTGTAGGTGTCGGTAGCGGCCATGGCCGAACCCGCGCCGGCGGCTGCCAGCACGGCGATCATCAAGTGCGAAAATTTCATGCAGATCCTATAGTTGAACAGGTTTTGGGGTTGTTTTTCATAACGCATGAAAAACGTTCAGGGCAAGGCGCCTTGCCGAAGGCAGTACGAATGTACGACGAGGCAAGAACAACGCAGCCATGGACGTTTTCTCAGGTGTTATTGAGCGGCAACGTGGAATTTAATTGTGACCTCATCTGCAACCATGCTCGTGTCCTTCCACTCGCCTTCTCCGATGTTATAGGTCAGGCGCTTGATCGGCAGGGCGCCGTCAAATGCATATTTGCCGCCGTCGGCTTTCACCGCCAGGGGGAAGGTCACGTCGGTGGTCTTGCCTTTGATGCTCAGCTTGCCGGTCACCGTCAGCTTGCCCGCGCCGGCCGCCTTGATGCTGCTCGAGACAAAGGTGGCTTTCGGGAACTGGGCCGAGTTGAACCATTCTTTCTTCGCCACTTCCTTGTTGTACTCGGGGTCGCCGATATCGATGCTGGCCGTCTCGATTTCCACCGACGCCTTCGAGGCGTCCGGCGCGGCCGGGTTGTAATCGATGGCGATATTGAATTTCTTGAACTTCGCTTCCACGGGCACGTTCATTTGCTTGAACACGGCCGACACGCTGGTCTTGGCGGGATCGACTTTCAGCAAGGTGGCGGCGGTGGCGGCCACGGACAGGCCCAGCAGGGAAGCGAGGACGATGCGTTGGGTGGTTTTCATCTTGTTTTTTTCCTGTAGTTTTTCAGTGAGCAAGGGGAAGTCGGTGCTACGGCAGCATGCGCTTGAGCACGCCATCACGGTCGATGAACTGATGCTTCAGCGCGGCCAGCACATGGGCGGCCACGGCGGCGGCCATCGTCATGTTCAGAACATAATGAATTTCTTTTAAAAGCGGCTTAAGTTCCGGGTTCGGCGCCATGATGACCGGCAACTGGAACAGGCCCAGGTAGACCACGGGCACGCCGGCGGCCAAGGTGTACAGGTAGCCGGAGACGGGCACGGCGAAGATCAGGATATACAGCAGCACGTGCATGGCGTCGGCCGCCTTCTTTTGCCAGGCAACCATGCTGGCCGGGTGCGGCGGTGGCACATTGGCCTTGCGCCACAGCAGGCGGATGGCGGCGATGGCCAGCACGGTCACGCCCAGCCATTTGTGCCAGGAGAAATATTTGAGCTTGGTGGGCGTCAGGCCGGGAATATCGACCATGACCAGGCCCATGACGAAGGCGCTGATGATCAGCAGGGCGGTCAGCCAGTGCAGGATGATGGCGGTGGTGGTGTAGCGTTGCATCGATGGCTTTCTTGAAAGTAGTACGTATTAGGACTAATTCGGCCTAATATACCAAAGAAAAGCAAATTGCGCTGCGTGCCGGAGATTCTACAAGAAAGATTGCCGGAAAAACCGCGGGGCGGGCAGCATTTGTGTGCTGGCCGCCCCGCGGGAGTGGGATAGCAGGATCCCCATGTGGAAACTGCTTAGATGGCTTTGGCCAATTGCGCCGCGATGCCGATGTAGTTGCCCGGCGTCATGGTCAGCAGCACGTCCTTGGCATCCTGCGGAATGGCCAGGCCATTGACGAAGGTTTGCAGCGCTTCTTTCGAGATGCCCTTGCCGCGCGTCAGCTCTTTCAGCTGCTCGTACGGGTTTTCGATGCCATAGCGGCGCATCACGGTTTGTACGGGCTCGGCCAGCACTTCCCACGTCGCGTCCAGGTCTTGTGCCAGGCGCGCGTGGTTCACTTCCAGCTTGTTCAGGCCGCGCAGGCAGCTGTCATAGGCGAGCAGCGTGTAGCCCAGGCCCACGCCGATATTGCGCAGCACGGTCGAATCGGTCAGGTCGCGCTGCATGCGCGAGACGGGCAGTTTTTCCGACAGGTGTTTCAGCACGGCGTTGGCCAGGCCCAGGTTGCCTTCCGAGTTTTCGAAGTCGATCGGGTTGACCTTGTGCGGCATGGTCGACGAACCGATTTCGCCCGCTTTCAGCTTTTGCTTGAAATAGCCCAGCGACACATACGTCCAGATGTCGCGGTTCAGGTCCAGCAGGATCGTGTTGGCGCGCGCGAAGGCGTCGAACAGTTCGGCCATGTAGTCGTGCGGCTCGATTTGGATGGTGTACGGGTTGAAGACCAGGCCCAGGCGCTGTTCGATGACGGCCTTCGAGAATGCCGGCCAGTCGAAGCCGGGGTAGGCGGACAGGTGGGCGTTGTAGTTGCCGACGGCGCCATTCATCTTGCCGAGGATTTCCACTTGTTCGATGCGTTTCACGGCGCGCTGCAAGCGGGCCACGACGTTGGCAAATTCCTTGCCCAGGGTGGTCGGGCTGGCCGTCTGGCCGTGCGTGCGCGACAGCATCGGCACGTCGGCATTGTCGTGCGCGATCTGCGTCAGCTTGGCCACCAGGCCGTTCAGTGCCGGCAGCATCACGCCATCGCGCGCGGCTTTGAGCATCATGCCGTGCGAGGTGTTGTTGATGTCTTCCGAGGTGCAGGCGAAATGGATGAATTCCGACGCCGCCACCAGTTCCGGCACGTCCGCCACTTGTTCCTTCAGCCAGTATTCGACCGCCTTGACGTCATGGTTGGTCACCGCTTCGATGGCCTTGATGCGGGCCGCGTCGGCTTCCGAGAAATCGGCCGCCATCTTGTCGAGCAGGGCGCTCGCTTCTGCCGAGAACGGCTTGATTTCAGCGAAACCGGCTTGCGACAGCGCTTGCAGCCAGGAGATTTCCACTTTCACGCGGTGGTGCATGAAACCGGCTTCGGACAGGATCGGGCGCAGCAGATCGGTCTTGCTGGCGTAGCGGCCATCGAGCGGAGACAGGGCCGACAGCGTGGAATACGGAGTAGTAGAAGTCATGAGAGCGGACGCAAGTTAAAGAAACGGTTGGCGTGTGGCGCGCGGGGAGGGCGGGGCTATTGCAATACAGCAACACTGACGGCGCCACAGTAAAGGGCGATTTTACCACCGCTGGCCGCTGGCCAGCCGTCCGTCGGCTGCGGATAGCCCCCATGTTGGCCGAATCCGGCCCCGATGCGGCGTGCCTGCCACACACTGGAGGCCGCCGGGCGCGTGCTGCCAAACACCGCTGCCGCCGATGCTATACTGCTAGCTGCTCCTTTACCTTAAAGTACCTATGAAACTGATCGGTTCCCTCGCCAGCCCGTATGTCCGCAAAGCCCGTATCGTGCTGGCGGAAAAAAAGCTCGACTATGTCTTCGAGCTGGAAAACGTGTGGGTGCCGGAAACCCGCATCGCCCAGGCCAATCCTCTGGGCAAGGTGCCTTGCCTGGTGATGGAAGATGGCAGCACGCTGATCGATTCGAAAGTCATCGTCGAATACCTCGACACCCTCACGCCCGTCTGTAAACTGCTGCCGGCCGGCGGCAATGGCCGCGAGCGGGCCGATATCAAGAACTGGGAAGCGCTGGCCGACGGCATCCTCGACGCGGGCGTGCTGGTACGCCTGGAGCGTACGCAGCGCCCGCCCGAGCAGCAAAGCGTGGCCTGGATCGCGCGCCAGCTGGACAAAGTCACCCTGGGCCTGGCGGCGCTGGAAGCACGCCTGGGCGAGAGCGCCTATTGCGCCGGCAAGAACTACACCTTGGCCGACGTGGCCGTGGGCTGCGCCCTGGGCTGGCTCAGCTTCCGCTTCCCGGAAATCGACTGGCGCTCGGAGCATCCGGCGCTGGCGCGTTTGTTCGACAAACTGTCCGAGCGCCCATCGTTCAAGGACACCGCGCCGCAGTGAGCGCACGATGACCGGCAATGATTCGAAGGCGCAGCAGCGCCTGCAGATGGCCGATATCGCGCGCCTGGCCGGCGTGTCCACGTCGACCGTGTCGCGTGCGCTGAGCGGCAGTTCGCTGGTCAATGAAGAGACGCGCGCGCGCGTCATCGCGCTGGCCCGTTCGCTCAAATACTCCATCAATATCGGCGCGCAAAACCTGCGCCTGAAACAGAACCGCACGGTGGGCGTGGTGGTGCCGTATGACGCGGCCACGCGCCAGCACCTGTCCGATCCTTTCTTTCTCAGCATGCTGGGCAGCCTGGCCGATGCGCTGACGGAGCAGGGCTTCGACATGCTCATTTCGCGCGTGGATGCGGAAACGCTCGATGCGGCCGCCCTGTCCTTCGACAGCGGCCGCGTGATCGGAATCATCCTGATCGGCCAGTGGCGCCACCATGAACAACTGAACCAGCTGGCCGCGCGCCAGGTCCCCATCGTCGTGTGGGGCGCGCAATTGCCGCAGCAGCTGTATTGCACCGTGGGCGGCGATAACGTCGCCGGCGGTAGGCTGGCCACGGAGCACTTGCTGGCGGCCGGTCGCCGGCGCATCGCCTTCTTTGGCGACGCCAAGCTGCCCGAAGTGGCGCAGCGCCACGCCGGTTATGTGCAGGCGCTGGCCGCGCAAGGACTGGCGCCGGACCCGCAGCTGTACGTGGCCGGCTCCTTCCTGCCGCAGGGCGGCGCGACGGACGTGCAGGAACTGCTGGACCGCCAGCTGCCGTTCGACGCCATCTTTGCCTGCAGCGACTTGCTGGCCATGAGCGCCATCAACGCCCTGCGCGCGCGCGGCGTGGCCGTGCCGGAACAGGTGGCCGTGGTCGGCTACGACGATATCGAACTGGCCGCGTATTTCCATCCGCCGCTGACCACCGTGCGCCAGCCGATTCGCGCCGCCGGACGCGCGCTGGTGGCTTCGCTGCTGGCGCTGGTCGATGGCGCGCCTGCGCCATCGCAGCAATTGCCAACCGAGCTGATCGTACGCGCCTCGGGCCGTTGAAACCCATTGGCAAGGTATTGCAACCGATTGCAATCATTTCAAATTTATCCGTAAATTTCCATGCTGCACAGCAGCATGAAAAAGCCTGACATCACGTCGATCCCCGCCTGTTTCCCTCTATATTGCCCGTAGTATTCCCTTAAAAACAACAACATTTTCATGTTGCAGTGCTCGATTGCAATCGATTGCAATAAATTCTTATTCGTTCAATAATGACGTACCGGCTCAGCCAGCGCGCCACGGCATGCGGCGGCCAGTACCCATAACAAGCGGATACCTCGATGTATCGGCATACAACACTGGAGACAAAATGAACGCACATACTGCTCAACGCGGCTGCATGGCCGCCGCCGTCGCCCTGGCCATGCTGCAACTGGGCGCGGCCCACGCGCAATCGGCCGCCGACACCGCCAGCGCCGCCCCCGCCGATGGCCTGAACCTGGAACGCATCGTCGTCACGGGCACTACCGGCGGCACGTCCAAAATGAAATCGAGCAATTCCGTCAGCAGCATGGAGCTCGACACTATCTTGCACAACGCACCGACCAGCGCGGCCGAAGTCCTGCGCTCGGTGCCGGGTTTGCGCGCCGAGTCCTCGGGCGGCGAAGGCAATGCCAACATCACCGTGCGCGGCCTGCCCATTTCCGCTGGCGGCGCGCGCTATGTGCAGATCCAGGAAGACGGCTTGCCCGTGCTGCAGTTCGGCGACTTCAACTTCACCACGCCCGACAGCTTCGTCAAGATCGATTCCACGCTCGACCACCTGGAAGTGGTGCGCGGCGGCTCGGCCTCCACCCTGGCGACCAACTCGCCGGGCGGCATCATCAATTTCATCAGCAAGAATGGCAAGGAGAAGGGCGGCAGCGTGGCCATCAGCCGCGGCCTGGGCTACGACCAGACGCGTGTCGATTTTGATTACGGCGCGCCGGTTTCGGAACGCACGCGCTTCTTCATCGGCGGCTCCTGGCGCACGGGCGAAGGCATCCGTCACAGTGGCGTCAACAGCGAAAAGGGTGGCCAGATCCGCGGCAATGTCACGCATGAATTCGACAGCGGCTTCGTGCGCCTGTCGTTCAAGCATCTCGACGACCAGTCGCCCACGGCCCTGCCCGTGCCCGTCAGCGTGCGCAATGGCCGCATCGGGGAAATCGCCGGCATCGACCCGCGCAAGGCCAGTTTCTATTCGCCGTACTGGGTGCCCGACATGGTGCTGAACAAGGATAACCAGCGCGTGGCCACCCGCGTCAACGACGGCCTGCACGTGAAAAGCGATACCGTGGGTCTGGAAGCCTCGTTCGAGCTGGGGCAGGGCTGGAGCGTGAGCGAAAACTTCCGCTATGCCGACAATTCGGGGCGCTTCATCGGCGTGTTCCCGTCGAATAATGGCAGCGACGGCAGCTATGTGTTTGCCAGCGGCCCGAACCAGGGCAAGCCCTACACGGGCCGCGCGTTTTCCGCCGTGGTGTTCAACACCTCGATTGACGACGCCAGCAATACCCTGAGCGACACCAAGCTGGCCAAGACCTTTGTGCTCGACAGCGGCAAGCTGACCACCACGGCCGGCCTGTACCTGTCGCAGCAAAAGCTGGGCCTGACCTGGAACTTCAATGAATACCTGATGCAGGCCACGGGCGACCGGCCGGCGCTGCTGCAAACGGCCAGCGGCACGCCAGGCTATATCGGCCCGGCCTTCGGCGCCTGCTGCTCGCGCGCCGTCGACATGGAATACCGCACGACGTCGCCCTACCTGAATCTGGCCTGGGAAAGCGGCGCGCTGAATCTCGACGGCGGCCTGCGGCGCGACCGTCAGCATGCGAGCGGCACGGCCAACCAGGCCACCGGCGCGCAAGCGTATCTGCCGTCGACGGTGCAGCGGGTCGACTACACCTTGGGCCACACCTCGTACTCGCTGGGCGCGAACTACAAGCTGCAGGGGAACCTGGCCGTGTTTGCCCGCGTCAGCGAAGGCGTGGCCTTCAATGCCGACCGCATCCTGTTCGGCACACCGCTCGATGGCAGCGTGCCCGTGGCGATCAATACCGTGCGCCAGCTCGAAGGCGGCGTGAAATGGCGGCGTGGTCCCCTGAGCACTTTCGTCACCGTGTTCCAGGCCAAGACCAAGGAAAGCAATTACGAGGCGACCACCCAGCTGCGCACGGCCAACAGCTATGAAGCGAAAGGCGTGGAACTGGAAGCGGCCTACAGCGCCGGCGACTTCCGCATCAATGGCGGCTTGACGTTCACCGATGCCGAGATCACGGGCACGGCGGCGGCCGACGTGGCGCTGATCGGCAATACGCCGCGGCGCCAGGCGCGTGTCGTCTACCAGATCGCGCCCACCTATGAATGGGGGCAGGCTACCTTGGGCGCGAGCCTGGTCGGCACGGGCAAGTCGTGGGGCGACGATGCGCACACGATCACCTTGCCCGCCTACCAGGTGCTCAATGCCTTCGTCAATTACCAGCTCACGCCGCAATTGCAGGTGGCGCTGACGGCGAACAATCTGCTCGACAAGATCGGCTACACGGAAGTCGAGGGCGATGGCCATGCGGCCCGCTCGATCACGGGGCGCGCCGTCAAGGTCAGCCTGAAATACGCATTTTAAGCAAGGATAGGATTCATGATGTCGATACGCAGCCCCCTGGCGCGCCTGCTGGCGCCGCTCCCCACGCACTTGCGCGACGATGCGGCGCGCCGCTATGCGCGCCAGGAGGCGGTCTTGCTCGACCGCCTGGGCAGCCTGTATGGCCAGCGGCCGGACTTCCTGCCCTGGCTGGGCGACCTGATGGAAAGCGTGGGGCGGCTGTATGCGGCGCGCGCCCCCGAGCTGCTGCGGCAGGATGCGCAGCGCGAAGCGCAGCCGGACTGGTTTGCCAGCCAGTCCATGCTCGGTTACAGCGCGTATGTGCAGCGCTTCGGCGGCAATCTGCAGGGCGTGGCGGCGCGCATTGCCCACCTGCGCGAACTGGGCGTGACGTATCTGCATCTGCTGCCGTTCCTGCGCCCGCGCGCCGGCGAAAGCGATGGCGGCTTTGCCGTCGCCAGCTTCGAGGAAGTCGATCCCGCGCTGGGCAGCAATGCCGACTTGCTGGCGTTGACGGCGCAGCTGCGCGCGGCCGGCATCAGCCTGTGCTCGGACCTGATCCTCAACCACGTGGCCGACGACCATGCGTGGGCGCTGGGCGCCAAGGCCGGCGATCCGCTGCTGCGCGATTTTTTCCATACCTATCCCGACCGCGTGCAGCCGGACCGCTACGAGCGTACCGTGGGGCAGGTCTTCCCGCAGGCGGCGCCCGGCAATTTCACGTTCGTTCCGGAACTCGAGCGCTGGGTCTGGACTACGTTTTACCCGTACCAGTGGGATTTGAATTACGCCAATCCGGCCGTCTTCGCGGCGATGGCCGACGCCATGCTGGGCCTGGCCAACAAGGGCATCGAAGTGTTCCGCCTCGATTCGACGGCCTTCCTGTGGAAGCGCGAAGGTAGCGATTGCATGAACCAGCCCGAAGCCCACAGCCTGCTGCAGGCGTTGCGGGCGATTGCCGCCATCGTCGCACCGGGCGTGCTGCTCAAGGCCGAAGCCATCGTGCCCACGCCCAAGTTGCCCGCCTATTTCGGCAGCGATGCGGCGCCTGAATGCCATATCGCCTATCACAGCAGCTTGATGGCCGCCGGCTGGGGCGCGCTGGCCGAGGAAAGCACGGACTTGCTGCAGCAGGTGATCGCCGCCACGCCACCGCTGCCGCCGGCCGCCAGCTGGCTCAGTTATGTGCGCTGCCACGACGACATCGGCTGGAACGTGCTGCTCAACGAAGCGGGCGCGAACGGACCGGCGCGCCTGGCGCGCATCGCGCAGTTTTTTGCCGGTGCGCCCGGCAGCTATGCGCGCGGCGCCGCCTTCCAGAGCAGCAGCGCGGACAAGGCGCATGGCAGCAACGGCATGGCCGCCTCGCTGGCCGGCCTGGAAAGCGCCGCCACGGTGCAGGAGCAGGAATACGCGTTGCGGCGCCTGCTGCTGCTGCATGGCCTGGCCTTGAGCTTTGGCGCCTTGCCCGTGCTGTACATGGGCGATGAACTGGGCATGACCAACGATCACAGCTACACGCAGCGGGCCGACCGGGCGATGGACAGCCGCTGGCTGCAGCGTCCCGCGTTCGACGACAGCCTGCTGGCATGGCGCCACGATGGTGTGAGCGCCAGCGGACGGCTGTATCTGGCGTTGCGCCAGCTGGTCGACGTGCGCCGGCGCTTGCCGGCCCTGGCCGCCGCCGCGCCGCGCAGCGTGCTGCCCGCCGATACGCCGGCCGTGCTGGCGCTGCTGCGCGGCGACGCGTTTCTCAACCTGAGCAACTTCAGCGGCGCCAGCCAGCGTTTCACTCTGCCCGCAGGCGAATGGCGCAACAGCCTCGATGGCAGCGTGCTGTCCGGCACGGTGGGCTTGCAGCCCTGGCATATGCTGTGGTTGGAGCGTGAGCAAGAGCAAAAACGGGAAGCAGCATGAGCGACGCCAGCGCGCACCGTCCGCACCTGTCGTTCTGGCAGATCGTCAACATGAATGTCGGCTTTTTCGGCATCCAGTTCAGCTTTGGGCTGCAGCAAAGCAGCATGAGCCCCATCTACAAATACCTGGGCGCAGATGAAGCGAGCTTGCCCTACCTGTGGCTGGCCGGTCCCATGACGGGCCTGCTCGTGCAACCCTTGATCGGCGCCATGAGCGACCGCACGGTGACGCGCTGGGGCCGCCGCACGCCGTACTTCCTGATCGGCGCCATCCTGTGCAGCCTGGGCCTGCTGGCCATGCCGTTCAGCCCCACCCTGTGGATGGCGGCCAGCCTGCTGTGGATACTCGACGCGGCCAACAATGTGACGATGGAGCCCTACCGCGCCTTTGTCAGCGACAAGCTCGACAAGAAGCAGCACTCGCTGGGTTTTCTCACGCAAAGCGCGTTTACGGGACTGGGACAGACACTGGCTTACCTGACGCCGTCGTTGCTCGTCATGCTGGGCATGAACAAGGATGCCGTCAATGGCAGCCATATCCCGCACATCGTCATCGCCGCCTTCATGATCGGCGCCGTGTTCTCGCTCGCCTCGGTGTTGTGGACCTTGAAGACGACGCCGGAAAACCCGCTCACGGCGGCCGAGCTGGCGGCCATCCGCAGCCGTCCGCCGGGCTGGCGCCACACGCTGGCCGATATCGGCGCGGCCCTGCGCGACATGCCGCCGACGATGAAGCAGCTGGCCCTCGTCAACCTGTTCCAGTGGTACGCCCTGTTCTGCTACTGGCAGTACATCGCGCTGTCGCTGTCGGCCACGCTGTTTCACACGACGGACCCCGCGTCGCAAGGTTTTCGCGACGCGGGCCTGCTGAACGGGCAGGTGGGCGCCTTCTACAATTTCGTCGCCTTTGTCGCCGCCTTCGCGCTGGTGCCGTTCACGCGCCGCTTCGGTCCCAAGCGCATGCACAGCCTGTGCCTGTGCGCGGCCGGCGTGGGCATGCTGGGCATCCCGCTGATCCACAGCCCGGCGCTGCTGTTGCTGCCGATGCTGGGCGTGGGCCTGGCCTGGGCCAGCATCATGGGCAATCCCTACATCATGCTGGCCGGCTGCATCCCGCCCGAACGCACGGGTGTCTACATGGGCATTTTCAATATGTTCATCGTCATCCCGATGATCATCCAGATCTTCACCTTGCCGCTGTATTACCGCAGCTGGCTGGGAGGCAATCCGGAGAACGTCATCCGGCTGGCCGGCGCCCTGTTGCTGTGCGCGGCGGTGGCCGTGCTGTTCGTCAAGCTGCGTCCGCCGCAGACCGGCAAGGCTTGACGGCAGGCGAAAAAAAACCGGCGCTGCCGGTTTTTTTTATCTGCCTCGAAGAACAATTATTCTTCAATCGCCATCTGGCTTTGCAGGTAGTTCTGAATGCCGACCTTGGCGATCAGGTCGATCTGCGTTTCCAGCCAGTCGATATGCTCTTCCGTGTCTTCCAGGATCATCAGGAACAGGTCGCGCGAGACGTAATCGCCCGCTTTTTCGCTGATGGCGATGCCTTCCTTGACGGTGGCGTGCGCGGCGCGTTCCAGCTTCAAATCGCATTCAAGCATTTCCGGCGTGTTCTCGCCGATCAGCAGCTTGTGCAGCGCTTGCAGGTTAGGCAGACCGTCGAGCATCAGGATGCGGTCGATCAGCTTGTCGGCGTGTTTCATTTCGCCGATCGATTCTTCGTATTCCTTCTTGCCCAGCTTTTCCAGGCCCCAGTGCTTGTACATGCGCGCATGCAGGAAGTACTGGTTGATGGCCGACAGTTCGTTGGTGAGCTGTGCGTTGAGCATGCGGATGACTTCTTTATCGCCCTTCATGGGATTTCCTTTGTTCTGTGTCGCGTTCGATGATGAAACCGCAGGCTGCTGGCGTTCACTGCCGGGTGGCGTTGGCTGCCTGGTGGCGCGCAGGTTGCCGGTTTCGCTATGCCCGCATGATAGCGCAAAATGCCGGCGATTTCCGGTGCTAAACGGCATTTTTCCGTCTTTTTAACGTAAATATCGTGCGAATAAAACCCATTCTCAAGTGGATTGCCCAGTTGCGCCGTTTTTTATTTGTTAAGGAAAATGAAGGCCATTCTCATTCGCGTTTCCAGCGCTGTTTTGCCGCCGCTGGCGCGCGTGCATGGCCGCGCTGAAAAGGCGGGAAATGTTCGTCCGTTCTTGCTTTTGTGCCTTCTTGGCCGACGCCGGCGATGCGATAATCGGGCAGCGATATTTACTGAAAAAGGATAGCAAGATGATGCTGCATATACCCGGCGTGCTGACGCCGGAACAGGTGACGCATTTCCGCCAGCGCCTGGCGCAGACGGACTGGGTCGACGGACGCGCCAGCGTCGGAGCGCAAGGCGCGCAAGTCAAGCGCAACCGCCAGCTGGCCGAAGGTTCGCCGCTGGCGCTGGAACTGGGCGAGATCGTCAGCCGCGCGCTGATGGCCAATCCGCTGTTCTTTGCGGCCGTGCTGCCGCTGCGCATCCTGCCGCCATTCTTCAACAGCTATGCGGGCGGCGAGCACTATGGCTTGCACATCGATGGCGCCATCCGCACGCCGAAAAACGGCATGCAATCGATGCGCGCCGACGTCTCGTCGACCGTATTCCTGAGCGAGCCGGATGAATACGAAGGCGGCGAGCTGGTGGTGGTCGATTCCTACGGCACGCATGAAGTGAAACTGCCGGCCGGCGACGTGATCGTGTATCCGTCGAGTAGCGTGCATCAGGTGCTGCCCGTCACCAGCGGCGAGCGTATCTGCTCCTTCCTGTGGACGCAAAGCATGGTGCGCGAAGACTGGAAACGCAGCATGCTGTTCGAGCTCGATCAGAATATCCAGAGCGTGCGCGCGGAGCATGGCGACTCGCCGGCGACGGTGGGGCTGACGGGGCATTATCATAATTTGCTCAGGATGTGGGCGGAGATGTAAGGCTGGGGTCAGACCCCCGGGGACGTTGGCGCTGAACTGGGCGTTGGCGGTGTTGAGGGTCTGACCCCATAGCAGGCAAAAAAAAGTCTGCCTGGCCCGGGGATGTAGGCTGGCAGACTGAAACAAGCAAATCGCTTGACTAAAACGGGCGCAAAAAAGCAAGCAGGGCACAGGGTGCGGTGCTTGCGGGCTGGCAGCGGCCCAAGGGCCGCCGGAAGGCTAGCTCAGTTGGAAGGTCAGCGGTACTAAAACGTAGACGGGCACGGGCTTGCCGTTTTCGATCATCGGCTTGAACAGCGCGCGCTGCGCGGCCTGGCGGCCCGCTTCGTCGAGGTTGTTGTAGCCGGTCGATTTCTGGATCAGGATTTGCTCGGGCAAGCCTTTTTCATTGATCAGGATGCGTAACACGACGGTGCCGCTTTCGCCCAGGCGGCGCGACAGATTCGGGTAGATCAGTTGCGGCGCCTTGATGTATTCGACGCTGCTGACGGTGCGCGGTGTCGAAGGTGCCGGTGGCGTCGGCGATGGTGCCGCTGGCGCTGTTGGTGCGGCGGTGGCGACAGGCGCCGCTTCGGCGCGCGTCGGCTGCGGCGGCGTGATCGTCGGTTCGCTTGGCGCCACGGCGATCAGCGGCAGCGGCGGGATCACGGCGCGCGGCACGGGCGCGCTCAGTTCCACGGTTTTCGGCACGGACGGTGCCGGTGGTTTCGGCGGCGCCGGCGGGGCGATGATGCTGATGGTCGTGATGGTCGGCATGGCCGCCGTGACGACGCGGCTCAGCAAGCCGCTCTGGATGGCGTAAAAGCCGGCGATATGCAGGACGACGATGGCCATCAGCGGCGCGAATTTGTTGCGCTTCTTGTCGAAGTCGGCAAATTGCTGCACGGCCTGCACCGTTACGGGCGGGGGCATCATCGTCATGGCATTCATCGCTTTCTTAGTTTGTCAGTACAGCTCGCATCAATACGGTTTCTTGCAGCGCCACGGTGGCGTTCAGGTGATCGTTCAGCACTTCCCGCGCGCAGGTGTGGCATTTGCCGCAGCAAGTGGCCACGCCCAGGTCGCGGCGCAGTTCGGCCATGCTGGACAGGCCAAGATCGACGGCTTGACGGATTTCACGATCAGATATGTTGTTGCAGACACATACAATCATTGATACACCTTCTGGCTGGAGGATGAACAGACACTAGTGCTTGGAAGCATTGTTGCTAGTGTTTTAATGAGAATCATTATCATTACGTTTCATTGTCGCGCAAAGTGCGGGACAATGCAAGCGATTTTGATCAAGTGTGCGGCAGTTGGCGGCCTGGCGCGGCGCATCGATATGCCATTTTTTCGGATGGTGCAGCCCTTGATGGGGGCGGCTCTCCGGGCTAAATAAAAACTATTCGCATTCATGTTTATAATGCTGGTATTGTCTCGGACGGTCGCCGTCTGGACATATTGAAAGGCCGCTTGTCGGTAATGCGCAACAGTTGCGTTTTACCTCACAACACCCACGTCAAACACGATGCGCCACGCGCAGCAGTCTGTCCCCGGTGTTCTTAATTTGAACGGAATTTGCTCATGACTCTAGTTCCACCCATGATGACGCTCGACGCGCTGGCAGTCGGCCAGAGCGGCACGGTGTTGCATATCACGCCCCACACGGCAGGACAGACGGAGGACGGCGTCGACCTTGTCCGCCGCCTGATGGAGCTGGGATTCGTTCCCGGCGAACGCATCCGTATGCTCAAGCGCGGCATTCCCGGCGGCGATCCGCTGGCCATCAAGGTGGGCAATGCCACGTTCGCGCTGCGCCGCTTCGAAGCGGCGCTGATTACGATTCAACCGCTGCTTCAACCGGAATGATCATGGGTGCTGTCGAAACAATCGTCGATGCGGGCGTGCACAAGCCGCCGCATCAGCCACAAATTGCCTTGCTGGGCAATCCGAACTGCGGCAAGACCGCCCTGTTCAACCGTTTGACGGGCGCGCGCCAGAAAGTGGCGAACTACGCCGGCGTCACCATCGAGCGCAAGGAAGGCCATTTCACGTCGCCAAACGGCAAGCCCGTGCGCGTGCTTGACCTGCCGGGCGCCTACAGCCTGTCGGCCACCACGCCCGATGAAGCGATCACGCGCGACGTGGTGGGCGGCTTGCGGAAGGGCGACCCGCGCCCGGACGCCATCATCTGCGTCGTCGACGCCACCAATTTGCGCCTGAATCTGCGCCTGGTGCTGGAAGTCAAGCGCCTGGGCCTGCCCATGCTGCTGGCGCTGAACATGACGGACGTGGCGCGCAAGCGCGGCATGCTGATCGACACGGCCAAGCTGTCGGCCGAACTGGGCATGCCCGTGGTGGAAACCATCGCGGTGCAGCACGATGGCGAAAAAGCCCTGCTCGACGCCATCGACGCCATGCTGCCGCTGCCGGTGGTGGAAGCGAAACCGCTGGCGGCCATCGATGCCGTCAGCGTCGAAGAAACCCAGCGCGAAGTGCGCCGCATCCTGGCCGCCGTCAGCAACGACACGCGCGACAGCGGCAACCTGACGGAAAAGATCGACGACGTGGTGCTGCACCCCGTTTTCGGTCCCATCATCCTGGCCGTGCTGATGTTCCTGATCTTCCAGGCCGTGTTTGCCTGGGCCGCCACGCCGATGGAAATGATCACCGATGGCGTGGGCCACCTGGGCGCCCTGCTGACGGAAAACATGCCCGACGGCCACCTGAAAAGCTTGCTGGTGGAAGGCATCATCGGCGGCGTCGGCAGCGTGCTGGTTTTCCTGCCGCAGATCCTGATCCTGTTCTTCTTCATTCTGAGCCTGGAAGACTGCGGCTACCTGCCGCGCGCGGCCTTTTTGCTGGACCGCCTGATGGGCGGCGTGGGCCTGTCGGGCCGCGCCTTCATCCCGCTGCTGTCGAGCTTTGCCTGCGCCATTCCCGGCGTGATGGCGGCGCGCACCATCCAGAATCCGCGCGACCGCCTGGTCACCATCATGATCGCGCCGCTGATGACGTGTTCGGCGCGCTTGCCCGTGTATGCGCTGATCATCGCCGCCTTCATTCCGGAACGCCACGTGTGGGGCTATTTGAGCCTGCAAGGCCTGGTGCTGTTCGTCCTGTACTTTGCCGGCATCATCTCGGCCATGGCCGTGGCCTGGGTCATGAAGCGCAGCATGGGCGTGCGCGGCAACCAGCCGCTGCTGCTGGAACTGCCCGCCTACCACTGGCCGCACCTGCGCAACCTGGCCGTCAGCCTGTGGGAGCGCGCGAAGATCTTCCTCACGCGCGTCGGTACCATCATCCTGAGCCTGATGATCATCCTGTGGTTCCTCAGCACCTTCCCCGGCCCGCCGGACAACGCGATCCACCCGCCGATCTATTACAGCCTGGCCGGCATCCTGGGCCGCGGCCTGGAAGTGATCTTCGCGCCGATCGGTTTCAACTGGCAGATCTGCATCGCGCTGGTACCGGGCATGGCGGCGCGCGAAGTGGCCGTCGGCGCCCTGGGCACCGTGTATGCGCTGTCGCAAACGGGCGACGCGCTGGCGTCCACCCTGGAGCCGCTGATCGCCCATTCGTGGTCGATGGCCACGGCGCTGTCCCTGCTGGCCTGGTATGTATTCGCGCCGCAGTGCCTGTCGACCCTCTCCGTGGTGAAACGCGAGACGGGCGGCTGGCGCTATCCATTGCTGATGGCCGGCTACATGTTCGCCCTGGCGTATGCCGCCTCGTTCATCACGTACCGCGTCGCCCTGTTGCTGGTCGCTTAGGAGAAAAGCATGTGGCAAACCCTCATCGTCGCCCTGATCGTCGCAGCCGCGCTGCTGCATTTTTCGACCAAGTACCTGCCGGCGGGCGTGCGCCGCGCCATCGTGCGCGGCCTCGTGCGCTGCGGCCTCGATGAGGCGAAGATGTCGACCTTCTTCAAGGTGGCGCCCGGTTGCGGCAGTGGCTGCGGTTCCTGCGGCTCCTGCGACAGCCCGCCGCCGCCGTCCGCCACGCCACCGGCCGACGGCAGCAGCAAACACGTGATCCTGATGCAGGTGCAGCGCTAGGGCTTGTATTTCAGTGTAGCCACGGGCGCGCCTGTGGGCTACACTGGGCTTTCCGCATGGCAAGGAGTGGCAATGGCGATACTGTTGATCTTCATGTTTCTGTTTGCGGTCGCCACCTGGCTGCTGGCCAGCCGGCGCGGCCGCCACGGGGGACTCTGGTTCGGCATCGGCCTGTTCCTCGGTCCGTTTGCCTTGCTGGCGGTGGCGGCCCTGCCGCCCGTTGCGCCAAGCTGAATGAAAAAAACCCGCGCATGCGGGTTTTTTTACGTCTGCAGCACTGCGCTTACGCTTTGCCGGCCAGCTTGTCGACCACCGGTACCAGCGCGGCCGGGCGGCAGCCGAAGGCGGCCAGGCGGCCTTGCGCGTCGGGCGCCAGGTCCAGGTCGTAGGGCAACCGTCCCGCCACCAGCCACAGCTTGTCGTGCGGCAGGGCGTGCACCAGGCGGCGCTGGCCGTCGACGAACATGGCGTTATACGTTTGCAGCACGATCTGTTGCGCGCCCTGCGCAAAGGCGATGGCTTCATTGACCTCGTCGTCCAGCGCCTCGGCCGACAAGGCGTACTCGCGCACGTCCAGGCCCGCTTCGAGCAGCGCCGGCAGCATCGAGCTGCGCGCTTCCTTGTTGCGGCCCAGCGCCACTTCGTCGATTTCGCTGCGCGAGCGCACTTCCACCGTCAGCAGGGTCACGGGCAGGCTGGCGTCGAGCGGGCGGTAGTCGCCCTGCACGCGCAAGGCGGCCTTTTGCAGCAGCTGCGACAGGGCCATGGCGGCCGGCTGCATCAGAGCCGGCGGGGTGACAGGGCGTGTGCGCCAGTCGCGCACTGCGCGGTTGCGCTTGAGTTCCGCCACGCGCGCGCAAGCCGCGTCGATGCGGGCGATGACAATGTCGCCGCGCTCCACGGCGGCGATGACGGCGTCGATGGCGGCCGTCTGCTGCGCTTCGCGGTGCGAGATGAGGACGATGTCGGCGCCAGCCTGCAAGGTGGCGATGGCGCCTTGGGCGATGCCGATGCCGTCGGCAATCGCCGCCATTTCCAGGCAGTCGGTGATGACGACGCCCTGGTATTTCAACTCGCCGCGCAGCAGGTCCGTCAGCACGCCTTTCGACAGGGTAGCCGGCACACTGGTATCGGCCTCGAAAGCGGGGAAGACCACGTGCGCCGTCATGATGGCATCGACGCCGCCGGCGATGGCCGCGCGGAACGGCGCCAGTTCCACGGCGCGCAGGCGTTCCTTGTCGTGCGGGACCAGGGCCATGGCGTAATGCGTGTCGGTGGCCGTGTCGCCGTGGCCGGGGAAGTGCTTGGCCGTGACGGCCACGCCGCTGGCGCGCTGGCCGCGCATGGCCGCCATGCCGTAGTCGATGACGGTGGCGGCATCCTCGCCATACGCGCGCACGCCGATGACGGGGTTGTTGCGGTTGTTGTTCACGTCCAGCACGGGGGCGAGCAGCATATTGATGCCCACCTGGCGCATTTCATCGCCGCTGATCTGGTTCATGCGTTCGCAGTCGTCGATGGAGCCGGCCGCCTGGAAGGCCATCGCCGCGGGAATCGGCGTGACGCCCTGTTCGATGCGCATCACCATGCCGCCTTCCTGGTCGATGGAGATCAGCAGCGGGGTGTCGGACACTTCCGCGTTGATCTCCTGCAGTTCGCGGCACAGGGCCGACACTTGCGCGGGCGTGTGCACGTTGCGGCGGAACAGGATCACGCCGCCCACCTTCTTTTCGCGTATCAAGGTCTTGATATGCTCGTCCGCCTGCAGGGCGTCGAAGCCCACCATGAATAGCTGTCCTACTTTCTCGCGCAAACCCTGTTCCATGCTGCAACTCCTCCGGTATTCATTCTGATGACGACAAGTCCGTATTCTGGCCCCTGGTGACGCGTCTGGACAATCACCGGAAAAGCTGCCTTGGTTTTATACTTATTTTGGTATTGTATTGGATTTGGATATTTGCGCAAGTGGTTATTAAGTGGTATTGCTCCACTTGCGCAAAGGCCGTATCAATCGAGGCGCTGGAACGAGGCCGATTGCGCCTTTGGCCAGTACAGGCCGAACACGGGCGGCAGTTGCGGCAGCTGGCTCGGGTCGAGCAGTTGGCCCGCTTCGAGGAACGGCAGCAGGGCCGACGCCAGTTTCACCTGGTTCGGCGAGATGCGCCGCACCAGGTGGTGCGGACGCAGCTCCTGCGGGTGCGCCAGGCCGGCGGCGGCGATCAGTTCGGCCAGCGCCTTCATGGTGTTCTGGTGGAAGTGCGCCACGCGGGCGATCTTGTCGGGCACCACCAGCGCGCGCTGGCGTTGCGGGTCTTGCGTGGCCACGCCCGTGGGGCAGCGGTCCGTGTGGCAGCTTTGCGACTGGATGCAGCCCAGCGCGAACATGAAGCCGCGCGCCGAATTGCACCAGTCGGCGCCCAGCGCCAGCAGGCGGGCGATGTCGAAGGCCGTGATGATCTTGCCCGAGCAGCCGATCTTGATCTTCGCGCGCAGGTTGGCGCCCACGAGGGTGTTATGCACGAGCACCAGCGCTTCCTGCAGCGGCGTGCCCACATGGTCCGTGAATTCCAGGGGCGCGGCGCCCGTGCCCCCTTCGCTGCCGTCGACGACGATGAAGTCGGGCGTGATGCCCGTTTCCAGCATGGCTTTGACGATGGCGAAGAACTCCCACGGATGGCCGATGGCCAGCTTGAAGCCCGTCGGCTTGCCGCCGGAGAGCGTGCGCAGGCGGTCGATGAAGTGCAGCATTTCCAGCGGCGTGGAAAAGGCGCTGTGCGCGGCCGGCGAGACGCAATCCTCGCCCACCATCACGCCGCGCGTGGTGGCGATCTCGATCGTCACTTTCGGCCCGGGCAGTACGCCGCCGTGGCCCGGCTTGGCGCCCTGCGACATTTTCAGCTCGATCATTTTCACTTGCTCGGAGCTGGCGTTGGCGATGAAGCGTTCTTCCGAAAACGTGCCGTCCTGATTGCGGCAGCCGAAGTAGCCGGAGCCGATTTCCCACACCAGGTCGCCGCCGTTTTCGCGGTGGTAGGGGCTGATGCTGCCTTCGCCCGTGTCGTGCATGAAGCCGCCGCTGCGGGCACCGCCGTTCAGGGCCAGGATGGCGTTGGCCGACAGGGCGCCAAAGCTCATCGCCGAGATATTGAAGACGCTGGCCGAATACGGCTTTTCACGTCGGCAGTCCGGATGGTTGCCGATCTCGATGCGGAAGTCGTGGCCCGTTACCTTGGCGGGCGCGATGGAATGGTTGATCCATTCGTAGCCCGCTTCATACACGTCGAGCTGGGTGCCGAACGGACGCTTGTCCGTCTGCTCCTTGGCGCGCTGGTAGACGATGCTGCGCTGGCTGCGCGAGAACGGCGTCGCTTCGCTGTCGCTTTCCAGGAAATACTGGCGGATTTCGGGGCGGATGCTCTCAAAAAAGAAGCGGAAATGCGCGAGGATGGGGTAATTGCGGCGCAGGGCGCGCTTCGTTTGCAGCAGGTCGCTGATGCCGACCAGGGTCAGCGCACCGGCCAGCACGGGCAGCCAGTAATGATCGTAGTAAAACAGGGACAGGACAAAGATGGCTGCCGTCGCAATGAAGGTCAGGTAGCGAAATGGTACTAGGTGCATGGGCACTCCGGTGAAGTCAGACTGGTAACTGTCGAGTCTACCTTCGATTCGCCGAACGTGCTGGAGGGAAAGAAAGCGGCGCCCGGTGGACGCCGCGTGAAGACTTAGCGCTGTGCGGCGCGGATACGCTCGACACGCTCTGCGCTGGCCGGATGGCTAGACAGGTAGGGCGTGCCGTGATCCAGCTTGCCCAGGGCGACAAACACTTGCGCCAGGTGTTCCAGTGGAATAGCGTTCTGGCGCAGCATGGCGATCGCGTAGTCGTCCGCCTCGCGCTCGACGTCGCGCGAATACTTCAAGTCCAGCAGCAGCGGCGGCAAGGTCGCCACCACGGTCGACACGTCGCCGAACAGCAGCGCCGCGCCGGCGCCCACGGCCGACGTCTGGATCAGGCGGCGCGTCAGGTGGCGCTGCTGCAAATGGCCCAGTTCATGCGCCAGCACGCCCATGATGGCATCGTCGTCCGGCATCAGTTCCACCATTTCATCGGTCAGCACGATGTCGCCTGACGGCAGGGCGAACGCGTTCGGACCGATTTTGCTCTTGCGGAAAACGATGCGGTGCTCGGGCGTGCTGTCGCCGGGCGTGGCCAGGCGCGCGAACCGGGCGCGCAGGGCTTGCTGGCGCGCGTCAGCGAGCTTGCTTGCCTCAAACACGTGTTCGTCGAGGAAATCGAGCACGCCCTGGCCCAGCTGGCGCTCGACGGACTGGGGAATCGCATACGCGACGCCCTTCGCCACGACCGGCAGCAGGTACTGATAGCTGAGCCACAGCGCCAGCACGGTGGCGACCGTGGCCAGCAGGGCGCCGCGCCAGCTTTGCTGCAGCCGCACCACCCAGCCATCGCGGTGGCCCGTGTCATGCAGCATGTCGTTGAAGGCCGCCTGGTCGGCGATTTCCAGGTAGGCGCCGTCGGGAAAGCTGACCTTGCGCACGGCGTGGCTGCTGCGTTCGGACACGTGCAGCTCGCCCAGCGGACAGCTGCGTTCGATATCGCCGGCCAGCACGGCCATGCCATCGCGCACGCTGAGCGTGACGTGGTACAGGCGCGAGGTCTGGCCGTCGAAATAGCGCGCGGGCACGGGGGCCGCGCCCGGCGCGTCGTGGTCGAGCGTCATGCTACAGCGACAGGTCGAAGTCCAGCAGGTCGACCATGCCTTCGCCCGTGGCCGACACTTGCTCTCCGGTGGCGGCGACAAAGGCGTCGAGGCTGCCGTGCACCAGCATCGAAGTCGCTTCCAGGCGGTACTTCAGCCAGCGCACCTGGGCGAATGGCGAAAACAGGCCCAGGGTGACGACGATGCCCAGCAGGTTGGTCAGCATGATGAAGGTGGTGCGGCCCCACGTCAGCTGCGACTGGAACTGGTGCTGCTGCAGGCGTGTGTGGTTCCAGATCAGGTTCTGGATCATGGTCAGGAACAGCGGCAGCACGATAAAGGCCCAGGCATACAGGGCGGCCACGGCGCCGAAGATGCTGCCGGCCTTGGTGACATCGTTGGCATCGGTGGCAAACGTGGCGAAGACGCTGGCGAAGACGACAAAGATCAGGATCAGGAAACCGGCCAGCAGCAGGGCGAAGAACAGCAAATAGGTTTTGTAGAAGCTGCCGACCGAGGCGTCGAAGCTGAAGTTGCTGCTGCCGAAGCGGCTTTGCGTGTGCTGGAAGCGCTTCAGGCGCTGGTGCAGGAACGGCGTCATCAGGCCAGCCGTGAAGGTGTTCAGGATGGGCAGCCACAGGAAGTATTTGTAGGCTTCTTTGGCGCTGCCGTCAAAGCCGAAGCGGATACCGCGGTAGCTGGTGTTGTACAGCTTGAATTGCAGGCTTTTCCACACCAGCCATGGCAGCACGGCCATCATCAAGACGAGCATGATCAGGCCGATGATGGGCGAGATCTGGAAGGCGATGTTATAGCCGCCGATCAGCACGACGGCCGCGATGCGGCCCTTCAGGATGGCGACGGCATTGCCGTGGTATTCGAAGCTGCTGCCAGCCAGGTGGGTGCTGGAATAGAAATAGCGGTTGCGGCGCACCTTGGCCCAGGCGGAGTAAATGCCCAGGGTGACGATGCTCAGCAGCAGGTTGACGATCCAGATGCGGAAGTATTCGCTGCCGGTGGCGCTGAAGGTGATGGCTTCGCGCTTGGGCGTGGTGTTGTTGGTGTCGAAATCCACAGGGGGTTTCCTTACTTATTGGAAACAAAACAAGATAAGGGAAGATTGAAAAGTTATCAATTGAAAATACTGTTTTTCGCAATTTTTTTGCAGATTCCCTTGCGCCGCCCCGATCCGGCCGTCCCGGCTATACTGGAACTCAACCATCGCTTAACGGGAAAACCATGATCGTCGTCCATCATCTGAACAATTCGCGCTCGCAGCGCGTGCTCTGGCTGCTCGAGGAACTGGGCCTCGATTACGAGGTCAAGCGCTACCAGCGCGACCCGAAAACCATGCTGGCGCCCGCCTCGCTGAAGGCCGTCCATCCGCTGGGCAAGTCGCCCGTGATCACCGATGGCGCCAACACCATCGCCGAATCGGGCGCCATCATCGAGTACCTGGTCGAGCGCTACGGCAATGGCCGCTTGATCCCGGCGGCGGGCACGCCGGAGAAGCTGCGCTGGACCTACTGGCTGCATTTCGCGGAAGGCTCGGCCATGCCGCCGCTGCTGATGAAGCTGGTATTCGACAAGGTCGAATCGTCGCCGATGCCGTTTTTCGTCAAACCGATCGCGCGCGGCATCGCCAGCAAGGTCAAGAGCAGCTTTATCCTGCCCAATATCAACAGCCAGCTGGCCTACATGGAAGCGGAACTGGAGAACAGCAAATGGTTTACCGGCAATGAATTCACGGCGGCCGACATCCAGATGAGCTTTCCACTGGAAGCGGCGGCCATGCGCGGCGGACTCGACGAGCGCCTGCCAAAGCTGACGGCGTTCCTGAAGCGCATTCATGCGCGGCCAGCCTATCAGCGGGCGCTCGAACGTGGCGGGCCCTACGATTTCGCCAAGTGAGAACGCCTAACCAAACCTACTGCGCGTCGCGACTTGCGGCCTGCGATGCTCACCGTACTTGAGTACGGTTGCGCTTCTTAGCCACAATTCACTTCCGCTCGCTACGGTTTTGTTAGGCGTTGTTACGCCGCGTAAAACCTGCCAAGCGTAATTCGCGGGGGAATAGTGCTTGCTCCATACGGTAAAATGATCAATTCAATCAGTATCCACTTACCGCATGGCCAGACTCCTCGCTATCGACGGCTTGAATATCGTACGCCGCGTCTACGAAGCCAGTCCTGAACCCGATTCCGACCTGAAGGCGGAGATCGCGCTGCGCCATGCGCTGTCGTCGTTCCGCATGCTCATCAACGACCACGAGCCGACGCATATCCTGCCTGCCTTCGACTTTGGCGGCCCGACCTGGCGCCACGCCCTGTATGCCGGTTACCGCGAGGGGCGCCAGCCCATGCCGCAGGTGCTGCGCGACGCCTTGCCTGGCTTCTACGCCACCCTGGCCAGCTTCGGCATGCACGTGGTCAGCATTCCCGAGGTCGAGGCCGACGACGTGATCGGCACGGCCGTCATGCGCTGGCTGCACGAGGGGCGCGGCGCGGCCGTCATCGCCACCACCGACAAGGATTTGCATGGCCTGATCGCGCACGGCGCCCTGGTGTGGGACCATTTCAAGGGCGTCTGGCACGACCACGCCTGGGTCGAGAAAAAGTTCGGCGTGCCGCCGGAACTGCTGCCCGACCTGCTGGCGCTGATGGGCGACGTCACCGACAGCATCCCCGGCGTGTCGAAGATCGGCCTGAAGACGGGCGCAAAACTGTTGCGCGCCTACGGCAATATCGACGCCGTGATGGCTGGCGCGGGCATTTTGCCCGGTGCGCTCGGTGAAAGCCTGCGAAAAGAGCGGGAAATACTGTATCTTTCAAGAAAGTTAGTTGCGCTCAAGACCGACGTGACCTTGGGCGTCACCTGGAACAAGCTGGTGTGGGAAAAGTAGAGCGCCCAAAAAAAGCTCATGGCGTTGTTGCCTTGCCTCGTCGTACATTCGTACTGCCTTCGGCAACGCGCCTAGCCCTGAGCATTTTGATGGGCGCTCTCTAAGTGGAACTCGCAATAGAAAATCAAGCAAGGGAAGTAATCATGATGTTAAAGACAGTCCTGATCGATAGCAGCGCCGTGGCGCGCGGCCTGCTGAACACGGTCCTGACCGATGGCGGCTACGATGTCTGCGGTCAGACGCATACGAGCGCGCTGGGGCTGGCGCTGCTGGTCAAGCACCATCCGCATTTCGTCTGCATCGCGCGCGAGCAGGTGGAAGACGGGACCAATGTGGTGCAAACCATCCGCGCCCAGTATCCGAAGACGCTCATTTTCATGGTCTCGGGCGGCATCGACGCCACCTCGCTGCAGGCGGCCCTCGCCATGGGCGTGTCGGGTTTTATCGTGAAACCGTTCATGGCCGACACGGTCCTGAAAACCGTGCGCAATACGGTGATTGCCATGGTGCGCAAGCAGCAGGCTTTGGCCGCCGCCGCGCAAGGCAATAGTTAGACGCCAGCCAGGCCCGTCGCGCTGGCGATGATGCCGCCGCCGAGGCACACGTCGCCGTCGTACAGCACGGCCGACTGGCCAGGCGTGACGGCCCATTGCGCCTGGTCGAAGGCCAGGCCGAAGTGTTCATTCCCATCCGGCAGCAGCTGGCAAGCCACGTCGGCCTGGCGGTAGCGCGTCTTGGCGCTCAAGGCGCCCGCCTGCGGCGCCGTGCCGGCGACCCAGCTGGCCTGGTCGGCCGTCAAGGCCGGCGACAGCAGCCACGGGTGGTCATGACCCTGCACCACCCACAGGGTGTTGTTGGCGATATCCTTGCGCGCCACATACCAGGCGTCGCTGCTACCGTCCGCGTTCTGGTACGACTTCACGCCGCCGATGCCGATGCCCTTGCGCTGGCCCAGGGTATAAAAACTCAGTCCCACATGTTCGCCCACGGTCTTGCCGTCGGCCGTTTTCATCGGACCCGGCTTGTACGACAGGTAGCGGTTCAAAAATTCGCGAAACGGGCGCTCGCCGATAAAGCAAATGCCCGTCGAATCCTTCTTCTGCGCGTTCGGCAGCGCCAGTTTTTCAGCGATCTTGCGTACTTCCGTCTTCGGGATTTCACCGAGCGGAAACAGGGTTTTCGACAACTGCGCCTGGTTCAACCGGTGCAGGAAGTAGCTCTGGTCCTTGCTGGCGTCGACGGCTTTCAGCAGTTCATAACGGCCTGCGTCGGTCGGCGCCTGGCGCACGCGCGCATAGTGGCCGGTGGCGATCAGGTCGGCGCCCAGGGTCATGGCGTGGTCGAGGAAGGCCTTGAACTTGATTTCGGCGTTGCACAGCACGTCCGGGTTCGGCGTGCGGCCGGCCTGGTATTCGCGCAGAAAATCGGCGAACACGCGGTCCTTGTATTCGGAGGCGAAATTGACGGCTTCGATATCGACGCCGATGACGTCGGCCACGCTGGCCGCGTCGATCCAGTCCTGGCGCGTGGAGCAGTATTCCGAATCGTCGTCATCTTCCCAGTTTTTCATGAACAGGCCGATGACTTCATAGCCTTGTTCCTTCAGCATCCATGCCGCGACCGAGGAATCGACCCCGCCCGACATGCCGATAACGACTTTCTTCTTGCTCATCTTGCTTTCCAGTGTACTTTAGATAATGTTGCTATGCGCTATTGAAAACGGACGCATGCGTGTGCAGCAGGGCCAGCGGCGCGCGCCTGCCAGCCAGGTATTCGTCCACGCACTGCAGCACCAGCGGGCTGCGGTGGCGCTCCTGGCACGCGGCCAGCTCGTCGCGCGTCATCCACAAGGTGCGGATGATGCCTTCGTCCAGCGGGCGGTCATGCTCGGCGCCGGCCGTGCCGCAAAAGGTGAAGCGCAAGTAGGTCACGTCCTCGCCCGTGCGCAACGACTGATAGCGCGACATGTACATGCCGACCAGTGCCGTGGGGATGAAATCGTAAGCCGCTTCTTCCAGCGTTTCGCGGATCACCGCCTGCTCCAGCGACTCGAACGGGTCGAGGTGGCCGGCCGGCTGGTTGATCTTGATGCCTTCGCTGGTCTCTTCTTCAATCAGTAAAAACAGGCCGTCGCGTTCGACGATGGCGGCAACGGTGACAGAGGGTTTCCAGATTCTCGGCATGATTCCATCCTTGAAAGAGCCGACATTTTATCTTGTTCTGCGCGCGCGGTTTGAAGCCGGCCTTTTGTTGCGCGGACATATTGATAAATGACAACGTTTTAGCAAATAGCGGTGGGAGGTACTTACGTCTGTCCCGGGGAGCGCACTAGCATGGGGGCTTAGTCGGCAAGAGGGTAGCAAGCGCCCGCTAATATAGGCTTTCCCTGTGGTCAAAACAAGCGCGTACGCGTGCTCGACTGTGGTGAGATTGACACACCTTTCCCACAATATGGTCGCCATACCGCATGGCGGAACAAGGATTGGTATTACGGGTAAATTAGTGTCGTACGACTAAAAGTTGCTGCTTCACAAACGTTTAACGCGCTGCTTTCCGTGTTAGATTCTAGTCAGTTTATCAATTAGCGGAGGCATCATGAGGATAGGCATACCGGCCGAAACACGGCCTGGTGAAACGCGGGTGGCGGCAACGCCCGAGACAGTCAAGAAGCTGGCAGCCAAGCATCAAGTCGTCGTGCAGTCCGGAGCGGGCCTGCAAGCCTCGATTCCCGACGACGCTTATGCCGCCGCCGGCGCGCAGATCGGCACCGCCCGGGAAGCCTATGGCTGCGCCATCGTGCTCAAGGTGCGCGCGCCCGATGCCGATGAACGGGCCCTGATGGCCAGCGGCACGGTGCTGATCGGCATGTTGAACCCGTTTGACGCCGACAATATCGCCGCCATGGCCACGGCCGGCCTGTCCGCCTTCGCCCTGGAAGCCGTGCCGCGCATCACGCGCGCGCAGTCGATGGACGTGCTGTCCTCGCAAGCGAATATCGCCGGCTACAAGGCCGTGCTGGTGGCCGCGAATACCTACCAGCGCTTCATGCCGATGCTGATGACGGCGGCCGGCACCGTCAAGGCGGCCCGCGTGCTGATCATGGGCGTGGGCGTGGCAGGACTGCAGGCGATCGCCACGGCCAAGCGCCTGGGCGCCGTCATCGAAGCGTCCGACGTGCGCCCGCCCGTCAAGGAACAAGTGGAGTCCCTGGGCGCCAAGTTCCTCGACGTGCCTTTCCTCACCGATGAAGAAAAAGAGATCGCCAAGGGTTCGGGCGGCTATGCGCGCGCCATGCCGGCCGACTGGATGCGCCGCCAGGCCGAACTCGTGCACGAACGGGCGAAACTGGCCGACATCATCATCACCACCGCGCTGATTCCCGGCCGCGCCGCGCCCGTGCTGATCTCCGAAGAAACGGTGAAAGCCATGAAACCGGGCTCCGTCATCGTCGACCTGGCCGTCGAGCAGGGCGGCAATTGCCCGCTGTCGGAACTGGGCAAGACCGTGGTCAAGCACGGCGTCTACATCGTGGGCGAGCCGAACCTGGCCACCCTGGTGGCGGCCGACGCTTCGGCCCTGTATGCGCGCAACGTGCTGGACTTCTTGAAGCTCATCATCGACAAGGACGATCAATTGCTGATCGACCGCGAGGATGAAATCATCAAGGCCAGCCTGGTTTGCGCAGGCAATGACATCCTCAGAAAATAACGCGGCGCCGGAGAGAACAACATCATGGAAATCAGTCACACCATCACCAACCTGATCATCTTCGTGCTGGCCATTTATGTCGGCTACCACGTCGTCTGGACCGTCACGCCGGCGCTGCATACGCCGCTGATGGCCGTCACCAATGCCATTTCCGCGATCATCATCGTCGGCGCCATGCTGGCGGCCGGCCTGACCGATGGCCCGCTGGCGCAAGTGGCCGGCACCCTGGCCGTCGCGCTGGCCGCCGTCAACGTATTCGGCGGCTTCCTCGTCACGCAGCGCATGCTCGAGATGTTCCGTAAAAAAGAACCGAAGGCCAAGCAAGGAGCAAAAGAATGAGTCACGCCATGAGCTTCGTCACCATGAACCTGGTGACGATGATGTACCTGATCGCCTCGGTGTGCTTCATCCAGGCCCTGAAAGGCCTGTCGTCGCCATCGACGGCGCGCCGCGGCAATGCCTTCGGCATGAGCGGCATGGCCATTGCCGCCGTCACCACCGTGGCGCTGATCCTGAAACTGAAGGAGCAGCAAACGGGCGGCATGGGCCTGACCCTCGTCATCATCGGCATCGTCACGGGCGGCGCCATCGGCGCCTACCTGGCGAAAACCGTGGAAATGACGAAGATGCCGGAACTGGTGGCGGCCATGCACTCGCTGATCGGCCTGGCCGCAGTGTGTATCGCCGTGGCGGCCGTGTCGGAACCATGGGCTTTCAATATCGCCAAGCATGGCGAGGCGCTGCCCATCGGTAACCGCTTCGAACTGTTCATCGGCACCTTTGTCGGCGCCATCACCTTCTCCGGTTCCGTGATCGCCTTCGGCAAGCTGTCGGGCAAATACAAGTTCCGCCTGTTCCAGGGCGCGCCCGTCAGCTTCAAGGGCCAGCACATGCTCAACCTCGTGCTGGCGCTGGTGATGGTGGGACTGGGCCTGGCGTTCTGCTTCGCCGATGGCGTCGAACCGGCGTGGACGCCGTTCATCGTCATGACCCTGATCGCCTTTGCGCTGGGCGTGCTGATCATCATCCCCATCGGCGGCGCCGACATGCCGGTGGTGGTGTCGATGCTCAACAGCTACTCGGGCTGGGCCGCGGCCGGCATCGGCTTTTCGCTGAATAACTCGATGCTGATCATCGCCGGTTCGCTCGTGGGATCGTCTGGCGCGATCCTGTCGTACATCATGTGCAAGGCCATGAACCGCTCGTTCTTCAACGTCATCCTCGGCGGCTTCGGCGGCGATGCGCCGGCGGCCGGCGCGGCCGGTGCGCAGGAACAGCGGCCCGTGAAATCGGGTTCGGCCGACGATGCCGCCTTCATCATGAGCAATGCGGAAACCGTCATCATCGTGCCCGGCTACGGCCTGGCCGTGGCGCGCGCGCAGCACTCGCTGAAGGAACTGGTGGAAAAGCTCACGCACAAGGGCATCACCGTCAAGTATGCGATCCACCCCGTGGCGGGGCGCATGCCGGGCCACATGAACGTGCTGCTGGCCGAGGCGGAAGTGCCATACGACCAGGTCTTCGAGATGGAAGACATCAACGGCGAATTCGGCCAGACGGACGTGGTGCTGGTGCTGGGCGCGAACGACGTCGTCAACCCGGCGGCGAAAGATCCGAAATCGCCGATCGCCGGCATGCCGATTCTGGAAGCGTATAAAGCCAAGAGCATCATCGTCAACAAGCGTTCGATGGCGTCCGGCTATGCGGGCCTGGACAACGACCTGTTCTACCAGCCGAACACGATGATGGTGTTTGGCGATGCGAAGAAGGTGATCGAGGATATGCTCAAGGCCGTCGAATAAGCACGGCTTGCAGCGACCGCACGGCCCGCCTTGCGCGGGCCGTTTTTATTGGGCCGCCACTACCTTGTTGCGGCCCTGGTGCTTGGCCGCGTACAGGGCCTTGTCGGCATCGGACATGGCCGCATCCAGCGTGGCACCGGCCGTCAGGGACGCCACGCCGATGCTGATGGTCACCTGAAGTTCGCCGCCATCGGGCAACGGCGTGATGGCGGCGGCCACGGCGGCGCGGATGCGTTCGGCCACCCTATGCGCCTGCTGCAGGCTGGCGTCGGGGAACAGCAGGCCGAATTCCTCGCCACCGAGGCGCGCCGCCACGTCGGTGATGCGTCCCGTGTCGCGCAGCGCCTGCGCCACCGTGCGCAGTACGGCGTCGCCCACGGCATGGCCGTAGCGGTCGTTGATCTTCTTGAAATGGTCGAGGTCGGCCACGCCCACGGTCAGGGCGGCGCCGCTGCGCGCCGCGCGCGCCATCGCCTGCTCGGCTTGCGCTTCATACGCGCGCCGGTTCGGCAGCGACGTCAGCGCATCGTGCAGCGCCTGCTGTTCCAGCTGCGCCAGCAGGCTGGCGTTCTTTGCCGCCAGTTCGCGCCGTTCGCGCACGTCGAGCAAGAAGGCGCCGAAATAGCGGATGCCGTCGACCACGCCCAGGTCCATCGCCTTCATTTCGATGGGGATCATCTGCGTGTCGCGGTGGCGGATGGCGAATTCGCGTATCTTGCCCAGCACGCTGGACGTGCGCGAGCTGCGGATGTAATTGATCACGTGATTGTCGTGCTGCGCGCCGACGGCGTCGGGCAGCAGGCCGTTCAAGGTCTGGCCCAGCAATTCCCCGCTCGCATAGCCCGACAATGCCTGCATGGCGCCATTGATATAGCGGATGCGGCAATGCTCGTCGATGATGATGACGGCGTCGAGGGCGTCTTCCAGCAGGCGGGAAAAGAGCACTTCGGGAAGAGCGGCAGGCGGTGCTGCGGGCAATACATCTGTCATGGAACGGTCGCCAAAAGCCAGGTGACAGCCATTGTCGCATCCGCGGGCCGTTTATTCCATGCCGGATATGTTCCCTGTTTCTTTTTCGCCCCAGCTCTTTCCTTATTGTTAAGCCTTATCGGCGGCCGTACATCATCAGCCCAGCCAGTGCCCTGCGTGCAGGGGAAAATACGTCCAGCAAACCCAGCGACAGGCCCAGCAAGCCTTGCGTGGGGGCGCTGCCCGTGAAGATGCGCGCCATGGTGTCGGTGACGCGCACGGTCAGCCCCCGGTCGGTCTGGCGCAGGCTGGCGTAGCGTTCCAGCCCGGCCGGACTGCCGTCCTGCGCCAGCACGCGGGCCAGCACGGCGGCGTCGCGCAAGCCCAGGTTCAAGCCTTGTCCCGCCACCGGGTGCAGGGTTTGCGCCGCATTGCCGATGGCGACCGTGCGCGCCGTGCCGTTCGCCTGCGCGTTCAAGCCCAGCGGATAGGCCAGGCGCGCCGTCGTGTGCGTAAAGCGTCCCAGCCGGCTGCCGAAGGCGGCGCCCAGGCGGGCCAGAAAGGCAGCGTCGTCCAGCGCCAGCAATTGTTCTGCACGCGTGGGCGGCACGCACCACACGAGCGCGTAGCCGTCGTCCTGCGGCAGCAGGGCCAGCGGGCCTTCGTCGGTGAAGCGCTCATACGCGCGGTGGGCGATGGGGCTGCTTGTGCGCACATGGGCGATGATGGCGCTCTGGCCATAGTCGCGGCTGACGGCGCGTTCCGGCTGCTGGCCGAACAGGCCGCCCTCGGCTTGCACCAGCAGGCTGGCGCGCAAGCTCGACGCGGCGCCCGCCTGGTCGATCTGCACGCTCACGCCATCGGCGTCTTCCACGCTGCCCGTCACCAGCGCCGGGCGCAGGCTGGCCACGCCCAGGCGCTCGCACACGTCGGCCAGCGAACTGACGACGGCGCCGTAACGGGCCACATAACCGAGCGCTTCGACGCCATGCTCGCTGCGGTCCATCAGGCTGCGCCCGAACTGGCCGCGGCGCGAGACGTGGATTTGATGGATCGGTGTCGCTTCCACGGGCCAGGCGCCCGCTTCCTCGAGAATCTGGCGGCTGCCGTGCGACAGGGCGATGGTGCGCGGATCGCGCCTCGCTTGTTCGATGGATTTGGCGTCGATCAGGGCGATGCGAGCGGCGCGGTTGCCGCGCTGTACCAGCAGGGCGGCCAGCGCCATGCCGACGGGGCCGGCGCCGCAGATGGCGAGATCGAAAGTGGACGGTGTATGCATGCGGCGTCGTTAATCCTGTGACATCAGTTGTTCGATTTCAGTGACGCTCTTCGGCGCCGTGCTGAAGACTTCATGGCCTTGCGGCGTAACCAGCACATCGTCTTCGATGCGGATGCCCGTATGCCAGAACTGCTCCGGCACGCCCGGGCCAGGACGCACATAGATGCCCGGTTCCACCGTCAGCACCATGCCCGCTTCGAGCGCGCGCCACGGCTTGCCGGGGGTATCCGTGTCGCGGTAGGCGCCCACGTCGTGCACGTCCATGCCCAGCCAGTGGCTGGTGCCGTGCATGTAGAAGGGCATATAGGCCTTGTCGGCGATGACGTCCTGCGCGCCGCCGCTTTTTTGCCGGTCCAGCAAACCGAGGTCCAGCATGCCCTGCGCCAGCACCTGCACGGCCGCCTCGTGGATGGCGCTGTGCGGCAAGCCGGGGCGCACCATGTCCAGCGACGCTTGCTGCGCGGCCAGCACCAGTTCATACAGCGCCCGCTGCGGGCCGCTGAAACGGCCGTTGACGGGCCAGGTGCGCGTGATGTCCGAGGCGTAGCCATCGAGTTCGCAGCCGGCGTCGATCAATACCAGCTCGCCGTCTTTTAATACCGCGTTGTTGGCGCTGTAGTGCAGGATGCAGGCGTTGCCGCCACCGGCCACGATGGAGGAATAGGCGGGAAACTGCGCGCCGCTGCGTCGGAATTCGTACAGCAGCTCCGCTTCGAGCGCATATTCGTGCATGCCGGGACGCGTGGCGCGCATGGCGCGCACGTGGGCTGCGCTGGAAATGGCGGCCGCGCGGCGCATCAGGTTTTGTTCTTCCGTGTCTTTCAGCAGGCGCATGGCGTCGAGCATGCCGTTGATGTCATGCGCGATGGCGGGCGCCGTGACGCCGCTGCGGGCCTTTTGCCGCACATTGTTTCGCCAGACCTTGACCTGTGCATCGAGGCTGCCGCCCAGCGCATAGTAGATCGCGGGGGAGTCGGCCAGCAGGCGCGTCATTTCCACGTCGAGTTCCTCGATGGGGAAGGCGCTGTCAAAACCGAACGTGGCGCGCGCCGCCTCGGGGCCATGGCGGAAACCGTCCCAGATTTCGCGCTCCGTATTCTTGGCGCGGCAAAACAGGATGGTGCGCGCGGGCGCCGTGGCGCTGGCGGCCACCAGGGCCACGGCGCTGTCGGGTTCCGTAAAGCCGCTCAGGTAATAGAAATAGCTGTCATGGCGATACGGATAATCGCAATCGCTGTTGCGCGGCACTTCGGGCGCCGTGGCGAGAATGGCCACGCTGCCCGGCAGCATCTGCGCCAGCAGCGCCGCGCGCCGTGCCGCGTAATTGGCCATCATGCGGCAGGCGCCTTCGCTGCCACGCCATTGAGCACATCGAGTTGCGCTGGCGTACCCACATTGGTCCATTCGCCGGTATAGACTTCACCGCCCACGCGGCCCTGGTCCGCATACCGGCGCAGCAAATCGCCGAGTTTGGCGTGGCTGCCGGGCGCGATGCCGTCGAACATTTCAGGACGGTACACGCCGATATTGGCGAAGGTCCACTTGGTGTCGTCCGTATTGTTGATCGCGAACAAGGTCAGGCCGAAATCCCCCTTCGGGTGGAAGTCGGGATTGGGCACCAGATAGGCCCAGGCGATATCGCGTTGGTCGGCCGGGTACGGCGTGCCCAGCACATCCTTGTCGGCCAGCACGTCGAGCACCTGCTTGAAATCGAAATACGGGCAATAGATGTCGCCGGAAATGGCGAGGAACGGTTCCTCGCCCAGCAAGTGGCGCGCCTGGGCGATGCCGCCCGCCGTTTCCAGCGGCGTGGTCTCGGGCGAATACGCGATGCGCGCGCCGTACGCGCTGCCGTCGCCCAGGGTCTCCTCGATCAAATGGCCCAGGTGCGAATGGTTGATGACGATGTCCGTGATGCCGGCGCGCACCAGGTTCAGCACATGCCAGACGATCAGCGGACGGCCGCGCACTTTCAGCAGCGGTTTGGGACAGGTATCGGTAAGCGGACGCATCCGTTCACCGCGGCCTGCGGCAAAGATCATGGCTTTCATGGGGTACTCGTTTTCTGATTCATTGTAAATTGCTCTGAAGTGATCAGAATGTATAGCCGACTTGCGGCGTTTTGTTCTCAAGAGCATCGAGTAAACGCACCAGCGGCTTGAGTTCCGTATAGCGGTTGGCTGTCTTGCGCACGTAATCGAGCACGGTTGGCAGGTCGCCCATGTACAGATCCTTGCCGTCGCGGTAATTCAGGCGCGCGAACAGGCCGAGGATTTTCAGGTGGCGCTGCAGCGCCGTGAATTCGAAATCGCGGTAGAAGGCGTCGATGTCGGGATTGACTGGCAAGCCCAGCTGCTTGGCGCGCTGCCAGTAGCGGATCACCCAGTCGAGCACCAGTTCCTCATCCCACTGGATATACGCGTCGCGCAGCAGCGAGGCGATGTCGTAGGTGACGGGGCCGAAAACGGCGTCCTGGAAGTCGAGGATGCCGGGATTCGGGATGGAGCCATCGTTGATGTGCATCAAATTGCGCGAATGGTAGTCGCGGTGCATGAATACTTGCTGCTGCGACAAGATATTCGCCGTGATGGCTTCGAAGACCTTGTCCAGCTGGGTTTGTTGCACATCCGTCAAGGTGGCGCCCAGGTGCTTGCCGATAAACCATTCCGGGAACAGATTCATTTCGCGCAGGATGAAGGCGCGGTCGAATTCGGGCAGTACGTCGGGTTGGCTGGCCAACTGGATTTTCATCAAGGATTCCAGCGCTTCGGCGTACAGCACGCTGGCGTTGTCGTGGTTCAGGGCGTCGAGATAGGTGGTCGTGCCCAGGTCGGAGAGCAGCAGGAAGCCCTGCTCCAGGTCTTGCGCGATGATCTCGGGCACGGACACGCCGGCGCCTTTCAGCAAGCCGGCCACCTTGACAAAGGCGGGCACGTTTTCGCGCTCGGGCGGCGCATCCATGGCGATCAGTGTACTTCCTGGCAATGTTGTGTTGCCTGGCAGCACATCGAGACGATAGTAGCGGCGGAAGCTGGCATCGCTGGAAGCGGGGCGGGCGGATTCGGGCGCGACGAGGTTAAGCGAGGTCAACCAGGCTTTCAACAGGGTCAGGCGAGCGTCGGCGGAGGCCGGCGCGGCGGAGGAATTGGGGGAGAATGACATTAAGCGGCCTGTGGAATCGGGTTGATGGTGCAGATTCCCATATAATAAGGGATTCAAATCAAAAAATCGCCTGTCAATGGTGCTTGCCCCTTCCAATTCATGAGCTGGTTTTCGGCCTCCCCCCCTTCGCAGCGCTGGGCTTTCGCCATCAGCGCGCTCGTCGCCGCCACGACGGTGCCTGTCCACGCCCAGAAAGCACCGCGTCCCGTGCATGTGGAAGATCCCGACGCGCCCACCGTCATGACGGCGAACAGCATGAACGGACGACCGGAAAGAGAGATCAATCTCGACCAGAATGTCGTGATTGAGCGCGGAAAAACCACAAAAATGACGGCCGATACAGCTTGTTACAAACAAGTTGAAGATCAGTTCGACGCCGAGGGCCATATCAAGATGTGGCGTTTCGGCGATTACTACACGGGCGACGTCCTGAAGCTGAACATGGAGACCGGCAAGGGTTTCCTGCTCAACCCGACCTATCGCTTCGAAGTGGGCGGCGGCCAGGGCAAGGCCGAGCGCGTCGACTTCATCAATCCAGACGAAGCCACTGTGATCGACGGCACGTACAGTACCTGCGAAGGGCCGAATCCGGACTGGTACCTGAAATCGAGCACTTTGAATCTCGATACGGGCCGCGACGTGGGCACCGGCAGCAAGACCATCATCTATTTCAAGGACGTGCCGATCCTGGGCACGCCGGGCATTTCGTTTTCGCTGTCGGGTGCGCGCCGCTCGGGCTGGCTGGCGCCCACGCCGGGCTTTGCCTCGAAGAACGGCTTCGAGCTGCTGATGCCGTATTACGTGAACATCGCGCCGAACCGCGACCTGACCCTGTTCCCTCGCTACATCCAGCGGCGCGGCATCCAGCTCGGTGCGACGGGCCGCTACATGGGCGAGACGGATGCCGGCTTGTATGGCGGTGAAACGTCGTTTGAATTCTTGCCTAACGACAAGCAAACCAAGACCAACCGCTACATGATCAAGTCCAAGCATGAGCAGGCGCTGGCCAAGGGCTGGACTTATAGCTGGGATCTGCGCGAGGCGTCGGACAATAATTACCCGAACGATTTCTCGAAAACCGTCGCCTCCGCCACCGAGCGCCAGTTGCTGCGCGAATTGCGCACCGATTACCGCACCGAGGACTGGAGCCTGACGGCACGCGTGCAGAATTACCAGGTGCTGCAGGATCCCGATCCCAATGTGGTCGTGCCACGCCCGTATGACCGCTTGCCGGCGGTGAACTTCCACGCAGGCAAATACGACGTCTGGGGCGGTTTCGACTGGACCTTCGACGCGGAAGCGACGCGCTTCGCGCATCCGACCCTGGTGCAAGGCTCGCGCCTCGTGGCCGTGCCGCAGGTGAGTTTCCCCATCATGCGCCCTGGCTACTTCATCACGCCCAAGCTAATGCTCAATGCGAGCGCGTATCAACTCGACAATGACGCTCGGACCAAGGCGCTGTTTAAGGACACCTCGTTTACGCGCGCCGTGCCGACCTTCTCGGTCGACAGCGGCCTGGTGTTTGAACGCGACACGAATCTGTTTGGCGCCAAGGGTGGCACGCAAACCCTGGAGCCGCGCCTGTTCTACGTCTACACGCCGTACCGCGACCAGTCGCAGTTCCCGAACTTCGATACGGCCGATGGCACGTTCAACCTGACGCAGATCTTCACGGAAAACCGTTTTGTCGGCAGCGATCGCATCGGCGACGCCAACCAGGTCACGGCCGCCGTCGTCTCGCGCTTCCTGCAATCGGACGGCACGGAGCGCATGCGCCTGACTTTCGGCCAGCGTTTCTATTTTGCCGACCAGCGCGTGCAGCTCAATTCGACGACGCCCGTCAACCAGTCGCGTTCGGATATCCTGCTGGCCGCAACGGGCCGCGTGTCCGAGACTTGGACCGCCGACAGCCTGTTGCAGTACAATCCCAGCGATCGCCGCCTGATGAGCTACAACTACACCTTGCAATATCAGCCAGGGCCGAAGAAGGTATTGAATTTCAGTAACCGTTTTCAGCGTGACGTCCTGCGCAATGCGGAAGTGTCGACGCAATGGCCGTTGACGGACCGGCTGTATGGCGTCGGCCGCATCAGTTACTCCATCAAGGATCGCAGCATGCTGGAAAGCCTGGTCGGCCTGGAATACAAGGGCGACTGCTGGGTGTTCCGCATGGGCGCGCAGCGTTTTGTGACGACGACCAAGACTGTCTCGACGCCGATCTTCTTCCAGCTGGAATTGACGGGCTTGTCGAATGGCCTGGGCCTGGGTGCGAATGGCCTGGAAACTTTTACAAAAACCATCCCTGGTTACCAGACATTGAGCCAGCCACTCCGTTAAGATAGGCACCGTTGCCGCCGCCGGTGTTCCCGGCGCTGGCACAAACCGGTTTTTTTATTCACCTGAACTCATGAGCGCTCTACACATTATGCGTAATGCCAGTATGCACCAACTCAAAATTGCAACGGTTTTGTTGTGCGCCATTTCCGGCGCCACGACCAGTAGTGTCTGGGCGCAACAGGCTGCGCCAGCTCCTGTGGCCAAGCCCGCTGCCGCTGCCCCAGCGCCGGTCAAGGGATTCACTCCCCCCGCGTCGAGCAGTGGCCAGACCATCGATTCCATCGCCGTCGTCGTCAATGACGATGTGATTACGCGCAATGAAGTGGCGGCCCGTATCAAGAGCGTGGAGCAGCGCATGAAGGCGCAGAACGTGCCCTTGCCCGATCCTGCCGACCTGCGTCGTCAACTGCTCGAGCGCATGATTGTCGAGCGCGCACAAATGCAGCTGGCCAAGGAAATGGGCGTCCGTGTGGATGACCTGACCCTGGACCGCGCGATTGGCCGTATTGCTGAACAGCAAAAGATGACGGTGCAAGAGCTGCGCAACCAGATGGAAAAAGAAGGCACGCCATTTGCGACCTTCCGCGAAGAAATCCGCGATGAAATCATCATGCAGCGCTTGCGCGAGCACGAAGTCGACGCGAAGATCCAGATTTCCGATTCCGAAGTGGATAACTTCCTGGAAGCGGAAAAGGCGGCCGCCAGCGAACAGGTGGAGCTGAACCTGGCGCAAATTCTCGTGCGCATCCCGGAAAACTCGAGCCCTGAACAAATCGCCGCACGCCGCGCGCGCGCCGAAGAAGTCAGCCGCCAACTGCGCACGGGCGCCGATTTCGCCAAGATGGCCGCCAGCTATTCCGACGCCAGCGATGCGCTGAGCGGCGGCGATATCGGCTGGCGCAATAGCGACCGCCTGCCGCCCCTGTTCACGGAGCAATTGCTGAAATTGAAGCCGGGCCAGATCACGCCTATCATCAAGAGCAACACGGGCTTCCATATCCTGAAACTGGTGGACCGCCGCAGCGCTGCCGAGGCGCAAGCCGTCGCCGCCGTGCAGCAGACGCATGCCCGCCACATCCTGCTGAAAGTGACGCCGACCCTGTCGGCGGCCGAAGCCAAGCGTAAATTGCTGGAGCTGAAAGAGCGTCTCGACAACAAGGCTGCCAAGTTCGAAGACCTGGCCCGTTTGTTCTCGAACGACGGCTCCGCAGCCAAGGGCGGCGACCTGGGCTGGCTGTATCCAGGCGACACCGTGCCGGAATTCGAAACGGCGATGAATGCGCTGAAACCGGGCGAGGTGAGCGAACCGATCGAATCGAGCTTTGGCTTCCATCTGATCGAAGTGCTGGAACGCAAGAGCGATGACGTCTCGAAAGAGAAGCAGCGCGCTGCCGCACGCAACGCCTTGCGCGAACGCAAGCTGGAAGAAGCGACGGAAAACTGGGCGCGCGAAGTGCGCGACCGTGCCTACGTCGAATTCCGCGCGGACGACCAGTAATGCCGCTGACTGATTGCGCATGAGTAACTTGCCTGTTGCCCGCCGCCCGGCCATCGCCATTACCTGTGGCGAACCGGCCGGTGTCGGCCCGGAAATTTCGATCCGCGCCGCCTGGGCCATGCGGCATGAGGTCAACTGCATCCTGCTGGGCGACGCCGCCTTCCTGGCGCTGACGGCCAGCCTGATCGACCCGGAGATCCGTCTGGCGGCGCTGTCGCTGCAAGCCGTACGCAACAGCGGCTTGCCCCAGTTCGGACCCGGCCGCCTGGCCGTGATCGATATTCCCACCGTGAACAATGTCATTCCCGGCGTGCTGGACAAGGAAAACGGGCGTTCCGTGCTCGCCACCCTGGACGCGGCCGTGGAAGGCATCGAAGCCGGCTGGTTTGGCGCCATGGTCACGGCGCCCTTGCAAAAGAGCACGATCAACGACGCCGGCGTGGCCTTTTCCGGCCATACGGAATACCTGGCAGAAAAAACCGGCACGCCGCAAGTGGTGATGATGCTGGCCGGTGAACCCGGCCATGGCGAACCGACCCTGCGCGTGGCGCTGGCCACCACGCATCTGCCGTTGAAGGACGTGTCCGCTGCCATCACCATGGACAGCCTGGCCGTCACCCTCGATATCCTCCAGTCGGACCTGCAACGGAAATTCGGCATCGCCGCGCCGCGCATTCTCGTCACCGGCCTGAACCCGCACGCGGGCGAGGGCGGCTATCTGGGACGCGAGGAAATCGATGTCATCGCTCCGGCGATTGCGGCGGCGCAAGCGCGCGGCATCGATGCGCGCGGACCGTACCCGGCCGACACCCTGTTCCAGCACAAATACCTGGCCGATGCCGACTGCGTGCTGGCCATGTACCACGACCAGGGCTTGCCCGTGCTGAAATACGCGACCTTCGGGCGCGGCATCAATATCACCCTGGGCTTGCCGCTGATACGCACCTCGGTCGACCATGGCACGGCGCTGGACCTGGCCGCGCAAGGGCTGGGGCTGGCCGATGGCCACAGCATGGAGCAAGCGCTGCAAACGGCGCTCGACATGTTGCGCGCCAGCACCCCGACCAGAGCATAGAGCGTAGGTCGGGTTAGCCGGCACGGCGTAACCCGACGCTGCCTGCTCAACCGATTCCGCCGGCCTGTGCCGGCTTTACCGCATTAATAGAAAACACATTATGAAACACGTTGCCCGCAAACGCTTTGGCCAGAACTTCCTGCATGACCGCTTCGTCCTCGACGACATCACGGCCGCCATCGGGCCGCAGCCGGACGATGCCATGGTTGAGATCGGCCCCGGCCTGGGCGCCATGACGGAGCAGCTGCTGCGCCATTTGAAGCAGATGCATGTGGTCGAGCTGGACCGCGACCTGATCGTGCGCCTGGAAAAAACCTTCAATCCGGCCAAGCTGACGATCCATTCGGGCGACGCGCTGAAATTCGATTTCGCGCAAATCCCCGTGCCGGCCGGCCAGAAGCTGCGCATCGTGGGCAACTTGCCGTACAACATTTCCAGCCCGCTGCTGTTCCACCTGGCGGACTTCGCGCCGCTGGTGCAGGACCAGCATTTCATGCTGCAAAAGGAAGTGGTCGAACGCATGGTGGCCGAGCCGGGCAGCAAGGCGTATGGCCGCCTGTCCGTGATGCTGCAGTGGCGCTACAAGATGTCGCTGCTGTTCATCGTGCCGCCGACGGCCTTCGATCCGCCTCCGAAAGTGGAATCGGCCATCGTGCGCATGATCCCCGTGGCCGAGCGCCTGGCTTGCGATCAGGCGACTTTGGAAGCCGTCGTCATGAAGGCCTTCTCGCAGCGCCGCAAGGTGATCCGCAACTGCCTGGCCGGGATGTTTACGGAAGAGCAGATCAAGGCGGCCGGCATCGACCCAACCCTGCGTCCGGAAACGGTGGGGCTGGAGCAGTATGTGGCTTTGGCGAACTTGCTGAAGGCACCTGCTTAAGTATTAACTTAAAACCACTGGTCGACCTGCTGCAAATCCTGCCGCAGCGCTGAAAAACAGTCGTCCACATGGTGGTTGCGGCTGATTTCATTGCGCCGCATCAGGGCGATCTTGCGCTTGCACGTGGGTTGGCGCAGCGGCGCCACGTGCAGGTCCTCGTCGTTGAGGAAGGTCGTGTACAGGCTGGGCATGATGCCTACGGCGATGCCGGCGCGTACCACGCCGTACAGCGATTCGCTGTGGATCATCTGGTACAGGCTCGACGGGCTCAAGCCATGCTGGCGCAGCGCGCTCGAGGCGAACTCCCAGATGCTGCCCTTGGTGAACACGACGATTTCCTGGCCCGCCAGCTGGTCCCAGCGCACTTCCTTGAGCGGCGCCAGCGCATGGCGTCCCGCCGTCACCAGTACCAGCTCGTCTTCGAACAGGCCCACGCTTTCCAGCGACACGGAACCGGGCACTTCGATGCCCACGCAAAAGTCCAGCTGGCCCGAATGCAGGGCGTGCAGCAAGCCATCGTTGGGCATGTCCGACAGGACGATTTCCACTTCATCGCCATGCTGCTCGCAGTAGCGCGCCACCACCACGGCCGTCATCGCCATGGCCGACGGGATGGCGCCGATGCGGATGCGGTGCCGGCCGCTGCCGATGGCGCGCTGGATATCGGCAAAGGTATTGCTCGCCGTATTCAATAAATGCGTGGCGTAGTCGAGCGCCAGCTTGCCTTCGCGCGTCAGTTCCAGCTGGTGGGTTGTGCGGTTAAACAACTTTTTTCCCAGTTGGTTTTCCAGCAGCTTGATCGATGCGCTGAGGGCCGGCTGGGTCACGCACAATTCCTGTGCGGCCTTGCTGAAGCTGTTTACCCGGGCTAGGGTGGCAAACGCTTGCAAATGTCGTAAGGAAATTTTCTTGCTCAGTTCATGCATGGGTTTGCTTATTAGAAAAAGTAATGGATTTATAAAAATAAACAAATTTTCTTATCCTGCAATTTACCATATTCTGGACTGGTCCTTACTTGTCTTGAAGGCAACAATCTTCAGAGAAGCGCTTGCCAGGCGGCGCCGGTACTCGCGGCAGCACGCCACGCAAGGGATGCATCAATAAAATAATTCCAAAAAAACTCAGGGTTTATTCTTTTTAGGGTGGCGGCGATGAACAAATGGATGACGGGAACGATGGTGGTGGGGGGCTTGCTGGCGGCGCACGGCGTGGCGCAGGCGCAAAGCAGCGTGCAAGTGTATGGCTTGCTGTCGGCCGGTATCGGCTATGTATCGGATGAAGGCAAGGGCAGCCGCACGCATGCGCTGAGCGGCACGAATCAGAATCCCCGCATCGGTTTCCGCGGCCAGGAAGACCTGGGCAACGGCACCAAGGCCGTCTTCGTGCTGGAGAACGGTTTTAACGTCATGACGGGCACGGCCTCGCAAAGTGGCCGTCTGTTCGGCCGCCAGTCGTATGTGGGGCTGTCGAGCAATGACAAGGGTACCCTGACACTGGGGCGCCAGTACGAAGCCGTCAAGGATCTGCTGGGCCCCGTGGTCATCGCCAGTAACGGCGTGCACATCGGCGACAACGACAATGGCTACAACAACCTGCGCGTGCAAAACGCCGTCAAGTATGTGAGCCCGAACATCAGCAACCTGTCGTTTACGGGCTTGTACGGCTTCAGCGAAAATCCGGAAGACTCGAACCGCAACCGCGTCTACAGCATGGGCGCCGGCTACAAGGTCGACGCCTTCAGCTGGGCCGTCGCCTACACGAAGATGGACCGTCCGAACAGCCCCGATGCGCCGAATGGCGCCATCGGCAACGACTATGGCAGCTCCTTGTTGATCTTCAACAAGAGCGCCGTCAGCGGCGCCGGCGTGAATGACCAGGCCATCGCCGGCACGGGAGGCTTTTATAATGTCGGCAAGACCAAGTTTGGCGCGCTGTACACCAACGTGCGCTACCACTACCTGGATCAAAGCAATCTGACCTTGCAAAACGTGGACTTGAACGTGAACCACAAGCTGACGGAAGCGTTGAACCTGGGCGCCTCGTATTTCTTTACCACCGGTAAATATGACCTGATCAACAAGACGCCGAAATGGCATCAGGTCAACTTCCAGGCCGATTACTTCCTGTCCAAGCGCACCGATATCGCCATCACCTGGAGCTACCAGAAAGCGGCCGGCGATGCGACGTTCGCCCGCGTGTTCGGCTTTGGCGCCTCGGGCGGCAAGACGCAAAGCGTCCTGATCGCCGGCATGCGGCATTATTTCTGACTCTGATTCATCTTTACAGGCGCTGTCCCGCAGCGTCGTCCCCTGAAAGGAAGCATCTTGAAAAAGCACCTCATGTTGGCGTTGAGCCTAGGCTTGCTGGCTAACGCCGCCCACGCGGAAAAACGCGAGCTGGTCATTTCGGCCTACCCGATTGCCCAGCCCTTGTTCATGAAGTATGTGTACGAGCCGTTCAAGGCCAAATGCGGTTGCGATATCAAGGTGGAAACGGGGAATAACGCGGACCGCATCGCCAAGCTGGTGGTGCACGCCAAGAACCCGGTGATCGACCTGGTGCTGCTGTCCGATTCCGGCATGCTGGAAGCGGCGCAGAAGGGCGTGATCCAGCCCATGGATTACTCCAAGCTGAGCAATTACAAAGCCTTGTACGACGTGGCGAAAAATCCCATCGGCGGCAACTACGCCGTCGGCTACACGCTGTATTCCGTGGGCCTGGTGTACCGCAGCGACAAGATCGCCCCTCTGACGTCGTGGAAGGACCTGTGGCGCCCCGAACTGAAGGGCCGCGTGGCCTTCCCCGACGTGAGCACCACGCAGGGCCCGCTGATGCTGCGCATGGCCGATGCGGCCTGGGGCGGCAAGACGGACGACTACGCGACCGGCTTTGCGAAGATCGTCGGCATGAAGGGCAACGTCGTCACGTTCTCGAAAAACAGCGCGCAGCTGGCGGCATTGTTCGCGCAGGATGAAATCTGGGCCGCGCCCGTGGCGCGCTTTACGTGGTCGCAAATGCTCAAGACGGGCCTGCCCCTGAAATGGAGCATCCCGGCCGAAGGCCAGGCGGCCGGCATGAACGTGATGGGCATCGTGGCCGGTTCGAAGAATGCGGACTTGGCCTACCAGCTGATGGATTTCTGGCTGTCCAAGGAAGTGCAGACGCAGCTGGCCACCAACCTGGTTGACTCGCCCGTCAACAAGGACGTGCGCCTGTCGGTGGCGGCCGCGCAATTCAATACCTATGGCGCAGACCAGATCAATTCGCTGAAATTCGTCAAGCCGGAAACCATCATCAAACAGCGCAGCAACTGGATGACGCAGTGGAACAAGGCCATGAGCAAATAGTGGTGACGAGGAGAGAACACCATGTTTGCTGATCCAAAAAAGCGCCTGGGACTGCTGCTGGTCCTGCCGGCGCTGATCTTTATCGTCGTCTGCTTCCTGCTGCCCGTGCTGGCCTTGCTGGTCGACGCCTTCCGCGTCGGCGACGGCATGCAGTGGGGTGTGGACCGCTTCATCGACTTCTTCTCGCAGGAGTTCAACCGCGCCATCTTCTGGCGCACCCTGCGCATCGCCGCGCTGGTGACCCTGGCGGCCATCATCCTCGGCTACCCGGCCGCGCAAGCCGTGGCGCGCGTGTCACCGAAGTGGCGCGGGCTGGTGGTGGGCATGATGATCTTGCCGCTGATGGTCTCGCCGATCGCGCGTACCTACGCCTGGATCGTGCTGCTGGGCCGTAACGGCGCCGTCAACGCGGCACTCGTCAACATGGGTTTCACGGAAGATCCGCTGCGTCTGCTGTTCAGCGAATTTGCCGTCTTTGTCGGCCTGCTGCAATTGCTGCTGCCGCTGATGCTGATGTCCTTGGCGGGCGCGCTGGAAAACCTGCCGCGCGACGTGGAACCGGCTGCCGCCACCCTGGGCGCCAATCCATGGCAAGTCTTTTGCAAGGTCACCCTGCCGCTGACGCAGGAAGGCCTGGTCGTGGGCGGCACGCTGGTCTTTACAGGCTGCGTGACGGCCTACGTGACGCCGGCCCTGCTGGGCGGCACCAAGGTGCTGATGCTGGAAACGCTGCTGTACCAGAAGGTCAGCGTGGAGAGCGATTTCGGCGCGGCGAATGTCATCGCCGTCATCCTCGTCTGCATGACCCTGCTGGTCAACGCCGGCCTTAAACGTATTTCCTCGAGCCGGAGTTCCGTATGAAAGAAAGCTTGTTTTCACGTGCCGTTTTATGGCTGGTATTCCTGTTCCTGCTGGGGCCTTTCGCCATCGTCGTGCTGGCGGGCTTTTCCGGCGGCGAGACGTTGGCCTTCCCGCCCGAGTCGTATTCGCTGCGCTGGATCATCGAAGTATGGTCGGCGCCCGAGTTCCGCCGTGCCTTCCAGACCAGCCTGGAAATCGGCCTGATCGCTACTGTCATCGCGCTGCTGCTGGGCATACCTGTCGCGTACGCGTTTTCGCGCATGCCGCCACCGGGCATCGGCGCCATCCGGCAAATCCTGACGTCGCCGCTGATCATTCCCGCCATCCTCGTCGGTCTGGGCTTGCTGCACCACCTGGTGCTGACGATTAACGCGCCCGTCTACGTGGGCCTGCTGATCGGCCACATCGCGCTGTTGATTCCGTATTCGGTGCGCGTCGTGTACGCCAGCCTGGTGAACCTGCGCGTGGATATCGAGGATGCCGCCATCACCCTGGGCGCGTCGCGCCTGCGCGCGTTTTTCATGATCGTGCTGCCGAATATCCGCAACGCCGTGATCGCCGCCTTCTTCCTCGCCTTCGTCACCTCGTTCAACCAGGTGCCCGTCTCGCTGTTCCTCACGGGGCCCGGCATCAGCACCTTGCCGATCGAGATGCTGGGCCATATGGAAAACAGCTTCGATCCGTCGATCGCTGCCCTGTCGACCTTGCTGGTCTTGTTCACCATGGCCTTCGTGATGGTGACCGAGAAGGTGCTGGGCATTTCTAAATACATGTAAGAGGCAACACACGATGAGTTATCTGGAACTGCACAAGCTGAACCTCGGCTACGCCAAGAACACGACGTCCGTGAAAGACCTGGACCTGCACGTCGAGCAGGGCGAACTGATTTCCCTGCTGGGCCCCAGCGGCTGCGGCAAGACCACCACCATGCGCGCGATTGCCGGCCTGATGCCGCTGCAGTCGGGCCGCATCGTGCTGGACGGCCGCGAGATCGGCAAGCTGGCGCCGAACAAGCGCAATATCGGCATGGTGTTCCAGTCGTATGCGCTGTTCCCGCACCTGAACGTGTACGACAACATCGCGTTTGGTTTGCGCCTGCGCAAGGTCGCGCCGGCCCTGCTGAAAACGAAAGTGGAAGCCGTGATAGCCGCCGTGGGCCTGACGGGTTTTGAAACCCGCTTGCCGGCGCAGATGTCCGGCGGCCAGCAGCAGCGCGTGGCGCTGGCGCGCGCCATCGTCGTCGAACCGGCCCTGCTGCTGCTCGACGAGCCGCTGTCGAACCTGGACGCCAAGCTGCGCGTGCAGATGCGCGCCGAGCTGCGCCGCATCCAGCGCGAACTGGGCATCACCATGCTGTACGTGACGCATGACCAGGAAGAGGCGCTGGCCCTGTCCGACCGCATCGTCGTCATGAACGGCGGCCGCATCGAGCAATTGGCCGCGCCGGAAGCCGTGTTCAATACGCCATCGACGCGCTTCGTTGCCAACTTCATGGGCTTTGAAAACCTGTTCGATTACCGCGATGGCGCGCTACACCACGCGGGCGCCAGCCTGCCGTACACGTCTCCCGTCGCTGCCGGCACCACGGTGCTGGGCTGGCGTCCGGACAAGGTGCGCGTCTGCGCCGCCGACGACGTTGCAGGCCAATACCCGGGCACCGTGCTGGCGCGCGGCTTCCTGGGCGACACCGTCGAATACCTGCTGCAAACGCCGCTGGGCCAGGTCAAGGGCATTTGCGCGGCCGGTGGTGCCGCCTGGCGCGAAGGCACGGCCGTCTCCTTCGTACTGCCGGCCGACAGCGCCCTATGGCTGGGTGCCTAACTTCGACTGGAAACCATCATGGACAAACCCTTGAAAAAGATCTGGCTCGATACCGATCCCGGTTTCGACGACTGGCTGACGATGCTGCTGTTGGGCAGTAATCCCGCTATCGAGTGGCTGGGCGTGAGCGTGGTGGCGGGCAATGCGCCCGTCGCCATCACCTACGACAATGCCTTGCGCATCAAGGCCCATGACGGTTTGACGGTGCCGATCTACCGCGGCTGCGAAGAGCCACTGGCCGGCGTCATCGAAACGGCGCAGCGCATCCTCGGCGACAGCGGCATGCCCACGACGGGCGAGATCCTGCCGCCCGGCGCCGCGACGGACGCTGCGGGCCACGCCGTCGACGCGCTGATCGCCGCCGTGCGCGCCCACCCCGGCCAGATCACCATCATGGCGATTGCGCCGATGACGAACCTGGCGACCGCCTTGACGCGCGCCCCCGATATCGCCGAAAAAATCGTCGAGATCATTTTGATGGGCGGCTCGACCGACCAGGGCAATCACACGGCGGCGGCCGAATTCAATATCTATGCGGACCCGGAAGCGGCCGCCCAGGTCTTCCAGGCCGGTATCCCGCTGCGCATGTTCGGCTTGAACCTGTGCCGCCAGTTGCTGGTGACGAATGGGGAAGTGCGGCAGCTGCGCGCCATCGGCACGCCGCGCGCGCAGCTTTTGTCCGGCTACCTGGAAGCGTACGTGCGCATCCGCAGCGCCGACGGTTCCGTGCCCATGCCCATGTACGACCCCGTGGTGGCCCTGTACCTGGAAGCGCCGCAGCTGTTCCAGTTCCAGAGCGCCCACGTGGCCATCGAATTGACGGGCGAACTGACGCGCGGCATGACGGTGTGCGAGTTTCGCGTGCCGCGCCGCGCGCCCATCAACACGCAGGTGGCGATGCTGGCCGACGGCCCGGCCGCCATCGCGTTGCTGATGCAGCGCCTCGCCGGCATTCTTGCCTGATCCACTCCATTACGAAACGAGCTTCATGTCTAATTCCCCCCTGAGCATCGAACAGTTTTTACGCGCCATGCCGAAAGTGGAGCTGCATTGCCATTTGTTCGGCACGGTGCGCCAGGCAACCTTCCGCGCGCTGGCCGCCAAGACGCGCAATGTCGTCACGCCCGAGGAAATCGACTCTTTCTACACGCGCGGCGACAAGCCCGTCGGCGTGCTGCGCGTACTGCGCGCGCTCGACGCGCACCTGATCGTCTCGCCGACGGACCTGTATTGCCTCGCCTACGAATACCTGGAAGACGCGCATGGCCACGGCGTGCGCTATGCGGAGTTCTTCTGGAACCCGACCGGCACCGTGCGCGTGTCGGGCATCCGCTATGAATCGGCGCAAGACGCCATCGTTGCCGCCATCCGCGACGCGCAGCGCGACTTCGGCGTGATTGGCCGTTTGATCCCCAGCATCGACCGTGAAGCGGCTCCCGCCGAAGCCGTGCAGGTGGTGGAATGGATGAAGGCCTACCGCGCGCCGGAAGTCATCGGCATCGGCATCGACTACCGCGAAAACGACCGCCCGCCGGAACTCTTCATCGAGGCCTATCGCGCCGCGCGCGCAGCCGGCTTCAAATGCACGGCGCATGCGGGCGAATTCGGCATGCCGTGGATGAACGTGGAGACGGCGATAGACGAATTGAAGGTGGACAGGGTCGACCATGGCTATACGATTGTCGACAATCCGGAACTGGCGCAGCGCTGCGTGGAGCGCGGTCTGGTGTTTACGGTCGTGCCGACCAATTCCTATTACTTGCGCACCCTGGCGCCCGAGCGCTGGGCCCTCGATCACCCGATCCGCGCCATGGCCAAGCTGGGCCTGAAACTGCATCCGAATACGGATGATCCGACCCTGCACCACGTGACGCCGACGGGCGCCTGGATGATGATGCGCGAATTCGGCTTTGGCCTCGACGAGATGCGCGGCTTTATGTTGAATGGCTTGGACGCGGCTTGGATAGACGAGTCCACGCGGCGCGACTGGCGCGCGGAGTTTGCGCGCGAATTCGATGCGCTGCGCGCCCGGGTCATCGAGTCTTAAGCCGATACGGGCGGCACGGCCAGCAGCAGCGACGGAAACGCCCGCTGCGGGCAGCTTTGGCGCTCGCACACCTTGCAGCCCGTGCCGATCGGCGTGGCGCTGGAAGGGTCGTGCAGATCGAGTCCCTTCGAATAGATCAAGCGGTGCGCCTGCGAGATGTCGCAGCCCAGCGCCACGGCAAACGTCTTGCCCGGCGCGCGGAAGCCTGGCGAGGCCGTGCTGACCTGGCGCGCGATCCATAAATATGTGCAGCCATCGGGCATGCTGGCCACTTGCGTGAGCACCTGGCCCGGATGGCTGAAGGCATCGTAGACGATCCACAGCGGGCACGTGCCGCCCACTCTTGAGAAATGAAAGTCCGTGGCCGACTGGCGCTTCGAGACATTGCCGGCGCGGTCGACGCGCACGAAGAAAAACGGCAGCCCGGCCGCATCCGGGCGCTGCATGGTGCTCAGGCGGTGGCAGACGGCTTCAAAACCCACGCTGAACTGGTGCGCCAGGCGCTCGATATCGTAGGCGCGCGTTTCCGCCGCCTGCAGGAAGCGCTGGTAGGGCATCAGCAGGGCGCCCGCAAAATAATTCGAGAAAGCCAGGCGCGCGCCCGTTTGCGCGGCCGCGCCGGACAATCCCGCCGCCAGCACGAGAGCGTCGATCAGGTCGCTGTGTTCGAGCAGGCTGATTTGCGCCGCCATCTGGAAGGCGCGCTGGCCGCCCGTCAGGGTGTCGGGCAGCCACAAAATCTGTTGCTGGGCGTCGTAGCGGTGCTTGCGCACCATGCCCGCGTCGCCATCGGACAAGCGCACTTTGATACCGTGGCGTTCCAGCAGCCGGCCTTGCAGTGCGTCGAGCGTGCGCAGGGCGGGATCGAATTCGCCGGCCACGAGCTCCGCCGCCCGGTCCAGCTCATCGATATAGTTTTGCCGCCGGTTCAGGTATTCGCGCACTTCCTCGTCCGTGGACGGTGCCGCCGAGCTGGCGCCGCGGCTGCCGTCGTCGAGGCGCGCGGCCAGCGTATCGGCCCGCTCCGCCATCACGCGGTAGCGCCGCTGCAAGAGCAAGATCGAGCGGGCCAGTTCCGGCATGTTTTCCACCAGCATCTTGAGTTCGGCCATCGAGGTGGGCGGCGCCTCGGGCAATTCGCCGAACACGTCGCGCACGTCGGCCACGAGGCTGGCGCTGTCGTGTTCGGAAAAGATTTGCGGATCGACACCCAGCACCGTGCCGATGCGCAGCAAAATCGGCACCGTCAGCGGGCGCTGGTTGCGTTCCATCTGGTTCAGGTAGCTGGGCGAAATGCCCAGGGACTTGGCCAGCGCCACCTGCGTCATGCGCCGTTCCTCGCGCAGCCGCTGCAGGCGCACGCCCATGAAAACCTTTGCCATCGCGTTTCCTCTTCCCCGGTTTGTGGAATCTGCAAATTTACAACATTTGCAGATTAACAGATTCAGCTTTGCATTATCTCGCATTTTCACGCCTTGTTCGCGGCGGCGATTGTGCGAATAATGCAAACAGACTTATACCCACACAAGGAGACACCGAGTGACCACGCAAAACGCTATTCCGACCGTTCCCCTCTTGATCAACGGCGAGTGGGTTGAATCCCAGACCACCGTCTGGCGCGACGTCGTCAACCCCGCCACGCAGGAAGTCCTGGCCAGGGTGCCGTTCGCTACCCCGGACGAAGTCAACGCGGCCATCGCCTCGGCCCAGCGCGCCTTCAAAACCTGGCGCAAGACGCCGATCGGTGCGCGCGCACGTATCTTTTTGAAGCTGCAACAGCTGATCCGTGAAAACATGGCCGACCTGGCCGCCACCCTGACGATGGAACAGGGCAAGACTTTGCTGGACGCGGAAGGCGACGTCTTCCGTGGCCTGGAAGTGGTGGAACACGCGGCCAATATCGGCACCCTGCAAATGGGTGAATACGCGCAAAACGTGGCCGGCGGCGTCGATACCTACAGCGTGATGCAGCCGCTGGGCGTGTGCGCCGGCATTACCCCGTTCAATTTCCCCGCCATGATCCCCTTGTGGATGTTCCCGATGGCAATTGCCTGCGGCAATACCTTCGTGCTGAAACCATCGGAGCAAGATCCGCTCGTGACGGAAAAACTCGTGCGCCTGGCCTTGCAGGCGGGTATTCCTGCCGGCGTGCTGAACGTGATCCACGGCGGCGAAGACGTCGTCAACGCCCTGTGCGACCATCCGGACATCAAGGCGATTTCGTTCGTGGGCTCCAGCAAGGTGGGCACGCATGTGTACCAGCGCGCCAGCCTGAACGGCAAGCGCGCGCAATGCATGATGGGCGCCAAGAACCATGCCGTCGTCTTGCCGGATGCAAATAAAGAACAGACCCTGAATCAGTTGCTGGGTGCGGGTTTCGGCGCGGCCGGCCAGCGCTGCATGGCCGCCTCGGTCGCCGTGCTGGTGGGCGAAGCGCGCGAATGGCTGCCGGAACTGGCCGCCAAGGCGCAAGGCTTGAGCGTCGGTGCGGGCAAGGACAATCCGGACCTCGGTCCCGTCATTTCCTGCGCAGCCAAGGAGCGCGTGCACAGCCTCGTTGCCAAGGGCATCGAGCAGGGCGCCGTGCTGACTCTCGATGGCCGCGACGTCAAGGTCGATGGCTATCCGAACGGCAACTTCGTGGGACCGACGATTCTGTCCGGTGTGAAACCCGGCATGGTCGTGTATGACCAGGAAATCTTTGGCCCTGTGCTGATCGTCGTCGAAGTCGATACCCTGGATGAAGCGATTGCTCTCGTGAACGCGAATCCGAACGGCAACGGCACGGCGCTGTTTACGCAAAGCGGCGCGGCCGCGCGCTACTTCCAGGAAGAAATCGACGTGGGCCAAGTCGGCATCAACGTGCCTATTCCTGTGCCCGTTCCCCTGTTCAGCTTTACGGGTTCGCGCGGCTCCAAGCTGGGCGATCTGGGCCCGTTCGGCAAGCAAGTCGTGCTGTTCTACACGCAGACGCAAACGATTACCCAGCGCTGGTTCACGGATGCGGCCTCGGTGGGCAAGGTCAACACGACCATCAGCCTCAAATAAGGAGCTGGCATGGACTTTGAACTGAGCGACGAGCAGCGCGAGTTCCAGCAGGCGGCGCGCGCGTTTGCCGAAGGGGAACTGGCGCCGCATGCGGCCCATTGGGACGCGGAATCGATCTTTCCCGTGGAAACTATCGCCAAGGCGGGCGAGATGGGCTTTTGCGGCTTGTACACGCCGCAGCGCTGGGGCGGCCTGGGCTTGAGCCGCCAGGATGCGGCCATCGTCTTCGAGGAGCTGGCCGGGGGCTGCACTTCGACCACGGCTTACATCACGATCCACAACATGGCCACGTGGATGCTGTCGCGCTGGGGCCAGGAAGCCCTGTGCGACGAATGGGTGCCGGCCCTGGCTGCCGGCCAGAAGCTGGCCAGCTATTGCCTGACGGAACCGCAATCGGGCTCCGACGCGGCGTCCTTGCGCACGAAAGCCGTGAAGGATGGCGATTTCTATGTGCTGGATGGAACCAAGGCCTTCATTTCGGGCGCGGGCCAGACGGACATGCTGATCGTCATGGCACGCACGGGCGGCGAGGGCGCGGCCGGCATCTCCGCGTTTGCCGTGCCGGCCAATTTGCCCGGCATCGTGTATGGCAAGAAGGAAGAAAAGATGGGCTGGAACAGCCAGCCCACGCGCATCATCAGCTTCGACCAGGTAAGAGTTCCTGTAGGTAACTTGCTGGGCGCGGAAGGCGAAGGCTTTACCATTGCCATGAAGGGCATCGATGGCGGGCGCATCAATATCGCCGTGTGCTCGGTGGGCACGGCGCAGGCGGCCCTCACGCGCGCGCAAGCGTACATGAAGGAGCGCACGCAGTTTGGCCGCGAGCTGGCGCAGTTCCAGGCCCTGCAATTCAAGCTGGCCGACATGCTGACGGAACTGGTGGCGGCGCGCCACATGGTGCGCCTGGCAGCCTGGAAACTGGACCAGGAAAGCCCGGACGCCACAGCGTACTGCGCCATGGCCAAACGATTCGCCACGGACGTGGGTTTCAATGTGGCCAACGACGCGCTGCAATTGCACGGCGGCTACGGCTACATCCGCGAGTATCCGCTCGAGCGCCATGTGCGCGACACGCGGGTGCACCAGATCCTGGAAGGGACGAATGAAATCATGCGCCTGATCGTCGCGCGAGCGATTTTGAAAGATGGCGCCACGGAGACCTTACGATGAGCAAAGTGTATACAAATTTACTGCTGGAACGCCGTGGGCACACGGCCCTGGTGACCCTCGATAATCCTCCGGCCCACACGTGGACCCTGGCCAGCCTGAACGGGCTGACGCAGCTGGTAGCCGACCTGAATGCTGATCCCGACGTGTACGCACTCGTGATCACTGGGGGCGGCGCCAAGTTCTTCTCGGCCGGCGCCGACTTGAACGTGTTTGCCGATGGTAACAAGGACACGGCGTTTGCCATGGCCGCCGCGTTTGGCGAGGCGTTCGAGGCATTGTCCGCGTTTCGCGGCGTCAGCATCGCCGCCATCAATGGCTATGCCATGGGCGGCGGGCTCGAATGCGCGCTGGCCTGCGACATCCGCATCGCCGAGGAGCACGCGCAGATGGCCTTGCCGGAAGCATCCGTCGGCCTGCTGCCGTGCGCGGGCGGCACGCAGCACCTGCCATGGCTGGTGGGCGAAGGCTGGGCCAAGCGCATGATTTTATGCGGCGAGCGGGTCGATGCAGCCAAGGCCCTGGCCATCGGCCTCGTCGAAGAAGTCGTGCCAACCGGCAAGGCTGCCGCCACGGCGCTGGCCCTGGCCGCCAAGGTGGCGCGCCAGAGCCCCAGCAGCGTGACGGCGTGCAAGACTCTGATCCAGGGCGCACGCAGCCATCCGCTCGTCAATTCTCTGCCCGACGAACGCACCCTGTTCCTCGGTCTGTTCGACACGCAAGACCAGAAAGAAGGCGTGCAAGCATTCCTGGAAAAACGTCAGGCGGAGTGGAAGAATGGTTGAGGCCGTCAGTATTGAAACCGTGAAGATCGAAGAGCGCGACTGTCCCGGTGGTATGAAGCTGGGCGTCATCACCCTCGATGCGCGCAAATCCCTGCATGCGCTGAACCTAGACATGATACGCGCCATCGACGGCGCCCTCGTGCGCTGGGCCAGTGATGCGGCCATCGCCTGCGTGGTGCTGCACTCGTCGACCGACAAGGCCTTTTGCGCGGGCGGCGATGTGCGCAGCCTGCGCTCGGCAGTTGCCGAGCAACCGGGCGTCGTGCCGAACCCGCAGGCGCTGGCCTTCTTTGCCGAGGAATACCGGCTCGACCATCGCATCCATACGTACGTGAAACCGCTGCTGGTGTGGGGCGGCGGCATCGTCATGGGTGGCGGCCTGGGCCTGATGGCGGGCGCCAGTCACCGTGTTGTAACGGAAAGCACGCGCATCGCCATGCCGGAAATCACGATCGGCCTGTTCCCGGACGTGGGCGGCAGCTGGTTCCTGGGCCGCATGCCGGGCCGCAGCGGCCTGTTCCTGGGGCTGACGGGCGCGCCGATGAACGCGGCCGATGCCCTGTTCACAGGGCTCGGCGACTATTTCCTGCGCCAGGAAGAGCGCGCCATGGTGCTCGACTCGCTGGCGCTGGCGCAATGGCAAGCCAGCCCGCAGGCGAACGGCGAGCAGCTGGACCGCTTGCTGCGCGGTTTCTCTGCGCCAGCCTCCGTGCTGCCCATCTCCGAAGTGCGCGCCAACTTCGACGCCATCGCCGCGCTGACGCAAGCGCCTACCTTGCCCGAGGTGGTGGCCGCCATTGCCGCGTATGACGGCGATTCGGCCTGGCTGCAAAAGGCGTCCCACTCGCTGGCCAAGGGCGCGCCCAGTTCCGCCGCTTTGGTCTGGGCCATGCGCGACCGCACACGGCACATGAGCTTGGCGCAAGTGTTCCAGCTGGAATTGATCGTGGCCGTGCAATGCTGCGCCCACGCGGATTTCAGCGAAGGCGTGCGCGCCTTGCTGATCGACAAGGACAACGCGCCACAGTGGCAGCCGGCCAGCCTGGCCGACGTCAGCGATGCGTATCTGGACGAATATTTTGCCGCGCCGTGGACACAGCATCCATTGGCCGATTTACATTAAAAGAATTGGGAGACAAGAATATGCAACATATCGCTTTCATCGGCCTGGGCAACATGGGCGCGCCGATGGCCCGCAACCTGGTGGCCGCCGGCTTCCACGTGTCCGTCTTCGACCTGGCGCCAGCCGCCGTCGCATCGCTCGTTGAAGCGGGCGCCACGGCGGCTGCATCGGCCAGCGCGGCCGTGCAGACGGCCGACGCCGTCATTACCATGCTGCCAGCCAACAAGCACGTGCAGGAGCTGTACCTGGCGGCCGGCGGCGTGCTCGATTCGGCCAAGCCGGGCGCCCTGTTCATCGATTGCAGCACCATCGCGGCCGACGTGGCACGGCAAGTGGCGCAGGCTGCCAGCGAGCGGGGCTTTGCCATGATCGATGCGCCCGTCTCGGGCGGCACGGCGGGCGCGGCGGCCGGCACCCTGACCTTCATCGTCGGTGGCAGCGAAGCGGCCTTGCAGCAGGCGCGTCCATTACTGGAAAAGATGGGCAAGAACATCTTCCATGCGGGCGAGGCGGGTGCGGGCCAGGTAGCGAAGATTTGCAACAACATGCTGCTGGGGATCTTGATGGCCGGTACGGCCGAGGCGCTGAACCTCGGCGTGGCGCATGGCCTCGATCCGAAAGTCTTGTCCGACATCATGGCCAAGAGTTCGGGGCGCAACTGGACCTTGGAAGTGTACAACCCGTGGCCCGGTGTCATGGACGGCACGCCCGCATCGCGCAATTACACGGGCGGCTTCGGCACGGCGCTGATGCTGAAAGACCTGGGCCTGGCGCAGCAGTCGGCCCTGTCGGCAAACGCGCCCACGCCGTTGGGCGGGCTGGTGCGCCAGTTGTACCAGATGCATGCGCAAGCCGGTTATGCGCAGCAGGATTTCTCCAGCATCGTGCAGATGCTGCAGCCGGACTTGAATAAACCCGCTTGAGGAATTTTGGGCAAAAAAAAGCCCGCTGGTAAAAGCGGGCTAAATCCAATTCTTGGAAGAGTTGGAGGAGACAGATGCATTATGCTGCATCGCCACATATAACTCCAATTTATCTTTCGAATATCAACTATATTTTTCAGTGATATCTCTTCCTGGCAGCCGCGTCGCGGCTGCCAGCGCCACAGCGTTAGCCCGGATTGCAGGCGATCTGCACGGTGGTCACGTTCGCTTCGCCCATCACGCCGACGCCAGTGTTGGGCGCCACGCTGCATTTCAAGCCGGTTGGCTGGGTAAATACGCTGATGCCATACTTGTCGCCATCGGCAACACGCGACGCCAGTGTGAAGGTCGTGCTGCCCTTGGCCACCGTGGTTTGCGCATTGCCGTTGATCAAGACCAGGCCGTCGGCTGTCAGGCCAGTCACCGTGCCGCCAACCGTGTAGCTATTTTGCGTGCACACGACCGCTGCCTGGATGCTCAGGTAATGACCTGCCGAACCGGTCCCGCCACTGATGGCGCAAGTCATGTGGGCTGGCTGGGTCTGCACGGTGATGTTGTAGTCGGTGCCATAGTCGATGCGCTTGGCAAAGGTAAACGAGGTCTGGCCCGATTTAATCGGAAGATTGACGCCGCCGTTGGCCAGGACCAGGCCGTCGGTGTTCAAGTTGCTGATGGTGCCACTGACATCATACGAGGCCTTGCCGCCGCAAGCAGCCAGTCCCAGGGTCAACAGCAGCGCGGCGAGTGGGCGCAGGCAGGATAACTTCATGTATTTCTCCAATATAGTGGTGACGAATCGCGTGGCTTACTGCGCCGTGCAGTTCAGTGTGGCGCCGGTCGTTGCGGCTGAGCCCATGGTGCCGACGACATCGCGGCCGTTGGCGCTGGCAGAGCCCACGAAACTGCACGTCTGGCCCGCTGGATACGTCGCTATGGAAATATTGTAGGCGATGCCGTCATTGACAGCCGGGAATGTATAGCTCGTGCTGCCTTTCAGCGGGCTGGTGCTGGCGTTGCCAATGGCCAAGGTCAAGCCGTCGGCGGTCAGGCCCGTGATCGTGCCGCTCAGCGGGTAAGTATTGGTCGTGCAAGTCACCAGGGCGGTGGTCACGGTATAGCTCGATGCCTTGCCTGCGCCATTGGTAATCGTGCACACGGCGCCTTTGGGCTGTTGTGCGATGCTGATGTCGTAGCGGTCATCGGTGTTGACCAGCTTGGTGAAAACAAACGAGGTCTGGCCTGCGGAGACCGGCAAGCGTTCGCCGTCATTGAGGAGAATCAGGCCGTCTTTTGCCAGATTGGACACTTGGCCACTCAGATACAGGTTGCCGCCGCTGCCGCCGCAGGCTGCCAATGTGACGGCGCAAGCCGCCGCCAGCATCGAGCGCAGGTACAAATTTTTCATACATTCTCCAAAACGAATTAGGTTGGGTAGCGCAACGCGGACGCTGGCGCCGCATTGGAATGGCGCCTATTTTAGTCTATCTGGCAAGCCGAATGATCTTGCCTTGTATCACCCTGTAACAATTTTTCGCCTGGAAGCGCTGGCCCGGCCCCATTTCACGGGGGCGCAGCCATGCCGGCGGCGGCGATCGGTGCGACAATAGATGCAGGCTGCGCACTGTGGCGCGGCATCCACCGTGAATCCCATGTCCCTTGCCCCTGTAAAACCTGCCGTGCCGCCCAAGGCCATCCTGTTCGACCTCGACGATACTCTGTGGCCCATCGCGCCCGTGATTGCCGCCGCCGAATCCCTGCTGCACGACTGGCTGGCCACGCATGCGCCCAAGGTGGCGCAGCAGTTTTCCATCGAGGTGCTGCGCCAGCACCGCCTGGCCATGCTCAATGAACAACCGCATTTTCATGGCAACCTCATCGAGTTGCGCCGCGCGGGCCTGCTGACCGCCTTCGAGGCCGCCGGCGAGGATCCGGCCCTCGTCGATGGCGCCATCGCGCAGTTCCTGGCGGCGCGCCATCGCGTCCAGCCGTATGACGACGTCTTGCCTGGCCTGGCCTGGATGGGCCAGCGCATGCTGGTCGGCTCCATTTCGAATGGCAATGCGGACCTTGAAATTATCGGCCTGGCGCAGCATTTCAAAGTATCGATCGCCGCCAGCGATTTCGGTGTGGCCAAGCCCGACGCCAGCATCTTCCTGGCCGGTTGCGCCGCGCTGGGCGTGGCGCCCCATGAAGCCGTGTATGTCGGCGACGATCTGTATTTCGATGTGACGGGGGCGCAAGGGGCGGGCATGCGTGCCGTGTGGATGAACCGCAAGGGCAGCGACGCCCACCTGGCCGCCGGCGTGCAACCCGACGCCATCTGCGCCAACTTTGATGAATTGCTGCTGTGGCTGCAGGGGCAACTGGAAGATTGATCGCCGCCGGGCGGACGAACGTGCATAATAGGCGCTGTTGATGCACGTTCGGCCGCTTTCGTTGCCGCTTGCTTAACAAAATACTTGCTTAAATAAAAAACCATGCAACTCGATACACGTGCCCAAACACTGCTGAAAGCCCTGGTCGAGCGATATATCGCCGACGGCCTGCCGGTCGGTTCGCGCGCCTTGTCGAAAATTTCCGGCCTCGACCTGTCGCCAGCCACGATCCGCAACATCATGGCCGATCTGGAAGAGCTCGGTTATGTGTCCAGTCCGCATACCTCGGCCGGACGCATCCCCACGCCGCGTGGCTACCGCATCTTTGTCGACACCTTGCTGACCGTCCGGCATCTGGACGAGCATCTGGTGGAGTCGCGCATGCGCCTGCAGACGCCGCAGCCGCAAAAAACCATCGCCAACGCGGCGCAGATGCTGTCGTCGCTGTCGCAGTTTGCCGGCGTCGTGCTCAGCCCGCGCCGCGAATCCGTGTTCCAGCAAATCGAATTTCTGCGCCTGTCCGAAAAACGCATCCTGCTCGTCATCGTCGCGCCCGGCGGCGACGTGCAGAACCGTTTATTGCTGACGGAGGCCGACTATACGCCGGCGCAACTGGTGCAATCGGCCAACTACATCAACCAGAACTATGGCGGCCTGTCATTCGACGCCGTGCGCGTGCGCCTGCAGGGCGAGCTGCGCCAGTTGCGCGACGACATGGGCAGCCTGATGCAGGCGGCCGTGGAGGCTGGCAGCGAGGCGATGGCCGACCATAGCGACGACATGGTGATTTCCGGCGAGCGCAACTTGCTCAGCGTGAGCGATCTGTCATCGAATATGCATTCGCTGCGCCAGATGTTCGATATGTTCGAGCAAAAAACGGGCTTGATGCAGCTGCTCGACGTGTCGAGCAAGGCGACGGGCGTGCAGATTTTCATCGGCGGCGAATCGAACCTGGTGCCGATGGATGAAATGAGCGTGGTGACGGCGCCGTATGAAGTCAACGGCAAGATCGTGGGAACGCTGGGAGTGATCGGACCGACGCGCATGGCTTACGAGCGCGTCATCCCGATTGTCGATATCACGGCCAAGTTGCTGTCAAGCGCGCTCAGCCATCATTGATCGTACTGCCTGATGCGCCAGCCGCTCCATGGGAGCGGCCGGAACGAATCAGGCGGTTTTGTGCGGGCAAGCCGTCTTGGTGCAGTTGCCGTAGATGGCCAGCGCGTGTTCGGCGATCTTGAAGCCGCGCTCTTCGGCCACTTTTTGCTGGCGGATTTCGATTTCTTCGTCGAAGAATTCTTCGACCCGGCCACAGTCGAGGCACACCAGGTGGTCGTGGTGGGAGCCTTCGTTGAGTTCGAAAATCGCCTTGCCGGTTTCAAAATGGTTGCGGTTGAGCAAGCCTGCCTGTTCGAATTGGGTCAGGACGCGGTAGACAGTTGCCAGGCCGACATCCATATTATCGGCCAGCAGAATCTTGTAGACGTCTTCCGCCGTCAGGTGGCGTACCGGGCTACTCTGGAAGATATCGAGTATCTTCAGCCGTGGCAGGGTGGCTTTCAGGCCGCTTGCCTTGAGATCACTAGGATTGTTACTCATGTTTGTTGCTCGTATGTGGGTCAGGTGCTTTATCATATAGCGTTTTAGCGGGGAGTGCCAAAATATGCATTTTTTGGCAGGCCGGCCACTCCTGGCGTTTTGTTCATCAAATTGAGGTCATTTATGCGCGTAACACCGGCTGTATTGCCATCTCTCTGGCACCGTATTTCATTCCGAGCACCAGTCGTGGCAGGCATGGTCTGTGTCGCGCTGGCCATGTCCGGCTGCGCCAGCCGTGGCATCCTTGGCGAAAAGCCGGCAGCTGCTCAAAAAGAAGGCAAGGAACTGGTCCCCGAACAGGGCGCACAAACGACCACTATTACGCCGCTGCAAAAATTCATGTGGTTTTTCTCGCCCTATCGTCCTGACATTCAACAAGGCAACTTTGTCTCCGAAGAGATGCTGGCCCAGTTGAAAGTGGGCATGACGCGCGACCAGGTGCGTTTCGTCCTCGGCACCTCGCTGCTGACTGATATCTTCCATGCCGACCGTTGGGATTACCCATTCCGCCTGGCCCGGGGCAGTGGCGAAACTACCAGCAGCCGCGTGGTCGTGTACTTCGGCAAGGATGGTAAAGTGGAACGGTTCGAAGGCGGCAACTTGCCGACGGAGAAGGAATACATCGACCGCATCGCCGGTCCGTCGCCATTCGCCAAGGTCGCCAAGGCCGACGTGCCTGCCGCCGCCGTGCCATCGCCCGTGGCGCCAAGCGCCGTGCCGGTGCCAGCCGATGCCGCCCCTGCCATTCCTGTTAGCAAGCCTGAAGTTGCACCTGCATCTGCAACGGCGCCAGCCGCCGAGCCTGTACCTGCACCTGCTGCCGAACCCACCAAATAAGCTGTTGTAAGAGAATAAAAATGACTGAACTGAAAATCGCCATCGCTGGCGCCAGCGGCCGCATGGGCCATATCCTGATCGAAGCCGTCAGCAACGCGCCCGACGCCGTGCTGGCCGGCGCGCTCGACCGTGCCGGTTCGCCGTCCGTCGGCCAGGATGCCGCCGCCTTTCTCGGCAAGCCTGCCGGCGTGCTGATCGAGTCCGACCTGGCTACCGGCCTGGCCGGCGCCGATTACCTGATCGACTTCACGCGTCCTGAAGGCACTTTGCAGCACCTGGCGTATTGCGCAGAGCACGGCGTCAAGATGATCATCGGCACCACCGGTTTCGATGACGCTGGCAAGGCCGCCATTGCCGCCGCCGCCGAAAAGACGGCCATCATGTTCGCACCGAACATGAGCGTGGGCGTGAACGTCACCATGAAGCTGCTGGAACTGGCCGCGAAAAGCCTGTCCGAAGGCTACGATATCGAGATCATCGAAGCGCATCACCGCTTCAAGGTCGATGCGCCGTCGGGCACGGCCCTGCAAATGGGTGAAGTGGTAGCCGGCGCCCTGGGCCGCGACTTGAAGGAATGCGCCGTCTACGGCCGCGAAGGCGTGACGGGCGAACGCGACCCGTCAACCATCGGCTTTGCCACCATCCGCGGCGGCGATATCGTCGGCGACCATACGGTGCTGTTTGCCGGCATCGGCGAGCGTATCGAGATCAGCCACAAGTCGAGCAGCCGCGTCACCTACGCCCACGGCGCACTGCGCGCCGCGCGTTTCCTGGCCGACAAACCGACCGGCCTGTTCGACATGCAGGATGTGCTGTCGCTGAAGAACTGAGGAGCACCATGGCCACTGCCATCCTGAATGGAAAAGACATCAGCGACGAAGCGAGCTTTCACGCGCAATGCGTGCAAGCCTTCGGTTTCCCCGAGTTCTACGGCAACAGCATGGATGCCTGGGTCGATTGCCTCAGCTATTTGCGCGATGACGAAAACATGACGCAGTTCCGTTTGAAGCCGAACGAAGTGCTGGAAATCGTTGTGCAGGATGCGGCAAGCATGAAGGCGCAAGTGCCTGATTTACTGGAAGAAATCACCTTCTGTATCGCCGGCATCAATGAGCGCTATGACGATTATGGCGAGAAGCCAGCGTTGAAACTGGTACTCAAGTAAATAGAATCGTAGGTCGGATTAGGCCCTGCGGGCCGTAATCCGACAACATTGTTGGCGCTGGGTGCGGTGTCGGATTACGCGCAAGCGCTAATCCGACCTACGTTCTTCCAATCAATCTTTACACCACCTTGCGCTCGCGCAAACCGTCAATCTCCGCACTGTCCAACCCCAGCCACTGCTGCAGCACTTCCTGCGTATGCTGCCCCAGCAACGGCGGCGGCAAGCGGTATTGCACCGGCGAGCCGGACAGGCGCACGGGATTGGCCACCAGCGCCACCGTGCCAGCCGTCGGGTGCGGCATCTCCACTTTCAAGCCACGCGCCACCACTTGCGGGTCGGCAAAGACCTGGTCGATGCGGTTGACGGGACCGCACGGCACGGCTTGCGCCTCGAACGCGCTGATCCACTCGGCCGTCGTGCGCATGACCGTGGTCTGGCGCATCAAGGGGATTAGGATCGCCCGGTGCGCCACGCGCTGCGGATTGGTGGCGAAGCGTTCATCCTGCGCCCATTCCGGGTGGCCGGCGACGGCGCAAAAGCGCGAAAACTGCCCATCGTTGCCGATCGCCAGAATCATGTCGCCATCGGCCGTGGGAAAGTCCTGGTAAGGCACGATGTTCGGGTGCGCATTGCCCATGCGCTGCGGCACTTTGCCGCCGCACAGGTAATTGGCCGCCTGATTGCCCAGCGCCGCCACTTGCACGTCGAGCAAGGCCAGGTCGATATGCTGGCCCAGACCCGAGCGTTCCCGTTCGGCCAGCGCCGCCTGCACGGCGATGGTGGCGTACAAGCCCGTCAGGATGTCGGTCTGCGCCACGCCCACTTTTTGCGGCCCGGCGCCCGGCTGGCCATCGGGCACGCCCGTGATGCTCATCAAGCCGCCCATGCCCTGGATCAGGAAGTCATAGCCGGCGCGCGCCGCGTACGGCCCATCCTGGCCGAAGCCCGTGATGGAGCAGTAGACGAGGCGAGGATTGAGCGCCAGCAAGCTGGCCGCGTCGAGGCCATATTGCTTCAAGCCATCGAGCTTGAAATTTTCCAGCAGCACGTCCGATTCGGCAGCCAGCTTGCGCACCAGCGCTTGCCCTTCGGGCGCGGCCAGGTCGATGCACAAGGAGCGCTTGTTGCGGTTGGCGCACTGGAAATAGGCGGCCTCGGCCGTGTCGCGGCCGTCTTCATCCTTCAGATACGGCGGGCCCCAGGAGCGCGTGTCGTCGCCGCGGCCCGGCTGTTCAACCTTGACGACGTCGGCGCCCAGGTCGGCCAGCATTTGCCCGGCCCACGGGCCGGCCAGCACGCGCGACAGGTCGAGCACGCGCAAGCCGGTCAGCGGCGCGGGCCGCAAGGTGGAAGCCAAGGCGTCCATTAGTTGAAGGCGGCGATGCCGGTGATGGCGCGGCCGATGATCAGCGCGTGCACATCGTGCGTGCCTTCGTAGGTGTTGACCACTTCCAGGTTGACCAGGTGACGGATGACGCCGAACTCGTCGGAAATGCCGTTGCCGCCCATCATGTCACGCGCCACTCTGGCAATATCGAGCGCCTTGCCGCAGCTGTTGCGTTTCATGATAGAGGTGATTTCCACGGCCGGCGAGCCTTCATCCTTCATGCGGCCCAGGCGCAAGCAGCCTTGCAAGCCCATGGTGATTTCCGTCAGCATGTCGGCCAGTTTCTTTTGCACCAGCTGGTTCGCGGCCAATGGGCGGCCGAATTGCTGGCGGTCCATCGTGTATTGGCGTGCCTTCAGGTAGCAGTCTTCGGCCGCGCCCAGCGCGCCCCAGGCGATGCCGTAGCGGGCGCTGTTCAGGCAAGTGAACGGGCCTTTCAGGCCGCGCACGTCGGGGAAGGCGTTTTCTTCCGGGCAAAACACTTCATCCATGACGATTTCGCCGGTGATGCTGGTGCGCAAGCCGACTTTGCCGTGGATTTCCGGCGCCGACAGGCCTTTCCAGCCTTTTTCCAGCACGAAGCCGCGGATCGCGCCTTCATCGTCCTTGGCCCAGACGACGAACACGTCGGCGATCGGGCTATTGGTGATCCACATCTTTGCGCCCGACAGGCTGTAGCCGCCCGGCACTTTACGGGCGCGCGTGACCATGCTGCCAGGGTCGGAGCCGTGGTTCGGTTCCGTCAGGCCGAAGCAGCCGATGAATTCGCCCGTCGCCAGTTTCGGCAGGTATTTCTGTTTGGTTTCTTCGTTGCCGAAGGCGTTGATCGGCACCATCACCAAGGACGATTGCACGCTCATCATCGAACGGTAGCCCGAATCGACGCGCTCGACTTCGCGTGCGGCCAGGCCGTAGCAAACATAGTTCAGGCCGGCGCCGCCGTATTCTTCGGGAATGGTGCTGCCCAGCAAGCCCAGTTCGCCCATTTCGCGGAAGATGGCCGCGTCCGTGCGGCCATGGCGGAACGATTCGAGTACGCGTGGCACCAGGCTGCCCTGGCAATAGTCGCGGGCCGCTTCCAGCACGGCGCGTTCGTCGCCCGTCAGTTGTTCTTCCAGCAGCAGGGGGGAATTCCAGTCAAATACGGTTTTGCTCATCACAGGCCTCGCAGGTGAGCGCCGGTGATCGGCGCAAGATTGAATATGGCTCATGGTAGGTTTTTGCCTAGCCTTGCGCAAACGATTTTTTCGCACCCAGACATGCGTTCTACGCATATCTTGCGTCATACTAGGAGCCTTTCACCGGCCGGATAATCCCATGTCACGCAAAATTCCCATGCTGCAAGCCTTGAACTGCTTCGAAGCGGCTGCGCGGCACCAGAGCTACACGCATGCGGCGCGCGAACTGTCGCTGACGCAAAGCGCCGTGTCGCGCCAGATTTCATCCCTGGAAAGCTTTCTTGGCGTGCAACTGTTCCAGCGCACGCGCCATGGCGTGTTGCTGACCAGCGCCGGCGCCGCGTATGCGCGGCAGATCGCGGCGCGTCTCGATGGCCTCGAGCGCGACACGCTCGACACCATGGCGCGCCAGGGTGGTGGTGGCGCCTTGCAGCTGGCTTCGGTCCCCACGTTTGCCACGCGCTGGCTGATGCCGCGGCTGGCTTCACTGGCAGGCTTGCACCCGGATATCGTCGTGCACATCGATGCCTATACGAAACCGTTCATGTTTGCCGATACGGAATACGACGGCGCGCTGTACGCGGGAACGCCCGAGCAGCTGGCGCGCTGGCCCGGCACGCGCGCCACCTTGCTCATGCATGAAGAAATCGTGCCCGTCGCCAGCCCACGCCTGCTGGCGGCGCGCAGCGCCTGGCAGCCGCAGGATTTATTGGAATTGACCTTGTTGCAGCAAAGTACGCGCCCGGGCGCCTGGCGCCAGTGGTTCGACGCCATGCAGGTCGATGGGGAACTGGCGCGCTACGGCGCCCGCTATGAACTGTTTTCCATGCTGGCCATGGCGGCCGTGCAGGGGCAGGGCGTGGTCTTGCTGCCACGCATGCTGGTCGAAGCGGAACTGGCGCGCGGCGAGCTGCGCATCGCATGCGAGCGCCCACTGCGCGGCCAGCGCGCGTATTACCTGATCACGCCCGAGGCGGCGCATGAAAAACTGGCCTTGCAGCAGTTCCGGCGATGGTTGCAGGACGAGGCGGCTTAGGCGACCTTGGCGGTATCGAAATGGGGATTGTCGATCAGGCCGATCTGGTTGCCGAACGGGTCGAGCAATTCCACCGTGCGGATGCCGTCGCCCACGTCCGTGATCGGATGGTGCAGGCTGCCGCCCAGCGCCACGATGCGCTCGACCTCTGCCTCGATGCCGTCCACGCCCCAGTACGTCACGCTGCCCTGCGTGCCCGGCTGGCCGTCCGGCAGCAAGCCCAGCTCGAAGCCGCCGATATTGAAGCCGACATAGAAGGGCTGGTCGAAATACGGCGCCGTGCCGAATACCTGGCTGTACCAGGCCTTGGCCTTGTCCAGGTCGGGGACGGGATAGGTGACGGTGCGTAAACCTTTGATCATGTGCTACTCCTGATGAATGAAGAATACGGTCATCATGCCACCGGCGCGCGGCGTGTGATTGTAAAAATGGAAGGTATTCAAGTGCGCCGGCCCGCCAGCCACGCTTCTGGCGAACTGTGGGCGAAATCCTGGAAGTCGTGGATCAGGTGCGACTGGTCGAAATAGCCATATTGCAAGGCCACTTGCGCCCAGTCCTGTTGTCCGGCCAGGCTTCGCATGCCCTGGCTGGCCGCGCGAAAACGGCAGATGCGGGCAAACAGCTTCGGGCTGATGCCCACTTGCTGGCGAAATTGCAGCGCCAGGTGCTGGCGCGACACGCCCAGCTGCCTCGCCAGGCCATCCACGCGCACTTGCCCCGATGCCGCCTCGATGGCCGCGATCGCGTGGTCGGCCGCGCCAGCCTGGCGCCGTGGCGGCGCGGTGCGCAAGCGCAGCAGCAAATATTCTTGCAAAATGGAAACTCGTTGCACGTTGCTCAAAGGCTCGCTCCATAGCGCGTCACCGAGGCGCGCCGCCAGCTCGCGGCCCCACAGCTGCTGCAATCCCGTGCGGCCATCGTTGAGTTCACACAAAGGCAGCTGGAAGAAGCGCGCCGCCGCGCCCGGTTTGAAGCGGGCCGCCACCGTCTGCACGAGGCCCTGGCTGACGACGGCAATCGGCGCCGTCATCATGCCGACGGCAAAGCTGGCGTCCTGCTGGTCCTGGCACAGGATGTCGATGCAATTGTCGGGCAAGACCTGGTGCGTGAAGGGCGTGGCGCCCGTCTGCACGCGGCACGTCCAGACGCACTCCAGCCAGGGCCGCAGGGCGGGGATGGGCGGATATTCCTGGTAGACGATCATGGCCGGCTTTGATGCAAAGAACAAGATTGCGTATATCTTACACAGCATAATTGTGCGCCGGCCAAAATATGCGCGCCCGGGCCGCCAGCGCGCCGCGCTATCGGGCGGCGACAACCAGTATAATGCTCGGTTCATATCCACTATTGGCCGCACATCATGCAAGATAAATATAGTCCCGCCGACGTCGAACAAGCCGCCCAATCGCACTGGAAGGCGATCGACGCCTATAAAGCCGTCGAACACGACCCGCGTTTCCCAAAAGGCAAGTATTTTGCCTGCTCGATGCTGCCTTACCCTTCGGGCAAGCTGCACATGGGTCACGTGCGCAACTATACGATCAATGACGTGATGTACCGCTACCTGCGCATGAACGGCTACAACGTGCTCATGCCGATGGGCTGGGATGCGTTCGGCATGCCGGCGGAAAACGCGGCCATGGCCAACAACGTACCGCCCGCGCAATGGACGTACTCGAACATTGCCCACATGAAGCAGCAGATGGAATCGATGGGCCTGGCCATCGACTGGTCGCGCGAAATGACCGCCTGCAAGCCTGAATACTACAAATGGAACCAGTGGATGTTCCTCAAGATGCTGGAAAAAGGCATCATCTACAAGAAGACCGGTACCGTGAACTGGGACCCGATCGACCAGACCGTGCTGGCCAACGAACAAGTGGTCGATGGCAAGGGCTGGCGTTCGGGCGCGCTGATCGAAAAGCGCGAAATCCCCATGTACTACGCGCGCATCACCGATTACGCGGAAGAATTGCTGGCCTATGTGGATGACAAGCTGCCGGGCTGGCCCGAGCGCGTGCGCACCATGCAGACCAACTGGATCGGCAAGTCGACGGGCGTGCGCTTCGCCTTCCCGCACACAACCGCGGATGCCGAAGGCGCCCTGATCGGCGACGGCAAGCTGTATGTGTTTACCACGCGTCCGGACACCGTCATGGGCGTGACCTTCTGCGCCGTGGCCGCCGAGCACCCGCTGGCTATCCACGCCGCGCAAAGCAATCCCGCGCTGGCGGCCTTCAACGCCGAATGCAAGCTCGGTTCCGTGATCGAAGCGGACATGGCAACGATGGAGAAGAAGGGCATGCCGACCGGCCTGTTCGTCACCCATCCGTTGACGGGCGCGCAAGTGGAAGTCTGGGTCGGCAACTACGTGCTGATCACCTACGGCGATGGCGCCGTGATGGGCGTGCCGGCGCACGATGAACGCGATTTTGGCTTTGCCAAGAAATACAATCTGCCGATCAAGCAAGTGATCGAAGTCAAGGGCCAGGAATTTTCGACGGACGCCTGGCAGGAATCGTATGGCAGCAAGGACGGCGTCTGCGTCGCCTCCGGCAAATACGACGGCTTGCATTTCGCTTCCGCCGTCGATGCGGTGGCGGCCGACCTGGCGGAGCTGGGCCTGGGTGAAAAGAAAACCACGTTCCGCCTGCGCGACTGGGGCATCTCGCGCCAGCGCTACTGGGGCACGCCGATCCCGATGATCCATTGCGCCGATTGCGGCGTGGTGCCGGTGCCGGAAAAAGATCTGCCGGTAGTGCTGCCGGAAGACTGCGTGCCGGACGGCACGGGCAATCCGCTGAACAAATATGAAGCCTTTTTGCAGTGCGACTGCCCGCAGTGCGGCAAGCCGGCGCGCCGCGAGACGGACACCATGGATACCTTCGTCGATTCGTCGTGGTACTACATGCGCTATACCTCGCCAGGCTCGAACGACGCCATGGTCGACGCGCGCAACGATTACTGGATGCCGATGGACCAGTACATCGGCGGCATCGAACACGCCGTCATGCACTTGCTGTACGCGCGCTTCTGGACCAAGATCATGCGCGACTTCGGCCTGGTCAAGTTCGACGAGCCATTCGTCAACCTGCTGACGCAGGGCATGGTGCTCAACGAAACCTACTTCCGCAAGGACGCGGCGGGCAAGACCACCTGGTTCAACCCGGACGACGTGCGCCTGTCGCTTGATGACAAGGGCCGTCCGCAAAGCGCCGTCCTGGTGGCCGACGGCCAGCCGGTGGAAATCGGCGGCACGGAAAAAATGTCGAAGTCGAAGAACAACGGTATCGACCCGCAAGCGCAGATCGAGCAGTACGGCGCCGACACGGCCCGCCTGTTCACCATGTTCGCTTCGCCGCCGGAACAGACGCTGGAATGGTCGGGCAGCGGCGTCGAAGGCGCTAACCGCTTCCTGCGCCGCGTGTGGAACTTCGGTTACGCGCAGTCGGCCACGATCCAGGCCGCACTGGCTGGCGGTGCCGCACCGGCCACGGGCGACGCGCAGAAAAACCTGCGCCGCGAATTGCACAAGCTGCTGCAGCAAGCCGATTACGACTTGAAGCGCATCCAGTACAACACCGTGGTGTCGGCCTGCATGAAGATGCTCAATACGCTGGAATCGGCGAAGCTCGATGACAGCGCGCAGTCGAAGGCGCTGATCGCCGAAGGCTTCTCCATCTTCCTGCGCCTGCTCAACCCTGTCGCGCCGCACATCACCCACGTGCTGTGGCAGGAACTGGGCTACGCTGGCGTGCACGGCGATCTGCTCAACGTGGCATGGCCGCAGGTCGACCCGGCCGCATTGGAACAGTCCGAGATCGAGATGATGATCCAGGTGAACGGCAAGCTGCGTGGCTCGATCACGGTTGCCAAGGATGCGGACAAGGCCAGCATCGAAGCGGCCGCGCTGGCGTGCGAAAGTGTGCAGAAGTACGTCGAGACCACGCCGAAGAAGATCATCGTCGTGCCAGGCAAGTTAATCAGCATCGTGGTGTAATCATGACGACTTCCTCTCAAGTATCGCTGTTGGGCCGCCGCGCCGTGCTGGCGTTGGGCCTGACCGTTTTGCTGTCGGCCTGCGGCTTTCATTTGCGCGGTTCGAACGGCAGTTTCATGCTGCCGTTCGCGACGATGTACATCGGCTTGCCCGACTCGTCGCCGCTGGCGATCGGTCTGAAACGCTATATCCGCGCCATTGGCAGCACGGAGGTGGTCAATACCAAGGATGGCGCCGACGCCGTCCTCGAGGTGCTCACCGATCCTGAGAGGAATCGTACCAAGACCATTTTGTCCCTGAATACCAGCGGTCGCGTACAAGAGTACCAACTTGGCTATGCGATCAATTTCCGCGTATTGGACAAGGCCGGCAACCAGCTGCTGGCGCCGACGACCATCAGCCTGGTGCGTCCTATCACCTTCGACGACAGGCAGGTGCTGGCCAAGGAAACCGAGGAAGCGGCGCTGTACCGCGACATGCGCAACGACCTGGTGCAACAGATCATGCGCCGCCTGGCCGCCATCAAGCCGGTGCTGCCGGCCATGTCGGTGGCGCCAGTGGCGCCCGTGACGCCGGTCGCGCCGGCAGCCCCGCAGCAGTAACGGGGACGCCATGCAATTGCGGATAGACGCGCTCGATGGGCATGTGGCCAAGCCGCTGGCGCAGCTGTATGTGATCACCAGCGACGAACACCTGCTGGCGCTGGAAGCGGCCGACAAGATCCGCCGCGCGGCGCGCGCGCAAGGGTATTCCGAGCGCGACGTGCTGACGGTGGAGCGCAGCTTCAAGTGGGGCGAACTGCTGGCGGCGAATCAGGAGCTGTCGCTGTTCGGCGATAAAAAACTGATCGAGCTGCGCATCCCCACCGGCAAGCCGGGCAAGGATGGCGGCGCGGCGCTGCAAAGCTACGCCAAAAATCTCAGTCCCGATAATCTCACCCTGATCACCTTGCCCAAGCTGGACTGGGCCACGCAGAAGGCGGCCTGGGTCGCCAGCCTGCAGCAGGCGGCCGTGTATATCGACATTCCGAATGTGGAACGGGCGCAGTTGCCGGCATGGATATCGCAGCGCCTGGCCGCGCAGGGACAAAGCGCCGAACGCGCCAGCATCGACTTCATCGCCGAGCGGGTGGAAGGCAACTTGCTGGCGGCGCACCAGGAAATCCAGAAACTGGGCTTGCTGCATGCCGCTGGCAAGCTGACGTACGAACAAGTGCAGGACGCGGTGCTGAACGTGGCCCGCTACGATGTCTTCAAGCTGTCCGAAGCCATGCTGGCCGGCGACCCGGCGCGCCTGGTGCGCATGCTCGAAGGCTTGAAAGGCGAGGGCGAGGCGCTGCCGCTGGTCTTGTGGGCCGTCTCCGAGGAAATCCGCACGCTGTTAAAATTGAAGGCCGGCATGGCGCAAGGGCGTCCATTGGGCGCGCTGCTGAAGGAATACCGCATCTGGGGTCCGCGCGAGCGGATGATGGAACCGGCCCTGCGGCGCATTTCGCTGCCCGTGCTGGAAGCGGCGCTGCAGCAGGCGGCGCAGGTGGACAAGATGATCAAGGGCTTGCGCGCCAAGGGCTACGCGGGCGATGCCTGGGACGCCATGCTGCAGCTGGGCCTGAAGATCGCCCGAGGTTAACTTTTATGGATACGAGCATGGACATCACAGAATATATGCAGGACGTGGGCACGCGCGCGCGCGCCGCTTCGCGCGCCATGGCGCGTGCCGACAGCGCCACGCGCAACCGCGCCTTGAGCCTGATCGCCGCCGCCATCGTGCGCGATGCCGATCTGCTGCGCGCGGCCAACCAGCGCGATCTCGATGCGGCCGCTGCCGCCGGCCTGGCGCCGGCCATGCTCGACCGCCTGACCCTGTCCGACGCCGCGATTGCCACCATGGTCGAAGGTTTGACGCAGATCGTCTCGCTGGCCGATCCGATCGGTGAAATCTCGAACATGAAATTCCGCCCGACGGGCATCCAGGTGGGCCAGATGCGCGTGCCGCTGGGCGTCATCGGCATCATCTATGAAGCGCGTCCGAACGTGACGGTGGACGCGGCCGGCCTGTGCATCAAGAGCGGCAACGCGACGATCTTGCGCGGCGGCTCGGAAGCGATCCACTGCAACCGCGCGCTGGCCAAGCTGGTGGCCGAGGGCTTGCAGGGAGCAGGTCTGCCGGCCGATGCCGTGCAAGTCATCGACACCACGGACCGTGCCGCCGTCGGCGCCCTGATCACCATGCCGCAGTACGTGGACGTCATCGTGCCGCGCGGCGGCAAGGGCCTGATCGCGCGCCTGATGGAAGAAGCTACGGTACCGATGATCAAGCACCTCGACGGCATCTGCCACGTCTACATCGACGCCAAGGCCGATATCAGGAAGGCGATCGATATCGGCTTCAACGCGAAGTGCCACCGCTACGGCACCTGCAACACCATGGAAACCCTGCTGGTGTCGCGCGCCATCGCCGCCACCGTGCTGCCGCAGCTGGCCGAGCTGTACCTGACCAAGCAGGTGGAACTGCGCGCCGATCCGGAAAGCCATGCGATCCTGGCCGCTGCTGCGTATCCGCACCTGGTACACGCCACCGAGGAAGATTGGTCCACCGAATACCTGGCCGCCATCCTATCGGTGAAGGTAGTCGACGGTATCGATGAGGCGATGGACCACATCAACCAGTATTCATCGAAGCACACGGAATCGATCATCACGGAAGACTACAGCGATGCGCTGCGCTTCCTGCGCGAAGTCGATTCCGCCTCGGTGATGGTGAACGCGTCGACGCGTTTCGCCGATGGTTTTGAGTATGGCTTGGGCGCCGAGATCGGCATCTCGAACGATAAGCTGCACGCGCGCGGTCCGGTGGGACTGGAAGGCCTGACCTCGCTCAAGTACGTGGTATTCGGCCACGGCGAAATCCGCAAGTAGTCTCCTCGCGGGCCGCCCACAAGGCGGCCCGAGCTCTGTTTTTCTCCACCTCCGACACTGGGAACCCCATGCTCTTTCTCTGGACCAAAGCCTTCCACATCATCTTCGTCATGTCCTGGTTTGCCGGCCTGTTTTACCTGCCGCGCATCTTCGTGAACCTGGCGATGGAGACGGAAACGGTGGCCACCGAGCGCCTGCTGCTGATGGCGCGCAAGCTGTACCGCTTCATGTCGTTGCTGGCGCTGCCGGCGATGGTGCTGGGGCTGGCCCTGATGTGGATGCTGTACGGCGGGGGCGAAGGCCGCATGAAGATGCCGGGCTGGATGCACGCCAAGCTGACGTTCGTGGTGCTGCTGCTCGGCTATCACCACGCCTGCGGTTCCATCCTGCGCAAGTTTGAAAAAGGTCTCAACAAGCGCAGCCACACCTGGTTCCGCTGGTTTAATGAAGTGCCGGTGGTGATGCTGCTGGCCGTCGTCGTGCTGGTCGTGGTCAAGCCTTTCTAAGGGAGTCGAGATGAGTGCAAGTCAGAACAAAGTCGTGCAGTATTTCTTCGCCCCCCACTCGCCATGGACCTACCTGGGCCACGCGCGCCTGATGGCCATCGCCGCGAAGACGGGCGCACAGATCGACGTGCGTCCCTTCGACCTGGGCAAGGTCTTCAGCGTCTCGGGCGGCCTGCCGCTGGCCAAGCGCGCGCCGCAGCGCCAGGCCTACCGCCTGGCCGAACTGGCGCGCTGGTCGGCCTTTTTGCAAGTGCCATTGACCCTGCAGCCGAAGTTCTTTCCCGTGTCGCCGGAAGCGTCGGCCAAGCTGATCATCGCCACGCGCCTGGCGCACGGCGTGGAAGCCTCGCTGAACCTGGCGCACGCCATCATGCGCGGCCTGTGGGCCGAAGAACGCAACATCGGTGACGAAGAGACGCTGGTGCAGATCGCCGTTGATGCCGGTTTCGATGGCCGCCAGTTGCTGAAAACGTCGGAAACGGCCAGCGTGCAGGCCGAATACGACGCCAATACGGAGGCAGCCACCGCCGCATCCGTCTTCGGCTCGCCGTGGTACATCGTCGATGGCGAGGGTTACTGGGGCCAGGACCGCCTCGATTTCGTCGAGCGCGCGCTGGATGCAAAATAGATAGGGATGTAGGTCGGATTAGCGCTTCGCGCGTAATCCGACAAGCTCAGTCGGCAGCGCACGTCGGCTTACGCCCTGGCGGGCTAAGCCGACCTACGTGATATGCAGGATTTTTAGTTAATTGTTTTTCAACGGATAAAAGGTATCCTCATTATGGCTTCATATTTTTGCCCATGCCCGCGCGGCATGGAAGCGGCGCTGGCCGAGGAACTGGGCGAGATCGCCCAGGATAGTGCGACCATGAAGGTCCACAACCAGGTACCGGGCGGCGTACACTGCTCGGGCGACCTGCTCGATTCCTATCGCATCAACCTGCATTCGCGCATCGCTTCGCGCGTGCTGATGCGCATGGCCCATTCCGGCTACAAGACGGAAAACGACATCTATGACCTGACCCTGGCGCAATCCTGGGAAGACTGGTTCGGCGTGCACCACACGATCCGCGTCGATGTCACGGCCGTCAAATCGCCGCTGCGCAGCCTGGAATTCACGACATTGAAAATCAAGGATGCGATCTGCGACCGCTTCCGCGACCAGTTCAACGAGCGTCCTTCGGTCAACACCAAGACGCCGGACATGCGCATCGTCGGCTTCCTCGACGCGCACACGTTCACCGTCTACCTCGACACCTCGGGCGAAGCCCTGTTCAAGCGCGGCTGGCGCGAAGAGACGGGCGACGCGCCGCTGCGCGAAAACCTGGCCGCCGGCCTGCTGCGCGTGTCGGGCTGGAAGCCTGGCATGGTGCTGTTCGACCCGATGTGCGGTTCCGGCACCATCCTGGCCGAAGCGGCGCAGATGCTGCAGGGGATTCCACCGGGCGCGTCGCGCCAGTTCGCGTTTGAAAACTTCCACGACTTCGACCCGGCGCCGTGGAATGCCATGAAAAACGCCATCAAGGTCAATCCGCTGCCGGCCGAACCGACCATTTTCGGCAGCGACATCTCGGGCGACATGGTCGCCATGACGCGCCACAACCTGCGTTGCGCCGGCGTGCGCTTTGACGTGCCCTTGAAACAGATCGAGGCGCAGGAAGTCAAACCGCCAAGCGACGTGCCGGGCATCATGCTGACCAATCCGCCGTACGGCGAGCGTATCGGCGTGCGCGGCGACAGCACCATCCCGGAAGATGAACTGTCGACGTCCTTCTACTCGGCCATGGGCACGACCCTGAAGCAGCGTTTCGCCGGCTGGACCGTGTTCCTGTTCACGGCCGACCTGGGCTTGCCCAAGCTGCTGCGCCTGAAAGAAGCGCGCAAGACGCCATTCTTCAACGGTGCGCTGGAATGCCGTTTGTTCCGCTTTGATATGGTCGCAGGCTATAACCGCCGCGAAGAAGCGAAACCGAAGCCACAGCAGTAAGCATTCACCGCAAGACACCCGCAGTAACCCCGCGCGCGGACCGCAACCGGTCCGCGCGCCACTTTGGATCCGCCATGTTTCCCACCCCTCCGGCCGATGTGCCGCCAGACCCGGTTACCCCCGTTCCGCCTCCCACGCCGAGCCACATGGCGCCGCTGAGCCGCGGTGCGCTGGCGATGATGCTGGCCGGGCTGTCGATGCTGGGCCCCCTGTCGATCGATACGTATCTGCCCGCGTTTGGCGCGATCCAGGGTTCGCTGCAGGCGTCGCCGCTGGAAGTGCAGCAGTCGCTGACGTTCTACATGCTGGCCTTTGCCGGCATGGTGCTGTGGCATGGCGCGATCTCGGACACCTTTGGCCGGCGCAACGTCATCCTCGTGTCCCTGCTGATGTTTGCCATCGGCTCGCTCGGTTGCGCGTCGGCGCACACGGTGCACTATCTGTGGTTCTTCCGCATCATGCAGGGCGTCTCGGCCGGCGCCGGCGTGGTGATCAGCCGCGCCATCATCCGCGACCTGTATGCCGATGCGGCGGCGGCGCGGCTGCTGTCGCTGGTGACGATGATCTTTTCCATCGCCCCGGCCGTGGCGCCGATTCTCGGCGGCTGGATCGTCATCTGGTTCGACTGGCGCTCGATCTTCCTGTTCCTCGCCTTTTACACGGTGGTGCTGCTGGCGTTCTGCTACTGGCGCCTGCCCGAAACCCTGCCTTTGGCCAAGCGCCAGCCGTTCAATCCGCGTTTCCTCGCGTCGAGCTATGGCCAGATCCTGCGCTCGCCCCTGTTCCACATCAAGGCCGGTATCGTCGCCCTCAATTTCGCTGGCCTGTTCCTGTTCATTACTGCCGCGCCGGAAATGCTGCCCAAGCAGCTGGGCCTGGGACCATCGCAATTCGCCTGGCTGTTCATTCCCTGCGTGAGCGGCATCTTCATGGGCGCCGCGGCGGCCAACCGCATCGCCGGCAAGGTCACGTTCGCGCGCCAGATCGGCATCGGCTTTGCCTTCCTGCTGTGCGCCGCCAGCGTCAATGTCGTGTATCACCTGTTCCTGCCGCCATCGTTGCCCTGGTCGGTGTTGCCCCTGTTCTTCTACACCTTCGGCATGTCGCTGGTGGGGCCGGGCGCGACCCTGCTGGCGCTTGACCTGTTCCCGCATATCCGCGGCACGGTGGCCTCGTGCCAGTCGTTTGCCAGCACCTTGCTGGGCGCCGTGGTAGCTGGCGTGATCTCGCCGCTGCTGTCCGGTTCCGTGCTGTGGCTGGCCTCGGGCCAGCTGGCGTTTACAGGCCTGGCACTGGCGCTGTGGCTGATATCGCGGCGCTTCCGCCACCGTTTGCTTGGTTCCTTCAAGGCATAAGTTTCCACTGTAGAACGCTGGATTTATTTCAACTTAATTTTCTATATTGCAAGTAATATCCGGCGCTTATGATAAGATGACTGCTTTCCCGGCATCCTCTCAGGCAACACATTTTTTGCTTACAGGAGTGGAGGATTCCTCTGAACGTGGCCGCGCTTCGCTGCTGAGCGCTCATCCTTTTCGAACCGGCAATGCCTGATACGATGCATCAATCTGATCAAGATATACGCAATCGCCTGCTGATTGCCCGCCTGCCGGCCATGCCGCAGATCCTCCTCAAGCTGATCGCCCACCTGCAGGCCGACGATGCCGGCATGCCGGAACTGGCCGCCCTGATCGCCAAGGATGCGGGCATGACCAGCAAGATCCTCGGCGTGGCCAACAGCTCGGCCTACCATCGCCAGAGCAAGGTCGTCAGCCTGGAGCAATCGCTCGTCTCGCTCGGCACGGACATGATCAAGACCCTGGTCATCAGCGAATCCGTGTTCCAGACCTTCAACAGCTTCCCTCATTCCGGCAGCACGGATTTGCGCGCCTTCTGGAAAAGTTCGCTGTCGGCCGCCGTCATGGCGCGCGCGCTGGCCAAGGCCATGGCCTATCCGCACGCCGAGGAAGCGTATCTGGCCGGCTTGCTGCACAACGTGGGCCGACTGGCCTTGCTGGCCACGGCGCCGAAGGAATACGCCTTCAATTTCACGGCGCGCGACGATGCCGCCCTGTGCGCGGTGGAGCAGCGCACCTTGCAGATCACGCATGCGGAGGCGGGCGCCTGGCTGATCGAACGCTGGCACCTCGATTCCTTCCTGGCCGACAGCGTGCTGTATCACCATGAACCGCTGGCGCGCCTGGAAGCGAGCCATCCCCTGATCCGCATCGTGCGTCTGGCGCACCTGTTGTGCTGCCATGCCGACGATGCGGACGAGGCCGAGTCCATCACGCAGGCGGCAAGCCTGTGCGCGCTGGACGTCGAGACACTGGACGACCTGGCCGGCAGCGTCGCGCGCCAGGTGGAGCAGGCCGCGCAGCACCTGGGCATCGACCTGGCCGGCGCGGATGATATCGCCACGCCGCCCGCGTATGCGCCGCCAGCCGTCGATCCGGTGCAGCGGCGCCTGTCCGACGAAGTGCGCAATATGGTGCTGGTGTCCGAAGTGGGGCAGACCTTCGCCCGGCAGCAGGGCGAGAGCAGCCTGCTCGAAGCCATCACGCGCTCGGCGCGCATCCTGTTCGATTTCGACACCGCCGTCATCCTGCTGCAAAACCCCACCGGCCATGCGCTCGTCGGCGTGGCGGCGGGCGAGCATCAGCAGCGCCTGGCCGGCTTCTCGATCCCGTTGGCCAAGGGCGGGCCTTTGGCCGCCTCCGCGCTCGAGTGCCAGCTGGCGTTCCTGAAACGCGACATGCCGGCGCTGGGCATCGTCGAAGAGCAGCTGTTCCGCATTCTCGGTACCGACAGCCTGGTTTGCGTGCCGCTCGTGGCGGGCCAGCGCAGCCTCGGCGTGCTCATTGGCGGCGTGGCGGCGTGGCAGATTCCCGCTTGCCAGAAGCGCGAAGGTTTTTTGCGCGCGTATGCCAACCAGGCCGCCACGGCGCTGGAAACGGCCTTCAGCGCGCGCGGCCTGGCGCGGCGCCAGCTCGATCACGTGGCCGAGGAATACCGCGCCGCGTCGCGTCGCGTCGTGCATGAAGTGAACAACCCGCTGTCCATCATCAAGAACTATTTGAGCGTGCTCGATCACAAGCTGGAGAAGCAGGAGCCGGTGTCCGGTGAAATGGCGATCCTGAACGAGGAAATCGACCGGGTCGGCCAGTTGATCGGCGGCCTGGCCGATCTGCAGCCGGCAGCGGCCAGCGGCGTGACCGATTGCGCGCGCGTCGTCGACGATGTGCTGCGCCTGTTCCGCGCCACCGACTTCCTGCCGCCGAAGATCGAGGTGGTCACGCGCATGCAGGATGCGCCATGCGAGGTGGAGGCCGATGCCGACATGCTCAAGCAAATCCTGCTCAATCTGCTGAAAAACGCCGTCGAAGCCTTGCCCGATGGCGGGCGCATCGAAGTGGCGAACCGTGGCCACGTCAACCGCGACCGCCGCCTGTACCTGGAACTGTGCGTCAGCGACAATGGCGCCGGCCTGGCGCCGGAAGTGCTGGCCAATCTGTTCTCGCCTGTGCGCAGCAGCAAGGAAGGCGCGCATCACGGCCTGGGCCTGTCCATCGTGCATGACCTGGTCACGCGCCTGCATGGCGTGATCGGCTGCCGCAGCAGCAAGTCCGGCACCTCGTTTGAAATTTTACTGCCCATTCCCTTGCCAGCGAGCGCTGCAGCCGCGCTGCCCGCGCCCGGCAATACCGCCTTGTCTTCGTAACGTCCATGAACTCCTCCGCCATTCCGTTTGACCTGGAAAATAGCCCGCGCATCCTGCTGGTCGACGACGAGCCCCGTTTGCTCGTCTCCCTCCACGAATTGCTGAAGGACCGCGGCTACCAGCTGCACACGGCCACCTGCGGCAGCGAGGCGCTGGCGCAGTTGTCGAAACTGCGCTTCGACCTGATCCTGCTCGACTTGCGCCTGCCCGACATGAGCGGCCATGAAATCATGGACCACATCAACCGGCGCGGCATCGAGGGCGACGTGATCGTCATGAGCGGCGACGTCGGCATCGAGGCGGCCATCGGCGCCCTGAAGCGCGGCGCCTACGATTATCTGCGCAAGCCTTACAGCCGCGAGGAGCTGCTCAAGACGGTGGAGAACGCGCTGCAAAAGCGCAAGCTGGCGCTGGAGAACGAGCGCATCGCGCTGCAGCTGGAAAACTCGGAAAAGATGTACCGCTACCTGGTCGACAGCTCGCCCGACATCATCTATACGCTGAACCACGAAGGCCGCATCACCTTCATCAACGACAGGGTGCACCAGTTGCTGGGCTTTAGCCGCGAAGAACTGATCGGCAGCCATTATTCGATCCTCGTGCACGATGAAGACCAGGAGCGGGCGCGCTATGCCTTCAATGAGCGCCGCCTCGACGAGCGCGCCTCGCGCAATGTGGAATTGCGCCTGAAGTGCCATAGCGGCACTGGCAGCGACCGCACCTTCAACAACACCTTGATGACGATCCCGCTCAATTCGATCGGCATGCACGGCCACGATCAGGAAGTGAAAAAGCCGGAATACTTCGGCACCTACGGCGTGGCGCGCGACATTACCGACCGCAAGCGCGCCGAGGAAGTCATCTCCTACCAGGCCTATCACGACATCCTGACGGACCTGCCGAACCGCATGCTGTTCAAGGACCGCCTGGGGCTGGCCGTGATCCAGGCGCGGCGCAAGCTGACGGAGCTGGCCGTGATGTTCATCGACCTCGATCGCTTCAAGCTGGTCAACGATACCCTGGGCCACGTGAAGGGCGACGAATTGCTGCAGCAGGTGGCGCTGCGCCTGAAGGATTGTCTGCGCCGCGGCGATACGTTGGCGCGCCAGGGCGGCGATGAATTTACCATCGTGCTGCCGGAACTGCGCGACCGCCAGGATGCGCGCCTGATCGCCGACAAGTTCCTCGAATGCCTGCACCAGCCCTTCGACCTCGATGGCAACCAGGTGCATATCTCGGCCTCGATCGGCATCGCCATCTATCCGGGCGACGGCGAGACCATCGACGAGCTGCTGCGCCATGCCGACATCGCCATGTACCAGGTCAAGGCGCTGGGCAAGAACGGCCACAGTTTTTATCACGAGTCCATGCTCGACGTGTCGCACCAGAAGATCGCGCTCGAGCAAAGCTTGCGCAAGGCGCTGGAGCTGAACCAGCTGGAGATGTATTACCAGCCGCAGGTGGACGTGATGACGGGCCGCATCGTCGGCGCCGAAGGCCTGATGCGCTGGAACCACCCGCAGCGGGGTTTGCTGACGGCCGCCGAATTCTTGCCGTTTGCCGAGGAAAACGGCTTGATGCTGCCGATCTCGGACTGGATGCTGGGCGCGCTGTGCCGCGACCTGGTGCAGTGGAACGCGGCCGGCGGCGACGCCGTGCGCCTGTCGCTCAATTTGTCGCCGCAATACCTGGACCGGGGCGACTTTTTCGAGAAGATGCGCGGCGCGCTGACGCGCTATGGCATCGCGCCGGAAAAGATCGAAGTGGAGATCACGGAAAACATCTGCATCCGCAACCCGCAGTATGCGATCGAGCAGTTGAACAAGCTGTGCCAGCTGGGCGTGTCGGTGGCCATCGATGATTTCGGCACCGGTTATTCTTCGCTGTCGTACCTGCACCGCTTCCCCATCCACACGATCAAGATCGACCAGTCGTTTGTGAAGGAAATCCACGACGAGCACGGACACTATCCCGTCATCCTGGCCATCATCTCGATTGCGCGCGGCCTGGGCCTGCACCTGATCGCTGAGGGCGTGGAAACGGAAGGGCAGGCGCGCTACCTGCAGGACAAGGGTTGCACCACGATGCAGGGCTATCTGTACCATCGGCCCATTTCGCTGGGCAGCTTCATCGGCGTGCTGCAGGAGCAGAACCGCCTGATCGCCGATGCCGCCCCCGCGCCGTCCCAGACGCTGACCATCGAGGCTTGACCGTGTCGCTTGCCGATCCCCGCTCCACGGCCGCTCATTCCACAGCTGCTCATTACACGGCTGACTACCTGCGTCTGAAAGGTCTGGCCGAGAAGGGCAATGCGAACGCCCAGCACGGCCTGGGCTTCATGTATTTCAATGGCCAGGGCATCGAGCAAAGCTATGCGCTGGCGCTGCACTGGTACGGCCTGGCTGCCGCGCAGGGACTCGAGCATGCGCAATACAACCTGGGCGTGATGTGCCAGAAGGGCCAGGGCGTGCCGCAGGATTTTGCGCAGGCGGCGCACTGGTACCAGCAGGCGGCCGAGCAAGGTTACGCGGCGGCGCAGTACAACCTGGGCTGGCTGTATGCCAAGGGCCAGGGACTCGCGCAAGATAGCGGGCAAGCCATGCTGTGGTTCAGCCGCGCGGCCGAGCAGGGCGACGCGGGTGCGCAGAATAACCTGGGCATGATGTATGACAATGGCAAGGGCGTGCCGCAGGACTTCGTGCAAGCGATCGCCTGGTACCGCAAGGCGGCCGAGCAGGGCTATGCGCGCGCGCAGTTCAACCTGGGCCTGCGTTACGACAATGGCCAGGGCGTGCGCCAGGATCGCCAGCAGGCGACGGCCTGGATGCGCAAGGCGGCAGAACAGGGCTATGCGCCGGCCCAGTTCAACCTGGCGCTGCGCTATGAAAATGGCGACGTGCTGCCGCAGGACAGCCGGCAGGCGATCGCCTGGTACCGGCGCGCGGCCGAGCAGGGCCACGCCAGTTCGCAGTTCAACCTGGGCCTGATCTACGACAATGGCCAGGGCGTGCCCTGCGATAAGCAGGCGGCGCTGGAGTGGTATGTCAAGGCGGCGGGACTGGGCCATGCGGCGGCACAGCACAACCTGGGCCTGCACCATGAACACGGCGCCCACGATTACGCGCAGGCGCAAGCGTTCTACCGCCAGGCGGCAGAGCAGGGTTTTCCCGCCGCCCAGTATCAGCTGGGGCTCTTGCATGAGCATGGTCAGGGCATGCCCGCCGATGCGCAGGAAGCCATCTTCTGGTACCGCAAGGCGGCCGACCAGGGGCATGTACGGGCGCAGTTCGACCTGGGCCTGCGTTACGAACATGGCCAGGGCGTGCCGCAGGATCTGGCGCTGGCGCTGGAGTGGTACCGGCGCGCCGCGGATCAAGATTACGCGCCGGCGCAATACATGCAGGGCGTCTTGCACGACCGCGACGATGGCCCGGCGCCCGACAGTCAGCAGGCTTGCGCCTGTTACTGCCGCGCCGCCGCGCAGGGCCACAGCCTGGCCCAGTTCGCGCTGGGGCTGCGCCATGACAATGGCCAGGACGTGCCGCAGGATTATGCCGCCGCCTGGGACTGGTATGCGCTGGCTGCGCGCCAGGGCCATGCGCGGGCGCAGATGAATCTGGGCTTGATGGCGGCCAGCGGCCAGGGCGGTCCGCTCGATTTGCAGCAGGCGTATATCTGGCTGTCGATGGCCGTGGCGGCCGGCGTGGCCGGCGCTGAAAAATCCTTGCGCCAGACGGCGGCGCGCATGCGCGAGACGGATCTGGCGCGGGTGCGCGAACAGCTGGCGGCGATAGCAGGCTGAGCCTTGCCGCCCGCGTTAGCGTGCGCGGATACAACAGCAGGTGCTGTATAGTCCTTTCCCTTCGCCATCTGTGGCACCCCTTGTTTCCCCCAGACGCACAAAATTGCTGCGGTATTTGCAGTTTTGATGTGCTAAGGTTCCAGAAGAAGGTGGTCTGTATATTCTTTAGAAAAGGAAAACCATGCGCCAGAACCCTTTCCCTGGCCGTCCGGCCGCCATGCTGTGTGCGCTGGCGCTGCTGTCGTCCGGCGCAGGTGCCGCCGGCCCTCTCGATGCCCTCAGCAACCAGGATGCCAGCAATGGCTTGAAAGCGGCGCTGGAAGCCGGTTCTGCCGCCGCCGTATCGAAGCTGGGTATCGAGAATGGTTTCCTGAACAACGACAAGGTCAAAATCAAGCTGCCCGGCATCCTCGAGCAAGCCAAGCCCTTGCTGAAAATGACGGGCCGCGGCCAGCAGCTGGATGATCTGGTCGTGTCGATGAACCGCGCCGCCGAGTCGGCCGTGCCCATGGCCAAGCCCTTGCTGCTCGATGCGGTCAAGTCGATGAGCGTGAGCGATGCGAAAAATATCCTGTCCGGTGGCGATACTTCCGTCACGGATTTCTTCCGCCAGAAAACATCTGCGCCCCTAGCCGTCAAATTCCTGCCCATCGTGAAATCCGTCACCGACCGTTCCGGCCTGGCCAGCAAATACAACAGCACCATGAGCCAGATCGGCAAGACGGGACTCGTGCCGCAGCAGCAATCGACGGTGGAAGGCTACGTCACGGACCGCGCGCTTGACGGTCTGTACCTGATGATCGGCGAGGAAGAAAAAGCCATCCGCAGCAATCCGCTCGCATATGGCAGCAAGATAATCGGCAAGGTGTTTGGCAGTTTGAAGTGACGGTTCAAGCGTGATGGCGGTTGCGGACAGCGTTTGCGCGGCATTGACAGGTGTGGCGCAAGGGAAACAAGTTAAGCATTTGCTACAAGAAAACAATGTTAAAATTCTGCGACATACATTCCTGGGGCATGGTTAAGCAACGATCAATTGCCAGGGAGTGCCCAGTTTTAGCGGCGAACTGATGCGTGGCATTGCGAGATGCCCGTCAGTTGGCCTTTTTTCGTTTTATTCACGTTTCCCCAAGCTCATTGATTTTCTGAATATATTGTCAGGAATTCCAGGTGCAGGATATTTTAGGTAGCCGGATTTGTTAAGCGTACTCAGAAAATCAATCAAATATACCTGGTGTGGCTGTCTGGTGCTTGGCGTGCCTTCGGTGATGGCCGCGACTCCGAATCACGGTGGTCAATCCGGTTATATCAATATGCCCAGCGCCGTGGTGGAAACGGACGGCACCTTCAGCGTCGGCTACAGCTACGACAGCCCGTATGGCCAGCTATGGGCCACGGCGAATATCCTGCCTTTCCTGCAAATGACGGGACGTTATGTATCGATAACGGGCATTCCGGCGTTTGGTAGCAGTGATCCGGAATATGGCAAAGGATACGGCCGCTATAAAGATAAGGTTGTCGATGGGAAATTACGCCTGTGGACGGAGACGGAGTGGATGCCGTCCGTCGCTGTCGGCATGACGGATATGTTCGGTACTGAGCTGTTCAAGGGGCAATATGTGGTCGCCACCAAGACTTTTGGTGCCAGCAAGAATATCGAAGCGAGCCTCGGCTATGCCCATAGACGCCCGGATGGCGTGTTTGCCGGCATGCGCTGGACGCCAAAGGCATTGCCGCGCTGGTCGATGGTGGCCGAATATGACGCGACGAATTATCAGCGCGATATCCGCGCCATCGAGACCGGGGCGGACAAGCGCCGCAAGGGCGCTTCCGTGGGCCTGGAATATCGCTGGGGCTGGCTTGCCCTGCAAGCGGCCCGCAGCCGCGACCAGTTCAGCGTGAACGCCTTTATCAGCATTCCATTTGGCGAGCGCGAGTTCATCCCCAAGGTGTACGAGCCGCCGTATTTCGTCGACGACAAGAATCCGCCACCGCTGCCGAGCAAGGAAGAATGGCACCGGGATCCCGTATATGGCGCCGACCTGGTCAATGCTCTGGTAAAACAGGATTACAAGAATATCCGTGTCGAGCAAGAGGGCAATGTCCTGAGCCTGAGCCTGACCAACAGCCGTATTTCGAACATGGGCCGCGCCGTCGGCCGTGCCGCGCGCACGGCTGTCGCCTTCACGCCGAAGGGCGTAACGACCTTGCGCATCACGTATACCAAGCTGGACCAGCCAATCGCCACCTACGAATTCTTTGATTTGCCAAAACTGAACGACTATTTGGCAGGCAAGATCGACCGCAAGGCATTTCTCGATGTCGTGCTGCTGCGCTATCCTGAAAAAAGCGATGTCATCCGGGATGACCAGCAAGGCTGGCTGCAGGAGTTCCTCGACAAGCCCGCGCCCGTCGTTGCCGCCGCGCCTGCGCCAGTAGTAGCACCCGTGCCCGCGCCGTTAATGGCTGCAGCGCCTGCTCCCGCCGTTTCCGCACCGGCTCCCGTCAAGGCTGCCAACGTCCTCAAGGACGATGGCAAGCTGGCCGTCGGTGTCGGCGTCGATGGCGACGTGGTGCAGATCAAGTCGCTGGACCGCGAGGCGAACCGTTTCAAGATCGCTCCCAAGGTCGGCTTCTTCTTCAATGACCCGAGCGGCGCCTTCCGCTATTCGATTTCGGCCGTGGCCAACTACGACCGCCGTCTGGGCGATGGCTTGTACCTGAATAGCGCCGCCAGCTTGCAGTTGCTGGAAACGGTATCGGGCGTCAAGCAGCCATCGAACAGCAATTTGCCGCACGTGCGTACCGATATTGCTGAATATTTACGCGGCGGGCGTTTCTCGCTGAGCCGCGTCTTGCTGAACAAATACAACAATCCGGCCGAACGCGTGTATACCCGCATGTCGGCCGGCTTGTATGAGGACATGTTCCGCGGTGTGGGTGGCCAGGTGCTGTACCTGCCGAAAGATAGCCGCTGGGCTGCCGACGTGGCCGTCGATGCCTTGCAACAGCGTGGATTCAAGGGCTTGCTCGACTCGCGCGACTACAAGACAGTGACGGCGATCGGCTCGCTGCATTACCGCTTGCCGCACGACATTACCGTGACGGCCCGCGCCGGCCGCTTCTTGGCCAAAGACACGGGCGTGCGCATGGAATTCAAGCGCCGCTTCCAGTCCGGCATCGAAGTCGGCGCCTGGTACACGCATACGAACGGCAACGACATCACCAGCCCCGGCACGCCATCGAAGCCATACCAGGACCGAGGCATTTTCCTGTCCGTGCCGTTGAACAGCATGTTGCCGATGGATACGCAATCGACGGCCGGCTTCGCCATCTCGCCATGGACGCGTGACGTGGGGCAGATGGTGGCTTCGCCGGGCGATCTGTACGACATGTTCGAGCGTCCGCGCGCCGACATGCACAGCTACGATGGCCTGGGCAACTTTGCCGAGCGCCCGGACGAACAGCACTTGTCAGCAGTCAATCCGCCGGATCGGCCCTTTGTCAGCCCGTGGCCGGCTTTCCGCGCACGACTGGAGCAATCGTCTTCCGCCTTGCCGCAACCGGCCGAGTGGGTCAAGGCCACAGCCCTGATCGGCGGCGTGGTGGTCGCTTCCGCGCTGGCCGACAAACCCGTCGACCGTTTCGTCAAGAAACATGAAGATTCCAAGGTCTACCGCCACTGGGACAAGCTGGGCAAAGCCATGCCCTACGCGGCAGTGGGCGCCGCTGCCGCTGCTTTCGCTCTGGGCGATGATCGCATGCAAAATACGGGACTCATTTCCCTGCAATCGGTTGCCGCAGCAACGGGCCTGGCGGTGGCCGGCAAGTATGCGTTTGGCCGCGCCCGCCCAGAGGAAGACCGCGGAGCGTGGAGCCGCGTCGGCAGCGGCAATTCCCGCTCGAATTCCTCGTTCCCTTCCGCGCATGCCGCCATCGGTTTTGCCGCGGTGACGCCATTTGCCAAGGAATACGATGCGCCATGGCTGTACAGCGTGGCCGCCGTGGGTTCCGCCGGCCGCGTGTTTGGCCGCAAGCACTGGGTATCGGACACGGTCGCCGGCGGCATCCTCGGTTACGCCATGGGCAGCTGGCTGTGGCACGCGCAGCGCGACCAGAGCAAATCGGGCCTGTCGATCAATCCCGGACCGAAAGAAATCAGCGTGACCTGGCAGGGCAAGTATTAAAAGCGCATAGCGCCCCTTTACTCATACAACATCATTCATCCAGACAAAGACCAGCATGAAAAAGCAATTTCGTACTTCCCCGCCTTTCGTGAAACACATGATTTTATCGGCTTGCCTGCTGGGCGCAACTTCGGCCTATGCGGCAGGGCAGGAACTTGGCGCGGGTGAGATGCCTCGAACGGATCTTTCGCGGGCACAAGCGAATGACATAGGAGGCAGCAGCTTGCCCAGCATTCGTAGTGGCATCAATGAACAGCGTCACGCAAAATCGCCACCTGCCAATCCCGGCAGCCAGCGTAGTACGGCTGATGTGTCCGTTGGCGCATTTGAAGCGTATGTCGATGGCGTCACAGGGCAAAAATTAAGTGTCTTTGGCAAGGATTTGTTCAGCGATGTACCGTCCACCTTTGCACCGCTCGATGGAGTACAGGTAAACCAGGAATATGTGATCGGTACGGGCGACGAGTTGCAGGTACGCGGCTGGGGCATGGTTGATATCGACGTCAGTGCCACGGTCGACCGCAGCGGTGCGATTTTCATCCCGCGCGTCGGCTCCATCAAGGTCAGCGGCGTGCAGTACAAGGACTTGCAAGGCTACCTGAAGAAAGCCATTGGCAAGATCTATACCAATTTCGACCTGACAGCGAGCATCGCGCAAACGCGTGCCGTGCAAGTGTACGTGGTTGGCCACGCGGTGCGTCCTGGGACATATACCTTGAACTCCATGAGCACTCTGCTCAATGCCTTGTTTACGTCGGGTGGGCCGGACGCCACCGGTAGCATGCGCAATATCCAGCTCAAGCGTGGCAAGGATACCGTCAGCACCTTCGACTTGTATGACATGCTGGTCAACGGTGACAAGAGCCGCGACGTCACCTTGCGCGACGGCGACGTGATTTATATTCCTGAAGTGGGCCCGCTGCTGGCGTTGACGGGGAGCGTGAAACGGCCCGCTATTTTCGAATTGAAGGGCAGTTCCAGCCTGGCTGATGTGTTGAGCTGGGCCGGCGGCTTTGATTCTGCTGCGGAAACGAAGCAGGTGATTGTCGAGAGAAACGTCGATAACCAATACAAGACGGTGCTGGAGTTGGCTGCCGATAAAGACATCAGTCATACCCAGCTGGCCAGTATCGCAGTCAAGCCTACCGATATCCTGCGGGTGTTCGCGCCTGGTGCAGTGCCCGTGCAGGCACAAATCCAGAATGAATACGTGCGCGTGGCCGGCGAGGCAAAGCAGAGCGGTATTTTCCTGTTGAAAAAAGGTGAAACGCTGCGCGAGCTGATCGCCCGTGTCGGCGGCGCCAATGAAAACGGCTACTTGTACGCCACCCAGCTGAACCGCGAATCCGTACGTCGCGCCCAGCAGATCAAACTGAATCAGGTTGCTGACCGCTTTGAACGGGAGCTGGAATCGAATGCGACCCAGCGCATGGCTGCTTCTGGTGACAAGGAAAATGCAGCGAAAACCGCTGCCGAAGTGGAGCAGCAGCGCCGCATCGTGCAAAAACTGCGTTCCGTTAAGGCCGAGGGCCGCATTGTGCTCGATTTGCCCGGCGTTGACACACAAGTCAAAAACCTGCCGGATTTGCCGTTGCAGGACGGCGATTCCATCCTGATCCCGCGCCGTCCTGGTACGGTAGATGTGCTTGGTTCCGTCTTCCAGCAAAATGCGTTCGTTTACCGTCCGCAACGTACGGTTAACGATTATGTACAACAAGCCGGCGGCATCACATCCAACGCGGACAAATCCGAAATGTACGTGATTCGTGCCGATGGCACGGCGCAAAGCGGTCAAGGCACGGGCTGGTTTAGCGGCCTGGGTGGCACGGCGTTGAACCCTGGCGATACCGTCGTGGTACCGGAGAAAATTGAACGTAGCACGTTCATGCAGAGCCTGAAGGACTGGACTGCCATCTTTTATCAGTTTGGTTTGGGTGCGGCTGGTTTGAAAGTGTTGAAAAACTAGAATGCCTGTAAACCGTAAAGTACATCTTTGGTAGTGACTATTGATGGCAGAGCGGTTTTACAGTACTACGCCGTTTATCGCGTGACAATTTCATATACCATCGGTGTGTACTTGACATATAGTTATCCCGATGGTTTTTTAAATATTCAGCCCCTAAAAAATATTCACGTTATTTTTATTATGCGTGAAATAACGAAGTAGCGAGAAAAAGATGTCAACTGTAAATCCTTCAAATAATAGTGGTGACGGGATGGCTGGAAAATCAGAGTATTTGAATATTTTTGATTTTTTCAAAATAATAAAAAAAAATAAAAGGATCGTATTCCTGACGCCGTTGGCATTTGCCGTAGCAACAGCGGCCGTAAGTATGTTGTTACCTAATATATATACTGCGTCAGCGAAAATCCTGCCACCGCAGTCGCAATCAGGCGCATCTCAGTTGCTTGGGCAACTCGGCGGCCTTGGCGGTCTCGCTGGCGCGGCCTTGGGTAGCAAGAATACAGGTGAGACATACGTCGGCATGCTAGGCAGCCGTACTGTTGGCGATAATCTGGTCCAGCGATTCAACCTGATGGAAATATACAAAGCTGATTTCAAAAGTGACGCCCGTAAGGCGCTGAAGAAAGCGACCACGATTACTAATGGACGTGACGGCATTATTGTCATCGATGTCGATGATAAAAATCCTGAACGTGCCGCACTTTTGGCGAATGGTTATGTTCAGGAGCTGCAGAAACTGACAGAATCGCTGGCGATCACGGAAGCTTCAAAACGCAGGTTGTTTCTTGAAAAACGTTTGGGTGAATCTAAAAAAGCTCTTGATGAGTCAGAGCTGGCATTGAAGGAAATTCAGGAGAAAACGGGACTCATTAAGCTTGATGGTCAGGCACAGGCAACGATTACTGCCATTGCAATGATTAAATCACAAATCGCCTCGAAAGAAGTTGCTTTGGCGGCAATGCGTACTTTTGCCACCGCAGACAATCCCCTGTATATCCAGAACAGACAGGAAATAAATGGCTTGAGGGCTCAGCTGGAGAAAGTGGAGCGAGGTACTAATCAGGGCAATGGTGATATTTCCATTTCTACCGAAAAGTTACCGGGTCTGGGCATGGAATATATCAGGAAAGTCAGGGATGTGAAATATAACGAACTGTTGTTCGAAAACCTGGCGAAGCAGTTTGAAATTGCACGTATTGATGAAGCACGCGATAGTTCGATGATTCAGGTACTGGATGATGCGGTGATTCCGGATAGGAAGTCAAAACCTACCCGCAGCATATTGGTGATGATATTTTTGATGTTGGGTGGTATTGTCGGTCTGGTCTGGGCATTTTCAAAAGAAGCGTTGACACAAGTTGGAAATCCATTTCTAAAAAATAATGAATAATTATGCTGGAGGAAAAATTGCCTTCGATTTTTTTGGGTGGACGTTCAAATGTTCTTGAAATATGCCGGCTCGAAAGTCGCGAGAGATATTGTTAAAGTTCTTTCTGGAAACGTTGTAGCACAAGGACTATCATTTCTCGCGATAATTATCATATCGCGGGATCTTGGCCCCAAAAGCTATGGCGATTTTGCCCTGATCATTGCCATTTTCACGTTCCTTACCCAGATATCTGATTTTGGTACGTCTACTTCCTATGTGAAGTTTTTGAGTGAAAATAAATCCGAGGAGAAAACAATATTTTCTTCAGTTTTGATATTCAAGACACTGACAGGCATTCTATTTTCTGCGGCGATCTGGTTTTTTTCATCCGACATATCAGAGTATTTTTTCTCGGTAGACAGGTATGAGTATTATTTCAGGTTGGCCGCCATTGCTCTTGTTTTTCATTCTATCTTGGGGACGGTTATTGCCCATTTTCAGGGGTTGGAGAAATTCAGGCAGTATTCTCTCGTCAGTATTTCGCATTATGCTATTCGGTTCGTGGCGGTAGTCGTCGTTATCTTTGCTTTTTCTGCAGGAAAAAGGTTCGAGTATTTTATCTATATTTATTTCTTCGCTGTCGTGCTTGTTTCAGTATCCGCTATTTATATCTTGAAGACCGGATTTTTATTCAAGTGGAAATACGTTGAAGAAATTTACAAGCTGGGATTTTGGATATTTTTCTCATCAGTAGCGGTCGTTATAATGATGAGAATTGATGTGGTCATGCTGAAGAAATTAGGCGATGCCGAGGCGGTTGGATTCTACTCTGTCGCGTCAAATGTGGCAATGATTCTGCCATTGATTACCATGTCGATCACGGCCACATTGATGCCAAAAATGGAAGCTTTCTTAAGGGAAAGTACCATTCGAGAATTCATTAAGAAAATACTCAAGAAAGTAAAGTATGTCATCGGGATCAGCTTGCTTTTACAAGCGGCCTCACCGTTGATCATCTATATATTATTTGGTGAAGCATATTTAAAAAGTATTCCAGTCTTACTGATACTTGTTGTTTCTTATATGTTTGGCGTCATCGTCAATCCGATCTCTTTGATTTATTACCAGATAAAGAAACCTTTTCTGTTGACTGCTGTGAACTGGGGACAGCTTTTGATCGGTTATTCCCTCAATCTGCTGCTGATTCCCGATTTTGGAGCGATAGGCGCAGCCATTTCTTCGCTCGGCATACATATATTCAGCAGTTCGATTATTGTTGGATATCTTTATTTCTCCAAGATTCGAGATTTCAGTTTAAAAGAGAAACTAATATAAGAAATTGGACAGAATATGCGTGTGGCTTTAATGACGGAATACCATCACATTGGTGGTGGCGAGTCAAATTTACTCAATTTGTGTGAAGAACTGAGCAAGAGTATAGAAGTTGTACTTTTTTGTGACGGTGCAGTTTATAAAAAGGCTAGAGAACTTGGACTTGCATGTAGGAAAACTGATTTGTCGGGAAAAAGATGGCTCCGCTTTATTCCGTTCCTGTCTTTCCCTGCTGAGCTCAGAAAAGAGTTAAATAGTTTTGATGTGGTTCACTCTTACTCATTAAATGTTCTTTCCCGGCTGGCTTTTCTGAAGCGTCCTGTTATATGGACTACGCATGGTTTCTGGGAGAGCCCTTTTGGATTGCGCGCGAAAGTCATCAATCTGATTGTTGATAAAGTAGTAGCAGTTTCTACAGATGTATACGATATTTGTAGCTTTGGATCAGATAAGCTGTCCAAGATATTCCTGGGCACGAAAATGAAAGGAATCCAAGGAACGAAAAAGGAAATTGATCCTCGCAATATTACTATATCCTGCATTGGCCGTTTTCAACGGATAAAAGGCCAGGATATCCTGTTGTCAGCGTTGATGGATATTGCAGAAGAGCGGCACGACATTAATATAAAATTGCACTTTGTTGGTGGCGTGAATAGTAATAAAAAAGAGGATATTGATTTCCATACGGAATTACATAGTATCGTGGAAACGCAAAGGCATGATAATCTGGACGTTGTTTTTGATGGATTCCAGGCAGATATTTCTCCCTTTCTGACGGCTAGTGATTTTATCGTCGTACCTTCTCGTTATGAATCTTTTAGCATGGTAGCAATTGAAGCTCTTGCATATGGCAAGGCAGTGATTTGTCCGAATATCGGTGGCCCTAAAGATATTATTAACGCCAAAAATATTGGAATCTTGTTCACTCCGGAAGACTCCACGGCGCTGAAGAAATCAATATTGGAAATGATCGAGAGTTTTGAGATGTTTGATCCAGAGCAAGCCAGGGTTAGGGCTGAGGATTTTTCTATTGTTCGCCAGGCTCGTGAACATTTGACGATTTATCAGGACGCCTGTAATGGATAAAGTATTGATTGTTGCGACCAGTTATCCTTATCCCGAGTATAGGGACGGCCTGGCGAAAATAAATGCAAATTTGCTAAAGAAAAATGATTATTTTGATGCCGATATGCTTTGTATTGGTGATTTAGGTGATTTGAACACTTCCGATGTTGGAAATATATTTAAAATTTCTCCAAGGAAGAAGAAAAATAAGTTCTCCCAAATTTTCAGTTTCATTTTTTCGATGAAACCAATTAATGTATCGAAATATTCTGAATATGTTCGTCAATACAAAGATTTTTTGCTCGAACATCACTCTCGTTATTCGGTTATTCATCTTAGTTCCCCCTATCTGGCGGAAATAGCTATTGGCATGCCATCAGAAATTGTCAATAAGATGATTATTTTCCCTATCGACTGTATGACGCTGTTCTGGTGTCGCCGCAAGAAAAATGAAGAGAATATTCTTAAAAAAATAATTTATTCGATCGAATTTCTGAAGTGTTCGTCATTCGAGAAGAGATATTATAATATATTCAAGGCTGCCGTCTTTGTTTCGGATGTCGACCGAGATTATGCCAAGGCAATTACCAAAAAAGATAATTATTACTGTATTCCTAATGGTGTAGATGTAGATTACTTCAAGTCTGATAGTTTGGCTCAAAGGGATAAAAATTTCCTGATTTTTACAGGAGACATGTCATACGCCCCAAATAAGGATGCGGTCAATTTTTTAGTTAATAAAGTACTCCCAAAAATAGACCAAAAATTTCAACCACATCTGCTTCTGGTAGGGCAAAAGCCGGATGAAACCACGTTATCTTTTGCTAGTGAACATATCACCGTGACTGGTTTTGTCGAGGATCTGAGGCCATACCTGAACCGTTCCAAGGTCTATATTTCTCCTTTGCGCTTTGGAAGTGGAATTAAGAATAAAATTCTGGAAGCCATGTCCATGGGGATGGTTGTTATTGGGACGAAGGTAAGCTTTGAAGGGATCGGATGTACCCCTGGTCATGATTGTGTACAGGTCGAGGTTGATGAATTTAAAATGGCAAAAGCCGTGGAAGAAATTTTTCAGAATCAAGTAGCTTATACGTCAATGCGCAAAAATGCCAGGGACTTGGCTGAGAAGAAGTATTCCTGGGATTCCATAAGAAAAGCATACGGATTGATTTATGAAAATCGCTTTAGTAACTGACAAATTTTCTACCGGCGGGGGATTGGAACATATTTATCAACTATGTCGCGGCATGCCGGATGTAGAGTTTGGTGTGTTTGCTAAAGATGGGAATGCCAAGGACAAATTCCTTTTACTGGACAATGTTACTGTCTTCAATAACGGATACACCTCGGAATCCATTGTTGCCTATGCTCCTGATGTGATTCACTTCCACCATTTAAGGCCGTTGCTGGCATTTAGAGGTAAAGCCAAGAAAACCATGTTTACAGTACATGGAATTCATTTGCACCAGTATGAATTCAAAAACGGAACTGTATCAAAGATTCAATATTTCATCCGATTAAATCTTGAGAAATTTTTATATCGAAAAGTTGATAAAATCATTTCGGTATCATATGAGGATGAATATTTTATTGAAGAAAAATATGGAGTTAAGGCAAAGACCGTATTTAACGGAATTCAATTCGACGCAATAAAAGATGTTCAGGGAAGTCAAGATAGCTATAGAATTTTATTAGATATCCCTTTGGATCGGAAAATCTTTCTTACCGTCGCGCGTTTTGATTTTCCCAAAGGATATGATGTATTAATCAAGGCGATTGGGCTTCTGAAGCAGCAAGATAAATTAACCAACCAGCTGTTTGTCTTTGCTGGCGATGGTGCCGAGCTGGCCTCGATGCAGGAACTAGCCGTTACGCTAAAGATCGATAAACATGTGCGATTTTTAGGGCGTCGGACGGACGTCTATGAGCTGATGAAAGCGGCTGATGTTTTCATACTTCCAAGCAGGTGGGAAGGGTTACCCATTACATTAATCGAATCGCTGGTCTCACATTTGCCGGTTATCGCTAGCAATACCTATGGCATAAAAACGGTTTTTAATGAAATAAAAAATAACATTTCTCTTTTTGAAAACGAGAATTCTTCAGATTTGGCAAAGGTTATTCTTGAGGAACTTACCTACAAGCCATGCGATATGAGCATTTTTTCACTTGCTCCCATGATATCGGCTATGCAGAAGGAATACTCAAATGTATAAAATAAGAAATTCCCTGATATTTTTCATATTTTTCTTTTTTTTATTAAGTGTCATTTCCATGCCTATGGCATTGTTGGATAAATTCACTATTGCAGGAAGTGAATTTTCAGCATCCTACATATTTGTATTTTGCATGATACTCACTTTCGTGGTTTTTGCTTTGTCGAGTATAAGGAAAAATTTTCCAATTGAAATAGATAAGAATTTTTTGTGCGTAATTGCTCTTGCCTTCAATTTTTTATTTTTTTCCTTGCTCAATGAGCCAGATGGCGGGTTTTTTCTTGGAATATCCTTTTGGATAATATCAATATTCATTGGTTTGAATATAGATACCTTGAGCGGAACTAAATTTCTAAAAATAATATTTTTTCTAGCATGGACTTTGTCCATTATCGGGTTGATATTGTATTTTCTGAATTTACCATTGCTCGATTTGAAAACGGCTGGCCGCGAACTTTATTTTATAAACTCGAATGGTTATTATAGGGCATCGTCTGTATTCTTGAACCCGAATAGTTTTGCATATTTTTTGGTGTTCTATTTTTGTATTTTCTCTATATCAAGAAAATATGACATAAAGCACTGTGCTGTATTCCTGATTGTTTTTCTTGCATTCTACTTTTCCGAGTCCAGGTCGGCCATGCTGTCTCTGTTCCTGATTTTCTTGTTTGCCATCTTTGTAAGGACAAAGCCGGCCAATTTGTCAGGGAAATTGTACTTCCTTAATATAGCCATTCTTTTGGCATTGTTCTTCTTGTTGCTATTGTCCGGCGATCTTTTCTCATATGACATCAGGTTCGAAAAATGGCACATGGCACTTGATATCTTTTTTGGAAATTATGAATACCTGTTGAAGGGAATTCCTTTTTCTGTTCCGTTATCCTCTCAAGGAATTACTTTTAGCGATAATATGTTTTTATATATATTATTCAGGCTGGGTTTCTTTGGTTTTTTGGGTTTCTTTGTATTTTATATTTCTATATTAAAAAAATCATGCACAATCTTGGCGAACGAAAGTACCCATAGCCAAAGTGCACCGTATGCAATGTATTTTCTTGTGTCATCAGTTTCGATGTTTTATTCAAACTTCTTATTGTTTTATCCAATAATGATTTTGCATGGAATTGTGGTCGGCGTCGTTTTGCAAGAAAAAAATGTTAAAAGTAGGTGTGGAAAATAATGAAGATTGCAATTGTTCATGAGTGGTTCGTAAACTATGCGGGCTCAGAGAAAGTCGTCGAGAAAATTCTGGAGTGTTATCCCGATGCAGATCTGTTTGCTTTGGTTGATTTTTTGCCAGACGATAGCAGAAAATTTATTATGAATAAAAAGGTGAAAACATCATTTATTCAGAAATTGCCAATGGCGAAGAAGTCTTATAGAAATTATATTGCGTTGATGCCAATTGCAATAGAGCAATTTGATCTTTCATCTTACGATTTAATTATTTCCAGCTCACATGCCGTGGCGAAAGGTGTATTGACAGGACCAGATCAATTACATATCAGCTATGTTCATTCTCCAATCCGATACGCTTGGGATTTTCAGCATCAGTATCTACAAGAATCAGGGTTGACAAAGGGATTGAAATCCATATTGGCGCGCTGGATTTTGCATAAAATCAGATTGTGGGACACTCGTACATCCAACGGTGTTGATTATTTTTTGGCCAATTCTCACTTCATAGCAAGAAGAATTATGAAGTCATATCACCGGCAAGCTACTGTAATTTATCCACCGGTTGATGTAGATGCGTTTACGTTTCAGGGCGAAAAAGAGGAATTTTATCTCACCGCATCGAGAATGGTTCCCTACAAAAAAATTGATTTAATTGTGGCCGCTTTTTCATTAATGAAGGACAAGCGGCTTGTTGTCATTGGCGACGGTCCGGACTTCGAAAAAATAAAGTTGAAGGCTGGCGAAAATGTCGAATTACTGGGTTATCAGGAATTTGATGTATTAAAAAAATACATGATGAATGCCAAGGCTTTTGTATTTGCGGCAGAGGAGGATTTTGGTATCACTCCGGTAGAGGCTCAGGCTTGTGGTACGCCAGTTATTGCATTTGGTAAAGGCGGGGCGCTTGAAACTGTTTTGCCGTTATCACATGAGACACCTACTGGAGTGTTATTTTCACAGCAGACAGTCGAGTCGGTCATCGAAGCGGTGAACACATTTGAAAATAGCTCTGCACAGATATCGGCGGAAAACTGCAGAAAAAATGCTGTACGATTTAGTAATGACCGTTTTAAAAGCGAGTTTGTTGACTTTGTCAAAAAATCCCATGAAGACTGCAATGAGAGAAAATTTACAGTTCCTGAGAAATTATTGACTTGAGAACTGAGGTTACTGTCGAAGAGAGAACCCATCGCATTTGCTTCTCTGCTGAATATAAAATACAGAATCTCGGTTTCATCCATGAATCAGCTGATGGAGTCAACTTCATCCAGTGGATTCGTCAGCGCTGGCTCGCCATCGTCTTCCCTTGAGCGCCGCGCGTCTTCATGCCAGGCTGTTTGGTTGACGCGGCTATACCGCCACTGGCGCGACTGTTGCCAGGATCGGCTTGTCAGCAGGCATCAAGGTCAGGCTGGCCACATGACCGCCATGTGCGCCAGCATGAACGGACTGGCGACAACGGCGTTGGCCGAAAGGGCCGTTACAAGGAGAGGACGACTTTTGACACTTACGCCCGGGAATTATCTGTACCTGAAAAGCACTCCATCTCCCAACTATGTGAGGCCATCCTCTGACGCGATACGGCACCCTGCTCAGGACCGCGCCGGGTAAAAAAGAGGCCAGACCGTGCATGTGCGCGGTTTGGCCTTGATTTTTTACAACCGTGACAAGCGTCGCTGCTATTTTTTGAAATTGCAATCTTGTTATAGATCAGAGCGTTTTTTCCCGGAAAATCTGGGAATTAATTGATCAGGCGTTATGGCGACCATTAATGGCATCTACTCTTTGCAATGAAAGGACATCCGCATATATGGAACCTGATTTGCCGGGAGTTGTTCACTATTGACCGCCGATGGCGGTTGGTGATCACCTACAATGTAGGCTTCGGTACACCCCATATCAGCACTCATGCTCAAGGTGGCTGCCATGCTGCCAATGGCATTGCGCGCAACAATTTGTGAATCGCCGATAGCATCGATATCCCGGAAATACTGGGTTGGAGTTTCCAGCATGGACGAGGCGACCGGTTCATGACTGGACAATGAAAGCATGTATAAAAATGCCCTATCTTCATGACGTATCAAGTCAATGCCAAAAGTAATCATATCCTCATCACAAATGCCTGCAAATGGTCCGGGGCAGGTATTGAGTTGCCGCATTTCCGGTTGAAAGTATGCATTATCGATACCCAAGTGCTTCCAAACAGTATCGCGCGCATAAAACATTTTTTGATAACCATGCACTCCAAAAACTTCATACCCCTTGTTTTTCATATACGCAGGTGCGCAGTTATCGGCAACCGATGAAAAGTTGGTGCCAGAATCGAGTTTTATATATTGGGAACATAACTCGCGGATCTCTCCCTGCATGGTAGAACCGTGGTAGTCGGTAAAACCTGAGTCAAGCACTTTGACACCGTCGCGCTGTAACCGCTTCTTAATTGACACCAACGATGCCTGGCTCTCTCCCCATGACTCCACAACCATCAAAACCATCTTTTGGGGCATCTTTTCTGCACCCTTGATATGATTTAAAAATGTTGGCTCGGCAGTTTTCCCCAAAAAATTCTTGTCACTAGAGATATCATCAAGAAACAATGTCTTTATTGCAAACGGCGATGGTGTAATGATCGATTTCCGTAGCGATGTTGGGCCCACATCAAACATCGACATGGTGGATTTTAAAATAAGTAAAAAAACTCCAATAATTAATGCAAATTTTCTGAATCCAAGGGAACTTTTTCTATATATGTCGGAGAAAACGAAGAATGACATTACTGCCACAAATAAAAAGCAGGTAAATAATACAGGCGTAGGGGCATTTCCCATTACTGTAAAGAAATAGAAATTATAAGCGTTCGGCCGGATATTCCAATTTGCCAAAATGGAAATTAAAAAGACAAAGAACCAGACGCTCTTTATCAAGAGAGATAGCCAAGGCTTGAGGCGTTTTTCCATGTAAGGAAAAAACAGCGGCTCGATGCATATGTATATCCTGCCGAATGCAAAACTCCAGATAATGCTGGGTAACAACATCCATAAAAAACAGCGAAAATATATGAATTTTTTAGATTGAAGAGAAAAAGATTGATCTTCTTGTAGTGTATAAGGTGAACTCATGAATTTGGAAATGCAAAAAAAGAATTTTATTGGCGCGAGGAAGAATCTCAGAAAGCACCAAAAGATGTGAATATTTGGCAATGTTTTTTTTGGGTATTTATTGTAACACGCTTGTCATAAATTCTGCCTAGCATACCCACATTCAAAAACGCCGTATAGTCGTGCAAAAAAAAACGCTGTATTTGGTTCATTTTTGTGACAGTTCAGTGGCAGTGAACCAGCTGGTCTTGAAGCAGGCTGTCTTACACTGACGTGTCCAAGTCGGCCGGAAATGTGGTGGTATGGCTTGTCCTGAGCTGCGGCGCAACGTCGAAGCGTGGGCTCGACGACCGGGCATCATGTCATCGACACTTCGAATATCCGGCATCGTTCCGCGACGCAGCCTCGCATGGACGGAGCTTGGTAGCAGCGATTGCCTTGGAATGGCCTGCGATAGTGTACGGCTTGGCCTTTTGATTCCTCAGCAGACCAAATTTTGGACGCGAGGTTAGCAGTGTTTACGCGAAGACATCGGCATTGGCCAGCAATGCGCCGAGTTTTTTCCTGCCCGACAAGAGCGGTTCGCCACCCAGCGGCTAGTCGATGCCGATTGCCGGGTCATTCCACAGGAGACTACGTTCAAATCCGGCGCCCAGTAATCGGTCGTTTTGTAGGGGAATTCAGCGTTGTCGCTGGTGACCACGAAGCCTTCAGGAATCCATATTTGGCGGTTGTTGGCCGCTGAAAGGTCGCGCCTGTCCAGTGGCCGAATGTCGGCGAGCTCTTGCTTAGGTCGACGGCAACGCCGAATACTTCGTCGGCGGTGACGCGTACGAGTTTGCCTTGCGGCTGCTGGATCTGATAGTGCAGGCCGCGCAACACCCCCTTGGTCGACTTGGAATGGTTACACTGTACGAAGTCGCGCGTGACGCCGGTCAGTTCGGCAAAGCGCTTCTGGTTGAAGCTTTCGCAGGAAAAGGCCCGGTCGTCGCCGAACACGGTGGGCTCGAGAATCAGGATATCAAGTATGGCGGTTGTTTGAATTGCATGATGTGAAATGAGCAGTAAGCCTTTTAGTATATTTTTTCTTCGAGCAGGCGCAGCAGGTATTGACCGTAGGCGTTCTTTTTCAAGGGTTGCGCCAATGCCTCGAGCTTGGCCGCGTCGATGTAGCCGCGGCGGTAGGCGATTTCTTCTGGGCAGGCAACTTTCAAGCCTTGGCGGTTCTCGATGGTGGCGATGAATTGGCCCGCTTCGAGCAGGGATTCATGCGTGCCGGTATCCAGCCAGGCCATGCCGCGCCCCATCAGCTCAACGTTCAACTGCCCGCGCTCCAGATAGGTGCGGTTGACATCCGTAATTTCCAGCTCGCCACGTGCTGACGGGGCGATGCCGGCAGCGATATCGCACACCTGGCTGTCGTAGAAATACAGGCCGGTGACGGCGTAGTTCGATTTTGGCTTGAGCGGCTTTTCCTCGATGCTGACGGCGCGACGTTGCGCGTCGAAATCGACGACGCCATAACGTTCCGGATCGTGCACGTGATAGGCGAATACGGTCGAGCCGCTGGTGCGTGCCGAGGCTTCGCGCAACTGCGTTTCAAAGTCATGGCCGTAATAGATGTTGTCGCCAAGAATCAGGGCCGATGGCGCATCGCCGACAAATTCTTTGCCAATGATGAACGCCTGTGCCAGTCCATCCGGAGTCGGCTGCACGGCGTAGCTGAGCTTGATACCCCACTGGCTGCCGTCATTCAGTAACTCTTGGAAGCGCGGTGTATCTTGTGGCGTGGAAATGATCAGGATGTCGCGTATGCCGGCCAGCATCAGCGTGGTCAGCGGATAGTAGATCATCGGCTTGTCATACACGGGCAGCAGCTGCTTCGATACGGCCATGGTGACGGGATACAGGCGCGTGCCGGAACCGCCAGCGAGAATAATGCCCTTGCGTTCGATGGTGGTTCCCATTATTTTTGCTCCTGGGCCGTCTCGCGTGCCGCGTAGTTTTTCTCGACCCACTTCAGGTAATCGCCCGACTGCACATCGCGTACCCAAGCCTGGTTGTCCAGGTACCACTGAACCGTCTTGCGGATGCCGGTGGCGAAGGTTTCGGCCGGCTTCCAGCCCAGTTCGCGCTCGATCTTGCGTGCGTCGATAGCATAGCGGCGGTCGTGGCCCGGGCGATCCTGCACATAGGTGATTTGTTCGCGATAGCTGCCGGATGCCTTGGGATCGAGCGTATCGAGGATGTCGCACAAGGTATGGACGACTTCCAGGTTGGCCATTTCATTCCAGCCGCCGACGTTGTAGACCTCGCCCAGGCGTCCTGCTTCCAGGACGCGGCGGATCGCCGAGCAATGGTCGCCCACGTACAGCCAGTCGCGCACCTGCATGCCATCGCCATAGATAGGCAAGGCTTTGCCGGCACGGGCATTGCTGATGATGAGCGGAATCAGCTTTTCCGGGAAATGGAAGGAGCCATAGTTGTTCGAGCAGTTGGTGGTGAGCACCGGCATGCCATACGTATGGAAATACGCGCGCACCAGATGATCGGACGCCGCTTTCGATGCCGAATAGGGGCTGTTGGGCGCATACGGCGTTGTTTCCGTGAATGGTGGGTCACCCGGTCCCAGGGTGCCGTAAACCTCGTCGGTCGAGACGTGCAGGAAGCGGAAACCGTCCTTGTCTTCACCTGTCAGGCCGGACCAATAAGCGCGTGCCGCTTCGAGTAGGCTGAAAGTGCCATTGACATTGGTTGAAATGAATTCGCCGGGGCTATGGATCGAGCGATCGACATGGCTCTCAGCGGCAAAATGCACGATGGCGCGGGGCTGGTGTTCGGCCAGCAGGCGGGAGATGTGGGCGGTATCGCAAATATCGCCGCGTACGAAGATATGCCGCGGGTCTTGCTCCAGACTGGCCAGATTGCTGAGATTGCCAGCATAGGTCAGTTTGTCAAAATTGACCACGGGCTCATCGTTGAGCGCCAGCCAGTCGCGTACAAAATTGGAACCGATGAAGCCGGCGCCGCCAGTCACTAAGATCATACTGTTATCCTTTTCTCACTGTGTAAGTTATCAAATTCTACACTGTATATTTTGTTAATACGCGCCATCCTTCTTGAAGATGACTTTGACTGTTTTCAGCAGAATGACGATGTCGTTGAACAGAGACCAATTCTTGACGTACCAGGCATCGAGATAAACGCGCGTATCATAGCTCACGTCGTTCCTGCCGCTTACTTGCCATAGGCCTGTGACCCCGGGTTTCGCCTCAAGATAATAGTCGATCTGGTTGCCGTAGCGCTCCAGTTCCGCATCGACAACCGGGCGCGGACCGACCAGGCTCATTTCGCCCTTCAGTACGTTCCACAGTTGCGGCAGTTCATCAAGGCTGGTGCGGCGCAGGAAGTGGCCGATCGAGGTGATGCGCGGGTCGTTCTTCAGTTTGAAATCACGGTCCCACTCGGCACGGGCTTCAGGATCGCGTTCCAGTAATTCCTTCAGCAAAACGTCGGCATTCACGGCCATGGTGCGGAACTTGTAGCAAAGAAAATGCTTGCCATTCTGACCTACGCGTTTGTGGCCGTAGAAGATGGGACGGCCCGATGCCATGACCTTGGCTGCGATCCACAGCAAGACGGGGGCGCCGATGATCAATACGCCGACCGAGGCTATCAGATCAAAGCAGCGTTTAATCAGCTGCAAGCCTGGCCGCGCCAGGTTATTGCGCATGGTCAGCAGCAGCACTTCATGTGCAAAGAAATGGTTCACTTCCATGCCGTACAGGGGAAGTCCACGGACGGCAGGTACTACTTGCATATTGGCAACGCAACGGCTGACCTGCTGGATCATGCCCTGATAAGCGTCGATGCCGCCTTGCTCCAGGGCGACAACCGTATGTGGGTCGCCCAGCAGTTTAAGCGTTTGTTCCGGTTTTTCGCCCAGCTGAATGCAGGGCACAATTTGCTTGCTGCGGTTGACATAACGATGTTCGAGGCGGCCTTGACCTTCGGGGATCAGGAACGCAATCAGGCGGTAGCCCATTAACGCTTCCTCATCGAAAGCGCGTGCTGTTTGCAAGGCGTTGTCACCCCATCCGATGATGACCATGGGCCGTATCCAGCCGCCAGCTTTCATCAGCAGGTATTTGATCATGCCACGCAGCAGCAAGACACAGCATGGCACCAGCAGCCAGGTAGCCAGCAGTGCCTCGCGTGAGGAGTCGCGCTTGTCGAGGAAGACCAGGGCAGCATCGATCAAGCCCATGACCATGACGATCTTCAGGAGTTCCTTGATTTCATTCGAGTACGGACGGCGCTTGGCATGATGCCCCTTCAGCTTGAAGATAGCCACAGTGACCAGAGATAGCAGGCTGTAACTGAGCAGGCGCGAGCTATCCAGCCCGAAGCTGTTCAAGTCGGTGGCATCGAGGATCCATTTGCCAGCAAACCAGAATGCCATGAACATGGCAAGTGCATCGGCAAAGGTGAGAAAATATTTTTCTGCCCTATTGCTGCAATACCATTTCACTTCTTGTACAAAGATGCCTTCGATTGGTTTCATGATGACTTGCTAAACCTTATAAACTTCAGTGTGAATTTTTTTGCGATGCCGACTGCGTGGTGATGACGTATCTGATGAGTCAAGCGCGGCCGTAGCGGTCTTCAAAGCGGACAATATCGTCTTCCCCAAGGTAGCTGCCTGATTGAATTTCAATCAATTCCAGCGGTAGCTTGCCTGGGTTGGCCAGAGAATGGACAACGCCGAGGGGGATGTAGGTGGACTGGTTTTCGGTCAGCAAATATTCCTTGTCGCCATTGGTGATCTGGGCAGTGCCCGATACCACGATCCAGTGCTCGGCGCGGTGGTGATGCATTTGCAATGACAGCTTGGCGCCAGGCTTGACCGTAATCCGCTTGACCTGGAAGCGGTCGCCATTGCCGATGGAATCATAGGAACCCCACGGACGGAAGACTTCACGGTGCATGGTGGCTTCGGGGCGTTCCCTGGCGATCAGTTGCGCGACCATGGATTTCGTTTGTTGTGCCTGATCCGCATCCATGACCAGCACGGCATCGGCTGTTTCGACGATCACGGTATTGCGCATACCGATGGCGGTGACCAGGCGGCTACCGCTGTGCACCAGGCAATCGTTGCAATCCTGGATCAGTACATCGCCGTGGGTGCTATTCTGGCTGGCATCCTTTTCCGCCACATCGAGTACGGCTTTCCATGAGCCGATATCATTCCAGCCCGCATCGAGGGCGATGGTCGAGGCATGGCTGGTGCGCTCCATGACGGCGTAGTCGACGGCGATATCGGGACTGGCAGCGTAGGCATCCTTGTCCAGGCGAATGAAGTCAAGGTCGCTCTTCGCGGCGGCAATGGCAGCGCGGCAAGCGGCCAGTACGGCAGGTTGGAAACGCTCAAGCTCTTCTAGGTAACGGCTGGCGCGGAACAGGAACATGCCGCCGTTCCAGAAGTAATCGCCGCTGGCAATATATTGTTCTGCAAGCGCCAGGGCCGGCTTTTCGACGAATTCAAGTACGCGCTGGATCTGCCCGGTTGCCATGCCTTCGGCGCGGATATAGCCGTATCCTGTTTCTGGTCCCGTTGGCGTGATGCCAAAAGTCAGCAAATTACCTGCTTCAGCAGCCGTGCGTGCCAGCGCGATCGCGCGATGGAAAGCCGGGGTATCCAGTATGACGTGATCCGATGGCAGTACCAGCAAGAGTGGATCTTCGCCGTTCTCCATCGCATGCAAGGCGGCTGAGGCGATCGCCGGCGCCGTATTGCGGCGCATGGGTTCAAGTAACATGCGGCTATTTTCCAGGCCGATTTCACGCACTTGCTCCGCGATGATGAAACGCGACGATTCGTTGCATACCAGCAGTGCTGGCGACACGGTGTCGATGCCCGCCAGCCGCTGCAGCGTTTGTTGCAGCATGCTGCCCTGAGTCGACAAGCGCAGAAACTGCTTTGGGAACGCTTCGCGCGAAAGCGGCCATAAACGTGTGCCGGAACCGCCACAAAGAATTACCGGTAAGAGGGGAATAGTCATTTATGCTTCAATTTAAATTTAGTATTGGATAGAACTGAATAATTGGTCATTTGGGTATTAAAACTTGCCCGGCTTGCCGCGCTTGCATGCGGCGGCGTATGTACTGGCAAAACATCAATATTGTCAGTGGGGGCAATATTTTAATAAATTACAGGAATCTTTGTATTTTCTCTCGACGCGCTGGAGTCTGAGAGGCGCGCACTTTAGCGCGTCCTGTATTGTAGTTTGCTACCCTGGTATTTCTACTTGGCACACAACGTTTCAAGCAAAAAAGCAACAAACACGCACACAGCCATCACACTGAGGAGTAACACTGCTCCTGCTGCACAATCCTTGGCAATCTTGATGCTCGGATGTAGCGATGGATGGAGGTGGTCGATCAGGTGCTCCAGCGCGGTATTAAATAATTCCGCAGCCAGAATCAGGCCACAATTGAGCAATAGCAGAGCCCACCACATCAGGGAAGGTTTGTACCAGCAGAGCACGATGAGTACCATTAAGGCAGCCAGGCATTGCAGGCGAAAGCTCGATTCCAGGCGGAAGGCGGCGCTTATTCCTTGCAGAGCAAATCCCATGCGCTTGAAGAAAGATTGGTTCTTCATGGCAACTGTAGCGATGGCGTGGGATATGTCAATGGCATGAAAGCGGATCTGTTAAGAAATGGATGAGGATCGCAGGCGTGATCATACGATATGGCATTATTCGTACACAGCAGAAAGACTGCTGCCAATCTTTTTGATGTTGGATAAAAAGTAAAAAAGCCCGTTTTCAAATGAAAAGGGCTTTTATTGCAATAGCTAAGACATTTGAGTATGTCAACTATTGCGGTACCAGGCCTTCATCTTTCGGCTTGAGATCAAGCTGCAGAATGGACCTACCTGTCGCTGCCTGGGCAGCCAGGTATTAATGGTGGGTTGGGGTGGTGTGCGCGGTGGTCGAATCCGAGCTGGCGGCACCGGCCACAACGGCAACTGCTGCGCCGATTGCGATCATGGTGCTGACGCTCAGACCGGCAACGGTGGTGCCGGCAGCAGCGCCAGCTGCTGGTGCAGCTGCTGCTGGTGCAGGAGCTGGTGCCGATTGAGCCATGGCTTGTGCGGAAGCGAAGCACAGGATTGCCGAAGCGATCAGAATTTTCTTCATGGGATATCCTTTTAGGTTGAACAGCGGGAATGCTAAACTGTCACGCGATTGTAGCAACATTTCTCTTGCTAGTCTGCGCCACACCATTCACGGTGACAATAATTTATTCTATTTTAGCCGTATACCAGACCATTCACCGTGCTTGGCAGCCTGTGATGTTGTTCTTTATTAACAAAAACGCTACCTCGCCGATGCGGCCGTCTTATCTTTTTATTCAATGTCGCGAGAGTTCCTGATGAATTCGACAGCGCCGCACAAGTTTGCCAAGTCCTTGCCATCGCGCGTAAAATGCAGGCTTCGCGGGTGTAGCTCAATGGTAGAGCAGAAGCTTCCCAAGCTTACGACGAGGGTTCGATTCCCTTCACCCGCTCCATTTTCCGCTGGCGCCTGGTTTTGTGCGGCGCGGCCACTATTTTCCTCATTCCCATGTCTTCTGATACCCCAGCAAACGGCCCGGCGCGGCCGATGATGTACGATCCGACCGAACACCGCATCCGCAGTTTCGTGACCCGCGCGGGACGGCTGTCTGTCGCGCAGGCGCGCGCGCTCGAGACCCTGGGGCCGCAATTCCTGCTGCCTTTCGCCAAGGAATCCATGGATTTCGAGCAGGTGTTTGGCCGCAAGGCGCCCGTGATTCTGGAAATCGGTTTTGGCATGGGCGCGACGACCGCGCATATCGCCAAGGCCATGCCGGAGAAGGATTTCATCGGCGTGGAAGTGCATACGCCCGGTGTTGGCAGCCTGTTGAAGCTGATCGGCGAAGAGTCGCTGACGAATCTGCGCTTGCTGCAGCACGATGCCGTGGAAGTGCTGACGCACATGATTCCTGCCAATTCGCTGGCCGGTATCCACGTGTTCTTCCCCGATCCATGGCACAAGGCGCGCCACAACAAGCGCCGCCTGATTCAGTCGCCGTTCGTCAAGCAATTGACCGATCGCCTGGCGCCGGGCGGCTATCTGCATTGCGCCACCGACTGGGAAGATTACGCAGTGCAAATGTTGGAAGTGCTGGGCGCCGAGTCGCAGTTGCGCAATAGCGCAGAGGGCTACGCGCCCCAACCCGCATATCGTCCACTGACCAAGTTTGAAAACCGCGGCTTGAAGCTGGGCCATGGCGTGTGGGACCTGGTGTTCATCAAGAAATAACCTGGCGGTTTGCCCACCTGTGCCGTTGGCACGAGAACAAGCCTGCCGCGGCGACGCCGCAGGCTTTTTTATGTACGCGCTATCGTGCGCTGGCTAGGCAAGGTGGGCGAATTACGGTAGTCTTATCTTTTTTGCATTGATTGATATTATGTCCAAGAAAATACTCGTGACCGGCGCATCCGGTTTCATCGGTTCGCATACCTGTGTCGAATTGCTGGCTGCCGGCTTTGAGGTAGTCGCGGTGGATAATCTGTGCAACAGCGCGCGCGAAGCGATGGCGCGTGTGGAGCGCATTGCCGGCAAAAGCGTGCCCTTCTATGAGGCGGACGTGCGCGACCGCACGGCCATGGCCGCCGTCCTGCGCGAGCACACCATCGATGCCGTGATCCATTTCGCAGGCTTGAAAGCCGTGGGCGAATCCGTGGCGCAGCCACTGATGTATATGGATAACAATGTATCGGGCACCGTGGCGCTGCTGGAAGTGCTGGCGGCGGCGAACGTGAAGCGTTTTGTGTTCAGCTCGTCGGCTACCGTGTATGGCGATCCGGAAGCCTTGCCGATCCTGGAATCGTCGCGCCTGTCCGTGACGAACCCGTACGGCCGCTCGAAGCTGATGGTCGAGCAGATCCTGGCCGATCTCGTGCATGCTGATGCTCAATGGCAAGTCGGCGTGTTGCGCTACTTTAACCCCGTTGGCGCGCATGCCAGCGGCTTGATCGGCGAAGATCCGGCCGGCATCCCGAACAACCTGATGCCCTTCATCGCCCAGGTGGCCGTGGGCCGCCGCGAGCGCCTGGCTGTGTTCGGCAACGACTACGATACGCCGGACGGCACGGGCGTGCGCGACTACATCCACGTGGTCGACCTGGCGCTGGGCCACGTGGCCGCGTTGAATCGCCTGTTTTCCACCGAGGGCGGCTTTACCGTCAACCTGGGCACGGGCCACGGCTACAGCGTGCTTGACACCGTACGCGCCTTCGAGGCCGCCAGCGGCCGCAAAGTCCCTTACGAGATCGTGCCGCGCCGCCCCGGCGACATCGCCAGTTGCTACGCCTCGGCCGACAAGGCGAAGCAATTGCTGGGCTGGCAAGCGCAGAAAAACATCGACGACATGTGCCGCGACCACTGGCGCTGGCAGCACCAGAACCCGCAAGGCTACGCGGCGTAAAAAGTCCGCAGATACAAAAAATCCCGCTCACACGTCAGTGCGGCGGGATTTTTTTTAGAGCGCCAGCAACCCAATGGCGCCTGAAAAATGTCTGGAGCGAGGCGAAGCAACAACGCCCCAGGCATTTTCTCAGGCAGCCATTATGGATACAGGCCGCGTACTTCGCGAGCCTGCAGCACACGCGTGCACGCCAGGATGAAGGTCGCGGTACGCATCGACACTTTCTTCTCTTGCGACACTTGCCATACCGAGTCGAACGCTTCGCGCATGATGCGGGTCAGGCGGCTGTTGATTTCTTCTTCCGTCCAGAAGAAGCTCGAGAAGTTCTGCGCCCATTCGAAGTAGCTGACGGTCACGCCGCCGGCGTTGGCCAGCACGTCCGGCACGATCAGCACGCCGCGGTCGGTCAGGATGTCGTCCGCTGCCGGCAGGGTCGGGCCGTTGGCGCCTTCCAGGATGATCTTGGCGCGGATGACTTGTGCGCGTTTAGCCGTGATTTGCTGTTCCAGCGCGGCCGGGATCAGGATGTCGCAATCGATGCCCCAGAAATCTTCGCGTGGCACGAATGCCTCGGCGCCCGGGAAGCCTTCGACGCTGCCCACTTCGGCCACGTGTGCCAGCAATTGCGGGATGTTCAAGCCGCCGGAGTGCACGACGGTCGTTTTGTGGTCTTGTACCGCGACCACTTTCGAGCCGGCCTCAGCGAACATGCGTGCAGCGACGCCGCCCACGTTGCCGAAACCTTGCACGATGACTTTCGCGCCTTCGAGCGACATGCCGACCTTGGCGGCCGCATCGCAACCGACGACGAACACGCCGCGGCCCGTCGCATCGCGGCGGCCCAGGCTGCCGCCCAGCGAGATTGGCTTGCCCGTCACCACGCCGGTCGACATATTGCCGCCGATCATGGCGTAGCTGTCCATCATCCACGCCATGACTTGTTCATTCGTGTTGACGTCCGGCGCCGGGATATCCTTGTTCGGTCCGATGATCATGCTGATCTCGCTCGTGTAGCGGCGGGTCAGGCGTTGCAGTTCGTTGCGCGACAGGGTCTTCGGATCGACACGGATACCGCCCTTGGCGCCGCCGTATGGCACGTTGACGGCTGCATTCTTGACCGTCATCCAGGCCGACAGGGCCATCACTTCCGACAGGGTCACGTCCTGGTGGAAGCGCACGCCGCCTTTGCCCGGGCCGCGCGACAGATTGTGCTGCACGCGGTAGCCTTCGTAGTGGGCAATGGTGCCGTCATCGCGCTCGATAGGCACGTCGACCGTCAGGATGCGCTTTGGACGCTTCAGCGTTTCCACCCAGCGCGACAGGTTGCCCAGGTATGGCGTAACGCGGTCGATCTGCTCGAGGTAGACGCCCCATGGGCCAAGGTCTTCAGGATTGAGGTAGGAAGGAAGTGCGTGCTTGCTGGTCATGCTTGATAAGCTCCTGGACAATACGAATACGTTAGAGGCACAGCCGAGATGCAGCTGCGCGCAGCGGAACCGCATCGTAGGCGATAGCCTCATGCCCCGGCCAATGCTTTGTGCGCATCCGGTTATGCATTTATTGCATAGTTAGGAAATCAGGAGGGAATTGTGGTGACAGCTGCGCGCCGGCGTTTTTTCCCGCTGCGCGCGGCGCTTTCCTGCGCCTGCACCAGGTACTGCCACAGGCTTTCGACGATCTGCTTGCCGGGACGCAGGCTGGACGGGCGTTCGCGGTACAAGCGGATTTCCAGTTCGATTTCCCAGCCGGGCGCGCCGCCGTCGGCGCGTGCCAGGTGCTTGTATTTGACGTCGCGCATGACGGCCGATTCGGGCAGGAAGGCGATGCCGCGGCCTTCCAGTGCCATCATTTTGAGGCCTTCGGCCATGTCCGTTTCATAGCAGGTTTCCAGGAACAGGGGCGCCTTGGCGTCGGCCAGCAGCAATTCCACCATGCGTCCCAGGTAGGCGTTGCTGGTGTAGGAAAGGAAGGGCAATGGCTCCTTGGCGCTGCCGGGCAGGACGAAGTCCGGCACCTTGTCCTGGCCGCAGCGCGCATACGCGCGCAGGGTTTCGCGGCCCATCACCAGCATGTCGTAGCGGCCCGGGTCCAGCTGCACCGGTTGGCGCGGATGGTGGTAGCACAGCAGCAAATCGCAGCCGCCGTCGACCAGTTGCAGCACGGCGTCGTGCACGTTCAACGCCATCAGGCGGCTGTTGATCGGCGCGAAACCCTCTTCCAGCGCCGTCAGCCACTTCGGCATGAAGGTCAGCGACAGGGTATGCGGCACGGCGAAATCGACGCTCGTTTGCGTGGCCGCCCGCTTGCCGCGCAACAGGGCGCGCACGCCGTTGATCTGCCCCAGCATTTCCAGCGCCTGCTCGTAGAACACGGCGCCGGCCGGCGTCAAGCGCGTCGGGTAGGAGGTGCGGTCGACCAGGTCGATGCCGAGCCAGTTTTCCAGCGACTGGATGCGCCGTGAGAATGCCGGCTGGGTCACGTGGCGCAGGGCCGCGGAACGGCTGAAATTATGCGTTTCAGCGAGCGAGATGAAGTCTTCCAGCCATTTGGTTTCCATCGCGGGACCGTTCTCTTATCAAGGGCAAAGGCAAGGTAAAGTGGTCAGGGCGTCTCGGGCGATGCCGCCGGCTGGTACAGCGCGGCGGGCAGGCCAAAGAAGGACGGCGGACCCAGGGTCGTGCCATCGAGCGAGCCGCCCGCGTTCAATCCCTTGTTGATGGCCGCCAGCAGGGAGCTGCGGTTGGCCAGATTTTGCAGCAGCGCGCGCGGGCCGTTGTGGAAGGTGTGCTGGGCGATATCGGCGGCGACGACAAAGATCGGCTCGCGGCGCAGGGGGAACTCCACCCATTCGCCGTCTTCGTCCTGCGCGCAGAACGTGTCGGGCAGGGTCATGTTTTCGGCGCCGGGAAGGTGCGACGCCAGCACCAGTCCAAAAGCTTCCGGCACCACGTCGGCCAGGCGGCGCAAGGTGAGCTCGTCCTGCACCAGGGCGCGTACTTGCGCTTCCACCGCATCGTCGGCGTCTGGCTGGGCGCCCAGAATTTTCACGGCCTGATAGATCAGGTCCGGCGAGAGTGCTTCCATTAAATCATCTCCAGAATCATGGCGACGATTTCGTCGCCGTACGAGGCCAGTTTTTTCTCGCCCACACCGCTTACGCCGCGCATCTGTTCCAGCGAAGTAGGCTTGGCCTTGGCGATTTCGCGCAAGGTGGCGTCGACGAAAATCACATAGGCGGGCACGTTGTGCGTGCGCGCCGTCTCCACGCGCCACCAGCGCAGCTTGTCGAAGATCGCCTGCTCGCTTGCCGATAGATCCGTCTCGACATAGCCCTTCGCCACGCTGGTGCTGCGCTTGCTGGTTTTCACCGGTTTCTGGTACTGGCGCAGCTGTACTTTCTGGCCGCCCTTGAGCACGGGGCGCGAGGCGTCCGTCAGTTTCAGCGAGCTGTATTGTTCATGGTCGACCGAGACGAGACCCAGCGCGATGGCCTGGCGCAGGATCGATTTCCATTCCGCTTCGCCCAGGTCCGAGCCGATGCCAAACACCGACAAGGAATCGTGGTGCCAGGTCTTGATGCGTTCCGATTCCACGCCGCGTAGCACGTCGATCACGTGGCCGCCGGCGAAACGCTGGTCAACGCGGTAGATGGCCGACAGCAGTTTTTGCACGGGCACCGTGGCGTCGAACGATACGGGCGGCACCAAACAGGTGTCGCAATTGCCGCACGGCGAAGCCGGTTCGCCGAAGTATTCGAGCAGCCGCATGCGCCGGCAGCTGAGCGTTTCGCACAGGCCCAGCATGGCGTCGAGTTTGACGCCCAGCACGCGCTTGAAGGTGTCGTCCGCTTCGGACTCGTCGATCATGCGCCGCTGCAGCACCACGTCCTGCAAGCCGTACGCCATCCAGGCGTTGGCGGCCATGCCGTCGCGGCCCGCGCGCCCCGTTTCCTGGTAATAGCCCTCGATGCTTTTCGGCAGATCCAGGTGGGCGACGAAGCGCACGTCTGGCTTGTCGATACCCATGCCGAAGGCGATGGTGGCGACCATGACGATGTTTTCTTCACGCAGGAAGCGCGCCTGGTTGGCACTGCGCTTGGCGTACTCCATGCCGGCGTGATACGGCAGGGCGCGGATACCGCTCTGGTTCAGAAATTCCGCCGTCTCTTCGACTTTTTTGCGCGACAGGCAGTACACGATGCCGCAGTCGCCCGCGTGTTCCGTGTTGATGAAGTCGAGCAGCTGCTTGCGGCCATTCGCCTTTTCCACGATCTGGTAGCGGATGTTCGGGCGGTCGAAGGACGAGACGAACTGGCGCGCGTCTTCCAGCTGCAAACGCAAGGCGATTTCGGCGCGCGTCTGCGGGTCGGCCGTGGCGGTGAGCGCGATGCGCGGCACGTCCGGGAACTGCTCGTGCAGCACAGACAGCTTGATGTATTCGGGACGGAAGTCGTGGCCCCACTGGGCCACGCAATGCGCCTCGTCGATGGCGAACAAGGAGATCTTCGAGGCCTGGAACAGGTCCAGGCAACGCTGCGTCATCAGGCGCTCGGGCGCCACGTAGACGACGTCGATGCCGCCGGTGCGCACCAGGCGCTCGATGCGGCTCGCTTCTTCGTAGGTTTGCGTGGAATTGAGGAAGGCGGCGCGCACGCCGACTTCGGCCAAAGCGTCCACCTGGTCCTGCATCAGCGCGATCAAAGGCGAGACGACGACGCCGACGCCATCGCGCAGCAGCGCGGGAATCTGATAGCACAGCGACTTGCCGCCGCCCGTGGGCATCAGTACCAGCGCGTCGCCGCCATGGCTGACGTGGTCGACGATGTCGGCTTGCTGGCCTCGGAAAGCCGGGTAGCCGAAAACGGTTTGCAGCAGGTGCAGCGCGCGCTGGTTAAGATCTTGATTCATAGTGCCTTATTCTGCCCAAACAACCCAGCCGTAGTGGGCGCTGGCCAACACCAGCAAGCCGAACACAATGCGGTACCAGGCGAAAAACGTGAAGTCGTGCGAGCTGATATAGCGCAGCAGCCAGCGCACGCACAGGAAGGCGGAGACGAAGGCGGACACGGTGCCCAGGCCGAACAGGGGCACGTCGGTGGCCGACAGGATATCGCGCGCCTTGTACAGCGAGTAGAAGGTGGCCGCCAGCAGGGTGGGGATGGCCAGGAAGAACGAGAATTCGGTGGCCGTCTTGCGCGACAGGCCCAGCAGCATGCCGCCGATGATGGTCGAGCCGGAGCGGCTGGTGCCGGGAATCAGCGCGAACGCTTGCGCGCAGCCCACTTTCAAGGCGTCGAACGGCGTCATTTCATCGACCGAGTTGACGCGCACGGTGACGGGATTGGTGCGCGCGCGGCGCTCCACCAGCAAAATCACGATGCCGCCGATGATGAAGGCCATGGCCACGGGTACTGGTTTGAACAGCGCATGCTTGATCATCTTGCCAATCGCCAGACCGATGACGGCCAGCGGCAGGAAGGCGATGGCCACGTTCAGCACGAACTTGCGCGACTTCGCTTCGCTGCCGAAGGTGGTCAGCACGCTGCCGATGCGCTGGCGGTATTCCCAGCACACGGCCAGGATGGCGCCGGCCTGGATGGCGATCTCGAAGACATCCATGACTTCTTTCGATACATCCTTGGTAAAGTCGAGCAGGCTGCCGGCCAGGATCAGATGACCGGTGGACGAAATCGGCAAGAATTCGGTAAAACCTTCGACCAGCCCCATGATGATGGCTTTTAACGCAAGAATGAGATCCATAGATGTATAAAAGGGTATAAGTACGGGTATAAGTGACAGGATGGGGTGAGTGTGCGGCGCCCGCAATGTGCGCGGGGTCGAAGCTTACCATGCCGCAGGCCCGGCTAGCCGATTTGGGCGCAGGCGGACAGCGGTTTTTTGCCGCTGCCAGCCAGGCAAGGGGAGGGGTCAGGAAGCCTGTTTTGCCGGCGCCACCAGGCGCGCGCTGGCCGCCACCAGCAGCAGGGCGGCGCCCAGCATGGCGAAGGCGATATTCAGGCTGGTAGCGTGCGCCACGAAGCCGATCACGGCCGGACCGGCCAGGATGCCCGCATAGCCGATGGTGGTGATGGCCGCCACCGCCAGGCTGGCCGGCATGGCATGTTGCTGGCCCGCCGCCGTAAACAGGATGGGCACGATGTTTGCCGCACCGAGGCCGATCAGCACGAACCCAAGCATGGCCAGGCTGGCATGCGGCGCCAGCACGGCCAGGAAGAAGCCTGCCGCCGCGCACAAGCCGCCAAAAGTAAGCACCCGCTTGCCGCCAAAGCGGCTGACCACCTTGTCGCCCGTGAAGCGGCCCACCGTCATGGCGATGGCGAAGGCGGCATAGCCGAGGCCACCCTTGGCTTCTTCCACGCCGCGCGTGGTGGTGAGGAACAGGGCGCTCCAGTCGAGAATCGCGCCTTCGGCCAGAAAGACGATAAAGCACAGCAAGCCGATGAAAATGACGGCGCCATGCGGCATGACGAACAGCGGCGTCTTTTCGCCGGTTGCGGACGCCGTCGGCAGCAGATGGCCTTGCGCCGCACCCAGCACACCGCACAGCAGCAGCATCACCACGACGCAGGACCAGGCCGGCGTCAGGCCCAGCCACAGCAGCAGGGCCATGCAGGCCGCGCCGGCGAAGCCGCCCACGCTGAACAGCGCATGAAAGCCCGACATCATGGCGCCGCCGTTGGCCTTTTCGATGATCACGGCCTGGATGTTGATGGCCACGTCAAACGTGCCCATGGCCGCGCCGAACACCAGCAGCACCAGGCCCAGCTGCAACGGCGTGGCGGCCAGCGCCAGGCCGGGCAGCACGGCGGTCAGCAGCAGGCCGGCGCAGACGATGACCTTGCGGCAACCGAAGCGTGCCGTGAGCATGCCCGTGAACGGCATCGCGCACAGCGAGCCTGCGCCCAGGCACAGCAGCAAAATGCCGAGCGTGGCTTCATCGAGGCCCAGGCGCGACTTGGCGTAGGGAACCAGCGGGGCCCAGGCGGCCATGCCGAGGCCGGCGGCGAAAAAGACCAGGCGCGTGGCGCGTTGTTGCAGGGTGCCGGTGAGATGCATGGGGGAGCTTTTCAAGAGTCGGGTGGATAAAATCAGGCGCGGGCGCGCAAGATCTGCACGCCCAGCCGTTCAAAGGCGGCCACGTGGGCCGCATCGGCATCGGCTTCCAGCACCAGGTGCTGCAGCAAGCCCGTGGCCAGCACGCCGAATGGCGCGGCCGTGCCCAGCTTGTCGCTGGTGACGGCGACGACTACCGCCTTGCTGGCACCGGCGATGCTGCGCTTGAACTCGGCCTCGTCGTAGTTGAATGCCGTCACGCCCGCGTCCGCATCGGCGCCGCAGGCACCGAGGAAGCACAGGTCGGGATGCATGCGCTCGACCGTGCGCAAGGCTTGCGGACCCAGGCTGGCGCCCGCGCGGCGGTCGACCCGGCCGCCAGCCATGATCAGCTCGATTTCCGGGCGTTCCATCAGTGCCATGGCGATCGCAGGCGCATTGGTGATGACAGTGAGCGCCAACTCTGGCAAGGCGCTGGCGATGGCCAGGTTGGTTGAACCCGCATCAAAAAACAATACCTGGCCCGCGCGCACGAGCGACACGGCGGCCTGCGCCAGGCGCGCCTTGCGTTCGGGCGCTTCCTGCTTGCGCTGCGTCAAGGTGCCGCCGTCGGGCGCCAGCGGCAGGGCGCCGCCATACACGCGCTGGCACAGGCCGGCCGCCGCCATCTCGCGCAGGTCGCGCCGTATCGTATCTTCGGAAACATCGAGCTGGCGCGCCAGGTCCAGTGCCAGCACCCTGCCATCGGCGTGCAATTGTTGCTGAATCAGCGCGTGGCGTTGTTTGAGGAGCAGGGTGGCGGACATGGTGAACTTGTAAACGTGCAGGAATGTGCATGAATATACGCAAACGTGCAAAATGCGTCAACGTTTACTTGATGCAGGCATCGTCGCAAATCAATTTGCAAAAAAGATAAATTTACGTTTATGCTCATCGCCGATATCGTGATGCACCTTGGTGTTTGCTTACCAAGGAATAAGGGAAACAGACGGATGAGCGACATTAAACTTTTCAAGTTGGCCCATGGCCAAGCCCAGGAACTGCAAGGTAGCGCATCGGACCTGGAAAAACCATTGCAGACCTTGATTGAGGCAAACCTCGATACTTTGCTGAGCATCCGTTTTCTGGCGAGCGAGTATTCGACCGGCAAGACGCATGCTGGGCGCATCGATTCCCTTGGATTGGATGAGAACAATTGCCCGGTCATTCTTGAGTACAAACGGTCGGTTGGTGAAAATGTGATCAATCAAGGTTTGTACTACCTGGACTGGCTGATGGACCATCAGGCAGACTTTAAACTGCTGGTCCTCGACAAGCTGGGCAAGCTTGCATCGGAGGCCATCGATTGGAGCGCGCCGCGGGTGATTTGCATTGCGGCTGACTTTACCAAGTTTGATAGCCATGCCGTCCAGCAGATAGGCAGGACGATCGAACTTATTCGCTATCGCCGATTTGCAGAGGACCTGCTCCTTCTTGAGTCCGCAAGCGCCGGCATGGATCCGGCAACAAAAAAGGGCCCTGCCAAGCGGCAGACATCGGTGCCAGCCAGGTTGGAAACAATGGCGGCGGGGCCCGCAGATGGGGGCACGAACAAGTCGACGGGACCAGACAGGGCATTTGTGGAAATACTGGCAGGTCTGTCGGAGTCCATGCGTCAGTTGCTGGCCTCGCTAGAGGATTACACGATGTCGCTGGGGGATGACGTTGAGCGTAAAGAGCTGCGCTTGTATTTGGCTTTCAAACGGCTGAAGAACTTTGCGACGGTGGTGATACACAAGAAGAATTGCCTCGTGCTGTACTTACATATCGACCCGGCGCCCGTATTGCACGTCCTGCCAAAAGCGCGCGACGTGAGCGCCATCGGGCATTGGGGTACGGGTAATCTGGAGATCAACATCGGTACGCTCGCGGAACTCGATGCTGCAAAGCCGTTCATTTTTGCCGCGTATGCAGGCCGGAGTAGCGTGCAAACGTAGCCAATGGTGGCCTATGCGTGTGTCAGTTGTGCGGTGCCGTCAGCCGTTCCAGCTCGGCCAGCCAGTGCACCGCATGCTCGCGGCTGTCGCCGCACATGTCCTCGGATGGCTGCAAGCCGCCGCAAAACGCGGGCCGTTCCGGCCGGCCAAAGATCTTGCAGCGGTTGTCGTCAGCCAGCTGTACGCAGCGTACGCCCGCGGGTTTTCCATCCGGCATGCCAGGAATCGGGCTGGTGATGGACGGGGCGGTGCAGCAGGCGCCGCACGAAGGACGGCATGCCAGGGTGGCGGAGGGTGACATGGGATTTCAGGCGAACGGGTGAGGAGCCGACAGTATAGCAAGCCGGCTCCCATGCGTCGCCAGGGTGCGTTCAGCGCACGATGCTGACGCGCTTGCCCGACAGGGTGCGGCGGGCCGGATCGCCATGCACGGTGATACGGCCGGAACCGCTGGCGCGGGCGTTGACTTCATTCTGGACGGTGACATCGACGTCGCCGGAACCGTTGCTCGCCAGATAGGCAACGTCGCTGCGCAGGGCGGCCAGGTTGATATCGCCCGAACCATTCACGTTGGCGTCGAGGCGCTGCACGGCGCCGCTGGCGCTGATGCTGCCCGAGCCGTTGACGGCCACGTTGACGCGCTCGCCGCGCACATTGCCCAGCTGGATGTTGCCCGAACCGTTCTGCACCGCATCCGTGTTGCCGCTGGCGAGGGCCGCCGCGTTGATGCTGCCGGAACCATTGTTGGCCACGTCGAAGCGTCCCACCGTGCCCGACAGTTCGCTCTTCATCGAACCGCGTTGTTCCAGGCTGAAATCGTCGCCGTTGAAACCGCTGGCCACCAGGCGGCCCGAGCCGGAAATGGTGATCTTCTTCAATTGCGGCGTCGTGTAGATGACGTGGATGCCATTGCTACTACGAATGTTCGTATCGCTCCAGATGCGCAGGGTATTGCCGCTCACTTGGCTATGGATGCGCGGCTGCAGATTGCTGTCCGCTTCGATCACCAGCGATGCAGCTGGCCCGACGCGCACGTCGATCTTGATATCGATGCGTTTCATGCTGTCGATGTCGAGCGTGCTGATGTTGCTGACCTGGCGCACGTCGCGGCTCACTTGCTCGTTGCCCTGGATGGCATTGCCACCCGTGTCGACATGGCGCACTTCGCCATCGTTGGGGTTGATGACGATGGCGCAACCGCCAAGGGCAACGGCACAGCACAGGGCCAGCAAGGTACGCATAGTGTTTCCTTTATGATTGTTTTAGTTTGGGAACAGAAAAAGCCGGCTGCCGCGCCGCGGCTGCCGTGCTGTCGATGACAAGGTAGCAAATCGGACACGCTTGCTGAGTGGAAATGCGATGAACTGCGCAAAATGGGGACTGAAACGCATTCTGCTTCACCCGGCGCCGCAGGCCCGGCGTCGGCACGGAGCGTACAATGCCTGTATTCGACGTGCCCGGCGGTGCCTCGCGCTTGACCTTGGCGGTAGACAGGACTACTATTAATGACTCAAAAGTAAGTTACTTGGAAAGATACATGCAAGCCCCGATTGATACCAAGCCCCGCTGGGAGCGGCGCAAGGATGCCCGCCCGCAGGAATTGCTCGCCGCCGCCCTCGACCTGTTTGTCGAACGGGGTTTCGCATCGACGCGCCTGGAGGATGTGGCCAAGCGGGCTGGCGTGTCGAAAGGCACTCTGTACCTGTACTTTGAGAATAAACAAGAGTTGTTCAAGGCCGTGGTGCGCGACAATATCGTGCAGTCGATCGGCGAGGCGGAAGACAGCATGGCCGCCTCGGACAGCAGCAGCGCCGAGTTGTTGCGCAGCATGATGATGCAATGGTGGGAAGAGTTCGGCGCCACCAAGCTGGCCGGTTTGACCAAGCTGATGCTGGCCGAAGCGAACAATTTCCCGGAACTGGCGCAGTTTTACAACGAAGAGGTGGTCACGCGTGGGAATGCGCTGATTGCCACCCTGGTCGAACGGGGCATGCAGCGCGGTGAATTCCGCCAGGTCGATCCCGTGCTCGTCAGCACCATCCTCAGCGCACCCGTCACCATGCTCATGATGTGGACGCATTCCTTCCTGCCGTGCGAGGTCAAGAATATCGATCCGATCGCCTACATGGATGCGTTTATCGACATGAGCTTGCGCAGCCTGCAGGTGGAGGCGCCCGGGAAAAGTTGAGGCGCCGTGCCTGCTACTACCGTTCAGTTGCCCCTTTTCCAAGGTTCGCCCCCCCAAATCTGCAGATCGTCGCAAATTCCCTCCATTCCCCGCCTTTATGGTTAACATGTGCTTTCAGCCAGTTCAACGATAAAATGGCGGATTATTACTTCACTTACCGAGTCCAAAGATGAATATCGAACAAGCCCGCTTCAATATGATCGAACAGCAAATCCGTCCATGGGACGTACTGGATATCGACGTGCTGGAGCTGTTGAACGTGGTCAAGCGTGAAGATTTCGTACCGGCCGCCTATAAAAACCTGGCCTTCGTCGATACCGAAATTCCACTGGGCGGCGGCGAATGCATGTTGACGCCGAAGCTGGAAGCGCGCATTTTGCAAGACGTAGCCGTCAAGAAGCATGAAAATGTGCTGGAAATCGGCACCGGTAGCGGCTACATGGCCGCTTTGCTGGCGCACAAGGCGCGGCATGTGACGAGCGTGGAAATCGTTCCCCAATTGAAAACCCTGGCCGAGCAGAACCTGGCCGCCAATGGCGTGACGAACGTCACCGTGGAACTGGGTGACGGCGCCCAGGGCTGGAGCAAGGGCGCGCCGTACGACGTGATCGTCGTGTCTGGCGCCCTGGCCGTGTTGCCGGAAGCGTTGTTGCAACAAGTAAAAGTGGGCGGCCGCATCCTGGCCATCATCGGCGAAGCGCCGATCATGTCCGCGCATCTGATCACGCGCAGCTCGGACAAGGCCTACGACACGCGCAAGCTGTTTGAAACCAATGTCACGCCGCTGCAAGCTGTTGCACCGTCGCATTTCCAGTTCTGAGGCGACCGATTCGATGGAGCATTTGAGTGCACCGCAGCTGGCCGCCTGGCTGGCTGACCCTTCCCGCCCGCGTCCGTTGTTGCTGGACGTGCGGGAACAGTGGGAGTTTGACCTGTGCCACCTCGACGGTGCCACCCTGATGCAGATGAACTCGATTCCTGCCCGCATCGACGACCTCGATGAAGACGCCGAGATCGTCTGCATCTGCCATCACGGCATGCGCAGCATGCAAGTGGCTGCCTTCCTGGAGCGCAATGGTTTTGGCAAGATCAGTAATTTGACGGGCGGCGTGCACGCCTGGGCGCTGCAAGTCGACAGCGCGATGCCTAAATACTAAGAGCCTATCCCAGTAGATGAATACATCTCCTGCTGGCGCCCCTCAGAAGCGGGGACTGCGTTGATCGTCGTTGCGTGGCTCGCCACGCGTCCTCCTCACGCCTTGTCCGCGCTCCTGATGAACTGCCAACAGAAGACGCTCCCTACTGGGATAGGTTCTAAGTTATTTTTTCAGTAGATGCACCCAGGCATGTTTTTCTGCATGCCTGCGGAGGCCTGTACCCCGCTCACCCGGCGGGCGCAAGGCAAGCGGTAGCAGATTTTTGATTCCATCAACTTTTGACGACTCCAACGGAGAAATGCAATGCGGAAACCCCTTATCGCCGTGCTGATGACCAGCGCCTTTGTCTCGATGACATGCTCGTTGCAAGCGCAGGCGGCCGATCTCATCCAGGTGTACCAGCAGGCGCTGGCCAATGACGCGCAGTATGCGAGTGCGCGTGCGGCCCTGTCGGCCGGGATGGAGCGGGTTCCGCAGGGGTTGGCAGGCTTGCTGCCGCAAGTGTCCGCTTCGGGCAGCAATACGCGCAACAGCATCGAGCCGATCACCAGCACGATCTCCATGCCGACGGTCAAGGTGCACACGAACACTTACAACCTGACCCTGGCGCAGCCGCTGTTCCGCTGGGATCGCTGGGAAACCTATCAGCAAAGCAAGCTGGCGCAGGCGATTGCTGAAGCGCAATTTGCACAGGTACAGCAAGACCTGATCACGCGCGTGGCGCAGGCGTATTTCGACGTTCTGAGCGCGCAAGATAACCTGGGCGCCACGCAGGCGCAAAAAGTGGCCACGACGGAGCAACTGGCATCGGCCAAGCGCAACTTCGAAGTCGGCACGCAAACGATTACCGATACGCACGAAGCGCAAGCGGCGTACGACCTGGTGGTGGCGCAGGAATTTGCCGCCATCAATGACCTGGCCAACAAGCGCAGCGCCCTGCAAACCATCATCGGCGAAGCGCCAACGTCGCTGGCGCCGATGCGCACGGGCGTGGTCATCAGCGCGCCGGAACCGGCCGCCATCGAACCATGGGTGAGCTCGGCGGAAGAGCAGAACTTTGGCGTCGTCACGGCCCAGTTCAACGTGGAATCGGCCAAGCGCGACATCGGCCGCAACCGCGCCGGCCATTATCCGACCCTGGACCTGATCGCCAACGCGGGCCATACCTACACGACAGGCGGCGGCAGCGGCAGTTCCAACAACAACGCCATCGGCGTGCAGTGGAGCATCCCGATCTTCAGCGGCTTTGCCGTCACCAGCAAGGTGCGCGAATCGATCGCGCTGGAAAACAAGGCCCGTAACGACCTGGAAACGGCACGCCGCACGGCATCGCAAGGCGCGCGCCAGGCTTTCCTCGGCGTCAACAGCGGCCTGGCGCAAGTGAAGGCGCTGGAAGCGGCGGAAGTGTCGAGCAAATCGGCGCTGGAATCGAACCAGCTCGGCTATCAAGTGGGCGTGCGCATCAATATCGACGTCTTGAATGCGCAGAAACAACTGTTCTCGACGCAAAAAGACCTGTCGAAAGCCCGCTACGACACCATCATGAACGGTTTGCGCCTGAAGGCGGCGGCCGGCACCCTGAAGGAAACGGATTTGATGCCCGTCAACGCCTTGCTCGACAAGTAATCTTTTTTCTGCAGATTCAGATGAAAACCAGCACCGGCAGCGGCGCTGGTTTTTTTTCGTCTTGACCTGTTTTCACGCGGCACGGCTGTTGGCTATTTGCGTGAGGATCACCCCCGCCACCACCAGTCCCGCACCGGCCCAATGCAGCGGAGAAATGTGCTTGACGGCAAAGCCCAGCAAACCGTAGCGGTCGATGGCCAGCGCGGCCAGCATCTGTCCGCCGATGACGGCCGCCATGAAGGGGCCGGAACCCATGCGCGGGGCCAGCATCAGCGCGGCCGTAATGTAAAACACGCCGGCCGCGCCGCCCAGCCAGGACCAGCCCGGTCCACGCATGGCGAGACCGACATCGGGCGCGGGCACCCGCCAGACCAGCATCACGAGCGCCGCAAGCACGGCGCTGACGGCCAGCGAGGCGAGCGTGGCCCACAGCGGGTGGCCCAGGTTGCGGCCCAGCGCGGCATTCGCGCCGGCCTGGAACGGGACGACGGCGCCGGCCAGCATGGCCAGCGGGGCAAATACGGTAATCCATCCATGCATATGTGACTCCACAGTTGAGTTGATGGAGTCATCGTATTATGCTGTCATCATTAAATCCAATTCGTAGTTTGTCAGCCAACTATGCAGCAAATGAATAATCTGCGGGCCGTCGATTTGAACCTGCTGGTGATCCTGGAAGCGCTGCTCAGCGAGCGCCATTTGTCGCGCGCAGCCGAGCGCTTGCACATGAGCCAGCCTGCCGTCAGCCATGCGCTGGCCCGCTTGCGCCATCTGCTCGGCGATCCGCTGCTGCTGCGCGGCAAGGGCGGCTTCCAGCCGACGGCGCGTGCTTTGGAGCTGGCGCGGCCGCTGGCCGAAGCCTTGCAAAGCGTGCGCTCCGTGCTCGGTGGCGCCGTCTTCGAGGCGGCCACGGCGCAGCGCGTGTTTCGCCTGGCCATGTCGGATTACGGCGCGGCGCTGATCTTGCCGCGTTTGTTGCGCCGCTTGCGCGTGGAAGCGCCCGGTATCGACCTGGCCATCAGCTATGCCAGCCGATCGGCCGTGATCGCTGGCGTGCAAGATGGCGAGATAGACCTGGCGCTGGGCGTGTTTCCGCAACTGCCCGAGCACTTACATCGTGAAACCCTGTTCGAGGAAACATTCGTGTGCGCGCTCGATCCTGCCAGCCTGGCGTCCGGTGAAATGCTGAGCCTGGAAACCTATCTGGCGCGCCCGCATGTGCTGGTGGCATCCAGCGAAGGCGGCATGGCGGCCGAAGTCGATGCTGCCCTGGCCCAGCTGGGACAGACACGCCGCATCGCCGTGCGTGTGCCGTACTGGACGGTCGCACCGGAGGTCGTGAGGGGGACGGACTTGATCCTGACGGTGGCGCAGCGCGCCTTGCAGGACAGTGCGGCGCAGGGGCTGGTGCTGTACGCCGCGCCATTTGCCATCGCGCCGTTTGCGTTTGAAACGATACGGCACCGCCGCACGGACGGCGATGCGGGCATCGCCTGGCTACGCGCGGCCATTGCACAGGCCGCCGAGCCAGGCTGAGGACTTACAGCCCGCCACCCTGGCCGTCGAACTTGCGTTCGATCAATTCGATCTTGTAGCCGTCCGGATCGGTGATGAAGGCGATGACGGTATTACCGCCTTTGACGGGACCCGGTTCGCGCGTGACGTTGCCGCCATTCGCGCGTGCCGCAGCGCAAGCGGCGACGATGTCGTCGGCCGAAATGGCGATGTGGCCATACGCCGTACCCAGCTCGTAGCTGGTGGTGCCATAGTTATACGTCAGTTCCAGTTCCGCATGATCGGGATTCGAGCCATAGCCGACGAAGGCCAGGGTGTACTGGTATTCCGGATTGTCGCTGGTGCGCAGCAGCGTCATGCCCAGGACCTTGGTGTAAAAATCGATGGAGCGCTGCAGGTCGCCGACCCGTAACATGGTGTGCAAAATACGCATCGTAAATCCTTGATGGTGATAGGGGAATGGCAGGATTTTATGCGTTTTACGGCTTTCTTGCCGAGACCGCCCCTGCCGCCCGGTGATGGAACAGCAGCGGACGGCATGCCGGCATTACTCCAGATGGGCGTCCAAGGTGATTTCCGTGGCCAGCAACTTCGATACGGGGCAACCGAGCTTGGCGCGCAGGGCCGCGTCCTGGAACGCTTCGTCGGTGGCGCCGGGAATGGTCGCCACCAGGGTCAGGTGCACGGCCGTGATGGCATAGCTGCCATCGATTTTTTCCAGGCTGACATCGGCCGTGGTTTTCAGGGCGGTGGCGCGCATGCCCGCCTCGCCCAGCTGGCCGGACAGGGCCATGGTGAAGCAGGCCGCATGGGCCGCGCCGATCAGTTCTTCCGGATTGCTGCCGGGACCGTCTTCGAAGCGCGTGTTGAAGCCATAGGCTACATTGTCGAGCGCGCCGCTTTGGGTGGAAATAAACCCTTTGCCATCTTTAAGGCCGCCACTCCAGACGGCTGATCCTGTTTTTTTCATGATGTACTCCTTGCGTGGTTCGAGCGCCCATCATGCGCGTGCCACCCTTGCCCTTCCGTTCGTTGCGCCACACAGGGGGCGCATGCGCGCGCCGGGCTTCGCCGCTCACGGCGCCGGCGTCACGCGCCAGATCACATTGCCCACGTCGTCCGCCACCAGCAGCGCGCCCGCCTTGTCGACGGCCACGCCGACGGGGCGTCCCTGCGCCTTGCCATTGCTGTCAAGGAAACCGGCGATGATGTCCTGCGGTGGCCCGCTGGGCACGCCATTCGCGAAGGGTACGAAGATGACTTTATAGCCGCTGAAGGGTTTGCGGTTCCACGAGCCGTGCTGGCCGATGAAGGCGCCGCCCCGGTAGCGTTCGGGCAGCAAGGTGCCGTCATAAAACGCCAGCCCCAGCGAGGCCGTGTGCGCACCCAGCGCGTAGTCGGGCGCGATGGCGGTGGCCACCAGTTCGGGACGGGGCGGCTTGACCCGCGCATCGACGTGCTGGCCGAAATAACTGTAGGGCCAGCCATAGAAGGCGCCGTCCTTGATGGACGTCATGTAGTCGGGCACCAGGTCGTTGCCCAGCTCGTCGCGTTCATTGACGGCCGTCCACAGTGCCCCGCTGTGCGGCTGCCAGGCCATGCCGACGGGGTTGCGCAAACCCGTCGCATACACGCGTGCCTTGCCCGTCGCGCGCGTGACTTGCCAGATGGCGGCGCGGCCGTCTTCGGCCGACAGACCATTCTCGCCCACGTTGCTGTTCGAGCCGACGGTAACATAGAGAAATTTGCCGTCGGCACTGGCGATGACGTTCTTGGTCCAGTGGTGATTGATGGGGCCGCCCGGCAAATCCACCACCTTCACGCCACGCGCCGTGATGCTCGTCTGGCCTTCCTTGTAGGGAAAACGCATCAAGGCGTCGGCATTGGCGACATACAACTCGTTGCCGACCAGCGCCATGCCAAATGGCGAGTTTAATCCTTGCAGGAACACGCTGCGCGTTTGCGCCACGCCGTTTGCATCGACGCCGCGCAGCAAGGTGATGCGGTTGGCGCTGGGCGTGGCGGCGCCCGCCTTTTTCATCTGCATCTGCATGATGGCGCCCTTGATGCCCTTGTTGTCGTCGGGCTTCGGCGGCGCATTCGTTTCCGCCACCAGCACGTCGCCATTCGGCAGCACGTACAGCCAGCGCGGATGGTCGAGGTCGCGCGCATAGGCATGGATGGCCAGGCCGGGCGCGGCCACGGGGCGCTGTGCCGCCGTCCAGCGCTGCACGGGCGCCACATTGACGGTGGGAATCAGTTGCTTGTCCGGCGCAGGCAGCACGGGTTGCGGGCCGAAGCCGACGGGCATGGCGGGCGCCTGGGCATGGGCGGTAGTGGGGCCGCAGACGGCGGCCAGCAGCAAGGAACAGACGTAACGGTGCATGGCGTACTCCGGAAAAGTAGCGGTGCCTGACAGTTCGATTCAGCGCGCTTTCTTTGGTTCCAGCTGCGGGTCGGGACGCGCCTGTTTCGGTTCGGTGGGCTTGACCTTTTCCACGCCGGGCTGGGCGCGGCGGTCCGTGTCGACCAGGCCCTGTTCCAGGTCGCTGGCCGCCTGTTGCATGATCTTGCGCGGACGCACGTTTTGCGCATCGGGCGATTCATCGCGCTCGTGGGGCAGACGGTCGACGCCGTCATTCTTGACCTTTTCATCGGTATTGATCTTGCGTTCGCTATGCTGGGTAACCATATGGCCTCCTGACAGTAAAAGTAACGTGAAATCAGTGTCCTGCCGCGGCAGGCCATCTGCAAGCGGATTTGTCCATGCAGGGAGCGCTGGCGCACGCATGGACGATTCTTTTTCTGCGCTACACTGCGTGCAACACCAAGAACGCCCCTTGCGGGCACACGGCAGCCGCACTATACTGTGGATATATACAGTATCTGCGATGCCGGCGTGCGACGCGACAGCCTGGGGCGGCTTGCCACCGAATTCACTACCGAGACTCTTATGCCCGTCGATACACACGCCGAACAGCGCGCCGAACAGCCAGCCGCGACCTTGCCAGCCCCGGGCGAACGCTTCAACCTGGGTGCCAAGACCATCGCCCTGGTCGTGCGCCAGAATACGGATGGCATTGCCGAACCCGTAAAAAGCATCGTCGATTTCCTGCAAGTGCTGGGCCACACGGTGGTCTTCGAGGCGGAGACGGCCGCGCACCTGAACCTCGCGTTTCCCGGCGTGCACGCCATGTCGCCGGCCGAGATCGGCGCCGCCGCCGATTGCGCCATCGTCATGGGCGGCGACGGCACCATGCTGGGCATTGCGCGCCAGCTGGCGCCATTCGACGTACCCTTGATCGGCATCAATCAAGGGCGATTGGGTTTCATGACCGATATCCCGCTCGAGCGCATGCTGCCCGTGCTGGCGCAAATCCTTGGCGGCCGTTTCAAGGCCGAACGCCGCACCTTGCTCGAAGGCAGCGTGCTGCGCGACGGCGAGTCGATCCACGTGGGCATGGCCGTCAACGATGTCGTCGTCTCGCGCGGCGCCGGCGCCGGCATGGCCGAATTGCGCGTCGAGGTCGATGGCCACTTCATGTACAACCAGCGTTCCGATGGCTTGATCATTTCCACGCCGACAGGCTCGACCGCGTACTCGCTGTCGGCCGGCGGCCCATTGCTACATCCGACCCTGGGCGGCATCGTGCTCGTGCCGATCGCCCCGCATGCGCTGTCGAACCGCCCCATCGTCTTGCCCGATTCCAGCCAGATCGTCGTGGAAATCGTGCGCGGGCGCGATATCAGCGTCAATTTCGACATGCAGACCTTTGCCAGCCTGGTGCAGCAAGACCGCATCCTCATCCGCCGTTCGCCGCACACGATTACCTTCCTGCATCCGGAAGGGTGGAGCTACTACAACACCCTGCGTGAAAAATTGCACTGGAATGAGTACCCGTCGGGCGAGGGCAAGCTCAGCTAAATTTTTCTCCACCTCAACCCGCGGTGCGCCGCCCAACCACAGAAGCCATGCTCCATACACTGTCCATTCGCGATTTTGTCATTGTCGATACCATTGAACTGGAATTTTCCGCCGGCTTCAGCGTGCTGACGGGCGAGACGGGCGCCGGCAAGTCCATCCTCATCGATGCGCTGACCCTGGCGCTGGGCGGGCGCGGCGACGCCAGCGTGGTGCGCGAAGGCGCGGCCAAGGCCGACATCACGGCCGATTTCTCCGTCAGCGAGGTGGCGCAAGCCTGGCTGGTGGCGCATGAATTCGCCAACGACGATGGCGGCGCCCTGCTGCGCCGCGTGATCGATAACGCGGGCCGCTCGAAAGCGTATATCAACGGCATCCCCGCCACGGCCGCGCAGCTGCGCGAACTGGGCGACATGCTGGTCGACATCCACGGCCAGCACGCACACCAGTCCTTGCTGAAAAGCGAAGCGCAGCGCGCCTTGCTCGACGGCCAGGCGACGGCGCGCGAAGCGGGCGCGGAACAGGATGCGCGGCAAGTGGCCGCCCTGCACAAGCGCTGGCGCGCCCTCGTGCGCCAGCGCGAGGAATTCGAAACCAACGCGGCCAATGTGCTGTACGAGCGTGAACGCCTGGAATGGCAAGTGGGAGAGCTGGAAAAACTGGCCGCCAAGCCCGGCGAGTGGACAGAGATCACGAACGAGCACAGCCGTCTGTCGCACGCGGCCAGCCTGCTGGAAGGGGCGCAGGAAGCCTTGTCCCTCATTTCCGAGTCGGAAGACCACCCGATCGTGTCGCAACTGTCGGCCCTGAACCAGAAGCTGGGCAAGCTGGTCTCCGTCGATGCGGAATTGCAGCCGATTGTCGACCTGATCGAATCGTCGCGCATCCAGTTGCAGGAATCCGTTTACGCGCTGAACAATTACCTGGACCGGGTGGAACTGGACCCGGAGCGCCTGCACCAGCTCGATGCGCGCATGGAAGCCATGCACAGTACGGCGCGCAAATTCCGCGTCACGCCGGAAGAATTACCGGAGGAACACGCGAAGCTGTCGGAAAAGCTGCAGCACCTGGCCGACGCTTCCGACATCGAAGGCTTGCTGCGCCAGGAAGCGAAGATCGAGGCCGAGTACCGCGCCGTGGCCGAGCGCCTGTCCGCCACGCGCCACGCGGCCGCCCTGGAACTGGGGCAAGCCGTCACGCGCGCCATGCAGGAACTGAGCATGACGGGCGGCAGTTTTGAAATCGCTCTGCACCCGTGCGAACCGGCCGCCCACGGACTCGAGCAAGTCGAGTTCCTCGTCGCCGGCCATGCGGGCACGGCGCCGCGTTCCCTGGCCAAGGTGGCGTCCGGCGGCGAACTGGCGCGCATCGCGCTGGCCATTTCCGTCATCACCTCGCACGCCACCACCACACCGACCCTGATCTTCGACGAGGTCGACAGCGGCATCGGCGGCGCCGTCGCCGAGGTCGTCGGGCGGCTATTGAAACGCCTGGGGCAGGGACGCCAGGTGCTGTGCGTGACCCACTTGCCGCAGGTGGCCAGCCAGGCGAATCAGCATTTCCAGGTGGCGAAAAGCACCCTGGACAATGGCAAGACGGCCTCGCGCATCGACATGCTCGACGCCAAGGCCAGGGTGGAAGAAGTGGCGCGCATGCTGGGCGGCCTGGAAATCACGGCCACCACGCGCAAGCATGCGCGTGAACTGCTCGCGATTTGATTCATGGCTGGGGGCAGACCGGGGTCAGACCCGCCGGGTCTGACCCCAGCCCTTGGCTGTATCCGCGCTGAGCTTGACGTTAGCGGCATTGAGGGTCTGACCCCAGCACTTCGCTATTAACTCAATGCAACTATAATAACTGGCTAATCCATCCAACGCCTTCGAAGAGCCTTCATGTCATTTCAAACAGAACCGCCGTACACGCATGGCAGCATCGACCGCAGCGCCGTGGTGCTCGTCAACCTGGGCACGCCCGATGCACCGACCTCGTCAGCCGTGCGGCGTTACCTGAAGCAATTCTTGTCGGACCCGCGCGTGGTGGAGATTCCCCGCCTGGTTTGGTGGTTCATCCTGAACCTGATCATCTTGCCGTTCCGCTCTGGCCAGTCGGCCAAGAAATATGCATCGATCTGGACGCGCGAGGGCTCGCCCCTGAAAGTGCATACGCAAAAGCAGGCCAAGTTGCTGGCCGGCGCCCTGGCCGAGCGGGGCCATGACGGCGTGACGGTGGCGATGGCCATGCGCTACGGTTCGCCTTCCTTGCCGGAAGTGCTGGCCCAGCTGAAAAGCGAGGGCTGCGAACGCATCGCCATCCTGCCTGCGTATCCGCAATACTCGGGCACGACGACCGGTTCCATCTATGACGCCGTGTTTGCCCATTACGCCACCGTGCGCAATGTACCGGAATTGCGTTTTATCAAGCAATATCACGAGCACGACACGTATATCGACGCCTTGCGCGATTCGGTGCTGAACCACTGGGAAGCGCATGGCCGTCCGGAAAAACTGGTGATGAGTTTTCATGGCGTACCCAAGCGTACCTTGCTGCTGGGCGACCCCTACCACTGCCAATGCCTGAAAACGGCGCGCCTGCTGGCGGAAAAGTTAAAATTAACTAAAGAGCAATATGTGGTGACTTTCCAGTCGCGCTTTGGCAAGGCCGAATGGCTGCAGCCGTACACGGCGCCCACCCTGGTGGCGCTGGCCCAGCAGGGCGTCAAGCGCGTCGACTTGCTGTGCCCGGGCTTTACCAGCGATTGCCTGGAAACCCTGGAAGAGATCGCCATGGAAGCGAAGCATGATTTCGAGACGGCCGGCGGCCAGCAGTTTCACTACATCGCTTGCCTGAACGAAACGCCGGCCTGGATTGCGGGCATGGCGGAAATTGCGGAACAGCACATGATTGGCTGGCCGACGATGAAGACGGCGGCGCAGCGCGAAGCGGACAAGAAAGCGGGCGAGCAGGCGCGTGCAGCAGCGCTGGCCTTGGGCGCGACGAATTAAGGATTGTAAATTTTTGACAATAAAAAGCCGCGCTTGCGCGGCTTTGTCATGTCTGGCGCGGCCAAGCAGCTTTCCAAATAGCAACACAGCCAGTGGCGATGGCGGCGGCGGGGCTGGTAGAATGCCCGCTTTGACGTGGGAAGCCTGGAAAATCAAGGGATGCGCGCACGGATCGCTGGCCGAAATGGATAGCATTTTGTAATACGCTGTAACATGGACCGATGTAATTCTGGTTTTGCCACGCATACCCCTTGAAACAATAGGATATAGCCCCATCTGCCCGTTAGTGTTGTAAAGATAGTTAGACTAACTCATTTAAGTCATTGATTGTAGGAGCTTTTCAGATGCAAGATCAGGAAAACCAAGCTGTACCTAATCCGCAAGCGGACGCCGCGGCGACTGCCCCATCGACTCCCGCAGAGCCTACTTTGGAAGAGCAGCTGGCGAGTACCGAAGCGCGTCTTGCAGAGATGCACGATGCCTTCATGCGCGCCAAGGCTGATGGCGAAAATATCCGTCGCCGCGCGCAGGAAGATGTTGCTAAAGCGCATAAATTCGCAGTCGAGAGCTTTGCCGAAGCCATGGTGCCGGTCAAAGACAGCCTGGAAACGGCGCTGACGGTGGAAGCACCGACCATCGAATCGCTGAAAGAAGGCGTCGAGATGACCTTGAAGCAACTGAACGCCGCGTTCGAGCGCAACCGCCTGGTGGAAGTATTGCCAGTGCAGGGCGAAAAGCTCGATCCGATGAAACACCAGGCTGTTGCCGTGGTGCCGGCGGACCAGGAAGCCAATACCATCGTGTCAGTCCTGCAAAAGGGCTATATGATTGCGGACCGCCTGCTGCGTCCAGCCATTGTAACGACCGCGCAAGCAAAATAATCAGAGGGCGGCATCAAGCAAGCCTTGAAACCATGCCGCTTTGCCACATATAAGAACCATCTGAAATCTAGCAAATAAAAGGAAATAAATCATGGGTAGAATTATCGGTATCGATCTGGGAACCACGAATTCCTGCGTTTCCATCATGGAAAACGGTCAACCAAAGGTAATCGAAAACGCTGAAGGCGCACGCACGACGCCGTCGATTATTGCTTATCAAGAAGATGGCGAAATTCTCGTCGGCGCGCCAGCGAAACGCCAGGCCGTGACCAATCCGAAAAACACGCTGTACGCAGTCAAGCGTCTGATCGGTCGCAAGTTCGACGAAAAAGAAGTTCAAAAAGACATCGCGCTGATGCCGTACCAGATCATGAAAGCCGACAACGGCGATGCATGGATCGGCGTACGCGACAAAAAACTGGCTCCGCCGCAAATTTCGGCTGAAGTCCTGCGCAAGATGAAGAAAACGGCAGAAGACTACCTTGGTGAAGAAGTCACCGAAGCCGTCATCACCGTGCCTGCGTACTTCAACGACTCGCAGCGTCAAGCCACCAAGGATGCCGGCCGTATCGCTGGCCTGGACGTCAAGCGCATCATCAACGAGCCAACCGCGGCAGCGCTGGCGTTCGGCCTGGACAAGACCGAAAAAGGCGATCGTAAAATCGCCGTGTACGACTTGGGTGGCGGTACGTTCGACGTGTCGATCATCGAAATCGCGGATGTTGATGGCGAGAAACAATTTGAAGTGCTGTCGACCAACGGCGACACCTTCCTGGGCGGCGAAGACTTCGACCAGCGCGTCATCGATTACATCATCGACGAGTTCAAGAAGATCAACGGCATCGACCTGAAAAAAGACCCGATCGCCCTGCAGCGCATCAAGGCTTCGGCCGAGCGCGCGAAGATCGAATTGTCGTCGTCGCAGCAAACCGAAATCAACGAGCCGTACATCGCCATGGCGAACGGTGCGCCGGTCCACTTGAACCTGAAGATGACCCGCGCCAAGCTGGAATCGCTGGTGGAAGAGCTGATCACGGCCACGATGGAGCCATGCCGCATCGCTATCAAGGATGCAGGCGTGAAAGTGTCGGACATCGATGACATCATCCTGGTCGGCGGTATGACCCGTATGCCGAAGGTGCAGGAAAAAGTGAAGGAATTCTTCGGCAAGGATCCACGCAAGGACGTGAACCCGGACGAAGCCGTCGCCGTGGGCGCAGCGATTCAAGGTTCGGTCCTGTCGGGCGAACGCAAGGATTTGCTGTTGCTGGACGTTACTCCTCTGTCCCTGGGTATCGAAACCCTGGGCGGCGTGATGACCAAGATGATCCACAAAAACACGACGATTCCGACCAAGTTCAGCCAAGTGTTCTCGACGGCCGACGACAACCAGCCTGCGGTGACCATCAAGGTCTTCCAGGGTGAGCGCGAAATCGCCGCTGGCAACAAGGGCCTGGGCGAATTCAATCTGGAAGGCATCCCGCCAGCATCGCGCGGCACGCCACAGATCGAAGTGACCTTCGACATCGACGCCAACGGCATCTTGCATGTCGGCGCGAAAGACAAGGCCACCGGCAAGGAAAACAAGATCACGATCAAGGCCAATTCCGGCTTGACCGAGGCTGAAATCCAGAAGATGGTCAAGGATGCCGAGCTGAACGCGGAAGAAGACAAAAAGGTCAAAGAATTGGCCGAGTCGCGCAACCAGGCCGATGCTCTGGTACACTCGACCCGGAAATCCTTGACCGAATACGGCGACAAGCTGGATGCGGGCGAGAAAGAGAAGATCGAAGCGGCGATCACCGACCTGGAAGCAAGCATCAAGGCGGGCGACAAGGCTGAGATCGACGCCAAGGTGGAAGCACTGTCGAGCGCATCGCAGAAACTGGGCGAAAAAATGTATGCCGACATGCAAGCGCAGCAAGCTGCCGGCGGCGCGGAAGGTGCACAGCAAGCTGCTGGCGCATCGGACGCAGGCGCCAAGCAAGACGACGTTGTTGACGCTGACTTCAAAGAAGTCAAAGACAGCAAGTAATTGTCTTGCGCTCCCATGAACTGGGGGCAGCCGGGCTGAACGCTACATCGCGGGATTAGCCGCGAAGACCGGCCGAGCCGAGTCGTTGCCCAGTGCAGCACTCGACTCGGCTTTTTCGTGTAATTTTTACATCAGTAGATAGACTGCAAGGTGCCGACAACATGGCAAAGCGTGATTTTTACGAGACACTCGGTGTCGCAAAAAATGCTTCGGAAGAAGAGATCAAAAAGTCTTACCGTAAACTGGCGATGAAATACCATCCGGACCGCAATCCGGATAGCAAGGAATCGGAAGAAAAGTTTAAGGAAGTCAAAGAAGCCTACGAGATGCTGACCAATCCGGAAAAGCGCGATGCGTATGACCGTTATGGTCACGCTGGCGTGGACCCGAACATGGGCGGCGGTGGCGGCTTCGGCGGCGGTGCTGGCGGCTTTGCCGACAGCTTCGGCGATATCTTCGGCGACATCTTTGGCGGTGGCGGTGGACGCAGCCGCAATGCGGGGCCACAGGTGTACCGTGGCGCCGACTTGCGCTACAACCTGGAAATTACACTGGAGCAAGCTGCTCACGGCTTCGACACGACCATCCGCGTGCCGAGCTGGGACAAGTGCGATACCTGCCACGGCAGCGGCGCCAAGCCGGGCACGTCGCCCACCACCTGCGGTACCTGCGGTGGCCACGGCCAGGTGCGCATGCAGCAAGGTTTCTTCAGCATCCAGCAAACCTGCCCGAAATGCCATGGCAGCGGCAAGGTCATCACCGACCCGTGCACGCCGTGCGGCGGCGCCGGTCGCATCAAGCGCAACAAGACGCTGGAAGTGAAAATTCCAGTCGGTATCGACAACGGCATGCGTATCCGTTCGTCCGGCAACGGCGAACCGGGCACGAATGGCGGTCCGTCGGGCGACCTGTATGTGGAAATCCACATCAAGCCGCACGCCGTATTCCAGCGCGAAGGCGACGACCTGCATTGCGAAATGCCGATCTCGTTCACCAAGGCAGCTTTGGGTGGCGAAATCGAAGTGCCTACCCTGAACGGCAAAGTGTCGTTCACGATCCCGGAAGGCACCCAGTCGGGCAAGACTTTCCGCCTGAAAGGCAAGGGCATCAAGGGTGTGCGCTCCGGTTACGCGGGCGACCTGTTCTGCCACGTGGCCATCGAAACGCCCGTGAAATTGACGGAAAAACAGAAAGACCTGCTGCGCGACTTTGAAAAGTCGACGACCGAGGGCGGTGCCAAGCACAGTCCGCAAAGCAAGACCTGGAAAGACAAGGTCAAGGATTTTTTTGAATAAGCACACGTAATACCATGCGCCGGGATGCTTCAACATCCCGGCGTTTTTTTCATCACGACTGAGCAATGTGCGGTATCGCCGGCCTATGGGCGCGATTTGCCGCCAATTCAGTCGTACGTACACAATGGGAGCGATATGACCGAACAGAAAAATGGCCCGGCCCTGGCGGAACTGCTGCAGCGTAACCGCCGCTGGGCCGACTCGATGGTGGCGAAAGACCCGAACTTCTTCAAGAACCTGGAAGCGCAAACGTCGCCCGAATACCTGTGGATCGGCTGTTCCGACAGCCGCGTGCCCGCGAATGAACTGCTGGGCATGGCGCCTGGCGACGTGTTTGTGCACCGTAATATCGCCAATGTGGTCGTGCATTCCGACCTCAATTGCCTGTCCGTCCTGCAATTTGCCGTGGACGTGCTGAAAGTCAAACATATCATCATCGTCGGCCATTACGGCTGCAAGGGCGTGCATGCTGCCATGACGGGCACGCGCATCGGCCTGGTCGACAACTGGCTGCGCCACGTGCAGGACGTGGGCCAGAAGCACGAGCGCTACCTGGGCGACGTGCTGACGAGCCGCCAGCGCGGCGACCGCCTGTGCGAACTGAACGTGGTCGAACAAGTCTTGAACGTGTGCCAGACCACTGTCGTGCAAGATGCGTGGGAACGGGGCCAGGAACTCAGCGTGCACGGCTGGGTCTATGGCTTGAAGGACGGCTTGCTGAACGACCTGGAAGTGACCGTCACGGCCGGCCACGAACTGGCGCCGCGCATGGCGACGCGCCTGGCCCGTTACGAAGCGATCGCGTAATCGATGCTGGCGCCGTGCCTACGGCGCCGCATTGTCCAGGCGGCTCAGGTAATCGGCCGCCTCCCGCACGCCCTCCTGCGCCGCCTGGCGCAACCAGGTTTTGGCCTGGGGAATGTCTTGCGGCGTACCCCGGCCTTCGGCCAGCGCCACGCCATAGTGGTAGCGCGCCAGCCGAGCATAGGCGGCGTCATCATTCGTATGTGCGCCGCGCCGCATCAGCGCCGTCGCCTGTTGCAAGTCCTTGGTCACGCCGATGCTCGTCTCATACAACTGGGCCAGCCAAATCATCGAATACACATCGTTCCAGCGCCGGATGCAATCTTCAAAGATGGCGACGGCGGCCGCATGGTCGCCCGTCTTGTCGGCCGCATAGCCGTACAAACACTTGATGCGCTTGTCGCTGTGCACATAGGCTTTGTAGCTGAGATCGCTTTCACCCTCACTATCCTGCGCGTGGACGATAGCAGGGAACAGCAAGGCGAGCAGCAGGGCGTAGGTGGGCATGGATTTCCTGGTCTATGGTTGAGAATTGGTAGGTAAGCAAATTGCGTGCTTGCCCCATTCCCGGGCAACGCTCCTGCCGCTGCGCCATTGCGTGACAGTGCCTGTTGCAGCGTGGCGCAACGCGCCGCGCATATCCATATAGTAAATGCTTCGTTTGCAAGCAAGGCTGGTCGGCATACAGTGGACTTCCCCAGACTTTTGGCGAACTCCCATGTCGGCCGTCCTGAAACCCGTGCAATCCACCAGCCACTTCCATATCGAGACTTTCGATGCGCCGCTCGGCGCGCAAGTGCTGGGTCTGGACCTGGCGCAGCCGCTGTCGCAGGGCGATTTCCAGCGCCTGCACCACGCCCATCTCGACCATCACGTGCTGGTGTTTCGCGACCAGCGCATCACGCCGCAGCAGCAAGTCGATTTCAGCCGCCGTTTCGGCCCCTTACAAATCCACGTGCTGCGCCAGTTCCAGCTGCCATCGCAGCCGGAAGTGCTGATCATCTCGAATATCGTCGAAAACGGCCAGCCCATCGGCCTCGGCGATGCCGGCCATTTCTGGCACTCGGACTTGTCGTACAAGGAAGTGCCCAGCCTCGGCTCCATGCTGCACGCGCAAGAGTTGCCGGACGAGGGCGGCGATACGGTGTTCGCGAACATGCACCTGGCGTGGGAGAGCTTGCCGGCCGCGCTGCGCCACGCCGTGCGCGGCGCCCGTGCCGAGCACAGCTACCTGAGCCAGTACGAGGAATTGCGCCGCCGCAACCCATGGCGGCCCGCGCTGACGCAGGCGCAGATCGATGAAGTCAAACCCGTTACCCATCCCGTCGTGCGCGTGCATCCGGAAACGGGACGCCGCGCCCTGTTTGTCAGCGAACATTTCACCACGCGCATCGTCGGCTTGCCCGACGATGAAAGCCGCGCCCTGCTCGAGGAACTGTTTGCCCACAGCGTGCGCCCCGAGCACCTGTATGTGCATCGCTGGCAACCGCACGACTTGGTGTTCTGGGACAACCGTTCCCTGATGCATCTGGCGACGGGCTGCCCACCCGAGCAGCGCCGCAAGCTCTACCGCACGACCATCGAAGGCGATGCGCCGTACTGATTTTTTTGAACGTAGTTGACCAAGGAGTGTCCATGTTGCCGATCTTGACCTTTACCCGCCGCCTGCTCGCCACCATCGCCGTGCTGTGCATGGCCATGCCCATGGCCCGGGCCGAAGGGCAGATCCGCATCGCGGGCCAGCACGGCATCACTTTTCTTTTGCTCAATATCGCGCAGGAACAAAAGCTGATTGAAAAGCATGGCAAGCAGCAGGGCGTCGAGGTGAAAGTTGAGTGGATCACCCTGTCCGGCGGCCCGGCCATCAACGATGCTTTGTTGTCGGGCAATATCGATATCGCAGGGGCGGGCCTGGGTCCGCTGTTGACCATCTGGGACCGCACGAAAGGCCGGCAGAACGTGCGCGGCGTGGCTTCGCTGGGCAACTTCCCCTACTATTTGGTCAGCAATAATCCCAAGGTAAAAAGCCTGGCGGACTTGACGGACAAGGACCGCATCGCCTTGCCGGCCGTCTCCGTTTCCGTGCAAGCGCGCATCCTGCAAATGGCCGTGGCGAAACAGTGGGGCGACAAGGAATTTGCCCGCCTCGACAAGATCACGCAAACCCTGCCGCACCCGGATGCGGCGGCTGCCATCATCGCCGGCGGCACGGAGCTCAGCGGCCACTTCGGCAATTCGCCATTTCAGGAGCAGGAACTGGCGCAAAACCCGAACGCGCACATCATCCTGAACTCGTACGACGTGCAAGGCGGACCGAGCTCGTCGACCCTGCTGTATGCGACGGAAAAGTACCGCAAGGACAATCCGAAAACCTACCGCGCCTTCATCGCCGCGCTGGCGGAAGCGGCGCAGTATGCGAGCAGCAACCCGCAAGGCGCGGCCGACATCTATATCAAGGTGAATAAAAGCAAGGTGGACCGCAATCTGCTGCTGAAAATCTTTGCCAACCCGCAAGTGCAATTCAAGATCGCGCCGCAAAACACCTATGGCCTGGCGCAATTCCTGCACCGCGTAAGCGCCATCCGCAACCTGCCCGGCAGCTGGCGTGATTATTTCTTTGACGACCCTGCCATCACACAAGGAGGCTGACATGAACGCGCCCGCTTTTCATCTGGTCCGTCCTCCCGTTGCGCTACAGCCCTTGCTCAGCGTCAAACATGTCAGCCTGGAATACCGCACCGAGCAGCGCACCGTGCGCGCCACGCATGACGTCAGTTTCGACGTGTTTCGCGGCGACCGTTTCGTGCTGCTGGGACCATCGGGCTGCGGCAAGTCGTCACTGCTGAAAGCCGTGGCCGGCTTTATCGCGCCGCGCGCGGGCAGCATCGCCATGCAGGGCCAGCCCATTCATAAACCGGGGCCGGACCGTGTCGTCGTGTTCCAGGAATTCGATCAGTTGCCGCCCTGGAAAACCGTGCTGGAAAACGTCATGTTCCCCTTGCTGGCCAGCAAGCGCCTGGATAAGCAGGCGGCCCGCGAGCGCGCCCATCACTGGATCGCCAAGGTGGGCTTGGCCGGCTTTGAAGATGCCCATCCGCATACCTTGTCGGGCGGCATGAAGCAGCGGGTGGCCATTGCCCGCGCCCTGGCCATGCAGCCGGAAGTGCTGCTGATGGACGAGCCGTTCGCCGCCCTCGATGCCTTGACGCGGCGCAAGATGCAGGAAGAGCTTAGCCGCCTGTGGGAAGAGCTGCGTTTTACCCTCGTGTTCGTCACGCATTCGATCGAGGAAGCCTTGGTCGTGGGCAACCGCATCCTGCTGCTGTCGCCCCATCCGGGCCGGGTGCGTGCCGAATTGAACAGTCACCAGTTCGGCTTGCACAGCGCGGGCAGTGTGGAATTCCAGGCTGCCAGCAGCCGCATCCACGGCTTGCTGTTCGATGAGGAAGTAGCTCTCGTTCCGCAATCAGTTACCGCGCAGCGGGAAGCTGTATGAGTGCGCTGCTGGAACCACCGATCCGCCAGGAATTCGTCTACGCGGCGCCGCCGCCAGCCGGCGTCACGGTCGAGCAGCCGCTGTCGCGCTGGCAGCGTGTGAGCCAGCACGCGCTGTGGCGCAAGGCGCTCATTTTGCTCAGCCTGGCCCTGCTGTGGGAAGGCGCGGCGCGCTGGACGCAGAACGATTTATTGCTGCCCAGTTTTTTGCAAACGGCGCAGGCGTTTATCGGCGGCATCGCCAGCGGTGAATTGCTCACGCGCACAGCCGCCTCCCTCGTCGTCTTGCTGCAAGGCTATGCGGTGGGCGTGCTGGCCGCCTTCGTGCTGACCCTGCTGGCCGTGTCGAGCCGCATCGGCCGCGACCTGCTGGAAACCCTGACGGCCATGTTGAATCCCTTGCCGGCGATTGCCCTGCTGCCGCTGGCCTTGCTGTGGTTCGGCCTGGGGCGCGCCAGCCTGATCTTCGTCATCGTCCATTCCGTGATGTGGCCGCTGGCCTTGAACACATACGCGGGTTTCCAGGGCGTGCCCGAAACCCTGCGCATGGCGGGCCGCAATTATGGGCTGAACGGCTTGCGCCTGGTGCTGCACATCCTCGTGCCGGGCGCTCTGCCTTCCATCGTCTCGGGCTTGAAGATAGGCTGGGCGTTTGCCTGGCGTACCTTGATCGCGGCCGAGCTGGTGTTCGGCACGACGTCGGGGCAGGGCGGCCTGGGCTGGTACATCTTCCAGAACCGCAACGAGCTGTACACGGACAAGGTGTTTGCCGGTCTGGCCGCCGTCATCGTCATCGGCTTGCTGGTGGAAAACATCGGCTTTCGCAGCCTGGAGCGCGTCACCTTGAAACGCTGGGGCATGCAGCGGTAGTTGTCATGATAATTATTTCAGCATGCTGCGCGCCGCCGCGATGATTTGCCGCGACAGCTGCTCCATGCGCGGCGACTGCACCTTCCACGTGTGCCAGTACAGGGCCACGTCGGCCGGCGTCTTGGGCGTGAGCATTTCCACCAGTTCGCCATCCGTATTCGCTTTCAGCAGCAACTCGGGCACCATGCCGTAGCCGAGGCCGTAGCGGATGGCGTTGAAGTGCGAGGTGGCGCCCGGCACGTAATGGCAGGGGTAGGCCCCTTCGGGCAGCCCCAGCGCTTCTTGCAGGAACGACGATTGCAGGGTGTCCTTGCGCGTGTAGGCGACGACGGGCGCTGTGCGCGCCGCCTTGCGCGTCAGGCCGTGCGCGAACCACTGCTGGCGGAACGCGGGCGTGGCCACCAGCCAGTAGCGCATCACGCCCAGCGGCTCGGCCGTGCAGCCGCGCATGGGCTTGGCTTCCGTGCTGATGCAGCCGATCGCCATGCCTGTTTCCAGCAAGGTGTAGGTGTGGTCCTGGTCTTCCACGGTCAGGTCCAGCAGCACGCGCTCGCGTATCAGCACCTCGGACAGGGCGGGGAAGAACCAGGTGCCCATTGAGTCCGCGTTCAGCGCCAGCACCAGGGTCAGCGGCGCATCCTGCTGCACCGCCAGTTCCGCCTGCAAATCCGCTTCCAGCAGCTTGGCCCGTTTCAGATACTGCATCAGCCGCTGGCCCATGCGTGTGGCGCGCGCCGGGCGGCTGCGCACGATCAGCGCATTGCCCAACTGGCTTTCCAGTGCCCGCACGCGCTGGGAAATGGCGGGGGAGGTCAGGTGTAGCCGCAGCGCCGCCTGTTCGAAACTGCCCGTTTCGACGACGGCGCGAAACGCTTCCGTGTGTTTGGGATTGAGATCCATGGCCACTGCCTTACATAAGAAAAATTTATCAATACTAAATAATACTTACTTTTCATAAGGATGAGTGTGTTGCAGTGCACAATGCCTCTTTGATGGAGTGCCGCGCGCCAGCGTACGGCCTCCTGGCAGCAAGGAATACCACCATGGAAGCACAAGCGAACGACAGCAGTACCCACAAGCCCCAGTCCAAGCTGGCGCGCAATCTGAAATTCGGCCTGGGATTGACCCTGGGCCTGGGCATGGCCGCCGCGCTGGCGGGCGGCTGGTGGCTGCGCCAGGCGTGGCAGGATTTGCCGGCCGTCGAGCACCTGGCCCAGTACAAGCCCGCACTGCCGCTGCGTATTTTCTCGAGCGAAGGCGAGCTGCTGGCCGAATACGGCGAAGAGCGCCGCGAATTCCTGCCCCTCAAGGAAATCCCCCTGCGCATGCGCCAGGCCTTGCTGGCCATCGAGGATGCGCGTTTCTACGAACACGGCGCCGTCGATTTCTATGGCTTGACGCGCGCCACCCTGGCCAACGTCGTCACGGGCCACCATGCGCAAGGCGCCAGTACCATCACCATGCAGGTGGCGCGCGGCTTCTTCCTGTCGCGCGAAAAGACCGTGCAGCGCAAGCTGACGGAGATGCTGCTTGCCTATAAGCTGGAACAGCACTACGGCAAGGACAAGCTGCTGGAACTGTATATGAACCAGATTTATCTGGGCGAGCGTTCCTACGGTTTTTCCGCCGCCTCGAACATTTACTTTGACAAGCCGCTGGCCGACGTCAGCATCGCCGAAGCGGCCATGCTGGCCGGTTTGCCGAAAGCGCCGTCGGCCTACAACCCCGTCGCCAATCCCCAGCGCGCCACCGTGCGCCAGCACTACATCCTGCAGCGCATGCGCGAACTTGGTTACATCACGCCGGCCGAGTACGACGCGGCCGTGGCGGAAAAGCTGGCCCTGAACAAGGACCGCAACAGCTCCGTGCATGCGGCCGCATATGCGGTCGAGGAAGCGCGCCAGCTGATCCTGCAAAGCTATCCCGAAGGCGCCTACAGCATGGGCCTGGACGTGACGACCACCATCCGCATGGCGCCGCAGCGGGCGGCCGACAAGTCGCTGCGCGATGGGCTGTTGAATGCGCAGGCACGGCGCGGCTACCGCGGCCCGGAAGCGCGCCTGGCCGCTTCCGAAGACAGCGTGGCGCGTCAGCTGGCCGCCTACCCGGACAGCGGAGAATTGCACGCCGCCCTCGTGCGCAAGGTCGATACCGCCGGCAAGCGCCAGGTGACGGCGCAGCTGCGCAATGGCGACGAGATCGTGCTGACGGCATCGGAAGCGCGCCTGGGCGGCAAGCTGGCCTGGGACGGCAAGCGCGCCATCGCCGAGGGCAGCGTGATCCGCGTGGTGCGCGACGCGGCCAAGAAGGGCTGGCTGGTGAGCCAGCTGCCCGAGATGGAAGGCGCGCTCATTTCCGTCGAGGCACACAGCGGCGAGATCGTCGCCATGGCGGGCGGCTTCGATTTCTACCGCAACCACTACAACCACGCCATGCAGGCCTACCGCCAGCCCGGTTCCAGCTTCAAGCCCTTCGTGTATTCGGCGGCGCTGGAAAAGGGCTATTTCCCCGGCACGGCCGTCGACGACACGCAGCGCTTGCTGCTGCCGCAGGAAACGGGCGCACGGCCTTGGCGTCCGCGCAATTACGGCAACAACTATGAAGGTTTCATCAGCGTGCGGCGTGGCCTCGTGCGCTCGAAAAACCTGGTGGCCGTGAGCCTGATGCAGGCGGCCGGCCCCGGCTACGTGCAGCACTACGCCACGCGCTTCGGCTTCGAGGGCGCGCGTAATCCCGTGTCCCTGCCTCTGGCGCTGGGCGCGGGCGCCGTCACACCGCTGCAGCTGGCGCAATCGTATGCAGTGTTTGCCAACGGCGGCATGCAGATGCCGCCGAAACTGATCAAGGAAGTGCGCAGCCGCAGCGGCGAAGTGCTGTTCAGCGATGCGGCGCCACGCGCCAAGGATACGCCGGCACCGGGCACGCAAGTGATCTCCACGCGCAACGCCTACGTCATGGACAGCATGCTGCGCGACGTCGTCAAGAGCGGCACGGGCCGCGGCGCGCTGGCGCTGCGACGCGGCGACGCGGCCGGCAAGACGGGCACGTCGAACAACGCCTACGACGCCTGGTTCGCCGGCTACTCGTCCGGCCTCGTCTCCGTCGTCTGGCTCGGCTACGACCAGCCGAAAAGCCTGGGCAACGCCACGGGGGGGACTTTGGCGCTGCCCGTCTGGCGCGACTACATGCAGGTGGCCGTGCAGGGCCGCCGCGAACAAGTATTGGCCGAACCAGCAGGCCTGGCCCTGCTCGACGGCGATTACGTGTATGCCGAATACCTGGCCGGCGACTGCCTGAAGGATAACTTTGCCTTTATCCACAGCAGCGTCGGCTGCGGCAGCGGCGGTGCGGATACGCGCATGGCGCACGGTGATGCCGGCGATGGCGGCTCGAGCACGGGCACGAATGAAGCGCGCACCCTGAGCGAAGCGCGCGAACGCGAACAAATTCTCAAATCATTTTCGGAAGAGTAAGAGCATGCTGCTATATACGATTTACCTGGTGGCGATCGTCGCCGAAGCGATGTCCGGCGCCATCATGGGCATGCGGCGCGGCATGGACTTGTTCGGCATCTGCATGATCGGCACCGTCACGGCGCTCGGCGGCGGCACCGTGCGCGACGTGCTGCTGGGGCACTATCCGCTGGGCTGGATCGCGCATCCCGAATACCTGCTGTTTACCATCGGCGCGGCCATTGTGACGGCCTTTGTCGCGCGCTACCTGCACCATCTGCGCGCCATCTTCCTGCTGGTCGACGGACTGGGCCTGGTGGCGTTTTGCGTGATCGGCTGCGACATCGCCATGTCGGCCAAGATGCATCCGGCCATCGTCGTGCTGGCGGGGATGATCACGGGTGTCTTCGGCGGCCTGCTGCGCGATATCCTGTGCAACCAGATTCCCCTCGTGCTGCAGCGCGAAGTGTATGCCACCGTGGCGCTGTTCACAGGCAGCCTGTACGTGGGCCTGCTGTACTTCAAGGTCGACAGCTCGGTGGCGCAGCTGGCGTCCATCGGCGCCGGTTTCCTGTTCCGCTTCCTGGCACTGCACTTCGAGTGGCGGCTGCCGAATTTCAATGGCGACCGCATACGGGGTTTTGAATAAGGTAAAACGCTGCGTGATTATTTTCACGCGCGTTTAACCCCTTTTTCTGCGCCGCTGCGTTTCATGTTGGACACCCCAGCCAACCGGAGAAGAAGCGATGTCCAGCGCCCTCAAGATCACATTGACACTGTCCCTGCTGCTGTCGGCAGGCAGCCACGCCGCCGGCACGGCGCCGCGCAAGACCCTGGCGCCGTTCGCCAGCGAGCAGGCCTTGAGCAGCTACCTGCAGCAGTTGCAGGCGCGCCAGGCGGCCTTGCTGCTGCAGCAGCAGAAACTGCAGCGCGCCACGGCGCAGTCCATGTCGGCTCCTCCCGCCCCTCCCGCGCCGATGGCGGCCAAGGCGGCCCCCGCGCCATCGGCAGAAGCGGCGGAATCCGTTACCAATGTGCAGACGGCGGGCGTGGACGAAGGCGGTATCGTCAAGCTGCATGGCAAGCACCTGGTGATGCTCCGGCGCGGCAAGCTGTTCACCGTGCAGGTGGGGGGCAATGCCCTGCAGCCTGTGTCTTCGCTCGACGCGTTCGCGCCGGGCAGCGATCCTTCCGGCAGCTGGTATGACGAAATGCTGATCGATGGCGACACGGTCGTGGTGATCGGCTACAGCTACAGCCGTGGCGGCACGGAGATCGGCCTGTTCGATATCGATGCGAACGGCAAGCTGGCCTACCGCTCCACCTATCACTTGCGCTCCAACGATTATTACTCGTCGCGCAATTACGCGAGCCGCCTGGTCAGCGGCAAACTGGTGTTCTATTCGCCCCTGTCGCTGAACTTGCGCCGGGGCGACCCGTTCGGCGGCTTTCCTGCGCTGCGCCGCTGGCGTCCTGACGCCGTGCCATCCGACTTCAAGCGCATCGCCCCGGCCACGCGCATCTACCGTACCGATGAAGAACCCGAAACGGGCTTCGGCCTGACTCTGCACACGGTCACCGTGTGCGACCTGGCGCAACGCGACATGCGCTGCGAAGCGACGGCCGTGATGGGGCCGCAGGGCCGCGTATTTTATGTGTCGGGCGAATCCGTTTTCGTGTGGACGACGCGGCGCGGCAGTGACTCGGGCGTGTTCCGCATTCCCCTCGATGGCAGCGCGCCCAGCGCCCTGAAGGTGGCCGGCGCGCCCGTCGACCAGTTCTCGTTCCTGGAAAGTGGCGATGGCCACCTGAACGTGCTGCTGCGCGCCGAAGGCCAGGGCGACGCCATGTGGGATGGCGCGCGGGGCCGTGGCGACATGGCCCTGCTGCGCGTGCCATTGGCGTCGTTTTCCGATGGCCGCGACAGCGCGCCCGCCAGCAGCTACAAGCCGCTGCCCGGTGGCGGCGGCTACGGCTTGCAGAACCGCTATGTGGGGTCCTATCTGTTGTACGGCAATCCGGGCAATCCGGGACGCCGCAAGGCGGACCAGGCCTGGCCGCGCCAGCCCCTGTACGCCGTGCGCTGGGCCGATGCGGGCAGCGTGCAAGCCTTGTCCCTGCCGCATGGCGTCGAGCGCATCGAGGCGCTGGGCAATGACGCCGTGGTGATCGGCGCTCAGGGCAGGGATCTGCACTTCAGCACCATCGGCCTGGGGGCGCAGGCGGCGATTGCCACGCGCTACATCCGCGCCGACGCGGCGCAGGGCGAGTCGCGCAGCCACGGCTTTTTCTACAAGCCGCAAGCGGCCGGTGAGGGCGTGATCGGCTTGCCCATCCTGGGCGCGGATGAGCGGCCTGGCCTTAACAAGTCATCCGCCTCCGTGCTCTACTTGCGCAACAGCGGTTTGACATTGACCGAACTGGGCGCGCTGGCGGCGCGGCCGGGCCAGGCGCCAGACGACGGCTGCCGCGCGTCCTGCGTGGACTGGTATGGCAATGCGCGGCCCCTGTTCCTGCAGGGCCGGGTCTTCGCTTTGCTCGGCTATGAATTGGTGGAAGGGGCATTCAAGGAAGGACAGATCCGTGAAGTGCGCCGCATCAGCTATGCACCCACTGCACGTTGACGGCGTAGTGAAATTGCCGCTGCCGCGTAGTTCGGCTACACTGGTCCGCATGCCCGACACCCTGATGACCGCGACGGATGAAGACCTGATGCTGCGCTATAGCGCCGGCGACCTGCCGTCGTTTCGCGAACTGTACCGGCGCCATAGCCATGGCCTGTACCGCTTCGTGGCCTGGCGTTCGCCGCGCCGCGCGTGGGTGGACGAGATCGTGCAGGATGCGTGGGCCAGTCTGCATGCGGCGCGCGCCGGCTACCAGCCGCAGGCGGCGTTCCGCACCTATCTGTACCAGATCGCGCGCAACCGCCTGATCGACCTGCTGCGCCAGCGGGAAGGACAGGAAATCGACGCTGCGGGCGAACTGGCGGACGAGGGCGCATCGCCGCCGCAATCGCTGGAGCAGAAACAGCAGCATGCGCTGCTGCATGCGGCCATCGCCGCGTTGCCGGCCGAGCAGAAGGAAACGCTGGTGCTGCAGCAGTTCAGCGGCATGAGCATTCTCGAGATTGCCGTCGTGACGGGGGCGGAAGCGGAAACCGTCAAGAGCCGGCTGCGCTACGCCATGCAGAAATTGCGCGCGGGCTTGGACAGCGCCGCTGGCGCGGGAGGACAGGCATGAATACGCACGATCAAGATAACGACAAACCGAACGACGCACCGATTGACGAGGAGTTGAACGCGCTGCTGGCCAGCCTGCCGCAGCCCGCGCCTTCCAGCGCGCTCGATGCGGCTATCCTGGCGGACGCGGAAAAAGCCTTGCAGCAGCCGGCAGCCGCGAACGACAGCGCCGATGGCGTGCTGCGCACCTTGCCCGCCAAAAAGTCACCGGACTACCTGCAGCGCTGGCGCGTTCCGCTGGGACTGGCCGCGGCCGTGCTGCTGACCGTGAACCTGATCGGCGTGGACTGGTTCGGCTCGAAGCCGGCGCAATTTCCTGTGGTGGGGGAGCCGGTCACGCAGGAGGTGGTGCCGGCAGCGGCGCCAGTGCCGCAGGCTGCCGAATCGACCGCAGCTGCGCCAGCGCCGCGCGCCATGGCCAAAATGGCAGCCAAGCCAGCGCCGCCGGCGCCGCCGGTGCCAGCCTCGTTTCCCACCCCGCAGACGGTAGCAGTAGCGCCACCGGCGCCGCCAGCACCGCCGCCGCCACCGGCGCCTGCCACGGCGATGAGTGAGGCGATGGAGCAGCAAGCGGCCATGCAGGCCGAGTCCAGCCTGCAGCGCCAGGCGCCCGTGCAGCGCGCGCTGGCCATGCCCGCGCCCGTCGCGGCCCGCTCCGCGCCGCTGCCGCCGGCCGCAAAACTCGACGCTGGCGTGTGGCTGGTGAAGATCGACGCCCTGCTCAAGGCCGGCGAGGACGCACTGGCGCGCGAGGAGTGGACGGCGTTCCGGCAGGCCTATCCCGACTATCCGGTGGCCGAGGAACTGCGGCAGCGGCTGGAAAAAAAGTAGCGGTTTAAACGATCCCCTTCCTGCGTTCCCACACGGCGCTGCCGACGAAAATGGCGGCGCATACCCACATCACGGCCGGCAGAGCGTTCACGCCCACCGATTGCATCAGGACGCCCGTCAGCAGGGGGCCGCCGCCACTTGTCACGCCCCAGGTGGCGTTGACGATGGCGCTGGCGCTGGTCAGCGACAGGCCCGTAAACCGTTCGCCGCAGGCCACCAGCGCCAGCATGTAGATGCCGCCCGCCGCCGCGCCCAGCAACAGCAGCAAGGTCCACCACAGCCACGGCGTGCCGACGGCAAACGGCAGCAGCGGCAGCAGCAGGCAGACGGCCACGCCGCAGCCCGCGTGGACTTTGGCGCGGCCGTAGCGGTCGGCCATCCATCCCAGCGCGAATTGCAGGCCCGTGTCGCCCACCAGCACCACGGTGGCCGACAGCAGGGCCAGGTCCGTGCCGATGCCGTGCTCCATCGCGTACAGCGGCAGCAAGCTCAATGCCAGCGTATCGAACAGGGCGAAGAAGGCGGCGCCCAGCACGATCATCGGCATGCGTGGCAGGATCAGGGTCCACTTCACGCCATGTTCTTCCGGCTCTCTTTCCGGGCCTCTGTTCGAGATCAGCATCAGGCCCGGCACGGCCAGCAAAAACAGCAGGCCGCAGGCGGCGAAGCTCCACGAAATCTTGTCGTTGAACAGCGCCACGAGGGCGGGTCCGATCAGCTGGAAAAACGTAAAACTGGTGGTGTACATGGCCACTACGCGGCCCCGCGAATTGTCGGGCGCCAGCCGGTTCACCCAAGCTTCGCCGATGGTAAACAACACGCCCATGGCGCCGCCGAACAGGAAGCGCAGCACGCTCCACGCCAGCAGATGGTCGGTAAACTGCATGGCGATCGTCGCCAGCGACGCCACCCACACGGCGCCCAGCATGGTGGCGCGCGCGCCGAAACGTCCCACCCAGCGCGAGACAAATGGCGAGGCGGCCAGGATGCCGAGGGCGCTGACGGCCGTGATCATGCCGATGATGTCCGTGCCCACGCCGCGCTGGTGCAGGGTCAATGCGGTGAGCGGCATGGTGGCACCCAGGCCCAGGCCCACCACGCCGATGCTGACGACGAGGGCGAAGAAGTCGCGCCATGGCATGTGCTTCATGGCCGCCCCCTCGGGGTGGAAAAGGTGTTCGGGAAGGCTGGAATACGGTGTGGATGCATGGGAAAGTGAGGGACTTTGCCTGCGGCGCTGGTGTTTGGCGCCGGACGGGCATATGATGATTTTACTAAGTGCAATATTGCAAAGCCGTAGTGTAGGCGATGTGTGCCATCGCTGGCCATGCCCATCGGTGTGGCCGCTGCCTGCGGCTCTGCTGTACAGTGAAGCGAGCGGCAGCGCTGTCATGGCGTTGTCATTGGATCGTCACGCCAGCGAGGTAGCTCTATGCGCCGTCCCATCGTTCTCGTTCCCGCCTGCCAGCGCCAGCTTGGCAGCCACGCCTGGCACATGGCGCAGGACAAATACCTGCACGCCGTGCTGCACGGCGCAGGCTGCATGCCGCTGCTCTTGCCCGCCCTGGGCGCGGACGCGGACCTGGAAGCGGCGCTGCACATCGCCGATGGCGTCATGCTGACCGGTTCCGCTTCGAACGTCGATGCGCGCCTGTATGGCGAAGACATCCTGCATCCCGACCTGCCGCAAGACCCCGCGCGCGACGCCACCACCTTGCCCCTGATCCGCGCCGCGCTGGCGCGCCAGCTGCCCTTGCTCGCCATTTGCCGCGGCTTCCAGGAAGTCAATGTGGCCCTGGGCGGTAGCCTGCACCAGGCCGTGCATGCGGTGCCGGGCATGCAGGACCACCGCGAGAACGTGCTCGATCCTTTGGAGCGCCAGTACGGGCCCGCGCACCGCATCAAGCTGATGCCCGACGGCCTGCTGTCACGCCTCTTGGGTGGCGAGAGCGAAATGATGGTCAATTCCCTGCATGGCCAGGGCGTGGCGCGGCTGGCCGATGGCTTGCTGGTGGAAGCCCTGGCCGACGATGGCCTGGTGGAAGCGTATAGCGTGGCCAAGGCCGCCGGTTTCACGCTGGCCGTGCAATGGCACCCCGAGTGGCAGGTGGAAGACAACCCGCAGTCGATGCGCCTGTTTGGCGCCTTCGGCCAGGCATGCCGCGATTACCAGGAACAGCAGCACCGAAAGAAAGAATGACCGGCGCGCCGCACGCGTAGCACGCGGCGTTTGATCAAGACCAGCGAGAGGGAAACATGGCAATACGCGAAAATTTCACTTATACGGACATGGATTTGTGGCTCAATGAAAAGCGCGTCACGGAAATAGAATGCCTGGTCCCCGACTTGACGGGTGTGGCGCGGGGGAAGATCCTGCCGCGCGGGAAATTCACCCAGGAGCGCGGCATGCGCATCCCGGAAGCGGTACTGGGCATGACGGTGACGGGCAATTACCCGGTCGACGATGGCGGCTACGACCGCGCCATTTCCAGCACCGACCGCGACATGATTTTGAAGGCCGATCCCACCACCATCACCATGGTGCCGTGGGCCACGGACCCCACCGCGCAAGTCATCCACGACTGCTATTTTGCCGACGGCGCGCTGGTCGATTTCGCCCCACGCTCCGTGCTGCGGCGCGTGCTGAAACTGTATGCGGACAAGGGCTGGAAACCTGTCGTGGCGCCCGAGCTGGAGTTCTACCTGACGGCGAAAAACACGGACCCGGACTTGCCATTGAAACCGCCCATCGGGCGCAGCGGCCGGGCCGAGACGAGCCGCCAGGTGTACAGCATCGATGCCGTCAACGAGTTCGATCCCCTGTTCGAGGATATCTACGATTACTGCGAACTGATGAACCTTGACGTCGACACCCTGATCCACGAAATCGGCGCGGGGCAGATGGAAATCAACTTCCTGCACGGCGATCCTCTGGGCCTGGCAGACAAGGTCTTCTTCTTCAAGCGCACCCTGCGCGAAGCGGCCCTGAAACACGATATGTATGCCACCTTCATGGCCAAGCCCATGGCGGGCGAGCCGGGGTCCGCCATGCACGTGCATCAGAGCGTCGTCGACGCGAAGACGGGCCTGAATATCTTCAGCAATGAGGACGGCTCGGCCGCGCCCATTTTCAAGCATTACATCGCGGGCTTGCAGCGCTACATGCCGTCGGCCATGGCTATCGTCGCGCCCTATGTGAATTCCTACCGCCGCATCGTGCGCCACACGGCCGCGCCGATCAACATCCAGTGGGGCCTGGACAACCGCACGGTGGGCTTCCGCGTGCCCGAATCGGGCGTGCAGGACCGCCGCGTGGAAAACCGCATCATCGGCGCCGATGCGAATCCCTACCTGGCCCTGGCCGTCACTTTGGCCTGCGGCTACCTGGGCATGACGGAGCAGCTGGAAGCGACGCCGATGATGGTGGGCAGCGCCTACGACATGAAGTTCGAATTGCCGCAAGGCTTGCCCGAGGCTCTGCAACTGCTGCGCGCGGAAGACAAGCTGCGCACGGTGCTGGGCGAGCGCTTCATCGACGTGTATGCGGCCATCAAGGACCTCGAGCACCAGGAGTTCATGACCGTCATCAGCCCGTGGGAGCGCGAACATCTTCTGCTCCACGTTTAAGAAAGGATCTCAATGAGCACATCCAATAATCCGCTGGCGCCAAGCGCCGCCCTGGTTGCCTCCGTGGCGCAGAAAAACGCGGCGCCGCAGGTGTACGACACGGCCGCCATCCAGCAGATGGACGCGGCCCACTACCTGCATCCGTTCACCGATTTCCAGGACCTGGCGTCGAAAGGCGCGCGTGTGATGGTGCGCGGCGACGGCGTCTACCTGTGGGATAGCCAGGGCAAGAAGATCGTCGATGGCATGTCGGGCTTGTGGTGCGTGAACGTGGGCTATGGCCGCACGTCGATCTCGCAAGCCGTGTACAAACAGATGGAGACGCTGCCCTTCTATAACAGTTTCTTTGGCACGACGAACGTGCCGGCCGCGCAGCTGGCGGCCAAGCTGGCGCAGATATCGCCGCCGCAGTTCCAGCACGTGTTCTTCACCAGTTCCGGTTCCGAAGGCAACGACACGAATTTGCGCATGGTGCGCCGCTACTGGGACATCCTCGGCCACAAGGAACGCCACACCATCATCAGCCGCCACAACGCGTATCACGGCAGCACGGTGGCGGGAGCGTCGCTGGGCGGCATGGATGGCATGCATGCGCAGGGCGGCATGCCGATACCGGGCATCGCGCATATCGGCCAGCCCAATTATCTGGAGTCGGGCCACGGCTTGAGCCCGGAAGCGTTCGGCCTGAAGGCGGCCGGCTGGCTGGAAGACAAAATCCTGGAAATCGGCGCCGACAAGGTGGCCGCCTTCATCGGCGAGCCGGTGCAGGGCGCGGGCGGCGTGATCATTCCGCCCTCGACCTACTGGCCCGAAATCCAGCGCATCTGCGACAAGTACGGCATCTTGCTGATCGCCGATGAAGTCATCTGCGGCTTCGGCCGCCTGGGGCGCTGGTTCGGCTCCGAACTGTTCGGCATCAAGCCCGACCTGATCACGTTTGCCAAGGGCGTCACCTCGGGCTATGTGCCGCTGGGCGGCGTGCTGGTGGGAGACCGTGTCGCCAAGGTGCTGATCGAGCAGGGTGGCGAATTCACCCACGGCTTTACGTATTCGGGCCACCCCGTCGCCTGCGCGGCGGCGCTGGAAAACATCCGCATCATCGAGGAAGAGCAACTGGTGGCGAAGGTGGCCGAGGATACGGGACCGTACCTGCAGCAGTGCTTCGCCAGCCTGGGCGAACACCCGCTGGTCGGCTATGCGGACAGCTGTGGCCTGGTCGCGGGCCTGAACCTGGTGCGCAAGAAGGGCGCCACCGTGCACGAGAACGAGCTGTTCGACGAGGGTCAGGGCGTGGGCATGATCTGCCGCGGCCACATGTTCGACAACGGCGTCATCATGCGCGCCGTGGGCGAACGCATGATCGTCGCCCCGCCGCTGGTCATGACGCGCGCGCAGATCGATGAAATGGTGGGCTTGATACGGGTGTGCCTGGACAAGACGTATGCGGATGTGAAAGCGAAGGGCTGGGTTTAAGCGTTCGCTGGACAGCAGCCGAATGCTGGGGTCAGACCCGCCGGGTCTGACCCCGGATTTCTGCTGAATGTGCCACAGAAATCACAATTTTCGCAGCACATACGGGTGAGTTCCGCTAAACTTCCATCCTGGCCGCTCTTTGTAGCGGCCAGTTTTTCATTTTGACAGCCACTTACCCAAAGCATCCACATGACGATAGCAACACCAGCCGCGTCGGCCAGCGACGCCCCAGCGCCTTTCTTGCTGATTGATCAACTGGTCAAGGAATTCGATGGCGTGCGCGCCGTCAATGATATTTCCGTGACGATCAACAAGGGCGAGATTTTCGCCTTGCTGGGCAGTTCCGGTTGCGGCAAGTCGACCCTGCTGCGCATGCTGGCCGGTTTCGAGACGCCGACGTCGGGGCGCATCGCCCTGGCGGGCAACAGCATCGTCGATGTGCCGCCGCACCAGCGTCCCATCAACATGATGTTCCAGTCGTACGCGCTGTTCCCCCATTTATCCGTGTGGGACAACATCGCCTTCGGCCTGCGCCGCGACGGCTTGCCGAAAGCGGAAGTGGCGGCGCGCGTCGAGCAGATGCTGGCGCTGGTGCAGCTGGGCCAATACGCGAAGCGCAAGCCGCACCAGCTGTCGGGTGGGCAGCAGCAGCGCGTGGCGCTGGCGCGCAGCCTGGCCAAGCGGCCGCAATTGCTGCTGCTCGACGAGCCGCTGGGTGCACTCGACAAGAAACTGCGCGAGCGCACGCAGATGGAGCTGGTCAACATCATCGAGCAAGTGGGCGTCACCTGCGTGATGGTCACGCACGACCAGGACGAGGCCATGAGCATGGCCACGCGCATCGCCGTCATGAGCGAAGGGCGCATCCTGCAGGTGGGCGCGCCTGGCGAAATCTACGAGACGCCGAATTGCCGTTTCGTAGCCGATTTCATCGGCAGCGTCAACCTGTTCGACGGCCGCATCACGCAGGACGAACCCGATCACGTGGTCATCGCCACGCCCGATGGCGAGCACTATGTTTCGCACGGCATCACGGGCAACCTGGGCATGGATGTCTCGGTGGCCGTGCGCCCCGAAAAAATCGGCATCCAGATCGCGCCACCCGCTTTGGAGGAGCGCGCGTCACCAAAGGAACACGGCTACAACTGCGCCCAGGGCGTGATCGTCGCCATGGCGTATTTTGGCAACGAAACCAGCTACCACGTGCGCCTCGACAGCGGCACGGTGGTGAAGGTGTCGCGCACCAACGCGGCCCGCCACGACGCCGCGCGCCTCGAGCGTGAACAGCGCGTGTGGATGTGGTGGGATGGCGCCGACATCGTCGTGCTGACCAGCTGAGGCCATCATGACGTCCCTCCTGCAATCGCTGCGTAGCCTGGTCACCCTGCGTTGGGTGACTGGGCGCAACGCCGTCATCGCCGTGCCGTCGCTGTTCCTGGCGGCCGCCTTCCTCGTGCCCTTCCTGATCGTGCTGCGTATCAGCCTGTCCGACATGGACACGGCGGGCAGTCCGTTCGGCGGCTTGCTGTCGTACGTTGACGGCATCGTCGTGCTGAAGGTGAAAATCGCCAACTACCTGTTCATCGCCGCCGATGAACTGTATCTGCTCACCTACCTCAGTTCCATCAAGTACGCGGCGATTACCACGGTCATTTGCCTCTTCATCGGCTACCCGTTCGCCTACTTCATGGCGCGCGCCAAACCGTCGATCCGCCCCGTGCTGATGATGCTGGTGATGCTGCCGTTCTGGACCTCGTTCCTGCTGCGCGTGTATGCGTGGAAGGGCATCCTGGCCAACCACGGCTTGCTCAACGATCTCTTGATCGCGCTGGGCGTGGTGAGCGAACCGCTGCACATGATGAATACCTCGTTCTCGCTGGTCGTCGGCATGGTGTACGCCTATCTGCCGTTCATGATCCTGCCCCTGTATGCGAACCTGGTGAAAATGGACATGCGCTACCTGGAAGCGGCGGCCGACCTGGGCGCCACGCCCTTGCAGGCGTTCTGGCGCATCACCGTGCCCCTGTCGAAGTCGGGCATCATCGCCGGCGCCATGCTGGTGTTCATTCCGTCCGTGGGCGAATACGTGATTCCCGAGCTGCTGGGCGGCCCGGAAACCCTGATGATCGGCCGCGTGCTGTGGGATGAATATTTCACCAATAACGACTGGGCCATGGCGTCGTCCGTGACGGTGCTGGTGGTCTTGCTGATCCTCGTGCCGATGGCGATTTTTAACAAGTACAAGACGGAGCAGGACGCGGAGGAGCGCACATGAACGGACGTACTTTCCTGCAGCGCTGGTTCGGCCGCGGCTGGCTCTCGCTCGGCTACCTGTTCCTTTACCTGCCCATCATCGTGCTGATCGTCTTTTCGTTCAACAGCTCGCGCCAGGACATGGTGTGGAGCGGCTTTTCGCTGCGCTGGTACAGCGAGTTGATGAGTGATACGGAAATCATTTCGGGCTTTGGTTTGTCCTTGAAGATCGCCTTCATGTCGGCCACGTCCTCCGTCATCCTCGGTACCTTTGCCGCCTTTGCCTTGACCAGCTACCAGCGCTTCCGTGGCCGTACCTTGTTCTCGTCCATGGTCAGCGCGCCCTTGGTGATGCCGGAAGTGATCATCGGCCTGTCCCTGCTGCTGATGCTCGTGTCCATGCAAAAGGTCTTCGGTTTTCCCGAACGGGGCGTGCTGACCATCTGGCTCGGCCACACCCTGCTGGGCATGGCGTATGCGGCCGTGGTGGTGCAATCGCGCCTGCAAGAAATGAGCAAGTCGTTGGCCGAAGCGGCCATGGACCTGGGCTGCCGCGCGCACCAGGTGTTCTTCCTCGTGACCCTGCCGAACATCACGCAGGCATTGGCGTCGGCCTGGCTGCTGACGTTTACCTTGTCGCTCGACGACGTGGTGCTCTCGGCTTTCCTGTCCGGCCCCGGTTCGACGACGATGCCGCTGGTGATCTTCTCGCGCGCGCGCCTGGGGCTCGATCCGCGCGTGAACGCCATCGCTGCGCTGACGATCCTCGTCGTGACGCTCGCCGTGATCGCGTATGCCGTGATGCTGGCGCGCGCCGACCGCAGACGGCGCAAGCAACTGTCCGCAGCGTATTTGGAAGACTAAGTAGGTCGTGGGAAATTATTGTGAAGTTATGACGAACAGAACCGGATGCTCTGCAAGGCGCCCGCTGCTAGCAGTGCGAGCACTGCTAGCAGCGGGCAACGCCGCAGAGCGCCGGGTATGGAAGTCAGAAATAACAATAATTTATTACGCCCTACTTAGGAGTAAGCTGGCGTTTTCACCTTGCAGGAGACGACCATGACGGAAAACACCAGCTGGCATGCGCGGGCCGCAGCGCTCACGATCGATGGCCGCGCCTTCATCAACGGCGAGCGCACCTGGGCCACATCCGGCCAGACTTTCGACAATCTGTCGCCCATCGATGGGCGCTTGCTGGGGAAGGTGGCCCGCTGCGATGGCGCGGATGTGGATGCGGCTGTGCAGGCCGCGCGCGCCGCTTTTGACGACCGCCGCTGGGCAGGTAAATCGCCGGCGCAGCGCAAGCGCGTGTTGATCAAGTTCGCCGACCTGGTGCAGAAATACGGTCCCGAACTGGCCCTGCTGGAAACCCTGGACATGGGCAAACCGATCAAATACAGCCAGAGCGTGGACGTGGGCGCCACGGCCAACTGCCTGCGCTGGTATGGCGAGGCGATCGATAAAGTCTACGATGAAATCGCACCGACCCCCGCCAACAGCCTGGCCTTGATCACGCGCGAACCGGTGGGCGTCGTCGCCGCCATCGTGCCGTGGAACTATCCGATGATCATGGCCGCCTGGAAGATCGCGCCCGCCCTCGCGGCCGGCAACAGCGTGATATTGAAACCGTCCGAAAAATCGCCGCTGACGGCGCTGCGCCTGGCCGACATCGCGCTGGAAGCGGGCGTGCCGGCGGGCGTCTTCAACGTGCTGCCAGGTTACGGCAACGAGGCCGGCGCCGCGCTGGCGCTGCACATGGACGTCGATTGCATCGGCTTTACGGGTTCCACGCGCACGGGGAAACTGATCGTGCAGATGGCAGGCCAGTCGAATTTGAAACGGGCGTGGACGGAACTGGGCGGCAAGTCCGCCAACATCGTGTGCGCCGATTGCCCGGACCTGGACAAGGCCGTGGCGGCCGCCGTCGGTTCCATCTTCTTCAACCAGGGCGAAAGCTGCAACGCGCCCTCGCGCCTGTTCGTGGAAGAATCGATCAGGGAAGAATTTATCGCCAAGGCGCAGGCCATGCTGCCCCGCTTCCAGCCCGGTGACCCGCTCGACGAAGCCACCGTCATGGGCGCGATTGTCGACGCCACGCAGATGAAGACCGTGATGGGCTACATCGCTTCCGGCAAGCAGGAGGGTGCGCAGTTGCTGGGCGGCGGCGACGCCGTGCGCGCGGAAACGGGCGGCTACTATGTGCAGCCGACCATCTTCGGCGTGGATACGAGCATGACGATCGCGCGCGAAGAAATCTTCGGCCCTGTCCTGTCCGTGCTGGGCTTTACGGATATCGCCGAAGCGGTGAAGCAGGCCAATGCCACGCCGTACGGCTTGCAGGCGGCCGTGTGGACGTCCGACATCACCAAGGCCATCCAGACGGCGCGCGCCCTGCGTGCGGGCACCGTGCACGTCAACCAGTACGATGGCGATGACATCACCGTGCCATTTGGCGGTTATAAACAGTCGGGCAACGGGCGCGACAAGTCATTGCACGCGCTGGACAAGTACACGGAATTGAAGACGACGTGGATACAGGTGGGATAATTTTTAAAATAGAACTTAAAAGGACTAATTTATGGTATTAATGGCTTAAAATAGTTCTTTTAGGATCCATTAAAGTTTTCATGGCGATGTATTTTTTTAGAAATTGGATCGTATAAGTGCTAATTTAAGGATAAACTGAACACAATTAGCTACTATAAGATCCAATTGGAGCCGTCATGCACTGCCATTTTCAAATTTTTCATGATGATGCGTGGCACGATTGCGCATCGCTGACTTTGCTTGACCCTGCAGGCGGCAATCCACGCACCGGTACCCTGTTCGAGTATGACCTCGATTATGCCTTCTTCAAGCTTGAGAGTGGACCTGTCTCGCTGCGGTTCCCCGTCACGGCAGAAATGCAGAAGCTGGCGCAATGGCCAGCTTTTATCTTTGACCTGATTCCCCAGGGAAGCGGCCGGACATATCTGCTTGGGCAGCTTCAACTGGCCGATGGTCCGGCTGCCGATTTTCCGCTTGCGTGTGCCGGTGCATTCAATCCAGTCGGGCGCGTGCGCATCGCCGAGGCCGTGCAGTACTACGCACACCATATGAATCGCCACGACAAGGGCAAGCCGCAGACCGGCTTTTCACTGGAGGAGATTATAGGTCGCGGCGATGCCTTCAATGAGCGCATGCTGATGCATAGCATGTTGGCCGCTGGCAGTCTGGGGGTACAAGGAGCGGCACCGAAATATCTGCTGACCACCGACCATGCTGGTCTCTGGCATGCCGATGGCGCTCTGGCGGACAAGTATGCGGCTGCACATTTCATCGTCAAGCGTCCGCGCGGAAAGACCGCCAGCGACGCCAAGGTATTGAGAAATGAAGCCGCATACATGACTGTGGCGCGCGCGGTGGGCTTGCGCACCGAAGGCCAACTGCGCTACCAGGACGATACCTTGTTCATTCCCCGTTTTGACCGCCGCATCCGCGATGGAAAAGTGCTGCGACTGCATCAGGAAAGCGCCGCTTCGCTGGCAGGTATCGTTGGCTTTGAAGCCACGCCCAGCCAGTTTGTATTATTGCAGGCGCTGCGCGCCGTCGTCAGTGACAAGACTGCGGAAACCATTGAATTTCTCAAACGCGATATCTTGAACCTAGCCATGCGCAATACCGATAATCACGCACGCAATACGGCGGTACAGCAAGTGGGTGCCGAGGTGCGCCTCACGCCGCTGTTCGATTTTGCACCGATGTATCTGGACCCGGATGGCATACCACGCGCGGCGCGCTGGTATCACCCGGATACCAAAAACGAGCTGCATGACTGGACGACGATACTGGCTACGATCGGCATGATGGACGTCGAGCGCCAGCAGGTTCGCCTCGCGCTATACGGATTTGCCCAGCAACTGGCTGCGCTGGAACAGCATATGCAGGAGGCAGGCGTGGATGATGACATCATTGCTTTCCTTCGGCCACATATAGCCGGGCAGATCGAACAGCTCAAGGCCTTGGGAGAGCACTGACATGGCGCGTACGAAAAAGACCGTTGACAAGGAGGAGTTGCGGCAGCGCAGGGCGGTGCTTTACGAAGCCATTGAAGCAGGCGCCATCACGCTACAGCACGCCGTCAAGGAAATGCGCGCTATCTCGCGCATGACGCAGGCAGAGTTTGCGACGCACCGGGGCGTGAGCACGAAGGTCATCAAGGAAATCGAGAGCGGCAAGGGCAATCCGACCATCCAGACGCTGAATCGCATCGGACAGTTTTTTGGACTGGAGGTGGCGTTTGTACGGACAGAAACGCTGCGCGAAAAAAAAATCGCCCCGGCAAGTACCGGGGCGATATCGCCTCAATAGGCTAAGTAATCCTCAGGAAATTATTGTGAAATTATGACGAACATAGCCGGATGCTATGCAAGGCGTCCGCCGCGACGCAGTGCGAGCACTGCGAGCGGTGGGCAACGCCGCAGAGTGCCGGTTATGGAAGTCAGAAATCACAATAATTTATGGGGGGTACTTGGATCAGAAGCAGTGTTCCAGCGCCGGGAAGCTGCCATCCTTGACGGCTTTCACATAGCCGGTGACGGCGTCGTCGATGCTGGCGGCGCCTTCCATGAAGTTGCGCACGAAGCGCGCCTTGCGGCCTGGGAAGACGCCCAGCATGTCGTGCATGACGAGCACCTGGCCCGAGCAGTCGGGGCCTGCGCCGATGCCGATCGTCGGTATCGTCAGCATGTCCGTCACTTCCTTGCCCAGCTGCGTCGGCATCGCTTCCATCAGCACGATGGCGGCGCCCGCGTTTTGCAGCGCCAGCGCATCGTTCTTCAGTTCGGCCGCGCTTTCCGTGCTCTTGCCCTGTACTTTATAGCCGCCCAGCTGGTGCACGGATTGCGGCGTCAGACCGATGTGGGCGCAGATGGGGATGCCGCGCTCGGTGAGGAAACGCACGGTTTCGGCCAGCCAGGCGCCGCCTTCGATCTTGATCATGTGCGCGCCAGCCTGCATCAGGATGACGGCGTTCGCATAGGCTGTTTCAGGTGTGCCGTACGCGCCGAACGGCAGGTCGGACATGATCATGGCCGACTTGCTGCCGCGCGCGACGGACGCCGTGTGGTAGGCCAGTTCGGCCACGGTGACGGGCAGGGTGGAATTGTGGCCATTGCAGACCATGCCGAGCGAATCGCCGATCAGCAGGATCTCCACGCCGCAGCGGTCCATCAGCGACGCGAAGCTGGCGTCATAGCAGGTCAGCATGGTGATCTTTTCGCCGGCGGCGCGCAGCGTGGCCAGCGTGTGGATGGTCACGGCCTTGTTGGCGACAGGCTTGGCTGGCGCCGGCGCCGGTGTGGCGGCCTTGTCTTTGGCTGCCAGATCTGTTCCTTGCAAATAAGCGGACATAGGTATTCTCTAGAGTGAAAGGGGGTGATGCGATTGCGACGCCGCTAGTGTAGTACTTTATGCGGCGTGCTGCAGGGGCGGCATTGTAGTGTATGTCCGGCGCCGTGGCTCAGAGCTGGCTGATGGGCTGGTCGGCGACGCTTGCCAGGAAGGCTTGCGCCGGCCCGCGTCCGGGCACGACGATGGCGGGCGTTAGGGCCAGCAGCGGCACCAGCACGAAGGCGCGCTCGGTGAGGCGCGGATGCGGCACCGTCAGGGTGGCGCTGGCGATCTGTTCATCGCCGTACAGCAGCAAGTCCAGGTCCAGGGTGCGCGGGGCGTTGCGGTATGGCCGCTCGCGCCCGTGCGCCGCCTCGATGGCGTGCAGCGCCAGCAGCAGTTCTTCAGCCGGCAAGGTGGTTGTGATGCGCGCCACGGCGTTGATGTAGTCGTCACCGCTCGAATCGATGGGCGCCGTGCGGTAGCTGGCGGAGGCGTCGACCAGCGATGCGCCGGGCAGGCGCGCCAGGCGCGCGATCGCATCCTGCACGTTGGCGCGTGCGTCGCCCAGGTTGGCTCCGATGCCGATGTAGGCGGTGACCGTCATTATTCGCCGCTGGTGCTGCCGGTGGTCGAACCTCCGCCCGTGCTGGTCTTGCTGCGCGTGCTGCGGCGTGGCGGGCGCTTCTTCTTGACGGCCCCCGGTGCGGCATTGGCGCTGACAAGCAGCGCTTCGCGCGTTTCCTCGTCGCCTTCATAAAAGGCTGTCCACCATTCGCCGATGTCCATGTCGATCTCGCCCGAGGCGCAGCGCAGCAGCAGGAAGTCGTAGCCGGCGCGGAAGCGCAGGTGCTCAAGCAGTTTGTACGGCGCCTTGCCGACGCGGCGCTCGAAGCGCGGCTGCATCGACCAGATGTCGCGCATGTCGGAACCGATCTTGCGCTGCAAGGCCAGTTTTTCCGTTTGCGAGTCGAGCACGTCGTCGGCCGCCAGGTGCAGCGCGGGAATCGTCGATTCGCCTGCGGCGCGGTAGGCCGTCCATTTTTCCAGCACCTGGTGCCACAGCAGCGAGGCGAACAAAAAGCCTGGCGAGACGGTCTTGCCGGCGGCGATGCGCTGGTCCGTGGCGTCCAGCGCCAGGGTGACGAATTTCGCGCCCAGCGGCTGCTCCAGCACCACGTCGAGCAGCGGCAGCAGGCCGTGATGCAAGCCTTCCTTGCGCAGCTGCTGCAGGCAAGCCAGCGCGTGGCCGCTCATCAGGAGTTTGAGCATTTCGTCGAACACGCGCGGCGCAGGCACGTTGTTGATCAGCGGCGCCATGACGGGAATCGGCGCGGCCGTATGCGGCTCGATGGTGAATTTCAGCTTGGCGGCGAAGCGCACGACGCGCAGCATGCGCACGGGATCTTCGCGATAGCGTTCTTCCGGTTTGCCGATCATGCGCAAGGTCTTGGCGCGGATGTCTTCCACGCCGCCGTGGTAATCGAGCACTTCCTGCGTGGCCGGGTTGTAGTACATGGCGTTGATGGTGAAGTCGCGGCGCAGCGCGTCTTCGTGCTGCAAGCCGAAGGTGTTGTCGCGCAGGACGCGGCCATGTTCATCCTTGGGCGCGGAGTCGGCACCGGCGCCGCGGAAGGTCGTCACTTCCAGCAAATCCTGGCCAAACATCACGTGCACGATCTGGAAGCGCTTGCCGATGATGAAGGCGCGGCGGAACAAACGCTTGACCTGTTCCGGCGTGGCGTTGGTGGCGATGTCGAAGTCTTTCGGTTTCACGCCCAGCAGCAGGTCGCGCACGGCGCCGCCGACGACGAAGGCCTCGAAGCCCGCTTCCTGCAGGCTGCTGGTGACGCGGATGGCATTCGACGACACCAGTTTCGGGTCGATTCCGTGTTGCGCAGGACCGAGCACGATGGGTGCCGTGGTGTCGCGCGCTGCCTCTTTTTTAACGCCGAGGATCTTGCGGATGAATTTTTTAATCATTGAATAAGTGGAGTGATGGCCAGCCGTGGAGGGATGCGTGTGCGCTCAAAGCGGTATTGGGGTTGGTCGCGACCGGGTGGGTCACGACCGACAGCAGGGGAATGTCGTTGTGCGAATCGCTGTAGAAATAGCTGCGCTCGAACTGCCCCAGTTCCTTGCCCAACTTTTCCAGCCAGGCGTGGGTGTGGGTCAGCTTGCCCGCGCCCAGGGTCGGTGTGCCGACCAGCTTGCCAGTGACGTTGCCTGCGTCGTCATATTCGGGCATGGCGGCCAGCAGGTGCTCGACGCCCAGCGCATCGGCGATGGGTTTGGTGATGAAATGGTTGGTGGCCGTGACGATGGCCAGCAGGTCGCCCGCGTCCTGGTGCTGTTTCAGCAGGGCCACGACTTCCGGACGGATGGCCGGCATGACCACTTCGGCCATGAATTGCCGGTGCAGCGCTTCCAGGCGCTCGCGCGGGAATTGCGCTAGCGTGCCGAGCGAGAATTCCAGGTATTCCACCGGATCGAGCGTGCCGGCCTGGTATTGCGCGAAAAATTCGTCGTTGCGGCGGGTGAATTCGGCGGCGTCCACGGCACCGATGCGTACCAGGAATTCGCCCCACTCGTGATCCGAGTCGATGGGCAGCAGGGTGTGGTCGAGGTCAAACAGGGCCAGATTCATCATTCTTTCGCTTCCGCCTGCAGCAACTCGCGCAACAATGGCAAGGTGATCGGGCGTTGGGTTTCAAGGGAGTAGAGGTCGAGAGAGTCCAGCATCGTCGACAGCGAACGCATGTCGCGCCGGAAATGGGACAGCAGATAGGGTAACACGCCGGGCGACAAGGTCAAGCCGCGGGTGGTGGCCGCCTGGGTCAGGGCGGCGATTTTTTCATCGTCGGTCAAGCCGTGGATCTGGTAGATCAGGCCCCAGCCCATGCGCGTGCGCAAGTCTTCGCGCACGGGCAGCACGGCGGGCGGCACGGCGCCGCTGCAGACCATGAACGCCTTGTTGGCGCGGATTTCATTGAACAGGGCAAAAGCGTCGATCTGCGCCAGCGGCGACAGCTTTTCGCAGTCGTCGAGCAGGTACAGGTCGACGTCAGGCGAATACACGAATTCGGACTCGATCGAGAATGGCGAAATGTAGCGCGCGCGCTCGGTGCTGGCCAGGGCCTTGAGCAGGTGGCTCTTGCCGGCGGCCAGTTCGCCCCACAGGTAGGCAAAATGTTCGCGCGAAGTGCGCGCGGCGAACTGGCGCATCAGCTGCGCCACTTCGGCATTCTGTCCCACCTCGAAGGTATCGAGGCTGTGCGCCTGGTCTGTGCCTAAATCGAGCACCAGTTGTTTCATGGCGTACGCCTTGTCCTGTTTTTCATTACTGCATGTGCATCGTGGTATTGCTAGGTTGATATGATATCCGCTTTTACTAGGTATTATAGAAGCTGCTGGAGAGGTAGTGGCGTCTTAGATGCTTAAAAGCGACCATCAGGACGGCAGAAGCGGGTAAAGCAAGCAAAACGCCGACGAAACCGAACAATTGTCCGAAAGCCAGCAAGGCAAAGATCACGGCCAGCGGATTTAAACCGATGCGCTCGCCCACCAGGCGCGGCGTGAGGAAAAAGCCTTCGATAACCTGGCCGCAGCCGTAGATGACGGCCACGGCGATGAGGCCGCTCCAGTCGGAAAATTGCAGCAGGGCGGCGATCAGCGCCAGCATCAGGCCCAGCCCGAAGCCCAGGTAGGGGATAAACACCAGCAAGCCTGTGATGATGCCCACAGGCAATGCCACTTCAAAACCGGCGATGGCCAGTGCCACCGAGTAATACGTGGCCAGCACCAGCATGACGAGCAACTGGCCGCGCAGGTATTGCGCCAGCAGGGTGTCGACTTCCTGCGCCATGCCCACCGTGCGGCCGACCCAGCGGCGCGGCACGGCGCCGGCGATGCGCGCCAGCATCGGATGCCAGTCCAGCAACAAATAAAACAGCACCACGGGAATCAGCACGACGGTGGCCAGCCAGCCCAGCACGGCCGTGCCGCCGATGCGGGCCGAGGCGAGCACCGTGCTCCAGATTTCATCGCCGCTGGTGGCCATCTGCTGGCTCAGCATGCGCTTGATGCCCGTGCCGTCCAGGCGCACGCGGATGCCGAGGTCGCGCAGTTTCGGCGCCAGGAACTCGTTCGCCTTGCTGAGGAATTGCGGGATTTGCGCCTGCAGCAAGGGAATTTCCTTCTGCAACACGGGCACGACGATCAGCACCAGCGCCGTAATGGCGAGGAAAAACAACACTACGACGACCAGCACGGCCAGCGGACGGGGCACGTAAAAGCGCTTGTAATGGAGGCGCTGCAAGCGGTCCACGCCAGGATTGAGCACGTAGGCGAGGATGGCGGCGGCCAGGAAGGGCGTCAGGATGGGGCCGAGGCTGACGAGCAGCAGCAAAAATGCCAGCCAGACCGCGATCCAAAATGCTGTTTGCTTCTGTTCGGCGGTGATGGCGAATGGCATGTAGTTTGTACTGTTGCGTTAAAAAAAGGCAGTTAATTACGAAATAGCGGGGCAGTTTGATAAAATAGCGACTTGATCGACCGAATTCACCCGCTGGCGCCCTGCCGCACGATGTTGAAAAACATGCTTGCGCGCGCGTGCCGGCGGGTATCCGCCTTCTATTTTACCGCCTCCGCTGCCACCACACCATGAACCAGACTTCTAATGTTTCCCTTTCCTACCGTGACGCTGGCGTCGATATCGACGCAGGCGACGCTTTAGTCGAAGCAATCAAGCCGTTTGCCAAGCGCACCCTGCGCGAAGGCGTGATGGGCGGCCTGGGCGGTTTTGGCGCCATGTTTGAAATCAGCAAGAAGTACAAGGAACCGGTGCTGGTCTCGGGTACCGACGGCGTCGGCACCAAATTGCGCCTGGCGTTCGAACTGAACCGCCATGACACGGTCGGCATCGACCTGGTCGCCATGAGCGTCAACGACATCCTGGTGCAAGGCGCCGAGCCGCTGTTCTTCCTCGACTACTTCGCTTGCGGCAAGCTGGACGTGGCCATCGCCACCGACGTCATTAAGGGCATCGCCCAGGGTTGCGAACAAGCCGGTTGCGCGCTGATCGGCGGCGAAACGGCGGAAATGCCGAGCATGTACCCGGCCGGCGAATACGACCTGGCAGGTTTTGCCGTCGGCGCCGTGGAAAAATCGAAAATTATCGACGGCACCAAGATCGCCCCGGGCGACGTGGTGCTGGGCCTGGCCTCGTCGGGTGTGCACTCGAACGGTTACTCGCTGGTGCGCAAGATCATCGAAGTGGCGAAACCTGACCTGGAAGGCGACTTCCACGGCCGCAAGCTGGCCGACGTGCTGATGCAGCCGACGCGCATCTACGTCAAGCCGCTGCTGGCGCTGATGGATGCCATGGAAGTCAAGGGCATGGTGCACATCACCGGTGGCGGTCTGGTGGAAAACATCCCGCGCGTGCTGCAGCCTGGCCTGGTGGCCGAACTGGATTCGAAATCGTGGACCATGCCACCGCTGTTCACGTGGCTGCAACAGCACGGCGGCGTGGCTGACGCCGAAATGCACCGCGTCTTCAACTGCGGCATCGGCATGACCGTCATCGTCTCGCAAGAGAACGCGGACGCCGCCATCGCCCAGTTGCAAGCGGCCGGCGAAACTGTGTCGCGCATCGGCACGATCCGCGCGCGCGTGGGCGACGAGCATCAGACGATTGTGATCTAAACTGTTATATTGATATTTAGTAAAAAATGGCGCCTAGAGCGCCATTTTTATTATGAGAAATTTTTAAATTATTGCATCTTCTTTTGCCCAAAGGAGAAATCGCTTAAATTCTTTTAGACTTGACAATGGGGTTCTGGTAAAGCCAAGTAACATGCATAAAAAATACAAAACAATGGCAAGTGTGAAAATAACCCAGGCGATAGTGATTGCATCCCATTTTCCAGCAATGCTGCCAATTGTCGTGATGATGACAGTAATTAAAATTGAAACTATCGGATGAGAAAAGATTGGAGAGTCAGAGTTGGAGTTGATTTGGCCGTCAAGGTGATTAATCGCATCATCAATATCTCCCATGAACGGACCAGATGTTAAACTTTCTTTGAAATTAAGATACCGAATATATTGATATTCTTTCGCGTAATATTTTATGCGCTCCGGGTATAGTAAATAATATCTCTTGTAAGCACTTTTTCTTGCTTTTGTAACGACTAAAGCCCATATCATTAAAATGGCTATGGAAATTAAAAGCCATGGGAAAAAACTATCTTTCACAAAGAAAATAATTGCAGTTATTGCAAATAATAATTTTGTTATCCACAGAAGAAATTTTAAAGAAGTGCTGCTCTTTGAATAAATTTCTTTTACAACGTTCCAGCGAGATGCACATCTATAAAGTTCGTAAAAACGAATAAAGCTATCCAATTCATTCTTCCTAAATGATTTTGAAGTAATAATTTTAATAATTTAAGAAAAATAAATCAATGAAAATATTAGCATTGGGAAATTTTTTTGAAATTTATGGAGATTAACTTCAAGAGCGCGTGTTTTTTCTCTACATTGGTGAATCAAAATAGATAGTGGTTAACAAATAGAAAGCTCTACTACGAACTTAACTTAGTGCGAGGGATGGTTTGAAGCGGCGCACTGAAAGGTAAATCTACTTTGCTGATCCGCACAGTCCTAGTAGTGCGGATCATGCTAGACAGACCCTATACAGCCTGCTAGGTCGGTAGATTTATATAGGGATTTGGTTTTAAATTTATTCCTAGAGAGGTTCTATGCCATTGGAATTGGAGATCGTTTAAAAATAAATCTATTGTTCTCGTTGCCTTTCTTAAGCGGTGCGCTGCTTACGTCACGTTTGGCACTCACAGCGCATCCGCTTTTATTCGTCATAAATTTTCCAAGACTATTCGGATAACTACTTACCTTGCGTGCGCCGTCTTCATGCGCCCATCCGGCTGCGAGCCTCCTTTTCCGATCATGGCCACGCTGACGGCCGAGACGAGGGAGGCGAACAGGATGTAGCCGACGATGTGCCATGGCTCGCCATTGCCCGTTTTCAGCAGGTAGGTGGCGATGATGGGCGTCAGGCCGCTGGCGAAGATGCCCGAGAACTGGTACACGAAGGAGATGCCCGTGTAGCGTACCTTGGCGTCGAACAGGTCGCAGAACAGGGCCGCTTCCGGGCCGTACACGGCCGAATACAGCACGCCCAGCGGGATGATCACGGAACACCACAGCAGCAAGGGATTGTCGGCATGGTTGAGCATGATCCAGAACGCGGGAATCGACGACACGCCCGTGATCAATGAACCCCAGAAAAACACCTTGGTGCGGCCGATGCGGTCCGACAGCCTGCCGAAGAACGGAATGCAGAAGCACATCACGACGGCCGATGCCATCACGCCCATCAGCGCTTCCGTGCGGTCGATCTTGATGGTGTTGGTCAGGTAGGTGATGGAAAACACGCCAAAGATATTGAAGAACACGCCGTCGATATAGCGCGCGCCCATACCCTTCAAGACATTGCCCGGATAGCGTTTCAGCAAGTCGAAGAATGGAATCTGCGTCTCCGCGTTCTTCTCCTTGACGGCCTGGAACTCGGGCGTTTCCATCACGTTCAGACGTATCCACATGCCGATGAAGACGAGGGCCGCCGACAGGATGAAGGCGACGCGCCAGCCCCAGGACAGGAATTGCGTATCCGTCAGCGTGTACGACAGGATCGCCACCACGCCCGAAGCGAGGCACAGACCGATGGCCAGGCCGATCTGCGGCAGGCTGGCATAGAAGCCGCGCTCCTTTGGGGGCGCATATTCATACGCCATCAGCACGGCGCCGCCCCATTCGCCACCGAGGCCGATACCCTGCAGCACGCGCAGGAACAGCAGCAGGCCAGGGGCCCAGTAGCCGATGTGGTCGTAGGTCGGCAGCACGCCGATCAGGAAAGTGGAGATCCCCATGATCATCAGGGTCATCACCAGCATGCTCTTGCGGCCGATCTTGTCGCCGAAGTGGCCGAAGATCACGCCGCCGATGGGGCGCGACAGAAAACCTACGGCAAAGGTGCCGTAGGCCAGCATGGTCGAGACGAGCGGATCGCCGCCCGGGAAATACAGCTTGCTGAACACGATGCCGGCCACGACGCCGTATAAAAAGAAGTCATACCATTCGATGGTGGCGCCGATCACGCTGGCCATCACGACTTTCCGTAGCTCTTTGGCCTTTTTCGGATTGCTCGTATTGTTATCCATAATATCTAGTCTCCTATCGATATCGATTATGTGTTTTTTCTGATGCCTGGCTGATTGCCAAGTCATTGAGGGGCGGGCCACTCTGCCCGCCGCTGGCATCCTCCTTTGGGAACGGAATGGGGTAGAGTCAGGCCGCCTTGGGCAGGCGCACGGCGTCCGCCAGTATCATGTCGGCCGCTTTTTCGGCGATCATGATGGTGGGCGCGTTCGTATTGCCCGAGACGATTTCCGGCATGATCGACGCGTCGACCACGCGCAGGTTCTGCATGCCGTGCACGCGCAGGCGCTCGTCGACGACGGCCATGGCGTCATGCCCCATCTTGCAGGTCCCGCTCGGGTGGTAGATCGACTGGCTGAAGCGCCGCGCCGCGTCCAGCAGTTCCTCATCGCTTTGGAACTGTGGGCCGGGCACGAACTCGGAAATGATGTGCGGCGCCAGCGACGGGGCGGCGGCGATTTTTCGCGCCACGCGCAGGGCGGCAACCGCCGTTTGCTGGTCGCGCGGGTCGGACAGGTAGTTCGGGTAGATGCCCGGATACGCAAACGGATCGGCGGACTTGATCGATACGTGGCCGCGGCTGTGTGGGCGCAGCTGGCACACGGACGACGTGAAGGCGGAAAATGGATGCGCGCCTTCGCCCGGCTTGTCGGCGCTCAGCGGCTGCATGTGGAACTGGATGTCGGGTCGCTCCACTTCGGGCGACGACTTGGTAAACACCGTCACCTGGCTGGCCGCCAGGGTCAAGGGCCCCGAGCGGGAAAACACATATTGCATGCCTACCCACAGCTTGCCCCACAGGCTGTTGACTTCATCGTTCAGGGTTTTCAGCCGCGTCTTGAAGACGAGGCGGATTTGCAGATGGTCTTGCAAATTCTGTCCCACGCCGGGCAAGTCGTGCACGAGCGGCACGCCCACCTCTTCCAACAGGGCGCGCGGTCCCACGCCCGAGCATTGCAGGATTTGCGGCGAGCCGATGGCGCCCGCGCAGAGTATCACTTCGCCGCTGGCGCGCGCCTGGCGCAGCTGGCCATCCTGCTGATATTCGATGCCGACGGCGCGCTTGCCCTCGAACAGCACGCGCGTGATTTGTGCGCGCACTTCCACGCGCAGGTTGGCGCGCTTGCGGGCGGGGCGCAAAAAGGCTTTCGCCGTGCTCCAGCGCAAGCCCTTGCTGGCTGTCTGCTGGAAATAGCCGACACCTTCCTGCGTGGCGCCGTTGTAATCGGCATTGAAGGGGATGCCGCTTTCCGTGGCGCCCGCAATAAAATGCTCGGCGATGGGGCGGCGCAGCCGCAGGTCCGACACCTTTAACGGACCGCCCACGCCATGGTAATCGCTGGCGCCGCGTTCCTGGTCTTCCGATTTCTTGAAATAGGGCAGCACCTCGGCATAGCTCCAGCCTGCATTGCCGAGTTCGACCCAGCGGTCGTAGTCTTCCTTCTGGCCCCGCACGTACAGCAAGCCGTTGAGCGAGCTGGAGCCGCCCAGCACCTTGCCGCGCGGCCATTGCAACTGGCGCCCCGCGATGCCGGCGTCCGCTTCCGTGCGGTAGCACCAGTCGAGCTTGGGATCGTGCATGGTCTTGAAATAGCCGACCGGCACGTGTATCCAGGGATTGTTGTCCTTGCCGCCCGCTTCCAGCAGCAATACCTGATTGTTGCTGTCGTGAGACAGGCGGTTGGCCAGCACGCAGCCGGCGGAACCGGCGCCGACAACGATGTAATCGTAGTGTATTTGCAACATTGCTCTTGTCTCCTGCGTTGCGGTATCGCGCCGCCTCGGCGGGCGTTTTTTGCGATACACTGGTCTTTATTGGTTATTTTTGGAACGTCTGGTTCCATTTATAAAAGACGTGCGGCACCGGGACAAGCGGAAACAGGCACATACGCGAGAGGTGAAACAGAACATGCATGATGCGTTTCAAAAACGGCCGGGCGAGGCCGAAGAAGGTGGTCAAGTGGAGACCGGCACAACGGCGAGCCATGGCGACGAGGCGCGGGGATTGCGCGTGCTGCGTTTGATCGAGCATCTGGCCAGCGCCAGCCAGCCCCTGACCCTGTCGCAGCTGGCCGCGCGCATGCAAGTGCCCAAGGCCAGCATGATGCGCTTGCTCGATACCCTGGAGCAGCATGGCTATGTGCTGCGCACGCCCGTGGGACGCGGCTATGTGCCCGGTGCCGCCTCGACCAACCTGGCGCTGGCGACCCTGCGCAACAATGCCCTGATCCGCGTGAGCCGCAGCATCCTGGGCAGCCTGGTGGCGGCCACGGGCGAGACGTGCAACCTCGCCATTCCCGAGGGCAATGCGATCGTCTACGTGGACCGCGTGGAAACGCAGGAACCGCTGCGCCTGCATCTGGTGCTGGGCAGCCGGGCGCCCATGCATTGCACGGCGAGCGGAAAATTATTCCTTGCGCATATGAGTTTGCTGGAGCGGCGCGAGCTGCTGGCCATGCTGACCTTGGAAGCGCGCACGCCGAAAAGCATTACCGACCCCGTGTTGCTCGAGCGCGAGATCGTGCGTATCGCCCGCCTGGGCATCGGCATCGACGACGAGGAATTCGTGCATGGCATGGTGGCCGTGGCCGTGCCTATCTGCGCGGCCGACGGACGCATCGTGGCGGCCGTGGCCTGCCACGCGCCCGTGGCACGCAAATCCGTGGAGCAACTGATGCAGCACGTGCCGCAGCTCAAGGAGGCGGCCGTGAAACTACGGCCGCTGTTGCTTGCGGAAAACAGCTAGGGTTTGAGCACCTTCGCCACTTTCGCCGCGCGCAGGCGGAAGGCATCGGGCATGCCCGAGCCCAGCAGCGGACGCAGATACAGCCTGAAAGCATCGGTGACGTCCGTGCCGCTGGCGCTGATGAATTCGTCTTCCATGGTGCGCGTCTTGCCCGCGACCTCGGTGAGCGGCAGCAACTCGTAGTCGACGGAATAAAAGCCCGTGCGCTTGATGGCGACGGAACCGTCGCGGTCGCCCCACATGGCGAATTGCACGGCCTTTTCGCCCACTTCGCGGGCCTCGCGTTGATCTACATCAGAGACGCAGCCGATGAAGGAGCGCTGCAGATAGCCGAAGGTATCGCCGCGCACGCGCTTGATACCGAGCTTGGCCTTGATTTCGTCGCACAGCAGGTCGGCCAGCGCACCCGTGCCCGACAATTGCACATTGCCGTGCGCATCGCGCTCCACCTCTTGGGCGAGCAGGCTGGCGATCGGCTCGCCCGAGGCATCGTGGATGCCTTCCGAGACAGCGATCACGCAGCGGCCGTATTTTTCATACGTCGCCTTCACGTCGGCAAGAAACTGTTCCAGCACGAAAACGCGCTCGGGCAGGTAGATCAGGTGCGGGCCGTCGTCGGGGAACTTCTTGCCCAGCGCCGAGGCGGCCGTCAAGAAGCCCGCGTGGCGGCCCATCACCACGCCCACGTACACGCCGGGCAAGGCTGCGTTGTCGAGGTTGGCGCCGGCGAACGCTTGCGCGACGAAGCGCGCGGCCGAGGGAAAGCCCGGTGTATGGTCGCTGCCCACCAGGTCGTTGTCGATGGTTTTCGGGATGTGGATGCAGCGCAGCGGATAGCCGGCCTTGTGCGCTTCCTCGCTGACGATGCGCACCGTGTCGGACGAGTCATTGCCGCCGATATAAAAGAAATGTTCGATTTCGTGCGCGCGCAGCACTTCGAAGATTTGCTGGCAGTAGGCGATGTCGGGCTTGTCGCGCGTGGAACCGAGGGCCGACGACGGCGTGGCGGCCACCAGTTCCAGGTTGTGGCTGGTTTCCTGCGTCAGATCGACGAACTCTTCATTGACGATGCCGCGCACGCCATGCAGCGCGCCATACACGCGCGTGACATGCTGAAAGCGCCGTGACTCGAGCACCACGCCCACCAGCGACTGGTTGATGACGGCGGTGGGACCGCCTCCTTGGGCGACAAGAATTTTTCCAGACGGCATGGGATTTCCTCGTAAGTGGAACGGCCCTCCAGCCTACTCCTTTTTTGCCGGGGCGCTGTCTTTTCCGATAGTCCTGTCGAGGAATTTCTCCACCCGGCCCCAGAAGTCGATGCGGTTCTTCGGCAATGTCCATCCATGGCCTTCCTCGTCGTAGACCACCCATTCGACATCGCGATTGTGCTGTTTGACGGCCGCGTAGAATTGCCTGCCGTGGTACAGCGGCACCCGCTGGTCGGCGGCACCGTACGCCAGCAGCAGGGGCTGGGTGATGCGCGCCGCCTGGGCGATGGGGGAGGTGGCCTGGAACTGGGCCGCGTTGGCCGTCCGGTCGCCAATCAGCTCGGGCATGCCGTACTGTTTCCAGTCATCGCCGAGGTCGGACTTGAAACTCCAGTGGCCGCTATACAGCAGGTTGATGTCGGTCACGCCCACCCAGTCGATGGCGCAGCGGAACAGGTCGGGATCGTTGGCCAGGCCCATCAAAGCGGCATAACCGCCATAGCTGGCGCCGGCGATGCAGATGCGGCGCGGATCGGCGATTCCTTCGGCGATGGCCCAGCGCGCGCCATCGGCGAGATCGTCCTGCATCTTCAAGCCCCATTGTTTCCAGCCAGCGCGAAAATGCTTGGCGCCAAAGCCTGTGCTGCCGCGAAATTCCGGTTGCAGCACGGCATAGCCACGCGAGGCAAGAAATTGCACTTCGGCATTCCATTGCCAGGAGCTGCCGCGCACATACGGGCCGCCATGCACGAGCACGACCAGCGGCAGCTGCTTGCCGGAAGTCGCGGCGGGCACGGTGAGCCAGGCGGGAATGGACAGGCCATCGCGCGCCTTGTAGCGCACCAGCTGCTGCTCGCTCATCTGCGCCGGCTTGATGAGCGGCTGCGCTTCGCCGATGATGCTCAGCTTGCCCGTGTCGCTGTTGAACAGCGAGAATTTGCCCGGCTGCCGGTCGGAATACGAGGTCACCAGCATGAAGGGTGTGGCGGGGCGGGCCGCCAGCGAGACCAGGTTGATGGTCGCTGGCAGCAGGGCGTCGATACGTGCCTGGGTGGCCGTCATGACCGGGTCGAACCAGCGCGTGGCGCGCGCATCGCTCAGGTGGCGCACGCCCAGCAGCTTGCCTTGCCCGACGATCAGATTGCCGCTGAAGTCATAGCCGTCGAGCGAGATGATGGGCGTGGGCACGATGCGGCTGCCGGCCAAGTCGTAGGCATGCACGGACAGCGTATCGCTGCCCATGCGGGCGCTCACATACAGGGTGCCGTCCGGGCCGAAGGAGAGCGGGGTGAAGGCGTCGGGGCCGCCGAGGTAGGCGTCGAACTGCGCCAGCGTGCGCCAGGCGCCGCTGGCCGGATCAAGGTACTGCACGCTTTCGATATTGCGCTCCCGGGTCACGGCCAGACGCGGTTCGCCATGCTGGTCGAGCAGCCAGCGGCGCACCTTGCCTGGCGGCTTGACGGCCGTGCTGCGGCCCGTGAGCGTATCGAGCTGCCGCAAGCCTTCGTAGTCGACTTCGCCCGTCGAGGCGTACACGGTGCTGCGCACATACACGGCCTGGGAATCCTGCGCACCGCGCTGGCCCGTCAGGTAGGTATGCCAGGGCAGCAGTTTATAGATCGAGGTGGAGGCATCGGGCATGGCGCTGCGGGCGGCCAGCTGGCGAAAGTTGCCGCCGTCGCGGTTGACGGCAAACAGGCCTGGCCCGAAACGCATGTCGCCGGGCGCCGTCTGGCGGTCGCGCGTGTTCAGGATCAGGCGCTCGTTGTTGACCCATTCGACGTCACCCACGTCGACATCGCTGAATTGCGCCACGACCTTGATGCTGTTATCGAGCAGGTTGACGATGGCCAGCCGTTCGCGATTGTTCGCGCCGCTCACCTTCACGGCCAGATGGCGCGCATCGGGCGACAACTGGGGGCCGCTGAATTCGGGATTGGCGAAGAAGGCCGACAGTGGTGGCGGCGCGATGGCCGTGTGCGCCTGTGCGGAAAGGGCGAACAGGCTGGCGCAGGCGGCCAGGATATGTAGCAGACGCAAGAAAGCCTGGGGCATGGTGTGTTGTAACCTGGAATAAAAAATTGACCTATGGACGCTCACTCCGGCGCCCGGATATGCTCAACCAGCCCCGTGCTGCGGCGTCCCGGCGCCGGCGTCAGCCAGCTGACGAGGATGGCGGCGGCCAGGCCGGCCGGCACGCCGAAGATGCCGGCCGAGATGGGCGCGATGTGGAACCATTGACCGCTGGCATTGCCGCCCAGCATGGTGCTCGTGTGCAGCATGTAATACAGGCATACGCCAAAGCCCGTCAGCATGCCGGCCAGTGCGCCCTGGAAGTTGGCGCGTTGCCAGAAGACGCCCAGCACCAGCGGCGGGAACAGGGTCGAGGCGGCCAGGGAAAAGGCTACGCCCACCAGCGACAAAATGTCCGCCGGCTTTTGCGAGGCCGCATAGGCGGCGATGAAGGCCACGGCCAGCAGCAGCAATTTTGAAATCGTCACGCGCTTTTGCGTCGAAGCCGTGGGATCGACCACCTTGTAATAGACGTCGTGCGACAGGGCGTTCGAGATGGCCAGCAGCAAGCCATCGGCCGTCGACAGGGCGGCGGCCAGGCCGCCTGCCGCCACCAGGCCGGAAATCACGTAGGGCAGGCCGGCGATCTCGGGCGTGGCCAGCACCAGCACGTCGGCGTCGATGGAAATTTCCGCCAGTTGCACGATGCCGTCGCGGTTGACGTCGACGATGCTGATCAGGGGACTGAGCTTGTCCACATTGGCCCAGTACGACACCCAGGTGGGCAGGTTCGCGTATTGCGTGCCCACGAGTGCCGAGTAAATATCGTACTTGACCAGCACGGCCAGCGCGGGAATCGTGAGATAGATCAACAAGATGAAGAACAGGGTCCAGAACACGGAAACGCGCGTTTCGTGCACGGAGGGTGTGGTGTACGATCGCATGAGGATGTGCGGCAGGGCGGCCGTACCCAGCATCATGCAAAACACGAGGGCCAGGAAATTGTTGCGCTTGATGTCGGATTGCTCGCGGTCTGCGGCGGGAAATGGCTGCGCGTGTGGAATGATCGGCTCGGCGCGTTTCTGGTTCTGCGCCTGCGCCGCCTGCCACAGCACGCGTGCCTCGTCCGGACTTTTCGGATAGGCGATCAGGTAGCGCTCCGCGTTGCGGATGTCGAACAGCGAGGTATTGCGCTGGCGCAAACTATCGAGCTGGCGCTGGGCCGCCAGGCGGCCTTGTTCCCAGGAACCGGGCAAGCCGTCGATGCGCGCCTGGTAGCTTTGCGCGCGCTGGCGGAAGATGGCGCGCACTTCGTTTTCTTTCGGGTCCGTTTCCAGCACGTGTTCGCGCGCGCTCAGTTGCGTCAGCACCTTGCCGTAGGCGATCTGCGGCACGGGATTGTCCGCATGCTTGACCGACAGCCACATGGCGGGAATCAGAAAGGCGACGAGGATGATGATGTACTGCGCCACCTGCGTCCAGGTGATGGCGCGCATGCCGCCCAGAAAGGAGCAGACGAGGATGCTGGCCAGGCCCAGGAAGATGCCGACGGAAAAATCCACGCCCGTGAAGCGCGAGGCGATCAGGCCGACGGCGTAGATCTGCGCCACCACATAGGTAAACGACACGATGATGGTGGCGGCCACGGCCACCACGCGCACGCTGGCGCCCCGCTTGTCGGTGCCGCTGCCGTAGCGGGCGGCGAGGAAATCGGGAATCGTGTACTGGCTGAACTTGCGCAGGTAGGGTGCGATCAATAGCGCCACCAGGCAATAGCCGCCCGTCCAGCCCATGATGAAGGCCAGGCCGTCGAAGCCGTTCAGGTACAGGCCGCCGGCCAGGCTGATGAAGCTGGCGGCCGAGATCCAGTCGGCGGCCGTGGCCATGCCGTTGAACATGGCCGGCACCCGGCGCCCCGCCACATAGTATTCGGTGACGTTCGAGGTGCGGCTGATGACGCCGATGGTGGCGTACAGGGTGATGGTGACGAGCATGAACAGGTAGCCGATCCACGCGCGCGGCATGCCTTCCTGTTCCAGCACGGACAGGGCCAGCAGGAAGGCGGCGAAACCGGCCGTAAACAGCAGGTAGTAGCGGCTCAGCCGGGCAAAGAAGCTGCGCTGGCCGCTCATGCGTGCTCCTCGGCATGGAAGTCCCGGTCGAGGCGCCGCATGCGCCACGCATAGAAGGCGATGATGGCCAGGTACACGAGCGAGGCGCCCTGGGCCGCCATATAGAAGGGCAGGGGCCAGCCGAACAGGTTCAGGTGCAGCAGCTCGCGCGCATAGAATACGGTCAGAAAACCCGTCAGCAGCCACACCAGCAGCAGGATGGCCGTCAGGCGCCGCGTCTTGCGCCAGTGGATGTCGCGGCGCGCCTGCAGCTCGGGGCTGGGCGCGTGCGATGGCCGCGCCGGGGCAACGGTTGGGCTCGGCTTATCCATATGTGACGTCATCCTCTTCTGGCGCGTCCGGCAACAGCAGGGCGATGCTCAGGCGCAGCAGGGTGCCCGGCAGCTTCGGCGACTGCGCGCGCGGATTGTTAAAAATATCGACTTCGGCGCCATGCTGCTGCGCAATTTCGCGCACGATGGCCAGGCCCAGGCCGCTACCGTCGACATTGCTGCCGAGAATGCGGTAAAAGCGTTCGAACACGTGGGCCCGCTCGGCCGGCGCAATGCCGGGACCCGTATCTTCCACTTCCAGGATGGCCAGTTCCAGGGTGCTGCGCACGCGCACCGTGACGCTGCCGCCCGACGGCGTGTAGCGCAGGGCGTTGTCGATCAGGTTGCTCAGCAGCTCGCGCAGCATCATGGCATTGCCGGAAATCATGATCGAATACGCGGGCTGCTCGAAGCCCAGGTCGATATGCTGGGCAAACGAAGCTTGCACCCAGTCCTGCACCACGCCGCGCGCCAGTTCGCTCAGCTCGATCGGCTCGAACGCCGTGCCCGCCTGCGGCTGATTTTCCGCGCGCGCCAGGGCCAGCAGCTGGTTGACCAGGCGCGTGGCCGCTTCCGAACTTTTCGCCAGTTGCAGCAGCGAGCGGTGGATCTCGTCGTGGTCGGTCTGGCGCAGGGCCAGTTCCGACTGCATGCGCATGCCGGCCAGCGGCGTTTTCATCTGATGCGCGGCATCGGCGATGAAGCGTTTCTGCATGTCGATCGACAGCGATAGCCGCGCCAGCATCTCGTTGAGCGAACCGACCAGCGGCGTGATTTCCTCGGGTACCTGGCCCGATTCGATGGGCGATAAATCGTCGGGTGGCCGGGCGCGTATGCGCTCCTGCAATTGCGCCAGCGGCGACAGGCCGCGCGCCAGGGCAAACCAGACGAGAGCCAGGATCACGGGCAGGATGATGAACTGCGGCAAAATCACGCCCTTGATGATTTCATTGGCCAGCTGGGCGCGTTTCTCCAGGGTTTCGGCAACTTGTACCAGCGCGCGGTGCGGCTCATCGTCGTTGTCGGCAGGAATGTCGAGATAGCTGAACGCCACGCGCACGGGCGTGCCGTGGATGGTGTCGTTGCGAAACAGCACCATGCCGCTGCGGTATTTGTCGGGATCCTGCGGCGGCGGCAAATCGCGGTCGCCGGCCAGGTATTCGCCGCGCGGACCCACCACCAGGTAATACAGGGTGTCGACATCGTCGCCGCGCAGCAAGTCGCGGCCATTATTATTGCTGCTGTTCTTGTCCGGCGCGCGGCGCAACATGGCGCCATCGGCCTGCTTGACTTGCTGCGTGAGCACGGTCACGCTGTCTTCCAGCGCATGGTCGAACGGCTGATTGGCGATGCCCTTGGCCACCAGATAGGTGATGGCGATGCTCATCGGCCACAGCAGCAGCAGGGGCGCCAGCATCCAGTCGAGGATTTCGCCGAACAGCGAATGCTCGATGGTGTCGTCCTGCTCCGTGGTGGGCGGCTCGAACCAGTCGTCATCATCCGGCTCGTCCGCTGGCGCCTCGCGCGCCTTCACTTGCTGGCGGGTCCGCTGGCCGGGCTTGCCGACTCGCCCGCTTCAGCGTTCAGGCGCGCCGCTTCCGAGTATTTTTCCAGGCAATAGCCGAGGCCGCGCACGGTGGCGATGCGCACGCCGCCCACTTCGATCTTCTTGCGCAGGCGGTGCACATACACTTCGATGGCGTTGTTCGACACTTCCTCGCCCCATTCGCACAGGTGGTCGACCAGCTGCTCTTTCGAGACGAGGCGGCCGGTGCGGCCCAGCAGGATTTCCAGCAAGCCCAGTTCGCGCGCCGACAGGTCGAGCATCTGGTCGTTGATGTAGGCGCTGCGCCCCACCTGGTCGTAGCTGAGGGGGCCGTGCTTGATGATGGTGGCGCCGCCGCCAGCGCCGCGGCGCGTCAGGGCGCGCACTCTTGCCTCCAGTTCCGACAAGGCGAACGGCTTGGCCATATAATCATCGGCACCGAGGTCGAGGCCATTCACGCGTTGTTCGATGGAATCGGCGGCCGTCAGGATCAGCACAGGCAGCAGCGAAGCGCGTGCGCGCAGGCGGCGCAGCACTTCCAGGCCGGACATTTTGGGCAGGCCCAGGTCGAGGATCAGCAAGTCGAATTCCTGGGTGGACAGGGCCGTATCGGCCTCTTGCCCCGTCTTGACGTAGTCGATCGCATAACCGGACTGGCGCAGCGAGCGGGTCAGGCCATCGGCCAGCACGCTGTCATCTTCGGCAAGTAAAATACGCATGGTGCACTTCCTATGCTTTGCGGCGGTAGAAGCTTGTATTGTGTTTCATTTTCCGCAAGGTGGCGAATTTTTATGAAAATCCGCGGTTGTATTGATCTGTTTCAAAACAAATCCACGTTCCGCTTGCATTGATCACTGTTTTTTTATACAGTACTGTCTGTGTAAAGAATTTAACCCACTGGCGCTATCGCAGGCTGCACGGTTCACGTAGATGCGTCACGTGAATCCGCAACTGTAGAACGGCTGAAAGAACATATGGACGATAAAAAAGCTGTAGTACCCGCATCGGAAAAAGCCAAGGCGCTCGCCGCCGCACTGGCGCAGATCGAGAAGCAGTTTGGCAAAGGTTCGGTCATGCGCATGGATGCCAGCGCACCGATCGAAGAAGTGCAAGTCGTGTCGACCGGTTCGCTCGGCCTCGATATCGCGCTGGGCGTGGGCGGCTTGCCGCGCGGCCGCGTGGTGGAAATCTACGGTCCGGAATCGTCGGGTAAAACCACCTTGACCCTGCAAACCATCGCCGAAATGCAAAAACTGGGCGGCACGTGCGCCTTTATCGATGCCGAGCACGCGCTCGACGTCGGTTACGCGCAAAAGCTGGGCGTGAATCTGCACGAATTGCTGATCTCGCAACCGGACACGGGCGAGCAGGCGCTGGAAATCTGCGACGCCCTCGTGCGTTCGGGCAGCGTCGACCTCGTCGTCATCGACTCCGTGGCCGCGCTGACGCCACGCGCCGAGATCGAAGGCGACATGGGCGATTCCCTGCCAGGCCTGCAAGCGCGCCTGATGTCGCAAGCCTTGCGCAAGCTGACCGGTTCCATCAACCGCACCAATACCCTGGTCATCTTCATCAATCAGATCCGCATGAAGATCGGCGTGATGTTCGGCAGTCCGGAAACAACCACGGGCGGCAATGCGCTGAAATTCTACGCCTCCGTGCGTCTGGATATCCGCCGCACCGGCTCGATCAAGTCCGGCGATGAAGTGATCGGCAACGAAACCAAGGTCAAGGTCGTCAAGAACAAGATCGCGCCGCCGTTCAAGGAAGCGCACTTCGACATCCTGTACGGCGCCGGCACTTCGCGCGAAGGCGAAATCCTGGACCTGGGCTCGGATGCCAAGATCGTGGAAAAATCCGGTTCGTGGTACAGCTACAACGGCGAACGTATCGGCCAGGGCAAGGACAACGCCCGCGCCTTCCTGCAGGAGCGTCCGGCGCTGGCCCGCGAAATCGAAAACAAGGTCCGCGCTTCGCTGGGCGTGCGCGAACTGCCGCCGCTGGCTGCTGAAAAGCCGGAAAAAGCGGACAAAGCCGCCGACAAGGCTGCCAAGGCTGCGGAAGCCAAGCCAGAGTAGGTCGGATTAGCGCGGCAAAGCCGCGCGTAATCCGACAACACCACAGACGTCAACAATGTTGTCGGATTACGGTCCAAGGGCCCTGATCCGACCTACGCATGGCTTGCCGCAAGGTAGGACCATGATCGCCGTCCCGCGCTGTTGCGCCGGGCGGCGATTGTGTTTGGGTGATGTGATTGTGGAATGAAAGACAAGGTGGGTGTATGGCCGCAGTACAACTAAGCCTGAAGGGCAGGGCGCTACGCTTTTTGTCGATGCGTGAACACAGCCGCATGGAATTGCGGCGCAAGCTGCAGCGCCATGCGCAGGAGGGCGATGACGTGGAAGCCTTGCTCGACAGCCTGGAGCAAGCCAATTGGCTGTCGCAGGAGCGCTTTTCCGAGTCGCTGATCCACCGCCGCTCGGCCCGCTTCGGCAATAGCCGCATCATGGCGGAGTTGCAAAGCCATGGCATCGGCGGCGAGGCGCTGCAGGAACTCAAGGCGGGCCTGGCCGAAGGGGAAGTTGCGCGCGCCTGCGAAGTGTGGCGCCGCAAGTTTGGTGAAGTAGCGCAGGATGCCGAGCAGCGCAACAAGCAGATGCGCTTCCTGATGCAGCGCGGCTTTTCCCAGCGCGCCGTGCAAGCGGCCTTGAAGGGGCTGGATCCCGACGAGGAATGAGGCTGGCCATGGCGCGCCGGCCGGCCTCCGTCGTGCCCCATGAACTGCGCTTTCAAACGCCGTTTGTTTCCAGTATGGCGACGCCGCGCGATAAGGTATTCTGGCGCTCGAACGCTGTGCGATGCGCGCAGCACCACTGACCGTGACAGGATCGAGATGAGCAACTGGAATGCCGGCTATGTGGCCGAAATCGCCTATACCTATGGCTATTACGAAGAATTGAATCCTCTGCGCCTGCGGCTGCCCCTGCTGGCTGCCGGGCTTGCCTTGCCGGCCAGCGGCACGGCTTGCGAGCTGGGCTTTGGCCAGGGCATCAGCGCCAACATCCATGCGGCGGCGTCTTCCACGCGCTGGCATGGCAATGATTTCAATCCGTCCCAGGCCGCCTTTGCGCAGGAGCTGGCCAGCGTGACCGGCGCCGGCGCACAGTTCACGGACGAATCGTTCGCGCAGTTTTGCCGCCGTGACGACTTGCCCGATTTCGACTTTATCTGCTTGCACGGGATCTGGAGCTGGGTCTCGGCAGAAAATCGCGCCTTGATCGTCGATTTCCTGCAGCGCAAGCTGAAAGTGGGTGGCGTCGCCTATATCAGCTATAACACGCAGCCGGGCTGGAGTGCCATGATGCCGATGCGCGACTTGCTGGCCGAGCATAGCCGCGTCATGAGCGCGCCCGGCGTGGGCGTGCTGGCACGAGTCGACGGCGCCATCGATTTTGTCGACAGGATGATCGCCGTGCAACCGCGCTACCTGGAGGCCAATCCCCTGCTGGCGGACCGTTTCGAGAAGCTGAAAGCGCTAGACCGCAACTATATTGCACACGAATATTTCAATGCGGATTGGCAGCCGATGGCCTTTTCCAGCGTTGCGGCCATGCTGGGCGAGGCCAAGCTGGAGTTCGCCTCGTCCGCCAACTATACCGCTCTGGTCGACATGCTGAACCTGACGGCCGAACACCAGCAATTCCTGGCCGAGATACCCGATCCCGTCTTCCGCGAGACGACGCGCGCCTTTCTCGTCAACGAGCAATTCCGCAAGGATTACTGGGTCAAGGGCGCGCGCAGGCTGACGCCGTTGGCCCAGGTCAGCGCCGTGCGGGCCGTGCGCGTGATGCTGGCCGTGCCCCGCGACGAAGTGGTGTTGAGCGTGCATGGGGTGCTGGGCGACGCCGATATGGACGAGCGCGTGTATGCGCCCGTGCTCGACGCCATGGCCGACCATCGCGTGTACACGATAGGCGAACTGGAGCTGCAACTGGCGGGTAGCGAAGCCGGCCTGGCCGCCTTGCTGCAGATCATATTGGTGCTGGTCAGCAAGGGCAGCGTGCTTGCCGTCCAGGACGAGGCCGACATCGCCGTGGCGCGGCCGCAGACGGCGCGGCTGAATGCGCACTTGCTGGAGCAGGCGCTGGCAAGAACCGACTTGCACAGCCTCGCCAGCCCCCTGACGGGCGGCGGCGTGGTTGTATCGCATTTACAACAACTGTTCCTGTGGGCAAAACAGCAAGGTTGTCCAACGCCGCAAGAATGGGTGCGCGCGACGTGGCCGGTACTGCTGCGCCTGGAGCAACTGCTGACGAAGGACGGGCAGCCCTTGTTGACGGAAGAGGAAAACCTGGCCGAACTGCTGGCGCGCGCGGAATATTTTTCCGCGCGCACCTTGCCCGTTTTACGCGCACTGGGTGTGGCTGACTGAAGCGCGGTGCCGGCCAGTGCGCCGGTGCCGCAGGCATGCTTTCAAGTTATCTGCATTGTGAATAATTGTCATTGATTTTGCGATTTTCGTTAATGATTTGCGGCAGACGGCACGACCAATAAAAAATTATGTTGCGGCGCAACTAGCGCCCTGTGTGCTACACTTTTAGGGTTTTTGCGGCGCCGCAGGTGCGGTTGCTGTTCGTAGAAGCTGCGAACAGAGTGCTTTAGGCACATGGCTGCTTACTAATTATGGCCGCGCAAGCGGCATCGGTCTTATGCCCCTGTCAACTCCCGTATCCCGGCGCGCCCTACGGCACTCCCGCGTTATCGACGTCCAAGCGTATATGCGCGACGACGGCCTGTGGGATATTGACGCCCATATCACCGACATCAAAAGCTATGATGCGACCCTGGCCTCCGGCCCCCGTCCCGCCGGCGCCCCTCTGCATGACCTCCATTTACGTATTACCGTCGATCGCGAACTGACCATTGTCGAGGCCGAAGCTGCCTCCGATGCCGTGCCCTATCCCGGTTTTTGCGATACCATCGGCCCCGCTTACAGGGCGCTGATCGGTTTGAATTTATTGAAGAATTTCCGCCGCGACTTGAAACAGCGCCTGGCGGGAATCGCTGGCTGTACCCATTTGACCGAACTGGCGCAAGTCTTGCCGACTGCGACGGTTCAGGCATTTGCCGGCGATGTCTGGTCGACCCGTGACGGTGAGAATGCTGACTTGTCGCATGAAAAGCCGTTTCAACTCGACAAATGCCACGCCCTGCGCACCGATGGCGGGGCGGTGGCACAGTATTACCCGCGCTGGGTAGCCAAAGCGTGACCCCGGCGCTCTGTTTTTCCTGTTTTTTTTGCACCACTAACCGTATTTTTACAAATCAGTATCAGAAGGGAAGCCAGCATGAAAATCCATGAGTATCAAGCCAAAGAAATCCTCCGGCAGCACGGAGTGACGGTACCACGCGGTATTCCGTGCATGTCCGTCGAAGAAGCCGTCAAGGCTGCGGAAACCCTGGGCGGCCCGGTATGGGTTGTCAAGGCGCAGATCCACGCAGGTGGCCGCGGCAAGGGCGGCGGCGTGAAAGTGGCGAAATCGATCGAGCAAGTCAAGGAATACGCTGACCAGATCATGGGCATGCAGCTGATCACGCACCAGACCAGCGCCGAAGGCCAGAAAGTCAACCGCCTGCTGGTGGAAGAAGGCGCCGACATCAAACAAGAACTGTACGTTTCGCTGGTCACCGACCGCGTCACCCAGAAAATCGTCCTGATGGCGTCGTCCGAAGGCGGCATGGACATCGAAGAAGTGGCCGAGAGCCACCCTGAGAAGATCCATCACGTCACCATCGATCCAGGCACCGGCCTGACCGATGCCCAGGCAGACGACATCGCCGCCAAAATCGGCGTGCCTGCCGGTTCCATCGCCGACGCCCGCGTCAACCTGCAAGGCCTGTACAAAGCGTACTGGGAAACCGATTGCTCGCTGGCCGAGATCAACCCGCTGATCGTCACCAGCAGCGGCAAAGTCATCGCCCTGGACGCCAAGTTCAACTTTGACCCGAACGCCCTGTTCCGTCATCCGGAAATCGTCGCCCTGCGCGATCTGGACGAAGAAGATCCAGCTGAAATCGAAGCGTCGAAATTCGACCTGGCCTACATTTCGCTCGACGGCAACATCGGTTGCCTGGTGAACGGCGCCGGTCTGGCCATGGCCACCATGGATACCATCAAGCTGTTTGGCGGCGAGCCAGCCAACTTCCTGGACGTCGGCGGCGGCGCCACGGCAGAAAAAGTCACCGAAGCGTTCAAGATCATGCTGAAAAACCCAGGCCTGAAAGCCATCCTGGTGAACATTTTCGGCGGCATCATGCGTTGCGACGTGATCGCTGAAGGCGTGATCGCCGCAGTGAAAGCCGTCTCGCTGAACGTACCGCTGGTCGTGCGCATGAAGGGCACCAACGAAGACCTGGGCAAAAAGATGCTGGCCGATTCCGGTCTGCCTATCATCGCAGCCGACACCATGGAAGATGCAGCCAAGAGCGTCGTTGCCGCTGCTGCCGGTCAAGCTTAATTAAGGAATCAACATGTCCATTCTGATCAATAAAGATACCAAAGTCGTTACCCAAGGGATCACCGGCAAGACCGGCCAGTTCCACACCCGCGGTTGCCGCGACTACGCGAACGGCAAAGCTGCCTTCGTGGCAGGCGTGAACCCGAAGAAAGCCGGCGAAGATTTCGAAGGCATTCCTATTTTCGCTAACGTGACCGAAGCGAAAAAAGAAACCGGCGCCAACGTTTCCGTGATCTACGTACCGCCAGCAGGCGCGGCAGCGGCGATCTGGGAAGCTGTCGAAGCTGAAATGGATCTGGCCATTTGCATCACCGAAGGCATTCCTGTCCGCGACATGATGGCCCTGAAAGACCGCATGGCTAAAGCCAACAGCAAAACCTTGCTGCTGGGCCCTAACTGCCCAGGCCTGATCACGCCAGACGAAATCAAGATCGGCATCATGCCAGGTCACATCCACAAGAAGGGCCGTATCGGCGTGGTGTCCCGTTCGGGCACCCTGACCTATGAAGCAGTGGGTCAATTGACCGCACTGGGCCTGGGCCAATCGTCGGCAGTCGGCATCGGCGGCGACCCGATCAACGGTCTGAAGCACATCGACATCATGAAGATGTTCAATGACGATCCAGATACCGACGCGGTCATCATGATCGGCGAAATCGGTGGTCCGGACGAAGCCAACGCGGCTTATTGGATCAAAGACAACATGAAAAAACCGGTCGTTGGCTTCATCGCTGGCGTCACCGCTCCTCCAGGCAAGCGCATGGGCCACGCCGGCGCGCTGATCTCGGGCGGTGCCGATACGGCACAAGCCAAGCTGGAAATCATGGAAGCTTGCGGCATCACCGTGACCAAAAACCCGTCGGAAATGGCGCGTCTGCTGAAAGCCATGCTGTAATTTTCAGCCTGGTTCATGCAGTACAAAAAAGGAGCTTCGGCTCCTTTTTTTGTCCGCAAGACAGGCCAATTCCCGGCCTGGGCGGACGGCGCTGGTCCGAACCCGCCCAAATGCGTCGCTTTTCTTTCCATGCGTACCGCCGCTGCCCGGGCGCGCCGCTGGCATGGCGCTTGCACCATGCACGGCACGAGCAACGCACAATGGGAGGATACGATGCGCGCGCAAAGCGGTTTTACCCTGATAGAACTGATGATCGTGGTGGCCATCGCCGGCATCCTGGCGGCCGTGGCCATTCCCCAGTACGGCGACTATACGATGCGGGCCAAGGTCAGCAATGTGCTGGCGGCCGCTGCGCCGCTGAAGACGGCCGTGGCCCTGTGCGTGCAGGAAAATGGCGGCGAGGCGGCCGCCTGCAGCACGCCGACCCCGGCCGTGCCCAGCGCCATCCCCGTGTTCAGTGCCACGCGCGAAGTGGCCAGCGGAAAGGTCGACAAGGGCAATATCGAGCTGACCCTGGCGGCCGACCTGGGCACGGGTATCGGTGGACAAACCGTGACGATGACCATGAAGCCGGGCACCAGCAGCCTGACCTGGTTCAATAGCACCACCGTGACGAATCCGGCAGCGAAGGAAGCGATTACCAAAAGCAACATTCCCGACGTGACATCGACGCTGTAGGTGGCGTTTGCCAGTTGGGTATCAGACGATTTTTTGCCGGTCCGCGATCAGCGCTTCATACGTGAGATTTTGCAGCAGGGTGTAGTGGGTCGGTTCCAGGTCGATGAATTGCACGCCGTACGTATGAATTTCAGCTACCCCGGTGGCGTGGCCATTCGACGGCTTGCCCACGCTCACGTTCTGGATGCGGGCGCGCGTGTTGACGCGCATCTGATGCTTGTTCGGCTGCACCAGCAGGGTAAAGCTCAGCGCCACGCCTTCGTCATCGGGCGTAAGCATGCTGGGCGCCTCGATCAGCGCGCCCGAGACGCTGAGGTTGACGATGAACACGGGCACGGCCGCCACGTCGCGGTAGCTCAGCTGTGCCGGAATGTCCACCTTGACGCGCATGGCCGTGCGCAGGCTGGTGCCCTGGATGGCATCGGGAAAGCTCAGGTGGACATAGTTGAGCGGGCGGCCGAAGATGCGCAGCACGCTGCAGGAAAACGAACAGACGGTGACACCAGAAAACACGCGGATGGTCAGCTTGTCACCCTCGTTGAGGACAATCGACGCGCCGTTTTCCATGGGAATCTTGACGATCAGGTACTCGTCTTTCACATAGCCGATCACGGTCGAGAAATGCTGGATGGGTTTGATGGTGCGGTGCGTGATGAACTGGATGCGTCCCCCCACCTGCAGATTCATGGCCTCGAAGTCGAAGTCCTGGAGCTTGGTTTCCGCGGCGGGTCTGTTGCTTGTCATGCGATGCTCATGTGGATATGGACGACTCGCAGTATGCATGATTTCTTGATGAAAAAGCATTTATATCAATGAAATTCATTTTTACATCGAAAGTGCCATGGGCACATGCCGGTGCGTGGTGCAGGCTTTACAATGGGATCAATATTGACGAATGTTAATCTTATGCCGCGCAGCTACTTCTGGACCATGTTGTTCCTGATCTTGCATCAAATCGACGCTGCCTATTGGAAAGAGTGGGAGATGTTTCATCTGCCGGGCGGCGTGCAGGGTTTTCTCGTGTTTAACCTGGCGGCGATTACCGTGGTGCTGGCCGGTTACCGGCACGTGCTGCTGGCCACCGCGCGGGCGCCCCTGTACGCTGGTGTCTGCGCCGCGCTGGGCGTGGGAACGTTCCTGATCCACGCCGGCTTCGCACTGGCAGGGCTGGAGCAATTCCACTTGCCCCTGTCCATGGCCATCATCGTACTATGCCTGGCCAGTGCCGTCTGGCTGCTGCGCGACTTGCGCCGCGTCCAGGGCCATCTTGCGCGCCAGGCAAAATAATTACACCTCGGCGTGCCAATCGCCCGACTTGCCGCCATGTTTTTCCAGCACGTGCACATTCGTCATGACCATGCCCCGGTCAACGGCCTTGCACATGTCGTAGATCGTCAACAAGCCGATTTGCACGGAAGTGAGCGCTTCCATTTCCACGCCCGTCTTGCCCGTCGTATCGACCTGGGCGCGGCAGTGCACGCTGTTGGCCGCTTCATCCACTTCAAAATCGACGGTGACGCGCGTGAGGGCCAGCGGGTGGCACAGGGGAATCAGGTCGCTCGTGCGCTTGGCACCCATGATGGCGGCGATGCGGGCGATGCCCAGCACGTCGCCTTTTTTTGCATTGCCGGAAATGATCAATGCCAGGGTGGCCGGCTGCATGCGGATGGTGCCGGCGGCCACGGCGCTGCGCCGCGTGTCTTCCTTGCTGCCCACATCGACCATATGGGCCTGGCCCGTGGCGTCGAAATGGGTCAGTTCCCCGGCGGGGGCTTGCTTGTCTGCTGTTGTCATGGCGTCAAAATAGGTAAGAAAAGGGAAGCGCGGCACGCCCTGTCACGACCGCATGCCACTGGCATGACGCGTGGGAATGGGCGCCGCTAACAAGGTATGATAGCACCCGTGAATTCAAAAACTCCCCTTCCAATCATCGTTGAAAACGCCGCTGCGGCATGGCTGCGCGGCTCCCGGCGCGCGTCCGTGCTGGCTGCCTTGTGGCTGGCGGCGCCCTGTGCGCTGGCGCAAACCTATACGTCCGCGCCAGCGGTGCCGGCCGCCAGCGTGGCGGCCAAGCCGGGAAGCGGCTGGACGCCGCTGGCCGTGCCGCCGGCGCCGAACCTGCCGAACCTGGGCGACACGTCGCGCGAAGACCTGTCGCCGGCGATGGAGCGCAAGATCGGCGAGGAAATCATGCGCGGCATCCGCGGCGACCGCGACTATCTCGACGACGCGCCCCTGCTCGAATACCTGAATACCTTCGGCAACGCGCTCGTGGCGGCGCGCCCCAGCGTGCGCGGTGAAACGAATTACGATTATTTCTTCTTTGCCGTACGCGATCCCCAGTTGAACGCGTTTGCCTTGCCCGGCGGCTTCATCGGCGTGCACTCGGCCCTGGTGCTGGCGGCGCAAACGGAGGCGGAACTGGCGTCCGTGCTGTCGCACGAGATCGGCCATGTGGCGCAGCGCCATATCGCGCGCATGCTGGGCCAGCAGCGCCAGGACGCCCTGATGCCGCTGGCCGCCATGCTGCTGGCGGCGCTCGCTTCGCGTGCAGGCGGCGATGTGGCCATGGGCGTGTTTGCCGCCGGCCAGGGCCTGGCCATCCAGCGCCAGCTCAATTTCGGTCGCGACGCCGAACGCGAGGCGGACCGCATCGGTTTCCAGATCATGGGCGAAGCGGGCTTCGACACCACCGGCATGGTGGCCTTCTTCGGCCGCATGCAGGCGGCCAGCCGCTCGTACAGCGACTTGATGCCCGCCTATCTGCAGACCCACCCGCTGACGACGGAACGCATTGCCGACATCCAGGCGCGCATCCGCGAGCAGCCGTACAAGCAGCGGGCGGACAGCCTGAGTTTCCACCTGGCCCGGGCGCGCGCCCGCGTGCTGCAGGATGAAAGCGTACAAGGCTTGTTGAACGCCAAGGCCGTCTTCAAGACGCAGCTGGAGCAGCAAAGCCGCTTCCAGGTGACGGCCGCCCATTACGGCTTGTCCTTTGTCGCCGTCAAGCAGGGCAAGCCGGCGGAGGCGCAAAAGGAACTCGACGCGGCCAATGCGGCCCTGCACCAGCCGGCCGGGCCGAACGTGTTTACCTCGGGCGGCACGCAGGCGCCCAATTCCTTGCTGACGGCGATGGGGCTGGAAGTGCTGTTGATGCCGGCGCAAAAGAAGGAAGTGGCGCAGCAAGCCCTGAAGGCGGCGGACGCTGCGCGCCAGCAATTTCCCCTCTCGCGCGGCATTGCCCACCAGTATGCGGAAGCGCTGATGGCTGCGGGCAAGCTGGAGCAATCGACCGTGTATTTGCGCGAGCAGGTGCAGCTCTACAAGGAAGAGCCGGAACTCTACGACTTGCTGGCGAAAGCCTATGCGGACCAGGGCAAGATGACCTTGCAGCACATGGCGCTGGCCGAATCCTACGTGCTGCAGGGCGCCACCATGGCCGCGCTGGACCAGCTGACGATCGCCCGCAAATCGACGGACGCGACCTTTTATGACCAGGCCGTGATCGATGCGCGCGAGCGTGAACTGCAGGAAAAGCGCCGCGAGCAGATCAAGGACCAGAAGGGCTAGTTTTTATCGGCTTGCGGCGCCCGCTGGAAGCCGAAGGTCTGCGGCACGGAGTCATAGCCCAGCGGCTGCACGGCGATCACCTTGCTGCCATGCAATAACATCAAATTGCCTTGAGCATGCTCCAGCCAGGCTAGCAGGGTCTCGTCGCTCAAGGCCAGCCCATCAACGCGCAGCGACGCCAGCACTTGCGCCATGTCGCGGTCGTCGACCTGCGCCACGATATCGGCGTGGCGCAAGATCAGCGCGCCGTTGTCGCACAGGTAAACCTGCTCGATTCTCGATAGTGGCACGCCCGTCTGCAAGACAAAACCGTGCTGCGGGTCGCTGCGGGCGATATATGGCGTCGCTTCCAGGTTCACGTACACGCGTTGCGGGCCATTCTGGAAAAACCAGCAACCGCGTTCGTCCTGGGCGTAATTGCGGTTGATGAAATTCAACAGGGCCGTATGGGCGATCTTGTCGCCGGGCAGTTGTTGCTGTTGCGCCTGCTGGTCGCGCATGCGCCAGTGGCCGCGCGCGTCCAGGCCCAGCCAGCCGTAGCAGTGGGGCACGTTCGGCCATTTGGCCAGGGCTTGCTTGACGAGTTCATCCATGTGTAGCGTTTTCCAAGTGAGTGCGCGCACCGCCAGCGTGCCAGCTTTGCGGCGCAGACGGCGCCATGTTGCCGTTTTCAAAGAAGGAGAGCAGCCGTTGCGGCAGCCAATACAAGCTTCCCGGCATCTTGCCAGCGGCAAAGCCGACGTGGCCGCCGTGGCGCGGATACTCGAGCGTGACGTTCGGCGCGGCGCTGCGCGGCAAGAAGCGCCCGGGCAGGAAAGGATCGTTTTGCGCATTCAGCACCAGGGTCGGGACGGTGATGTCCTGCAAGACGTGTTTGGCGCTGGCGCGGTGCCAGTAATCGTCGGCGTCGCGGTAGCCGTGCAGCGGTGCCGTGACGACATTATCGAAGGCGTGCAGATCGCGCGCGGCCAGCATGGCGTCGCGCGCGAACAGGCCGGGAAACTGCTCGAGCTTGGCCAGGCATTTCGGTTTCAGGGTGTTCAGGAACATGCGCGTGTAGAGCCGGTTGGCGCCGGAAGACAGGGCCTTGCCCCCTTGCGCCAGGTCCAGCGGGGCGGACACGGCCGCTGCCGCATCGATGAAATCGGCCTGGTGCTGCGCCTGGCCCAGCCAGCACAGCAGGGCATTGCCGCCCAGCGAGACGCCGGCCGCATACAACTTTCCCGTGGCGCGCGGGCGCAGGCGCTGCACGATCCAGTCCACTTCCTGCGCATCGCCCGAATGGTAAAAACGGGGCGCCAGGTTCGCCTCGCCCGAGCAGCCGCGAAAATGCGGCACGGCGCCGGACCAGCCGCGCGCGGCCACCTCGGCCATCAGTGAGCGCGCGTAATGGCTGTTCGACGAGCCTTCCAGACCGTGGAACAGCACCACGAAGGGCTGGCCAGGCTGGCCGTCGACCAGGTCGACGTCGACGAAATCGCCATCGGGCGCTTGCCAGCGTTCGCGGCGGAAGGCCACGGCCGGCTTGGCGAGGCATATTGCCGGATAAATCGTTTGCGCGTGGCCGCCAGGCAGCCACAGCGGGGCGGTGTAGGAAAGAGACAAAGCCATCAGTGCAGGATCTGCGTCCCCGCGGCGTCGGCCGGTGCGCCACCGGGGGCGATGGAAGCGTGGTGCAGCACGATGCGCCAGCCGCGCGGCGTTTTGACATACACATTCGTGGCCAGCAGATGCGCCGGGCCGCCTTCTTCCTGGGTCACGCCTTCGATCACCGTGTGCACCGAACTCATCAGATTGTGCGTTTCATGCAGCTGCGCCGGCACGATGTGCAGGCCGCCGCCGGCCAGGATGGTTTCCCACGAGGCGCGGATGGCGGCATGGCCGATCAGGCGCGCGCCACCCGGGTGGATGCAGACGATCTCTTCATCGTCGGCCCATAGCGCCATCAGCGCTTCGAGGTCGGCGCGGTGCAAGGCATCGTAGAACGCCGCTTCGACTTCGGCGGCGCTGCCATTGAGTTCTTTCAGACGTTTCATGACGACTCCGGGCTGATCGCTATAACTTGATGCAAATAAAAACGGCGCGCTGGGGGCGCGCCGCTGGGCAGTTTAATGATGGCCGGCGCTGGCGCCTTCCTTCAGCGTGTAGGCCGTGCCGCAGTACGGGCACTTGGCGACGCCGTCCTTGTTAAATTCCAGGAACACGCGCGGATGCGACGACCACAGCGGCATGGCCGGGTTAGGGCAGTGGGCTGGCAAGTCTTTACTGTCGAGTTCGACCGCTGGCTGGGTGGTTTTTGTCATCTTGTCATGCTCCGTGAGGCTGTATGGAAGGAAGTCGGCTGCTGCCAAAAGCACGATTTTAACGGATTCAGGCAGACAGCAAAAATCATGGCTAAAATGTCGGCTTGATCATCTTCGGCTGCGGCGCGGTTTTTCGCGACAATATGGCTGCCGTAGCGCCACCCTGACTGGATTTGCCTTGCCGGTATCACCGTTGCGGAGCCGTTCTCCGCGCACCATTGTTGTGCAGTTACCACACTACCTCTGCCGGAGCGCCGCGTGAACGCCGTCCCGGCCGCCAAGGACGACGCCCTGCTGAAAGATGCCTGGCGCGCCGGCCTGAACCTGGGGGCGCCCACCCTGCTGGGCATTGCCGCCTGGGGCATGGTGGTGGGTGTGGCCATGGTGAAAAGCGGCTTGACTGTCGCGCAGGCGGGGGCCATGACCCTGTTTGTCTTCGCCGGCTCGGCCCAGCTCGCGTCCTTGCCTCTGCTGGCCGCGCAGGCGCCCGTGTGGGTGATCTTCGCCACAGCCCTCGTCGTCAATTTGCGTTTTGTTATCTTTTCCGTGCTGCTGGCTCCCCATTTCGCCCATCTGCCGTGGCGCCAGCGCTTTGCGCTCGGCTATGTGGCCGGCGACATCACCGTGGGCCTGTTCCTGCAACGCTACCCCCATGAAACGCCGGACCCGGCCAAGCTGCCTTTCCTGAAAGGCTTGATCTACCCCAACTGGCTGGCCTGGCAAATCGGTTCCTTCATCGGCATCGTGCTGGGCGCCGTCGTGCCGGCCGAATGGGGGCTCGGTTTTGCCGGGACCCTGGCGATCTTGTGCGTGACGGTGCCGCTGATCCTCAGCCGCGCCGCCCTGTGCGGCGTGCTGGTGGCGGGCGCGGTGGCCGTGCTGGCCTTCAGCCTGCCGTATAAGCTGGGCTTGCTGGTAGCCGTCGTGGTGGGCATGGTCAGCGCCATGGCCGTGGAAGAATTGACTGAAAAATGGACAAAACGCCATGATTGACGGCATCGACTGGGGCAGGGCAGACGTGTGGATCGCCATCGCCGTGCTGGTGGTGGCAACGGCCGCCACACGCAGCACCTTCTGGCTGATCGGCCATCACATCACCATCCCGCGCCGCGTGGGCGAGATGCTGCGCTATGCGCCGGCCTGCGCGCTGGCGGCCATCATCGCGCCCGACATGCTGATGGAAGGGCAGCAAGTGCACTTTGACTTATCGAATTTGAAACTCTTGTCGGGTATTGCCGCTACGCTCTTTTTCGTGATTCGCCGCAATATGCTGCAAACCATCGTCTTCGGCATGCTGGTTTTCACGGGCTTGCGACTGTTGCATGTTTTTCAGTAAAGCAGGACAAATCGGGGATTTGGTCTGGTCCTTGCGGTAAAATAGCGCACTTCCTTCCACTCGTCATCTGGATCGCCATGTCAGCTGTTCTCAACTTCATCCGTCTGCAAGATTTGATCGCCCAAAATGCACTGCAAGGCAAGCGCGTGTTTATCCGCGCCGACCTGAACGTCCCGCAAGATGACAGTGGCAAGATCACCGAAGATACGCGCATCCGCGCCTCGGTGCCGGCCATTCGCGCCGCCCTTGACGCTGGCGCCGCCGTCATGGTGACGTCGCACCTGGGCCGTCCGACGGAAGGCGAGTTCAAGCCAGCCGACAGCCTGGCGCCCGTGGCGGCACGTTTGTCCGAGCTGCTGGGCCAGGAAGTTGCACTGAAACAAAACTGGATCGATGGCGCCGGCCTGGAATCCCTGGCCGCCGGCCAAGTGGTCTTGCTGGAAAACGTGCGCGTCAACAAGGGCGAAAAGAAAAACAGCGATGAGCTGGCGCAAAAAATGGCCAAATTGTGCGATATCTACGTCAATGACGCGTTTGGCACGGCCCACCGCGCCGAGGCGTCCACGCACGGCATCGCCAAGTTCGCGCCTGTCGCCTGCGCCGGCCCGCTGCTGGCCGCCGAACTCGATGCGCTGGGCAAAGCGCTGCACGCGCCAGCCCGTCCATTGCTGGCTATCGTTGCCGGTTCGAAAGTATCGAGCAAGCTGACCATTTTGAAAGCGCTGTCCGACAAGGTCGATAACCTGATCGTCGGCGGCGGCATCGCCAACACCTTCATGAAGGCCGTCGGCTTGAACGTCGGCAAGTCGCTGGTGGAAGCGGAGCTCGTTGAAGAGGCGAAAGCCATCATCGAGATCATGGCCAAGCGCGGTGCGCAAGTACCGATTCCCGTCGACGTCGTGTGCGCCAAGGAATTCTCGCCAACGGCAGCCGCCACCGTCAAGGACGTGGCCGACGTGGCGGACGATGACATGATCCTCGATATCGGCCCGAAAACGGCCGCCCTGCTGGCGCAGCAGATCGCCGCCGCCGGTACCATCGTGTGGAACGGCCCCGTCGGCGTATTCGAGTTCGACCAGTTCGGCAATGGCACCAAGACCCTGGCCCTGGCTATTGCCGACTCGAAAGCTTTCTCGATTGCCGGCGGTGGCGACACCCTGGCGGCGATTGCCAAATACGATATTACCGATAAAATCAGCTATATCTCGACCGGCGGCGGCGCTTTCCTGGAATTCCTGGAAGGCAAGACGCTCCCAGCAGTTGAGATCCTGATGCAACGCGCAGGCTGATCCGGCCTGACTGTCGTGCCACCAAGCGCAGCCTGACCGCTGCGCTTTTACCTTGCCGGGCGGCTCAGCCGCCAGGTCTTGCTCACCTTCGCTCGCGCACAAGGACTCCTATGCCACGCGGTACAAAAATCGTAGCAACAATCGGCCCCGCTTCCACTGACTTCGATATCCTGGTCAAAATGATACGTGCGGGTGTCGACGTGGTGCGCTTGAATTTTTCCCACGGCAAGGCGCAAGACCATATCGACCGAGCGGCGCTGGTGCGCCTGGCGGCCGCCGAGTGCGGCCGCGAAGTGGCCATCATGGCCGACATGCAAGGGCCGAAGATTCGCGTCGGCAAGTTTGAAAACACGCGCATCCAGCTCGAAGCGGGCGAGCGCTTCATCCTCGACGCCAAGTGGGGCGAAAACGGCGAACTGGGCAACCAGGAACGTGTCGGCCTCGATTACAAGGCCTTGCCGCGCGACTTGCACAAGGGCGACGTGCTGCTGCTGAATGACGGCCTCATCGTGCTGATCGTCGAGCGCATCCACGGCAGCGAAATCCACACGACCGTCAAAATTGGCGGCGAGCTGTCGAACAACAAGGGCATCAACCGCCAGGGCGGCGGCTTGTCGGCCCCGGCGCTGACGGCCAAGGATATGGAAGATATCAAGACGGCCATGAGTTTCCAGGCCGACTATCTGGCCATTTCCTTCCCGAAATGCGCGACCGACATGGAAATGGCGCGCCAGCTGGCCAATATCGCCGGTGAACCGTATCACCACAAGCCGATGATGATCGCCAAGATCGAGCGTGCGGAAGCCATTCCTGCGCTGCAGGAAATTCTCGACGCTTCCGACGGCATCATGGTGGCGCGTGGCGACCTGGCGGTCGAGGTGGGCAATGCGGCCGTGCCGGCCTTGCAAAAGCGCATGATCAAGATGGCGCGCGCGTCGAACAAGCTGGCGATTACGGCCACGCAGATGATGGAATCGATGATCGTCAACGCCGTGCCGACCCGCGCGGAAGTATCCGACGTGGCGAATGCCGTGCTCGACGGCACGGACGCCGTCATGACGTCGGCCGAAACGGCCTCGGGCAAATACCCGATCGAGACGGTAGAAATGATGGCCGCCATCTGCGTGGAAGCGGAACAGTCCGAATACAACAAGCTCGATGCCGATTTCCTCAACGTCACGTTTACCCGCATCGACCAGTCGATCGCGTACGGCGCGCTGTTTACGGCCCACCATTTGCGCGTCAAAGCCATCGTGGCGCTGACGGAATCCGGTTCCACCGCCTTGTGGATGAGCCGCCACAGTATCGACACGCCGATCTATGCACTGACACCCAGCGTCACGACTTTGCGCAAAGCCGCGCTGTACCGCAATGTTCGGGCGTATCATCTGATGCAGAACGCCCCCAGCGCGCAAGTGCTGAAGCAGGCGGAAGAGCTGCTGGTGGCGCAAGGCATCGTCCGCAAGGGCGACATGATCGTCGTCACCTGGGGCGAGCCGATGGGACAGGTGGGCGGCACGAATGCCTTGAAAATTGTGAAGGTCGGAGAATTCGACTAAGGTCCAAGAATTCAGGCGCCGCCGCGGTCATCGACCGCGAAGCGCCGCAACGGTTTCTATTGTTATCTGGAGTATTACCATGTCTCTCGTATCCATGCGTCAACTGCTGGACCATGCCGCCGAAAACGGTTATGGCATTCCTGCTTTCAACGTCAACAACCTGGAGCAAGTGCAAGCCATCATGGCCGCCGCCGATGCGCTCAACAGCCCGGTGATCATGCAAGCGTCCGCTGGCGCGCGCAAGTACGCCGGTGAAGCCTTCCTGCGCCACCTGATCGACGCCGCCGTCGAAGCGTATCCGCACATCCCCGTCGTCATGCACCAGGATCACGGCCAGTCGCCGGCCGTCTGCATGGCCGCCATCCGCTCGGGTTTTACTTCCGTGATGATGGACGGTTCGCTGGAAGCGGACGGCAAGTCGGTTGCTTCCTACGAATACAACGTGGAAGTATCGCGTGAAGTCGTAAAATTCTCGCACGCCATCGGCGTGACGGTGGAAGCGGAACTGGGCGTGCTCGGTTCGCTGGAAACCATGAAGGGCGACAAGGAAGACGGCCACGGCGCCGACGGCACCATGACCCGCGAGCAACTGCTGACGGATGTGGCACAAGCGGCCGACTTCGTGCAGCGCACCCAGTGCGACGCCCTGGCGATCGCCATCGGCACCTCGCACGGCGCCTACAAGTTCACGCGCAAGCCGACGGGCGACATCCTGGCCATCGACCGCATCAAGGAAATCCACGCGCGCATCCCGAACACCCACCTGGTGATGCACGGTTCCTCATCGGTGCCGCAGGAATTGCTGGCCATCATCCGCGAATTCGGCGGCGACATGAAGGAAACCTACGGCGTGCCAGTCGAGGAAATCCAGGAAGGCATCCGTCACGGCGTGCGCAAGATCAACATCGACACCGATATCCGCCTGGCGATGACGGCTGCGATCCGCAAGTACCTGTTCGAGAACCCGTCGAAATTCGACCCGCGCGACTACCTGAAGCCAGCCCGTCTTGCCGCAGAGCAAATCGTACGCGCCCGCATGCAGGCATTCGGCTGCGAAGGCCAGGCGTCGAAAATCAAGGCCATGCCACTGGAAAAAATGGCCGAGCGCTACAAGGCCGGCGAGCTGTCGCAAATTGTGAAGTAAAATTCTGTCTGGAACGGGCCGGAGGCAATCCTCCGTGCCCGATTTTCTCGACCGGCAGGCACCCCTTGCCTGCCGGTTTCGTTTCATCCAACTATTCCCCCGCTATGAACAGCCTCTATCAGACTTCCATCCACTCCCTGCCATTGCTGGGCCACGGCAAGGTCCGCGACAATTACGCCGTTGGCGACGACAAGATCCTGATCGTCACTACGGACCGCCTGTCGGCCTTCGATGTCGTCATGAACGAGCCTATCCCCGGCAAGGGCAAGGTTCTCAACCAGATGAGCGATTTCTGGTTCGAGAAACTGGGCCATATCGTGCCGAACCACCTGACCGGCGTGGCGCCGGAATCTGTGGTCGCGCCCGAGGAAGTGGAACAAGTCAAGGGCCGCGCCGTCGTGGCCAAGCGCTTGAAGCCGATCATGGTCGAGGCGGTCGTGCGCGGCTACATCATCGGTTCGGGCTGGAAAGATTACCAGGACACGGGCAGCATCTGCGGCATCAAGCTGCCAGCGGGCCTGCAACAGGCGGAAAAACTGCCGGAGCCGATCTTCACCCCGGCGGCCAAGGCCGAGCTGGGCGAGCATGACGAAAACATCAGCTTTGCTGAAATGGAAGAGCGCATCGGCGCCGAACTGGCCGCCAAGATGCGCGACGTCGCCATTCAACTCTACAAGACGGCCGCCGAATACGCTGCCACGCGCGGCATCATCATCGCCGACACCAAGTTCGAATTCGGCCTGGACGACAATGGCGTCATGCATTTGATGGATGAAGTGCTGACGGCCGACTCGTCGCGCTTCTGGCCCGCCGATTCGTATCAGCCTGGCATTTCGCCACCGTCGTTCGACAAGCAATTCGTGCGCGACTACCTGGAAACGCTGACCTGGGGCAAGACCGCACCGGCGCCAGCGCTGCCGGCCGACGTCATCGAAAAAACCCAGGCCAAGTACTTCGAAGCCATCGAACGCCTGACGGGCGAGAAGCTGAAGGCCTGAGATGACTGAGCAAAACAAGCCGCTGGTCGGCGTCATCATGGGCTCGTCTTCGGATTGGGACGTGATGCAGAACGCGGTCGCCATGCTGAAACAGTTTGGCGTGCCGTACGAAGCGCAAGTCATTTCCGCGCACCGCATGCCCGACGAGATGTATGCGTACGCGAAAAGCGCGCGCGCGCGCGGTTTGCGCGCCATCATCGCCGGCGCCGGCGGCGCGGCCCACCTGCCTGGCATGGTGGCGGCGATGACCATCGTGCCCGTGCTGGGTGTGCCCGTGCCATCGAAATACTTGCGCGGCGAAGATTCCATGCTGTCCATCCTGCAAATGCCCAAGGGCGTGCCGGTGGCCACGTTCGCCATCGGTGAAGCGGGCGCGGCGAATGCGGCGCTGACGGCGGTAGCGATGCTTGCCGCCAATGACGACGCCCTGGCCGAGCGCCTGGAAGCGTTCCGTGCCACGCAAACGGCCGCCGCCAAGGCCATGGTCTTGCCTGATTAATGTGTTTGAAAAATAATGAATAGTAAATCGACTTCCCCATTGCTGCCCGCCGCCCATCCACCGGCGTGGCTGGGCGTGATGGGTGGCGGCCAGCTCGGCCGCATGTTTGCCCAGGCCGCCCAGAGCATGGGCTATCAGGTGGCCGTACTGGAACCATCGGACGCCTGCCCTGCGGGGCAGGTGGCGCAGCGCCTCATCAATGCCGGCTACAGCGATGCAGCCGGCCTCGACGCCCTGGCGGCGCAATGCCTGGCCGTCACCACGGAATTCGAGAACGTGCCGGCCGACAGCCTGTCGCGCCTGGCCGAACGCGTGTTCGTGGCGCCGAACGCCCATGGCGTATCGGTGGCGCAGGACCGCATCGCGGAAAAGCGTTTCTTTGTCGACTGCGCCTCGAAATCGGGCGTGCTGCCGGCGCCGCACATTGTGATCGCCACGCAAGACGATATCGACGCCATCGGCGACGACTTGTTGCCGGGTATCTTGAAAACCGTGCGCATGGGCTATGACGGCAAGGGCCAATTCCGCGTGCGCACGCGCGACGAGGTGCGTGCCGCCTTCGCGGAAATGGGACAAGTAACTTGCCTGTTGGAAAAGATGCTGCCGCTGGCGTATGAAGTGTCCGTGCTGACGGCGCGCGGCGTGGATGGCGAATCGGTCGTCTATCCGATCGCCGAGAATGTGCACCGCGACGGCGTCTTGTTTACCACCACCGTGCCGGGCCCGAACGTGTCCGACGATTGCGCCGCCAAGGCGCAGCGGGCGGCGCAAGCCATGGTGGCCGAACTCGGTTACGTCGGCGTGCTGTGCATCGAATTTTTCGTGCTGGAAGACGGCAGCCTGGTGGTCAATGAAATGGCGCCGCGCCCGCACAACAGCGGCCACTACACGATGGATGCCTGCGTTACGAGCCAGTTCGCGCAGCAGGTGCGGGCCATGGCGCGCTTGCCGCTGGGCGACGTGCGCCAGCATTCGCCGGCCGTGATGCTCAACATCCTCGGCGACGCCTGGTTTGCCGGCGACAGCGATGTGGTCACTGAACTGGCATGGGACCAGGTGCTGGCGTTGCCGGGAGCCTGTCTGCATCTATATGGCAAGGATGACCCGCGCCGTGGCCGCAAGATGGGCCATTTGACCTTCATCGCCGCCACGTTGCCGCAGGCGCAGCAGCGGTTGCGCGACGCTTGCCTGATCCTGGGAATCGCGCCGTGAGCGTGCCCGCACAAGACCTGGCGGCGGCCGCTGCCGTGCTGGAAGAGGGCGGCCTCGTCGCCTTCCCGACGGAAACCGTGTATGGCCTGGGCGCCGATGCGGAAAACCCGGCCGCCGTGGCGCGCATCTACGAAGCCAAGGGCCGTCCATCGGACCACCCGGTGATCGTGCACGTGGCGCCCGGCGCCGACCTGGCGCACTGGTCCGACGATATTCCGCAGGAAGCGCAGCAACTGGTAGCCGCTTTCTGGCCCGGTCCGCTGACCCTGATCGTCAAGCGCGCCGCGCATATCCCCGACGCCGTGTCCGGCGGCCAGGATACGGTGGGTTTGCGCTGCCCGTCGCACCCGGTGGCTATCGAATTGCTACGCACTTTCAAGGGCGGCAAGGGCGGCCTGGCCGCGCCGTCGGCAAACAAATTCGGCAACGTCAGCCCCACCACGGCGCAGCACGTGCGCGATGAATTCGCGGCGGAACTCGACAGCGGCTTGCTGGGCGCGGTGCTCGACGGCGGGCAGAGCGACGTGGGCATCGAGTCGACCATCGTCGACCTGTCGCGCCTGGCCACACATGGTCCCGTGTTGTTGCGTCCTGGCCATATCAGCAGCGAGCAGATCGCCGCCGTCATCGGCCGCGCACCGGCTGTTGCCGACGCGGCCGCGCCGCGTGCCTCGGGTACCCTGGAATCGCATTACGCGCCACATACGCCTGTTGCGATGCAGCACAGCGATGACGTGAGCGCCACCTTGAACCGCCTGCTCAACGACGGGCGCCGCGTGGCCCTGATCCATTACTCGGATCTGCCGCCGGCCAGCGCCAGCGTGCGCCTGGCCGCCAAGCCGGAAAACTACGCACATGCGCTGTATGCCTCGCTGCGCACGATGGACCAGGTCGGCGCCGAACTGATACTCGTCGAAGCGCCTCCGACCGGCCCTGAGTGGCTGGGCATCAATGATCGTTTGCGGCGTGCCGCGTTCGGCTCAAGTGGTATCTTGCAGCAATTCCTGTCCGTCTGAAAAAAGCCCCGCAAGGGGCTTTTTATTGATGCAGCGCAATAGCAATGCTTGCCACGAAACATAGTAAATCCTCCATAATTCAGCAGATCGGCCGCTCGTGACAGGGCGCTGGCGATGTTGTTATTTCGTTGATTTTTAAAACATATTTTCTATACAAGCCTGAGGAACGATGGCATATTAGTTGGGTAGCGAATAGCACGCCCGTTCGTTTAGAAACCAGAAAAAAGACCGAGGAGACAAAATGCATCAAACAAAATTCGCGCTGGCCGTGCTGGCTGCGGCTGTCCTGGCAGGTTGCGGCGGCGCCAGTGGCGGTGATCAAGCCTTGAAAGTCAAATACACGGCGCAGGTGTCGTTCGGCGACAGCCTGTCCGATGTCGGCTCGTATGCCGTGGGTACGGTGCAGGCGAAAGGTGGCGGCAAGTTCACCATCAATGGCGACAATACCAAGATCAATCCTGAACTGACGGGCAAGAACTGGACCGAGCACCTGGCCGCGCAATTTGGCCTGGCCGCGCCATGCGCCGCCGAGACGGGTCTGGAGGGGAATGCGGCGCAAGGCCTTTCCGTACCGCGCGTCAAGCATGCCGGCTGCTACGGCTACGCCATGGGCGGTTCGCGCGTCACCAACCCCGTCGGTCCGAACAACAAATTGACGGGCAGCCCGCTGGGCGCCCTGACCGTCCCTGTGGTGACGCAGATCGCGAACCACCTGGCCGTTTCCGGCGGCAAGTTCAGCGGCACGGAAGCCGTTTTCGTGATGGCCGGCGGTAATGACGTGCTGTTCCAGCTGGGCGCATTGCAAGCAGGCGCGACCGCTGCTGGCCAGGCTGCCGGCGCGGCCGCAGGCGCCCAGGCTTTCGCCACCAACCTGGCCATGGCTCTGGCCGCTGGCGCCACCAACCCTGCCACGGCAGCGGCTGCCATCGGCGCCGCCATCAAGACGGCCAGCGCCGCGCCGGGCGCCACGTCGACGACCATCGTCGGCGCCGCCGTGCAAGCCGCCGTGATTGCCGGCAATACGAATGCCCCAACCCTGGCCCCCGCCCTGGCCGCCAAGGCGCAAGCCGATGCGACGGTGACGGGTAACGCTGCCGGCGCCAAGGCCGGTGCCGATTACGCCGTGGCTCAGGGACCGACGCTGGTTGCCGCCATGAAACAAGCGGGTACCGAACTGGTGGCACTGGTCAAGGACCAGATCATCGCCAAGGGCGCCAACTATGTCATCGTCAACAATCTGCCTGACGTGGCCGGTACGCCGTCGGGCCTGAGCAAGGATGCCAATACCAAGGCGCTCATCAACGCCATGGTCAGCGCCTTCAACGGCGAACTCAGTGGCGGCCTGAGCGCCAATGCGAAAGTCTTGCTGGTCGACGTGTTTGCCGTCAGTCATGACCAGGCCACCAACCCTGGCCCGTATGGCTTGACCAACGTCAGCGAGACGGCGTGCGACTTGAGCGCGCCAGGCAATATTCTGGGCAGCTCGCTGGTCTGCAATGGCACGAACCTGAAAGCGGGCGACGTCAGCCACTACTCGTATGCCGACGATGTGCATCCTACGCCGTTCAACAACCTGCTGCTGGCACGTTATGTGGCCAAGGACATGGTTGTGCGGGGCTGGCTGTAAGGATGGCCGTGCCAGCTGCGTCTCCGGGGCGCGGCTGGCACTGGCAGCGACAAGACTCGATAGCGGAACACTCCGCACACAATGAATCAGGAGACAAGATGAAGAATCGTTTGAATACCGCTGTACGCGTGCTGGCCGCGGCTGCCGCGATGGCCATGGCGACGGGCGCTTCGGCGCAAAGCGCAGGCACCTGGATGGTCAAGGCCGGCGTCAACAAGATCACGCCGCACGTCGACAGTGGCGACATATCCGCGCCGGCATTGCCGAACACCAAGGCCGACGTCAAGGCGGACACCAAGCCCATCCTGACCTTTGCCTACATGATCACGGACAATATTTCAGCTGAAATGATCCTGGGCGTGCCGTACAAGCATGAACTGGTCGGCGATGGTTCCATCAAGGGTACGGGCAAGCTGGGGACGGCGGAAGCCTTGCCGCCGACGGCCTTCATCCAGTACCGCTTCTTCCAGCCCAATGCGATGATCCGTCCTTACGTGGGCGCGGGTTTGACATATGCCTATTTCCAGAAAGAAAAAGGCTCGGGCCAGATGACGGCCTTGCTCGATCCGGGTGGAAAACCGGTCACCTACCGCCTGGACAACAAGCTGGCAGGCAGCCTGGTGGTTGGCAGCACCCTGGCGATCAACGAGCGCTGGTTTGCCGACGTGGCCGTGGTCAAGACTTTCCTGAAAACCAAGGCGAAATTCTCGACGGGGCAGACGCAGAGCATCACGCTCGACCCGCTCGCCGTGAGTGTCAGCATCGGGTATAACTTTACCCTGTAAAACAAAAAATCCGCCTCGGCGGATTTTTTTTTGTCCCGCTCAGGCTGGCGGTGTATTGAACTTCCCATTGTGGAAGATCAAGGGCGGTTGCGCGGCAAACGCGCATTGTTCCACTTCGCCCACGAAAATGACGTGGTCGCCTTCCGGATAGCGGCTGCGGTTGTGGCATTCGAACCAGGCCGACGCGCCTTTCAGGATGGGCTGGCCCGTGCGCGACAGTTCGTATTCGACGTCGTCGAATGGATTCGGGGTGCGGCGTGAAAAGCGCGTGGCCAGTTCCGCCTGCTCGGCACCGAGCACGTTGATGACGTAATGCGAGTTGCCGCTGAAGATGGGCATGCTGTTCGCCACGGAACCGAGGCTCCACAGCACCAGCGGCGGCGACAGCGAGACGGAATTGAAGGAACTGGCCGTCAAGCCGCGGAAACTGCCGTCGGCCAGGCGCGTCGTAATGACCGTCACGCCGGTGGCAAACTGCGACAGTGCCTGGCGGAAATGTGCCGTATCGAATTCTTGCGCTGGCGCGCGGGGAGAGCGTGTGTTCATGGGTGACCTGTCTATTTGCTGACATTATGCCAAAAATCGGCCGCGCCAGCGCAATCGTGGCCGGCATGCCCCTTATGTGCGGTGCACCACGCACCGTTTCAAGCGGCACTGCAGGCCATGGCGCTTTGCGTTACAGTAATGAAATGATACGTCGCAGAGGCGTTGCGGGAGGACATCATGCATCAACAGACGGAATTAGCGGTATTCGGCGGTGGCTGTTTCTGGTGCCTCGATACCGTGTACGCGGAAGTGCGCGGCGTGACGCGCGTCGAGGCCGGCTATACGGGCGGCAGCGTGCCCAACCCCACATATGAACAGGTGTGCACGGGCGAGACAGGCCACGCGGAAGTGGTGCGCCTGGAATTCGATCCCGCCGTCATCAGTTATCACGACTTGCTGGAAATCTTTTTTACTTTGCACGACCCCACCACCGTGAACCGGCAAGGCAACGATGTCGGCACGCAATTTCGCTCCGTCATCCATTACCAGTCGGCGGAGCAGGAAAAGGTGGCGCGCAAGGTGCTCGCGGAGATGGCCGGCGTGTGGGATGCGCCCATCGTCACGCAGCTGGCGCCGGCAGCCACCTTTTATCCGGCTGAGGAGTACCACCAGAATTATGTCGAGCAGCATCCCTTGCAGGGCTATTGCGCGCTCGTCGTCGCGCCCAAGGTGGAGAAATTCCGCGCCATGTATGCGGGGCGCCTGAAGTAAGCGCCCCGCACGTGTCCGACTGTCAGGGCGTGAGCACGGGCGCCGGCCTTGTTTCCTGCGTATTCTCCTGCGCATACATGTAGTTGCGCGACCAGGGCAAGGTGGAAGAACGCCGCCCCGCCTTCACGCAGACGATCTGGTACAGGCTGATCAAATCTTGCTCGAAGGCATAGGCGCAGCCGGCCAGGTAGACGTGCCAGATGCGGAAGCGCCGTTCGCCCGCCAGCGGACGGATCTGCTCGGCATGGGCTTCGAAATTTTCCGTCCACAGGGCGCACGTGCGCGCATAGTGGCGCCGCAGGTTTTCCACGTCCAGCACTTCCAGCCCCCCCTGCTGCATGGTTTTCAGGACATTGCCGATGTGCGCCAGCTCGCCATGCGGAAACACATATTTTTCGATGAATTCGCCGCCGCCGTACGGCGTTTCGCCATTGTCCGGATCGGTCGAGGTGATGCCGTGGTTCATCGCCATGCCGTCCGGCGCCAGCAGCTTGTTGATGATGGAAAAGTAATTGGGCAAATGTTTCAATCCCACGTGCTCGAACATGCCCACGCTGGTAATGCGGTCGAACTGGCCCGTCACGTCGCGGTAATCTTGCAGGCGGATATCGATCAGGTGCGCCAGGCCGGCCGCCGCCACGCGCTCGCGCGCCAGCGCGTACTGGTTTTCCGAGAGGGTCACGCCCACGCAGCGGGCGCCATATTGCTGCGCGGCACGCATGACGAGCGCGCCCCAGCCGCAGCCGATGTCGAGCAGGGTCTGACCCGGCTGCAGCTGGATTTTCTTCAGGATATGGTCGATCTTCTTGACTTGCGCCTGCGCCAGGGTTTCATCGCCCTGTTCGAAATAGGCGCAGGAATACACGAGGCCGGGGTCGAGAAACTGTTCATAAAACGCATTCGACACATCGTAGTGATAGCGGATGGCTTCCGCATCCTTGCTCTTGTCATGCGTAAAGCTGCGCACGATGCGGGCCAGCTTGCCTTCCGGCTTCAAGGTATTGCGCGCCAGGGCATTGCAGATGGAAATCATGTCCTGGGCCGTGCCCTTGACTTCGATATTGCCTTCCACATAGGCCGAGCCCAGATTCGCCAGCGACGGGTTCAGCAGGTAGCGGGCCGAGGCGACGGTCGGCAGGCGGATAGTGACTCTCGGCGCTTCGCTGGACAGGTCGACGTGCTGGCCGTTCCACAATTCTATGCGTAGCGGCAAGGCGGTCTTGCTGCGGATGCTGGCGATCCAGGACTTGAGTTGGTTTTGTACAAACAAAATGGCCTCCAATGAAGCGGCCCCGGCTGGAGCCGCAAATTGAGAAACAATGTCATTTAGTAACTTCTAACCTCATAGCCTACACCGATATTGACCAGCTTGCGTTGCGCCGCCTTGGCTATCCTGCTTATGGTTGCAAGCGCTGCATGCTCCATTGCCCGTCGGCACCGCGCGTAAACACGATGCGGTCGTGGAAGCGCGAACGGCGCCCCTGCCAGAATTCGATGCGCTCCGGCTGCAGGCGGTAGCCGCCCCAGTGGGCCGGGCGCGGCGGCTGCGCGTCGCCAACGGCGGCAGCCACGGCTTCGTAATTGCTTTCCAGCGCGGCACGGCTGTCGATGGGCGCGCTTTGCTGCGAGGCAATCGCCGACAGCCGGCTTTGCAGGGGACGCACATTGAAATACTCGTCGCTCTCGGCCGCCGTGGTTTTTACCACCGTGCCCTCGATGCGCACTTGCCGCTCCAGCTCGCGCCAGAAGAACAGCAGGGCGGCGTGCGGGTTGTGTTCGAGATGCTGGCCCTTGTCGCTGTGGTAATTCGTGTACCAGGTAAAACCCCGCTCGTCGAACTGCTTGATCAGCACGATGCGCGAGCTGGGCTTGCCATCAGGGCTGACGGTGGACAAGTCCATGGCGTTCGGCTCCATCACTTGCGCGTTGATGGCCTCGGCAAACCATTTCTGGAACTGGGCGATGGGATCGGCCAGCACGTCCGTCTCGCTCAGGCTCGATTGCACGTAATCGGTGCGCATGGCGGCCAGCACGGCGGCCGCGTCCGGCACTTCGGCAGCTTCTGGCACATCGGGCGCGATGCCGCGGCGGCGCTGCATGGCCGTGCCCAGCTGCTCCATTTGTTGCGCGCTGAACAGGCGCTTGGCCATGGGCGCCAGTTGGCCCTCTTCCTTGCTCATATGGGCATGGTAGGCGGCAACGTAGGCGGCCACGCCATCGGCGGACAGCTGCGTGCCCGTACCGGCCGCGATCGCGTCCAGTTCCGGGCGCAGGGTCAGCCAGGCCTGGTCCATGCGCTGGTGGTCGGCCAGGATTTCCGGCACCAGGGTCGCCAGCAGGGCGGCATCGTCGCCCGTGGCGGTCGCTTGCAGCATCGGCATCAAGTCCTGCTCTTCATCGTCATGGTGCAGATGGGCGGCTTTATTGAAATACTGCAACACCGCCTTGGCCGCCTGCTGCGCGTCCGCCGTGTTGCCGTGCTGCGCCAAATGGCCCAGCAGGTTTTGCAGGGTCGTCAGCTGCTTGCGGATCTTGTCGTGACAATGCTTGAGCACGGCGATGGGCTGGTCAAAGCCGGGAACGGAGTCGAACAGGGGAGAGGTCATGGCGAGTTCTCGTGGTGGGCGGTGTGGGGGCGTGGCGACAGTGCGGCTTGTCGCTGTGTCAATTCGGCTATTTTAGAATATCCGTCAGCGCAGTGTCCGTTAAAATGGCGCCATGCATACCTCCACCAATGAACTAATTTCCATGGACTTGACCGAGATCGATTTTGAGCGGCGTTTCGGCGGCATCGCCCGCCTGTACGGCGCGCCCGCGCTGGCCCGTTTCCGCGCCGCCCATGTGTGTGTGATCGGCGTGGGCGGCGTCGGTTCCTGGATCGTCGAAGCGCTGGCGCGCAGCGCCATCGGCCGCCTGACCCTGATCGATCTCGATAATGTTGCCGAATCGAACATCAACCGCCAGATCCAGGCCATGAGCGACACCATCGGCCAGGCCAAGATTACGGCCCTGGCTGAACGCATCGAACTGATCAACCCGTTTTGCCAGGTCACGCAGATCGAGGATTTTATTACCCCCGATAATCTGGACCAACTGCTGGGCGGGCGCGATTTCGACTACCTCGTTGATGCCATCGACAATGCCAAGGCGAAAGCGGCCGTGATCGCATATTGCCGCGCGCGCAACATTCCCATGCTGACCATCGGCAGCGCGGGCGGGCAGACGGACCCGACCCTGATCGCCGTGCGCGACCTGTCGAAAACGGAACAGGAGCCGCTGCTCAAGCGAGTACGTAAACTGTTGCGCACCGAATATGGTTTCCCCCGTGGCGTGAAAAACAAATTCAATGTCGACGCCGTGTTTTCCATGGAACCGTTGAGCACGCCCGAGAGCGCCGAAGCGTGCGCCATCGATGGCGGCGCGCCCGCCGGCGTGACGGGCTTGAACTGTGCCGGTTTTGGTTCCAGCGTGGTGGTGACGGCCAGCTTCGGCATGGTGGCGGCCGCGCATGCGCTGAAAAGCTTGCGCCAGGACAAATTAACCGCCTTGCCTGACGCCGCCTAGCTTAATTTCCTGCTGGCCAGGATGCGGTAGTCGCCGCTGCTCTTGAGCGATTCCACCAGCACCAGCTCGTCCGCCAGCCAGGCGATGGGCGCGAAGTCCCCGATGGCCGGCGGCGGCGCTTGGCGCGCCAGGGTCACGTGCGGCGTAAAACGGTCGTGCTCGAAGCGGGGCGCCAGTCCCTGTTCCGCCAAGTTACGCATGCAGGCCGCGCGCAAGTCCAGCAGGGCGGGCGACGGCTGCGCCAGGGCGGCCCAGGCCAGCGACAGCTTCGTAAAATGGCTGGCGTGATCGAACAGCAGGGGCATGGGATGCGCCGGTGTGTGCGCCAGAATATCCAGCAGGGCCGGCAGGTCGCCGGCGGGGCGCTGGCCCAGGAAGGCCAGGGTCAGGTGCAGCTTGTCCGGACGCACGGGTTTGCCTTCCAGGCGCGCCTGCCAGGCGGCCAGGGCCGCGCGCGTGGCCGCATCGGGCCACAGTGCGTAAAACAGGCGGGGGCAGTGTGTATCGGGCGACAAGTTTTTCCTATCGTTGCGGCGGTTTGCTATTATTGACGTTCCCTGCCCACTTGCACTGGCAGGGATCTTACCGAAACTCACTGAAAGAATACATCATGACGCGTAGCTCCGTTTTGTTTGCCCTGATCTGCTCCGTCGCCGCGTCGCTGGCGCAGGCACAGGCGCCAGCGCCTGTTCCCGCCTCGGCCGTCTCGCTGAGCCCCGGCCCTGTCGCCGATAAATTGATCCTGATCGACAACAAGGTCGGCACGGGCAAGGAAGCGTCCGTCGGCAGTAACGTCACCGTGCACTACACGGGCTGGCTGTACCGTCCGCTGGCGAAAGATTCGCGCGGCAAGAAGTTCGACAGCTCCGTCGGTCGTGGCCCGTTTGACTTCCCGCTCGGCAAGGGCATGGTCATCAAGGGTTGGGACCAGGGCGTGGCCGGCATGAAAGTGGGCGGCAAGCGCACCCTGATCATTCCAGGCGAACTGGCCTACGGCCCGCGCGGCGCCGGCAATGGCGACATTCCGCCGAACTCGGCACTGATCTTCGACGTGGAATTGCTGGACGTGAAGTAATTGTTCAGTTTGGCGGCGGCGCATGCCCGCGCCGCCGCCATTTACGCTCTGAAACGCGGTAGACTGGGTTCTCCTGAAATTGCTGTGGAGACCACCCCCATGAACATCGCCAACGACGTCACTGAACTGATCGGCAACACCCCCCTGGTGCGCATCAACCGCATCGCCGCCGGCAGTGTGGCCACCATCCTGGCCAAACTCGAATTCTACAATCCCGCGCACAGCGTCAAGGACCGCATCGGCCTGGCCATGATCGTCGCCGCGGAAGCCGCAGGCAAGATCCATTCCGATACCGTCATCGTCGAGCCCACCAGCGGCAACACGGGCATCGCGCTGGCCATGGTATGCGCCGCGCGCGGCTACCGCTGCACCCTCGTCATGCCCGACACCATGAGCCGCGAGCGCCGCATCCTGCTGCGCGCCTATGGCGCCGAGCTGGTGCTTACGCCCGGCAGCGAAGGCATGCTGGGCGCCATCCGCAAGGCCGAGGAACTGGTGGCGGCCGATCCGCGCTACCTGATGCTGCAGCAATTCAACAATCCCGCCAATCCCGCCATCCACCGCGCCACGACGGCCGAGGAAATCTGGCGCGACACGGATGGGCAAGTGGACATCGTCGTTGCCGGCGTGGGCACGGGCGGCACGATTACCGGCATCGGCGAAGTGCTGAAGGAACGCAAGCCCGGCCTGCAAGTGATCGCCGTGGAACCGGAAGCGTCGCCGATGCTGTCGAAGGGCACCAAGGGACCGCACCCGATCCAGGGCATCGGCGCCGGTTTCGTGCCGCAGATTTTGAACACGGCCATCTATGATGAAATTATTTGCGTCAAGAACGACGACGCCTTCGCCACGGCGCGCCTGGCCGCCAGCGATGAAGGCTTGCTGGTCGGCATCTCGTCGGGTGCCGCCCTGTGGGCTGCCCTGCAAGTGGCGCGCCGTCCGGAAAACGCGGGCAAGCACATCGTCACCATCATCCCGTCGTTCGGCGAGCGCTACCTGAGCACGGCTTTGTACGCGGGCTTGGGCGACTGATTTGTAAATAGTAGGGACAGATCTGTCCCTTCCGCCAGCGCCCGGTTGCCTGCGTCGCCCGGGTGCAGGTGGTCGCCCGAGTCGTAGACGGGCAGCAGGCGCAGCGGGTGCGCAGGGTCGCGCGCCAATGCGTCGAAGTCGAGCACCGCATCAAAGCTGCCGCTGGCGCGTATCCACGCATTCAATTGCTGGCGCAGCGCATCTTTTTCCGGCTGATAATAGTTGCTCAAGGGCGTGCCGGGCAGGGCGCCGGCGAACGGCGTCAGGGTGGCCGCGATCACGCGCACACCGCGGCTGTGCGCCTGGGCGATCAGTTGGGTGTAGCCGTTTGTTAACTCCTCCAACGTCGGCCGTTTTGACCGTGGCGCAAACGCCGTGCCGGGCCAGCTGATGTCATTGATTCCCAACAAGACGATCACCGTGCGCACGCCTGGTTGCGCCAGCACGTCGCGCTCGAAACGGGCCAGGGCATTGTCTCCCATGCCATCGGACAACAGCCGCGCACCGGAAATGCCCGCATTGATCACGGCCACGCCGTGCGGCGCCAGACGCTTGGCCAGGAAATCGGGCCAGCGCGCATCCATCCCCAGGCTGGCAGTGGCGCCATCGGTAATTGAATCGCCGAGGATGGCCACGGCTTGCGCCCCTGGCGCCGCCTCCACCTGAATCGCACTGAGTAAAAGGCGCGCCGTGGTGGTCTGCATGCCAGGCGCGTCATCGATGCGCGCGGCCCGCGTCTGGTCCTGCGGGGCGATCCACGCCGTCTCGCGCCCATCCCAGTGAAACGTGGAGACGGGACTGGCTTGCGGCAGGTGGATGCTCACCGTCAGGCGAGCCAGGTCCGGCACGGACAGGTCAACGGGGTCGCTGACGAGCGGCGCGCCCGGCGCCACGCTGGCTGCCGGCTGGCCGGAAAATGTGAGCGTGCGCAGGCTGCCCGCTTCGATGGCCGAACCGGAAGAGGCCAGCGCCACGGTGGCCGCGCCGATGCGTAGCGGCACCTTGCCATACGCATTCGACAGCACGATGCGCACGCGCGGGCCGCCCACGCTGAGGCGTGCCACCTGGCGCACGGTGTGCCCGTGCAGCACGGCGGGCACATTGCTGGGGAACAGGAAATCGCTGCTCCACACGGCTTGGGGGCTGGCCGTCCAGCTGGCCAGCCAGGAGGTATCGCCATTGGCTGCCTGGACGGGGCTAGTGCTCAGCGCCAGGCTCAGCAGGATGGCGGGGAAGAGGGACAATCGTTGCATGGCGGCTCGCTTCATCAAGGGGAATGCCTGCATGATGAAAGCAAAGCCATTTATGTACTAGACTATCTCATCGAAGAACATTTATGAGTTGAATTCACAATGGCCAGATTGGAAGTGAACCGCTCCGGCGAGCTGGAAGTGTTCGTGCGCGTGGTCGAGCTCGGCGGCTTTTCCGCTGCCGCGCGCGCCTGCGGCATGACGCCGTCGGCCGTCAGCAAGCTCGTCTCGCGGCTCGAAGAGCGCCTGGGCGCGCGCCTGCTGAACCGCTCCACGCGCCAGCTGCAGCTGACGGCCGAGGGTTGCGGCCTGTACGAACGGGGACAGCAAGTGCTGGCGGCGCTGGACGAGGCCGAGCGCTGCGCTGGCGTGCAGGACGTGCCGCGCGGCAGAATCAAGGTCAATGCGAACGTGCCCTTCGGCCAGCATTTCTTGTTGCCGCTGGCGCCGTTGTTTCTCGAACGCTATCCCGAGGTGACGCTCGACATCGTGCTCACGGACGCCGTCGTCGATATCCTCGAGCAGCGCACGGACGTGGCCGTGCGGGCGGGGCCATTGAAAAGCTCCAGCCTGCTGGCGCGCAAGCTGGGCCAGACGCGCATGGTCATCGTGGCATCGCCAGCCTACCTGGCGCGGCGCGGCACGCCGTTGACGCCTGCCGAGCTGGCCGCGCACAACTTGCTCGACGCCAATTACGCGCGCGCCCGCTCGGGCTGGCCGCTGCGCCTGCCCGAGGGCGACATCGTCGTGCCGGTCACGGGCAATGCACAGGCCAGCGATGGCGAAGCCTTGCGGCAACTGTCGCTGGCGGGGCTGGGACTGGCGCGCCTGGCCGCCTTCCAGGTGCGATCCGATATCGCGGCTGGCCAGCTGCAGGCCGTGCTGGAAGAGTGCAATCCCGGCGACAGCGAAGAAGTGCATGCTGTGTTCGTGGGCCAAGGCGGGCATGTGCCGCTGCGCGTGCGCGTCTTTCTCGACTTCCTGGCGCAGCACGTCGAGCTGGAGTGATGCGATAGGCTGCATCCGGACACGGCCGCGCAGTACAATATCGGACGGGCCGCAATGGTTCGGCCCGTATTGTGCCTTTGAATGGAAATATGTTCCTGGTAAAACCTGAACGCCGCCGCCTGCTGCAGGTGGGCGCAACCGTGGCTGTCATCGCGCTGGGCCTGGCCTCGCGCGCCTTTCCCCAACTCGTCCCCGCCGCGCTCGGCAAGTATCCGGGCGACGCCCTGTGGGCCATGATGATCGTCTTTGCGTTGGGCATTGTCGCTACGCGCATGCGCACGTGGCAGCTGGCGCTGACGGCCTTGCTGATCTGCTTTGCCGTGGAATTCGGCCAGCTATACCAGGCGCCGTGGATCGTCGCGTTGCGCGCGCATCCGCTGGGACACCTCGTGCTGGGCTCCGCCTTCGGCTGGGTCGACCTGATCGCCTACACGGCGGGCGTGGCGATCGCGGCGCTGGTGGATCAAGCGGCGCTGTTCAAGCGCCGCTAATCCTGATTACTTGACGTTACCTTCCGCGTCGCGCAATTCGACGGGCGCCAGCTTCAGCTTCGACAATTGCGGAGCGATCTTCGCCTTGTCGCCCACGCCGATGACGATCAGCTTTTCCGGCTGCAGGTATTTCTTCGCCACCTGCTGCACCTGCTTGTCCGTCACGCTGGCAAAGCGTTGCGGCAAGGTCGTGTAGTAGTCGATGCCCAGGCCGTAGATATACGTGTTGGCCATGCTGGCGCTGATGCTGGCATTCGTCTCGAACTGGCCGGGCAAGGACAGCACTTGCGAGTTGCGCGCATTCGCCAGTTCTTGGCGAGCCAAGGGTTTGGCGATCATGGCGCGAATTTCCCTGACGGTTTCCGACACGGCCGGGCCCGTCACATCGGTGCGCACGCTGGCGGCAATCGAGAACGGTCCAGGCTGATTGCGGTACTGGAATTGCGAACGCACGCCATACGTGTAGCCCTTTTCTTCGCGCAAGTTGGTGTTCAGGCGGCTGGTAAACAAGCCGCCCAGCGCCGCGTTCATCACTTGCAGCGGCGCGTAATCGGGCGTGGCGCGCGGCACGGCGATGGTCGACAGGCGCACGGCCGTTTGCGGCGCGCCTGGCTTGTCGACCAAAATCAATTTTGCCTTCGTCGTCTGCGGCGCCGCGGCCACGGACGGCGCCACCGTGCCTGCCTTCCAGCTGCCGAACTTCGCTTCGGCCAGCGCCTTCAATTCCGCCTCGCCGATATCACCCGAAACGATCAGCGCCGCATTGTTCGGCAGGTAATGCTGCTGCCAGAAACCTTGCAAGTCGGCGCGGCTGGCCGCTTTCAGCGCCGCTTCCGTGCCCAGCTGGATGTAGCCATATGGATGCTGCGGGCCATACAGGGCCGCCGCTTCCACTCTGGCCGCCACCGCGCCCGCGTTTTCGCGCTGCTGCGCCAGTTCGCCGATGCGGCTGGCACGCTGGCGCTCGACTTCTTCCTGGGGGAATTGCGGGTGCAGCACCACGTCGGCCAGCACGTCGAGCGCTTGCGGGAACGTGGCTTTGAGCGACGTCAGCTGGGCGAACGACGCGTCCACGCCGGAGCCGGTATTGAGCAGGGCGCCCAGCTGCGCCACGTCGTCGGCGATCTGCGGCGCGCTGCGCGTGGCCGTGCCTTCCTGCAGCAATTGCGCCGTAAAGCTCGACAAGCCCGGCTGCGCCAGCGGATTGGCGCCCGAGCCGCTTTTCACCACAAGCTGGCTGGACACGAGCGGCACGGCGCCGTTGTAGTGGTGGATCACGGTCAGGCCGTTCGCCAGGGTGAACGATTTTCCTTGCGGTAAAACAATCTTCGGTGCGGGACCGGCCTTCGGCACGGCATTGCGCCATGGCTCGTCCGCATTGATGGCCGTGCCCGGCGCAGGCTTGATCTTGCCCGGCGCCGGCGTCGGCACTTCCGCGCCCAGGTCCGGCGTGCCGGGCACGCCATAGACGACCACGCGCGACTGGTTCTTCAGGTACTGGTCGACGGCGCGCTGCACGCCGGCCGCCGTCACCTGGCGGTAGCGTTCGATATCCTTGGCCAGGTAGCCGGGGTCGCCCACGTATTGGTTGTATTCGTTGAGCAAGTTGGCCACGCCGTGGCCGCCCATTTTTTCCACCTGGCTCAGCATGCTCGTCTCGATGCTGTTGCGCGCGCGCTCCAGTTCCTTCTCGGTCGGGCCCTTGGCGCGCAATTGTTCCAGCTCCGCCTGCAAGGCTTGCTCGATTTCCTCGGGCTTGCGGCCCGGGCGCGCCGTCGCGTCGATGGTGAAAATCGACGTGAGGGCGTTCGAACCCTGGCTGGCGCCCACGTCCTGGGCGATCTGCTTGTCGTACACGAGGGATTTATATAAACGGCTGGACTTGCCGCCGGCCAGGATGTGCGCGGCCATCGACAGTTCCGCGTCGTCCCTGGTGTAGGCGGACGGCGTCAGCCAGGCCATGAAGACGCGCGGCAACTCGACCCGGTCCTGTACCACGATGCGGCGTTCCTGCGTGATGGGCGGCGTCACGACATTCGGTTTCGGCACGGCCGGGCCGCTCTTGAAGCTGCCGAAGTATTTATTGACCAGTTCCTTGGTCTTCGCCTTGTCGATGTCGCCCGCGATCACGAGGCTGGCATTGTTGGGCCCATAGTATTTGCTGAAGAAATCCTTGATGTCGGCCAGCTTCGCGTTCTGGATGTCCGCGTGCGAACCGATGACGCTGGCGTAATACGGGTGGGTCTTGGGAAACAGCTGGTGGTACAGCGCTTCCTGCACGATGCCGTACGGCGCATTCTCCACGCTTTGGCGGCGCTCGTTGCGCACGACGTCCTGCTGGTTCGTCAGCGCCGTCTGATCGAGCACGTCGAGCAGATAGCCCATGCGGTCGGAATGCGTCCACAGGGCCAGTTCCAGCTGGTTCGACGGCACCGTGTCGAAATAATTGGTGCGGTCGAAATCCGTGCTGCCGTTGGAATCGGTGGCGCCCGCGCCTTCGAGCAACTGGTCGGCCATGCCGCGCGGCACGTGCTTGGTGGCGGCAAACATCATGTGCTCGAACAAATGCGCAAAGCCCGTCAGGCCCGGCGCTTCATTCGCCGGTCCCACGTGGTACCAAATGTTGACGGCCGTGACGGGCAATTTATGGTCTTCCACGAGAATGACGTCCAGGCCGTTCGGCAAAGTGTATTTTTCGTAGGCGATATGGGGCACGGACGTCGCACCTGTCGTGACGGCGGCATCGGCGGCATGGGCGAGGGTGAGCGGGGCGCCGTACAGCGACAGCAGCAGGGCGGGGAGGGCCAGCAGTTTGATCGGTTTCATGCATGCTTCCAGGGATGGGTGGAGAAGACGCTGCGGCTCGCTCGTGGCTGGCGCAGCGCGACGGTGCTACGGTCGTTACTACGGCCGGTGCTACAGTTTATACAGGAGGGCCGCGCCGCCCAGTACCAACAGCGCGCTGGCGATGGAGACGATGGCAGCCGCGCCCAGCAAGCGCCATTCGCGCGGAGAAAACCAAGGGGCGGACAGGGGCGCTTGCGGCACAGGCTGGGGCACGGCCGCAGGCAAGCCGCCAGCCGCGCGCGCCTGGGCCGCCAGCGCCTGCGTGGCGGCGTCGAGCAGGGTCAGCTGGCGCTCGACGGTTTCGGCCAGCACGGCTTCGTTCAGCGCCACGAGGGCGAATATCGGGTCATCGACGTCGACCTTGATGCCCGTCTTGTCGAACACGTGGCTGCGCAGTTTGTGCCGGTCCATCTACCACTGCACCTTGTCGAGCTGTTCGAAGATGTCGCGGTAGACGACCTTGATGCGCTGCTTTTCCATGATGTTGAACTTGTCGTTCTGCAGCACTTCCTGCATCGTCAGGCGCGCCGTGTTCATTTTCTTGACGTCCGCGCCAAAGGTGTCGGGATTGCGCTGGCTCAGGGTGATGCTGCCTTTCACGCGCGCGCGGTTGTCGCTGTACGACTGCGATTCGACGAACTGCTTGCCGGACGCCGATTGCAGCAGGCCGAAGTGTTCGTTTTGCCACAGCACCAGCGGTACCTTCGTCGATTGGGCGGTCGCGACAAAACCCGTGGCCGTGTCGTGCAAGGTATCGCCGCCGCCGACGATGGTGTGGATGTAGACCTTGCGGCCCGATTCTTCCAGCAGCGAAAAACAGTCGTTTTCCAGCAAGTAGCCCATCAGCGGCGAAAACGTGTTCGCGCCATTGTCGATCACGCAGTTGCCGTCCGTGTCGAGAATGTCGATCATCAGCGCGTCGAAGCGTTTCGGATCGATGTTGCGCGCATCCGTCATCACGGGCACGTGCTTGACGTTCATCGCCTTGTAGCGCGAGAACGTGGCGTTTTCCTGATCGGTGTCATAGCAGCGCAAAGGCGCGTCGTCCTTGCCGCCTATCCACTGGGCCAGCAGGGTCGAGACGAGGGTCTTGCCGATGCCGCCCTTGCCCTGCAGGATGAAATGTACCGTGTTTTGCATTGCGACTACTCCAAGTTGTTGCGTCAGTGACAATCAAAGATCCGTGACAGCGGCGACTGGCATTTTTACCACAATCCTTTGCAAATATGCCATGCGGAACAGCGAATCTGGTTATGATGTTAATCAGGATACCATTGATGTAGAGCAAGTTTTGTGTGAAAAATCCACCCCAGAGTGTGAACGAGGACGCAGTGCCGATCTCCAGTCTCGATAAAGCCGACATTGACCGTCTGAATCAGCAAGCCCTGTCTTGCCTGGTCGGCAACCGCCGCCAGGCGCGCCGGCTGGCGCAGATGGCGCTGGCGGCCGCGCAACGGCAACAGTATGCGCGCGGCGGCGCGTATGCGGAACTCAATCATTGCTGGCTCGCGTATTACGCGGGCGAGGCCGAACCGTCATGCGAGCGCCTGGGCGCGTATTTCCAGCACAGCGGCGACCTGGAGGGGGGCATGGAAGTGGCCGCCCTGCAGGGCGCGTATGCGAGCCGGCGCGGCGATTTTGCCGATGCCGAGCAGCATTTCCTGCAGGCGCGCAGCCAGGCCGCGCAGATACCCGACTCGCTGCACAAATTCATGCTGTACGCGCGCCTGGGCGTCGATGCCCTGAACCGTGGCGATACGCAGGACGGCCCGCGCAACTTCCTGCTGGCGCTCGACATCGCCGAGCGTTTCGGCAGTCCCGCGCACCGGGTCAACAGCCTGTCGAACCTGGCGTCGTCGCAGCATGACCTGGGCAACGATGAAGACGCGATTCCCCTGCTGTTCGAGGCGCTCGAAATCATCGGCACGCAAAAGCTCAAATACCAGCAAACCATCGTGTCGGCCAACCTGGCCATGTGTTTATTGGCCACGGGCAAGCCGGCCGAGGCGCTGGCGCTGGTGGAACCGTTTTACGAGTGGCCGGAAGAAGACCTGGCCGTGCGCGCCTTTCTTTTCTGCATCGCCGCCCACGCCGCGATCCTGCTGCGCCAGCCCGACAGTGCCCTGCAATTGCTGTTGCGGGCCGAAGAGTACGCGCGCCGGGGTCAGGACCTGGAAGAGCAGATGCATGCGTGGCTGGTGCGCGGCAAGCTCGACTTGCACGCGGGCCAGACGGCGCAGGCGCTGGCGTCGCTGACGCAGGCGCACAGCCTGCTGAGCTGGACGCGCAATCCGTTTCACCAGCAGCAGATCCTGCGCGGCTTGTCCGACATCAACGCCCAGCTGGGCGAATGGCAGGCCGCGTATGGTTTCCTGCAGCAATATCAGGCCGCGTACGAGGCCAGCAGCAAGTCGGCGCGCGCGTCGCGCAGCCTGATGCGCAATCTGGAAAAGGAAATGCACAGCCTGAAAGCCGAGCGCGACAAGGCGCTGGAGCTGCAGGCCGCGCGCGAATCGGAAAACGTCAAGCTCGAACACCTGAACCGCGAACTGGCGCACCAGATCCTGCACGTCAATTCCCTGCAGGATAGCCTGAAGGAGCAGGCCATGCGCGACCACCTGACGGGCCTGTACAACCGCCGCCATTTTGAAACCTGCCTCAATGCCATCCTGCACGAGGCCGATGCGGATGCGCCCGTGGCCATCGCCATCATCGACCTGGATTTTTTCAAGCGCGTCAACGATACCTACGGGCACAACTTTGGCGACGAAGTGCTGATCCAGTTCGCGCGCCTGGTGGAAGGCCAGCTGCGCGGCACCGATATGGTCTGCCGCTATGGCGGCGAGGAATTCTGCCTGCTGTTGCGCGAAGCCGACAGTCTCATCGCGGCGCACAAGATCGACGATATCGCCGCGCGCTACCGCCAGCTGCTGATCCAGCAGGCGCCGCACAGCTTGACGGGCTGTACCTTTTCGGCCGGCATCGCCGAATATCCGCGCCACGGCGCCGGCCGCCACGAATTGCTGATGCGCGCCGACAGCGCGCTGTATGCGGCCAAACAGGCGGGCCGCGACCGCGCCTGCATCGCCGACGCTACTGAATAAAGCGCAGCAGTTCGCGCAGCGCGTGCGCCACGGCTTGCTCGCGCACGGCCTGGCGGTCGCCGGCAAACACGAGCCGCTGCGTCTGCACGCGCCCGTCCATGGCCCAGCCGAAGCAGACGGTGCCGACGGGCTTGCCCGGCACGCCGCCCGTGGGGCCGGCGATGCCCGTGGTCGAGACGGCCACCTGGGCTTCGCTGTGGACCAGGCTGCCTTGCGCCATGGCGGCGGCCACTTCCTCGCTGACGGCGCCGTGTGCGGCGATCAGTTCGGCAGGCACGCCCAGCATGCCGCTCTTGGCCCCGTTGGAGTACGTAACGAAACCCCGTTCGAACCAGGCGCTCGAGCCCGGGATATCGGTGACGGCCTGCGCCACGCCGCCGCCCGTGCACGATTCGGCCGTGGCCAGCAGCAGGCCTTTCGCCTGCAAGGCCAGGCCGACTGCGGTGGAGAGGGGGACGAGTTCCTTGCTCATGGATGACTCCTGCATGCGGTGAAAATGGTGGCAAGACTGTAGCATGGCCGACGGCAAAAGAAACTTTCCCCGGTATCAGCGAAAATGCGTACACTCTTTTATACATTTGCTACCACTTCGGGCCGGCAGGCGCTCTGTCGCTGCGTCACCCAGGTGCGCATCGCTCGAACAGGCAAGCGGCATGGTGCCGCGCCTTCGTATGCATTATCTTTACTCGGTTGTCATGGTAATTCTGAACTGGACCTGGTGGCGTCATCCTGGCCCCTTGCGCCGCCCCGCGCGCGGCGCCGCTTGCCGTTCCCTGCGCTGGGGCTGGCTATTGCTGCTTTTGGGCGTGCTGTGCGCCGATGCGCGATCGCAGGTGCCGGGGGAGCTGGAACGCCAGGTCAAGGCCGGGTATCTGTACAAGTTCGCCGGCTATGTCGAATGGCCCGACGGCAGCTTTGCCCGGCCCGACTCGCCGCTGGTGATCGGCGTGGCGGGCGCCGATGCGCTGGCCGAGCAGCTCGAACAGAGCGTGGCCGGGCATAGCGTCAACGGCCGTGCCGTGCAGGTGAAGAAAGTACGCCGCGGCGAAGCGCTGGCCGGGCTGCACGTGCTGTACCTGGGCGCACTGGAGAAAACGGCGCTGCAGGAAATGCTGGCCGCCAGCCGTGGCCTGGCGTTGCTGACGGTGTCCGATTCGGATGAGGTCTACGCGATGGGCAGCATGATCAATTTTGTGATGGCCGAAGACAAGGTCCGCTTCGACGTGGCCTTGAAACCCGTGGCGCAGGCGCATATCCGCATCAGCGCGCGCATGCTGCTGGCCGCCTACCGCGTGCAGACTGGGGGCGCCTAGATGATCAGACTGCGTTCCATCCGCCACAAGCTGATGTCGGTGGTCTTGCTGACCACCCTGGTGGCGCTCGTCATTTCGCTGGGCACCATCGTCGTCTACGACTTGCGTGCCTACCACCGCAACCTGGTGGCCGACATCAGTACCCAGGCCGAGCTGCTCGGGCACATGAGCTCGGCCGCGCTGGCCTTCGACGATGAACGCCTGGCGCTGGAAAACCTCAATTTGATGCGCATCCGCCCGCGCGTGACGGCCGGCGCCCTGTACAAGGCCGACGGCAGCCTGTTTGCCAGCTACCGCGCGCATCAGCACGTGGGCGAACTGCCGGCGAAGGCGGGCCAGGAAGGCGTCAGCATCGCGGGAAAATCCGTCGAATTGTTCAAGCCCATCGTCGACAATGGCGAACTGCTGGGCACCGTGTATCTGCGCGCCGATTACGAGCTGGCCGGCCGCACGGCCGATTACCTGGCCATCGCGCTGGGCGTGACGGTGCTGGCGCTGCTGGTGGCCTTGCTGCTGCTGCGCCGCCTCGATTTCGTCATCACGCAACCGATCCTCGACATCGCCGACGTGGCGCGCGAAGTGATCGAGACGGGCGATTATTCGCGCCGCGCGCGCAAGCTCAGCGTCGACGAAGTGGCGCAGCTGGTCGATTCCTTCAACAAGATGCTGGCCGAGATCGAGCTGCGCACGCAGGCGCTGGAGCGCTCGAACGGCGAGCTGGCGCGCGAAGGCGAGCAGCGCACCGAGGCGCAGCAGGAAGTCATGCGCCTGAACCAGGAACTGGAAGTGCGCGTGCACGAGCGCACGATGCAGCTGGAAATGACGAATGGCGAATTGGCCATGGCGATGGAAGAGGCGCGCAGCGCCAACTACGCCAAGTCGGCGTTTTTGTCGTCGATGAGCCATGAATTGCGCACGCCGCTCAACGCCATCCTGGGCTTCGCGCAAATCCTCAGTTCCGACCGCCTGCCGTCGACCCTGGAGCAAAAGAAGGAGTTCGCCGGCCATATCCTGAAATCGGGGCGCCACCTGCTGACACTGATCAATGAAATCCTCGACCTGGCCAAGGTGGAATCGGGCACGGTCAGCCTGTCGCTGGAACCGGTGGGCCTGGACGCTATCTTGCAGGAATGCCGCGACATGATCGCGCCGCTGGCCAGCCAGCGCGGCATCGGCATGACCTTCCCCGACGCCTGCCCGCTGAACGTCCTGGCCGACCGCACGCGCCTCAAGCAAATCCTGTTGAACCTGTTGTCGAATGCGCTCAAGTACAACCGCGAGCAGGGGCAGGTAGCCATCGATTGTGCGCCGCAGGCGGGCGGGCGGGTGCGCATCAGCGTGCGCGATACGGGCGTGGGCCTTGACGGCGAACAGGTGGCGCTGCTGTTCCAGCCGTTCAACCGGCTGGGGCAGGAGGGCGGCACGGAAGAAGGCAGCGGCATCGGCCTGGTGGTCACCAAGCGCCTGGTGGAGCTGATGGATGGCAGCATCGGCGTGACCAGCGCGCCCGGCGAGGGCAGCACCTTCTGGATCGAGCTGCGCGTGGTCGATGCCTTGCCCATGCCTGCGGCTCCCGCCTTGCCGCGGCCGGACCTGGCCGGGGCGCTGCTCGATCACAGCGCCCCCGTGACCTTGCTGTACGTGGAAGACAATCCCGCCAACCTGACCCTGGTCGAGGAAATCGTGCGCTACTGCCCGCAATTGCATCTGCTGACGGCCACCGATGGCCGCCTGGGCGTGGAAATGGCGCGCACGCACCTGCCGCAGCTGATCCTGATGGACATCAACCTGCCGAACGTGAACGGCACGGATGCGCTGAAACTGCTGCGCGCCGATCCCCGCACGGCGCACATCCCCGTCATCGCCCTGACGGCCAACGCCATGCCGGGCGACGTCGAGCGCAGCATGGCGCTGGGCTTCTACCGCTATCTGACCAAGCCGATCAACCTCGATGAATTTACCGAGGCGATCAACAGCACCCTGGCCTATGTGGCGCAGCAGCGCCGGCAGAAGGGAACAGGCGCGCCATGATCAGCCAGGCCGATATCTACGCGGCGAAAATTCTCCTCGTCGACGACCAGGAAGTCAATCTGCGCCTGCTCGAGCATTTGCTGCAAAGCGGCGGCTACACGGCCATCACCAGCACCCTCGACGCGCGCGCGGTGGCCGGCCTGCACCAGCGCCACCAGTTCGACCTGATCATCCTCGACCTGGTGATGCCCGGCATGAGCGGCTACGAGGTGATGGATGCCCTGCGTCCGCTGGAGCTGGAAGGCTACCTGCCCGTGCTGGTGATCGCCGCCGACCCGGACGCCAAGCTGGCGGCGCTGGAAGCGGGCGCGCGCGACTTCATCAGCAAGCCCTTCGACGCGCTCGAGGTGCTCACGCGCATCCGCAACATGCTCGAAGTGCGGCTGCTGCACCGCGCCGCGCGCCACTACAACACCCTGCTCGAACGCACGGTGGGCCAGCGCACGGCCGAACTGCAGCGCTTTCGCGGCGCCATGGACGCCACCACGGACGCCATCTTCCTCGTCGACGTGCTGGGCATGACCCTGGTCGACGTCAACGACGGCGCTTGCCGTTTGCTTGGCTATGCGCGCACCGAACTGCTGGCGCTGGCGCCGGGCACCTTGCTGCCATCGCCGCCGGCCCCGCCGCTGGCCGCGCTGCCGGGCGGCGCGGCCCATCTGGCCACGGAAGTGACGGAGTGCGAACTGGTGCGGCGCGACCTGAGCCTGATCCCCGTGGAACTGGGCTGGCACTGGTATGCGCAAGCGCCCGTGACGGGCGGCTATTCTGGCACCCCTGGCGCGGGCGGCCTGCTGCTGATCGCCGTGGCGCGCGACATCAGCGAGCGGCGCCAGGCGCAGGAGCGCCTCAAGCACCTGGCCCATTACGATGGCTTGACGGGACTGCCAAACCGCAGCCTGTTCTACCAGACCCTGGCCCAGGCCGTCGAACTGGCGCAAGAGAAAAGCTGGCGCATCGTGGTGCTGTTCATCGCGCTCGACCGTTTTAAAAGCATCAACGACACCCTGGGCGCGGCGCTGGGCGACGAACTGCTGCGCCAGTTCAGCAACCGCCTCGTCGAATGCGTGCGCCTGCGCGACACGGTGGGGCGATTGGGCAACGACGAATTCGCGCTGATATTGACCATGAGCCGCAACCAGCAGGAAGCCGTGGCCGTGGCCAACCAGGTGCGCGAAGCATTGAGGGCGCCATTCGACTTGCGCGGCCATGCGGCCACCCTGACGGCCAGCATCGGCATCGCCATGTATCCGGACGACGCCACCGACCCGGAAACCCTGATCAAATATGCGAATACGGCCATGGGCGGCGCCAAGCAGGCGGGCCGCGACGGCTACCGCTTTTTCACGGCCGGCATGAACGTGCAGGTGCTGGCGCGCCTGGACCTGGAACTGGCGCTGCGCCATGCGCTCGAACACGACCAGTTCATCCTGTACTACCAGCCCAAGGTGGATTTGCGCACGGGCCGCATCAGCGGCGTGGAAGCGCTGCTGCGCTGGCGCCGCCCCGGCTACGGCCTGGTGGCGCCCGCCGAATTCGTGCCCGTGCTGGAAGACACGGGCCTGATCGTGCGCGTGGGCGCCTGGGTGATCCAGGCTGCCTGCCGCCAGATCGCCGAATGGCGCGACAGCGAAGTGGGGCCCGTGCACGTGGCCGTCAATGTGTCGAGCCGCCAGTTTGCCGAAGGCGACCTGGAAGGCGAAGTGACGCGCGCGCTGGCGCATCACAACGTGGCGCCGGAATTGCTGGAACTGGAATTGACGGAAACGGCGCTGATGTCGAACGCCGAGCGCACCATCGTCGTGCTGGGCAAACTGAAGAAAATCGGCGTGAAGGTGGCGATCGACGATTTCGGCACCGGTTATTCGAGCCTCGCGTATCTGCAGCGCTTCCCCATCGACAAGCTGAAGATCGACATCGCCTTCGTGCGCAACATCACCAGCAACCCGAACGACGCGGCCATCGCGCTGGCCATCGTCAGCATGGCGCACAGCCTGAAACTGAGCGTCGTGGCCGAGGGCGTGGAATCGCGCCCGCAGCTCGAATACCTGCGGCGCAACCGCTGCGACGAGATCCAGGGTTTCTATTTCAGCCGCGCCCTGCCGGCGCTGGAACTGGGGCAGATGATCGTCGCCGGCGCCGGCCTGCCGCCCGGCCACGACCCGGCCGCCCAGCCGGCGCAGACGCTGCTCATCGTCGATGACGACGTCAACGTGCTGTCGTCATTGCACCGCCTGTTCCGTCCCGAGGGCTACCAGATCCTGACGGCCAGCACGCCGGCCGAAGGGTTTGAAATGCTGGCCCTGCACAGGGTCCACGTGATCGTCTGCGACCAGCGCATGCCGAGCATGAGCGGCACGGAGTTTTTGAGCAAGGTGAAGGAGCTGTACCCGGAAACCATCCGCATCATCCTGTCCGGCTACACGGGCCTCGAAGCCGTGCTCGACTCGATCAACCGGGGCGCCATCTACCGTTTCTATACAAAACCGTGGGACGACACCCAGCTGCGCGACAACATCCGCCTGGCCTTCCAGCACTACTGGATGGTGAACCAGCCGGGGCTGGCGCGGGTGGCGGTGCGCTAGCTCAATCGGTGAAGTGGTCGAAGGAAGACAGCTGCAGATCGAGCGGCTGCCCGGCCGCATCCACCAGCCGCAAGCCCGCTTTGGCCTCGATGCTGCCCACGCGCGTGACTGGTGTGCCGCAGCTGGCCGCCAGGGCGGCGATGGCGTCGCGCGAGGCAGCGGGCGCCGTGAAGCACAATTCATAATCGTCGCCGCCGGCGGCCGTGTAGCGGCGGCGCAAGCCTGTTTCCTGCTGCGCCAGCACGGGGCCGGCAGGCAGGGCGTCGACGTCGAGCGTGGCGCCCACCTGCGACGCTTTCAAGATGTGACCGAGGTCTCCCACCAGGCCGTCCGAGATGTCGATGGCCGCATGCGCGAGGCCCGCTTCGGCCAGCGCGCAGCCGAGCGCCACGCGCGGCGTCGGCGTGTGCATGCGCGTGCCTGCCATGGCCAGGTCGGCTGGCGACAATGCCTGTTCCTTGCGGTAGCCGGCCAAGGCCAGGCGCGCGTCGCCCAAGGTGCCGCTGACCCAGATGTCGTCGCCCGCCACGGCCGCGCTGCGGCGCAGGGCCTGGCCCGGCGCCAGTTCGCCGAACACGGTGATGCAGATATTCAAAGGGCCCTTGGTGGTGTCGCCTCCGATGAGTTCGCAATTAAACGCGTCGGCCAGCGCAAACAGGCCGTCGGCAAAGCCGGCCAGCCAGGCGCGCTCCGCTTGCGGCAGGGCCAGGGCCAGGGTAAATGCCACGGGACGCGCGCCCATGGCGGCCAGGTCGGACAAATTCACGGCCAGGCTCTTGTGGCCGAGCATGCGGGCGTCGGCGCCGGCAAAGAAGTGCCGGTCCTCGACCAGCATGTCCGACGAGATGGCGATCTGCTTGCCGGCGCCGGGCGTGATCAGCGCGCAATCGTCGCCGATGCCCAGGGTGGCGCGGCCGGGGCGCTGGCGCACGAAATATTGTTTGATCAGGTCGAATTCGGAAAGCGCGTCGTGTGGGGCCATGGCGTGGTCAGTTCGTTGAGTGATGGTGTGGCCCGGCTATTATAGGCTGGCATACAATAGGCGCCTTTGCCACTGCCGAACAGCTTGCCATGCCCCTCCCCGATATTCACGTTCTGTTGCAATCCTGGCTCGACCACGGCTGGTTGCGCGACCCGCAAGCCGTCGGCTTGCGCACTTTCGAGGCGCAGGAGCTGGCGGCGTGCGGTTTCGACGCCATCAGCGACGGCGGCCAGCTGTGCCTGTACGAAGATGCGCGCCTGTTCCGCCGCGCCGGCCGTCCCGTGCCGGCGTCGTTCAAGGTGTATCTGCAGCGCGGCCAGCTGGGCGCGAATGGCCTGGAACTCGGTTATCAGGTGCATCTGGCCGGTTTTCTGCGCGCGGCGCGGCAGCCCTTGCCGGCGTGTCGCGTGCTGCTGGAACACGGTGGCCGCAGCGGTGCCCTGCTGTTCGACAACGGACTGGTGCTGCAGTTCGCCACCAATTTGCGCGGCAAGCCCCGCCATTACTACCTGACCCTGGTCGAGGGGCATGTGGCCGATGCCCAGCTGCCGGACCGCGACAGCGATATCGACTTGCGCGCGGCCAGCGCGCGCCATGTCCAGGCCATCTACGACAGCCGCGACCCTGCCGAACTGCGGCGCCTGGCCCGGCGCGGCAATGCGGCGCTGCGCGAACTGGCGAGTCTGCTCGCCTAAGCTTTCTTCGCCTGCGCCATGCCGTGCAGCAGCTTGGCCAGCAACTGGTCGAGCTGGCGCTGTTCGTCCGCGCTGAGCGCCGACAGCATGGCGCGCTCGTTCTCCACGTGCAGCAGCACGAGCTTTTCTATCAATTCCAATCCCCTTTGTGTCAGGGCCACCAGCACGCCGCGCCGGTCCGTCGGGTGCTTCTGGCGCTCGATCCAGCCGGCCGCTTCCAGCCGGTCGATGCGGTTGGTCATGCCGCCCGAGGACAGCATGGCCGCTTCGTACAGGGCCGTCGGCGTCAGGCTGTAGGGCGCGCCCGAGCGGCGCAAGGTCGCCAGCACGTCGAATTCGCCTGGCTGCAAGCTGTGTTCGGCGAACAGCGGATTGAGCCAGTCGCGCGCCATCAGCTGTGCCACCGTGCCCAGCTGGCCTACCAGCTGCATGGCGCGCGTATCCATCTGCGGCAGTTCGCGCTGCCATTGTGCGGCGGCAAATTGCGCGCGCGTGTGTTCTTGCGGGGTAGTTGTCATGGGCTATCCATTTATCTTTACCTCAAGATAGATTTCTATCTTTATGTTAAGATACTTTTCATCGAGTCATATTTGATGACGCATTAAACCATGTGCCTCCCAGCGAGGCAAGGACTATCCCATGCCTTCCGCCCGACCTGCCGCATCCCTTTCTGCTTCATCGTCTTCGGCCCTGCTGGTGGCCGCCATCATCCTGCTGGGCTTGAACCTGCGGCCCATCCTGGCCGCCATCGGCCCCTTGCTCGACAGCATTCAGGCCGGCACGGGCCTCAGCAATGCCGATGCGGGCTTGCTGACCACCGTGCCCGTGTTCGCCATGGGCCTGTGCGCGCTGGCGGGCGCGCAGCTGCAGCGCCGGCTGGGCGTGGCGCGCGGCATCTCGCTGGGCATCGCCATCATCGCCGCCGCCTGCGCGCTGCGCTGGCCCCTGCATGGCAGCGGCGGCCTGATCGCTACGGCGGCCCTGGGCGGCCTGGGCATCGCGCTGGTGCAAGCCTTGCTGCCCGCCTTCATCAAGCGCCATTTCCCCGAGCGGGCAGGCCAGCTGATGGGCTTTTATACGACGGGCATCATGGGCGGCGCCGCTATTGCCGCCGCGTCCGCTTCACCGTTGGCGCAATCGCTGGGCTGGCAGGCGCTGCTGGCCCTGTGGGCGCTGCCGGCCGTGGCCGCCGCGCTGCTGTGGCGCCGCGCATCGGCCGCGCGCGTGGAGGTATCCAGCGGCGCGGGCGCCAGCCTGCCCGTGGGCAGTGGCCGCGCCTGGCTGCTGATGGTGTTCTTTGGCATCGGCACGGGCGCCTACACCCTGGTGCTGGCCTGGCTGCCGCCGTTTTACACGGAGCTGGGCTGGAGCGCGGCCGACAGCGGCTTGCTGCTCGGCGGCCTGACCCTGGTGGAAGTGCTGGCGGGACTGGTGATTTCCAGCGTCATCCACCGTTTCCCCGACCGCCGCATCCTGTTGCTGTCGGTCCTGCTGGCCGTGCTGGGCGGCTTGGCCTGCCTGATTGTGGCGCCCGCGCAACTGGCGTTGCCCGCCGTGATATTACTGGGCTGCGGCATCGGCGCTTTGTTTCCCTTGTCGCTGATCGTCAGCATGGACCACGTGCGTGATCCGGCCAGCGCGGGCGCGCTGCTCGGTTTCGTGCAGGGCGGCGGCTACATCATCGCCAGCAGCATGCCGTTCATCGCCGGCCTGATCCGCCAGCACTCGTCCAGCCTGGCCCAGGCGTGGATGGTGATGGCGGCCGGCGTCGTGCTGCTGCTGCTGATCGCCGTGCGCTTCGCGCCCGGGGCGCGGCTGGCCAATGCCCGCTAAGGTGCGCGTGCCGTGTGCCGGCAGCTGATATATTTCGCCCATGCACATCGTCGACCACTATTTGGCAGGATTGCGCCAGGCCTTGCCACCGGAGCCGCTGGCGGAGCTGGCGCTGGCCAGCGGCGCCAGCGCGGCACAACTGGCCAGCTTGCGCCATGCGTATCCGCTGTGCCCGGACAGCCTGCTGCGCTTGCTGGGCCAGTACAACGGCACCTATTATCAGGAATATGCGGGCGGCATGGTGCTGGTGTACATGCTGGGCTCGGACGTGTTCGAGTATCCGTATTACCTGAGTTCCGTCGAGCAGATCCTGCAGGACGGGCAGGCGAACCAGCGCAGCATCGCCGATATCTACGGCCATTACCTGGAGGAAGATCCCGGCATCGTCGACGCCCGCATCGACGCCGGTATCCAGCAGGGCCAGCGCCTGTGTTTTTCGCATTGCATGAACAATGGCGGCTCTTCGCGGCTGTATATCGATTTCACGCCCACGGCGTCGGGCAAGGTCGGGCAGGTCGTGCGCTTCCTGCATGACCCCGACAATTACCAGGTCATCGCCGACAGCTTCGACGCCTATCTGCAAATGCTGATCGATGACGATTATGCATTCCTGATCGAGGACTATTTTGAATAGTCGCGCCACGCCGCCATCGCTGCTGCCCGCCAACCGCCGCATCGTGCTGTCCGGCGAGGATGCGCTGCGCATCCTGCGCGAGATCGAATTTTTGTTAATGTCGCTCAATAACATCGGCCGCCATTATTATCCCGACGGAGACGATGACGGCGCCGATGCCCAGCGCCGTGCGCAGTATTGCGCCGAGACGACGCGCTTCATCGACGTGCAGCAGGCGACGACGCGCCTGGCGCTGATGCGCCGCATCCTGTCCGCCCCATTCGACACCACTCTCGGGGACGACGAGATGGACGATATCGAGCGCGCCGTCGCCGCGCTGCCGCTGTGGCGTGCTCCCGGTCAGCGATCATAAAAACTAATTGAAATCTAAAATTTGATAGTTTTTCCTGTTGAGGACGTTTGTGCCGCCGGACGGCCTTACAATGCTAGGTTATGCGTTTTCGTGATATCAGACTGTGGCTAGCGGAAAATACCTAGCTAATTGAAAGAATCGGTCTGATAAAATCCGGAACACCCGATCGACCAAACAGGAAGGCAGCACAGCATGGATTCGTCATCTGATAAAAAAGAAGAATTGCGTCAACAATTGCGCTTGGCCGCACTCGAGTATCACGAGTGCCCGCGCCCCGGCAAAATCAGCGTGACGCCGACCAAACAACTGACCAACCAGCGCGACCTGGCACTGGCCTACTCGCCAGGCGTGGCGGCACCGTGCGAAGAAATCGTCATCGATCCGGCCAATGCCTATAAATATACGGCGCGCGGCAACCTGGTGGCCGTCATCACCAACGGCACGGCCGTGCTGGGACTGGGTAATATCGGCCCGCTGGCCGCCAAGCCGGTGATGGAAGGCAAGGGCGTGCTGTTCAAGAAATTCGCCGGCATCGACGTCTTCGACATCGAGATCAACGAGATGGATCCCGATAAACTGGTCGACATCATCGCCTCGCTGGAACCGACCTTCGGCGGCGTGAACCTGGAAGACATCAAGGCGCCCGAGTGCTTCTACATCGAGCGCCAGCTGCGCGACCGCATGAAGATTCCCGTCTTCCATGACGACCAGCACGGCACCGCCATCATCGTCGGCGCGGCCATCCTGAACGGCCTGAAAGCCGTCGGCAAGAAAATCGAGGACTGCAAACTGGTCGTGTCGGGCGCGGGCGCCGCGGCGCTGGCCTGCCTGGACCTGATCGTCGACCTGGGCTTCCCGCTGAAAAACATCTACGTCACCGACCTGGCCGGCGTCGTCTACAAGGGCCGCACGGAACTGATGGACCCGGACAAGGAACGCTTCGCGCAAGACACGCCGCTGCGTACCCTGGCCGAGATCATCCCGGACGCCGACATTTTCCTCGGCGTCTCCGCCGGCGGCGTGCTGAAGCAAGACATGGTGCGCAAGATGGCGCCGAATCCGTTGATCCTGGCGCTGGCCAATCCGAATCCGGAAATCCTGCCGGAAGAAGTCAAGGCCGTGCGCAGCGACGCCATCATCGCCACGGGCCGTTCGGACTATCCGAACCAGGTCAACAACGTGCTGTGCTTCCCGTACATCTTCCGTGGCGCCCTCGATTGCGGCGCGACGACGATCACGCGCGAAATGGAAATCGCCGTCGTGCACGCGATCGCCGACCTGGCGCATGCCGAGCAGTCCGACATCGTGGCCACCACGTATGGCATCAGCAACCTGTCGTTCGGTCCTGAATACCTGATCCCGATGCCGTTCGATCCGCGTCTGCTGATCAAGATCGCGCCAGCGGTGGCCAAGGCGGCCGAGGATTCCGGCGTCGCCACGCGTCCGATCAAGGACTTGCAAGCGTACGCGGACAGCCTGCAGCAATTCGTCTACCGCAGCGGCACCTTCATGAAGCCGCTGTTCCTGATGGCCAAATCCACGCCGGCCGAACTCAAACGCATCGTCTACGCCGAAGGCGAAGAAGAGCGCGTACTGCGCGCCGTGCAAGTGGTGGTCGATGAAAAACTGGCGCGTCCTATCCTGGTCGGCCGTCCACCGGTGCTCGAAGCGCGCATCCAGAAGTTCGGCCTGCGCCTCAAGCAAGGCGTCGACTTCGACGTCATCAACCCGGACTTCGACGAGCGCTATCGCGATTACTGGAACACGTATTACGCGATGACGAGCCGCAAGGGCGTCACCGAGGAATACGCGAAGCTGGAAATGCGCCGCCGCCACACCTTGATCGGTTCGATGATGATCCACAAGGGCGACGCCGACGGCATGATCTGCGGCACCTTCGGCACCACCCAGCTGCACCTGAAATACATCGACCAGGTGCTGGGCAAGCGCGCCGGCAGCAATGTCTACGCCGCCATGAACGTGCTGATCATGCCGGAGCGCCAGCTGGTGATGGTCGACACGCACGTCAATGAAAACCCGGACGCCGAGCAGCTGGCCGAGATCACCATCATGGCCGCCGAAGAGATGACCCGTTTCGGCCTGTCGCCGCGCGCGGCCCTGCTGTCGCACTCGAACTTCGGTTCCAGCGACAGCGCCTCGGCGCAAAAGATGCGCGCCGCCCTGGCCATCGTCAAGGAACGCGCGCCGGACCTGGAAATCGACGGCGAAATGCACGGCGATACGGCCCTCGACAGCAAGCTGCGTCAAAAACTGATGCCCAATTCGGCACTGAAGAACGACGCCAACCTGCTCGTCATGCCGAACATCGAGTCGGCCAACATCGCCTACAATCTGGTGAAAACGGCGGCCGGCAACGGCATCGCCGTGGGCCCGATCCTGCTCGGCTGCGCCAAGCCCGTGCACATTCTGACGCCATCGGCCACCGTGCGCCGCATCGTCAACATGACGGCGCTGTGTGTTGTTGACGCTGTCGCCCAGCGCAAAGTCTAAGGCTGTCGCTGTCAGTTAAAAGCCGCGCCATCCGCAAGGGTGGCGCGGCTTTTTACGTCAGTGCGCCATCGGCAAGGCTATCGCGAGGAAAGTGCAAGTTATTTGATGTGCATCAAAATGCTTGGCCCGCTGCCGGCCATAATGGCATCGAGCTCCTTGCCCTTCCAGTGGTCTGCATCGGCGCCGGCGCCATCTGTCCGGCACTGTTTTGTGTGACGCAACAACGCTGGCCGTGGCGGGAGTTCACTTTTCAAGCGGCTGCATGGCTTTCCTCTTTCTCTGCCCAGCGCAGCCGGATGGCGTCGATGGCGGGCAGTTCCTTGACAAACAGCTCGACCAGCCGCGCATCGAAATGGCTGCCTTGTTGCGCTTGTAAATAGCCCACGGCGTCCGTCACCGACCACGCGCGCTTGTACGGGCGCACCGAGGTCAGTGCGTCGAAGACGTCGGCCACGGCGATGATGCGTCCCGCCAGCGGGATCGCCTCGCCCGCCAAGCCGTTCGGGTAGCCGCTGCCATCCCATTTTTCATGGTGCGACAGGGCGATCTCGCGGGCCAGCGCCAGCATGCCGCCTGCGGCATGTTCGCCGATGATGTCGGCGCCGATGCGCGCGTGCGTCTGCATGATGGCCCATTCGTCCGCGTCGAGCTTGCCCGGCTTTTGCAGGATGCGGTCGGGGATGCCGATCTTGCCCACGTCGTGCATGGGCGCCGCGTGCAGCAGGTCGTCCGCGGCGGCCTCGTCCATGCCGGCGGCCACGCCCAGCAGGCGCGCGTAATGGCTCATGCGGATCACGTGCAAGCCCGTTTCATTGTCCTTGTATTCGGCCGCCAGGCCCAGGCGCTGGACAATCTGTAGCCGCGTTTCCTTCAGTTCGTTGATGCGCACCAGCGACAGATGCGTGCGCACGCGGGCCCGCACGATGGCGGGGCTGAGCGGCTTGGTGATGTAATCGACGGCGCCCGCTTCAAAACCGCTCAGTTCATCGCGCATGTCGTTCAGGGCCGTGACGAAAATGACGGGGATGGCGGCCGTCAGCGGCGCCGCTTTCAGCTGGCGGCAGGTGTCGTGGCCGCTCATGCCCGGCATCATCACGTCGAGCAGGATCAGGGCCGGGCGTTCCTGCTGCGCCAGTTCCAGGGCCCGCGCGCCATCCTTGGCGAACAGCAGCGCGTAGTCGTTTTGCAAGATCTGGCGCAGCAATTGCAAATTGGCCGCTTCATCGTCGACGACGAGAATCACGGGCCTGGCTTGTGCATTCATGGGGACTCCGGGGCGAAGGTGGGCAGCAGGCCGTGCAGGAGCGACTGTGCCAGGGGAAAATCAAAGTCGTCGATGGCGTGCAGCAGCGGCGCCAGCGCATCCGCTTGCGCGCCCATGGCGTGCTGCAATTGGGCTTGCGCCGCGTCATCGAGTTCGCCGCGCTGCAAGGCCTGCAGCAGGGCGCTGGCCGCTTGCCGGGCGGCGGGCGCGTCGATGGCGCTCGTCGTCGTTGCCGCCGGCAATGCAGGCGGTGCCAGCCGGGCGATGGCGGCCAGGGCCGCTGGCCATTGCGTCAGCAGCTTGCCCAGCGTCTCATTGAGCTGCGGCGCCGTGGCGAGGGCTGGACTGGCGCACGCTTGTTCCAGGGCCGCCAGGCTGGCGGCCAGCTGTTCCAGGCCGAGGTTGGCCGCCGCGCCGCGCAGCCGGTGACTTTGCGGCAGGAGCACCGCGTGGTCGCGTGCTTCGATGGCGGCCAGCAGGGCGGGCGGCACGCGCGGATGCTCGTGTCCAAAGCGGGCCAGCGCCGCGCGGTAGGCGCTGTCGTTGCCGGCCCAGCGCTGCAGGGCGCCCGCATGGTGCAGCACTCTTCCTCCAGCGGGCGCGGGGCTGTCATCGGCCGGCTCCGCCGCCAGGCCCAGCACGCGGGCGATTTCCCGCGACAGCGCCTGCCATTCGACGGGCTTGGTGGCGAAACCGTCCATGCCGGCTGCCCGCGCCGCCTTGCGGTGCGCGTCGAGCACGCTGGCCGTCATGGCGATCACGGGCACGCGCGGGCGGCCATCGCGCAGGGCGGCGGCGCGGATGGCTTGCGTGGCGGCCAGGCCATCCATGCGCGGCATTTGCAAGTCCAGCAGCAGAATGTCGAAGTCGTCCTGCTGCGTCAGCTGCAAGGCTTCCACGCCATCGCCTGCCGTGATCACCGTGTGGCCGCGTTTGCCCAGCAGCAGGCTCAGCAGTTCCAGATTTTGCGGCACGTCGTCGGCGGCCAGCACGCGCAGGGGCGGCAGGCGTACGCTGCGGCGTTCGCTGGCGGGCAGCGCCGCCTGGCGTGCCGGCAACAAGGGCAGCATGATGTGGAATACGCTGCCGTGCGGCACGCTGGCGTCGGCCCAGATGCGCCCCTGCATCAGGGTCACCAGCTGCCTGCTGATGGTGGTGCCCAGGCCCGTGCCGCCAAAGCGCCGCGTGGTCGAAGCGTCCGCTTGCACGAAGGGATCAAAAATGGCATCGCGCCGTTCCGCAGCGATACCGATGCCGCTGTCCCGCACCAGCAAGTGCAGCTGGCCGTCGTCGAGGCGCGCCGCCAGGCTGACACCACCGCTGGCCGTGAACTTGATGGCGTTGTCGAGCAGATTGCCCAGCACCTGCCGCATGCGCAATTCGTCGCCATGCAGCACGGCCGGCAGTTGCGGATCGTACTGCACCTCCATGCGCAAACCCTTGTTGCGTGCATGGATGCCATACGTGGACGCCAATTCATCGACCAGCGCCAGCAGGCTGTAGTCGCGCATTTCCAGCGCCACGGCACCCTTGTCCAGCTTGGCCGTATCGAGCACTTCGTTGAGCAGGCGCAACAGCGAGCGGCCGGACTGCCGCACGGTATTGAGGTGGCGCCGCTGCTCCGGCGCCAGCGGCGAGTCGAGCAGCACATCGGTGAAACCGAGGATGGAATTCATCGGCGTGCGGATTTCATGGCTCATGTTGGCGACAAAGCTGGCCCGCGTGGCGGCCGCCAGCTCTGCCTTTTCTTTGGCCTTGCGCAAGTCTTCCTCCATTTGCCGCCGTTCGCTGATATCGAGGATGACGCCGTCGACCCAGCGCACGGCGCCTGCCGCATCGTGCACGACGGTGCCCCGTTCCCACAGCCAGCGGGCCGTGCCGTCGGCATGAAGCAGCCGGTATTCCAGCAGGTAGGGCTCGCCGCTGGCCACGCTGCGGTTGAAGACGTCGACGACGTAGGCGCGCTCTTCGCTGGCGATCAGGCCCGTGATGCTGCGGCGCGGTGCGGCGCCGAGAAAGTCGGCGGGCGGATAGCCGGTGACGGCTTCCACGCCATCGCTGATGAACAGCATGGGCTGGTTTTCCGCCGTGGTGCAGCGAAAGGCGATGCCCGGAATATTGCCGATCAGCGAGCGCAGCTGTTGCTCGCTTTCGCGCAGGGCGGCCAGCATGGCGCGCCGTTCGCTGATGTCCGTAATGAACAGCACATATAAATCCTGGTCGGCCAGACGCGCGCTGGCCACCGAACGCTGCACGGCGACCGGCACGCCATCCTTGCGCAGGTAGACGATTTCCTCGCTGGACTGGAAAGCGCCAGCCTCGCCCGTGCGCAGGTAATGCAGCAGGCCGTGCTGTTCCGACTGGCGCACGTCGCTGACCAGCACACTGACATGGCGGCCGACAATTTCCGCCGACCGCCAGCCGAGGATGCGCTCGGCCGCGCCGTTGAAGTCGATAATGCTGCCGTGCCGGTCGATCGTGATGACGCCGTCGACTGTGCTCGTCAGCAGCGAACGGGTCCAGTGTTCGCTCTGGTTCAGGTGACGAAACAGTTCGCGGTAGCGCAAGATGCCTACGGCCGAGGCGACCAGGATCGTCAGGGCAATGGTCAGCAGGGTCACGCTGATCACCAGCATGGGCCGGTTGGCATCGGCATCATTGCCCGGGGGGATCGTACCCACGAAGCGCGCCGCCTGCATGCCCATGTAATGCATCCCGGTAATCGCGCAACCCATGACGCAGGCGCTGATCAGCGTGCGCTGCGACGAGGGCACGCGGCTGCTCCAGCCGCGCAAGCCGAAACGTATCCACAGGGCCAGGGTGGCCAGCGCCACGGCAACGACGAGCGACAGCGCGAACAGCAGCGGATCGTAGCGCAGCGACAGACCCACACGCATCGCCTGCATGCCCGTGTAATGCATGGCGCCGATGCCCAGGCCCACCAGCAAGCCGCTGCGCAGCAGCAGCGGCGCCGTGACGGCGCGCCGGCTGATGGTGGCCAGGGCCACGAACGAGGCTGCCACGCTGGGCACGATGGACAGCAAGGTCAGGCCCGGATCGTAGGCAACGCTGGTACCCAGCTCGAAGGCCAACATGCCGATGAAATGCATGGCCCACACGCCGCAGCCCAGCGCCAGGCTGCCGGCCAGCAGGCACAGCAAGTGCAAGCGGCGGCTGATGCTCGCCTGGGCGCGGCTGTACGCCGTCATCTGGAAAGCCATCCACGACGTGAAAATGGCGATCACGAGCGATAGCAGCACGAGGCCAGGCGCATGCTGGCCGTGGTGCAGCTGGGCCGGATCGGCGGGAAGGTGGAACAGGTGCTGGACGCTGGCAGGTATCATCGTAGGCAAACGGGTGGCGCGTTGGCGCTGGCATGGGCGCCTGCTGCCACTGCGGGTGATCGATGCGAATTACCTTACCAGATTTCAGGAAACAAATATCTTAATTGTAATTATTTTCCCTGTCGTGCAAGCCATTCCCGAGCGGGACAGGTGGGCCGCGGACTTGTCGTGCCCGTGGAATGGCGATACTGGCGAGGAAGTTGCCATCAAGAATTGTGTGGTTTTTTTGCAAGGTGCGACGCCTTGCCGGGTGTCATGCTACATTCGCGTCCTGTTTTTTCTGAAAGGATGACGATGCCTTTAAGTGACAACTTCTTGCGGCATAATCAGCAAGCCTGGGATGCCCAGGCTGTACAGAACAGCCCATGGTCGCAACCTGTCGACTGCGCCACCATCGCCGCGGCGCGCGCCGGGCAGTGGCAAATCCATTTGACGCCCGGCCCCTTGCCGGCCGGCTGGCTGGACGATGTGCAAGGCAAGCGTATCCTGTGCCTGGCCGGTGCCGGCGGGCAGCAGGCGCCCGTGCTGGCCGCCGCCGGCGCACACGTGACCGTCTTCGATTTATCTGGGCAGCAACTGGCGAAAGACCGCATGGTGGCTGAACGCGACGGCTTGCACCTGGCTACCGTGCAGGGTGACATGCGCGACCTGAGCCACTTTGCCGATGCCAGTTTCGACCTCATCGTGCACCCCGTGTCGAACCAGTACGTGCCCGACATTGCTCCCGTGTGGCGCGAATGCGCGCGCGTGCTGGCGGACGGCGGCGTGCTGCTGAGCAGTTTCTTCAATCCGGCCGTGTTCATCGGCGACCGCGATCCGCAATGGGCAAAGCAGGGCTTGATACGTCCCCGTTTTGTGCTGCCGTATTCGGATGTGGAGGATATGCCAGCCGATGCGCTGGCGGCGCGCATGGACAGGGGCGAGGCGCTGATCTTCGGCCACGGCCTGGACAGCCAGATCGGCGGCCAGCTGGCTGCGGGTTTCGTGCTGGCAGGCTACCACGAGGAAATGCATCCTCACCCGCGCTTTGAAATTGAAAAATACCTGCCCAGCTTTATCGCCACGCGCGCCGTCAGGCTGGCGCGCGCGTTAGCTTAATTGTAGGGCTGCAGATCGAGCCATACGGCGTACGACAGGCGCTTGCCATTCCACAGGCCGCCGCCGCGGATGACGGCGTCGCATGAGGTCAGCTGGCCCACCAGGTCCATGCGGCCGAGGTTGCGGCGCAGGCGCAGGGCGTCGTTGTGCGACAGGTAGCCGACCAGCAGGCCATCGATGAAGACGGCGATGGCCTTGTCCTGGAACGGGTTGGCATCGTCACAGACGAGCAGGGCCAGGCATTTTTCTTCCGCATTGCCGGGACCGTGCTCACCGGCCAGCTTGGCGATGGCGGGCTGGTACATCGACTCGTTTTCCACTTCCGACGCAAAGCGTCCCTCATCGCTCCAGTGGTGCGCGGGTGCGCCGGGAGGAATCGCCGGCACGTACTGGCGCACCGAAACGAGCGGCTTGTGCAGCGGTTTGACGGGCGTGCGGCCGCTGAAGACGTAGTACAGCAGGGCGATGACGATCACGATGGCAAGCAGGTAAAGCATGGTATCTCTCTGATTTCGAAGGGGGAAGCCGGGATCGCGGGCGCGCCGCGCGGCGTTGCCGCTACTATAGCAAGTTCGCCGCTTGGTCCCGGGTAAATCTGGTCATGATTTGCCGCCGGCGCCGCAGTGCCAGCGGGTCGTTCAGCACGATGGGCGAGGCGCCCGTCAGGCCCGAATAGTACTGGCCATGTTGGCGCAGGACGATGGCATAGTCGCGCAGCGCGTGGCCGTGCGCCAGCATGCGCGCGTCGCAATCGACCTCGATGGCAAAGCGCAGCCGGTGCAGTTGCCACCACAGGGGCAGGTTCCAGGGCATGAGCACGATCAAGGCGTACGCCACGGCCAGCAGCAGCGGATCGCGCGCGGCCAGCCGGCATTGCTCGTGCGCCAGCAGCAGCGCCTGTTGCGGCGGCAGAATCAATCGCAGCCAGACGGGCATCACGATGCGGGGCCGCAGCAGTCCCGCCACGCAGGGACCGATGCCGCCGCTCAGGAAGACGGGCGTGCCCAGCAAGGTGCTCTTTTGCCAGCGGCGCTGGTGCGACAGCAGCCAGACGCTGCGCAGCGCCAATATCAACAGCATGCCCATCGACAAGACAAACCAGCCCAGCTTCAGCTGCGCCTGTTCCGCCGGCATGGCCGCCAGCACGCCTGGCAGCCATGCCAGCGGCAAGAGGACGGACGCGGCGATGGCCGCCAGCCACAGCCAGCGCGTCGTGCAGCCGTGCCGCTGCAGCAGGCGCTCTGCGCCCCAGGCGGCAGCGCTCAACAGCAGCGCCAGCGCCATGCTGCAAACCAGCCAGACCGGCACTAGCGTGTCAACGCCATGCCGACGGAGGCGGGCGCCGTGTGCTTGAAACCGAATTGCGCATACAAGTCTTGCGCCTGGCCATCGGCGATCAGGCTGACGTACGCGCTTTCCGGTACCTCCGTCTCGATGAATTGCATGATCTCGCCCATGATGCGCTTGCCCAGGCCCTTGCCCTGGTGGGCCGGCAGCACGGCGATATCGGTGACCTGGAAGAAGCAGCCGCCATCGCCGATGACGCGGCCGATACCCACCACCTCGTCGCCATGCAGGATTTGCACGGCAAACAGGGAGTTCGGCAAGCCCTTGGCCGCCGCCGCCGTGCTTTTCGCGCTCATGCCGGCGGCGACGCGCAGGTGCTGGTAGGTGGCGCTGGAGGGGATGGCCAGGCGGGTGGTGTAGGACGATGCTGCGGTCAAGGCGGTCTCCTGTGCAATATGGATGGAATGGCCATTATAGGCGGCACGCTTTATTCGCCGCGCGCTATGTTGTCCGGGACGCTTTTGCGCTATGGTGGCGTCATCCATCCATTTGTTGAAAGCACGCCATGTCCGCAGGATTTACCGCCACCGAGTTGTCCGTCATTAATGAAGACGACGCCCTGATCACCACCCTGGCCGCGCCAGCCGGCAAAGGCGAGCCCGTCTACCTGATGCTGCAGCGCGCCGAAGAATATGACGAGCAGGACGTGGCCATGGGCATGGACGAGCCCTACATCGAATACTGCGGCCAGGAATTCGCCTGGTATGGCCACATGCACGCCGTGATTTTGCATCCGAACCGATTGTCCGTGCAGATGGATGCCGAGGCCGCCATGCAGATGGATGACGATGGCCAGATCGACGTGCGTTTCAATTTGACGCCAGAGCGCTACGCCCAGCTGCAGCAGGCGCTGCGCACCACGTTCGAGGGCTGCGATTATTATCGCGAGGAACGCAGACGCGTAAATCATGCGATGCGGCCAGGCTAGCGCGGCCAGCTGGCCGGCTTGCTGTTCATGCGGGTGGCCGCCGAAGGCCAGTCGTGGAACATGAGCATGACCACGATGCCCTAGCGCGTGTGGGGAAACTTGCCTACAGAGCTCGCGTATGCCATGTCGTTCAATATATGGTCTCCCAAGCGGTTGGAGAAATGGATTTCATCCCAAAACATGGGCATGGCATGGTTGCTGTTTTCAGCGAGGGTGCTCAAGTCGTTACGCTGTTCATAATCGAGTACTTGCACGTGAAATTGTGATGCGAGCCCAGTGATCTCCGTTTTCCATTGTGCCGCACGTGGTGACAGCCCCACTTGCTGGATGCGTGCTTGCCATCTTGCCGTGACAGGTAAAATCAGCAAAATGACTTCCGTTTCTTCGGTTTTCGCCCGCTGAAACATGTCTGTCAAGTCCTTGATGTCGGCGGCATTGGCTGCGCGACCTTTGCAAGCGCCTATCCTCGTCTGGATGATACGGTTGTAGCGCGATTCATCTATTTCGACTCCTCCAGCATGCGTAGTCCCGTTAACGACCTGGTCATGGAAACGTCCTTGCGCGTCAAAGTAGCTGTCGTAAGAGCTTATATGCAACAGATTTGTTTTCAGCGTTTTTAAGCTTTGCTTGACGGCATCCTTGGGCGAAAGATAATCGAATGGAAAGGCGAGTTTGTTTTTCCCTGTTTCATCGTCATTTTTCGCTTCGCAGGCATTGGATGTCAGGTAACTGACTTCCAGATACAGTCTTTTAATTCGTCCCTGTTGGCTGATGGCAAAAAACAGATCCCTTGCATTTGATAGGGGCAAGGCGTCGACGCCAACGACTTGGACGTCGCTGCGGTATAAGCGGGAGGCGAGACGCTCGTTGAAACCGCGCCGCACCCGCGAGGAGCCAAGAATCAGCACGTCAGGTGTGTGCAGCGCGCTGCGCAATACCGCCGAGCCTCGCTGGCTGGCAGATGGGGGTTCCAGTTTGATGGCATTGATCTTGTGGCTTTCCTGCCGCCAGATGGCATATGGATCCACGATAAATACGAATCCGGCAGTCAGGAGCAGCAATGCGATCGCAATGAAAAAAATGCAGGTGAAAAAGCGCGCGACGGGGATTTCTTGATTAAAACCCTGCATATTTGAACTCTTTGACAGCGGATAAATTGATGAGCGCCAGACCAAGGCCCAAGGCCACCGCTGTCGCCCATGCCAGGCTGGGTTTCCATGCCAGCTTGCTGGTAGCCGATTTTTTCAACTGTACGCTCCAGGCGGGGAGTTCCTTTGCCACCAGGTCGATCAGGGAAGGGGCAGACCAGTTGAAAGCAATGGCCGCGAGGATGGCCGTCATGCCAAAGAGGCCAGCTGGCCAGGCTGGAGCATGGCCGGCACCCAACAAGCCACGGATAATGTGGATGGCTTCATGCCAGTCTGGCGTGGCCCACAGGCTGACGGAAAAGGTGATGGCGGCCAGTGTAAAAACTCTGCCAGCCCAGTGCTGCAGCTTGCCGCCTTTGCGTGATACGAGATTCCAGCGCCGCAAGGCGTGATTGCCCGTGACCAGCAGGCCCTGATAGATGCCGAAGACCAGGAGGGGAATGGTGGCGCCATGCCAGATGGCGACTGCCATCATCACCACGAACAGGGCCGCGTAATGCCGCCATACCTGGCGTTTTTTTGTCAGGGGACGATACAGATAGTCGCGCATGAAAGCGCCCAGCGTCACATGCCAGCGTGTCCAGAATTCGACCGGGCTGGAAGACTTGAAGGGGGCGTGGAAATTGACGGGCAGGTGAATGCCGAACATGCGGCTGATGCCCATGGCCATTTCCGAATAGCCGCAAAAATCGTAGTACGTCTCAAACAGGAAGCCCAGGCAGGCGATCCAGGTCTCGACCAGGCCGATGGGGTCGCCTTGTCCTGCGCGCAGGAAAACGTCGCCTTGGGCATAGTGAAAAATGGGGGCGATGCAGGATTTTTTAAACAGACCCATGGTGAACAGGGTGAGGCCGACGGCGTAGTCGCGCGGTGCCGGACGCAAGGTGGATGATATGACTGGCGCGGCCAGGAATTGCGGCAGCATGTCCTTGTGGGAAAGCAGGGGGCCCGATGGAAGGTGGGGAAACCAGGCCACGAAGAGCGCATATTCGAGTGGGTTGGTGCTGCGGGCTTGCCCCCGCGCCGTATCGATCAGGAAGGCGATTTGCGTAAATGTGAAATACGAGATACCCAGAGGGAGGGCGGGAATCGCCGTGCCGGGCACGGCGAAGAATGTCGCATATTTATAAAACGCGAGAAAACATAAATTCCCCGCAATGGCCAGCGCCAGGTAGCGGGTTTTCTCGCGGTGCCGGCCAATCACGCCGGCGAGCAGCCAGTTGGCGCCCATCGATGCGCAAAACAGCAGCAGGTTTTGCGCATCATTGAGGTAATAAAAAACCAGTGAAATCAGCAGCGGCAGCAGCAGCCTGAAATGGCTTGTTGACAGCAATTGGCGATAGCCGTACGCGGACAGGGGCAGGAAGGCAAGGGCAAACCAGTACGAAGTAAAACTCATCGTATTACAGGCGTGCCTTGGCCGAGTTGTTGGCGTTTAAAAACAGCTTGGCCCAGATTTCTCTTACTTCCAGCCATTTGGCGAGTTCGTCCGGTTTTCTGACGGCTTCGCGGATGCGCGACAGATAGGTCGACTGTCCCATGGCATAAGCGCGACAGTTGCTGCAGTCGATATTCGAACTGCAGCACTTGCCCTTGCCCGGCTGATGGTCGACATGGACATGTACTTGCTTGGTAACGCGGAAACCGCAGTTCTTGGCGATCTTGGTAACGGGATCGATGTCATAGAGCTTGTCGCCCGTGACCCAGTCGTCATAGTGCAGGGAATATTGGACCGTTTCCGGATAGGCCACCATGGCGCGCATAATTTCCGCGCGCGCATGGGCAAAATCGGCTTGCGTCAAGGCCAGGCTTTGTGTGGCGCTACTGATGCGGAAATATGCCTTGTCGTTATCCACCTTTTTTTCCAGCTTGTCCAGATAGCGGGTGGTCGGACTGAAATAGCTGAAGGTGAGCGGTAAGCCATGATTATTGGCAAGCTCTGCCATGATCATGATCTGATTGATATTCAGGGATGTAATGGTAAATACGCAGACGGCACGAGGGTCGTCGCGATAATTGTTCATTGCCTTGGTCAGCACGTCGCCGGCGCGCAATGAGCTACCGATTTCATCGACTCCCCAAGAGGAGATATGGATACGATAAAAGATATCGTCCGGCAAGCGTATCGTGCCATTGGTAAACACAATGCCATGTGGGATGTATTTTTGGGCCGCGCGCAGCCTGTCGGGCACCAGGCTCGGTTCCGCGCCCGCCATGTAGGCCAGCGTGACGCCACGCGCCGCATCGGCGGCAAACAGGGCATCCCACTCGGCAAGCGAACGGCTATCTTCGTGTCCCTCGTTTTCCTCGCCTTCAAAGAACAGGCAGCCCTCACAGCGTAAATTGCATTTTGACGCCACGTCATAATTAGCCGCCTTGAGGGTACCCAGTCGTGCGTTCAGCTCACGAAAATAAGCAAAGTCATCTTGCCTGGTGGCGGATGCAAGTTCAGATAGGGAATTCATAAGCACCGGAAGGTAAGAGTGAAAATATTACTGAACATTGGATAACGCATCCTGCGCGAACAGGCATGACAGCAGCTTGTATACTCAGGCGCAAGCCGTAAAGTGGACAATTGCCTGTGGCGCTAGTATGCCGCGTACACAGGCAAAATGAAATATTGGCTTTAAATTAGTTAACTTTTCCGCCACATAGTTTTAGCCTAGTGCAAGATTTTCTTGACAGCATGAAATATGCTGTTTTGTATCAACTGCGAGGATCGCGAGGACCGCGATGGCTGGGGCTGTGGCGAAAAGCTGAGATTCATGGGAGGCGTAGTGTGCTTCTGGTTGCCTACCTTGTACGGTAGCGACCTGAACCTGGGAACGTGCAGGCAATGGGTGCATTTCAAAAAGCGCGGCTTGCGGCAGATCACTGGCCGCGCTCATTCTGCCACCTGTCGTGGGCGCTGAACATGGTGAGCGGTCCTTGTTTTGGCCGCTCACCTCATCATGTCAGGTAGCTTTTTCTTTGGTTTTCAATTCACCCTGAAGGGATGTGTCTATATTTGAGATATTAATTTTTGATTTCATTTTACTTTTTATTCTTAGGAAGGGCATTTCTATCAACCAGTAGCTCAGGCTTGCTGCAGCAATAGCTTGCATTATATTGAATGGAAATTTAAATGCAAACGGCGAATTAATGCCAAGGAAAATTTGTTGCCAAAGATATAGGCTAAATGAAATTGTTCCAATGAATATGAATATGCGAGTTCTTAGGATTTTTGATAGCCAAAAATCTTTAATGTTGATAACTGACAACATGAGTATGCTTGCAAGTATTGCTTCAATTGTTCTTCCATAAGTCGCGTTCCAGTAGCCTCCATAATTATTTGCAATTGGTGGGATGGCAAACAGCAAGATGAAAATTGAGATGGTGCAAATGGTGGAAGTATATTTTGAAGAGTCCATGATGCTATTTATTTTATCTTTCTTCATGGCGACATAACAGCCAATCAGCATCGCATCTACACTGGTGTGTAACATCATGCCCAAGTAGTCACGAAGGCCGGGGAACAGTACATAGGTTCCCATGCGCACAAGGGGGATTGTGATAATGAGAGCCGGTAAAATTCGATCATTCTTACGGCGTAGCAAAAAGATCAGCAAGGGAGGCCAGACCCAATAGAACTGCTCTTCTAATGCAAGACTCCAAAAGTGGCCGAAGTACCACACGCCATCTGGATGCGATGCATGTATTTCTTTTAAACCCAAGGGGCCAGAATAGTTCCATAAGTGAAGGGCTGCAAATATTGACTGCTGCCATGCGACATTAATGAATCCAATCGCCGAAAAAATGACGATGACCAGGATGACGGCATAAGAGGCCGGCCAGATTCTTAACGCTCTACGGTAATAAAACCGTGCGTAATCAATTTTCCCGGATAGCGTATATTCTGATTTTAATATGTTTGTAATTAAGAAGCCGCTCAAAACAAAAAATATTAAAACCCCCTGATACCCATTTGCAAATGGTTTTAGTGGCGATAGCCATCCACTATATCCTCCTTGGATTGTTTGTTGGGCATGACCAATCACAACCATCATGACGGCCAGGCATCTCAAGCCTGTTAATTCGGTAATTTTCTTCAAAATTCAATCCAGGATATGGGGGATGGTGGACTACTTGCAGGCGTATCGTAAAAATGCATGCTAGTGTTGCTTGCTGAGGAGCTTACTGTACTTGATAGTCTGAGGCAATTTCTAGCAAGCTTATGTCGTTTCTTATGCGTGCGCTGGCTATCTTCCGATCCCTGGGGTGCAGATTGAAAGCCGCCTGTGGGGCTCGATGGCAGCAACTTGATCGCTCCAGTCCGGCTCAACCAGAATATCTACCGCGTTGCCCCGAGGCTTGGCGTGCTTCGCGTGCTTCCGCCCCGGTAACACTTATTGCTTTTTATCGAGAAAGTACGGATCGGTTGGACAAAAAAAAGCCACTAAATCCTTTTGATTTAATGGCTTTATCGGTACTACTTTGAATTGTTCTGTGGTGCCGGGAGCCGGAATCGAACCGGCACGCTGTTTCCAGCGCGGGATTTTGAGTCCCGTGCGTCTACCTATTCCGCCATCCCGGCAACGCGAGACGCATTATCACTGATTTGTCACAATCTGGCAAGTTTTATGCTTGGCGTGTGTTTGCACAGGCATTGAGAATCCTTGATGGCGCCGATTCCAGCGCAAGAAGCGGAGTGCTGCGCCTGGCCTGCCGTCCTATCGTGTCCCTTCATTCACCTGGAGGGATATCCCATGAAGCAACTGGAAAACAAGGTCGCCATCATCACGGGCGCCAGCTCGGGCATCGGTCATGCGGCGGCGCGGCTGTTTGCCCGCCATGGCGCGCGGCTGGTGCTGGTGGCGCGGCGGCGGACGGAACTCGATGCGCTCGTGGCGCAACTGGCGGACGGTGGCGCGCAAGCCGTGGCTTGCGTGGGCGATGTGGGCGACGCCGCGTGCGCGCAAGGGGCCGTGGCGCTGGCGCTGCAGCGCTTTGGCGGCCTCGATATCGCTTTTAATAATGCGGGCACCCTGGGGCCCATGGGGCCCACGCAGGAAGTTGCCCTGGAAGACTGGCGGGCGACAGTCGATACCAATCTCACGAGCGCTTTCCTGGCGGCCAAATACCAGTTGCCAGCCATGGCGGCGCGCGGCGGCGGCTCGCTGATTTTTACCTCGACCTTCGTCGGCCATACCTTGGGCATGCCCGGCATGGCGGCGTATGCGGCCAGCAAGGCGGGCGTGATCGGCTTGACGAAGGCCCTGGCGGCCGAGTATGGCGCGGCGGGCATCCGCGTGAATGCCTTGTTGCCGGGCGGTACCGATACACCGTTGGGGCGGCAAGTGGCCAGTACGCCCGAGGCGCAGGCCTTCGTGGCGGGACTGCACGCATTGAAACGCCTGGCCACGCCGGACGAGATCGCCCGCTCGGCGCTGTACCTGGCGTCCGATGCATCGAGCTTTACCACTGGCACGGCGCTGCTGGCCGACGGTGGCGTATCCATCGTACGGGCATAACGGGGCGCCGAAAACGCCGACGGCCCGGGGATGAGCCGGGCCGTCGGTGCTGTGCTGCTAGATCAAGCTCAGTTGTGAGCCGAGTTCAGCTGGCGCGCGATGATGTCGTGGTTGAGCCAGACGACCGGTGCCGGCGGTTCCGACATGGTGTGGAACATCAGCGGGCCCGTGCCTTCCAGTACCAGCGAGCTCAGGTGGTCGGTGATCAGTTCCTTGCGGTCCTTGTGCAGCTTGGTGATGTCGTCCGAGGTACCGATCATGACGTCGGCCAGCTCTGGCGTGTTGTCCATCGGCCAGGCGGCGAAGTTGCGGAATTGCACGCTGGTCGCGTCGCCATTGTAGGCGGCGATACGGTCGAGCAAGTCTTGCAGCGAAACGCCATCTTCCAGCAAGCCCTGGCAGATTTTCCATTGCTCTTCGGCCCAGGCGCTGCCGCCTTCTTTTTTCAGCGCGTCGAGCAGCGGGAACAGCGACAGTTCCACGCCGACGAAAATGTCGGACGAGTTCGTGCGGATTTCCGGGCAATTGAAGACGGTGGCCTTGATGCCTTTGTCCCACGCGGCCTTGGCCACGTTTTCCAGGCGCATCTTCGCCAGGCCTTGCGTGTAGTTGCTGTAGGTTTGCCACTGGTACTTGCCGTCGATCAGGATCTCGGTGCCGTGGTAGCCGTAGGCGCTGTAGCGCACCTGGCCGCCCGTTTGCTCGATGCGGGCGCGGATGGCGGCGCTGCCGTCGATCAGGTGCTGCAGGGTGTTGGCCGTGACTTCGTCGAAGTTCATCAGGATCAGCTTGCCTAGGTCGCTGTCGAGCAGGGCGCGCGAGGACATGAAGCGCTCGCCGCGGCCTTTGTAGATGCGGTTGGCAATGGCCAGGAAGACTTTGACTTTCGGAATGCCGCCAGCCATGGTGTGGGCGAAATACACATTGCTGCCGTCAGGAATCAGGCTGTCCAGCTCGGCCATCGCTTTGGCCACGGAAGCGCTGAAACGGGCGACGCCGGCTTCGCGGCAGCGTTCGATCTGCGCCCAGTCCAGCTTGTCTTCCTGCCAGCTCTTCAGGGTCATGTCGGCCAGCAGGGCCGTCGGCGTCGGTTCGCCGGCTGGCGCGTCGAGGTCGAAACCGGCCATCAGCGGCACATTGATGATGCGGCCGCCCAGGTTGGCTTCCGCTTCGGCCAGCTCTTCCGCGTTCAGCGGGCGCAGCGCCATGTTTTCATCGCGGCGGCCGACCGTCATGCCGACGATATTCATGCCCGCCTTGCGCGCTTCGTCCAGCAAGCCATTTACATAGCCGCGGCCGAACAGCTCGCCGAACAGCACAAAGGTGTCGCCCTTGCGGAAGATATTTTTTTGCGGGATGTCTCTTAAGGACGTGATCTCGGTCATGGTGTCAATTCATTCTAAAATTAGCAGGGCAGATGGCTGGTGCGACTGCCCGCTGGTTCAACATAGTTGTAAATTATGCGCCATTTCAGCGAGGAAAATTCTGTTGCGAACGATTCTCGTCTGGAATGGCATCTTCTTCTGCATGCAGCTCTTATTCTTTCGCCATGGCGTATTTTACGCTGCCACGGCGCACAGCGCCCGCGGACAGGGTCAGATAAGCCCGGAAGGCGCCGATATTACCTCAGCTTGGCCGCGCAGGTAAGCAGAATTGATCTAAAACAAATCCTGCTGGCCCGACACGAGGCGCGAAAAATCGTCGCCGAGGAACGGCAGGATCGCGTCGGCCACCGGCTGCAGCTGGCGCGTCAGGTAATGGTGGTAGTCGATGGGCGAGCGCTGCGTTTCCAGCGGTTCCGGCCCCGCCACCGTGATCACATAGCTGATCCAGCCGCCGTTCTGGTACTGCAGCGGCCGGCCCTGCGCCAGGTTATAGGCGTCGGCCGTGCGCGCCGCGCGCACGTGGGGCGGCACGTTGCGCTGGTAATCGTCGAGCGGACGGCGCAATCGCTTGCGGTAGACCAGCAAGGCGTCGAACTCGCCACGTACGGTACGCGCCACGTAGTCGCGCACATAGTCTTGGTAGGCGGCGCGCTGGAAGATGCGCCGGTACAAATCCTGCTGGAATTGCTGCGCCAGCGGCGTCCAGTCGCTGCGCACGGTTTCCAGACCCTTGTAGACCATGTCCTCGCTGCCATCGGGTTTGCCGACCAGGCCCGCATAGCGCTTCTTGCTGCCTTCTTCCGAGCCGCGGATGGTGGGCATCAGGAAACGCCGGTAATGCGTCTCGAATTCGAGCTCCAGCGCATTCTCGAGGCCGAACTCATCGCGCAGATAGGTATTCCACCAGGCATTCACGTGCGCCACCAGGGCGCGGCCGATCTTGCCCGCCTCTTCATCCGTATGCGCCGTTTTCAGCCACACGAAGGTGGAATCCGTGTCGCCGTAGATCACTTGATAGCCCTGCTCGGTGATCAGCTCGCGCGTGCGGTGCATGATGTCGTGGCCCCGCAAGGTGATCGACGAGGCCAAGCGCGGATCGAAAAAGCGGCAGCCGCTCGATCCCAGCACGCCATAGAACGCGTTCATGATGATTTTTAAGGCTTGCGACAGCGGCGCGTTGCGCTCGCGCTTGGCCGTCTCGCGCCCCTGCCACACCTGCTTCACGATGGCCGGCAAGCAATGTTTGATGCGTGAAAATTGCGCGCCCCGGTAGCCGGGCACGGTATCGGCCTCGTCGCCGCCCGTGCCCACCACCAGGCCCACGGGATCGATGAGGAAGGTGCGGATGATGGACGGATACAGGCTTTTGTAGTCGAGCACGAGCACGGAATCGTACAGGCCCGACTGGGAATCCATGACGAAGCCGCCCGGGCTGTTTTCGCCGGAGACGTCGCCCAGGTTGGGCGCCACGTAACCCTGCCGGTGCATCAGCGGCAAGTACAGATGTTCGAAGGCGGCCACGGAGCCGCCGCTGCGGTCGGCCACCAACCCCGTCACGCTGGCCCGTTCCAGCAAGAAGGTCAGCAGCTCGGTCTTGGCGAAGATGCGCGTGACCAGTTCGCAATCCTTGAGGTTGTAGCGGGCCAGCGCCGGCTTGTCTTCGCGGAAACGCCGGTCGATCTCGGCCATGCGCTGATAGGGATTATCGATGGACTTGCCTTCGCCCAACAGCGTCTGCGCCACGTTTTCCAGGCTGAACGAGGAAAAATTCCACGTCGCCGACTTCAATGCTTCGATGCCGTCGATGATCAACCGTCCCGCCGCGGCCGCAAAATAGTGCTCCTGCTTGCCGCCATGCTCGCGCCATTCCATCACGGCGCCGCCGCGTCCCAGTTTCAACGGTACTTGGCAGCGCTCGGCGTGCTGGCGCAATACGCGCAAGTCGAACTGCACCAGGTTCCAGCCGATGATGGCGTCCGGGTCGTGGCGCTCCATCCACGTGTTCAGGCGTTCGAGGATCTGTGCGCGGCTGTCGCAGTATTCGAGGTCGAAGTCCAAGGCGTCATCGCCGCCGTTTGGCGGCCCCAGCATGTACACCTGGCGCTGGCCGCAGCCTTCCAGGGCCAGCGAATACAGCTCGCCATGGGCCGTCGTCTCGATATCGAGCGACACCAGTTTTAATGTGGGGCGGTAGCCGGGCGCCGGTTTCAGCTGTACTTCCGTTTCTCCACTGAACGATACCGGTGCCGTGATGAAACGCTCCATCAGGTAGCGCTCGGGCGGGCGGATGTCGGCTTCGTACACGTCGACGCCTTGCGCGCGCAGCTGCTTTTCCAGCTTCAGCAAATGCCGGTATTGCTTGCAGTACAGACCCAGCACGGGGCGGTGGTGAAAATCGCACAGCGACAGGGGACGCAGCTCCGCATGGCGCTCGCCGCGCAGCAGCTGTTGCGCCTGTTCCTGCTGCTCCATGGGAAGGAAGGCGACGGCCGTCTGCACGGGCAGGCGCACGTGGCGGGGCCCGGCATCCGTTGCCAGCCAGAAATCGACTTCCGTGCCGGCGCTCGTGTCGCGCCAGTGGCGGGTCAGGATGAAGCCCTGTTCGGGCGTGTGCTGGATGTTGCCTGTCATGGTGCCGTGAGTGTCGGATGTACTGGCCTGCACATTACAGCAAGCTGACGCAGGGCGGGGGCGGTTGCGGCTATAATTTTCTGCATCGAAGACGATAACAAGAGCGCGCCGCGCCACCCAACCCGGAGACAGCATGCAAGCAATCAGTTATGTACACGGCGCCCACGAGACGCCGTTGATCGGCGAAACGATAGGTGCCTACCTGGACGGCATCGCCTCCCGCTACGGCCAGCATGACGCCCTCATCGTGGCGCACCAGAACGTGCGCTGGACGTATCTTGAATTCCAGCAGCGCGTGCACCGCCTGGCCGCCGGTTTGCTGAAACTGGGGTTGCAGCCGGGCGACCGGGTCGGCATCTGGTCGCAGAATTGCGCCGAATGGGTATTGACCCAGTTTGCCACGGCGAAAGCCGGCTTGATTATGGTCAACATCAACCCCGCCTACCGGCGCTCGGAACTCGAATACGTGCTCGACAAGGTGCAATGCAGCGCGCTGATCCTGTCGCCCAGCTTCAAGTCCAGTGACTATCTGGCCATCGTGCAAGACGTGGTGCCGGAAATCGCCCGTTCGCGGGCCGGCGCCCTGCAGTCGCCGCGCCTGCCGCAGTTGCGCCACGTCATCCGCCTGGGCGCGGCCGCCACGCCGGGCATGCACAACTTCGACGCCCTGATGGACGGCATTGCCGATGCCGACCTCGCGCACCTGGAAGAAGTGAGCGCTGGCTTGCAGTTTGACGACGCCGTCAATATTCAGTTCACGTCCGGTACGACGGGCGCGCCGAAAGGCGCCACCTTGACGCACCACAATATCCTGAACAACGGCTTTTTCATTGGCGAAGCCATGCGCCTCACCGAACAGGACCGCTTGTGCATTCCCGTGCCCCTGTACCACTGCTTCGGCATGGTGCTGGGCAACTTGGCCTGCGTCACGCATGGCGCGGCCATGGTGTTTCCCGGCGAAGGCTTCGATCCGAAAGCCGTGCTGGAAACCGTGCAAGCCGAGCGCTGCACGGGCTTGCACGGCGTGCCGACGATGTTCATCGCCATCCTTGATCATCCCGACTTCAAGCAATACGATCTGTCGAACTTGCGCACCGGCATCATGGCCGGCTCGCCGTGTCCGATGGAAGTCATGACGCGGGTCATCGAATTGATGCACATGGCGGAAATCACGATTGCGTATGGCATGACGGAAACGTCGCCCGTCAGCTTCCAGACCTCGATCGAGGACCCGCGCGAAATGCGCGTGTCGTCCATTGGCCGGGTCCACCCGCACCTGGAAGTGAAAATCATCGATGCGGAAGGCCGGATCGTGCCGCGCGGCGAAAAGGGCGAATTGCTCACGCGCGGCTATTCAGTGATGCAGGGCTACTGGGGCGACCCTGAAAAAACCAGCGAAGCCATCGACGCGGCGCGCTGGATGCACACGGGCGACCTGGCCGTGATCGATGACAACGGCTTTTGCAGCATCGTCGGGCGCTCGAAGGATATGGTGATACGCGGCGGCGAAAACATCTACCCGCGCGAAGTCGAGGAATTCCTGTACCGCCACCCGAGCGTGCTCGACGTGCAATGCGTGGGCGTACCGGACGCCAAGTATGGCGAAGAGTTATGCGCCTGCATCATCTTGCGGCCCGGCACGCAGGCCACCAGCGACGATATCCGCGCCTTCTGCGATGGGCAGATCGCCTATTACAAGATTCCCCGCTACGTGCGTTTCGTCGAGGAATTCCCTATGACGGTGACGGGCAAGATCCAGAAATATGTCTTGCGCAAGCAGGTGGCGACGGATCTGGGCTTGAGCGTGGAATAAGTTTTTCGTCAGCCATAAAAAAACACCGGGACGCTCGCGCGGCCCGGTGTTTTGCATTGATTCAGCGTAAAGCTCAGGCCATCGCGGCTTGCGGTGCGCGCGCTGGCGTACGGCGGCGCATGAAGGCCAGCAAGCCCAGGCCGGCCAGCAGCATGGCGTAGGTGCCTGGTTCCGGCACGGCCGACACGTTGACCGTGTTGAAGCCGGCGCCGTTCATCGCCACGTGGCCATAATTGATCGAGCTGACGGAATTGGCGATCAGGGTGCCGTTCATGTCGCCCGAACCCGAGAACGCGCTGTTCGGCGCCAGGATGCTGCCGTTGATGCCGACGTTCTGCAGGTTGGTGGTGGTGGCGTTGGCGAAGTTGAACAGCGTGCGGTTGGCGAAGCTGGCGAAATTGTCGAAGCCGCCGCTCAGGGTGATGTTGCTGGCCGTGCCGTTGATGATGATGCTGGCCGTGCTTTTCAGCGAGGACAAGTCCAGGGTCAGGTTATGCAGGTTCGACGCATCGATGTTGAAAATGTTCACATCGGCGTTGACGTTGCCCACCAGGGTCATGTTGCCGTATTGCGAGATCACGGTGCCGTTCGACTGCAGCTTGGCCACGTCGCCCGACAGGGTCGTCAATTGTTGCTTGGCGCCCGCGAAGTCCAGGGTGGACGCGTTGCCTTTGCTGATGTTGTTGGTTGGGAACCATTGTGGCGCCGTCAGCGTGGCGTTGGGGTTGCTGACGCCGTACACGGCCGAACCGCCGAGCGTGCCCCAGCCCGTGTTCAGGTTGCCGCCAGCAACGACGGAATTGACGGCGCTGCCTGGCTTTTTGTTCGTGCCAACGTTGTAGTTGTCCAGGTAGATATTGCCGCCAGCGGCAATGCTGCCACCGACGCTGGTAAAGCCGCTGGCGCCGCTGCTGCCGATGTTGCCGAAGATGAAGGCCGAGTAGCCATTGGCGACGCCAAGGTCAACCACGGTGGCCTGGGCCGACGCGCTGAAGGAGAAAGCGAACAGGGCAGCGCTGATGAGCGGCAAGGTGCGGGTAGCAAATAATTTCATGGACAATCTCATAGTAAATTGGGGGACGATTAGGGCGGGAAAGCAAGACACCGCCATCGCGCAGTCCGCTATTATAATATAAAAAACAATTCTAGTTCAATTTAGGTAATTAACTATATTTTAAGGCAACACTTTTCCTACGGACAGCAATTGTCTGGCGGACATAAAAAAACCGGGCTGGCCCGGTTTTTTTTTGTTGCTTACTTGACGCGCTGGTACAGGCGGAAGCGTTCCACGTCATCCGTGGGGCGGCGCCCTTCCCACAGCTTGATCCAGTCCGCGCCGTGATGTTCTGGCAGTTGTTCCTTGTTGTCGGGAACCTTGATGCTGTCTTGTAACAAGAACACATCGCACTGCTGCTGCCCCACGCTGGCAAACGGCAAATGGCCGAAGTAGGCGAACGAGGCGCGCTGGGCGGCGCCGACATTGCTGTTGATGCACTTGCTGCCTGGCGGCAGGTGGACGGAAATCTGGTGCGCCACGCTGGCGTAGCTCTTGCTGTAGTTCAGCGGCGGCAGGAACAAGGTCATGATCAGCACCCAGATCAGGATCAGGCCGCCGGACGACAGCACCACGGCGCGCCACAGCACGGCCGGCTGGCGCGAGATGCGCCAGTGCACCAGCGCCACCCAGCCCGCGCTGGCGCAGGCGGCGACAAAGAAGGCCAGCAAGTCCAGCTCGGGCTTGAAGCCTGGCATGAGTTTCAATGCGTTATGCGACAGTTTCGGCGGCCAGCCCGTCAGGATGGCGAACCAGAACAGCCACAGCGCGAGAGCACAGATGGTCAGCACCATCACGGAGAACCAGTCGATGGCGTTGATGGCGCCCCGTTTCATGGTCAGCAGGCCGAACGCGGCCATCACGGCCAGCGGCGGCAGCAGCGGCAGCAGCTGGCTCGGGTCCGGATCGGGATGGCACAGGCCCAGGATGGCCAGCATGGCGACAAAGGTCAGCGGCACGACGATGTGCAGCACGTGATGCTGGCGGCGCCAGGCATACACGGCCCAAGCGGCGAACGGCCAGGCGGGCCAGAAGAACCAGATGCCGACACGCAAGAAATACTGGAGGCTTTTCAGGCTCGGGGCACTGAACTGGCGGCAATTCCATTCCATCCATGCCTGCAGCGGCGAATGGCCGTACGGACGCAGCCATTCGCCCGGCAGCAGCCAGACGAGGGTCAGCGCGGCGCCGATCACGATGGCCAGCGCCAGGTGGCGCACGCTGCGCAGCAGCGGCAGGCGCAGGAAGACGGTGCACAGCAGCAAGGCGATGCTCAGCGCCGCCGGCGTGATCCAGCCGCGCGCGAGGGTCAGGCCGCCCAGCGCCAGGCCCAGCAGGGCCGCATTGCGCACGGACGGGCCTTCCACGTAGCGCACGGCGCGGTACAGCAGATAGGCCATCAGGGACACGTACAGCGCTTCGGCCGTTATGTCGTGGCTGTGCTGCAGCAGACCCAGGCAGCCCAGATAGATGAGCACGGCGGCATCGGCCAGGGTGCGGCCGAAGTCGTCCGGCTCGGGCTGGCCGCCGAAGGCCAGGCGCAGCGGCTGGGCGTCGTTGCGGCGGCCCAGGTTGAAGGCCGTGTACCAGACGGACAGGGTGCTGACGACAAAGATGCCGATGGTCGACATGCGCGCGCCGAAGACGTCGCCGTCGACCCAGCCGAACAGCTTGATGAAGATGGCGCCCAGCCAGAAGGCCAGCGGGCCCTCATCGGGCAGCGACAGGCCGGCGATGTTGGGCCATAGCCAGTCGTTCAGGCCGCCATGCGCCATGGTCCACATGATGCCGAAACTGGCGGCGTCATCGTTCTTCCACGGTTCGCGGCCGATCAGGCCAGGCAGGATGTACAGCAGGCCAAGTGCAAACAAGGCCCATCGTGGCAGCGCGAGTGTGGCAGCGGCGGGAAGGCGGACTGGCTTCATCGATAGTTGTATCAGAATAGTGGCAAGACGCGACGAATGGCGTCGGGTATGCGCGAGTATAAAGTAAAGCGGCCAAAGACAAAAAAGGCAGCCGTGGCTGCCTTTTCTCTGGTAGCCGAAGCTGCCCTTTTTTGCCGCAAAGCGGCAAAAATTAGCCTGCTGCGACTGCGGTTTTCGAACCAACCGAACCGAACTTCTGACGGAACTTCTCGACGCGACCAGCGGTATCGACGATTTTGTGCTTGCCCGTGAAGAATGGGTGCGATTCAGCCGAAACCTCGATCTTCACCAGTGGGTATTCTTTACCGTCGTGGGTGATTTTTTCGCGGGTTTGGATGGTCGAGCGGGTAACGAATTTGAAATCGCACGACAGATCGTGGAAAACAACTTCGCGGTATTCTGGATGGGTATCGACTTTCATGGGATTCTCTCTAAGTAGGTAGCCAAACAGCACTTCGTCGGTCGTCTTGCTTCTTGACCCGATTGCCGATCACTTGCCAGGGTTTAAAATAATGCAACCGTCGATTATATAGCGCTTTCGGGCCGGCGGCAATAAAAAAGCCGCCCGAAGGCGGCTTTGCATGATCGCGTGTGCTTACGCGGGGCGCAACGTAGGTCGGATTAGCGCGCGAGCGCGTAATCCGACAACACCACCGCCTTCGCCAACAATGTTGTCGGATTACGGCCCTGCGGGCCTAATCCGACCTACGATACATGACAGGCGAATTTACCCGCCCCGGCGCATCATGTCGAAGAACTCGGCGTTATTCTTCGTGGCTTTCATCTTGTCGAGAATGAACTCCATCGCCTCGATCTCGTCCATCGAGTACAGTAACTTGCGCAGGATCCAGATTTTTTGCAGTTCGTTCGGCTTGATCAGCAGTTCTTCGCGGCGGGTACCCGATTTGTTCAGGTTGATTGCCGGGTAGACGCGTTTTTCGGCCAGACGGCGTTCCAGATGCACTTCCATGTTGCCGGTACCCTTGAATTCTTCAAAGATCACGTCATCCATGCGCGAACCCGTTTCGATCAGCGCCGTGGCGATGATGGTCAGCGAGCCGCCTTCTTCGATATTGCGCGCGGCGCCGAAGAAGCGTTTTGGACGTTGCAGCGCGTTCGCGTCGACACCGCCGGTCAGGACCTTGCCCGAGGCAGGGATAACGGTGTTGTAGGCGCGGGCCAGACGGGTGATCGAGTCGAGCAGGATGACCACGTCTTTTTTCATTTCGACCAGGCGCTTGGCTTTTTCCAGCACCATCTCGGCCACTTGCACGTGGCGCGTGGCCGGCTCGTCGAAGGTCGAGGCGACGACTTCGCCGCGCACGGAGCGTTGCATCTCGGTCACTTCTTCCGGACGTTCGTCGATCAGCAGCACGATCAGCGTGATGTCCGGGTGATTGGCCGTGATCGCATGCGCGATGTGCTGCAGGATCACGGATTTACCGGATTTCGGCGACGCCACCAGCAAGCCGCGCTGGCCTTTGCCGATTGGGGCGATCAGGTCGATGATGCGGCCGGTGATGTTTTCCTGGCCATTCATTTCACGTTCCAGGCGCAGCGGCTCGTTCGGGTGCAGCGGCGTCAGGTTTTCAAACAGGATGCGGTGTTTCGACATCTCCGGCGATTCGCCGTTGACCTTGTCGACTTTGACCAATGCGAAATAGCGTTCGCCATCTTTCGGGGTCCGTACCTCGCCTTCGATCGAATCGCCGGTGTGCAGATTGAAGCGGCGGATTTGCGAAGGGGAGATGTAAATGTCGTCGGTGGACGCCATGTAGCTGGCGTCGGGCGAGCGCAGGAAGCCGAAGCCGTCAGGCAGCACTTCCAGGGCGCCATCGCCAAAAATCTGTTCGCCGGACTTGGCGCGTTTTTTCAGGATAGCGAACATCAGCTCCTGTTTGCGCAAGCGGGCTGCGTTGTCAATGTCAAGACCGATCGCCATCTCAAGCAGGGCGGATACGTGTAGGGCCTTTAGTTCGGATAAATGCATATGTGTTGAGTGTCCCGAGACGGGATGTAAAGGTAGGGGAGGGGACTGCGTGGCGTTGATTAATTATTGGGGAAGGCTGTGCACGAATGAGGGCAAAGCCGCTTCCCGGTTGTTCAGTCAGGCGGCGCTGCGGGCGCAGCGCTGCCCATCATACATTAAATGTTGCTGTCGACGAAAGCGGTCAACTGGCCCTTGGCCATGGCGCCCACTTTTTGAGCAGCTGCAACACCATCCTTGAACAGGATCAGGGTCGGGATGCCGCGGATGCCGAACTTGGCAGGTACTGCCTGGTTGGCGTCCACGTCCATCTTGGCGATCTGGATGCGGCCGGCGTATTCCTTGGCTACTTCTTCCAGGATCGGAGCGATGGCCTTGCAGGGACCGCACCATTCTGCCCAGAAGTCGACCAGTACTGGCAACTCGGATTGCAGGACGTCTGCTTCAAAAGATGCATCGCTAATGTGTTTGATATTTTCGCTCATATTTTCCTCAAATGAGGGTGGGATCAATAATGCCTGGAATTAACCATACGCTGGTTCGCCATCCATGCTTCCTGGAATGCAATGAGAAGATGGGGACAATGGGCACGAATTCAATGTTCTTGGAAGGTGCGACCAGAGGTATGCAGGCGGGGATGGCTGAAATAATAACCCATTTTTTCAAAGCGTGGCGATTATTGCAGAAAAACTTGAGGCATATCGCCAGCATATCGCTTCCGCGCGTGCTTGCAGGGCGGCAAAGCCGCATGCCTGCTGGCCTGCGGCGCCGTGCCCTGCCCTTCGGCCTGGCCTTGAGATCAGGCTTGCGCGTTGGCTTGACGCGCCGTGTGTTGCAGTTGCAAGTTCACCATCAGCTGCAATTCCGCGCTTTCCATCGGCTTGCGGAAGGTGCCCAATATATGCAGGCCGTTGGCCATGGCCAGGCGCTCGGCCGCCAGGCGCACGGCCGAATGCAGGCCCGACAGCAGGACCACGCCGCCGCGGAAGCCGTTTTCAGCCGCCATGCGCAAGAATTCGATGCCGTCGATGTCGGGCATGGACAGGTCGCAGATCAGCAGGTCGGGCTGGTGTTGCTTCAAGGTCGACAGCGCCTGTTCGCTGTGCGACTCGCAGCGGATGTCGAACGGGCCCATCTGCTCGAGCATGTCGCTGAGCACGTCGAGCATGAAAACGTCGTCGTCCAGCAGCAGCACGCGCAACGGTGCCAGGCCTGCTTCATTGTGCTCCTGGCTTGCTTGGTTTGATACAGTATTCATCGTCCTGTCTTTCTGTTGATATGCATCGCTGTCGATGCCGATACCTTGCCATAGCGTAATTTGGCGGTAGCTAATCGTCATTGGCAAAGCTGGTGTTATTCATGATTTGTTCGGTAATCTGTTCCAGCAGGGGCCACAGGCGCTCCACGATGCGCCGTGCCCGCTCCGCCTCGTCGGCCGGTTCGCCCGGCGCCAGGGTTTCCAGGTTGTGGCACAGTTCGGCCAATCCCAGGGCGCCCACGGTGCGCGCCGACGACTTGATGCGGTGCCCCAGTTCGCGCACCTGGTGCACGTCGCCGCGCGCCAGGGCCGCATCGATGTCGCCAAAGCCATCCTGCGTGGTCTGCAGGAACTTGAAGGCGAACTTGCGCACCTTTTCCGGGTTGTAGCCCAGCAACTTGGCCAGGATGGACAGGTCGATCACTTGCGGGTCGCCGGCCAGGGTGGTCTTGAAGGCGGGCGCGGCGCGGCTGCGCGCCGGTGGCGGCGGCGTGTCGCGCGCCGGCAGCCAGCTGGCGATGGTCTGGTACATCATGGCCGGCTGGATGGGCTTGGAAATGAAATCGTCCATGCCCGCGTCCAGGCAGCGCACGCGGTCTTCGCTGGTGGCCGTGGCCGTCATGGCCAGCACGCGCAAATGCGCCAGCTGCGGGTCGGCGCGGATGTGGCGCGTTGCTTGCAAGCCATCCATCAGCGGCATCTGCACGTCCATCAGCACGCAGTCGAACTGCGTCTGGCGCAGCAAATCGAGCGCTTCTTCGCCATTGTTGGCCAGGCAGACGGAGGCACCCGCTTCTTCCAGCAATTCCAGCGCCACTTGCTGGTTGAACGTATTGTCCTCCACCAGCAGGATGCGCGCATGCTTGAGCGTGCGCATCACCAGGGCCGCGTCGGCGCTGGCGCGCATGGCGGCCGCCGTCTGCACCATGCTGTCGAGCATGGCCGGTGCCGCCTGGTCGGAAATGCCCAGGTTGGCTGTGAACCAGAAGGTGCTGCCGGCGCCGGGGCGGCTGTCGACGCCCACGTCGCCGCCCATCAGCTGCGCCAGCTGCTTGCAGATGGCCAGGCCCAGGCCCGTGCCGCCATACTCGCGCGTGGTAGATGTGTCGGCTTGCTGGAAGGACTGGAACAGTTTGCTCATTTCATCCTGCGACAGGCCGATGCCGTGGTCGCACACTTCAAAGCGCACCAGGCAGTGCTTCGCGTCCGCCACCACCTTGCGCACTTTCACGGTAATGCTGCCCTGTTCGCTGAACTTGATGGCGTTATTGGCGTAGTTGATCAGCACTTGCCCCAGGCGCAGCGGGTCGCCCACGAGCACGGCTGGCAATTGCGGGTCGATTTCAAACAGCAATTCCAGATTCTTGCCGGCGGCGCGCGGCGCCACCACCGTCATCAGGGTTTGCACGACATGGTCGAAACTGAAGTTGACGCGCTCGATCTCCAGCTTGCCCGCCTCGATTTTCGAGATGTCGAGGATGTCGTCGATGATGCCCAGCAAGTGTTCTCCGGCAAAGCGGATTTTTTCCAGGTAATCGCGCTGGCGCGGTTCCAGGTCCGTTTTGAGGGCCAGATACGCCATGCCGATCACGCCATTCATCGGCGTGCGGATTTCATGACTCATGTTGGCCAGGAATTGTCCCTTTGCCAGGCTCGCTTCTTCGGCCACCTGCTTGGCCTGGTCGAGCTGTTCGGTGCGTTGCGCCACGCGCTCTTCCAGATGTTCATTGAGTTCGCGCAAGGCGCTTTCGCTGCGCTTGTGATACGTGATGTCCGTCAGGCTGGCCACCACCATGCCCACCTTGCCGTATTCATCGCGGATGGCCTCGGTATTCACGGACAGCCACGACAGGCTGCCGTCGGGCTGCTGCACGCCCATCAGCACGTCGCGCATGGCGACACCCGTCGACAGGGTGATGTGCACGGGATGGCTGCGCTGGTCGAAGGGGGAACCGTCCTCATGGATGGCTTGCCACAGGCTGTTGCCGGCAGGACTGGCCGCCAGCATGCGCTCGGCGGCGGCGTTGCTTTCCAGAATGTGGCCGTGGCTGTCCTGCACCACCAGGCCATTCGTCACGGCGCCAAAGACGGACGCCATGCGCTGGCTGGAGTTCGACAGGGCGATCGATGCCTGGCGCCGTTCCGTGATGTCGGTGATCATCGCCAGGGTGCCGCCCGGCTCGCCGTTGTCCGACTGGATACTGGTGCTCGACAGCAAGCCCCACAGGCTGGACTGATCCTTGCGGAAGAAGCGGAAATCGACCTGGTCCGGCTGGCTGGCGAAGCTGCCGTGGCTGGCCAGGCGGCGCTGCATCAGCAGCTGGCTGTCGCGGTCCATGAAGTCGAGCAGGGGACGACCCAGCATTTCCTGCACCGTGTAGCCGAGCATGTGCGCCATCTTCGGGTTGACGAAGGTGGTCTTGCCGTCCGCACCCGTCATCCAGATGCCTTCGGCGGCCGTCTGCACGATCAGGCGGTAGCGTTCCGAGCTGGCGTGCAGCGCTTCCTCGGCGCGTTGCCGCTGCGTCATGTCGCGCAGCGAGACAATGGAAAACACCTGGCCGGCCATGCGCAGCGGCGACAGGCTGACCTTGGCAGGAAAATGCGTGCCATCGCGGCGGCGCGCCATCATCACCCGCCCCGGCAGGCTGTGCCGTGCTTGCGGGTCGCCCACGGAATGGCTGGCCGTGCTTTCCGGTACCAATTGCTCCAGCGACATGCCCGTCAATTCGGCCAGCGGATAGCCGAAGCAGCGCGCGCCGATCTGGTTGGCGTAATGCACCTTGCCCTCGACATCGGCCACCAGCATGGCTTCGGGCGCCGCTTCCAGCATCGAGCGCATGCGCGATTGCTCGTCCTGCTTGCGTTCGCTGATGTCGCAGATGATGCCGCTGGCCTGCGTGGCGGCGCCATCCGAGGCGCGTGTCAGTACGGCGCCGCGCGCCAGCAGCCAGCGCCAGTGGCCATCGCTGTGGCGCAAACGGAATTCGCAATTGAAGGTGCCGGGCGCCTGGCCGTCCAGATGCTGGCGAAATGCCAGGCTCAGGCGCGCGCGGTCGTCGCGGTGCACTTCGGCCAGCCACTCGTCCAGTGCATGGTCGAGCTTGGCGCTCTTGTCGCCCAGCACGTCCTGGTACTGTGGCGCGAACTGCAGCCGCCCGGACTGGCGCCGCCAGGTCCAGCCAGCCAGGGCCGCACCGCGCAAGGCTTGCCCCGCATCCTGTTCCGCCAGGGCATGCGCGGGCAGGAGCAGGCGGCGCAACTGTTGCCGCAGCCGCCATGCTTGCCAACAAGCCACTCCCGCCAGGGCGGTGGCGCTGGCGGCAGCGTACGGCCACAGCACTGTTGGCGCCATGCCGTGTACCGCCGCCTGCACCGGCAACGAAAGCGTCATCCCTGCCGCCAGCATCGTATGAGCGAGCCGGTGCAGCGCAGGGCGCCGGGGGCGTGATGCGCTGAAACTCGTGTGGCTGCAATACGACAAATGCATCCCTTTCTGGGGCATGATGGAACTGGGCTGACAGTGCATGATGCGCGCTCAAATAAACGCCTGCGGCGCTTTCTGGCGGCAACTATAGCATCGAATATTTGCTCGCAGTAGTTAAGTTCAGAAACGGCCAAAACGGGATTTTTTTTGCCCCGGAATGGCTGTTTTTTTCGCGATTTGGTGAGAATCTGAGAGAAAGTTGGCGCGAAATCGTGCTACGGAATGGCGTTGTATGACCTCAGGTAAAACTGCCGGCGAACTGATAGCGGTGTCCGGGATGCCACATGGTGGCGATCGAGGCGATCTTGCCGCCTGAGCGCGTCTGGCGGCGCAGCACCAGGCATGGCTGTTTCGTGTCGATGGCCAGCATTTCGGCGATGTCGCGCGGCGCCGACAGCGCTTCGATGCTGTAGGTGGCGCCTTGCAGGGGCGCGGCCGCCATCAGGTATTCGTTCGGCGTGATGCTGGAAAAATCCTGCGTCATGTAGTCGGGCGCGCACTCGGGATTGACCCAGCGGTCTTCCACCTGGATCGGCACGCCGTTTTCAAAATGCACGATCAGCGAGTGGAACAGCGGGTGCTCGGGCGGCAGGCCGAATTGCTTGGCCAGCAAGTCGGACGCCTTGGTTCGTTCCAGCAATTGCAAGCTGCTGCGGTGGATATGTCCGCGCGCCCGCACTTCATCGGCGATACTCTTGATTTCCAACAAGGTCGCCTGGTATTTTTGCTGCGCCACATAAGTGCCGGAGCCCTGGCGCCGGGTCAGCACCTGTTCGCTGGTCAGTTCGCGCACGGCGCGGTTGACCGTCATGCGCGAGACGCCGAATTGTTTTACGAGGGCTTGCTCGGATGGAATCACGTCGCCTTCCTTCCAGCGTCCGGCGGCGATACCGGCCAGCAGAAAATCCTTGATGCGCTGGAAAATGGGCGTATTTTCTTGTGTATTGTGATCGTCCAATGCGGTTTCTCCGAGGCGCGGGCAGGACGCGCCGCCGGCTGGAGGCGCGATGGCCGATTTTAGCACCGAGCACGATGCCTGCCGCCAGCCTTTTTTTGAATTCAAAAGCAAGCGCCGGAGTGTGGCGCGCGCGCGTGCTGGCTATGCTGGTGACTTGGAGCCTATCCCAGCAGGGGATGTATTCATCTACTGGGAGAGGCTCTTAATATTGACTTGCACGGAGTTCGCCATGGAACACGCTTACCTGACTGACGATGAACGCTGGGATGCCCTGCAGCGGCGCGCGCCCGATGCCGACGGCGTCTTTTATTACTCGGTGCGCACGACGGGCGTGTATTGCCGGCCTTCCTGCGCCGCGCGTCCCGCCTTGCGCCGCAACGTCGCCTTCCACGCCAGTTGCGAGCAGGCGGAGGCGGCCGGCTTTCGCCCCTGTTTGCGCTGCAAGCCGAATTTGCCGCCGCTGGCCCAGCGCCAGGCGGCCATCGTGGCCGACATCTGCAGGCTGATCGACGCCAGCGACGAGCTGCCCGATCTGGACAGCCTGGCACAGGCGGCCGGCATGAGCCGCTTTCACTTCCACCGCGTCTTCAAGGCGCACACGGGCATCACGCCGAAAGCGTATGCGGCGGCGCGGCGCGGCGAGCGCCTCAAGGCCGGCTTGCAGGGCGAAGCGAACGTCACGGAAACCTTGTATGCGGCCGGGTTCAATTCCAGCGGCCGCCTGTATGCGGCCACGCCCGGTTTGCTGGGCATGACGCCGGGCGCGTTTCGCGCCGGCGGCAGCGGCGCCGTGATCCGTTTTGCCATCGGCGCCTGCTCGCTGGGCGCCATCCTCGTGGCCAGCACGGACAAGGGCATTTGCGCCATCCTCATCGACGACGACCCGGAAGTGCTGCTGCGCGACTTGCAGGACCGCTTTCCGCAAGCCGAACTGCGCGGCGCGGAAGCCGACTATGAACAGACGGTGGCGCAAGTCGTCGGCCTGGTCGAGGCGCCGGGCCTGGGACTGGATTTGCCGCTCGACGTGCGCGGCACGGTGTTCCAGCAGCGCGTGTGGCAAGCCTTGCGCGAGATTCCCGCCGGCAGCACGGTCAGCTATGCCGAGCTGGCGCGGCGCATCGGCGCCCCGCAAGGCGCGCGCGCCGTGGCCGGTGCCTGCGCCGCGAATGCGCTGGCCGTCGCCATTCCCTGCCACCGGGTGGTGCGCAACGATGGCGCCTTGTCCGGCTACCGCTGGGGCGTGGAGCGCAAGCAGGCGCTGCTCGAGCGCGAGGGCGAGCGGTGAAGGCGCTCGATTGGCAGCGGATCGAGGATGAGCTGAATGCGCATGGCTGCGCCGTCGTGCCGGGCTTGCTCGATCCCGCGCAGTGCACGGCGCTGGCGGCGCAATACGACGACGCGTCGCGCTTTCGCAGCAAGGTGGTGATGCAGCGCCACGGTTTTGGACAGGGCGAGTACCAGTATTGGGCGCATCCGCTGCCCGATATCGTGGCCGCCTTGCGCACGGGCTTGTATCCCCCCTTGGCGGCGATTGCCAACCGCTGGCACGCCGCCCTGGGCATCGGGACGCGCTTTCCATCCAGCCACGCCGATTTCCTCGCGCGCTGCCATGCGGCCGGGCAAACCCGGCCCACGCCTCTGCTGCTGCGCTACCGCGAAGGCGATTACAACTGTTTGCACCAGGACCTGTATGGCGAGCACGTGTTTCCGCTGCAGCTGGCCGTGCTGCTGTCGCGCCCGCAAGACGATTTCACGGGCGGCGAGTTCGTGCTGACGGAGCAGCGCCCGCGCATGCAGTCGCGCGCCGAAGTGGTGCCGCTGGCGCAGGGCGACGCCGTCCTCTTTCCCGTCGCGCTGCGCCCCGTGAACGGCACGGGCGGCACTTACCGCGTGAACATGCGCCATGGCGTGTCGCGCCTGCGTTCGGGCTTGCGCCACACCCTGGGCATCATTTTCCATGATGCGAGCTGAGCAGTACGTGTGATCCTTGAGTTTCCAGGATTACATGGCATGATGGCTACTCCTTGTCACTCTTTCATTTCCGCCATGTCCGCGCTGCTCCGCCTGTTGTGCCTGTTGACCATTTTCCTGCTGCCCTCAGCCCATGCGGACGATGGCGTGCCCGCGCTCGTTGCGGAGGCCGGGACCGTCGTGGCGCCGTCGCAAGCCGCAGCCAGGACGGCGCCGCTGATGTTTGCCAACCGCAAGGTATTCGTCTTCCGCGCCGCGCTGGCCGGCTATCCGCCCGATGAGCGGGCCATCGGGGCGCAGCGCCGCCTGGAAAGCGTGCTGGCAAAAAACGGCCCCTTGCAGGCGAGCACGCGCACGATTTCCGAAGGTACACAGGTGCTGCTCGATGGCGTGCAGCTGTTCGTCGTCGTGCCCGGCGACGTCAACCTGCTGGCCGGCGACACGACGGAAAGCGTGGCGAAAGCGGCGGCCGGCGAACTGAGCAAAGCCGTGTTTGACTATCGCGAGCAGAGCAGCTGGCGCTACCTGGCCATCGCCGCCGCCGTGTGCGCGGCCGCCACGCTTGTGTTCTGGCTGGTATGGATGGGCTTGACGCGCTTCTATCGCTGGGCCAAGCGCCGCAGCGGTATCCTGCTGGCCTCGCGCCTGCGCGACGTGCGCCTGAAGAATGTGCGCGTGCTCGATGCCGAACACTACATCGCCTTTGCGTATCAACTGCTGAGCGCCGTGCTGTGGGGCTTGCGTCTGATGGCCACGTACCTGTGGGCCGCCTTCGTGCTGGGCCGCTTGCCCTACACGCGTTCCTGGGGCGAAAGCCTGAACGGCTATCTGTTCGACGTGGCGGCCGACGTCTTCCACGCCATCATCGGCGCCTTGCCGGGGCTGGTGCTGGTGTGCGTGATCTTTGCCATCGCGCGCCTGATCGCCGCCACGGCTGCCTCGCTGTTCAAGCGCGTGGAAAGCGGAGAATTGCAAATCGGCTGGCTCGACAAGGACACGGCCCTGCCGACGCGCCGCATCGCCAGCGTGGTGATCTGGCTGTTCGCGCTGGCCATGGCGTATCCGTATCTGCCCGGCTCGCACACGGCGGCCTTCCAGGGCCTGTCCGTGCTGGTCGGCCTGATGGTGTCGATCGGCGCGTCGAGCATCGTGGGGCAGGGCGCCAGCGGCCTGATCCTGATGTACACGCGCGCCTTGCGCAAGGGTGAATATGTGCGCGTGGGCGACAGCGAAGGCACGGTGGTCGACGTGGGCATGTTCGAGACGCGCTTGCGCACGGGCCTGGGCGAAGAGGTCGCCTTGCCGAACGCGTGGGTGATGTCGCAAACGACAAAGAATTATTCGCGCGCCCAGCCCGGCGGCGGCTTCGTGCTCGACTCCACCGTCACCATCGGCTATGCCACGCCGTGGCGGCAAGTGCACGCCATGCTGGAACTGGCGGCCTCGCGCACGCCGGAACTGTCCACTTCGCCGAAACCGTACGTGATGCAGCTGGCCCTGCAGGATTACTACGTGCAATACCGCCTCGTTGCCTACGCCAGCGCCGAAGTCCCCCGCCAGCGCGCCGAAGTGCTGAACCGCTTGCACCAGAACATCATCGACGTCTTCAACGAGTTCGAGGTGCAGATCACGTCGCCGCACTACATCGATGACCCGAAAGAGTCGCAGGTGGTGCCGCCGGAGGAATGGTTCAGGGCGCCGGCGCACAAGCCGGAGGACGGGGCCAGGTAAGGTCGCGTGACATGGTGCTCGGCCATGGTGCTCCACATGAAATACCAGTGCAGGCCTGTGGTGATATTGGCCAGGCGCAAGGCCTGCGCGCTTGCGCTAAGATGCCGGGCGTTTCCAAAAAAAGAAAGAGAGCCATGTCCAGCCCATTTCCCGCCGAAACCTCCCGCACCGCCCGCAGCCTGGCCGCCGCCCTGATCGGCGACCCTTTCTACCGCACCGTCACGGTGGCGTGCGGCGAGGACGAAGCGGCGCGGCTGGCGATGCTGGAAGCGTACTTCGCGCTGGCGCTGGCCGAGGGAGAGCAAGCGGGCCGCGTCGATCTGGCTGACGAGGTGTGCAATGAGGCCGGCAATGGCGCCGCGATCTGGACGACGGACACGCCTACGGCCCTGCGCCAGGCCGCGTATGCGCAGCGCGAAGCAGCGTTGCGCGCGCTGCTGGGGGAGTGCGGCTTCGCGCATTTCACTGCCATCGTCGAGAATATGGAACACGCGCTGGCGCCGCATGGTCTGCAGGATGCGTGGTATCTGTCGATCGCCGGCATCGATCCCGCCGCACAGGGCCGGGGACTGGGCGCATCCGTGCTGGCGCCTGGCCTGGCGGCCGTCGATGCGGCCGGTGCCGCGTGCTTCCTGGAGACGTACAACGAACGCAGCCTGCCGTTCTATGCCCGCCTGGGCTTCGTGGTGGCGGGGCGGTATGGGGAAGCCGTCACGGGCTGCGATTACTGGCTGATGGTACGGGAACCTCACGCTGCCTGATTGACCATTTTGCCAATTTCTATACACTCGTCTTTTCATTCAAGACTTGGAGATGGAAATGCCGATCCCGCGCCGTAACTTGCTCGTTCTCGCCTGCCTGGGCGCCCTGACCCACGTTTACGCCCACGCCGATACCGTCATCGACAACGCCAACGGCTACACGCTCGATGCAAACGGCAAGGTGGTGCGTTTCACGGCGCTGGCCTTTGACGACGCTGGAAAACTGCTTGCCGTCGGCAGTGCCGCGCAGGTGAAACGCAAGGCGGCCAAGGGCGCGACCCACGTCGACGTGCAGGGAAAAACCGTGCTGCCTGGCCTGATCGACGCGCATGGCCACGTGTTCGGCCTGGGGACGATTGCCAGCGGCGTGATGCTGTACGGTTCGTCCTCGCTGCCGGCCGCCGTGCAGGCGGTGGGCGACTTCGCCAAGGCGCATCCAGAACGCAGCTGGGTTGTCGGCAATGGCTGGAACCAGGAAATCTGGAAGCTGGGGCGCTTCCCCACGGCGGCGGAACTCGATGCGGCGGAAAGCGCGCGGCCCGTGTGGCTGCGCAGGGTCGATGGCCACGCGGGCTGGGCCAACAGCCGCGCGCTGGCGCTGGCCGGCATCACGCGCGAGACGCCGGATCCGGCGGGCGGCAAGATCGAACGCGACGCACAGGGCAACGCCACCGGCGTTCTGGTCGACAGTGCCATGGACTTGATGGATGCCGTGCTGCCCAAGCCGGGCGACGTGGAAAACCGCGCCGCCCTCGATGGCGCACTGGCGCAGCTGTCGCAAGTGGGCCTGACCAGCGTGCACGATGCGGGCATCGGCCAGATGCAGGACCGGCTGTTCCGCGACTATGCGGACCACGGCAAGCTGACGGTGCGCGTGTACGGCATGATTGCCGATACGACGGAAGACTTCGACGCGCTGGCGAAAAATGGTCCCTTGACCAGCTATGCGCGCGATATGTACGCCTTGCGCGCCGTGAAACTGCTGTCCGACGGCGCCCTGGGCAGCCGCGGCGCTGCCTTGCTGGCGCCGTACAGCGACGATCCCTCTACCAGCGGCCTGCTGTTTTATAAAGACGATGTCATGCGCGCGAAGATGGAAAAAGCCATGCGCGCCGGTTACCAGGTCAATGTGCATGCCATCGGCGACGCGGGCAACCATCAAATCCTCGACGGCTACGCAGCCTTGACCGCGCAATACCGCAGCGTGGGCCTGCGCCACCGCATGGAACACGCGCAGGTGGTGCAATTGAGCGACATCCCCCGTTTCAATGCGCTCGGCATCGTGCCGTCGATGCAGCCGACGCACGCCACGTCCGACCAGAACATGGCGGAGCAGCGCGTGGGCCACGAGCGCATCAAGGGTGCGTATGCATGGCGTACCTTCCTCAAGCAAGGTTCGCGCATCGCCTGCGGATCGGACTTCCCCATCGAGTCGCCGAACCCGTTCGAGGGCATCCACGCGGCCGTCACGCGGCAAAACAGCGAAGAATTCCCAGCTGGCGGCTGGTACCCGCAGCAAGCGATGACGGTGACGGAAGCGCTGCGCTGTTTCACCCTCGACGCGGCGTGGGCGGCGCACCAGGAAAAGGTCATCGGCACGCTGGAAGCGGGAAAATGGGCGGACTTTATCGTCGTCGACCAGGACCTGTTCACCGTGGCTCCAGCGGCGATTGGCAAGACGCAGGTGCTGCAGACGTGGGTGGCGGGCAAGCGCGTGTTCGAGAAAAAATAAAGGCTGGGGTCAGACCCGCCGGGTCTGACCCCAAAGAAAACCTGTTGACTTGGTTGTATAGACAACCTATGCTGGGAGCACCAGAGCGGACCACGCATGTCCGCTCGCACCCTACGAGGAGACAGCATGAACAGCACAATGGACACCGATCCACGCTTTGATGCCAGCCGTACCATCCGCGCCCCGCGCGGCACGGTCATGGCTTGCAAGAGTTGGCAGGCCGAGGCGGCCTACCGCATGTTGCAAAATAATCTGGACCCGGAAGTGGCGGAAAATCCGCAGCATCTGGTCGTCTACGGCGGCATCGGCCGCGCCGCCCGCAACTGGGCCTGTTTCGACCAGATCCTCGCCTCGCTGCGCGAACTGGAAGACGACCAGACCTTGCTGATCCAGTCCGGCAAACCGGTGGGCGTGTTCCAGACCCACGCGGATGCGCCGCGCGTGCTGATCGCGAACTCCAACTTGGTGCCGAAATGGGCGAACTGGGAACACTTCAACGAACTCGATCGGCAAGGCCTGTTCATGTACGGCCAGATGACGGCCGGCAGCTGGATCTACATCGGCACGCAAGGCATCGTGCAAGGCACGTATGAAACCTTTGCCGAAGCGGGTCGCCAGCATTTCGGCGGCGACTGGGGCGGGCGCTGGATTCTGACGGCGGGCCTGGGCGGCATGGGCGGCGCGCAGCCGCTGGCCGCCACGATGGCGGGCGCTGTCTCGCTTAATATCGAATGTCAGCAAAGCAGCATCGACTTCCGTCTGCGCACGCGCTACCTGGACAAGCAGGCGGCCAGCCTGGATGAAGCCCTGGAACTGGTCAAATATCACACCGAACGCAAGGAAGCGATCTCCATTGGCCTCTTGGGTAACGCGGCCGAAGTGCTGCCGGAACTGGTGCGCCGCGCGAAAGCGGGCGGCCTGGTACCGGACCTGGTGACGGACCAGACGTCCGCGCATGACCTGGTCAACGGCTATCTGCCGCGCGGCTGGAGCGTGTCGGACTGGAAGGCGGCGCAGCAGGATCCGCAGCGCCATGCGCGCCTGACGGTGGCGGCCGCCGATTCCTGCGCCGCCCACGTGCAAGCCATGCTCGATTTCCACGCCATGGGCGTGCACACGGTCGACTATGGCAACAACATCCGCCAGGTGGCGTTCGACCAGGGTGTGCAGAACGCCTTCGATTTCCCCGGCTTCGTGCCCGCCTACATCCGCCCGCAATTTTGCGAAGGGCGCGGGCCGTTCCGCTGGGTGGCGCTGTCGGGCGACCCGGAAGACATCTATAAAACGGATGCGAAGATCAAGGAGCTGTTCCCGCACCACAAGCAGGTGCACCACTGGCTGGACATGGCGCGCGAGCGCATCGCCTTCCAGGGCCTGCCAGCGCGCATCTGCTGGCTGGGACTGGGCGAGCGCCACATCGCCGGCCTGGCCTTCAACGAGATGGTGCGCACGGGCGAACTGAAGGCCCCCATCGTCATCGGCCGCGACCACCTCGATACGGGCTCCGTCGCCAGCCCGAACCGCGAGACGGAAAGCATGAAGGATGGCACCGACGCCGTTTCCGACTGGCCGCTGCTGAACGCCATGCTGAACACGGCCGGCGGCGCCACCTGGGTCTCGCTGCACCATGGCGGCGGCGTGGGAATGGGGTATTCTCAGCATGCGGGCATGGTCATCGTGGCCGACGGCAGTGAAGCGGCGGCGAAACGCCTGGCCAGGGTGCTGGTCAACGACAGCGGTTCGGGCGTGATGCGCCATGCCGATGCCGGCTACGAAACAGCGGCCGCCTGCGCCAAGCGCAACAATCTGAACCTGCCGATGCTTAATACGAAGTGAAAGCAAACATGACACAGCACTCCAAAAGTTGGACCCTGAAACCTGGCGCGATGACCCTGGGCGACCTGCGCGCCGTGTGGGCCGCGCCCGCGAAACTGATTCTCGCCGCCGAAGCCTATCCCGTCATCGAAGCGTCGGCCGCCGCCGTGCAAGCCATCGTCGCCAAGGGCGATGCGGCCTACGGCATCAACACCGGTTTCGGCCTGCTGGCCAAGACGCGCATCCCCGATGAAAAACTCGAGCAATTGCAGCGCAACCTGATCCTGTCGCACTCCGTCGGCACGGGAGAATTGCTGTCGGACGCCGTCGTGCGCCTGATCATGCTGATGAAGATCGGCAGCCTGGCGCGCGGCTATTCCGGCGTGCGCCCGCTGATTGTCGACACCCTGATCGCCCTGTACAACGCGGGCATCATGCCGGCCATTCCCGCCAAGGGTTCCGTCGGCGCCTCGGGCGACCTGGCGCCGCTGTCGCACATGACCCTGGCCATGCTGGGCGTGGGCGACGTGCGCGTCAACGGTGAATTGATGGCGGCGCCCGAAGCGCTGGCGCAGGCGGGCATCGCGCCCGTGGTGCTGGCGGCGAAAGAGGGCCTGGCGCTGATCAACGGCACGCAAGTGTCGAACGCGCTGGCGCTGCATGGCTTGTTCATGGCAGAACGCCTGCTGGAAGCGGCCATGGTCACGGGCGCGCTGTCGCTCGACGCGGCCAAGGGCAGCGACTCGCCGTTCGACGCGCGCGTGCACGCCGTGCGCGGACAGCCGGGGCAGATTCTGGCCGCGCAGATGTACCGCCAGCTGGTGGCGCACAGCGCGATTCGCGCCTCGCACCTGGAAGGCGACGAGCGCGTGCAAGACCCGTACAGCCTGCGCTGCCAGCCGCAAGTCATGGGCGCCTGCCTGGATCTGATCGGTAACGTCGGCCGCACCCTGCTGATCGAAGCCAATGCCGTCACGGACAATCCGCTGATCTTCCAGGATGGTCCCAACGGGCAGGCGGAGATCGTCTCGGGCGGTAATTTCCACGCCGAGCCGGTGGCTTTTGCGGCCGACACGCTGGCGCTGGCGATTGCTGAAATCGGCGCGCTGGCCGAGCGCCGCATCGCGCTGCTGATCGACGCCACGCTCTCCGGCCTGCCGCCCTTCCTCGTGCGCGACCCGGGCGTCAATTCCGGCTTCATGATCGCCCACGTGACGGCGGCCGCGCTGGCGTCGGAAAACAAGTCGCTCGCCCATCCGGCCAGCGTCGACAGCCTGCCCACTTCCGCCAACCAGGAAGACCATGTGAGCATGGCCACGTTCGCCGGGCGCCGCCTGGACGACATGGCGCACAACACGGCCGTCATCGTCGGCATCGAGCTGCTGGCCGCCGCCCAGGGCATCGATTTCCACCGTCCGCTGAAAACCTCGCCGCACCTCGAGCATGTGCATCAACAGCTGCGCCAGAAAGTGCCGTTCTTCGACGCCGACCGTTTCTTCGCGCCCGATATCGAAGCGGCCAAGCAGATGGTGCTGCAGGGTGAGTTGAGCAGCAAGTGCAAGAATTTGTTCGCCCCGCTTTACGCCTGAGCGGGCGCAAGGAGACAAGCATGGATTTCCGCTTCAACGAAGGCAGCATCCCGCTGCTCGTGTCGATGCCCCACGTGGGCACCGATATACCGGACGATATCGCCGCGCGCATGACGCCCCAGGCCCTGGTCAAGGCCGATACGGACTGGCATTTGCGCGAACTGTATGGCTTTTTGCAGGAGATGGATGCGTCCGTGCTGTCGGCGCGCTGGTCGCGCTACACCATCGACTTGAACCGCCCGCAGGAAGACACGAATCTGTATCCGGGCCAGGATACGACGGGCTTGCTGCCCAACGATACCTTCCACCGCGAGCCGCTGTACCTGGCCGGCAAGGAACCCGATGCGGCCGATGTGCAGCGCCGGCTGCAGCGCTACTGGGCGCCGTATCACGCGCAGTTGCGTGCGGAACTGGACCGGCTGCTGCGCGTGCATGGCGCCGTGGTGCTGTGGGATGCCCATTCCATCGCCTCGCATGTGCCGCGCTTCTTTGACGGCAAGCTGCCGGACCTGAACTTCGGCACGGCCGATGGCGCCAGCTGCGATGGCGGCCTGACGTCCGCCGTGTTGGACATTGCGCGCGCACAGGATCAATTTACGGTTGCGCTGAATGGCCGCTTCAAAGGCGGCCACATCACGCGCCATTACGGCCAGCCGGACAGCCGCGTGCATGCGATCCAGCTGGAGATGTGCCAGTGCCTGTACATGGACGAGACGGCGCCTTTCGGCTACCGGCCCGACCTGGCGGCACAGGTGCAGCCGCTGCTGCGCCAGATGATGGAAGCGGCCGTGGCATGGGTGGCGCGTTGAGCGGCTGCTTGTTTGCCCGCCACGCGCTGCTGCCGCAAGGCTGGCGCCGCGACGTGCTGCTGGAATGGGACGCGGCCGGCGATCTGACGGCGGTGGCGGACAACGCCGCGCCGCCGCCCGGCGCGGAAGTGGCCGAATATGTCTTGCCCGGCATGGTCAACCTGCATTCGCATGCGTTCCAGCGGGCGCTGGGCGGCATGACGGAGATTGCAGGTGATGGCCCTGACAGCTTCTGGACCTGGCGCGAGCTGATGTATCGTTTCGCGCACCACATCACGCCGCAGCAGATGGAAAGCATCGCCGCGCAGCTGTTTGCCGAATGCCTGCGCCATGGCTACACGGCTGTCTGCGAATTTCACTACCTGCAGCGCGATGCGGCCGGCGCGCTGTATGCGCGTCCCGCCGAAACGGCCGAACGGGTGCTGGCCGCGGCGCGCCTCAGCGGCATCGGCGTGACCATGCTGCCCGTGCTGTACAGCCATGCGGGTTTTGGCGCACAGCCCCTCAAACCCGAGCAGGCGCGCTTTCGCACCGGTGCGGATGACGTGCTGCGCATCGTCGAAGCGCTGGCGCCGCAGCGCGGCGGGCAGGTGGAAGTGGGCTTTGCGCCCCATTCCCTGCGCGCGGCCGGCGTGGCGCAGATCCGCGCAGTGGCGCAAGCGCTGCCTGCGGACCGTCCCATCCACATCCACATCGCCGAGCAGCAGGGCGAAGTGCGCCAGAGTCTCGATGTCACCGGCCTGCGCCCGGTGCAGTATTTGTACGACCAGGTCGGCGTCGATGCGCGCTGGTGCCTCGTGCATGCCACGCATGTGCAGCCCGATGAAGTGGCGCTGATGGCGGCCAGCGGCGCCGTGGCAGGCCTGTGCCCGACGACGGAAGCGAACTTGGGCGACGGCCTGTTCCCGCTGGCCGAATTCATCGCCGCCGGCGGGCGTTTCGGCGTCGGCAGCGACAGCCACGTGTCGCAGTCGCCGGTGGAGGAATTGCGCTGGCTCGAATATGGCCAGCGCTTGCAGCGCCAGCAGCGCAATGTGGCCGCCACGCCCGAAGAACGCCATGTGGCCGACTACCTGTGGCAAACGGCCTTGCAGGGCGGCGCGCAGGCATCCGGGCGCAAGCTCGGTGCGCTGGCGCCGGGCTGCCGTGCCGACTTGCTGGTGCTCGACGACGCGCATGTGAACCTGTGCGGCGTGGCCATCGCCGATGTGCTGGGCAGCGTACTTTTCTGCGGCAACGACAACCTGGTACGCGACGTGCTGTGCGGCGGCCAGTGGCAGGTGCGCGATGGGCGCCATGTGGCGCAGGACGCCATCGCCACCACCTACAAGCGCACCCTGGCGCAACTGAGGGCACTCTGATGGCAACCTTCATCCCGCAGGAATATCTGCGCGCCGCGCCGTGGAAAAACGGCGGCGGCAGCACGACGGAAATTGCGATTGCTCCCCCGGGTGCCGGCTTCGACGATTTCGACTGGCGCATCAGCCTGGCGACGATCACGGCCAGCGGGCCATTTTCCAGCTTTCCCGGCATCGACCGCAGTCTGATGCTGGTCGATGGCGACAGCGTGCAGCTGACGCTGGACGGCGCGCGCAAGGTGACCTTGAGCGCGGCGCAACCGATGCTGTGGTTTCCCGGCGAAGCGGCCGTGGTTGCGCAGGTCAAGGGGCCGACGACGGATTTCAATGTGATGACGCGGCGCGACCGCTGCCGCCACCAGCTGGAAAAAATCATGGCGCCGGGCAAGCTGGCGCGGCGCAGCGCGGCGACCCTGCTGTTCGTCGCCGGCGAAGGCCACGTGCTGGCACGCGGTGGCGAGCAGCAGTTCGCGCTGGCCCGCCATGACGCGCTGCTGCTCGACGCCGACGATGCGCCGGACTGGCGGCTCGACGCCTTGCAGCGCACGGCCGTGTTCCGCGTCGACCTGTTCATCTAGGAAGGAAACCGCCATGCAAGACTGGGATATGGTCATCCACAACGTCCACCTGGCCACGATGGAGCATGGCTATGGCGAGCTGCTCGACGCGGCCATCGCCGTCAAGGATGGCCGCATCGCGTGGTTCGGCCCCGGCGACGAGCTGCCGGCCAGCGGCGCGGTGCTGCACGACGGCCAGGGCTGCTGGCTGACGCCAGGCCTGATCGACTGCCATACGCACATCGTCCACGCGGGCAACCGCAGCGACGAATTCGAGGCACGCCTGAATGGCGCCAGCTATGAAGACATCAGCCGCGCCGGCGGCGGCATCATGTCCACCGTGCGCGCCACGCGCGCGGCCAGCGACGACGAATTGCTGCGGCAAAGCCTGCCCCGTGTGCTGGCGCTGCTGGCCGAGGGCGTGACGACCCTGGAGATCAAGTCCGGCTACGGTCTTGACGCGGCCAGCGAGGCGAAGATGCTGCGTGTCGCGCGCAGGATAGGGGAACAGCTGCCGGTCACTGTGCGCACCACCTTCCTCGGCGCGCACGCGCTGCCGCCCGAATATGCGGGCCGCGCCGACTCTTATATCGAGCTGCTGTGCGCGCGGATGCTGCCCCAGCTGGCGGGCGATGGACTGGTCGACGCCGTCGACGCGTTTTGCGAGCGCATCGGCTTTACGCCGGCGCAAACGCAGCGCATGTTTGACGCGGCGCGGGCGCTGGGGCTACCCGTCAAATTGCATGCGGAGCAGTTGTCGGACCTGGGCGGCGCGGCGCTGGTGGCGCGCTACGATGGCCTGTCGGCCGACCACCTGGAATTCCTGTCGGAAGAGGGTGTCGTCGCCATGGCGCAGCATGGCACGGTGGCCGTGCTGCTGCCGGGCGCGTATTACTTTTTGCGTGAGACGCAGCCGCCGCCTGTCGCGGCATTGCGCGCGGCCGGCGTGCCGATGGCCGTGTCCACCGATTGCAACCCGGGCACGTCGCCGATGACGTCCCTGCTGCTGGCGATGAACATGGCGTGTACCCTGTGGCGCTTGACGCCGCAGGAAGCGCTGGCCGGCTGCACGATCCATGCGGCGCGCGCGCTGGGTTTGCAGGATCGGACGGGCAGCCTGGTGGTGGGCAAGCGCGCCGATTTCGCCCTGTGGCGCATCGCGCGCCCGGCCGACCTGGCGTATGCGCTGGGCCTGAACCCGTGCGCGGGCGTGGTGCATGGCGGTGTCTGGCGCGCGCCGGTGGTAAGCTTGCCGGATTGATCATCCGTCCTGGAGCGCCGCGTGCGTGTTGTTTATTCCTTGTCTTACCTGCTGTTGTTGTTATTCTTCGCCGCCGCGCCCGCGCATGCACAGGATGGCGGCACCTTGAAGGTGGGCTCGAAGCGCTTTACGGAATCGTACATCCTCGGCGAAATCCTCCAGCAGAGCGCCGCGCCGCACGTCAAGGCGCAGCACCGCCAGGGCCTGGGTAACACGGCCATCGTGCTCGCCGCGCTGCAGGCGGGCAGCATCGACGTGTATGCCGAATACATGGGCACCATCGGCAGCGAAATCCTCAAGCACGACAAAGCCATCGATCTGGCGCAGATGCGGCGCGAGCTGGCGGCGCTGGGACTGGGCGTGGCCGTGCCGCTGGGCTTTAACAATACGTATGCGCTGGCAGTGCGCAACGATGAAAAATCCATCGCCAGCCTGGCGCAGCTGGCCCAGCACCCGGCCCTGAAATTCGGCCTGTCGCATGAATTCATCGGCCGGGTCGACGGCTGGCCAGGCCTGGCCACGCGTTATGGCTTGCCGCAGCGCCCGCGCGGCCTCGATCACGGCATCGCCTATGAAGCGCTGGCGCAGCGCCAGGTGGATGTGATCGACATTTATTCGACGGACGCGAAGATCCGCCAGTACGGCTTGCGTGTGCTGGCCGACACGCAGCAGTACTTTCCCCGCTATGACGCCATGCTGTTGTACCGGCTCGACGTGCCGCAGCGTTTTCCCGCCGCCTGGCTGGCGTTGCAAGGGTTGCAGGGACGCATCAGCGAGAGCGACATGATCGCCATGAATGCGGCCGTGGAAATCGATGGCAAGCGTTTTTCCGACGTGGCGCGGCAGTGGCTGGCTTCAGGCACGCAGGCGAATCAACCGGCCGCCGCGCGCGGCAAGCTGCTCGATAAAATTATCGGCGACGACCTGTGGACCCTGACGCGCCAGCATGTGACCCTGGTATTGTTGTCGGTGGCTTTGGCATGTCTGATCGGCATTCCGCTGGGCGTGCTGGCGGCGTTTTCGGCGCCGCTGCGCCAGACGGTGCTGGCCTTCGTCGGCGTGCTGCAGACGGTGCCCTCGCTGGCCCTGCTGGCGATATTGATCCCCGTGCTGGGCATGATCGGCACCGTGCCGGCGCTGGTGGCGCTATTCGTGTACGCGCTGCTGCCCATCGTGCGCAACACGTGCACGGGCATCTTGCAGGTGCCGCAAGGCTTGCGCATGGCGGCGCTGGCGCTGGGCTTGAGCCGGCGCGACCGCCTGCTGCACGTGGACTTGCCGCTGGCCTTGCCCGTGATGCTGGCGGGCGTGAAAACGGCGGCCGTGATGAGCGTGGGCACGGCCACCATCGCCGCCTTCATCGGTGCGGGCGGCTACGGCGAACGCATCACCATCGGCCTGGCGCTCAATGACAACGACATGCTGCTGGCCGGCGCGATCCCCGCAGCCGTGCTGGCCTTGCTGACGCAGGGCTTGGTCGAGCTGGTGGAGCGCTGGGCCGTTGCCGGCCGGCAGCGCTGACGGCATCACGGTTACAGCGAGTGCAGTTTCGAGCGCACCGAGACGACGGCCTGGTGCAGGATGCGTTCGGCCTGGAAGTCGTTCTCGCGCTGTTCGGCGATGGCTTGCAAGTCGCGCGTGTAGCGCTCCAGGCGGGAGCGCAGGTAGGCGCGGTAGATTTTCATGACGAGCGGTTTGGCAGAAACATTCATGATGTGGCTCCCGTATGCGATTCGTTCATTGATTCGTTCATTGTGTGTGAGCGCATTGCCGCCATTTTGCGTCGCATCAAACCCCAGCGTGCCGTCACTTTGGCGCGTTTGATCTTCCGCAATGTCTCCCAGGCCGAAGATGCCACACTGAATTTTCCCTGCTCGCCTGGTCATCATCAGCCGCAGGCCTGATTCCTTCAAGCATACTCAAGGAGCGTCGCATGGTCATTTTTGCCGTGGTTGCTGGCTGCATCGCCTGCCTGACAGTGTACCAAATCTATAAAAAATCGCAGGGTGGCAGTGGGGTTGCGCAACAACATATCGGCTTGCACGGCACATTGATTGAGCCACGGAAATAATCAGTGGCATCCGAGCGACACTGGGTGACACTTGGTTAGCGGATTTAAGTCAAATGTAAGGCCCGGTAAGCAAATGTAAAGGTCTGCGCCATCGCAAGCGGCAGCGTTTATATTGATAACCGTTGATTGCATTCTCCCCCTCCCACTTGACAATGGGTTCTGCCCCGCGGTGCCGCTAGCCCGCGGGGATTTTTTTTGGAACTTACTCTTACAGTTACCCCATCAGGCCGATGTTGGCGTGCCCGCCGACAATTGCGTCAAGGCATCGCCAGCGACCCGGCAGATGCGCCAGTCCGGCATCACGTCCGCGCCCATGCCCTTGTAGAAGTTGATCGCGTTTTCATTCCAGTCCAGCACCGACCATTCGAAGCGGCCGCAATCGCGTTCGACGGCCAGTTGCGCCAGCGCCACCAGCATCTGCTTGCCATAACCCTTGCCGCGCACCGATTGCTTCACGTACAGGTCTTCCAGGTACAGGCCCTTGCGGCACAGGAAGGTGGAAAAATTATGGAAGAACAGGGCGAAGGTCACGACTTCACCATTTTCCTCGCCGACCAGCGCTTCGCACGCGGGATGGGCGCCGAACAGGCTGTCGTGCAGCATGGATTCCTTGGCGATCATCATGTGTTCGAGTTTTTCAAACACGGCCAATTCATGGATCATGCCGAAGATGGCGGCCACGTCGGATGCGGCCGCGGGACGGATGGCGAGGGAGGAAAAGGTGCTCATGTTGCCTTTGCTGATGGAGTGGTGGAAAGGGAAGCGATGGTACTCGTCTTGCGCGCGCCCGACGTCAGGGCCCAGGCCACGCTGGACAGGCACAGCACCATGCCCACCCATTCGATGGCGGCAGGCCGGTAGTGTTCGAACTGCACCGACAGCAGCACGGAAATGACGGGCGTGACGACGCCGATATACACGGTCTTTTGCGTGCCGATGCGGGCGATTAACGTGAAATACGCGCTGAATGCGATCACCGAACCGAAGATGGCCAGGTACACCAATCCCATCCAGTAACTGGGGCGCGTCGGCAATTGCCAGGACTGGCCCGTGGCGATGGCCCAGGCGGCCACCATCAAGGTGCCCCACAGCATGGTCCAGGCCATGGTCAGCATCACGTTGCCCGAATGTTCGCGCACTTTCATGACGAGGGCGTTGCCTGCCGTGCTCGACACGGTAGCCACCAGCGCCAGGATAAAACCGAGCAGAAAATGGCCATTGCCGCCGCCCAGAATATCTTGCAGCGCCGCACCGATGGACTGGTAAAACAGCAGCACGATGCCGCAGATAGCGACGAATGCCGCGCAGCAGGTGCTCAAGGTGATCGGTGTGCCGAAGGCGATGCGGTTGAGCAACGGCGTCCAGAAGACCATCAGCGCAAACAGCACGCTGACGAGGGCCGACACCAGATACTGTTCGGAACTATACGTGCACACATAGCTGAGGGCAAACGAGGCCAGTCCCTGCAGCAACATCCATTTTTGCGCGCGCCAGGGCAGGCGCAAGCGGTCGCCGCGCACGGCGCACCAGGCAAACAGGGTGGCGGACGCGAGGCCGAAGCGGTAGACCACGGAAACGGCGGGGGCGACATCGCCCAGCTGCAAGGTGATGGCCCAGAAAGTGGAGCCCCAGATCAGGCAGGCAATGATGAACAGGAGAGGAGATGACATCGCGCAAGTATACGGGCATCGCGCGGGGATGGCGAGTGCGGTCGAGTTTGCTCAATGTGCCGTCAGGAGACAGCCAGGATTGAGCCAGCGCAGTGCTTCTGGAAAATGTTGAATTTATGAAAATATTTACTTTATTATCAAGTAAATATTTTCCCGATTGCATCTTTGAAGGGGACCGCCATGCCAGCCTCACTGCAGATCAAAGTATGGAGCGTGCTTGTGTATGTCGTCGTGACGGCGGTGATTGCCATCTGGCTGCACCCTTCAGTCTTGCTCGCTGCCGGCGCATTCGGCTGAGCGCGTGCGCCAGCAAGCGGATCAGTGCGTGACGCGGGTCTTGCGGCCGTCCGACAGCAGGCGCACACGCTCGCCCGGGCGGAACAGCTCGTCGGCGTCTTGCACGATGGCGCGCATGTCGCCATTGTCCAGGCGTACGGTGATTTCCAGACCGGCCTTGTTCGAGGCATTCGCTTCGATGCTCTTGCCGGCCATGCCGCCAGCGACGGCACCGAGGATGCTGGCCGCGATGGCGCCCTTGCCGCCACCGACTGTCGAGCCGGCCACGCCGCCCAGCGCCGCGCCAGCCAGCACGCCTGTGCCCGTTTCGCCCTTGTCGATGGTTACCTGGCGCACGGATTCAACCGTGCCCATGCGAACCGATTGTTCGTTCTGCGCCTGGCGGGCATTGTAGACATTTGCCGAATTCGGTTGTACGGCGCAGCCGGCCAGGGTGGCGAGCAATGCCACTGCAATAATTGGTGCTTTCATGTGGGACTCCCTTGGACAAAAGTTGGTTGCCGATTGCGTCGACCGGCAGATGATGACTTATCATAAGGACACTTGCCTCAGATAACTAGTTGCGAATAGTAAAAATCTGTTACTGCTTTCGCATAACCGCTTGCCGCTCAATACGCCAGCCGCAGGTGCCGGTACAAAAATCCCAGCACGAACAGCGGTCCCACCAGCAAAAAGCGCAAGTCGTCCAGGAACGATGGTTTCTTGCCTTCGATCTGGTGGCCGATGAACTGGCCTATCCAGGCCAGCACAAACAGCGCCAGCGACACGGGCAGGATGGTCAGCGGCGGCATGAGCAAGAGCAGACCCAGCATGGCGGCCAGCATCGCCAGCATGCCCACCGCAAACGGGCGCGACAGCTTGTAATAATAGTATAAGGCGAGAATACTGCCGAGCAGCGCCACGCTGGGATGCACGCTCCACAGCAGCCCCAGCAAGCTGAAAACGATTAGCGGCACGCACACGATGTGTACCCACTCATTGACGTGGTTGCGGTGGCTTTCGCCATACTGGGCCAGCAGGGTGTCGATGGTGCGCATGGGCGGTCTCTTGTGGTGTTCTTGCTGGAAATTCTACACCGGAACGCAAGCCGCCGAACGCACCATTCTGCGGCGTAATTGTCTAATTAGTAATTTCGCGTTATTATTTCCCATTGGAAATATTTCCGTTCATTTCAAAGGCATCCGTGACATCGCCAGCCAGCCACCCTGATTACCAGCGCTATTCCATGATATCCCTGCAGCAAGCCTTGTCCGGGTGGCGGCTTTGCGTGGCGAGACGGCTCGGCAAGCGCGCACGATAGTGGCGCAGCGCTATGGACCCGGCTACCAATTCCATGTCAACGGCGTCGGCAATGCCGTCACACCGCAAGGCAGGTTTCATACGGCACAGGTGGTGGTATGGGATGGCAAGAGCATCATATCCGTGCCCGTGCAATGGCCACAGTAAAATAAGCGCTGCCACCACTCCCACAGGATGCCGCTTTTGACCCGCATATCGTCTGTTGAACTGTCCATGCCGGACATCCGCAAGCGCTGCTTCGATCCCGTCGTCGACGCCAACACGCGCTTGCTGATACTGGGCAGCCTGCCCGGCGAAAAATCGCTGGCGCACAGCCAGTACTATGCGCATCCGCAAAACAAGTTTTGGATGCTGCTGGGCGAGGTGCTGGGCGTGGATTTGAAGAGCCAGCCCTATGAGGAACGTCTGGCGACCTTGCTGGCGCACGGCGTGGGCTTGTGGGACGTGGTGGCGCAGGCGCAGCGTGCGGGCAGCCTGGACAGCAATATCCGTGCGCGCGACGATAACGACCTCGTGGCCCTGGCCGCCAGCCTGCCGAAGTTGCACACGATCGCCTTCAACGGCGGCACGGCGGCAAAGCTGGGTATCAAGGTGCTGGGCGAACACGCGCAGCGCTACCGCATCGTCAGCTTGCCGTCGAGCAGCCCGGCTTACACGCTGGCATATGTAGAGAAATTACATGCTTGGCATCAGTTAATTGTTGCGACTAATTAATTTTATTGGAAATACTTTAATATAAAAAAATTTTTATATGTGATTGGTGTTTTTTTGATGGGTGTATTAAACCCATATTGTCTTTTTGAATCAATATAATTAATTTTCAGAGAGGTCTTGATTTGTTTATTTTAAAGGATGGGCGTGCTTTTTTTCTTGAATTTCTCCGAAATCTGACGCCACAAATACTTTTGCTATCATTGGCTTTTCTTTTGGGAGGAAAGTTGGACTTTACAAAATTTGACTTTAATAATTTAACGTCAACCCTTGCATTCTTTTTCTTTTTGTTATTGTTTGGCCTTGCTGCTTACGTAAATATAAGTCTGTATATGGAAAAATTTTATCCAATTAAAAGATTTAATCGAGGAGTGAGGCTGATTGGTGCCAGAAGTGGTGTTAATAAACTAAATATAAATTTAATTTATTTCCGAAAGAATGGTTTGGTTTTTCTTGAGGGAATGTTTGTTATGCTCACTATTGAGTGCACTTTGGCAGGGGTTTTTGTTTCGGCAATAGCAACTGCTAACAAAATGAGTACTTAATTTCCAATGTTTAATTTCTGCCTGGATGTATGGGTTTTCCGGAAATTTTTTGTGAGGTATATTTTAGTTGGCGTAGCTTCTTTTAATTGAAATTCGGTATTATTTTAATAAGGGTTGGATGCTGAAAAATGCGCCTGCAGCCAATGAATGGTTGTTGATCTGCAAGCGTAGTTTTTAAAAACAACAGGGATTAACCCAATTTAGACGCGTACGGCTGCGCTTCCAGCGGATGTCCCTTGGCATCGAATTTCAGCGCCACGGACAGTTGCGTCACGCCGATGGTGGTCAGCGCGTCGCAGATGTCGTCGACTTCGTCCTGCAAGTCGGCGGCCAGGTCCAGCGGCTTGTCGGCGCTGTGCAGCAGTTCGCCAGCCGCCGTGCTGACGTTGACGCGCAACAGCATTTCGCCATGTTCATCGGCCGGGCCGACGACCACCGAGACGTCGCCGGCGTCTACCTTGTTTTCCGCCAGTGCATGGTTGATGCCGGACATCATCTGCAGCATCGCGTACTCGCTCATGCCTTGTTCCTTGCCGCCGTGGAACAGATCCTGGTAGAGGAAGCTCACTTCCAGGACGCTGCCGGCCGGCGCCAGGCAACGCTTGACGAGTTCGCCCACTTCCGTCGTCCACTGCTGGTAGCGGGCCATGCGCGCATCGAACCAGGCGTCGAGCGCCGCTTCGTCCTTTGGTTCCGCATAGAACGGATCGTCCACGCGTTTCAAGGCAAAGCCCAGCAGGAAGCGCAGTTCGACGGCCGTGTCCTGCGGGCCGAAGGCCGTTTCGCTCCAGCCGACGATGCTGCTTTCCAGGCCCGGCGTGGCGACGATTTTCTTGTCCGTCATCGAGCTATACGCATCGCGCACCATCTCGTGCAAATGGCTGTAGGTGATGCGGTCGATTTCATCGAGGTCGTAGGCATGGCTCATCAGGACCACCTTGGCCTTGGCGCTTTCCAGTTCTGCCTGTTGGAAACTTTTCACCAGCGCTTCGAACGCGTCCTGGTCCTGGAAGCTGTCCGCTTCCTTCAGGCCGCCCGTGCTTTGCACCAGCAGGGGCACGACGAAGGCGTTGATTTCCATGGCTGGCGCGTTGTCGCGGCGGATCACGGAAATGGATGCCGCTTCCTCGATGTGGCTGCGCAAGTACTGGTAGGCGCCCACGTCTTCGTATTTCGAACGCTCGATGGCGTCGTACAGGATTTCATCCTTCTTTTGATTCAGGGCCTTGCGGATCAGGCGGCCGAACTCGACGGCTTGCTCGGCCAGCACCGTGCCCTGCGATTCGCTGTCTTCCTGCTCCGCCAGGTTCAGGGCCATCGTGCACAGCATGCGCGTGACGGACTCGTCCTTGTCTTCAGGCGTGTTGGCGGATTTACGGGGGACAGGGCGCTTATTTTTGGGCATGGCGATCAACAGGTTAAGAAATACGGGTCAGGCAAACGGAAACGGGCGCCATGGCTCAGGCCAGGCGCCGGGACAGATCATACAGGCGGACGCGGCCGCCTGATACCTCAATGGTCGGTATCGAACATCTCGTGCAATTCGTCGAGCAGGTCGGCGGCTTCTTCCTGCGACAGGCCGAGATGCTGGCAGGCAAGTTCGCCGCCCTTGTCCCACTCGAGCGAGGTACTGTTGCCATGGTAGCGCTGAATGCCCTTTTCGGCCAGCAGCGACAGGGCGACGAGCGAGCGGATGGCGTCGTCCGTGGACGGGTCGGCCAGCACCGTGTAGTCGTGGTGGTGCAAAATCGCCCAGGAGACATCGGAGGACAGGCCCCAGTTGCGCGCCAGCAGGCAGCCGATGGCCGCGTGGTTGGTCTGGTGGCGCGCATCTTCCAGTGCCGTAAAGCAATTGTGCGCATCGTTGGCCGCCGCCGCGTACGTGTTGACGTAGTCGGGGAAGCGGTTCATCAGCAGGGGCACGCCGATATCGCAGAACAGGCCGAAGGTGTGGGCGATGTCGGGCGGGGCGATGCGCAGCTTGCGCGAAGTAAATACCAGGGCGCGCGCGCGCTTGGCCGACACATCCCAGAAGTTGGTCAGTTCCACGCCTTCCGCTTCCAGCGCCTGGCGTGCCAGCAAGCCCGTCATCATGGCGCTACACTGGTTAATGCCAAGAAAATTGATGCCTTGCTCGACGGACTTGGCCTTGCGCGCGGCGCCATAGAACGGCGAGTTGGCCAATTTCAGCAGGGCGCCGGACATGCCGACGTCGTCGGCGATGATGCGCGCGATGCGGCGCGGCGACGGATCCTGTTCCGCCAGTTCGCGCTGCAAGTCGACCAGCAGGCTGGGACGCGGCGGGATACGGATGGAACGCATCAGGGCGTCAACCGGATCTTCCTGCACTACCTGCTTTTGCGCTGCCGCTCTCATCATCACGCTTTCATCATCATTTTTGTGCCCGGTGCTTATTCTGTGCGCGCTGCCGCTGCCGCTGCCGCTGCCCGCTGCATGAGCGTCTGGCGCAGTGCCCGACGATTATCGCTGTTTATGCACGGCAATAGTTCATCTCTGCAATATTTTGTCGCAAAAATCCCCGTTTGGGCCTGGTCCAGCTGCGATTTTTGTCATTTTACGACGCTGCCCATCGCGATATTTGTGATGGAAAGGTCAAGTTTTATTTGTTTTCAAGACGAAGCGAGGCGTGTGGCGCGATGCGCGGCGGTACAATTGCCCGATGAAAAAAATCCTCGCAGGTATCGATTTTGCGGATGATTCCAGCAGCGTGGCACGCCAGCTGATCGGCGTGACCGTGCTGGTCGACGGTGTGGGCGGGCGCATCGTGGAAACGGAAGCGTATGACCGGCTGGACCCAGCTTCGCACACGTATGGCGGCATGACGCCGCGCAATGCGGCCATGTTCGGCCCGCCCGCGCACGCCTATGTCTACCGCTCGTACGGCATCCACTGGTGCCTGAACTTTGTGTGCCGCGAAGCGGGGCATGGGGCGGGCGTGCTGATCCGGGCCATCGAACCGCTCGTGGGGCTCGATGCCATGCGCGAACGGCGCGGCGTCGAGGATGCGCGGCTGCTGTGTTCGGGGCCGGGCAAGGTGTGCCAGGCGCTCGGTGTCACGCATATGCACAACCGGCTGGCGCTCGATGCGCCGCCATTCATGCTGCTGGCGCGCGAGGAAGAGGTGACGGTACACGCTGGCCCGCGCATCGGTATTTCCAAGGCGATGGAGACGCCGTGGCGCTTCGTGCTTGCCGGTTCGCCTCACCTGAGCAAACCGATGCGCGCGCCGGTCAGCTAGCTGCGCCGATGCTGTGGCGCAGTGTTTGCGCCGTGCAAGCCGGGCATGCCGCGCAGCGGGCTATGCAGTGCGCGCCGCTCCTTCCGCGTACTGGCCGGATGCCGGAACGCTTCCTCGTCCGGCGCGGCGAGCTGCGCGGGCGCCAGCGGGTCGAGGGTGAACACGGCCACGGCCGCCGACAATTTGACGGCCTGGTCCTGCAAACTGGCCGCCGCTGCCGCCGCCTGTTCCACCAGGGCCGCATTTTGCTGGGTGACGTCATCCATTTGCGTGACGGCCTGATTCACTTCCGTGATGCCCGACGCCTGCTCCGCACTGGCCTCTTTCACGCGCTGGATGATTGCATTGACTTGCTGCACCGAGGCCACGATGGCGCCCATGCTGTCGCCCGCTTGCTGCACGGCCACGCTGCCGCCGTCGATGGTGGTGACCGAGGTGGCGATCAGGGTCTTGATTTCCCTGGCCGCCTGGGCTGAGCGCTGCGCCAGGGTGCGCACTTCGGACGCGACCACGGCAAAGCCGCGGCCCTGTTCGCCCGCGCGCGCTGCCTCCACCGCCGCATTCAGCGCGAGGATATTGGTCTGGAAGGAAATACCGTCGATCACGCCGATAATATCCACGATCTGGCGCGAATTGGCGCGTATTGTCGCCATCGTCGTCACCGCTTTCTGCATCGACGCGCCTCCTTGCACGGCCAGGGTCGATGCTTGCCCTGCCAGCTCGCAGGCCAGCTGGGCGTTGTCGGCATTGTCATTGACGGCTTGCGTCAGTGCTTCCATGGCGCTCGACGTTTCTTCCAGCGAACTGGCCTGCATTTCCGTGCGCGCCGATAAGTCCAGATTGCCGGTGGCAATTTCGCGCGAGGCTGTGTCGATCGATTGCACGGCGTTCATGATGGTGCGCAAGGTCTGGTTCAGGTGGGCGATGGTCTGGTCCAGCACGCGCGACGTGGCAGCGATTTCGTCATTGCCCTGCTTGGGCGCGCCCGCCATCAGCTTGCCCGCCGCCAGGTCTTGCACGGCGTCGGCAATGCCGCGGATTTCCAGCAGCATGGCGCGCCGCACCAGCATGGTCACGACGATGGAAACGAGGATCGACAGCAGCACCGTCAGCAGCAAGCTCCAGCCGAGGCTGCGGAACTCGGCGCTGGCCGTCGCATGGGCCTCGCTGCTGAGGCTTGTTTCCAGGGCCGACAGTTGCGCCAGCTGCGTATTGAACTGGACGAATTGGGTTTCCGCCTTGAGCATGGAATTGGTGGCGATCGACTGGTCCATCTGCGCCATTTCCATGGTTTCCAGCACAGCCTTGCGATAGCCGGCCAGCGCCGTGATGGCCGCATCGACCAAGGTGTGCTCGGCGCCCGTGGCTGTGGTGCGCAGCGTGGTCAGCTGGGCGCCGATGGCTGCATGGCGCGCCTTGATCTGTTGCTCCAGCGTATCGAGGCGGGCCTTGGCGAAGCTGCCATTCGTCCACGACAGCAACTGGTACATATTGCCGTGTACTTGCCTGGCCTCTCCTAGTACGTCGGCGGCCGCCTTCAAATGCGTGATGCGCACCCGCACCATGTTTTCCAGCGAGGCATTTTGCCGCACCATGCCATACCAGGCGCCGCTCGAGCTGAGTATCAGCAGCAGCAAGACCAGGGTGGGCGCCAGCAATAATTTTGGTCCGATGCGTAATTGATTGAGCATGCTTGACTCCTGGCGATGGCTGTTCCAACCGCAGGCGGCGCACGGCGTGCGTGCGCGCCGCCCCTGCCTTATTTTTTGTAGATGCCCGCTTCCAGCACCACATCGTTGACGCGCAGAATGTAGGTGGTCTTCGGCTCGATCTTGCCGCTGACGGGATTCTTGTACTGGTAATCGACCCAGCCCTTGCCCTGCTTTTGTGCCAGTTCAATGATTTCACGGCGATATTTCTTGCCGTTCGCATCGGGCACATCCGTCAAATCCTTGCCCACGATGGAAGGATTGATGGGGTGGGCCAGCACGATGCCCGTCTTGATGTCGCGCATGTCCACATATAGCGAGCCCTGCACGAAGTCCGGGTCTTTCGCCGTGATTTTCTTCATCATTTCTTCCTTGCCATGCGCCTTCATGAAGGCGGCGCCCCGTTCGGCCATGGCGATCGCATCTTTTTCCGTTGGTTCGACCGCGGCACTGACGCTGCCGCCGGCAAATGCCAGGCACAGCAGGCTGCCCGTGAATAAGCGTTTCATGAAAGCTCCTTGTGATATCGAGGGAAGTGTTGCCAAGACGTAATTTACGTCGCCGAAGTTCGTCTCAGCTTGCGTTGGAACAAACTAAGGTGTTGCTTGTAGGCAGCATGCAACGTATCGACGGCTTGTTGATATGTAGCAATTTGGTTCCGAATGGCAAGAATTATGATGACTTTTGCAGCATGCCTGGGTGATCTGGCATGCGGGAGAAAAAGGCTGGGATTGGCCGATATACGGTCAATTTCATAAAAGTTATCGCTATTTACAGGCAAGGAGCCGATCGTGTCCGCACTCATTACCGAGCCGTTTTCACCCAAGTTCAAGCCGTATACGCGGCAAACCATTCAGCAGGCGCGGCAGTGGGAATGGCTGCCGGAAGAGCAGCGTGTAGCCGTGCAAGTGGTGTCGCACGTCTTGCCGTTTCGCACCAATGAATATGTGCTTGATCAACTGATCGACTGGAACAACATCCCTGACGACCCCATCTACCGTCTCGTCTTTCCCCACCGCGACATGCTGCCACCCGAGCAGTACGCGCACCTGCGCGACCTGGTGCTGGTGCGGCGCGACAAGGCGGCCATCGATGCCTATGTGCATGGCTTGCGCCTGGGCATGAATCCTCATCCTGCCGGGCAGATGACGCATAACGTGCCCCGGGTCAACGACGCGCCCGTGCGCGGCCTGCAACATAAATATGCACAAACGGTGCTGTTCTTCCCCAGCGCGGGCCAGACCTGCCACGCGTATTGCACTTTCTGCTTCCGCTGGCCCCAGTTCGTCGGCATGGACGACATGAAGTTCGATGCGCGCGAGTCGCATGAGCTGGTTGCCTACCTGAAACTGCATCCTGAAGTGACGGACGTGCTGATCACGGGCGGCGACCCGATGATCATGAACACGCGGCAACTGGCCGCCTACCTGGAGCCGCTGCTGGCGCCGGGCCTGGAACACATCCAGAACATTCGCATCGGCACCAAGGCGGTGGCGTATTGGCCGCAGCGCTTCGTCTCCGACCGCGATGCGGATGACCTGATGCGCCTGTTCGAGCGCATCGTCAAGGCGGGCAAGAACCTGGCCGTGATGGGCCATTACAGTCATGCCGTCGAGTTGCGCCAGAACATTGCCCAGCAAGCCGTAAAACGCATCGTCTCCACGGGCGCCACCTTGCGCATGCAGGGGCCGCTGATCCGTCACATCAATGAAGACCCGGCAAGCTGGGCCGAGCTGTGGCAGACGGGCACGCGCCTGGGGGCGATTCCCTATTACATGTTTGTCGAACGGGACACGGGTCCGCGCGGCTATTTCGAGTTGCCTTTGGCAAAGGCGCACGAGATTTTCCAGGCCGCCTACCAGATGGTGTCGGGCCTGTCGCGCACGGTGCGCGGACCGTCCATGAGCGCCTTCCCCGGCAAGGTCGTCATCGACGGCATCGTCACCATCAATGGCGAAAAACTGTTTGCCCTGCAATTTTTGCAGGCACGTAACCCGGACTGGGTGCGCCGGCCGTTTTATGCCAAGTTCGACGCGGAAGCGACGTGGCTGGACCATTTGAAACCCGCATTTGGCCACGACAAGTTTTTCTTTGAAATGGATGAGCCCGTGCCGCAGCTGCCGCATAAAATCATCCGCCTGGCACAGGCCGCCTGAGCATGCACGCGGCCGTTGCGTCTGCCCGCTCCGGCGTGGCCGTGTTTTGCCTGGTGTTCCTGCCGTTCGCGCTCGGGCATTACCTGTCGTGTCTGCTGCGCGGCGTCAATGCCGTGCTGACGGCCGAGTTGCTGGGCGCCATCGCCCTGACACCAGCCCAGCTGGGCTTGCTCACCAGCGCCTTTTTTCTGGCTTTTGCGCTGGTGCAATTGCCGATCGGCATGGCGCTCGACCGCTACGGTCCACGCGCGGTGCAACTGTGGCTGCTGGCGCTGGCGGCCCTGGGCGTGTGGCTGTTCAGCCGGGGTCACAGCTTTGCCGAGCTGATGTGGGCGCGTGCCTTGATGGGAGCGGGGCTGGGCGGCTGTTTCATGGCCGCCGTGAAAGCGATCTCGTGCGCCATCGCGCCATCGCGCCTGCCGTCCGTGCATGGCTATCTGATCGCTGTGGGTGGCCTCGGTGCTGCCACGGCCACCATGCCCGTCAAGCTGGCGCTGCACTACACGGACTGGCGCGGCGTCTTCCTGGGCCTGGCGCTGGCGGCACTGGCCATAGCCTTGCTGATCCGCCTGCTGTCGCCGGCTATGCCCGCGCCTGCCGCGGCCAAGAGCAGGGTCAGCGTCTGGAGCGTGTACCGCGATCCCGGTTTTCGCCGCACCATCGCGCTGATTCTGCTGCCGCACACGGTGTTCTTTGGCGTGCAGGGCTTGTGGATAGGCCGCTGGCTGGCCGACGTGGGCGGCTTGTCTGACGATAACGTCGCGTATTTGTTGTACTTGGGCATGGCGGCCGTCATCTTCGGCGCCATCGGCATGGGCATGCTGACGGAATGGGCGGGGCGGCGCGCGATTGAACCGATGCAAGTGGCGGGCGCCGGCATCGTCCTGTTTGTCGGCGTGCAAGTGGCGATGGCCTGCAATGTGGTGCCCAGCCTGCCTTTGCTGTCCGTGCTGTTTACCTTGCTGGGCACGGTGACGGGCCTTGAGTATGCGATCGTCGCGCAAAGCATGCCGGCCAGCCTGACGGGCAGGGCGGCCACCTGCCTCAATTTGCTCATTTTCACGGGCGCCTTCCTGGTGCAGGCGGGCTTTGGCCTGATCCTCGGCTGCTGGCCTTTGAACAGCCAGCAGCAGTATCCGCCGCAGGCCTACCAGGCGGCGTTTGGTGTGCTGGCGGCCTTGCAACTGCCGGGACTTGCGATGTTTTTCATTGGCCGCTACAGGCGTGCCGGGCCATCCGGTAAAATGGCAGCCTGCACAGCGGCAATGATCAACTCCAAGGAAGACTATGAAACTCGTTCGTTATGGACGTCCAGGCAAGGAAAAACCGGGCCTGATCGATGAAGAAGGCAAACTGCGCGACCTGTCCGGCGTGATTGCCGATATTGACGACGCACAACTGTCCGACAAGGCCCTGCGCAAGCTGGCCAAGCTCGACGAAAAGACCTTGCCTTTGGTGCGCGGCAATCCACGCTTCGGCGTGCCGCTGGCGAAAGTCGGCAAGTTCATCGGCATCGGCCTCAATTATGCGGATCACGCAGCCGAATCCGGCATGGCTATTCCCGCCGAACCGATCGTCTTCATGAAGGCCATTACTTGCCTGAATGGCCCGGACGACAATGTCGTGTTGCCAAAAGGCTCGAAAAAGACGGATTGGGAAGTGGAACTGGGCGTGGTCATCGGCACGCGCGCGCAATACGTGAGCGAAGAGGACGCCCTGAAATACGTGGCCGGCTATTGCGTCGTCAACGACATTTCCGAACGCTCGTTCCAGCTGGAGCGGGGCGGCCAGTGGGACAAGGGCAAGGGCTGCGACACCTTCGGCCCCGTCGGCCCGTGGCTGGTGACGCGCGATGAAGTCATCGACGAGCAGGACCTGGACCTGTATCTGGAAGTCAACGGCAAGCGCATGCAGACCGGCAATACGCAAACCATGATCTTCACGGTGGCGCAGATCGTCAGCTATTTGTCGCAATTCATGACCCTGGAACCGGGCGACGTCATCGCCACGGGCACGCCGCCGGGCGTGGGCCAGGGCCGCAAGCCGCAGCGCTTCCTCAAAAAAGGCGACAGCATGCGCCTGGGTATCGCCGGCCTCGGCGAACAGCAGCAGGACGTGGTCGCCTGGACCGCCTGATGGCCGGTTGCGACATCGACCGTTTGCCGCCGCTGCCGCTGGACCAGCTGGACCCGCAGCAGCGCGCGGCGGCGCAAGCGATCATCGATGGCCCGCGCGGGGCGCTGTACGGCCCCTTCGTGCCGCTGATCCGCAGCCCCGAGCTGATGGAAACGGCGCAGCGCATGGGTGAATACCTGCGCTACCGCAGCGCCATCGGCACGCGGTTGTCGGAACTGGCGATCCTCGTGACGGCGCGCCAGTGGGACCAGCAAGTCGAGTGGGCCATCCACGCGCCGCTGGCCGTGCAGAACGGCATCGCGCAAGCGGCCGTGGACGCCATTGCCGCGCGGCGCTTGCCGCCTGCCCTGAAAGAAGACGAGCAAGCCGTGCACGACTTTTGCATCGAGTTGCAGCAGAACAAGCGGATCAGCGACGCCACCTATGCGCGGGCGCTGGCCCTGTTTGGCGAGCACGGCGTGGTCGACTTGATGGGCATCAATGGCTACTACACCTTCCTGGCCATGGTGATGAATGGGGCACAGACGGCCGTGCCGGCATTGGGCGTGCCGCCCATGCCCGCCTGATGAGATGAGTTTAGAGGAGTTCTTCGGCAAAGATGGACAAAGTGTAATGAAGTTGCAATTATTCAATATATAATTTTACTTCCCTTCCATTGCCAACAAGCTCAATGAAAACTCGTCCGTGCTTCACCCTGATGGGCCGCGCCTTCCTGGCGCTGGCCCTTTCTTTTTGCCCCTTGATGACGGTGCGTGCGCTTGCCGCCGAGACGGCCGCCAGCGCCAGCGCTTCCGCCCTGGAAAACTCCGTCGTCAAGGTGTTTTCCACCCTGCGCGGGCCTGATCCGTACAAGCCGTGGAGCAAGGCCGCGCCGCAAGAGGTGACGGGCTCCGGCGTCGTCATCGAAGGCCGCCGCATCCTCACCAATGCGCACGTGGTCGGCTATGCCAGCCAGGTGCAGATCCAGGCCAATGGTGCCGGCGACAAGATCCCGGCGACCGTGCTGGCCATCTCGCGCGGCATGGACCTGGCCTTGCTGAAAATCGACGACGACAGTTTTTTCGCCAGCCACAAAGCCGTGCCGCGCGCCAATGTCTTGCCAGACGTGCGCGATGCCGTGCTCGCGTATGGCTATCCGACGGGCGGCACGTCGCTATCGATCACCAAGGGCATCGTCTCGCGCATCGAATTCGTGCGCTACAACTTCCCCGTCTCCGGTCTGCGCATCCAGATCGATGCGGCCATCAACCCGGGCAATAGCGGCGGCCCCGTGATTGCCGGCGACAAGATGATCGGCCTGGCCTTTGCCGGCATGCTCAATGCGCAAAACATCGGCTACATCATTCCCAACGAGGAAATCGAGCTGTTCCTGCGCGACCAGCAGAGCGGCGCGCCCAAGGGCAAGCCGGCCATGCGCGACGTGACGCAAACGCTGGAAAATCCCGCGCTGCGCACCTATCTGAAGCTGGCCAAGGGCATCGAGGGGGCCGTCGTGATGACGCCGGCCAGCAAGGATGCCGGCTATCCGCTCAAGGAGTGGGATGTCATCACGCATATCGGCGATTTCCCCATCGACAACCAGGGCATGGTCAAGCTGAATGCCAACAGCCGTGTGCGCTTTCAGTACCGGGTGCAGCAGCTGGCGAAAGATGGCGAACTGCCGCTGACGGTGGTGCGCCAGGGCGCGCCCCTGAAAATCAAGGTACCCGTCTCGGCCGCGCATCCGATGCTGATCGCCGGGCTGCAGGGCAATTACCCGTCCTATTTCATCTTTGGCCCGATGGTGTTTTCGCGCGCCACCACGGAATTCATGGCCGCGCCAAATGGCAACCCGGCGATCCTGGGCGGCATGGCGTTTGCCGGCAATCCGCTGGCCACGCGGCGCGGCGATGCGCCCGATAGCGAGCGCGATGAGCTGGTGGTGATCGCCGCGCCCTTCTTCCCGCACAAGCTGATGAATGGCTACAGCACCCGTTTCTTCTCGGTCGTCGATTCAGTCAATGGCGTGCGCGTGCGCAGCCTGGCGCATCTCGTGGCCTTGCTGCGCGACCAGACCGATGACTTGCTGACCTTCCGTTTCCAGCAGCGCGATGCGGAAATGGTCGTTGTGGCCCGCAAGGATATGCTGGCAGCGACGGAATCGATACTGACGGACAACGGCATTCGCTCGGAAGCATCGCCCGACATGCTGAAAATCTGGAATGAAAAAAAGCCGGCGAACTGATCGTTCCCGGCGTTTCACAAGACAGCAGGCGCGGCGCACACCGCGCCTGTTTTATTTTAGGCCAGCACTTTTTTCAGCCACGCGCCGATGGCGTCGATTTCTTCCTGGCACAGCGAGTGCTGCATCATGTACTCGTGCCACTCCACCTTGTAACCCATGCCGGTGAGCAAGTCACGCGACTGCTGTGCGCGGCCGACCGGCACCACGGGGTCGGCCGTGCCGTGCGCCATGAAGACCGGCGTTTGCAGGCTTGCCGGCGTGCGCTCGGCTGCCGTCTTGTCGGCCAGCGGCAGATAGCCGGACAGGCACATCAGGCCGGCCAGCGGTTCCGCATGGCGCAAGCCCGTTTGCAAGGTCATGGCGCAGCCTTGCGAGAAGCCTGCCAGGATGATGCGGCTGGCGGGAATGCCGCGCGCCTTTTCGCGCGCGATCAGCGCTTCGATCTGCGCCTGCGAGGCACGCAAGCCGGCCTCATCTTCGCGGCGCACGAGGTCGTTCACGAGGATGTCGTACCAGGCGCGCATCACATAGCCGTTGTTGATGGTGACGGGCATGGTGCCGGCGCTGGGGAAAATGAAGCGGATGGCGGGGCAGCCGCGCAAATCGAGTTCTTTCACCAGGGGCACGAAGTCGTTGCCGTCGGCCCCCAGGCCGTGCATCCAGATGATGGAGACGGTAGGATTCGGTGCACTGTCGAGTTCTATGGTTTCCAGCAAGTTGCTCATGTGTTTTCCTCTGCTAATGGTTGCGCCGGACGCAGCGCCGATTTGGGACGGAAGGCCTTGCAGATGGCCGGATCGGTTTCCATGTAGGGACCACCGATGAGGTCGATGCAATATGGCACGGCGGCAAAGATGCCGTTGACCAGTTGTTTGCCGTCAGCGTCTTTCAAGCCTTCCAGTGTTTCCTTGATGGCTTTCGGCTGGCCCGGCAAGTTCATGATCAGGGCGGCGCGCTCGGGCGTTTCGCGGATCACGGCCACCTGGCGCGACAGGATCGCCGTCGGCACGAATTGCAGGCTGATCTGGCGCATCTGTTCGCCGAAACCGGGCATTTCCTTGGTCCCCACGGACAAGGTGGCGTCCGGAGTCACATCGCGCCGCGCCGGCCCCGTGCCGCCCGTCGTCAGTATCAGATGGCAGTGACTCAGGTCGACCATGTCGATCAGGGTGTTTTCAATCTGCGAGCGCTCGTCCGGGATCAAACGCTTTTCCAGGCGGAAAGGCGTGCGGATGGCGGCGGACAGCCAGCTTTCCAGGGCCGGGATGCCCAGGTCTTCATATACGCCGCCGCTGGCGCGGTCCGAGATCGACACGAGGCCGATAATCAATTCGTCTTCTATCGTGGTCATGGGGCACCTGTCTATGTCGTAAAAAAACCGGGCTGATCCCGGTTTTTCGTCAATGCTGGGGTCAGACCCCAGTTTTTTACTCGTCGTCTTCGCCTTCAACGTCATCTTCGTCGGCATCTTTCTTGCCGCCGTTTTTCTTCTTGGCGATCTCTTTCAAAATCTGGAAGATTTCACGGTAGGCTTTTGGCGGCTTGTTCTCGGCTTGCTCCTTGCGGGCATTGCGGATCAGGGTGCGCAGGTGCTGCACGTCCAGTTCCGGGTTTTCCGACAGCAAGACGGTCAACGCCTTGTCATCCGTCAACAGCTTGTCGCGGCGGCGTTCCATCGCGTGCATATTGGCCGTGTCGGCTTTCGACAAGCCTTTCCAGCTATCGATGGTGCGTTGGATGGCGGCAACTTCTTCCTCATCCAGGGTGCGCATCTTCTTGCCCACGTATTGCAGCTGGCGGCGGCGGCCTTCGTGGTCCTTGATTTGCTGGCATTCGAGAATGGCGTCGCGCACGTCTTCCGGCATCGGGACGCGCTTGACGCGGTCGCGTGCTTCATTGACGAGTTCTTCGCCCAGCTTTTGCAGGACGGTCATCTGGCGTTTGAGTTCCGATTTCGACGGACGTTCATATTCCTGTTCGAATTCGGTCGATTGGAAGCCGCAAGCTCCCCGGTTTGGATTTGGCATGATATATAAGGCGGGAGAGGACTTGTGGACCGCTCCTGTAAACTGTAAACGACTGCTATGATAACCTTTTTAGCGGCTTTCCGAAGAAAACAGCGCATGAACGACTCCGTATTTACCCATAGTCAAGAGCAATTGCAGCAACTAGCCCGTGATGTGTTGTCTTTTGCGCGGGAAGCGGGCGGCACCGACGCTGCCGTCGAAGTCAGCGAAGGCGGTGGCCTGTCCGTTTCTGTACGAAAAGGCAAGATCGAGACGATCGAGCAAAACAAGGACAAGGGCATGGGCGTGACCGTGTTTGTCGGCAAGAAGCGCGGCAATGCCAGCACTTCCGACTTTTCGCCGTCCGCCCTGCGCGCCACGGTGGACGCGGCCTACAACATCGCCCGCTTCACGGCCGAGGACGATTGCGCGGGCCTGGCCGACGCGGACATGCTGGAAATGTCCCCCCGCGACTTGCAACTGTTCTATCCGTGGCTCATTTCCACCGAGGAAGCAGTCGTGCTGGCCCAGCGGGCCGAAGCGGCCGCGTTCGCCGTCGACCCGCGCATCACCAACAGCGAGGGCGCCAGCGTGCACGTGCAGCAATCGCACTTTGTGTCCGCCAATTCGCGCGGCTTCATCGGCGGCTACCCGTTTTCGCGCCACACCCTGTCCGTGGCGCCCATCGCCGGCAAGGGCGCCAAGATGCAGCGCGACGACTGGTATTCATCCGTGCGCGACGCGTCCAAAATGTCGAGCCCGGAAGCCATCGGCCGCTACGCCGCCGAGCGCGCCCTGTCGCGCCTGAATGCGCGTAAACTCGGCACGCGTACTTGCCCCGTGCTGTTCGAGGCGCCGCTGGCGGCCGGTTTGCTCGGTACTTATGTGCAAGCGACCTCGGGCGCCGCCCTGTACCGCAAGTCCACGTTTCTGAACGACTCGCTGGGCACGCAAGTGCTGCCGTCGCATGTGCAGATCTTCGAAGACCCGCACGTGATCGGCGGCGTCGGTTCGGCGCCGTTCGACGAAGAGGGCGTGAAAACCGTCAGCCGCGACGTCGTCAAGGATGGCGTGGTGCAAGGCTATTTCCTGTCGACTTACACGGCCCGCAAGTTGGGTATGCAGACGACGGGCAACGCGGGCGGTTCGCACAATCTGTACCTGACCTCCAAGCTGACGGCCGCCAGCGACGATTTTGTCGCCATGCTGAAAAAGCTGGGCACGGGCTTGCTGGTGACGGAACTGATGGGGCAAGGAACCAATTACGTGACGGGCGACTATTCGCGCGGCGCCTCCGGTTTCTGGGTCGAAAACGGCGTCATTCAATACCCGGTGGAAGAAATCACCATCGCCGGCAACATGAAAGACATGCTGCGCAACATCGTGGCCGTGGGCGCCGACGCCTTGCGCCGCGGCACCAAAGAGACGGGGTCCATCCTCATCGAGAGCATGGTGGTGGCGGGCGGCTGAGGCGCAGGCTGATGTATGCCTTGCGGCAGGTCCTGCCTTAGTACTGTTCCCACTCGGCATCGGCGACCACGGCAAGGGTGCCCGCCTTGCCTGCTTTCCTCGCGAGCGCTGCCGTGACGCGCGGCGCGGCTGCCGGCTTGGCTGGCGCGCGTGCCGGAGCGCGGATGGCTTGCACCTGCGCCGGCGGTAGCGCCTGCGTGCCGTCGAGCTTGAACACGCTGACGGCTTCGGCCAGGATGCCCGCCTGATCCTGCAGGGCTTCGGACGCGGCGGCGGCCTCTTCCACGAGGGCCGCATTTTGCTGTGTCACGGCATCCATTTCCGTGATGGCCTGGTTGATCTGTTCAATGCCCGTTTCCTGCTCGTTGCTGGCGGACGTGATCTCGGCCATGATGTCCGTGACGCGCCGCACGCTGCTGACGATCTCTTCCATGGTGCTGCCCGCCTGGTTCACGAGGCTGCTGCCTAGGTTGACCTGGTGCACGGAGTCGTCGATGAGGATCTTGATTTCCTTCGCGGCGGAGGCGGAGCGGTGGGCCAGGTTGCGCACTTCCGTGGCGACCACGGCAAAGCCCCGTCCCTGCTCGCCCGCCCTGGCCGCTTCCACGGCCGCATTCAGGGCCAGGATATTGGTCTGGAAAGCAATGCCGTCGATGACACCGATGATGTCGACGATTTTCTTCGACGAGGCATTGATGGAGTCCATGGTCGTGATCACTTCGGCCACTACCTGCCCGCCCTTGCTGGCCACGCTGGAGGCCGATTGCGCCATCTGGTTGGCCTGGCGCGCATTTTCACCATTCTGCTTGACGGTGGACGTCAGTTCCTCCATCGACGAGGCCGTTTCTTCCAGCGAGCTGGCTTGCTGTTCCGTGCGCGACGACAGGTCCATATTGCCGGAGGCGATTTCACGCGAGCCGTGGGCGATGGCATCCGTGCCATGGCGTACGCGCGCCACGATGCCTTGCAGATTGTCATTCATCTCTTTCAAGGCCCGCAGCAGCAGGCCTGTTTCATCGTTGCCGCGCACGTCGATGGTGAGCGACAAGTCGCCGGCTGCCACCCGCTGCGCTACCTTGACGGCTTCGGCTATGGGGCGGCTGATGGAACGGCTGATCAGGATGGCCAGCGCGATGGCAATGGCCGTCGCGGCGATCGAAAGGGACAGGCTCAGGATGATGGCCATGCGCCCATCGGCGCCGGCTTGCTTGCCTTCGCTTTCCATCAGCGATTCCTGGAAGCTGGCCATGGCCGCCAGTGCCGTCAGGAATTTTTCTTGCGGATAACGCAGCTGCGTCAGCAGGAAAATGCCCGCCGTTTCCGATTTGCCTTCTTGTAACAGCTTGATATTCGCATCGCGCGTCTTGCCATAGCCTTCGTGGCCGTTCGCCACGGCCTGGAACAGCTCCTGCCCCTTGGGCGTGTTGACCAGGACTTTCAGGCGCGCCAGCAGTTCCACGTTCTTTTTGACCGACGCCTGTACCTTGGCCACGGAACTGCTGACTTCATCGGCATCGTTGGCGCCGATGATGGCGATACTCAGGAGGCGAGCCTGGATATTGACCTCGGACTGTATCGCATTGGACAGCATGACCTTGACATAGCGGTCATTGAGGATTTTTTCCGTCGAGGCATTGATATTGCGGATGCGGCTGATGGAAACAAATGCCACCATGATAAGCAGGACAATGATCAGGCCGAAACTGAAGGCCAGGCGGGTACTGATTTTAAGCTTGGACATAGGGTATTCATCCTCGGCGGAAAGCGGAAAGCGTGCACTGGGCATCGTTCTTGCGGACAGGTGGCGTCCGTCCGTGACGATGCTGATGCGGTCAGTGTGCGTTACAGAGAGCTAGCTCGGCAGGTATGGGGCCGTGATGTCAAGGGCAATGCCATGGATGCGCACTGCAGGGCGCCGGTGAGGTGGCCAGCGGCGTATTCTTGAGGGGCCGCGCAGAAGGGCACGGTCCGATTTTGTTGTTTAGTGTAGGACGATAATTTCTGACAGGCAAGATGTTCGCGCAAAAAATCACCGGACCAGCAACGCTTGCCGCGCGGGCAAAAAAAATGCCCCGGCGAGCGGGGCATGGGATCAAGCGGGCCGATCTGGCCCTGGCGTTCAGGCGCGCAAGGTGGACAGGATAGGCTGCAGCACGGCCGCACCCAGGGCGGCGCTGCGGGCGCCGCTCCAGCCCGTTTGCGGGTCGGGATCGTTGGCATTGTCCTTGAACGGCAATTCCAGGGTCAGCGACAGGCAGCCGAAGGCGTGCGTGATGTGGGGCGAACCCATGGTCAGCACTTCCGGCGTGAACGGGCCGTCTTCGTAGCCGTGCTCATCCTGGAAGTCGGGGCTGGCCACCTTGAAGCCGGCGATGAAGCGGTCTTGCTCGGCTTTTTGTGCTGGCGTGAAATTTTCCAGCGCATCGCTGCCAGCCACGAAGACGTAAGGCAAACCTTCGTCGCCATGCACGTCGAGGAACAGGTCGCAGCCGATTTCATGCATTTTCTGTTTCACCAGGAATACTTCCGGGCTGCGTTCCATCGTCGGCGTCATCCATTCGCGGTTCAGGTTGGCGCCGGCCGCGTTGGTGCGCAGGTTGCCATGCACGGAACCGTCCGGGTTCATGTTCGGCACCACGTAGAAGACGGCGTCCTGCAGGCACTGGCGGGCAAACGGATTGGCCTGGTCCAGCAAGGCTTCGAGCATGCCTTCGACAAACCATTCGGCCATCGTTTCACCGGGATGCTGGCGCGCGATGACCCAGACTTTTTTCTCGGCATCGGCGTCGCCGACCACCAGCAGATTCATATCGCGGCCTTCGACGGTGCTGCCCAGGTCGATCAGGCGCACCAGCGGCGACGCTTGCGCGCTGTCGATCAGGGCCAGGTGGCGGTCCCATGGGTACGGCTCGAAATAGGCGTAGTACACGCTTTCTTCTTCGGGCGTATGTTCGATCGTCATCACGGTGCCGTCAAAGCTGGTCGGCACGCGGAACCAGGTTTCGCGGTCGTAGCTGGCGACGGCCTGGTAATCTTTCCAGCCGTCCGGGTAGGCCGACTTGCCTGCGTTCATGAAGCGGATCGTGCACGCCTCGCCTTGCGCGCCTTGCAGGCGGAAGTAAAACCACTGCGTGATGTCGGCGTGGGAATCCTTGCGGATGTTCAGCTCGATGGATTGGGCATCGTCGGCGCGCAGCACCTCGATCGCGCCGGCGTCGAATTGCTGGCTGATTTTAATGGTCATGAGTGTTCCTGATAAAAACGTATGGGTTTTGCATCGTGTGCAATGGCGCGATGATACCTGTTTTGCGGTGGCCTTTGTGCTGGCGCAAGCGATGACGGACGTGCTTTGCTAACGTGGAAGCTCCAACACGGGGAGATCATCATGGATGACAACGGCAAACACATACGCGAACTGGAAAAGAAAGTCAGCGCCCTCAGCGACGCCCTGGCGCACCTGGGCAAGGGCACGACCTTGCAGGAATTGCTGCGCATCATACGTTTCCCCGGCTATACGACGCCGGCCGAATACACGTTCAACGTCGCCATCCTCGACACCATGCTGGTGCAGGCCAACGCGCTGGAAAAGCTGGGGCAGGATTTGCTGGCAGGGGCGAAGCAAGTGGCGGTAAAGCAGTGAGCAGGTAGTGACTTATTCCTGAACGCCTGAAAAATGTTCAGGGCAAGGCGCAGGGCCGCAGGCAGTACGAATGTACGCCCAGGCCCTGCAACGCCGCCATGGACGTTTTCTCAGGTGTTCAGTCCGCCAAATCGTTCGTAGAACCACGGCTCGACGTCCGGCGCCTGCGCATCCTCGCGCCGCAAGGTGGCTAGGATATGTTCCTCGGCCGCCGCATACGTGATACGGTACAGGTCGCGCGCCAGCACATACGCTTGCGTGCCGGGCCACGGTTCGGGCAGCAGTTCGACGGGCAGTTGCGGGTCGTGCAACTGCACGCGGCGGTAGGCGTGCGTCAGCAGCGAGCGGATGACGAACGCCTGCTCCGCGTCGAACACGGGTTCTTCCTGCAGCAGGGTCAGCAGCGGCTGGAAGCTGGCGATGAATTTTTCGTAGCCGGCCATCACTTCCGACAAGTCCCAGCAGTCGCCCACCATGTCGCGCAGGGGGCGCGTGCTCACGCCCGGCAATTCCGTGGTGTGGCAGACGTACAGCTTGCCCTGCACCTCGTTGCGCACGAGGATATCTTCGAGCGCTTCCGCATTGCTGGCGGGGTGGCCGAAGATGCCGGGAGAAATCAAACCATAGCCGGCCCACAATAATTCCTTGCGCAGCGCTCCCCGCTCGGCCGCGCCGATGCTGCCGGCCGGTCCGATCACCAGGGTCCAGCTGCCATCCCAATGCACGACCAGCGGCGCATAGATGCGGCGGTAGGCGCGTTCGAAGCGGGCCAGCGCCTCCGGGCGTATCGTATAGGCGCTGCGGCGGCCGTCGCGCTGCGAGCTGAGCCAGCCTTCCTGCGCCAGGCGGAACACGCTGGTGCGCAATAGCCGGTCATTGACGCCGAAAGGCGCCAGCAGTTCGATCAGGCTGCCCAGCCAGATGGCACCGCCGCGCGGCACGATGGCGTCGCCAAAGATGGTCATCACCAGGGACTTCGAGCGCGGTGGGTCGCTTTCCAGGAAATCGGCTATCCATGCCGTGCAGCGGGTGTTCTTCATGTGGTTCCGGTCTGGCCGTGTTGCGGTCGAATCAATAAAAGCAGCAGTTTACTTGGCTGCGCGGGTAGCGCGGCAATAATTTGCCGGAAGCGCTGGTGGCGCTCCATAGTGTTTTCTCATAAGCAATATCATACGCACAAAAAAGCTGCACAAGATACGAAATTTTAAAATGATTCATATCAAGTGTATGCAAATCGTTTTTTGTATCGTATTATCTGTTCATCGCACCGCGTTGCTGCGCAAAATCAAAGACATGGGAGACACATCATGTACGCACAAATGGTTGAAACCGGCCTCAAGAACGTCCGTTCCCTCGACGACATGGGTCAAGAAGAGCGCGCTTTTCAGGCGCGCATCGACGAAGGCATCAAGATCGAGGCCAAGGACTGGATGCCGGATGCCTACCGCAAGACCCTGATCCGCCAGATTTCGCAGCACGCGCACTCGGAAATCGTCGGCCAATTGCCCGAAGGTAACTGGGTCACGCGCGCCCCGACCCTGAAACGCAAGTCCATCTTGCTGGCGAAGATCCAGGACGAAGCGGGCCATGGCCTGTACCTGTACAGCGCTGCGGAAACGTTAGGCGTGTCGCGCGACGACTTGCTGGCCGCCTTGCACTCGGGCAAAGCCAAATATTCGAGCATCTTCAACTATCCTACCCTGTCGTGGGCCGACATGGGCGCCATCGGCTGGCTCGTCGACGGCTCGGCCATCATCAACCAGATTCCCCTGTGCCGCTGCTCATACGGTCCATATGCGCGAGCCATGATTCGCGTCTGCAAGGAAGAATCGTTCCATGCGCGCCAGGGCTACGACATCATGATGTCGCTGTGCAAGGGCACGCCCGAGCAGAAAGCCATGGCGCAGGATGCGCTGAACCGCTGGTGGTGGCCATCCTTGATGATGTTCGGCCCGTCCGACGCCGCCTCCGTCAACAGCGCCCAGTCGGCGCAATGGCGCATCAAGCTGTTCTCGAACGACGAACTGCGCCAGCGCATGGTCGACCAGACCGTGCCGCAAATCGAATACCTGGGCTTGACCGTGCCCGATCCCGACCTGAAGTTCAATGCGGAAACGGGCCACTATGAATTCGGCGAGATCGACTGGTCCGAGTTCAACAATGTCCTGAAGGGCAATGGCCCATGCAACCGCGAACGCCTGCAAACGCGCGTCAAAGCGTATGAAGACGGCGCATGGTTCCGCGATGCCTTGGTCGCGTATGCAGACAAGCAAGCTGCTAACAAAGCGGCAGCGTAATTACATAAGACAGATAGGGGATAGCAACATGAGCAAAGAATGGCCATTGTGGGAAGTTTTCATCCGCAGCCAGCACGGCCTGGCGCACAAGCATGTGGGCAGCCTGCACGCTTCCGACGCCACCATGGCGGTCAACCATGCGCGCGACGTCTACACGCGCCGCAATGAAGGCGTGAGCATCTGGGTGGTGCGTGCGGCCGATATCGTCGCCAGCAGCCCCGGCGACAAGGGCGCCCTGTTCGAGCCGTCGAACAGCAAGGTGTACCGCCATCCCACCTTCTTCCCGATGCCGGAAGAAGTCAAGAACCTGTGATGGGAGCGCCTGCAATGGATGACAAGGTCAACTACCTCTTGCGCCTGGGCGACAACGCCCTGATCCTCAGCCAGCAGCTGTCGCAGCTGTGCGGCAAGGGGCCGGCGCTGGAAGAAGACATGGCGCTGACCAATGTGGCGCTGGACTTGCTGGGCCAGACGCGCTTGTGGTTCAGCTATGCGGCCGAACTGGAAAACGCGGGCCGCGACGAGGACGACATCGCCTTTTTGCGCGACGCCCACGACTTCAAGAACTGCCTGCTGGCCGAACAGCCGAACGGCAATTACGCCGACACCATGATGCGCCAGTTCTTCTTCGACAGCTGGCATTACTTCCAGCTGCTGGAACTGACGAAATCGGCGGATGCACGCATCGTCGAAGTGGCGCAAAAGTCGATCAAGGAAGTGACGTATCACTTGCGCCGCAGCGGCGACCTGATCGTGCGCCTCGGCGACGGTACGGCCGACAGCCACGCGAAAACGCAGGCCGCCGCCGACAAGCTGTGGATGTACACGGGCGAGATGTTCACGTACGACGCCGTCGACCAGGCCATGGTCGCCGCCGGCATCGCGCCGCCATCGGACGTGCTGCGCCGCGCTTTCCTCGAACACGTGGCCGAGATCTTCGCCGAAGCCACCTTGACCATGCCGGCGCCCGACGCCTGGATGCAAAAGGGCGGCAAGCAGGGCACGCACACGGAGCACCTGGGCTTTATCCTGGCCGAGATGCAGTTCCTGCAGCGCGCCTATCCCGGGGCGGAGTGGTAATGAACACGGTCGCTGGCGCCGCGGCGCTGGATGCCGCCCAGGTCTGGGCCTGGCTCGGCGACGTGCCGGACCCGGAAATCCCCGTCATTTCGGTGGTGGACCTGGGCATCGTGCGCGCCGTCGATGTGGTGGCTGGCGACGAATGCATCGTGACGATCACGCCCACGTATTCGGGCTGTCCAGCCATGCAGGTGATCGCCGACGCCGTCACGGAGGCCTTGCGCAGCCATGGCGTGGCCAAGGTGACCTTGGTGAACCAGCTGGCGCCCGCGTGGACGACGGATTGGATGAGCGAATCGGGCAAGGCCAAGCTGAAAGGCTATGGCATCGCCCCGCCGCAGCAGCAGGTGATCGATATCAGCGGCCTGCGTGGCGGCGTCAAGCGCCAGGCGATGCCCAAGCTGGACGTGATCTGCCCGAACTGCGGCTCGACGCACACGCAGCTGACCAGCCAGTTCGGCTCCACGCCGTGCAAGGCCCTGTACAAATGCATCGATTGCCGCGAACCGTTTGACTACTTCAAGTGCCACTAAAAAAATCAGGCACACGTTCCGAAGAAACTGGAGATGAAGCATGAGTAAATTTTATCCGCTGTGCGTAGCGAACGTGCGCAACGAAACGCGCGACACTATCGCCGTCACGTTCGACGTGCCATTTGAATTGCAGCAGCAGTTCCGCTTCCAGCAAGGCCAGCACCTGACCCTGCGCGCCAATATCAATGCGGAAGACGTGCGTCGCTCGTATTCGATCTGTTCGGCGGTGCAGGACGGCACCCTGCGCGTGGCCATCAAGCGCACGCCGGGCGGCGCTTTCTCTACCTGGGCGAACGACACCCTGAAGGCGGGCGCCACCATCGACGTGATGCCGCCCATGGGCCATTTCAACGTGCCGCTCGACTGCGTCAACCGCAAGCACTACCTGGCCTTTGCGGCAGGCAGCGGCATCACGCCCATCCTCTCCATCATCAAGACGACCCTGCTGACGGAACCCCTGAGCCGCTTCACTTTGTTCTACGGTAACCGCGCCTCGTCGTCCGTCATCTTCAAGGAAGAATTGACGGACTTGAAAGACGTGTACCTGGAGCGCCTGAACCTCGTCTACGTGATGAGCCGCGAGCAGCAGGACATCGAATTGTTCAACGGCCGCATCACCCAGGAAAAATGCGAGCAATTCCTGCAGCACTGGATCAAGGTCGAAGACTACGACAATGCGTTTATCTGCGGCCCGGAAGACATGATGCTGGGCGTCTCCGCCGCCCTGCAGGCGGCCGGCATGCCCAAGCAGAACATCAAGATCGAACTGTTCGCCGCCAGCATCCCGAAAAATGCCCACAAGCCGCGCGCCCAGTTGGCCGCCGACGCCGTGCAGGAAACGGAAGTGACCGTCATCATGGACGGCAACCACACCACCTTCACGATGGACAAGGACAAGGAATCCATCCTCGACGCGGGCCTGCGCGCCGGGCTGGACATGCGCTACTCGTGCAAGGGCGGCGTATGCTCGACCTGCCGCTGCAAGATCCTCGACGGCAAGGTCGAAATGGACGTCAACTACGCGCTGGAAGACTACGAAGTGGCGCGCGGTTTTGTCCTCAGCTGCCAGAGTTTTCCTGTCACCGACAAGGTGATTGTCGATTTCGACCAGGCTGAATAAATGCCGGGGTCAGACCCGCCGGGTCTGACCCCAGATTTCCGCTGCGGGCCAATAAATAAAATAGCGAGACACGCCATGACCTACCAAAACATCCTCTTCACCATCGAGCAGGGCATCGCCACGTTGACCCTGAACCGTCCCGACAAGCTCAATAGCTTTACGCAAGCCATGCACGAGGAAGTGCGCGACGCGATCGCCAAGGTGAACGCCGACAGCACCGTACGCGTCTTCGTGCTGACGGGCGCGGGCCGCGGCTTTTGCGCGGGTCAGGATTTGTCCGACCGCGCCGTGGAGCCGGGTTCGAAGGGCGTGGACCTGGGCGAATCGGTGGAAAAGAACTATGCGCCGCTGGTGCTGGCCTTGAAGGCTTTGCCCATGCCCGTGATTTGCGCCGTCAACGGCGTGGCTGCCGGCGCGGGCGCCAACCTGGCGCTGGCCTGCGACATCGTCATCGCCGGCAAGTCGGCCAGTTTCGTCGAAGTGTTCTGCAAGCTGGGCCTGATCCCGGACACGGGCGGCACCTTCTTCCTGCCACGTTTGATCGGTTCGGCGCGCGCCATGGGACTGGCCATGCTCGGTGAAAAACTGACGGCGGAAAAAGCGGAAGACTGGGGCCTGATCTGGAAATGCGTCGAGGATGCAGAACTGGCGCAGGAAACGCGCAAGCTGGCCGTGCACTTTTCCACGGCGCCGACCAAGGGCCTGGCCTACACCAAGCAGGCGCTGGCCGCCAGCGGCGCCAATACCTTGCCGCAGCAGCTGGCGCTGGAAGCGCGCATGATGAGCGATCTCGGTAACAGCGACGATTACCGCGAAGGCGTGGCCGCCTTCATGGAAAAGCGCGCACCGCAATTCAAGGGACATTGATATGGCAGCTCTGGACAACAACAGTATCGTCGCCGTCATCGGCAGCGGCGCCATGGGCGCCGGCATCGCGCAGGTGGCGGCCGCCGCCGGCTACCGCGTCAAACTGTACGATACGCGCGCGGAAGCCGTCAGCAAGGCCTTGCTCGACATCGGCAAGATGTACGCGAAGCTGGCCGAGAAGGGGCGCATGACGGCAGACGAAGCCACGGCCGCCACGGCGCGCCTGCAGGCGGCCGGCAGCCTGGCCGATGTGAGCGATTGCGCCCTGGTGGTGGAAGCCATCGTGGAAAACCTCGACGTCAAACGCGGCCTGTTCGCCGAACTCGAAGCGCTGGTCGGCGACGACTGCATCCTGGCGACGAACACGTCGTCGATTTCCGTCACGGCGATTGCCGCCAAACTGCGCCGCCCGGAACGCCTGGTCGGCATGCATTTCTTTAATCCCGTGCCCCTGATGGCGCTGGTCGAAGTGATCAGTGGCCTGGCCACCAGCGAGCAGGTGGCCGCCACCGTCTACGACACCTCGCTTGCCTGGGGCAAGAACCCCGTGCATGCGAAATCGACACCGGGCTTCATCGTCAACCGCGTCGCCCGTCCGTTCTACGCGGAAGGCTGGCGCCTGCTGAACGAGCAGGCGGGCGACGCCGCCACCATCGACACGGTGCTGCGCGAAGCGGGCGGTTTCCGCATGGGGCCCTTTGAATTGATGGACCTGATTGGCCATGACGTGAATTTCTCCGTCACGCAATCCGTGTTCGGCGCCTATTTCAACGACCCGCGTTTCACGCCATCCGTGCTGCAACAGGAAATGGTCAACGCTGGTTTCCTCGGCCGCAAATCGGGCCGCGGCTTCTACCCGTATGGCGAAGGCGCCAGCGCGCCTGTGGCGCAGGCGGAAGGCGCGCAGCCGACACCGGAATTCGTCGCCTTGTCGGCCGCCATCGGCGGCGATGGCCGTGGCCACAGCGGCATCATCCACAGCCTGGTGCAGCGCCTGGAGCAGGCCGGCATCACCGTCAGCCGCCGCGTGACGCAGGAAGGGCAATCGCACGACGAAGCGCCGGCCCTGCATTGCCATGGCGCCGCGATTTATCTGACCGATGGCCGCAGCGCCACCCAGCGTGCGCACGACAACCAGCATCCGGATACGGTGCTGTTCGACCTGGCGCTCGATTACGCCGGCGCCAAACGCATCGCCGTGGCCCGTGCCGACCAGTGCAGCGACGCCGCCTACGCGGCCGTCGTCGGCCTGTTCCAGGCGGCCGGTTTCATCGTCACGCGCCTGGACGACGTGCCTGGCCTGGCCGTCATGCGCACGGTCGCCATGCTGGCCAACGAAGCGGCCGACGCCGTCAACCAGGGCGTATGCACGGTGGCCGCCGTCGATATCGCCATGCAGAAGGGCGTCAACTATCCGCGCGGACCGCTGGCCTGGGCCGATGCCGTCGGCGTCCAGCACATCGTCACCGTATTGCAGCATCTGGCGCTGGGCTATGGCGAAGACCGCTACCGGGTCTCGCCGCTGCTGCGCCGCAAACTCGCCAATGGAGCACCGTTTCATGCCGAATGATATGTCAAATAAGGACCACAACATGACCGCGCAAGCCCTGGCCGAAGCGGCCGCCGCCTCCATGCTGTCGCGCGATAACGCCACCGCCGCCATGGGCATCGCCCTGGCCGATGTAGGCCCCGGTCATGCGCGCATGACGATGACGGTGCGCGCCGACATGCTCAACGGCCACCAGACCTGCCACGGCGGTTTCATCTTCGCTCTGGCCGACAGCGCTTTCGCCTTTGCCTGCAACAGCTACAACATGAATACCGTGGGCGCCGGCTGCACCATCGACTACCTGGCGCCGGGCCGCGAAGGCGACGTGCTGACGGCGCATGCCGTCGAGCAGGCGCTGGCGGGCAAGAGCGGCGTCTATGACGTCAAGGTCAGCAATCAGGAAGGCCGCGCCATTGCGCTCTTCCGCGGCAAGTCGATCCGGGTGGCCGGCGAAGTTATTAGCGTTTGAAATTACAAGAGCAGGTTTGAACTGCCGGTACAAATTACACAGTGATAGAAACGATTCAGGAGACAATGATGGTCCAACGTACGCCTTCCCCGAATGACCTCGAGCCGATCGAGCGCGCCAGCAAGGATGAACTGCAGGCGCTGCAGCTCGAACGCATGAAATGGACGCTCAAGCACGCGTATGACAACGTGCCCCATTACCGCGCCGCTTTTGACGAAGCGGGCGTGCATCCGGACGACCTCAAATCCCTGGCGGACCTGGCCAAATTCCCGTTCACCGATAAGAAGGTCTTGCGCGACAATTACCCGTTCGGCCTGTTCGCCGTGCCGCGTGAGCAAGTGGTGCGTATCCACGCGTCGAGCGGCACCACGGGCAAGGCCACGGTGGTCGGCTACACGCAGAACGACATCGACACCTGGGCCAACGTGGTGGCGCGCTCGATCCGTGCAGGCGGCGGGCGCGCCGGTGACATGGTCCATATCTCGTACGGCTACGGCCTGTTCACGGGCGGCCTGGGTGCGCACTATGGCGCCGAGCGTTTGGGCTGCACGGTCATCCCGATGTCGGGCGGGCAGACGGAAAAGCAGGTGCAGCTGATCCAGGATTTCAAGCCTTCGATCATCATGGTCACGCCATCGTACATGCTCAACATCATCGAGGAATTCACGCGTCAGGGCCTGGACCCGGCGGAATCGTCGCTGAAGGTGGGCATCTTCGGCGCCGAGCCGTGGACGGACGCCATGCGTTCGGAGATCGAAGCGCGCGCCGGCATCGACGCCGTCGATATCTACGGCCTGTCCGAAGTGATGGGTCCTGGCGTGGCATCCGAGTGCATCGAAAGCAAGGACGGTCCCGTCATCTGGGAAGACCATTTTTACCCGGAGATCATCGACCCGGAAACGGGCGAAGTGCTGCCGGACGGCGAAGAGGGCGAGCTGGTGTTTACCTCGCTGTCGAAAGAGGCGCTGCCCATCATCCGCTACCGCACGCGCGACCTGACCCGTTTGCTGCCGCCGACGTCGCGCTCGATGCGCCGCATCGGCAAGATCACGGGCCGTTCCGACGACATGCTGATCATCCGCGGCGTGAACGTCTTCCCCACGCAGATCGAAGAGCTGATCCTCAAGATGCCGCGCCTGGCGCCGCAATACCAGCTGGTGGTAACGCGCGACGGCCACCTCGACAAACTGGAAGTGATCGCCGAGCTGCGTATCGACCTGACCGCCACTATCTCGGCCAGCGAAACGGACGCGCTGGCGCGCGAACTGGAACACCGCATCAAGACCCACGTGGGCGTGAGCACCCGCGTGCGCCTGGTGGCCGCCGCCGGCATCGAGCGCACCTTGACGGGCAAGGCCCGCCGCGTGGTCGACCAGCGCCCGAAGATTTTCTCCTGATAGCCCGAACAAGGAAGCAGACATGAACGAAGCCTTTATCTGTGACGCCGTACGTACCCCGTTTGGCCGCTACGGCGGCGCGCTGTCCAGCGTACGCGCGGACGACCTGGGCGCGCTGCCGATCGCGGCGCTGATCGCCCGCAACCCGTCCGTCGACTGGTCCGCCATCGACGACGTGTTCTACGGCTGCGCCAACCAGGCGGGCGAAGACAACCGCAACGTGGGCCGCATGGCCGCGCTGCTGGCCGGCTTGCCGGTCGACGTGCCGGCCAATACCATCAATCGCCTGTGCGGCTCCAGCCTGGATGCCGTGGGCCTGGCGGCGCGCTCGATCAAGGCGGGCGAAGCTGAGCTGATCATCGCCGGCGGCGTGGAAAGCATGACGCGCGCGCCGTTCGTGATGGGCAAGGCCGACAGCGCGTTTTCGCGCGCGGCGAAAATCGAAGACACGACCCTGGGCTGGCGTTTTGTGAACGGCAAGATGAAGGCGCAGTACGGTATCGACACCATGCCGGAAACGGCGGAAAACGTGGCCGTGGAATTTGGCATCAGCCGCGCCGACCAGGATGGTCTGGCCTTGCGCAGCCAGCAGCGCTGGGCCGCCGCCCATGCTGCCGGCGTGTTCGAGCGCGAAATCGTGCCCGTCGCCGTGCCGCAGAAAAAGGGCGATCCTAAGATGGTCACCAGTGACGAACATCCGCGTCCCGATACCTCGCTGGAGATGCTGGCAAAGCTCAAGGGCGTGGTCAAGCCGGATGGCACGGTCACGGCCGGCAATGCCTCGGGCTTGAACGACGGCGCTTGCGCCATCCTGCTGGCGTCCGCCGCCGCCGTCGACAAATACAAGCTGACGCCGCGTGCAAAAGTGCTGGGCATGGCCACGGCCGGCCTGGCGCCGCGCATCATGGGCTTTGGCCCTTCGCCCGCGTCGCGCAAGGTGCTGGCGCAGACGGGATTGACCATAGAGCAGATGGACGTCATCGAACTCAATGAAGCGTTTGCGGCGCAGGCCCTGGCCGTCACGCGCGACCTGGGTCTGGCTGACGATGCGGCCCACGTGAATCCGAATGGCGGCGCGATCGCCATCGGCCACCCGTTGGGCGCATCGGGCGCTCGTCTGGTGATGGCGGCGCTGAACCAGCTGGAACGCACAGGTGGGCGTTATGCGCTGTGCACCATGTGCATCGGCGTGGGGCAGGGGATTGCCGTCGTGATTGAACGCGTATAACAAAGTAAAAACAAAAAAGGCGCTGGCTTGTAAAAAAAGCGCCAACCAAAATTGACCGTAGTGCCAACCTGGTGGAGACCATAATGATTGCCAATATCTTCAAGAAAACCCTGATCGCCGGCGTGCTGGCCATGTCCGCCACGGGCGCGTACGCGGCCGATAACATCAAGATCGGTTCCGTGCTGTCCGTCACGGGACCGGCCGCCTTCCTGGGCGACCCTGAACTGAAAACCCTGCAGCTGTACATCGAGAAGATCAACGCAGCCGGCGGCGTCCTGGGACGCAAGCTGGAACTCGTGCATTACGACGACGGCAGCGATGCTGCCAAGGCCAACGGCTTTACCAAGCGGTTGATCGAGTCCGACAAGGTCGATGTGCTGATCGGCGGCACGACCACGGGTGCGACGATGGCGATGGCGCCGCTGGTGGAGCGCGCCAGCATGCCGTTCATCTCGCTGGCGGGCGCCGTGGTGATCATCGACCCGGTCAAGAAATGGGTGTTCAAGACGCCGCACACGGACCGCATGGCGGCCGAGAAGGTGTTCGAGGACATGAAGAAGCGCGGCATCAGCAAGGTGGGCCTGCTGTCGGAAACGAGCGGCTTTGGCGCCTCGGGCCGCAAGGAATCGCAAATCGTCGCCTCCAAATACGGCATCACCCTGGTGGCCGATGAAACCTACGGCCCGAAAGACACGGACATCACGGCGCAGCTCACGCGCATCAAGAATACCAAGGGTGTGCAAGCCGTCTTCGTTTTCGGCCTGGGCCAGGGGCCGGCCGTCGTGACGAAGAACTATGGCCAGCTGGGCATGGCCGCGCTGCCGCTGTACCAGTCGCATGGCGTGGCGTCCGACGAATACCTGAAACTGTCGGGCAAGTCAGCAGAAGGCGTGCGCCTGCCAACACCGGCCCTGTTGATCGGTGCCATGCTGCCGGACAGCGATGCCCAGAAGGCCGTCGTCGTTGGCTACGACAAGACGTATAAAGACCGCTACAAGATCGATCCATCGACCTTTGGCGGCTATGCGCTCGACGCCCTGAACCTGTCGGTCGACGCCATCAAGCGTGCCGGCGGCACGGACCGCGAAAAAGTGCGCGCGGCGCTGGAATCGACCAAGGGTTTTGTGGGCACCACCGGTGTCTTCAACATGTCGGCCAAAGACCACATGGGCCTGGACCTGTCGGCGTTCCGCATGGTCGAAGTGAAGAACGGCGAATGGCAATTGTCGAAGTGATGTTCGAAACAAGGTAAGCCAGAAGTACCTGCGCGAGGCCGCCCTCGAAGGCGGCCCGCGCATCGCCGAACATATTGGAGACACCATGGAAGTCGCACAATTTCTACAATTTCTGTATTCCGGGATGACGGTCGGTTCCGCCTATGCGCTGGCGGCGCTGGGCTTTACCATCATCTACAACACCAGCGGCGTGATCAACTTCGCCCAGGGCGAATTCATCATGCTGGGCGGGATGCTGGCCGCCGTGATGTCGGCCGCCGGCGTGCCGCTGCCGCTGGCCATCATCGTGGCCGTCATCGCCACCGGTATCGTTGGCCTGCTGATGGAAAAAACCGTGATCGAGCCGGCGCAAAATGCGCAGGTCATCACGCTGCTGATCATCACCATCGGCGCCTCGCTCGTGTTGCGCGGCCTCGTGCAAATCTGGCTGGGCAAGGATACGCACTCGCTGCCAGCGTTTTCCGGCGACGCGCCGATCGAATTTTTGGGCGCCAGCCTGCTGCCACAAAGCCTGTGGGTGCTGGGCGTGACGGTCGTCATCGTGCTGGTGCTGGGCTGGTTCTTCGGCCGCACCTTGATGGGCAAGGCCATGCTGGCCACCTCGCACAACAAGCTGGCCGCGCAACTGGTGGGCATCAACACGCGCAAGGTACTGCTGTTCTCGTTCGGCTTGTCGGCCCTGCTGGGTGCTGCCGGCGGCATCCTCGTCGCACCGATCACTTACACGTCCTACGACGCGGGCATCATGCTGGGCCTGAAAGGCTTTGTCGCCGCTGTTCTCGGTGGCCTCGGTGGCGGCGCGGGCGCGATTGCCGGTGGCCTGATCCTCGGCATCGCCGAAGCCATGACGGCTGGCTACATCTCGTCGGCCTACAAAGATGCGGTGCCTTTCGTGCTGATCCTGCTGATCCTGTTCTTCCTGCCGCAAGGCTTGTTTGGCGCTAAAAATTCGGAGCGTGTATGAAGAATTTATTTACCCGCTCGCGCCATTGCGGCCTGCTGGTGCTGGCGCTGATCCTGGCCATCCTGCCTCTGTTCCTCACCAACGCGTTCTACTATGACGTGGCGATCCGCATTGCGCTGAACGCCATCGTCGTCATCGGCCTCAATCTGCTGATGGGCTACACGGGCCAGATCAGCCTCGGTCACGCGGGTTTCTATGGCCTGGGCGCGTATGCGTCGGCCGTGCTGACCACGCACTATGGCTGGCCGCCGCTGGCCGCCCTGGCCGCCGGTGCCGTCGCGACTGGTCTGCTGGCACTGCTGCTGGCCCGCCCCGTCTTGAAGCTCAAGGGCCATACGCTGGCCATGGCGACCCTGGGCCTGGGCATCATCATTTCCATCGTCATCAACAACGAGACGCAGTGGACGGGTGGCCCGGACGGCATCGGCGTGTCCGCCTTCAGTGTCGCCGGCCTGGAAATCGCCGGTGAAAAATCGTGGTACCTGGTGTGCGCCGTGCTGCTGTTGCTGGTCACCTGGCTGGCCCTGAACCTGATCGACTCGCCCGTCGGCCGCGCGCTGCAGGCGATCCATGGTTCGGAAGTGGCAGCCCGCGTGGTCGGCGTCGATACGACGCGCTTCAAGGTGCGCGTGTTCGTGCTGTCGGCCGTCATTGCCAGCATCGCGGGCAGTATCAGCGCCCATTACATCGGTTTCATCACGCCCAACCTGGCCGGCTTCTTCCACTCGATCGAGCTGGTGACGATGGTGGTGGTGGGCGGCATGGCGTCGATCTTCGGTTCCATCATCGGTGCGGCACTGCTGACGATTCTGCCGCAGCTGCTGTCCAGTTTCGAGGGCTGGGAAACGGTGGTGTTTGGCGTGATCCTGATGGCCACCATGATCTTCATGCCGAAAGGCCTGGTGCCGAGCCTGGCCAGCCGTTCGCGCAAGCGGGCAGCCACGCCGAAAGCACCGCCTAAATCTGCACAGGAGGTCTGAGATGCTGACAATTAACAAGCTGAGCAAGAGCTTCGGCGGCGTGCACGCGGTGCAGGACGTCAGTTTTACGGTCAAGAAAGGCAATATCCACTCCGTGATCGGGCCGAACGGCGCAGGCAAGACGACTCTGTTCAACCTGATCACCGGTGTCTACACGCCAACAAAGGGCGAGATTTTGCTCAATGGCGAGAACGTGGCCGCCATGTCGCCCGATGCGCTGGCGCGGCGCGGCATGAGCCGCACCTTCCAGAACCTGCAAGTGTGCATGAACATGACGGCCATCGACAACGTGATGGTGGGCGCGCACCTGCGCCTGAACCAGAACCTGTTCGCTTCCATGCTGCGTTTGCCATCCGTGCGCCGCGCCGATGCGGCCTGCCGCGATGAGGCGGCGGGCCTGATGGAATTTGTCGGCGTGGGCCGGCATATCGATGACGAAGCGGGGCAGATGTCGTATGGCGCATTAAAACGCCTGGAAATCGCCCGCGCGCTGGCGGCCAAGCCGAAGGTGCTGCTGCTCGATGAACCGGCGGCGGGCTTGAACCACACGGAGACAGGCGAGATCGAAGCCCTGATCCGCAAGGTGGCGCAATCGGGCGTGACGGTGGTGCTGGTCGAGCATGACATGAAACTGGTGATGAATCTGTCGGACCATATCCTGGTGCTCGACTATGGCAAGAAGCTGGCCGAAGGGACTGCCGCCGAAGTGCGCGCGAACCCCGACGTGGTGGCGGCGTATCTGGGAGTGGCGGCATGATGAAGATGGAAAAACCCCAGGCACCGCTGGTGCTCGATATCGCCGGCTTGACCAGCCATTACGGCCGCATCCAGGCCTTGCACGGCATCGACCTGCAGGTGCGCCAGGGCCAGCTGGTGGCGCTGGTGGGCGCGAACGGCGCCGGCAAGACGACCCTGCTGCGGGCGATCTCCGGCGTGCAGCCGATCAGCGCCGGCAGCATCACCTTCGCCGGCCAGGACGTCAGCCGCATGAGCGCCGACAAGCGCGTGCGCAGCGGCATCTGCCAGGTGCCGGAAGGGCGCCAAGTGTTCGGCCCCATGACGGTGGAAGACAACCTGCGCCTCGGCGCGTTTACACGTCCGCCGCAAGACGTGGCCGGTGACATGGAGCGCATGTACGGCCTGTTCCCGATCCTGAAGGAAAAGCGCTTGCTGCTGGCCGGGACCTTATCGGGCGGACAGCAGCAGATGCTGGCCATGGCGCGCGCGCTGATGGGCCGTCCGCAACTGCTGCTGCTCGACGAACCGAGCATGGGCCTGGCGCCGCTCCTGATCGCGGAAATCTTCCGCATCGTGGCCGAACTGCGCGACCAGGGCATCACCATCTTCCTCGTCGAGCAGAACGCCCATGCGGCCCTGTCGATTGCCGACGTGGGTTATGTGATCGAGACGGGCGCCATCACTTTGTCCGGTCCCGGGCCCGAATTGCTGCATAACGAGCAGGTGCAAAGCGCCTACTTGGGTATGTGATGACGTAGGTCGGATTAGCGCTTGCGCGTAATCCGACATCAGCCGCTACGGCTGGCAATAATGTTTTGGAGAGCAATATGGTCAAAGTCTACGAAATCAACGGCATCATCCCCGTCGTCCACCCCAGCGCCTACGTGCATCCGTCGGCGGTGCTGATCGGCGACGTGATCATCGGGCCGCGCTGCTATATCGGCCCGCTGGCATCGATCCGCGGCGACTTCGGCCGCCTGATCCTGGAAGAAGGTGCGAACCTGCAGGACACCTGCGTCATGCACGGCTTTCCCGGCTGCGACACGGTGGTCGAAGTCGACGGCCATGTCGGCCACGGCGCCGTGCTGCACGGCTGCCGCATCGGTCGCAATGCGCTCGTCGGCATGAACGCCGTGGTGATGGACAACGCCGTCATCGGCGAGGAATCCATCGTCGCCGCCATGAGTTTCGTCAAGGCGGGCATGATCGTCGCGCCGCGCAGCATGGTCGTCGGCACGCCCGCCAAGATCATCCGCGCACTGACCGACGATGAAATCAAATGGAAAAGCTCGGGCACGGGCCAGTACCACGAACTGGCCGTGCGCTCCATGCAGACGATGCGCGAAGTGGAAGCCCTGACGCAAGTCGAGGCGAACCGCCAGCGCCTGAATTTCGAATCCGCCTTGCCGCTGCACCTGCACAAGAACGCAGCGGCGCAGTAACCTTTAACCCTTTAAATGCTGGGGTCAGTCCTTTCAGGATCGGAATAGATGCCATTGGCATCCATTCCCCCGACGGGTCTGACCCCTAACGGAGAAACCACATGGCTCAAATATCCACCCTGCAAAGCCTGATCGCCGGCCGCTGGCTGGGCGAAAGTGCCGCCGTGCCCCTGCACAGCGCCTTGAACAACCGCGTCATCTATCACACGCATGCGGAAAAGATCGACTTCGACGAAGCCGTCACCTATGCGCGCAAGACGGGCGTGCCGGGCCTGATGGCGCTGGACTTCCAGCAGCGCGCCGCGCGCCTGAAGGCGCTGGCCCTGTACCTGGTCGAGCGCAAGGAAGAGCTGTACGCGATCTCGCACCTGTCGGGCGCCACGCGCGCCGACAGCTGGGTCGATATCGAAGGCGGCACGGGCACCCTGTTCGCCTACGCCAGCATGGGCAGCAACGAGCTGCCGTCGTCGAACGTACTGCACGAAGGTCCGGCCATCGCGCTTGGTAAAAAAGGCGGTTTCGCCGGCACGCACATCCTGGTGCCGCGCGGCGGCCTGGCCGTGCATATCAACGCCTTCAACTTCCCCATCTGGGGCTTGCTGGAAAAATTCGCGCCCAGCTTCCTGGCGGCCATGCCCTGCATCGCCAAGCCGGCCACGGCGACGAGCTATCTGACGCAGGCCGTCGTGCGCATGATGCATGAATCGGGCTTGCTGCCGGCCGGCAGTTTGCAGCTGGTGATCGGCTCCACGGGCGACTTGCTGGACCGCCTGAACGGCCAGGATTTCGTGACATTCACGGGTTCGGCCGCGACGGCCGCCAAGTTGCGCACCAATCCCAACCTGATTGCTCAGTCCGTGCCCTTCAACGGCGAAGCCGATTCGCTCAATTGCGCCATCCTGGCACCGGACGTCACGCCAGACGATGTGGAATTCGACCTGTTCGTCAAGGAAGTCGTGCGCGAGATGACGGGCAAGTCGGGCCAGAAGTGCACGGCGATTCGCCGCATCATCGTGCCCGAGCACCTGATGGACGCCGTCGGCACGCGCCTGCGCGAGCGCCTGGCCAAGGTGGTGGTGGGCGATCCGTCCATCGAAGGCGTGCGCATGGGCGCGCTGGCGTCGAAAGAGCAGCAGAACGACGTGGCCGAACGTGTCGCCACCCTGTCGCAGGGTAATGAAGTGGTGTTCGGCGCGGCCGACGGTTTCAATCCGCTCGGTGATGGCGCGCAGGACGGCAGCTTCTTCTCGCCGACCTTGCTGATGTGCCGCGACGCCTTCGGCAACGACGCCGTGCACGACGTGGAAGCGTTCGGCCCTGTCAGCACCATGATGGGTTACCACGATATCGACGAAGCGCTGGCCCTGGCCGCGCGCGGCAAGGGCAGCCTGGTGAGCACCCTGGTGACGCGCGATCCGAAGATCGCCGCGCGCGTGGTGCCGCAAGTGGCGGCCACGCATGGCCGCGTGCACGTGCTCGAGCGCGTCGCTTCCGTCGATTCGACGGGCCATGGCTCGCCCTTGCCGCAACTGAAGCACGGCGGCCCTGGCCGCGCGGGCGGCGGCGAAGAGCTGGGCGGCGTGCGCGCCGTGCGCCATTACCTGCAACGGGCGGCCGTGCAAGGCTCGCCGACGATGCTGGCGGCCATCACCGGTGAATATGTGCGCGGCGCGGACGTCAACGAAAGCCCGATCCACCCGTTCCGCAAGCACTTCGAGGACTTGAAGACGGGCGACTCGCTGCTCACGCACCGCCGCACCGTCAGCGAAGCGGACATCGTCGCCTTCGGCGGCATCTCGGGCGACTTCTTCTACATGCACTTCGACGAAATCGCGGCCAAGGAATCGCAGTTCGGCAAGCGCATCGCCCACGGCTATTTCGTGCTGTCGGCCGCCGCCGGCCTGTTCGTCTCGCCCGGTGTCGGTCCCGTGCTGGCCAACTATGGCCTGGACAACCTGCGCTTCGTCGCGCCGGTGGCGATTGGCGACACCATCCGCGCCCGCCTGACGTGCAAGCGCAAGGTCGACCGCAACCGCAAGGACGTCTTTGGCGTGGGTCAGGGCGTGGTCGCGTGGGACGTGCAGGTGACGAACCAGAACGAGGAACTGGTGGCCAGCTATGACATCCTGACCCTGGTGTCGAAGCGCGAATAAGCTTCTGCTGCAGCACTGGTGTGAATGGCGCCGCCCGCGATCTTCGCGCGGGCGGCGCTTTTTTGCGCACGGCGATTTAAAGATGATTTAAGAATATTAAATGTTAATATTATGGAATGCTAAAAATACTACAAGCTGGGAGGGCGCTGGCGGCCATCAGTGTCGCCGCCTTTCATCTGTCGATCGCCATGGGAGTGCCGCGTTACGGTGGCGAGCCGGTTTTTTATGAATGGACACGCCACATCGGCGGGGTACGGTTTTTCTTTGTCCTTTCCGGCTTTATTATTCTATTTGCCCATTACCACGAGATAGGCCAGCCGTCGGCGTGGCGGCCCTTTATCTTCCGGCGCTTTATTCGGCTGTATCCCATTTATTGGCTATATACCGTCCCATTTTGCCTGCTGGTGGCTGCCGGCCTGGGCACCGATGCGCGCATTCCCTCTGGCTGGGCCGATTGGCTAACATCATTGACCTTGATACGATTCACCGCTGCCGTGCCGCCATTGACGGTGGCTTGGAGTTTGTTTCATGAAGTGGCTTTTTATGCGATGTTTTCGCTGTTGATTCTTAACCGGCGCCTGGGCATGGCGGGATTTGCAGCGGTCGCCCTGTTCAGCGTTATTTACTATAACTATCCGGCTGTAGCGCAGCGCAGCGCGGGCAATGTTTATACTGCTGCCTATAATTTGTATTTCCTGTTCGGCATGGGGGCCTTCTACCTATACCGGCGCGGCGGGCGCGGCTGGATCGAGCTGGCGGTGGGGAGCGGGATATCGGCAGCCGCATTATTGGTCGCGCCACTGCCCCACGAATTATCGTATCTGCTACTGATACTGGGCTTTGCTTTCTTGCTGGCCGGCGCGGCCAAGCTGGAGACGGCACAATATATCCGCGTGCCAACCGTCCTGGTCGCGCTGGGAAATGCCTCGTATACCATTTACCTGATCCACGAGCAGCTCCAGGGCTTGCTGCTGAAGCTGCTGATCAAGAGCCAATTGGCGGCGCTGCTCGGCCCCCGTTGCACCTATCTGCTGGTACTGCTGGGTGCCATCGGTCTGGGGTATGTGGCGTACCTGCTTATCGAGCGGCCGCTGACGGCGGCTTTGCGCCGACGCTTTCAACCAGCTCGCGGTAGCGCGAGTGTAGCCTATGCAGTATCGTCTGGGCCGTGTACGGAGCTGCCTGCTGCTGACAGGCCCAAGGATCCGACGGCTGCGACAAAATCTGCATGATCGCCAGCATGAAGGGCAGGGGTGCGTGCTCGCGCACGAGGCGCCCGATGTTGTCGTTGGGAATCAGGCGGGCTGCCTCGCCAGCATCGGTGCTGACCACCGGCACGCCGCAATAGAGGGCTTCCAGGAGAACCACTGGCATACCCTCGAAGGCCGATGACAGGCAAAGGCAATCAACGGCATTCATCCATTCTGAAATCTGCTGATGGGAACGGGGAGCGAGTATGCGAACGTCTGCCCCCAGCCCTTGCTCGAGGATAAAGCGTCGCATGTCCGATTCCAGCTCGCCCACACCTATCATGATCAGAATGGTGTCGTCGCGATGGCGTTTGAATTCCTGGTATGCCTGTAACAATAACAGCGGATTTTTTTGACCGACAAAGCGCCCCACGAACAGCAGTATTTTTTTGCCCCGGTCAAATTGGTGCTGGCGGGCGAATTGCTGTTTCAACTGCCGGCGTCCGCTCACCGGCAACGGATGGAAGACCGTCTCATCGACCCAGGTGGGAATGAATTGAATGCAATCGCGCATGGCCGGATAATGTTGTTGGTAATGCGTGACCGCGTCGGCTCTGACGATATAGACCTGCTTGATCCGTGCGATCAAATGGCGTTCGAGCCAAAAATAGATGGCCGGGAAGCGTGACCATTTCACTTCTGATTTTGGATTGTAATAGTCTTTCCCGTGATGGCCGTGCAGGAACAGAATTTTATGGTTGGACGCCAGCCAGAATACGGCGCTGGGCTCGATCCGGTGAAATTCCAGCAGGGCGCCGTGCAAATCAATTTGCGCGCGATGACGCCACAAGGCCCAGGCGAATTTCAGCGTGCGCGGTATCTTTTCGCGCCGGCCGATAGGGGTCTCCATCACCGGGAGGAAATGAAAGCTGCGTCCATCCAGTTCCAACTGTTGCCAGCGGCCGACCGGGTGGAGCTGAATATCGACGCTGACGCCGACGAAATAGATATCGAAGTCGTGCGGTGCAAATTTAATCAGTGCGCGAATAATGCTGCCTATGCCGCCCACATTGGGGTGGGTTGGATCATAAGGATGAAATTGAATCACGCGTATCTTGGCCATATTTTCTCCCTGGATGGCCATTACATCAGAATGTGGTAAAAATGTAAATTAATTATTTGAAAGTTAACTTATATTTATTGGTAATATCGCCGCACCAGGAGGCGGCAGGCCGTCAAGCTGCATGAAAAACTGGCCGTCTTTGCAGCCATTCCCGGCCAGCATGAGCATGACGCGTAGCTGGGCGGGGAATTCGATGCCGGATATGCCGCGGTGGCATCCGAAGTGCGCAACTTGGCGCGGGGAGGCGCGCCAGTGGCTGCCACCGTGCCGGCGGCACGGCGGCTGGCGTTAACGAAGGCTGCTTAAGCCCGCAGCCCGAACGGATCGTCGATGCTGTGCGCGGGCTGCGTGAACCAGCGGGGACCGTTTTCCGTCATGTAAAAATGGTCTTCGTGGCGAATGCCGAATTCGCCGGGGATGCAGATCATCGGTTCGTTCGAGAAGCACATTCCCACGTCGAGCGGCGTCGTGTCGTTGCCCACCAGGTAAGGCCACTCGTGGATATCGAGGCCGATGCCGTGGCCCGTGCGGTGCGGCAGGCCGGGCAGCTTGTAGCCGGGACCGTAGCCGTCCGCTTCCAGCGAGACGCGGGCGGCGCGGTCCACGTCGCCGCAGGGCACGCCCAGCCGGGCGGCGGCGAATGCGGCGGCTTGCGCGGCCTTTTCGCTGTTCCACACGCTGCGCTGGCGTTCGCTGATGGCGCCAAACACATAGGTGCGCGTGATGTCGGAGATGTAGTTCATCACTTGGCAACCCGTGTCGATCAGCACCGTGTCGCCCGCTTTCAGGGTTTGCACGTAGTTGACGCCATGCGGGTAGGCCGTCGCCTCGCCGAACAGCACGATGCAGAAATACGAGCGGGGCGCGCCTACCTTGCGGTGCGCGCGCTGGATGAATTCTTCCACTTCCACCGTCGTGATGCCTTCGACCAGCATGCTGGCCGTGGCCACGTGCACGGCCAGGGTCATGTCCATCACGCGCTGCATCAGGGCGATTTCCGCTGGCGACTTGCGGCTGCGGCAGTAGGCCGTGACGGCGCGCGCGTTTTCCAGCGCATAGCCGGGGGCCAGCGGCTTGATGCCGTCGTAGATGAAGAAGGCGGCGCTTTCGCAGATGCCCACGCGCGGCGGCGCAGCCGCATCCTGAGCCACGCCCATGCGCGCCAGCACGTCGACGAACAGCTGGTACGGGCTTTCATGCTCTTCCCAGCAATTGACACGGCCTTCGATGAGCATGAAGCCTTGCAAGGTGCTTTCCTCGAAGGCGGGGGCGATGTATTCGATGTCGCCGCTGGCCGGCAGGATGGCGCCCACCATGCGTTCGCTGGCATACCATTTGGTGCCCGTGAAATAGGTGAGGTTGGCGCCCGCGTTCAGGTAGATCGCGGCGATGCCCTGCTGGCGCATGAACGCTTGCGCCCTGGCGATGCGTTGCGCATGTTCGTCCTTGCCGATGGCGACCATGCCGCCCGTCATGTCCGACAGCGATGCCAATGCCTGTTCGATGGAAGTGCCACCTATGCTCATGCCTGCTCCTTTGTTCGATGCTGAATATGGAATGCGGGCATGATATCAGTTCGCGCCTTTCGGCTTGAGCCCGGGCGCGCCGCCTGCCGCATCGGGCGGTGCCAGCACCAGGTCGTGCGGATACGTGAAGTGCCAGTCCGCGTAGCGCTGCTTGCGGCGCAGGCTCGCGTCTTCGTCGAGAAAATTGTCCTGCTTGATGGGCAGCTGCGGCGACAGCGAATGGATGCCGACGATGCGTCCCTCCTGCCGCAGCAACCCCCATTCCGCCTTGCCCGTGACGGGATCCGCATACAGGCGGCGCAGATGCCGCCGGGCGTTGGCAAAGCGTGGGTCGCGCAGCAGTTCCTGCAGGGTCAATGGATAGCGGGGCCGCCCGTCGCCCGGCGTGCTGTCGTAGTAGCGGCCCAGCGCATTGCGGAATTCATGGCCGATGAACAGCAGCTCGCGCTCCTTGTCGCGCCGCGCGGCCGTGGCATGCAATTCGCTGGCCAGTACCAGGCCTACGCCCATGAAGGCCACCAGCATCAGGGTCCAGATATACGCGAAGCCCCGTGCGCGGCGTTGAAAACTAGAGCTGCTCAAAGGGGATGCCCTCGCGCGTCTTGCCCTTGGCGCCGCTGCGCACGTCGGCCACGCCGCCGATCTCGCCATTGGGCGAAGGGATCAGCTGCCAGGTGGCGGCGGACTCCGTGACGGGGTCGAGCGGCACGCTGCGGAAATAATGGTGGGTCACCAGGTCGGCCAGCGCGGCCGGATACTCGCCCTTGTCGGCATAGTATTTATCGAGGCCGCTCCTGAGTACTTGCAGGTTTTCCTTCAGCGCGACTTCCTTCGATTTTTCCACGGAACCGAAATAGCGGGGGATGGCGATCGTCAGCAGCAGCGAGATGATCGCCAGCACCACCAGCAGTTCGACCAGGGTGAAGCCGCGACGTCGAGAGGAGGCAGGCATCGGGTTCACCATTGATTGAGCGGCACGCCGTTCAGGCCCACCTTGGTCGAGCGCGAGGCGACATCGAACACGTCCTCGCCTTCGCTGGGATTGTCGGGCGGCGAGGCATAGGCGCGCTTGCTCCAGCTGTCGGCGGCGCCGCCTTCTTCCCTGGGCTGGAACGGGTCGCGCGGCAAGCGGCGAAGGAAATAGATGTTTTGCTTGGACGGGCTGCGCTGGTCGGGCACGCCCTCGACCAGTTCCTCGAGTTTTTTCGGATAGCCGGAGGCGCCCAGCGACAGCTTGATGCGGCCATTGTCCGAAGCGCGCTTGTAGGCATCGATCGCTTCGCGCATCTCGATCAGGGCGCTGCGCAATTGCTGTTCCTTCGCCCGTTGCAAGGCCACCTGCGCCATCGGCACGGCCACCGTGGCCAGGGTCGCCATGATGGCCAGGGTGATCATCAGCTCGATGAAGGTAAATCCCCTTGGTTTCACTGGCCACCTTTGCCTGATTTTTCGCTGGCCGCAGGCGCTTCGTCGCCGCCCGTCATGGGCGAGCCGGCGCGTGGCGCGGCCTGCTCGGGCGCGGCGATGGCCTCGGGAGTGCCGCCCACGCTGGCGCGGCCGCCCACGGATGCTTCGGTGCCGGAATTGAATTCGGCCGTCATCAGGTCCGGACGGCGGATGCTGCGCAGCAGGCGTGGCGTGATCGACAGCACGATCTCGCTGCGCATGGCGTCGTCCTTCTGGCTGCCGAACAAACGGTTCAGCACGGGCAGTTCGCCCACGCCCGGCACCTTGTTGGCCGTACCCCGGTCTTCATCGCTGATCAGGCCTGCCAGTACCTGCGTTTCGCCATCCTTCAGGCGCAGCACGGTCGACGCGCTGCGCGTGCCGATCTGGTAAGCCTGCGTGCCCGTCTTGCTGATGACTTCCTTGACGACGTTCGACACTTCCAGGTTGATCTTGATGGCCACCTCGTCGTCCAGGTAGACGTTCGGTTCCACGTCGAGTTTCAGGCCCACGTCGATGTAGTTGACGCTGTCGGAGCTGACGCCGTTATTCGTCGTGACGGTAATGACGGGCACGCGGTCGCCGATGAGGATCTTGGCTTTTTCCTTGTTGCGCACGCGGATGCGCGGATTGGCGAGGATATTGCTGTCGCTGTCCGTCTTGTTGGCGTTCAGGGTGACGCCGCCGATGCCCAGGTTGATATTGTCGCCATTGATGCGGTGCAGGTCCGCCACTTTCAGGCCACCCAGGCCTCCCGTGCTGCCTGCAACGCCGGCCAAGGTCAGGCTGGCCTGGTCCGGCCAGCGCACGCCCAGCTCCATCAGGCGCGTACGCTTGACTTCCAGCACCTCGACTTCCAGCATCACTTCCGGATCGGCCAGGTCCTGCACATTGATGATGCGCTCGGCCATGCGCACCATTTCCGGCGTATCGCGCAGCATGATGATGCCCAGGCGTTCATCGGTGACGACGTCCTTGGCCTTGAGCAGGGTCTTGATGGAAAACGCCACCGTCTTGACGTCGGCATTGGCGAGGAAAAAAGTGCGCACGACGAGCTGCTGGTAATCCTTCACCTTTTGCGGCGTGTTCGGATAGATCGTGATCGATTTGTCGCTGGTGACGCTTTGTTCCAGCTGGTTCGCGCCCAGCAGCATGGCAATCGCCTCTTCGATGCTGGTGTCGCGCACGGAGATGGTGGCGCGCAGGGCCGGGTCGACTTCCTTGTCGAAGACGAAGTTCAGGCCCGACACCTTGCTGATGAAATCGAACACGGAGCGCAGCGGCGCGTCGCGAAACTCGAGGGTGACGGGTTTCCTGTAGGCGGCCGCCAGCTTGCCGCCGGCCGGCAGGCTTTTCGACTGCGCTTCGCCGATGCGGCTTTTCAGGGCCAGCGCCTCGCGCTGCGCGGGGCGTTCCTGCAGCACCTGGCGCAAGGCTTCCTGCGCCTGTGCGACATTCGCTTCGCCACCGCGCAGGTAGCTGGCCTGCGCTTCCTGCACCAGCTTGCGGTGCCGTTCATCCTGCGCCACGCCGGCCAGGCCCCGCTGCGCCACGTCGTTGCTGGCGTCCAGTGCCAGTGCCTGCTGGTACAGCGCTTGCGCTTCGGGCAGCTTGCCCTGCTGGCGCAACGCCTCGGCGCGGCGATTCAGATTGTTCAGCGCGCGCATCCTGCCATTCGTGACGGCGATGCGGTACTTGGCGTTGGTCGGTTCGGCCTGCGCCGCCTGTTCCAGCAGGGCCAGGCCCTGTTCCGTGCGGCCCGCGCCCAGCATGGCCTGGCCATCGTTGTAGGCCTGGTTGCCGGCGCAGGCGGCCAGCAAGGACAGCACCGGCAGCAGGGTGATGAGATTACGAGAAATACGTGCGGCGCATCGTTTCAATTGAGGTCCCCTACGGCGAGTGTCTGTTTCTGGTTGAGCGGCAGATAGGTAAATTGCAGGGCGCCTTGCACCACGCCGTCGAAGCGGTAACGCTCTTCGAGCGTGTCGCCGGGGCGCGCCACCACGTTGCGTTCGCCCGCTTGCAGGAAGTAGGCCGCCTTGCCTTCGTCGACAAAGCGGCCGAGGAATTGAAAGGGCAGCGGTGGCGGCGCATTCGCATCGACGCGGGCGGCGGGCAGCGCGGCCTGGGCCGCCTGCTGGTCGAGCATGATCTTTTTCGGCGTCTCCGGCTGCCAGCTTTGCTTGGCGAACAGGGTGGCCGCTTCCTCGTCGTCGAGGCCCCGGCGCGGTTCGATGGCCAGTGCGCGATTGGTTTGCGCAGCAGCAGTGGCGGCGACGAGGGGGGGCGGCGCCACCCGCTCCACCTGGCGCGTGGTGGCCGTGGCCGGTCCCACGATGCTGCCTTCGTCCTCGGGCGCGAACAGGGCGGCCAGCAAGGTCGCCACGGCGGCGCCTCCCAGTACGGCTTTTTTCATCGGCGCACCTCCGCCTTCTTCACCAGCAGGATGAACTGGATGCGCGCGTCGATCTCGCCCGCCTCGATCTGCTCGCGCTTGAAGAGCACGGAGTCCAAGGTCAGGGTGGGCAGCGCCTGCAGGGCGTCGACGATAAAGGTTTGCAGCTGCGCGTATTCGGCCTTGACGGGCAGGGTGATCTGGTAGCGCAAAAAGGCCGTGTTGCCGTCTTGCTGCGGCTTGTAGTCGGCCTTGGCCAGGGTGACGCCGCTCTTTTGCGCCACTTCCAGCAAGGCCTTCAGCTGGTCGGGAATGCTGTCATGCGCAGGTAGGTAGGCGTGAAAGGCGGCCAGGCTGCCGGCATCCGCATCGAGCGTGACGGGTGCCGGCGGCAGCGCCGCCTGTTTCGCCATCATGGCCAGCTGCGCGCGCAATTGCTGCTGGCGTCCGGCCAATGCATCGCCCTGCTGCACGGCGAAAGCGGCCAGTGCCAGACAGGCCGCACCGATGGCGCTGGGCCAGCCCAGCATGCGCCACAGACGCGCGGCTTCCCACGCCAGCCGCGGCGGCACGTGTAGCTGCAGACGCGCGCGGGCCACGGGCGTGCCGGCTTTTAACACGGGTTTTATTGCCGCCATTGCGCCTCCAGCTGAAAACGGTAAGGGTGTTCCGGAGTGTTCGCGTTCATCTCGTGCTTGAGCAGATACACGGAGCTGAACATCGGTTGCTGGTTCAGGAAGGCCAGGTAATTGAGCATGTCCTGCGGCGTTTCCGCTTCGGCGGCGATCTTCAGGACGCTGGCGCCATCCTGTCCCTGCTGCGCGTTCAGGTCCAGCCCCAGCAGGGCCACGCGCACGTCGCGCGGCGCCTGCACCGTCTTGACCAGGCGGGTGACGGGCAGGTTAAGCTGGCGCACGGCGGCAGCCACCTGTTTCAGTTCGAGGTCGCGTTCGCGCTGCTGGCTCGTCGAGAGGGGCGCGCGTACGGGACGCGCGGGCTGCAGCTGCGCCAGTTGCGCTTCCAGGCGCCGCGTTTCCTGCGTCTGCACCAGCCAGTACACGGCGGCCGGCAGCAGCATCAAGCCGCCCGCCAGGCACAGGGCCAGGCGCCAGCCCTTGAAGGTTTGCGCCGCTCCAGGCGGCAGGAACTCCAGGCGGCTCAGGCCCATGCGGCCTCCCGCATCAGGTGGGCGCCGCTGGCCACGGAGACGGGCACGAAGCGTTCCGGCACGTTCGTTTGCGGGACGCCGCTCAAGTCGATCAACGCCACCTGGTCGATGGCGTCAAGCTGTGGCGCACGCAAGTTCCAGCGCCGCCAGGCCCGGTCCAGTTCATCGCCCCAGTCCGTGGCGCAGGACTGGCTGTGCAGGGCCGTGATGCGCCCGCCGCTCGCCGTTGCCAGCAGCAGCCGTCCCGCTTCCACCAGGGCGAAGGCGTCGGGCTTGGCACCGGCGATGCTGCGCCAGGCCGGTCCGGCGATCGGTTCGATGGACAGGCAGCGCCGGCCATGTGCTGCCGCCGCATCCTGCACGCCTTGCAGCAGGGCCGCATCGATGCCGCAGGCCAGGCGCGGCTTGCCATAGGGCGCGTCGTCGGCGGCCACGCGCCAGGCGCGCGCGCCATCGCCGTAGACGGCGGCGAACTGGCTATGCAGGAAGCGCTGCGCGCTGGCCCGGTCGAGCAGGGCGCCGCTCCACGGCACCACTTGCATGGCGCACCAGCGGCTGGCCAGGCTGACGGCCAGCGGCAGTTTTTTTTCACTATGCTGTTCGAGCCAGCCACGCAGGGCGGCCAGCGCCACTTCCCAGCTGGCGTCGGGATTCGCAATGGGCAGGTGGAAGGCGCTGTCCGCCACGGGACGACCGGCGCGGCGCAGCTCGCCGTGCAGCCCGTGCGGGGCCAGGTGCAGGCACACGGTGGCGCGGGCAAGGTGTTCAATAAGTGACACGATTGAGCTCCGCTAAAGTGGTTTCCCCGCGCCGCACCAGATCCAGGCCCGCTTCGCGCGCCAGGCGAAAGCCGTTGCGTGCCGCTTCATCCTTCATCTGGCTCAGGGGGGCGCGTGTGCAGATCATTTCGCGCATCGCGTCGCTGAGCATCAAGACTTCGGCGACGGCCTTGCGGCCCTTGTAGCCGGTGCCGCGGCAGTGGCCGCAACCCTTGCCGGCCATGAACTGCCAGTCCTGCACCTGGTGCAGGGCCAGGCCGCTGTCGCGCAATTGCTGCGCATCGGCCAGCACTTCGGCGCTGGCATCGATGGCGCAATGGGCGCAATTGAGGCGCAGCAGGCGCTGCGCCACGATGCCGTTCAGGGCGGCCGCAAAGCTGTAGGCGTCCACGCCCATGTGCAGGAAGCGGCCGACCACATCAAAGACGTTGTTCGCGTGCACGGTGGTAAACACCAGGTGGCCCGTGAGCGCGGCCTGCACGGCGATCTGCGCCGTTTCATCGTCGCGGATTTCACCGATCATGATCTTGTCGGGGTCGTGGCGCAGGATGGAGCGCAGGCCGCGCGCGAACGTCAGTCCCTTCTTTTCGTTGACGGGGATCTGCAGCACGCGCGGCAAGCGATATTCGACCGGGTCTTCGATGGTGACGATCTTGTCGCGTCCTGTGTTGATTTCCGTGATGGCCGCGTACAGGGTGGTGGTCTTGCCGGAACCCGTGGGTCCCGTCACCAGCAGCATGCCGTGCGGCTTGGCGGCCAGGCGGCGGATCTGCTCGATGGCGTCCTCGTTCAGGCCCAAGCTTTCCAGGCGCAGCGCCTGCGCCGCTTCCGTCAGCGCGCGCCGGTCCAGCAGGCGCAGCACGGCGTCCTCGCCAAAAATATTGGGCATGATGGAGACGCGGAAATCGATCTCCGCCCCTTTCACTCGCACCTTGAAGCGGCCATCCTGCGGGACGCGCCGCTCGGCGATGTCGAGATCGGCCATGACCTTGATGCGCGAGATGATCTGCTCGGCCATCGCCAGCCCCTGCACCTGGCCCGCCTGCACCAGCACGCCGTCGACGCGGTATTTGATGACCAGGCTGGCCACGTCGCATTCGAGGTGGATGTCGCTGGCCTGGAATTTCAGGGCGTCGTAGATGGTGGAGTTCACCAATTTGACCACCGGGCTGCTGTCCTCGCTGATGCGGATCAGCGAGATGTCTTCGATGCTCTGGTCCAGGCCAGGCACATCGCCCCCATGCTGCATTTCCTGCATTTCCTGCATCGCCTGCTGCACGCTTTCCTGCTGCAGCAGATAGGCGGCCAGATCGTCCGGATGCGCCAGCGCCACCGTAAACGGTGTGGACAGGGCGAAGTCGGCCCACTGCAGCAAGTCTTCGGCAAACGGGTTGCCGATGACGAGCACGGGCGGCGCGCCGGGAACGCCAGGCTGCAGCAGCACGCAGTCGCGCTGGGCGCAATCCGTGTAGGGCAGCAGGCCGAAAGCGGGCAAGGCGGCCTGCAGCTCGGCCATCGTCCACGCCGGGTAGCGGAACAGGGCGGCCAGCTGGCGCAAAAAGACTTCGGGCGGCAGGGCCGCCGTTTCCTGCAGCACGGCCATCTGCGGGCGGCCCTGTTCCAGCGCGCTGGCGTGGGCGCGGCGCAGCATGGCCGCATCGAGCACGGCCCGTTCTTCGTCGCGTGCGTTCATGGCATGCTCCTCACGATAAGCTCCCGGCCAGTTCAAAGATCGGCATGTACATCAGCACCACCACGCCGCCGATGACGACGCCGATGATGGTCATCAAGAGCGGTTCGAGCAGGCGCGACGCCCAGTCCACCCAGCGGGCGAATTCCTCGTCGTGGAACTTGGCCGAGCGTTCCAGCATGTCGCCCAGTCGGCCCGTGTTCTCTCCCACTTTCAGCAGCGATTGCGCCACCGGCGTGGCCATGCCGGCCTGTTCCAGCGCCGTGGAAAACGGCATGCCTTCCTGCACCGAGCGGCGGGCCTGCGCCAGTTGCTCCTGCTGCGCCGGCAGCAGCATGGGCGCCACCATGGCCAGTGCCTTGTGCAGCGGGATGCCGGCGTGCAGCAGCAGGCTGAGGGCGCGGTAGAAGCGGGCCAGGCGAAATTCCGCCGCCTTCCCGGCCAGCACGGGCAGGCGCAAGAGGCGCAGCACCAGCGCCATGCGCATGGCGCGGTTGGCGATGCCGAAGACCACGGCGCCGACCACGGCGGCCAGCGCGCCGGCGCACAGCAGCGGATGCGCGGCCAGGGTCTGGCCAAAGCCGAGCAGCATTTGCGACATCCACGGGATCTCGCGGCCCGAGCTTTCGTAGACGACGCTGAACTTGGGCACTACGTAGCCGAGCAGGAACAGGGTCACGAGGCCGCCGACGACGAGCAGCATGCACGGATAGATGGCGGCGGAAATGAGTTTTTTGCGGATGGCGTCGAACTGCAGCTGGTAGGCGACGAAGCGCGCCAGCGCCTCGGGCAGGTTGCCCGAGCGTTCGGCCGCGTGCACGGTGGCGATGTAAATGTCGGGGAAGATGTCGGGAAAACCGGCCAGGGTGTCGGAAAAGCTTAGGCCCTGCTGTAGGGTGAGCACGATGGCGGCCAGGGTGGCCTTGGCGCCCGCGCGCGTTTCCTTGTTGTGCAGGGTGGCCATGGCCTCGCCCAGGTTCAGGCCCGCTTCGAGCAGGGCCAGCAGCTCCTGGCTGAATTGCAGCAGGGGCAGGCCCTGCTTGCCGGGACGCAGCGCTGCGGCGCCCGTGTCTGACGTGGCGCCAGCGTCGACGGCCAGCACGCGCCAGCCGCCGCGCACGGCCGCGCGGATCGCCTCGGCCTCGCTGGCGGCGTCGATGGCCAGCGCCTGGCTGCCCGCCGGGCCCTGCACCTGGAGGTGGAACTGCATCGTCGGCTCAGGCGAGCATGGTGATGGCCTGGGGCGTGAAAATGGGGTGATGTGAAAAGGGGACAGCGCGTGCGGACAAGGTCGAAGTAGGCATCGGTCAGGAACAATCCAAAAAAAGTTCAATTCGTCGCGGGTACCGGCAGCAGGCAAGAGGCAATCACTGCCTCAGGGTAGACTGGAATTGCCAGGAAATCAATCGTGCCGTGCGGGCAAGCCTTGTATCGATGGCTTGCCCGCAATTCAGCCGCTTACTGGGTAACCAGGCTGACCTTGTCGATCACGAACGAGGTTTGCAGCGATGCATCCTCGGTAGCGGCAAACGAAATCTGCACGGTCTGGCCCTTGTAGGCGATCAGGTCGAAGGTGCGGATCTGGTAGCCGGCGGCCTTGTTCACGTTCGAATACGAGGCCAGGGTGCCCAGCACCGTACCGGCGCTGTTCTTCACGGTGACGACCAGCTTGTCGTACACGGTGCTGCCCGTTTCTGCCGTGTCGATATGCAGCGCGAAGCTCAAGCTGGCGGACGTGGCGGCGGCCGGAATGGCCACGCTTTGCGTCAGCGATTCGCTGGCCGTGGTGCCATTGCCGCCCAGCCAGGCGTACTTCGTGCCTTCGTACGCGGTTTGGCCCGTGAAGGTGCCGATGGCGCCCGTGGTGCCGCTCCAGCCCGTGGCGCCGGACTCGAAGCCGCCGTTCGTCACGCGCTCGGTGGCGCTGCTCGTGCCGACCGTCAGGGTGGCGTTGTTCGACGTGGCCGTCACGGCGGGCGACGAGGAATCCGTCACCGTGGCCTTGAAGACGGCGCCGCTGTCGGCCGCTACGGCCGTGAAGCTGTAGGCCGGCGACGTGGCGCCACTGATCACGGCGCCGTTGCGGAACCATTTGTAGGTGTACGGTGCCGTGCCGCCGCCCGCGCCCACGGCGAACGAGGCGGTGGCGCCTGGTGCGACGGTGATGCTGGCCGGCTGGCTGGTGATCGTCACCGCGCCGCCCGTCGTCGATTCATCGACATCGGCGCCCACGTTGATGGCCGCATACGCGCGCTTGACGGCGATAGACTCGGCGCTGCCCACGCCATACAGTTCCTCGGCTGCCTGCAGCACCTTGTTGCGCGCGTCGGCGTAGTTGGTCGACGAGGTGAACTTGGTGGTGGCTGCCTTGAACCAGATGCGGTAAGCCTTGTCGCTGCCGATGCCGGTCATGGCCAGCGGGCTTTTGTTCAGGTAGGAGCTGTAGTAATCGCTGCTGGACGTGGAGTTCGAACCTTGCGACAGGAAGTAGAACATGCGGTTGTTCGGGCCGCTGCTGTAGTGGACGTCGAGGTTCTTGATGGTGCTGCTCCACGCATTCGGGCTGCTGCCATCCTTGCTTGGCTTGTACAGCCAGCGCAGCGGCTGGCCATTCTTGGCGATTTCCTTGCCCGTCATCCAATCGTTGCCCGTGTTGGGAATCGTGGTGCCCGTGCCGCCGGCGCGCGCATACGCTTCCACCATTTCGCCGGCGATGTCCGAGCTCGATTCGTTCAAGCCGCCCGACTCCTGCGAGTAGATCAGGCCCGAGGTGGCGTCCGTGATGCCGTGGCCCATTTCGTGGCCGATCACGTCGATGGAACCGAGGTTGTTGAACGAGCTGCCGCCGTCGCCGATGTACATGCACTTGCAGCTGCTGTCGTAATAGGCGTTGTCGTAGGCCGTGTTGACGTGGGCGGCGATGTGGGTGGCCGTGTTGTTGCCGTCCAGGCTGGACCAGCCCAGCACATTCTTGTGCGTGTCGTAGGTATTCATCAAGCCCCACATCGCGTTCACGGCCGCCGTCTGGCCGTTGGCGTTGGTGGTGCTGCCGCCGTTGATGTATTGCTGTCCGTCGCCCCAGGTATTGCTGGTGCTGCTGTACACGCTGCCCGAACTGGTGCCGTGGTTGGCATTCGTGATGGCCATGCCGCCGAAGCTGCCGCCCGTGCCGCGGCTCGGGTCCTTCATGGTGTAGGTGCTGCCCGTGAGCGTGGTGTTGAGCGGCACCTGGCCGTTGTACTGGCTGTTGCCGATGCCGGCCACGGTTTTCAGGGCTTTCCATTGACGCAGGATGCGGCCATCCTTGGCGCTGACGACTGTATCGTAGTAGACCGGCTTGTTACCGCTGATCATGCGCGTCTGCACCAGGTAGGCCAGCTCGTAATGGTCGACCACGTCCTGCACGTCGAGGGCGTTCAGCGCGGCTTCCGACTTGTTCTCGGCGCCGGCCACGCGCACGGTTTTCATGACGGGATAGATCAGCAGCTGGGCATGCGGCGGCACGTGGTCGACGGCCCGCACGCCGATGTTATTCACGGCGGCGGCGATGGCGGCTGCCGCGCTGATGGCGGGCGTGGTGTCGATATCGGTGGTGGCGCTGCGGGTGACGGAATTGACGCCGCCGCTACCGAGGCCGGACGCGCGGTCCGACACGGATTCGCTGACGATGTCGCCGGCGCTGTTGCTGACCACGACCGTTTCGGAACCGAAAACGGGCAAGCCCTTGTAGGTGTGCTGTACGCGGCTCACGCGCGTGCCGCTGACGCCAGGATGCTGGGCGCCGACGGCAAAGCCATGTTCGGTGTTCAGGCCACGGCTGCGCGCTTGCGCGGCCAGCTTGTTGACCAGGCTGGCGGTCTCTTGTGGAGAAGCCAGGGCGACCGGGGCGGCCATCAGGGTCTGTGGCAGCGGCGTGGCGGCGTCTGCCGTGGTGGCCATCAGCGGCAGGGCGGCGATGGATGCGGCAACTATTGTCAAACGTAAATTCATTTCTGCTCCAGGGTATCGGTTAAGGAAATGGTGAATGAGCTGGCCGCGATGCCTGATGGCCACCCCGGCGTGCCTGGCGGCGGGCGGATAGCCTGCCGTTTTGTTGTGGCATGACGCCGGGTAGGGGGACACTAAACTTGTCGAGATCGCCATGTCAAAAAATTCAAGAAATGGGTCACTCCGCGATTTTTTGTTAAGAATTGAACATTTATCGGCATCGCATCGGTGGAAAGTTTGATCTACCACAAGCTGCAACTTTTGTTATGGACTACTTCCCCTAATGGAGCGTTCTGTTGGAAAAACACTGTTGCCTTTTCTAAATGTTGCGATCTACACTAGCTCTTCGCGTTGTTCCCTGCGGACCACGCGAAGACAAAAAAAGCGCACGCGGCAATGACCGCGTCCAGATACAGCGCATCGGGAAAAAAATCGGGAGTTTCACATGACGTCAGTTCTGTTTTCTGCTGTTGGTTTCAGCCATTTCCCCTCTGGAGCGGCATTCATGCTGCATCCGCCTTCCTAGCCGCCGCCAGCCGGCTCTTCCCCCGCGAGGGGGATCTTTTCCGCGAGTCCGACCGCGCCGCCCGGCGTGGCCGCTGGCGCAGTGCATCCTTTTTTCAGGAAGGGTTGCCGGCTCCTGGTGCGTGCACCGGAATCACCGGCCCGAAGAACTATGCTTTCGATAGCGACCAAAGTGGAACAGATCGTGATGGAATCGGCCTTTCTCAGCGAGGGATTGGGCCGTGGCTTGCTGAACCTGTCGGAACTGGCGCGCCAGCTGCAGCCGCAATTGCAGACCGACTTGTGGAAACCGGTGGGGCAGGCCGCCGTGGTGATGGCGCTGCGCCGCCTGGCCGAACGGATGCCGCAGCAGAAAAGCGGCGAGATCGTGCTGGCGCACCGCGCGGGAGAGCTGTCCACACGCAGCGAATTGATGATTTTTACCTACCGCTATTCCGACCAGACCTATGACTGCCAGCGCCAGTTGCTGGCGCTGGCCGCACCCCAGCGCGGCACCTTCATTACCGTGACGCGCGGCGTCAACGAGGTGATGGTGATCTGCAGCCGTTCGCTGCATGCGCTGGTGGAAGAGGTGTTCGGCGAAGAGCAGGAACTGGCGCGCCTGGAGCGGGTGACGGCCGTGACCCTGCACCTGGCGCCAGAGACCTGCTACACGCCGGGCGTGTATCACGCCATCCTCAAGCGCCTGGCGTGGGAGCGCATCAATTTGATCAACATCATCTGCACGTATACGGAGCTGACTTTGTTGCTGGAAGCGTCGCAGACGGGGGCGGCTTTTTCCGTGCTTTCGAAAATCGTCGCGCAATGAAAAAGGCTCTGTCTCCGCTAAGTAGGGGAACTCCAGGAATCTTCCTGTGTCCCTGCTGTCTGACTATGTATACCAGACAAACGGGAGCCTTCCATGCAGCCAGCCCAATGGAAAACGTTCATCGCCCAGTTCGCCGAATTGAGCCGCCGCCAGCGCCTGGCGGGCATCACCCTGCTGCGCGGGGTCGCATCGCAAGACGTCATCGTGGCATTGGTCGAAAGCGTGGCCCGGCAGCGATTGCACTGTCCTGCCTGCAATAGCAACCATGCTCACCGGCATGGCCATGCACACGGACTGCAGCGATACCGTTGCGTGCCGTGCGGGCGCACCTTCAATGCGCTCACCGGCACGCCGCTGGCGCGCTTGCGTCATAAATCGCTGTGGCTCGACTACGCCGATTGCCTGCTGGCATCGGATTCCGTGCGCAAGGCAGCCACTCAACTGGGCGTGCACCGCAACACCACGTTTCGCTGGCGCCACCGGTTTTTATCGTTGGCAAAGACAGACCGGCCGCATGGCTTGCACGGCATCGCCGAGGCCGACGAGTTATATCTGCTGGAATCGGAAAAGGGAGCGCGGCAGATGACGCGTCCGGCCCGCTGCCGGGGCGGCCATGCCCACAAGCGCGGCATATCGAACGAACAGGTCTGTATCCTGGTGGCGCGCGACCGCACGGGACAGACCCTCGATTTCGTCACGGGCAAAGGAGCGCTGACCAAGGCGCATCTGCATCACTGTTTGTTGCCCGTCATCGACAAGGATGTGCTGCTGGTCACCGATGGTCATGCGGCCTATCGGGCCTTCGCCAGGGAAGCGGGCATCAGCCACCAGGCCGTCAACTTGCGCGCCGGCATCCGTGTGCAGGGTGCCGCCCATGTGCAGAACGTCAACGCCTATCACAGCCGACTGCGGCAATGGCTGGGTCCCTTTCACGGCGTCGCGACGCGCTACCTGCCGAACTACCTGGGCTGGCGCTGGATACTAGATGCCGGGCGCATCCGTTCGCCAGAAACATTATTGAAGGCAACGCTGGGAGCTTTTCCACACCTGACGGTGACATAGCCATGAAAAACGCCCCGCTGCATCGCTGCGGCGGGGCGTCAGGCAGAGTAGTCCCTACTTATTTTTCCAGCTGCTTACGCACGCGGGCGATCGCGGCGCGTACCTGGCGTGGCGCGGTGCCGCCCACGTGGTCGCGCGCGGCGACAGAACCTTCCAGGGTCAGCACGGCAAACACGTCTTCGTCCGTCAACGGGGAAAACGCGCGCAGCTGCTCGAGCGACAGGTCGGCCAGGTCGCAGCCCGCGTCGACGCAGGCGCGCACGGCCAGGGCCACCGCTTCATGGGCGTCGCGGAACGGCAAGCCCTTCTTGACCAGGTAGTCGGCCAGGTCGGTCGCCGTGGCGTAGCCTTGCAGGGCGGCCGCGCGCATCGCTTCCGGTTTCACCGTGATGCCGCCAGCCATGTCGGCGAAGATGCGCAGGGTGTCGATGACGGTGTCGACGGTGTCGAACAGCGGTTCCTTGTCTTCCTGGTTGTCCTTGTTGTAGGCCAGCGGCTGGCCTTTCATCAGGGTCAAGAGGCCAGTCAGGTGACCGTAGACGCGGCCCGTTTTGCCACGCGCCAGTTCCGGCACGTCCGGGTTTTTCTTTTGCGGCATGATCGACGAGCCGGTGCAGAAGCGGTCGGCGATGTCGATGAAGCCGATGCGTGGGCTCATCCAGATCACCAGTTCTTCGGCCATGCGCGACACGTGCATCATCAGCACGGCGGAGGCGGCGCAAAATTCGATGGCGAAATCGCGGTCCGAGACGGCGTCGAGCGAGTTGTGGCACACGTCGTCAAAGCCCAGCGTTTTTGCCACGCGCAGGCGGTCGATCGGGAAGGTGGTGCCGGCCAGCGCGGCGGCGCCCAGCGGCAGGCGGTTGACGCGCTTGCGGCAGTCGGCCATGCGTTCGGCGTCGCGGCCGAACATTTCGACATACGCCAGCATGTGGTGGCCGAAGGTGATCGGCTGGGCCACCTGCATGTGGGTAAAGCCCGGCATGATGGTGTCGGCATGCTGCTCGGCCAGGTCCGTCAGCGCGCTGCGGAACGTCGCCAGCAGGGCGGTGATGTCGTCGATGGCGGAGCGCACATACAGGCGGATGTCGGTGGCCACCTGGTCGTTGCGCGAACGGCCCGTGTGCAGGCGCTTGCCCGCATCGCCTACCAGTTCGGTCAGGCGTTTTTCAATATTCAGGTGGACATCTTCCAGGTCCAGCAGCCATTCGAACTGGCCGGCGGCGATTTCCTGCGAGATTTGCGCCATGCCGCGCTGGATTTCCGCGTAGTCGGCAGGGCTGATGATGGCTTGCGCATGCAGCATTTCCGCATGGGCCAGCGAACCTTCGATGTCGAACAGCGCCAGGCGCTTGTCAAAAAATACAGAAGCTGTGTAGCGCTTGACGAGGTCCGAGACCGGTTCGGAAAACCGGGCCGACCAGGCTTCGCCCTTTTTGGAGAATTGATCAGTCATGAAAGAAGTCCTTTAGTGTACGGCGATTATAAACAAGGTTGGCCGGCGGTAGGGCTTTTAGGGGCTTGCAAGGCGCTGAAATGGCCAGGAATGGGGCCGGCAAGCGTCAAATGCCACGGCGATGGCCTGTTGCGCGTTCCATCCGGGCTGTTTGTATTCTGTCCCGCAAATCGTGCGTTTGGTCGCAATCCGATGGCAGTTCAGGGGGGATCGGCCTACAGTTCAATCATCGCAGCACACAACCAGCCACTCAAAGGACACCATCATGAACATCGCTAAAAACATGGAAGCCATCTTCGTTGCCATCATCGCCGTCGCCGCCGCCACGAGCCTGGCCACCGCCGCCGTGCCGAAGTTCCGCGCCGCGCCAGCCGCTTCCGCCGCCCTTGTCGCCAGCGCCGATCAAGCCACCATGCACACCGTGTACGTCAGCGCCAAGCGTTTGAACGCGGAAGAAAAAGCCGCCCTGTAAGCGCGGCCATGCCATCGAGGCAGAATAAGCAGCATCCGTAGTCACCATCACACAGGCAGCAAGCATTACAGCATCAGCGGCAATCGGAACGGGCGGCGCCCCCGTTTCCTTTTCAGCTCAGGCGGAACGCGAGCTTCCCGCCATCCACAGCATTTTTCAGCCTGCCATCGGCATCGGCCAATGGCGTGTTCCGTTTTACTGCCAGTGCATCAGGCACGGTGGTATCAATAGCAGCAGCGCCAGCACCAGGTAGATCAGCTGCAGCGGGATCATCCACTTGGCCCACGTGATCCACGGCACGCGCGCCAGCGCCAGCACGCCGACGGTGATGCCGGAGGTGGGGATCATCGGCGTGGTGAATTCGCCGAACTGGAAGGCCAGGATGGCCGTCTGGCGCGTCACGCCCACCAGGTCGGCCAGCGGCGCCATGATGGGCATGGTCAGCGCCGCCTGGCCGCTGCCGGAATGGATGAAGAAGTTGATCACCGACTGCATGAAGAACATCTTTTGCGCGGCGAAGACGGGGCTCGACGAGGCCACCAGCGGCGTCAATGCATGCAGCATGGTGTCGATAATCTGCGCGTCGCGCGCCAGGATCATGGTGCCGCGCGCCAGCGCGATGACCAGCGCCACGCTGACCATGTCGCGTGCGCCCTGCACGAACGACGCCACCAGGCTGTCCATGTCGAGCCGGCCGACCAGGCCGACGACGATGGCCATCACCAGGAACAGGGCGGCGATTTCATCGATGAACCAGTCGTACTTGACGACGCCGACGACCATCGTCAGCAAGGTCGCCATGAAGATCCACAGCACGGCGCGGTGCGTGCGCGTCATGCCGGCAAAGCTGTCCAGGTCCATCGAGTGCTCGTTGCGCTTCTCGATATCGAGCAGGTAGGTCGGGCTTTTTTCCGGATGGCGCTTGATGCGCGCCGCATACCACATCAAGAACACGATGCTGACCGCCGTGGCGATGGCCCACACGATCAGGCGGTAGCCGATGCCGGAAAAGATCGGCACGCCCGCGATACCTTGCGCGATGCCGACGTTGAACGGGTTCAAAAAGGCGGCGGAAAAGCCCACCTGCGAGCCGATGAAGGGAATCGACACGCCCGTGATGGTGTCATAGCCCAGGGCCAGAGCCAGCGGCACGAAGATCAGGATGAAGGGGATCGCTTCCTCGTTCATGCCGAAGGTGGCGCCTCCCAGCGAGAACATGGTGAAGAAGACGGGGATGATGGCGGCGCGCACGAAGCGCGAACTGGTGTGCGCCTTGGCGATGGCCTTGATCAGCGAATCGAAGGCTTCCGTTTTTTGCAGCACGGCGAAGGCGCCGCCGACGATCAGCACGAAGCCGATGATCAGACTGGCGTCGACGAAGCCCTTGATGGGCGCCATCATCAGCGCGGCCAGGCCCTGCGGCTTGTTGTCGACGTAATGAAACGTGCCGGGGATGATCAACTGCTTGCCGTTCACCAGCTGGGTGTCGAATTTCCCGCCCGGCACCAGCCACGTGGCCACGGCGATCATGGCCAGGATGCCGCACAGCAGGACGAAGGTATTGGGTAGCTTGAATTTTCTCATGGGCGTCACTTATTGGCTCAGGAGGCTGCCGCCGCGGTAGGCAACGGCGCCTGCGACCTTGCCCACGTTCATGCCGCGCAAAACGTGGCGGTGGGCGCTGCGCGCAAAAAAGACACCGGCGACCGTGCAGCGCAAGGTCGTCGTCTCGCCGCTGACGGGGTCGATCAGGTCGGCCACCGCATCGCCGGCGGCCAGCACCTCGCCCATTTCGCGGAGGTAGACCAGCACACCGTGATGCGGCGCGAGGATCGGCTCCACGCCGGCCAGCGGCGTCGGCTCGCATTGCGGCGCGGGCAGGTCGTCGCCTGCACCATCGATTTCCAGTACGCCCTCGATGGCGAGAAAGCGCAGCAGGGCGGCGGCGTCGCGTTCGGCCAGGGCGTAGCTCACTTCCACTTCGCCGCGCAGTTCGACGGTGGTCGACAGGCAGGCGGCGGGAATCGGATAGCGGCCGCCGAAGTGCGCGTCGAGATCCCACCACAAGCGGCTGCAGGCTTCGTCGAACGGCTCTTCGCCGGCCGCCAGTTCCAGCAGCACGGCGCGCGCGCCCAGGAGCGCGGACAGGGGCGCGATCTGCGCCGCCAGCGGCGTGCCCGTATAGATGTGCAGGGCCGCCTCGTTATCGCAGTGCAGGTCGAGCACAATGTCGGCGTCGATGGCCATGCCCAGCAGGGTTTTCTTCAAGGTTTCCGCATCCGTGCCCGGCCGCCAGGCGGCGACCGCGGCGCGCGCATACTCGCGTATCAACGCCACGTTGGCTTGCGCATCCTGTCCCAGCTGGCCAGCCAGCGTGGTTTTCAGTTCATCGGCCACGTGGCGGTAGGCGCGGTTGAAGTTGATGCCCGTGCTCAGGTCGAAGCGGCCGAACGGTGCGCCATGGATGGCTTGCGCCAGGCCGATCGGGTTGGCAGCCGGCACCAGGATGATTTCGCCGTGGACCTTGCCCGCTGCTTCCAGCGCCAGCAGTTCGCGGCGCAAAAACTGCGACACCAGCATGCCCGGCACCTCGTCCGCGTGCAGGGCAGCCTGGATATACACCTTCTTGCCGCTGCGGCTAGTGGCGGCCGCGGCGCCGAAGTGGAAGCTGCTCAATTGGCACGACATGCTGGCGTGCGCGGTGGAGATGGGATGCTGTTGTACTTGCATGGTGGGCGCCCCGGAAAGGTGCATGGTTGATGGATTCCGGTCGATTATGTAGCAATATTTTCACGAAGTAAATCAATGAAAATCCTTTTACAAATATTTGTTGAGTTTTCTTTTTGATATGAGTACAGTAAGTTCCAGCGACCCGATTTCGCCTTCCGTCAGTGATCCGCAGTGCCCAAGAATACAGGCCGCCAGTGATATGAGAGCATCCGCCAGTCCTGCCAGAAGCAACGCCCCCATGCCATTTGCTACCACGCTGGCGTCGCCCGACGCCGCGTTCGCGCAATCGCCGCTGGGGCAGGCGCTGCTGCACGTGCTGGCTGGCGGCTCGGCTTCGCAGCGGCAGATCGCCGATTACCTGCTGCGCAACCAGATGCGCGTGACGGCGCTGGGCATCGAGGAACTGGCCGACAGCTGCCAGGTGTCGACGGCCACCATCAGCCGCTTCGCACGCGATATCGGCCAGAAGAATTATTCTGCCATGCGCGGCGCCATGGCAGAAACCCTGCAATCGCTGTTGCAGCCGGTCGACAAACTGCGCCGCACGATAGAACGGCGCGCGCGCGCCACCTCGCCCATCACGCAAAGCCTGGAATATGCGGCCGCGAATATCGCCGCCACGTCCGATGCCCTGTCGCCGCCCGCCATGCAGGCCGTGGTGCGCCGACTGACGCGCGCCAGGGTGGTGTATGTGATGGGTTTTGGCCTGTCGGCCAACCTGGCGGGTATGCTGGTGCAGCACCTGCAACCGTTTTGCCCGCATGTGGTGGAAGTGGTGGGCATCGGCGGCTCGGAAGTAGCGGCCGGCCACCTGGTCAACCTGACGGCGCACGACGTGCTGGTGGTGATCGCGTTTCCCCGCTATACGCTCGACTGCATCGGCCTGGCCAGCTTCGCGCGCGACCGCGGCGCCTGCATCGTGGCGATCACCGACTCGCCCGCGTCGCCGCTGGCCGAACTGGCCGACCACGCGCTGTACGCGCAAAGCACGCATCCTGTCCTGCCCAGCAGCGCCAGCACGGCGCTGGCCATGATCGAGGCGCTGGCCGTGGCGCTGATGGTATCGAACAAAAAGAACGTAGAAAAAGCGGCCCGCTTGAGCGACGTCATCTCCGCCTATCTGTATGGCGGCGAACATGGCGTGCAGGGCCCACGAAAAACAGCGGTGAAGCAGCGCAAGGCAGTCCCAAAATCATTATAAAAATCAGGCATCAACATCAGGGGAGATTGACAATGCAGATGAAAAGACAGGACGGCGCCTTGCCACGCGAGTCGGTGCTGGCGCAAGGCGTGCGCGTGGCGCTGGGCGCCCTGAGCGTATCGACGGCGCTGGGCATGCTGGCCGGCGGCGCGCAGGCACAGGAGCAGGATGGCGAACCTGCGCCGAAAAAAATGCAGCGCGTGGAGATCACGGGGTCGGCCATCAAGCGGCTGGAATCGGAAACGGCGCTGCCCGTGCAGATCATCACGCGCGCCGCAATCGAAAAGGCGGGCGTGACGACGGCGGCCGAGCTGATGGCGCGCGTGTCGGCCAACGTGGGCGGCCTGACGGACGGCGCCAGCATCAACGTGGGCGGCGACCAGCGCGGCTTCAACAGCGCCAACCTGCGCGGCGTGGGCACCTCGTCGACTCTGGTGCTGCTCAATGGCCGGCGCATGGCCAACTTTGCCTCGCCCGGCGACGATGCGGGCGTGGACCTGAACAACATCCCGGCCGCCGCCCTGCAGCGCGTGGAAGTGCTGCTCGATGGCGCATCGGCCCTGTACGGCACGGACGCCATCGGCGGCGTCATCAATTTCATTACGCGCAAGGATTACCAGGGCGTGGAGCTGAACGTCTACGGCAGCCGCACCGATGAAGGGGGCGCGGGCAAGCGCACGGCCAGCATCACGGCCGGCACGGGCGACCTGGCTGCGGATGGCTACAATATCTTCGCCGTGGTCGACCTGCAAAAAACGGACGGCCTGCGCTCCTCGCAGCGCAAGTTCATCCCGAACCTGCAGATTCCGCAGCGCCTCGGGCATTTGCTGTCGAACTTTACCAGCCCGGCGAATATCCGCCTGTCCAGCGCCCAGCGCGAGCACCTGCAGGACAACGGCTTCCTGCTCAATGGCCAGCCGATCACCAACCGCCAGATCAATTTTGGCATTCCGAACTGCGCGCCGCCGGCCAATTTGTACCTGCCGGCGGGCACGGGTGGCGTCGATGCCTGTACCTATAACTATATGGGCGACACGGAGCTGTATCCGAAGACGGACAAGCAGAACCTGCTCACGCGCGGCGTGCTGAAATTGAATAACGATCACCAGCTGTATGCGGAAGTGGCGCTGAGCCGCTCGCGCAGCCATTACGTGGGCTCGTCGGCGCGCGTGATCGGCTACCTCGATTACAGCAAGGTGCCGCAGCTGGCCAATGCGGGTTTCGACACGCTGCTCGATGACGATGGCAAGCAGGTGGAGCGCGAACTGGAACTGCGCATGCGGCTGAACGAGGCGGGCATGCGCACCAGCCAGCTGACCAGCGAGAGCCAGCGCTACGTCGTGGGCGCCACCGGCACGCTCGCCGGCTGGGATTACGACGTGGGCTTCAATCACAGCGTCAATGTGGTGAAGGACCGCGATACCCACGGCTACGTCTTGTACGACAAGCTGCAGGCAGGGATCGCGGCCGGCGACATCAATCCCTTCGGGCCTTCCGGCGCGAAAGGCCGGGCGCTGCTCGACAGCATCCAGGTCGACGACGAGGTGCGCCATGCGCGCGGCGTCATGGACTCGCTCGATTTCAAGGTGTCGCGCGCCTTGATGCCCATGGGCGGCGGCGACATGGCGCTGGCCGTGGGCGGCGAAGTGCGGCGTGAACGCACCGAGTTTCGCCCATCGGCGCTGCTCATGAGCGACAACATCAGCAACGATGCGGCGCCGGAAGGCGGCAGGGGTACCAGCGACAGCCGCAATGTACAAGCCGTCTACGGCGAATTGCTGCTGCCGTTGACCAGGCAATGGCAGGCGCAGTTGTCAGGCCGCTACGACCATTACGAGCAGGTGGGCGGCGCCCTCAGTCCCAAGGTGGGCCTGACCTACATGCCCAGCAAGCAGGTGCTGCTGCGTGCTTCGGCCGGCAAGGGCTTCCGTGCGCCGTCGATGTCGGACTTGCACCGTCCCACCGTCTACAGCAGCACGGCGACCCTGCCCGATCCCGTGCTGTGCGCCACCGTGGACAACAATTATGCCGATTGCGCGCAAGACTGGGATACGCGCCGCTACAGCAACGACAAGCTGAAACCGGAACGCAGCCGCCAGTTCTCGGTGGGCCTGGTGCTCGAACCGAGCCAGCACTGGACCTTCAGTGCCGATTACTGGAACATCAGGCGTACGAACCTGATCAGCGAAATCGGCGACGACATCATCCTGGGCAACCTGGCCAAGTACGGCAACCTCGTGCACCGCAACGAGGTCAATGAAATCGACTATATCGAGCTGCGCAAGGAAAACCGCGGTGCGCAAAAAGCCTCGGGCATCGATATCACTGCCGACCTGCATGGCGTGCAAACGGCGTGGGGACGCTTTGGCGGCCACCTGAGCGGCACGTATGTGCTCGGTTCAAAAATCCAGACCAGTCCCGGCGACGATTTCATCAGCAATCTCAATCGCTTCGTCACGGACGGCGTGGTGCAGCGCTGGCGCCACACGATCACGCTCGATTGGGATAGCGGCCCGTATTCGGCCAGCCTGTCGAACACGTATTCGAGTGGCTACGATGACCAGAACTCGGCCATCAACATCGATGACGGCAGCGTCGTCAAGCCGAACCGGGTGAAGGCGTACACCTTGTGGGACATGTCGGCGGCCTATGCGGTGAGCAAGCAGTTCAAGCTGCGCGCGGGCATACAGAATCTGTTCAATACCAGTCCGCCATACTCGAACCAGGCCTATTTTTTCCTGTCCGGCTATGATCCCAGCTACACGGACCCGCGCGGCCGGCGCTTCTATGCGAGCGCCAATTACAGCTTCAAGTAAAAAAAGTCGGGGATGCCGCAACAACGCTGTCATATGCGGCAGGTAGTATCGTCGTTCGCTGGAGTCGGGTTGCAAGCAGCAGTTTGGCAGCAAGGGCGCGCGCCGGTATCGACAAGTGCGCGCCACTTTTCTTGTATTCGAAAGGCACCATGAAATCATCTTCAAGCCTGTACCACACCTTCCGCGCCGCGCTGCTGTTCGTGCTGGCATTGTGCAGCGTCCATGCCGTGGCGGCGCCGGCCGGCAGTGCCATCGGCAGCGCGCCGCAGGGCACCCTCGTCATCATCGGCGGCGGCCTGCGCGCCGACAATGCCGAAGTCTGGCAACGTATCGTCAAGCTGTCGGGCGGGCCGGGCGCGCGCATCGCCGTGCTGGCGTCGGCCGCGATGAACCCGGAAAAATCCGGTGAAAACATCATCAAGAAACTCAATCAATATGGCGCCGAGGCCTTTTTCGTGCCGCTGGCCGTCAAGCTGGCCAATCGCGATTACCGCAAGGCGGCCGAAGACCCTGCCATCGTCACGCAGATCAAGTCGGCCACCGGCATCTATTTTGCCGGCGGCGACCAGGGACGCATCACGCAAGCCCTGCTGCGCCCGGACGGCAGCCGCACGGCCGCGCTGGAAGCCATCTGGTCGGTCTACCGCAACGGCGGCGTGATCGCCGGTTCCAGCGCCGGCGCTGCCATCATGAGCACGACCATGTTCTACGATGCCAAACCCGTGCTCGACATGCTCAAGATGGGCGTGACGGATGGCCGCGAGATCGCGCCGGGCCTGGGCTTCATCGGCAGCGACGTGTTCGTCGACCAGCATCTGCTGGTGCGTGGGCGTTTTGCCCGCATGATTCCCGTGATGCTGAAAAAAGGCTATCACCTGGGGCTGGGCATCGATGAAAACAGCGCCATGGTGGTCGACGCCATGCGCGACGTGGAAGTCATCGGCTACAGCGGCGCCCTGCTGATCGACCTGTCGGGCGCCATCAGCGACCGTGGTGTGAAAAATTTCAATATCAGCAACGCGGCCATCAGCTATCTGGACCGTGGCGACAAATTCAATCTTGTCACGCGCGTGTTTACGCCGTCGCCGGACAAGGCCGACAACAAGCTCGATCCGAACCAGCCCGACATGCGCGAACCTGTGTTTACCAACGATATCCTCGGCAATAACGCCGTGCTGGACCTGATGGGCAATTTGATCGACAACGCCCAGCAGGAAGCCATCGGCATCGCCTTCGGCAATCCGCGCGACCCGTACCCGGACCTGGGCTTCGAGTTCCGCTTCAGTAAAACCGTCAACAGCGTCGGCTACAGCTCGACCGAGGCGGAAGCGTACTCGGTGCTGAAGCTGCGCCTCGATATCCGCCCGATCCAGCTGCGCCAGCCCCTGTACCGCTACAAGTAAGTGGCGCGTTAGCGCCGCCAGCGCGGCCACGCGGCGACCGTCAGGGCCCGCAGCAGCCACTCGACAGGGCCATAAGCGTGGCCGCGCAGCCACCAGCGGCTCAATGGCAGCTGCGCGCCAAAGATGATGGCGGCCAGCGCCAGCGCGCCCAGCGGCGAGACGCTGCCCATCAGCCGCATGCCATACGCGAGGAACAGCACGGCGCAGATGGCCGACTGCAGCAGGTAGTTCGACAGGGCCATGCGGCCCGTATCGGCCAGCAGCGCAAACAGCGTGCCGTCGCGCAGACGCTCGAACAGAGATAGGGCTAATGCCAGGTAGGCGCCCGCCAGCAGCGGCGCGGTGGCCAGTCCCACGGCCAGTCCCGCCACCTGCCATGCCTGGCTGTCGCCATACACGGAGGTCCACGCATAGAAGGTGGCGCCGGGCAATCCCGCCAGCGTGCCGGCCCGCAGCAGGCGGCGGCGCAGCGGCAGATAGTCGCTCGCATGCAGCAGCATCTCGCGCTTGCCGGCGGCCAGGCCGCACAGGAACATGGCCAGCGCGCACGGGGCCTGCACCAGCAGCAGGACGAGCCAGATGTCACTGAGTTCGCGCAGATGCTGATGGATGACGGCGGCCGGCGTGGCGCGGTAGGCGGCCAGCGCGCTTGCCGCTTTTTGCGCCATGTCCACGGCCAGCTGCGCGTCGTCGCCGGCCGGCTGCAGGCTTTGCAACCATGCCATGCCTGCCCAGAACGCGACGCAGACGGCGACGAGCGTCAACGCCAGGGACAATGCCTGGCGTTCGCCGCAGCGGTGCAGCGCCAGCAGCACGATGCCCAGCAGAGCGTAGGTGGTCAGTATGTCGCCATGAAACAGGAACACGGCGTGCAGGGCGCCGATCAGCCACAGGCCCGCTTGTCGGCGCAGCATGCGCGGCACGAATGGCGCACCGGCACGCGCGGCCGCCTGCAACTGCAAGGTGAAGCTGTAGCCGAACAAAAAGGAAAACAGCAGGTAGAACTTGGTTTCGAACAGCAGGGCGACGAGGAAGTGCGTGGCGCGGTCCACGCCGCCGTGAAAGGCGGGATCGGTCAGACCCAGGCCGAACCAGGGCGTGGCGAAGGCGCCGATATTGACGACCAAAATGCCGAACAGGGCGCAGCCGCGCAGGGCGTCGACGTCGGCGATGCGCGCGGGCGGCGTACTCGGTGAGCGGCTCATGGTGCCGCTCATGCCAGGGCAGGGCGCAGGAAGCGCGCCAATAACAGGTGCAGGCTTGCCCGCTGCGCCAGCGGCGCGTAATCGGGATCGACGGCGACGCGGTTGAAGATGCCATCGATCAGCGCAGCGATCCAGCCGGCCGTTTGCGCGGGGGCCAGCGCGGCGTCGACCTGGCCCTGCGCGGCCGCCTCTTCGAGCAAGGTTTGCACGCCGCCGCGCAGGCTGGCGTCGTTGCGCGCCACCCTGGCCGCGATGTCCGTATCGCGCATCGCCTCGGCGGCGATGTCCAGCGCCAGTCCCGCAAAGTCCGCGTCGGCCGCCAGCGCCAGCACCACGTCCATGAAGTCGAGCAGGGCGCCGTAGGCATCGGCGCTGCCTTGCACGCCCGCGAAATAGGCGGCCGTCTCGCTGCCTTCCTGGTCGACGATGGCGGCGATGATGGCTTGCTTGGTGGGGAAGTAATGAAACAGGTTGCCGGGGCTCATGCCCGCCTGCGCACAGATGGCGGCGGTGCTGGTCTGGTGAAAGCCCTTGTGCGCGAAGCAGTGGCGCGCGGCGGCGAGAATGGCGTCGCGGCGTGCCGCGTGTTTATCGGGATCGATGGTGCGCATGACTTACCTTTAATTAATCGACTGGTCAGTCTAATATAAACCGATTGCCTTGCCGGGTCAAGCTGGCCACTTTGCACGTCCCCTTCCTGTCGCTACAATGTGTCGCAGCGGTTTTCCCCGCGCCTGGCGGCAGGCCCGCCGATTGTTTGGAAAACCGTTCCCTTCACCTGTTTTTCTACCGTTTTAGGAATGACATGCAGCAGACCCCGATTCGATCCTTCCTCTGCGCGCTGGCGCTGGCCGCCGGCATCGCCCCTGCCGCGCAAGCGGCCAGTGCCGCCCAGCCGGCCACCATGCGCCTCGATTACCAGCACAGCGGCAATGCGCTGGGCGAGCATTATGCGGTCGAGCGCGTGCTGGTCGAGCCCCTGCCATGGGCGGGCAACCTGGCGCGCCCCATCGATGACAGCAACCGCGGCAACAATATGCTGGAAGTGGTCGACATCAAGTCGGGCAAGGTGCTGTATTCGCGCGGTTTTTCCACCATCTTCGGCGAATGGGCCAGCACGGATGAAGCGAAAACCACCACGCGCGCGTTCCAGGAATCCGTGCGCTTCCCGCAGCCCGAGCAGCCCGTGCGCGTGCGCATCCTCAAGCGCGACGAGCGCGGCCTGTTTTCCATTGTGTGGAGCACGGACGTTGATCCGGCGGCGCAGGACGTGATCCGCAAGCAGCCGCCGGCGCCCGTCAAGCCGATCCCGATCCGCATCAGTGGACCTTCCAGCGACAAGGTCGACCTCTTGATCATGGGCGATGGCTATACGGCGGCCGAAATGGCCAAGTTCGAAGCGACGGCGCGCAAATTGGCCGAGCATCTTTTCACGGTGTCGCCGTTCCGCGAGCGGGCCAATGACTTCAATGTGTGGGCCATGGCCGCGCCGACGCTGGAGTCGGGCGTGTCGCGTCCCTCGACGGGCGTGCATCATGCGTCGCCCTTGGGCACGCGCTACGATATCTTCGGCAGCGAGCGTTACGTGCTGACGACGGACAACCGCGCGCTGCGCGACCTGGCCCAGTACGCGCCGTATGAATTCATCGAAATCCTCGTCAATAACGATACCTACGGCGGTGGCGGCATCTTCGGCCAGTTCAGCACGGCGGCGGCCAACAGCGACTGGGCCAATTACCTGTTCGTGCACGAATTCGGCCACCATTTCGCCGGCCTGGCCGACGAGTACTACACTTCGCCCGTGGCCTATCAATCGAATGGCGAGCGCCAGGAACCGTGGGAACCGAACGCCACGGCGCTGCGCGATCCGGCCAAGCTGAAATGGAAAAACCATGTGAAGGCGGGCACGCCGCTGCCGACGCCATGGCCGAAGGAAGCGTACGACAGCCATGCGCGCGAATACCAGAAGCAGCGCGCGGCTTTGCGCGCGGCCAACCGCCCGGAAAGCGAAATGAGCACCTTGTTCAAGGCCGACCTGGCGTACACGCAGCAGCTGTTCTCGAAAGCGCCGCAGCGCCATGCGTTGGGCGCTTTCGAAGGCGCGCACTACGAGTCGTCCGGCTACTACCGGCCCGAGATGCAGTGCATCATGTTCGACCGCAGCGAGACATTCTGCTCCGTTTGCCAGGATGGCATCAGCACCATCATCGACCTGTATTCGCGTCCGGCATCGGCGCCGGGCAAATAAGGCCGCTCCTGTCATTCCAGTAGTGCATGGGGGCCATGTTGCATCGCAATAGCATGGCCCCGATTTTTCCCACTCCCCGCCTGGCGCCGCGCGCCAAGTCGCCCCACCGCTTGTTTTCCAGGCAATCTCCCTTTCTTTTTGCACGGCTGCTTTTCTGTGCGCCAGCCCCACGGAGTTATCAAAAAGGCACCGCGATTCGCTTGCTTGTCAATTAGTTCATTTAAATAATATTGATGTAGAATTTGATGTATATCAATGTTGCATTGCCGCAATCGCACTTATAGTTGACCTAGCTCAAAACGATAAGCATGCGGACCGGACTCATCGCGAATCACGTATCTAAATGCTGTAGAGTAATTTTCGCCCTGTACCAGTTCCCCGAGAATGCACTGGTGCCGGCCTCGAATTTCAGTGACGGAAGCCAGATTCATGAAGATGCAGCCCCCCGCGCCTGACGCGTGCAGTACCCTCCATCCCCACACTCCGATTGCCTTGCCGTATGCGCGTGCTGGCGGCGTTACCCTGGCCATGTGCGCCGCCGCCATGCATGCGGGCGCCGTGCGCTGCGTGCATGCGGCTACGCCGTGGCCCGCCCTGCGTCCAGTCCCGGCATGACGGCCGGCTTGCGCCCATCCTTGCCTTTGCAGGGCAAGCGGGGGCTGGTGGTGGGCATCGCCAACGCGCAAAGCATCGCCTGGGGCTGCGCCAGCGCCCTGCGTGCGGCCGGCGCCGAACTGGCCGTGACCTGGCTCAATGACAAGGCGAGAACGCACGTGGAACCGCTGGCGCAGCAAGTGCAGGCGTCGATCATGGCGCCGCTCGACGTGGCCGTGCCGGGGCAATTGGAGGCGCTGTTCGCGCAGATCGAACGGCAGTGGGGGCGGCTCGATTTCCTTGTTCATTCCATCGCCTATGCGCCGAAACACGATTTGCATGGCCGCGTGACGGACAGTTCCGCCGACGGCTTTGCGCAGGCGATGGATGTCTCCTGCCACTCCTTCATGCGTATGGCGAAACTGGCCGAACCGTTGATGCCGGATGGCGGCAGCTTGATGACCATGAGTTACCTGGGCGCCGAGGAAGTCATCGCCGATTATGGCCTGATGGGGCCCGTGAAGGCGGCGCTGGAAGCGTCCGTGCGTTACCTGGCCGCCGAACTGGGCCCGCAAGGCATCAGAGTCAACGCCATTTCGCCGGGGCCACTGGAAACGCGGGCCGCTTCCGGCATCGCCCATTTCGACCGCCTGATGGCCGACGCCATCGAACGTTCGCCCATGCGCCGCCTGGCCACCATCGAGGACGTGGGCGCGCTGTGCGCCTTCCTCGCCGGCGACGGCGCGCGCGCCATCACGGGCGGCACCCTGTACGTCGATGGCGGCTACAACATTCTGAATTGACTGGAAGATGATGACCATGGCTGTTTTTACCTTGCCACACCGCGCCATGCTGGCCGCCCTGGCAGCCACGCTGGCCCTGGCCGGCTGCGCCTCGATGGCGCCGCCGTATGCGCCACCGCCGCTGCCCGTGGCGGCGCAGTATCCGGAAACCGATCCGGCCGGCGCGCACGCGCCCGACGTCGCCTGGCAAAGCTACTTTGCCGACCCGCGCCTGCAGGCGCTGATTGCGCAGGCGCTGGCCAGCAACCGCGACATCCGCATCGCCGCGTTGCGCGTGGAAGAGGCGCGCGCCGCGTATGGCATCCAGCGCGCGGAGCAATTTCCCACTATCGCGCTGGGCGCCTCCGGCAGCCGCGCACGCGTGCCAGATGACCTGAGTCCGACGGGCCGCGCCATGACGAGCGCGCAGTACCAGGCGGGCTTGAACGTGAGCGCGTGGGAACTCGATTTCTGGGGCCGGGTACGTAGCCTGAAAGACAGCGCGCTGCAAACCCTGCTGGCCAGCGACGAGGCGCGCCGCGCCGTCGGCGTGGCCCTCGTGGCGCAGGTGGCCAATGGCTACCTGGGCTTGCGTGAACTCGACGAAAGGGTGGAACTGGCGCGCGCCACGGTCGACAGCCGCGCCGAATCGCTGCGCATCTTCACGCGCCGCTTTGAGGTAGGCTCGATTTCCAAGCTGGACCTGACGCAGGTGGAAACCCTGCTTAGCCAGGCCCTCTCGCTGTCGGCCCAGCTGGAACAGGCGCGCGCCGTGCAGGCGCACGCGCTGGCCCAGCTGGTGGGCGGCCCCGTCGATCTGACGCCGGTGGCTGGTGAGGTGCGCCGCTTCGACGACGCCAGCGTGCTGCAGCCGCTGCATGCGGGCCTGTCCTCGGCCTTGCTCACGCAGCGCCCCGACCTGATCGCGGCCGAACACCAGCTGCGCGCCGCGCAAGCCAATATCGGCGCCGCGCGCGCCGCCTTCTTCCCGACGATTTCACTGACGGCCGCCTACGGCACGGCCAGCGCGGAATTGAGCGGTTTGTTCGACTCGGGCAGCGGCACCTGGAATCTCGCGCCGCGCCTGGTGCTGCCGATCTTTGACGCGGGCCGTTTGCGCGCCAATATGGACCTGGCCGAGGTGCGCCGCGATGTGGCCGTGGCCAATTATGAAAAAAGCGTGCAGGGCGCGTTCCGCGAAGTGGCCGACGCGCTGTCGAACCGGCGCTGGCTGGCGCTGCAGGTCGACATCGGCAAGACGACGTTGGCCGCGCAGAGCGAACGGGCACGCCTGGCCAAGCTGCGCTACGACAATGGCGCCGCGCCCTACCTGGAAGTGCTCGACGCGCAGCGCGACCTGCTGACGGTCGAGCAGCAGCTGGTGCAGACGCGCCGCGCGCTGCTCTCGAGCCAGGTCAGCCTGTATGCGGCCCTGGGCGGCGGCGCGCCCGTCGCCTCCGCCGCCGCTTCCACCCACTAATTTGATCGCCCCGATATCATGAATGCTCAACTGAAGAAAAAACTCATCCCCGCGGCGCTCGTCGTGGCCGTTCTCGTGCTCGGCTATGTGGCCTGGCAAAAAATGCGTCCCACCGGTCCTGGCGAAGGTTTTGTCAGCGGCAATGGCCGCATCGAAGCGACGGAAATCGACGTCGCCACCAAGCTGGCCGGCCGGGTCAAGGAGATCCTTGTGCGCGAGGGCGACTTCGTCAAGGCGGGCCAGCCGCTGGCCACCATGCAGGTGGACTCGCTGGCGGCCCAGCGCGACGAGGCGCGCGCGCGCCAGCAGCAGGCATCCGATGCGGTGGTCGGCGCGCAGGCGCAGGTGGCCGTGCGCGAGAGCGACAAGGCGGCCGCGCTGGCCATGGTGGCGCAGCGCGAAAGCGAACTCGATGCGGCCAAGCGCCGCCTGGTCCGCTCCGAGACCCTGTCGAAAGAAGGCGCTTCCTCGGTGCAGGAACTCGACGACGACCGTGCCCGCGTGCGCAGCGTGGCCGCCGCCCTGAATGCGGCCAGGGCGCAAGTGACGGCGGCGCAGGCGGCCATCGACGCGGCCAAGGCGCAGGTGGTCGGTTCGCGTTCCGCCGTCGTGGCGGCCGAGGCGACGACGGCGCGCATCGATGCCGACCTGGCCGATGGCCAGCTGGCGGCGCCGCGCGACGGCCGCGTGCAATATCTGGTGGCGCAGCAGGGCGAAGTGCTGGCCGGCGGCGGCAAGGTGCTCAACCTGGTCGACCTGTCGGACGTCTACATGACCTTCTTCCTGCCCGAGACGGCGGCCGGCAAGGTGGCGCTGGGCGGTGAAGTGCGCATCATCCTCGACGCGGCGCCCCAGTACGTGATTCCCGCGACGATCTCGTTCGTCGCCGCCAGCGCGCAGTTCACGCCGAAGACCGTGGAAACGGCCAGCGAACGCCAGAAACTGATGTTCCGCGTGAAAGCGCAGATCAGCCGCGAGCTGCTGCAAAAGCATCTGGCGCTGGTGAAAGTGGGCTTGCCTGGCGTGGCCTGGGTGCGTCTCGACGGGAAGCAGGCCTGGCCCGCTGAACTGACGGCGAAGGTTCCGCAGTGACTGTGGCTTCCACTTCCCCTGTCGTCAGCATCCGCGGCGTCAGCCAGCATTACGGCAAGACGGTGGCGCTGGACGGCATCGACCTCGATGTGCCGGCCGGCCGCATGGTGGGCTTGATCGGTCCCGATGGCGTGGGCAAATCGAGCTTGCTGTCGCTGGTGGCGGGCGCGCGCGCCGTGCAGCAGGGCAGCGTAATGGCGCTGGGTGGCGACATGCGCGATGCGCGCCACCGCGACGACGTCTGTCCGCGCATCGCCTACATGCCGCAAGGCCTGGGCAAGAATCTGTATCCGACCCTGTCGGTCGAGGAAAACCTGCAGTTTTTCGCGCGCCTGTTCGGCCACGACGCGGCCGAGCGCCGCCGCCGCATCGACCAGCTGACCCGCAGTACGGGTTTGCAATCGTTCCTCGCGCGCCCGGCCGGCAAGCTGTCGGGCGGCATGAAGCAGAAGCTTGGCCTGTGCTGCGCGCTGATCCACGATCCCGACCTGCTGATTCTCGACGAGCCGACCACCGGCGTCGATCCGCTGGCGCGCGCCCAGTTCTGGGACCTGATCGCCGGCATCCGCGTGCAGCGCCCGCAAATGAGCGTGATGGTGGCCACGGCCTACATGGACGAGGCGCAGCGCTTCGATTGGCTGGTCGCCATGGATGACGGCAGGGTGCTCGATACGGGCACGCCGGCCGAACTGCTGGCGCGCACGGACAGCGGCAACCTGGAAGCGGCCTTCATCAAGCTGCTGCCGGAAGCGAAGCGCGCGGGCCACCAGCCCGTCGTCATCACGCCGCTCGATGCCGCCAGCGCGCAGGACGTCGCCATCGAGGCGCAGGACCTGACCATGCGCTTCGGCGATTTTACGGCCGTCGACCATGTGAATTTCCGCATCGGCCGCGGCGAAATCTTCGGCTTCCTGGGCTCGAACGGCTGCGGCAAGTCGACCACCATGAAGATGCTCACGGGCTTGCTGCCCGCGACCGAGGGCAAGGCCTGGCTGTTCGGCAAGCAGGTCGATTCCAGCGATATCGACACGCGCCGGCGGGTCGGTTACATGTCGCAGGCGTTCTCGCTGTACAGCGAACTGACGGTACGCCAGAACCTGGTGCTGCACGCGCGCCTGTTCCACGTGCCAGAGGGCGAGATACCTGCGCGCATCGACGAAATGGCGCAGCGCTTCGACTTGGGCGCGGTGATGGACGACTTGCCCGACAGCCTGCCGCTGGGCATACGCCAGCGGTTGTCCTTGGCAGTGGCCATGGTGCACAAGCCGGAAATGCTGATCCTCGACGAGCCGACGTCCGGCGTCGACCCCATCGCGCGCGACAATTTCTGGCGCCTGATGATCGAGCTGGCGCGGCGCGACCACGTCACCATTTTCATTTCCACCCACTTCATGAACGAGGCCGAGCGCTGCGACCGTATCTCGCTGATGCATGCGGGTAAAGTGCTGGTCAGCGATGCGCCGGCCGAACTGGTGCGCAAGAAGGGCGCGCCCTCGCTGGAAGCGGCTTTCATCGCCTACCTGGAAGAGGCGGGCGGCGGCACGGCGCCGGCGGTGCAGGAAAGCGAGGCGCCCGTGCAGAAGGCGGAAGCGGTCGCACCGCAACAGGAGCGTAGGCGCAGCCGTTTCAGCCTGGGCCGCATGCTCAGCTACATGTGGCGCGAAACGCTGGAATTGCGCCGCGATCCCGTGCGCCTGACCCTGGCGCTGGGCGGCTCCGTGCTGCTGCTATTCGTTATCGGCTTCGGCATCAGCCTCGATGTGGAAGACTTGAGTTACGCGGTGCTCGACCACGACCAGACGACGTTGAGCCAGAATTACACGAACAACCTGGCCGGCTCGCGCTATTTTATTGAGAGAGCACCGCTGCGCGACTATGCCGATATCGACAAGCGCATGCGCAGCGGAGAGTTGTCGCTGGCCATCGAGATCCCGCCCGGCTTCGCGCGCGACGTGCAGCGCGGCGCGCCGGCCCAGGTGGGCGCGTGGATTGACGGCGCCATGCCGATGCGCGCGGAAACCGTGCAAGGCTACGTGCAGGGCATGCATCAGCTGTGGCTGGCCGACCAGGCCTTGCACCGCTATGGCATCACGATGAGCAACCCCGTCGCCATCCAGACGCGCTACCGCTACAACCCCGACGTGAAAAGCCTGCCGGCCATGGTGCCAGCCGTGATTCCCTTATTGCTGCTGATGCTGCCGGCCATGCTGGCGGCGCTGTCCGTCGTGCGCGAAAAGGAACTGGGTTCCATCATCAACCTGTACGTGACGCCCGTCACGCGCCTGGAATTCTTGCTCGGCAAGCAGGTGCCCTACGTCGTGCTGGCCATGTTCAACTTCCTTCTCATGGCGCTGCTGGCGGTGACCGCTTTTGGCGTGCCGGTCAAGGGCAGCCTGGCGACCCTGATCGGCGCCACGTTCATCTTCAATATCTGCGCCACCGGCATCGGCCTGTTCGCCTCGACCTTTACGCGCAGCCAGATCGCGGCGCTGTTCGTGACCATGATCGGCACCATGATCCCGGCCATCCAGTTTTCCGGCCTGCTCAATCCCGTCTCGTCGATGGAAGGCGTGGGCAAGGCCATCGGCCTGATGTACCCGGCCACGCACATGCTCAATATCAGCCGGGGCGTGTTCAACAAGGCGCTGGGACTGGGCGACCTGCACGCCTCGTTCTGGCCATTGATCATCGCCATCCCCGTGATCCTCGGCGTGACCGTGGCGCTGCTGAAGAAGCAGGAGAGCTGATATGCGCCATCTTGAAAACATCTACCGCCTGGGCGTGAAGGAAATCTGGAGCCTGATCCGCGATCCGATGATGCTGATCCTGATCCTCTACACGTTTACTTTGGCGATCTACGTTGCCGCCACGGCCAAGCCGGAAACGCTGCACATGGCGTCGATCGCCATCGTCGACGAGGATGGCTCGCCGCTGTCCGGGCGCATCGCCTCGGCCTTCTTCCCGCCCCAGTTCACGCCGCCGGCCATGATCAACCAGAGCCAGGTCGACGCGGGCCTCGACGCGGGACAGTACACCTTCGTGCTGACGATCCCGCCCAAGCTGCAGGCCGACGTGCTGGGCGGACGCCAGGCGGAACTGCAGCTGAACGTGGACGCCACGCGCATGAGCCAGGCTTTCAGCGGCAGCGGCTACATCCAGCAGATCGTCGCCGGCGAGATATCGGAATTCGCCAAGCGCTACCGGGGCGCAACCGTCTCGCCCGTGGAGCTGGTGATGCGCGCGCGCTTCAACCCGTCGCTGAGCCAGGCCTGGTTTGGCTCGCTGATGGAGCTCATCAACCAAGTGACGATGCTGTCGATCATTTTGACGGGCGCGGCGCTGATACGCGAGCGCGAACACGGCACCATCGAGCATTTGCTGGTGATGCCCGTGACGCCTGCCGAAATCATGCTGGGCAAGGTATGGTCGATGGGCCTCGTGGTGCTGCTGGCCGCCGCCTTGTCGCTGAACCTCGTGGTGCGCGGCATGCTGCACGTGCCCATCGAAGGCTCGATCGCGCTGTTCCTGTGCGGCGCCGCGCTGCACCTGTTCGCCACCACGTCGATGGGTATTTTCCTCGCCACCGTGGCGCGCAGCATGCCGCAGTTCGGCATGCTCCTGATCCTCGTGCTGCTGCCGCTGCAGATGCTCTCGGGCGGCAGCACGCCGCGCGAAAGCATGCCTGAACTGGTGCAGAACATCATGCTGATCGCCCCGACCACGCATTTCGTCGAATTGAGCCAGGCGATCCTGTACCGGGGCGCCGGCATCGACGTGGTGTGGAAACCGTTCCTGGCCCTGCTGGCCATCGGCACGGCCCTGTTCACGTTTGCCCTTGCCCGTTTTCGCAAGACCATCAGCCAGATGGCGTAGCTCCCGCGCCGGAATGGTCCGGCGTTTTTTGCATGAAAAGGATAGCCATGAAAACCGAAGCTGCACCATTTTTCTCCACTGGCGGCTTGCCGTCGCTGGGCGTGCTGGGCGACTATGCGCGCGATTCGTGGCAGCGCATCGTGCTGTACGCGGACGTGATGCGCCGGCGCGGCAACCAGTACCAGGAACACATGGCCGAGGAAGTGCCGAACGTGCTCGACTTCCCCGCCGAACTGGTGATGTCGGGCCTGGAACTGGCGCGTCCCGTCAACTACGGCCTGGCGCGCATCCTGACGCCCGATGCGCCCGAACCTGATCCATCGAAGCGGCCCTTCGTCGTCGTCGATCCGCGCGCCGGCCATGGTCCCGGCATCGGCGGCTTCAAGGCCGAGAGCGAGATCGGCGTGGCCCTGCGCGCAGGCCATCCGTGCTACTTCATCGGCTTCCTGCCCGATCCCGTGCCGGGGCAGACGGTGGAAGACGTGATGCACGCCGAGGCGGCCTTCCTGGAAAAAGTCATCGCCCTGCATCCGCACAGCGAGGGGAAACCCGTCGTCATCGGCAATTGCCAGGCGGGCTGGCAAATCCTCATGACGGCGGCCATGCGCCCGGAATTGTTCGGTCCCATCATCGTGGCAGGCGCGCCCGTCTCGTACTGGGCCGGCTGGCATGGCCGCAATCCGATGCGCTACGCGGGCGGCCTGATGGGCGGCAGTTGGGCCACGGCCCTGGCGGGCGACCTGGGCAACGGCCGCTTCGACGGCGCCAGCCTGGTGCAGAATTTCGAGAAGCTCAACCCGGCCAACACGCTGTGGAGCAAGCAGTACAACTTGTACGCGAACATCGATACGGAAGCGCCCCGTTACCTGGAATTTGAAAAATACTGGGGCGGCCACGTTTTCCTCAACGACGTCGAGATGCAATACATCGTCGACAATCTGTTCATCGGCAACCGCCTGGCCACGGCCGAATTGATCACCTCCGACGGCGTGCGCCTGGACTTGCGCAATATCCGTTCGCCCATCGTCGTGTTCTGCTCGAATGGCGACAACATCACGCCGCCGCCGCAGGCGCTGGGCTGGATCACGGACCTGTACCGCGACGACAAGGACGTGCTGATGCACGACCAGACCATCGTCTACGCCGTGCATGACAGCATCGGCCACCTTGGCATTTTCGTGTCGGCCAAGGTGGGGCACAAGGAACATCAGAAATTCGCCAGCAATATCGACCTGATCAACCTGCTGCCGGTCGGCATCTACGAAGCGCGGATCGTCGACAAGACGCCCGATACGCCGAACGCGGACCTGGCCAGCGGCGACTACGTGCTGCAGGTCGAGCACCGCGGCATCGACGACGTGCGCGCCATCGTGCAACCGAGCGTGGAAAACGACCGCAAGTTTGCCGCCGCCGCGCGCGTGTCCGAAGTGAACCTGGCCCTGTACCGCACGTTTGCGCAGCCGTGGGTGCGCGCCATGGTCACGCCGCAGACGGCGCGCTTCCTGCAGCTGGCACACCCGCTGCGCGTGTCGTACGAGCGCTGGACCGACCATAATCCGCTGGCCAGGCTGGTGGCCAGGGAGGCGGAAAAAGTGCGCGCCCAACGCCAGCCGGTAGCGCCCGACAACCCGCTGCTGGCCATGCAGGAAGCGATCTCCGGCGCCATCACGGCCGGCTTGAACGGCTGGCGCGACTGGCGCGATACGGTACAGGAAACCACCTTCGACCTGGTGTACGGTTCGCCGCTGGTGCAGGCGCTGACGGGACAAGCGATCGGCGATACGACACCGCCGCGCCCCCATCCCGGCATCTCGCCCGAGCATTGCGAATACGTGCGCTGCGAAACGCGCAAGATGGACGAGGACATGCAGCGGGGCGGCCTGGTGGAAGCGGCCGTGCGCGCGCTGTTCTATATCTACCGCTTCCGCATGATCGCCGACGAGCGCAGGGTCAACCTGGCCCTCAAACTGATCAAGCCGCAATACCGGCAGGACGTCGGCATGGAGGAGTTCCGCGGTATCGTGCGCCAGCAGGCGCGCTTGATGCTGCATGATTTCGACGCGGCCATCGCCGCCTTGCCGGCCTTGCTGTCGCGCGCCGACCCGGACGACATCGGTGCACTGGCCGGGTGGCTGCAACAGGTGCTGCAAGTGCCCGAGGCGCCGACGCCGGACGAGGAAGCGAGCCTGCAGCAGATGCTGGACGTCTTCGACCGGGCGGTCAAGGCGCAAACGAAGGCGCTGCCGCCGGACGCGCGCACATCCGCTCCCGGCCCCAAAGCCAAACCGGCCAAACACATTACCCCTGTATAGAAGACCACGATGACTACTTCCCAAGACGATGAGCTGAATATCGTACGCAACCGCACCTTCGACCAGATCGCCATCGGCGACACGGCCAGTATCACGCGCACCCTGAGCATGGACGATATCGCCCTGTTCGCTGTGATGTCGGGCGATGACAACCCGCAGCACCTCGATACGGAATTTGCCGCCGCCACCCGCTACCAGGGCGTGATCGCGCACGGCATGTGGGGCGCGTCCCTCATTTCCGCCGTGCTGGGCACACGCCTGCCCGGCGCCGGCACCGTCTACACGGGCCAGACCCTGCGCTTTTTGCAACCGGTGCGCGTGGGCGATACGCTGGCCATCAGCGTCACCGTCACGGCGCTGGAACCGCGCAGCCGCCACGTGACCCTGGCTTGCCGCTGCGTCAACCAGCATGGCGCCGTGGTGCTAGAAGGCGAGGCGCAGGTGATCGCGCCCGCCGAGCAGATCGAGCGGGCGCGCGCCACCTTGCCCGAAGTACGCCTGCATAACGGCGACGGTACGCGGCGCCTGCTCGAGCACGCGCGCACTCTGGGACCGATCAGGGTGGCCGTGATCCATCCTTGCGATGAACTGAGCCTGTCCGGCGCGCTCGACGCGCATGCGGCCGGCCTGATCACGCCCGTGCTGGTGGCGCCGCGCGCGCGCCTGGAAGCGGTGGCGGCCGAAGCGGGCCTGAGCCTGGACGGCATTGCCATCGAGGACGTCGAGCATAGCCATGCGGCCGCCGCGCGCGGCGCCGAACTGGCGGGCAAGGGCGAAGTGGAAGCCTTGATGAAGGGCAGCCTGCACACGGATGAACTGATGTCGGCCGTGCTGTCGGCCAGTGCCGGCCTGCGCACCAAGCGGCGCATCAGCCACTGCTTCCTGATGCAGACGCCCGCGTATCCGCGTCCCTTCATCATCACGGATGCGGCCATCAATATCGCGCCCAACCTGGCCATGAAGGCCGACATCGTGCGCAACGCCATTGACCTGGCCCACGTGATCGGCGTGGCCTGTCCGCGCGTGGCCATCCTGGCTGCCGTGGAAACGGTGAATGCGGACATGCCCGCCACCCTGGACGCGGCCGCCCTGTGCAAGATGGCCGACCGTGGCCAGATCACGGGCGCCATCCTCGATGGCCCGCTGGCTTTTGACAATGCCGTGTCGATCGCCGCCGCCACCGTCAAGGGCATCGTCTCGGAAGTGGCGGGCCGCGCCGATATCCTGCTGGTGCCCGACCTGGAAAGCGGCAACATGCTGGCCAAGCAGCTCGAATACATGGGCGACGCGGACAGCGCCGGCATCGTGCTGGGCGCGAAAATTCCCGTCATCCTCACCAGCCGCGCCGACTCGCGCGCCAGCCGCATCGCCTCGTGCGCCATCGCCGTGATGCTGGCCAACCATTACCGGAGCACGCCGCCATGAACGCACCAATCACACATGCCGATGGCGCCCTGATCCTCGTGCTCAATTGCGGTTCGTCGAGCATCAAGTTCGCCCTGTTTGAGCAGGCGGGCGGCGTGCTGCCGCAGCAGGCGCAATGGAGCGGCAAGGTCGAAGGCATCGGCCGCGAAAACGCCACCTACCGCGCCGGCGGCCTGCCTGCCGTCGCCCTGCAGCTCGATCCGCAGCAGCCGCATCATGCGGCGCTCGAATACATCCGTGCACAAGTGGTGGCGCAGCTGGACGGGCGCCCCTTGCGCGCCGTGGCGCACCGCGTGGTGCATGGCGGCAGCAAGTATTTCGCCCCCGTGCGCATCGATTTTGCCGTGCTGGCCGACCTGAAAAGTTATGTGCCGCTCGCGCCCCTGCACCAGCCGTTCGCGCTGGAAGCCATCGAAGTGCTGCTCGAATCGCGGCCCGACATCGCCCAGGTGGCGTGCTTCGACACGGCCTTCCACCACACGGTGCCGCAGGTCGAGCAGATGCTGGCCCTGCCTTACGATGCGTGGGAGCGGGGCTTGCGTCGCTACGGTTTCCACGGCCTGTCATACGAATACCAGTCGCTGGTGCTGGAGCAGCGTTTTGGCGCCGTCGCGCGCGGCAAGGTCATCGTGGCCCACTTGGGCAGCGGCGCCAGCCTGTGCGCGATGGAGAATTTGCACAGCGTGGCCACCACCATGGGCTTTTCGGCGCTCGATGGCCTGATGATGGGCACGCGCTGCGGTTCGCTCGATCCGGGCGCCGTGATCTACCTGATGGAGATCGAAAAACTGTCGCTGGAAAAAGTGGCGCACGTGCTGTACCACGAGTCGGGCTTGCTGGGCGTATCGGGCGTGTCGGCCGACCCGCCGGTCTTGCTGGCGCAGCAGGACCGGCAGGATGCCACGGGCGAGCGCATCCGCGCCGCGCTGGCTTTATATATCCGCCGCATCGTGCGCGAGATCGGCGCCCTGACGGCCGTGCTCGGTGGGCTGGACATGCTGGTGTTTACGGCCGGTATCGGCGAGCACAGCGCCGAGCTGCGCCAGCGCATCTGCGACGAGCTGGGGTTTATCGGCCCCGTGCTTGACGGGGAGGCGAATGCGCGCAGTGCCAGCCGTATCTCCACCGATGCCAGCCGCATCGTCGTGGGTGTGGAGCCTGCCAACGAAGAGTGGGTGGCTGCCCGCCACGCGGCCCTGGCCCTGGCCGTGGGCGCATGAGGAACTGAGACCTGCATCGCACCCAATGGGAAATTTGCTGATTTGCACATATTTTCCGTTGAGTGCGCTAACGCACTGTGTGGTTTGCCGGATATCTTTACTATGAAGTCATGCCATTGCGCTACATCAAGAAACAGCGCGATGCCTGGCAAATTTTGAGCATTTTGCCCGCCTTTAGTAAGAATAAAATTAAACCATATTGAAAGGTCTCATCATGAACAAATTACTCGCCACCCTGATCGCTACCCTGTTTGCCACCGCTGCCATCGCGCAAACGGCGCCAACTACCCCAGCCGTTGCCAGCGCCCAGGCGTCTGCGCAGCATGACATCAACAAGGCTGCCAACAAGGAAGCCAAAGTCGATGCCAAAGCTGACGCCAACGTCGCCAAGGCTGAAATGAAGGCCGACGAAAAGAAAGCCGACGCCCAGCACAAGGCAAATAAAACCAAGGCCAAGGCTCACGACAAAGTGGTCGACGCCGATCCGGAAGACAAGATGAAGGCGCAAGCCAAGGCTGACAAGGCCGCCGCCAAGGCCGATGCGAAAGCGGGTAAAACCGCCGTGAAAGCGGACGCCAAGGTCGCCAAGGAAAAAGTGGAAGCGAACCAAGATAAAGCCATCGCCGCCACCAAGACGGAAGAAGTCAAGGCTAAGGCCGACGCTGAAGTCAAGGCCGCCGCCGCCAAGTAATGCACCGTTTGCAGGCCATGGCCTGCAAGCCAAAAAGACAGCTTCGGCTGTCTTTTTTTTCGTCCGCCACTTTTGCCTGGCACCGCTTGCCAGTCTTGATCTCGCGCAAGTGCTCCTCTTTTCGCCGTGCCATAGTGAATTGGCACATAGACGAAGGAGACATCATGAGCACCGCTAAAACGAAAAAAACGCCGGCCACCAGTTCGGCCGAAAGCATGCCAGCCATGCCGGTCGAGGGCGATGTGCAGGCCGATGCCCAGGCGGCGGATGCCATGCCGGGGTCGCGCCTGGGCGTGTCGTACGCGGACCAGGCGGCGCTCACCCAGGGCGCGGCGGCCGTGGATGCCGGCGCCATGCCGGGCGGCGGCATGCAGCAGCCATCGCAGGGCATGGCGGGCGCCAGTTGCATGCAGGTGGGCGTTGGCGGTGACATGGGTGGCGATGGTGGCGGGAGTGGCGGCATGGGCGGTGATGGAGGACAGGGCGGCGGGCAGGGGGGCGGCACTCCGCAGAAGCGCACCTGCGCCACGATGGACGTGCATCGCCGCCTGCTCACCGAAGATCCGTCGTACGCGAACGTGCGCGCCGATATTGAAAACCTGGCGGGACTGTACGAGGGCGACGCCAGCATTGCCGGGCGTTCCGGCGTGACGCACATTCCGGTGGTGGTGCACGTGGTGTGGAATACGGCCGAGCAGAATATCTCGGATGCGCAGATCGCCAGCCAGATCGATGTGCTCAATCGCGACTTCCGGCGTGTGAATCCCGATGTCAACAGCACGCCGGCGCCATTCCTGCCGCTGACGGCTGATGCGCGCGTGGAGTTTGCGCTGGCCACGACCGATCCGCATGGCGCGGCCACCAGCGGCATCGAGCGGCGCCAGACGACGCTAGCCTCGTTTGGCGCGGACGATGCCGTCAAGTCGCAGGCGACGGGTGGCATGGATGCCTGGCCGGCCGACAGTTACCTGAATATCTGGGTATGCCAGTTGGGTGGCGGCTTGCTCGGTTACGCGCAGTTTCCCGGCGGCCCGGCCGCCACCGATGGCGTGGTGATCCTGCAATCGGCCTTTGGCACGACGGGCACGGCGGCGCCGCCGTTTCACCTGGGCCGCACGGCCACGCATGAAATCGGCCACTGGCTGAATTTGAACCATATCTGGGGCGACGACGGCACCGGATGCTCGGGCACGGACAACGTGGCCGACACGCCGAACCAGGGCGGGCCGAACACGGGCCAGCCTTCGTTTCCCCAGGTGTCGTGCAATAACGGACCGAATGGCGACATGTTCATGAACTACATGGATTACGTCGACGATCCCGCCATGTTCATGTTCACGGCGGGCCAGGTGGCGCGCATGCAGGCTTGCCTCGATGGCCCGCGCGCCAGCATCGGCACGGGCGGTACTGGCGCAGGCGCCACGCCGCGCCAAAGCTCCTCTCCCGTCGTGGCCTGGGGGGCAAGCCGCCTCGATGTCTTCGTCGTTGGCATGGACCGCGCCCTGTATCACAAGGCCTGGAATGGCACGGCCTGGGCGCCATCCGTCAGCGGCTATGAAGCCCAGGGCGGCATTTGCACCAGTGCGCCGCAAGTGGTGTCGTGGGGGCCGAACCGGCTCGACGTGTTCGTCACGGGCACCGACAGCGGCTTGTTCCATAAGTGGTGGAACGGCACGGCATGGGGACCGTCACTGACCGGCTATGAAGCGATGGGCGGCCTGTGCGTGGGCGACCCGCGCGCCGTGGCCTGGGGGCCGAACCGCCTCGACGTGTTTGTCGTCGGCACGGACCGCGGCCTGTATCACAAATGGTGGAACGGATCGGCCTGGGGGCCGTCGCTGACCGGGTACGAAGCCATGGGCGGCATCTGCCTGGGCCAGCCGGAAGCTGTGGCCTGGGGGCCGAACCGCCTCGATGTCTTCGTCGTCGGCATGGACCGGGCCCTGTACCACAAGTGGTGGGACGGCACGGCCTGGGGACCGTCGCTGACGGGCTATGAACGGCTGGGCGGCATCTGCACCTCGTCGCCGAAGGCCGTGGCGTGGGGACCGGACCGCCTCGACGTCTTTGTCACGGGTACCGACGGCGCGCTGTACCATAAATGGTGGGATGGCGCGAAATGGGGGCCTTCCAACGATGGTTTCGAGCGCCTGGGCGGTATCTGCGTGGGCGAGGTGGAAGCCGTGTCGTGGGCGCCGGACCGGCTCGACCTGTTCGTCATCGGCACGGACAGCGCCCTGTATCACAAGGCCTGGAATGGCACGGCCTGGTCGCCTTCCCTGAGCGGCTTTGATAACCTGGGCGGCGTGTGTACTTCGCGTCCGCGCGCCACGGCCTGGGCGTCGGACCGCCTCGACGTGTTTGTCACGGGCACGAATGGCGCGCTGTTCCACAAGGCGTGGAACGGCACGGCCTGGTCGCCCTCCGTGACGGGCTATGAAAACCTGGGCGGCGTGGTATCGTGCTTTTGAGGGAGGGATCGCCATGCATGGCATGACAACGGCACTGCCCAGCGGCAGCTGGACGCACTCGTTCGAGGAGGATGCGGACGGCATCGAGGTGTACCGGCCCACGGCCACGTTCGTCTTTCCTCCCAGCCGCAAGGGGCGCAAGGTGCTCGAATTCGGCGCGCCCGCCGGCGCCATGGCGCAAGGGGCGGCGACCTTGACGCCGATGGCGCCCGGCCCCGACGACCGGCCCCGCGCCGGCCCCGTGACCCGGCTTGTACCCCTGGGCATGGGCCGCTATGCGCTCGGTGATGGCGCCGGGGCACAGGACGTGATCGATATCGTCGAAGCGACGCCCGACGTGCTGCGCCTGTCGCGGCGCTAAGGCTGGCCGCGCAGCTTGTGCGCAAGCGCCGTGCGGTTACCCACGTCCAGCTTCTGATAAATCGCGTGCAGCTGGTTGCGCACGGTGGCCGGCGACTTGCCCAGTTCCCTGGCGATGCTTTTGTAGGGCAAGCCTTCGGCCGCCATGGCCGCGACCAGCCGCTCGGCCGGTGTCAAACGCTGCATGGCGGCCTGCCTGAAACGTTGTTTGTCATCGCTGTTCTCCTGTCCGTGGGCGGCATGCCGGTGGCATGCCTGCAGGGATAACGGGAGCACGGGGCGTATCTGTAAAACTATTTTTCCTGCTTCGATACGCTGCGATAGACGAAAAAAAAGACAGGCGAACCTGTCTTTTCGTGTGGCGCGATGGTGATCAGCCGATGGCCGCCATTGACACCGGTTTCAGCTTGGCCGCCAGCGCCTTGCCTTTCTTGGCGCGCTTGCCGAAGTGGTCGGCCAGGGCCGTGGCGCCCAGCGACGCATCCTGCGGTTTCGACGCCCGGCCGATGCCGGAGACGACCACGCCACGCTGGGTGATCGGCTGCACTGCCAGCAGCTTGTCCTTGGCATCGAGGTCGATCAGCTTGACGCCGGTGCCGCCCTTGGACAGGGTTTTCATTTCATCGAGGCCGAACACCAGCAGGCGCGCGCCTTCCGTCAGGCAGGCCAGGGCGCTGGCCGCTTCGGCGATGACCTTCGGTTCGAGCGGCACGTCGCCGTCATCGAGGGTGATGAAGGCCTTGCCGCCTTTCAGACGGCTGACCATGTCGCCCGCCTTGGCGATGAAGCCGTAGCCGGCGCTCGACGCCAGCAGCAAATTGGTGGCGCCATTGCCCGCAAAGTAGTGCAAGATGCGCACGGCATTGCCCGGGGTACCGCCGCTCAGGTCGCACAAGGTCGTGATCGGCACGCCGTCGCCGCGCGCGTTGGGCAGCGCCGAGACGGGAACCGAGTAAATCTTGCCGTTGTTGCCAAAGCCCAGCAGGGTGTCGACCGTGCGGCATTCGAAGGCGCCATGCAGGCTGTCACCGGCCTTGAACGTGAATTGTGCCGCATCGTGGCCGATGCCGGTACGCGCGCGCACCCAGCCTTTTTCCGAAATGATGACGGTGACCGGTTCATCGACCACCTTCTGTTCCGCCACGGCTTTTTGCGCTTCTTCGATCAGGGTGCGGCGCGCGTCGCCGAACTGCTTGGCATCCGCTTCGATTTCGCGGATGATGGCGCGCTTCATCGAGCCCGGATTGTCGAGCAGGTCTTGCAGAGACTTTTCTTCCTTGCGCAGCTCGGCCAGCTCCTGCTGGATCTTGATCGTTTCCAGGCGCGCCAGCTGGCGCAAGCGGATTTCCAGGATGTCGTCGGCCTGGCGCTCGGACAGCTTGAACGCGTCGATCAGCGCCGCCTTCGGTTCATCCGAATTGCGGATGATCTGGATCACCTTGTCGATATTGAGCAGGATCGCTTCGCGCCCTTCCAGGATATGGATGCGGTCCTTGACCTTGCCCAGTTTGTAGCCGGTGCGGCGCGTGACGGTCTCGAAGCGGAAGTCGATCCACTCGCGCAGGATGTCGCCCAGGCCTTTCTGGCGTGGACGGCCGTCGCCGCCTATCATCACCAGGTTGATCGAGGTCGACGATTCCAGCGACGTGTGCGCCAGCAGCATCAGCATGAATTCCGTCTGGTCCTGGTTCTTCGACTTCGGCTCGAACACGAGGCGCACGGGGGCGGCGCGGCCCGATTCGTCGCGGATGGTGTCGAGCGAATTGAGGATCAGCGCTTTCAGGGCCACCTGGTCCGGCGACAGCGCCTTCTTGCCCAGCTTGATCTTCGGATTCGTCAGCTCCTCGATTTCTTCCAGCACCTTTTGCGAGGAAGTACCGGGTGGCAGTTCCGTCACGACGGCTTGCCACTGGCCGCGCGCCAGCTCTTCGATCTTCCAGCGCGCGCGCACCTTCATGCTGCCACGGCCGCTCGCGTACATGTCCTGGATTTGCGATGGCGGCGTGATGATCTGGCCGCCGCCGGGGAAGTCGGGACCGGGAACGATGGCCATCAGCTCGGCGTGCGTCATCTTCGGATCGCGGATCATGGCGACGGCCGCTTTCGCCACTTCGGCCAGGTTGTGCGACGGGATTTCCGTCGCCAGGCCCACGGCGATGCCGGAGGCGCCGTTCAGCAGCACCATCGGCAGGCGCGCCGGCAGCAGCTTCGGTTCTTCCGTCGAACCGTCGTAGTTGGGCTGGAAATCCACCGTGCCCATGCCGATTTCATCCATCAGCAGCTTGGCGATCGGCGTCAGACGCGCTTCCGTGTAACGCATGGCCGCCGCGCCGTCGCCGTCGCGCGAGCCGAAGTTGCCCTGGCCGTCGATCAGCGGGTAGCGCAGCGAGAAATCCTGCGCCATGCGCACCAGCGCGTCGTACACGGACTGGTCGCCGTGCGGATGCAATTTACCGAGCACGTCGCCGACCACGGCCGCCGATTTGCGCGGCTTCGCCGTGGAGTTCAGGCCCAGCTCATTCATCGCATACAGGATGCGGCGCTGCACGGGCTTCTGGCCGTCGCACACGTCGGGCAGGGCGCGGCCCTTGACGACGGAGATGGCGTAATCGAGATAGGCGCGCTCGGCAAAGGTGGACAGGGTCAGCGCTTCGCCGTCGAATACCGGTTCATCCGGCTCGATCGGCTCAGGCTGGGCATCGTCAAATAAATTCGTTTGTGTGGACATGGCGCTTGTTTCGGTGTTGAGTGGTTGCGGTTGAATTCGTGGGGCTGATTATGACAGCCCGGATTTGGAAAAGGACTTGCCGTACGTCAGATACATATAGCGCAAAGTCAGATACAGCACGGCCAGGGCCAGTTCGACGCTGTGATCCATCATCGGCATGGCGCGGATGGCCGGGGCATGGCCGGCCAGCACGACGCTGGCGAGGGACGGTACCAGCACCACCGGCCAGATCGTCTTCCATTTGAAATCGGTGGGGGAAAACAGCAAGCCGGCGCACGACCAGGCATACAGCGCGGCGCCGACGAGGGCGGCCGGCAGCAATTGCAAATACAGTTGCAACAGCAAGCCCGCGCAGCCGATCAGCCATGCGACGCGCAGGCGGGGCAAGAGCGATTCGCGCCAGCCGCAATCGCCATACAGGCCGGTGGCGCAGCGCAGGGCCAGCGCCGCCAGGCAGAACATCATCGGCATGGCATCGCCGATGGCCAGTGCCGACGGGCCTTTGCCGCTCATGAACATGGCCGCGAACAGCGACAGGCCCAGACACAGGAGCAGCAGCATGCCATGCAGCAGCTGGCGGTTCATCGCATACGCGAGCAGGGCCGACGCGCACAAGCCTGCCGCAGTGACTAGGCGCATGGTCTCGCTGCGCTCGGGCAGGAACAGCAGCAAGGCCAGTACAAGGTAGGGCGCGATCCAGCCCAGTTGCCGCAAGCCGGGCCGCTGCCACAGCATGGGCAGGCGTTCCTGCAGCGCTTCCTGCAGCGAGTCGAGCCGCGTGAACAGGGACGCCGACCAGCGCAAGGCATGCATGGCCAGCAGGGAAAAGGCCAGCGCCTGGAAGCCCAGCAGGCTGGCATAGGCCGCCGTGTCGCCGAGCTTGAAGCCGGCCGCATCGAGCACGCCCGCGAGCATGAAGTGCAGCACGAAACCGAGGCCGCCCGAGGCCAGTGCCGTCTGCTTGAAGTAGCGCTTCGCATGGACGGCGTGTTCCCACCGTTCGAACAAGTCCGTATCGAGTTTGTAAGCGAGCATCTCGCCGTGCTGCCAGCGTATCGTTTGCAGCAGTTCGCGCAGCTGCAGCGTAAATTTTTGGTCGAACAGCTGGCGCGCGTAGGCCGAAGGCGGCTGCTGCGACATGATGCAATCGAGGCCCGGGTAGCTGTCGCGGTTGTCGCTGAAGTGGGCGAACGAGCGGTCGGCCCGGTAGCGCTGCACGGCGCTGCGCACCAGATCCCCATGGCTGCGCGCCAGGTAGGAAAAATCGCGGTCCCAGCCCAGTTGCTCGAACAGGGCCTGGCGCAGCGCCAGGTCATAGCCGGCGCTGGCGCAGTAGCGCAGCGCGCACAGGTCGAATTCCTCGCGCACGTCGAGGTTGAGCATGGCGTCGTCCTGCAGGATGCCGGCCAGTACCTCGCTGGCATCCGCATGCCGCGACTGTTCCAGGAATGCCTGCCACAGGCTGGCCGCTTCCTGTGCCGGATCGATGGCGACCACACCCCATAGTTCCTGCGGCGGTGCGGGCTCCTGGGCAATGACGCCCCACAGTTCCGCAGGCGGTTCCTGCGCTTCCTGCGCGGGTTCGTCGATCACGCCCCACAGCTCGGCCGCTTCGATGGCCGGCGCTTCTGGCGCTTCGACCTCTTGCGCTTCCGGAAACTCCTCGGCAAACAGGTGCGCATGGCGCAGCGCGTATTCATATGCGTCGCGCAGCTCCTGGAAGGCGGCAGGATCGTCTTCGGGGCGCGTCACCTTCAGGCGCTTCGCATACGCGCGTTTGAGCGCGCGCTCGTCGCCCGTCGGCTCCGTGCCCAGGATTGTCCACAGGCTGCGCTGTCCCTTGTCCATGCCGCCGTCCATTTACAGGAAGCTCTCGCTCTCGACCTGGCGCAACACGTCATCCAATGCCTGGCGGGCCTTGCGGATGGTGTTCGGGTCCTGCGTTTCCAGCGCGGCCTGGAAGTTGGCCGTGTGCGCAGCCAGATACTGGCGCACGTCGCCCAGCGACTGTTCGTACAGGCGGTCGGCGCGCGTGACCAGGGTGCGGTTTTCCAGCTGCTCGCGCGGGTGGATCTTCAGGTCGGCCAGTTCCGCAAAGCGCTGCTCGATCTGTTCCGGCGTCATCACGCCCGCGTTGTCGCTGATGATCATCTTGTGGCGTTCCTGCGTGGCCAGCACCGTCACTTCCGCTTCCAGCACGCCGCTGATGTCATAGGTGAAGCGCACGTCGATGCCGATCTCGCCCGCTTTTTTCGCGGGGATCGGGAAGCTGATCTTGCCGAGGAAGACGTTGTCGGCCACCAGGCGCGATTCGCCCTGGAAGATCGCCACGTTGATTTCCTTCTGGTTGTCGTAGATGGTGGTGATGTTTTCCGTGCGCGAGACGGGTACCACGGAGTTGCGCTCGATGATGGGCAGGTAATGGCCGCCTTCATACTGGTTCGCACCGACCTGGCGCGAAATGGAAATGCCCAGCGAGTATGGCGCCACGTCCGTCATGACCACTTCGTCGAGGGCCGCGTCGCGCATTTTCAGGCCCGCCTGCACGGCGGCGCCCAGCGCCACGGCTTCGTCCGGGTCCAGGTGGATGGCGGGGAAGCGGCCGAACATGCGCGACACGAGTTTGCGCACCAGCGGCATGCGCGTGGCGCCGCCAGCCAGCACCACTTCATTCAATTCCGCGGCGCGGATGGTGGCGTCGCGCAGCGCCCGTTCCACTGGCAGGCGCAGGCGGGCCAGCAGGGGCTCGCACAATTGCGCCAGCTTGTCTTCGCCGATCTCCCAGCTGTATTCTTTGTCCTGGTAGCGCGTGGCCATGCGCACGGACGGCTGCTCCGACAGCAAACGCTTGACGCGCTCGGCCTCATCGCGCAGCAGCTGTTGCTGGCGCGGGTCGAGCAGGCGGCTGCCGACGGCGTCGCGCAGGCCGCTGCCTTCGAGGAAGGCGTCGACCAGCACGGTGACGAAGTCTTCACCGCCGAGGAAATTGTCGCCGGCCGAGGCGCGCACTTCCATCACGCCTTCGAACAGCTCGAGGATCGACACGTCGAACGTGCCGCCGCCCAGGTCGAAGACGAGGAATTTGCTTTCCTGTTCCTTGTCGCGGATGCCATAGGCCAGCGCGGCGGCCGTCGGCTCGTTGAGCAGGCGTTCCACGCGCAAGCCCGCGAGCTGGCCCGCGATGCGCGTGGCCTTGCGCTGCGCATCGCTGAAATACGCGGGCACGGTGATGATGGCTTCCTCGACTTTGTGGCCTAGGAAGGCTTCGGCATCTTCCTTCAGCGCGCGCAGCACCATCGACGACAGTTCTTCCGGGCGGAATTGCTGCGTGCCGAGGGCGATCTTCTTTTCACTGCCCATGTAGCGCTTGAAGACGGCCGCCGTCAGCTGCGGGTGCGTCTGCAGGCGCTCGCGCGCCGCGCGGCCCACGAGCACAGTGCCGTCGTCATCGATGCTCACGCATGATGGCGTCAGGTGTTCACCGAGCGCATTCGGGATGATGGAAGCCTTGCCGTCGCGCCAGATGGCGACCAGGCTGTTGGTGGTGCCCAGGTCGATGCCGATGATCATCAGATATCCGCCTCCGCCTCATTGCCGTGTTCTTCGATCCAGGCGCGGCGTCCGGCCGCTTCGCCCTTGCCCATCAACATATTGAAGCGCAAGGCCGAAGCCATGTGATCGACTTCACCCAAGGTCACGGGCAGCAAACGGCGCGTGTCCGGGTTCATCGTCGTTTCCCACAGCTGCTCGGCGTTCATCTCGCCCAGGCCCTTGAAGCGCGAGATCGACCAGGCGCCCTGTTTCACGCCTTCCTTGCGCAGCTTGTCTTCGATGGCCACCAGCTCGCCGTCGTCGAGCGCGTAGATTTTCTGGATCGGCTTCTTGCCGCGCGCGGGCGCATCGACCCGGTACAAAGGCGGGCGGGCGATGCAGATGTGGCCCTTGTTGATCAGGACCGGGAAGTGCTTGAAGAACAAGGTCAGCAGCAATACCTGGATGTGCGAGCCATCCACGTCCGCATCGGACAGGATGCAGATCTTGCCGTAGCGCAGGCCGGACAGGTCGGGTGTATCGCCCACGCTGTGCGGATCGACGCCGATGGCCACGGCGATATCGTGGATTTCGTTATTGGCGAACAGGCGGTCGCGGTCCGTCTCCCACGAGTTCAAGACCTTGCCGCGCAGGGGCAGAATCGCCTGGAATTCCTTGTCGCGGCCCATTTTGGCCGAACCGCCCGCCGAGTCACCCTCGACGAGGAACAGTTCATTGCGCGCGATGTCCGACGATTCGCAGTCGGTCAGCTTCCCGGGCAGGACGGCGACGCCCGACGATTTTTTCTTTTCCACTTTTTGCAGCGAACGCTGGCGCGACTGCGCCTGTTTGATCACGAGTTCGGCCAGCTTCTTGCCGTAGTCGACGTGCTGGTTCAGCCACAGTTCCAGCGGCGGCTTGGTGAAGGTCGACACGAGGCGCACGGCGTCGCGCGAGTTCAGGCGTTCCTTGATCTGGCCCTGGAATTGCGGGTCCAGCACCTTGGCCGACAGCACGAACGAAGCGCGCGCGAACACGTCTTCCGGCAGCAGCTTCACGCCTTTCGGCAGCAGCGAGTGCATTTCGACGAAGTTTTTCACGGCGCCGAACAGGCCGTCGCGCAAGCCCGATTCGTGCGTGCCGCCATTCGAGGTGGGGATCAGATTGACGTACGATTCACGCACGATGGCGCCTTCTTCCGTCCACGCCACCACCCAGGCCGCGCCTTCGCCTTCGGCAAAGCCTTCCGAATCCGGGCCCGCGTACTGCGCGCCCTCGAACAGGGGAATCAGGGTTTCGCCATTCGATACCTGCGCCAGCGTTTCGGTCAGGTAGCCGCGCAAGCCTTCCGCGTACTGCCACGTCTGCGTGTCGCCCGTTTTCGCGTTGGTGAGGGTGACGGTGACGCCCGGCAGCAGCACGGCTTTCGAGCGCAGCAGGCGTTGCAGCTCCGTTTGCGAGATGTTCGGCGAATCAAAGTATTTTGCATCGGGCCAGGCCGTGACGCGCGTGCCCGACTTCTTGCCGTCGCGCGGGGCGGGGCGGGAATTCAATGGCTCGATCACGTCGCCATTCGCAAACACCATGTGGTGCAAGCCGTTGCCGTCGCTTTCCTTGCGCCAGACGGTGATCTCCAGGCGCGTCGACAGCGCATTGGTGACGGACACGCCGACACCGTGCAAGCCGCCCGAGAACGCGTAGGCGCCGCCCGAACCCTTGTCGAACTTGCCGCCCGCGTGCAGCCTTGTAAACACGATTTCCACGGTCGGCACGCCTTCTTCCGGGTGCAGGCCGACGGGAATGCCGCGGCCATTGTCTTCCACGGTGATGCTGCCATCCGTGTTTTGCGTGACGGCGATGTGCGTGCAATGACCGCCCAGCGCCTCATCGGAGGCATTGTCGATCACTTCCTGAATGATGTGCAGCGGATTTTCAGTGCGGGTGTACATCCCCGGGCGCTGCTTGACGGGTTCCAGTCCCTTCAGGACACGGATGGATGATTCGCTGTAGTCGGATGCTGGTTTTTTAGTGGCCATACGTGTTCAAGCTAAGTAAAGACAGTGGTTGGAACGCCAGGCCAGGGCACTGCGGGCGCAATGACAGCGGCGGCGATAACTGTATGAATATACAGTATATCCCGTCCAGCGTCACTGGGGGAGGGCAGTGCGGCAGGCCAGGCGTCCTTGTGCGGACGCTCGCGCATTCTATCTTGTCCCGCGAGCAATAGCGCTACTCCAGGGCAACAACAGTGCGCCTCAGGCGTGGTTTTGCGCCAATTGTGCTGGATTTTATGCGGTAAAGCCCCCGTTTTTACATCTTGTTTACATGCACCTCCCCAGTCTTTACGAATTTTTTAGACCCTTTTGGCTAATCTGCTCACTATCAAAACAAACCTGAATGAGGGTGGGAATGGATCTCGTGTATCTCGGCTTGATTGCCGTGTTTTTCGTCCTGGCGGCCGGCTTCGCCGTCGCCTGCGACAAATTAGGGAGCGTCAAATGAACGCGTTTTATGTGCTGGGCGCCATCGTCTCGGCTGGTTTGCTCGTGTACCTGCTGGTGGCGCTGCTGAAGGCGGAGGAACTGTGATGACGACGCAATCGATACTGTTATTGGTGGCTTTCCTGGCCGTGCTGCTGGCCGCCTGCTATCCGCTGGGCCTGTACATGGCCAAGGTGGCCGGCGATGCGCCCGTGCGCGGCCTGGGCTGGCTGCAAAAGCTGGAAAACCTGCTGTACCGCTGGTCCGGCCTGCCCGCCGACAAGGCCATGGGCTGGAAAAGCTATGCCATCGCCCTGATCGTCTTCAATACCGTGGGCGCCGTCTTCGTCTACGGCCTGCAGCGCCTGCAGGGCTTCTTGCCGTTGAATCCACAGGGCCTGGGCGCCGTCAGCCCCGATTCCTCGTTCAATACCACCGTCAGCTTCGTCGCCAATACCAACTGGCAGGGCTACGGCGGCGAACAGACCATGAGCTACCTGACCCAGATGTTGGGCATGGCATGCCAGAACTTCTTTTCGGCTGCCACCGGCATCGCCGTGATCTTCGCGCTGGTGCGCGGCTTCGCCTCGCGCTCGGGCAAATCGATCGGCAATTTCTGGGTCGACCTCGTGCGCTCGACCCTGTACATCCTGCTGCCGCTGTCGCTGGCCCTGTCCGTCGTCTTCATGGGCGAAGGCATGATCCAGAATTTTTCCGCCTACAAGGAAGTGACCCTGCTCGATCACGTGGCGTATGAAACGCCGAAGGTGACAGCCGACGGCCAGCCCGTGCTGGATGCGGCCGGCAAGCCCGTGATGGAAGCGCAAGTGGCGGCGACGCAGACGATCGCAATGGGCCCCGTCGCGTCGCAGGAATCGATCAAGCTGCTGGGCACGAATGGCGGCGGCTTCTTCAACGCCAATTCCTCGCACCCGTATGAAAACCCGACCGTCCTGTCGAACTTCCTGCAGATGCTGGCCATCTTCATCATTCCCGCCGGCCTGTGCTTCACCTTCGGCCGCATGGTGGGCGACCTGCGCCAGGGCTGGGCAGTGCTGGCCGCCATGACTGTGATCTTCGTCCTCATGACGGCCGGCGTGATGAGCGCCGAGCAGCAAGCCAATCCATCCTTGCAAGCGCTGGGCGTGGACCAGCAGGCCAGCAGCCTGCAATCGGGCGGCAATATGGAAGGCAAGGAAACGCGCTTCGGCATCAGCTCCTCGACCCTGTTCGCGGCGGTGACGACGGCCGCATCGTGCGGCGCCGTCAACTCCATGCACGACTCCTACATGCCTTTGGGCGGGATGGTGCCGCTGCTGCTGATGCAGTTCGGCGAAGTGATTTTCGGCGGCGTGGGCACGGGTCTGTACGGCATGCTGATGTTCGCCATCCTGGCCGTCTTCATCGCCGGCCTGATGATAGGCCGCACGCCTGAATACCTGGGCAAGAAAATCCAGGCCTATGAAATGAAGATGGTCTCGCTGGCCATCCTGATCACGCCAGCCCTGGTGCTGACGGGCACGGCGATCGCCGTGATGGTCGAACCGGGCAAGATCGGCGTGGCCAACCCGGGCGCGCATGGTTTTTCCGAAATCCTGTACGCGTTCACATCGGCCGCCAACAACAACGGCAGCGCGTTTGCCGGCCTGTCCGCCAACACGCCGTTCTACAACGTGATGCTGGCGATCGCCATGTGGTTTGGCCGCTTCGGCGTGATCGTGCCCGTGCTGGCGGTGGCCGGTTCGCTGGCAGGCAAGCAGCGCCTGTCGGCCAATGCCGGCACCATGCCCACGCACGGCCCCATGTTCATCGGCCTGCTGATCGGCGTTGTCGTGCTCGTCGGTGTATTGAATTACGTTCCCGCGCTGGCCCTGGGCCCGATCGTCGAACACCTGCAACTTTTCATCAAATAAGAGGCTACCATGTCACGCACAAGCCTGACTTTGTTCGATTCCGCACTGATCGGCCCCGCCGTCGTCGATGCGTTCAAAAAACTCGACCCGCGCACGCAGTGGCGCAGCCCCGTGATGTTCGTCGTCTACGTGGGCAGCATCATCACGACCCTGCTGGCCATCCAGGCCGGGATCAGCGGCGGCCAGGGTGAAGCGCCATTCGGCTTCATCGTCGCCGTCGCCGTGTGGCTGTGGTTTACCGTGCTGTTCGCGAACTTCGCCGAAGCGCTGGCCGAAGGCCGCAGCAAGGCGCAGGCGGCCTCGCTGCGCGCCCTCAAGCAGACGGTGATGGCAAAGAAAATGCAAACGCCGAAATACGGCACCTCCTGGCTGCCCACGCCGGCCACCGACCTGCGCAAGGGCATGACGGTGCTGGTCGAAGCCGGTGACGTGATTCCCGCCGACGGCGAAGTGACGGCCGGCGTGGCTTCCGTCGATGAAAGCGCCATCACGGGCGAATCGGCGCCCGTCATCCGCGAGTCGGGCGGCGACTTTTCCGCCGTGACGGGCGGCACCCGCGTGCTGTCGGACTGGCTGCTGGTGCGCGTTTCCGTCAACCCCGGTGAAGCCTTCATCGACCGCATGATCGCCATGGTCGAAGGAGCCAAGCGCCAGAAGACGCCGAACGAGATCGCCCTGACGATTCTGCTCGTGGCCCTGTCGATTGTCTTCCTGATCGTCACCGTGACCCTGTTGCCATACTCGCTGTTTTCCGTGGCGGCGGCTGGCACTGGCACGCCCGTGACGATCACGGTGCTGATCGCGCTGCTCGTGTGCCTGATTCCGACCACCATCGGCGGTTTGCTGTCCGCCATCGGCGTGGCCGGCATGAGCCGCATGATGCAGGCCAATGTGATCGCCACGTCGGGCCGCGCCGTGGAAGCGGCCGGCGACGTGGACGTGCTGCTGCTCGATAAAACGGGCACCATCACCCTGGGCAACCGCCAGGCGTCGAGCTTCGTGCCTGCGCCCGGCGTGACGGAGCAGCAACTGGCCGACGCGGCGCAACTGGCCTCGCTGGCCGATGAAACGCCGGAAGGGCGCAGCATCGTCGTGCTGGCCAAGCAGAAGTTCAATATCCGCGAACGCGAGATGGCCAGCCTGCACGCAACCTTCGTACCGTTCACGGCGCAAACGCGCATGAGCGGCGTCGATATCGCGGGCGAACAGCAGGTGCGCCAGTTGCGCAAGGGCGCGGCCGATTCCATGAAAAAGTATGTGGAAGCGCTGGGCCAGCCGTATCCCGATGAAGTGGCGCGTGCCGTCGACGACATCGCGCGCCGCGGCAGCACGCCGCTGGTGGTGGTCGACGATGGCAAGGTCATGGGCGCCGTGGAACTCAAGGATATCGTCAAGGGCGGCATCAAGGAGCGCTTCGCGGAATTGCGCCGCATGGGTATCAAGACCGTCATGATCACGGGCGACAACAAGCTGACGGCTGCCGCGATTGCGGCCGAGGCGGGCGTGGACGATTTCCTCGCCGAAGCGACGCCGGAAGACAAGCTCAAACTGATCCGCAGCTACCAGTCCGAAGGCCGCCTGGTGGCGATGACGGGCGACGGCACCAACGATGCGCCAGCGCTGGCGCAGGCCGACGTGGCCGTGGCCATGAATTCGGGCACGCAGGCGGCGAAAGAGGCGGGCAATATGGTCGACCTGGACTCGAATCCGACCAAGCTGCTGGAAATCGTTGAAATCGGCAAGCAGATGCTGATGACGCGCGGCTCGCTGACGACGTTCTCGATTTCGAACGACATCGCCAAGTACTTCGCCATCATCCCGGCCGCCTTCGTGGGCACCTATCCACAGCTGAAGGCGCTGGACATCATGCACCTGGCCAGCCCCGCGTCGGCCATCATGTCGGCCGTGATCTTCAATGCCCTGATCATCGTCGTGCTGATTCCGCTGGCGCTCAAAGGCGTGCAATACCGGGCCATCGGCGCTGCCAGCCTGTTGCGCCGCAATCTGCTGATCTACGGCTTGGGCGGCATCGTCCTGCCCTTCATCGGCATCAAGCTGATCGACATGCTGCTGTCCGCACTCAATTTAGTCTAAAGGAACCATCATGAGCACCATCGTACGTCCCGCCCTGGTCCTGTTTGCCGCGCTGACAGTGATCTGCGGCGTCGTCTATCCATTCGCCACGGCCGGCATCGGCCAGCTGGCTTTCAGCGATGAAGTCAACGGCAGCATCGTCGAACGTGGCGGAAAACCCGTCGGCTCGACCCTGATCGGCCAGTCCTTCACCTCGCCCAAGTATTTCTGGGGCCGTCCATCGGCCACCGCGCCGATGGCCAATAACGGCGCCGGTTCGGGCGGCTCGAACCAGGGGCCGACCAATCCGGCCCTGGCGGACGCCGTCAAGGCGCGCATCGCCGCCCTGAAGGAAGCGGATCCCGGCAACACGCGCGCCATTCCCGTCGACCTGGTAACGGCGTCGGGCAGCGGTCTGGATCCGGAAATCAGCCTGGCCGGCGCCCTGTACCAGGCGCCGCGCGTGGCCCGCGTGCGCGCCATGCCGCTGGCGCAGGTGGAAAACGCCATCGCCAAGGTGCAGAAAACCGCGTATATCGGCTTTTTCGGTGAACCGCGCGTGAATGTGCTGGAACTGAACCTGGCGCTCGATGCGATGGCGAAGTAAGCTGGCGAAGATGCGTAGGTCGGCGTAGGTCGGCTTGGCGCAGCGTAAGCCGACACCACCACCAGCCAGGCCAACAATGTCGTCGGATTACGCGCAAGCGCTAATCCGACCTACGTGCTTACGTCGCCGCTTGACGCCACGGCAAAATAACAAGATAGCATTACGCAAGAAGATTAAAATACAACATGCTCCCCAACGACAGCCAACGCCCCGACCCTGATGCCCTGCTGGCGCAAGTGCAGGCGCAGGAAAAGAAAGCCGCGCGCGGCCGGCTGCGCATCTATTTTGGCGCCTCGGCTGGCGTCGGCAAGACCTATGCGATGCTGGCGGCCGCGCGCAAATTGCTGGCCGATGGCCAGGACTTGCTGGTGGGCGTGGTGGAGACGCATGGGCGCCAGGATACGGCGGCCCAGCTTGACGGGCTGCCCGTGCTGCCCCTGAAGGCCATCGAGTACCGGGGCAAGACCTTGTACGAGTTCGACCTCGACGAAGCGCTGCGCCGCGCGCCGTCTTTGATACTGATGGATGAACTGGCCCACTCGAACGTGGCCGGATCGCGCCATCCGAAGCGCTGGCAGGATGTCGAGGAATTGCTGGCCGCCGGCATCGACGTGCTGTCGACCGTCAACGTGCAGCACCTGGAAAGCCTCAATGACGTGGTGGGGGGGATCACGGGCGTGCGCGTGGCCGAAACCCTGCCCGACACGGTGTTCGACCGCGCCGACGAAGTGGTGCTCGTCGATATCCCCGCCGATGAACTGCTGCGCCGCCTGAAGCAGGGCAAGGTGTATCAGCCGTTGCAGGCCGAGCGGGCGTCGCAGCATTTTTTCCGCAAGGGCAATCTGATCGCCCTGCGCGAACTGGCCTTGCGCCGCACGGCGGACCGGGTGCAGGACGACGTGCAGGCCTACCGCGTCGAGAAATCGATCAACCCCGTATGGAAGACGGGCGCCGCGCTGCTGGCCTGCGTGGGACCGCACGCGGGGGGCGAACACGTAATCCGCAGCACGGCGCGACTGGCAAGCCAGCTGAATGCGGAATGGCATGCGCTGTACGTGGAAACGCCGCGTTTGCAGCGCCTGCCGGCGGGCCAGCGCGAGCGTATTTTGAAAACCCTGAAACTGGCGCAGGACCTGGGCGCGCGCACGGCCATTGTGCCGTCCGCCGACATCGCCGGCGCCGTGGTCGAGTATGCGCGCAGCGCGAATATCTCGAAAGTCATCGTGGGCCGCGGCCGCGCCAATGCGCTGGCGCGCCTGCGGCAGGCGCCGCCGGCCGCGCGCATGGCCAGCCTGGCACCCGATATCGATCTGATCGAAGTGGGCTTGCCGCCAGCCGATGCGGCGCCCCGGCGCGCAAGCTGCGACGATGCGGAAGCGCCGCGCCGGTCCTCGCGCCATTGGCGCTACATCGTGGCCGCCGGCGTCAGCCTGGCCACGGCCCTCGCCTCGGTTCCATTGCAACCGTACCTGGACCTGGCCAATATCGCCATGCTGTCCCTGCTGACGGTGGTGCTGGTGGCCGTGCGCCTGGGGCGCGGGCCTGCGGCGCTGGCCAGCCTGGTGGGCGTGGCCAGCTTCGATTTCATCTTCGTGCCGCCCCGTTTCTCGTTTGCCGTGGGCGATTTCCAGTATGTGATCACGTTTGGCGTGATGCTGGCCGTGGGCCTGATCACGGGCCACCTGACGGCCGGCCTGCGCTTCCAGGCCCGCGTGGCTTCGCACCGCGAGGCGCGCGCCCGCGCCCTGTACGAATTTTCGCGCGAGCTGTCCGGCGTGCTGCAGACGGAGCAGATTTTCGACATCACGAAAAGCGCCATCGAGCGGGCTTTCCGCGCGCGCGCCACCTTGCTGTTGCCCGATGACGAAGGCAGCTTGCAAGTCCCTAACGGCGGCGAGGCGCTCGATATCGGCATCGCCCAGTGGGCCTTCGACCATGCGCAGGCGGCGGGAACGGGCACCGACACCTTGCCGGCGTCGCCCATTTTCTATCTGCCGCTGATCGCGCCGATGCGCACGCGCGGCGTGCTGGCGCTGCTGCCGCTCGAGGGCGCGCAGCGCGGACGCTGGCTGCTGGTGCCGGAACAGCGCCAGCACCTCGATACCTTTGCCGCTCTGGCGGCCATCGCCCTCGAGCGCGTGCACTACATCGACGTGGCCCAGGGCGCGCTGCTGCAGATGGAGTCCGAGCGGCTGCGCAATTCGCTGCTGGCGGCCTTGTCGCACGATTTGCGCACGCCGTTGACGTCGCTGGTGGGCCTGGCAGAATCGCTGGCCTTGTCCCGGCCCGCGCTGTCGCCCGCGCAGCTGGACATGGCGCGCTCGCTGCAGTCCGAAACCGTGCGCATGAGCGCCCTGGTGGCGAACTTGCTGGACATGGCGCGCATCGAGAGCGGCCAGGTGCGGCTGAACCTGCAATGGCAGGCGCTGGAAGAAGTGGTGGGCAGCGCGCTGCGCGCCAGCTGTCCGCAATTGCAGCAGCATGCCGTGCAGACGCAGCTGGCGCCGGACTTGCCGCTGGTGCGCTACGACGCCGTGCTGGTCGAACGCGTGCTGTGCAACCTGCTGGAAAACGCGGCCAAGTACACGCCGCCCGGCAGCACCATCACGGTCGCGGCCGGGGTGCACGGCCAGTTCCTGCAGGTGACGGTGCTGGACGATGGCCCGGGCTTGCCGCCGGGCCGCGAAGAAGCCATCTTTGAAAAATTTACGCGAGGCGAGCGCGAATCGAACAAGCCGGGTGTCGGCCTGGGGCTGGCCATTTGCCGCGCCATCGTCGAAGCCCACGGCGGTACCATCCACGCGCAGCCGCATGTGCCGGGACAGGGTGCCGCCATCGTCTTCAGCCTGCCGCTGGGCACGCCGCCGGCGCCGCCGGAGCTCGAGCTCGAGCTCGATGACGCCAACGATCATGAAACAGGAAAACCAATATGAACGAACCTTCCGCCACCGCCTTGCTGGTCGAGGATGAGCCGCAAATCCGCCGCTTCGTGCGCGCCGCGCTGGAAGACGAGGGCTGGCAGATTTTCGAGTCCGCCACCATGCAGCGGGGCTTGATCGATGCGGGCACGCGCCGGCCCGACCTGATCGTGCTGGACCTGGGACTGCCCGATGGTGACGGCATCGATTTCATCGCCGACATCCGCAAATGGTCGGCCGTGCCCATCATCGTGCTGTCGGCGCGGGTCGACGAGCAGGACAAGATCCGCGCGCTCGACGCGGGCGCCGATGACTACTTGACCAAGCCGTTCGGCGTGGGCGAATTGCTGGCCCGCGTGCGCGCCACCTTGCGCCGCCAGCGCCAGCCCGCCGCCAGCGACGATGGCGTGGTGCAGTTCGGCGACGTGCGCGTCGACCTGAAGGATCGGCTGGTGACGCGCAACAAGCAACTGGTGCACATGACGCCGACGGAATTCCGCTTGCTGTCCGTGCTCGTGAAGAACGCGGGCAGGGTGGTCACCAATCCGCAGCTGCTGCGTGAAGTGTGGGGGCCGTCGAACAGCGAAAACGGCCACTACCTGCGTATCTACATGGGCCATCTGCGCCAGAAGCTGGAAGCCGATCCGGCCCAGCCGCAGTACCTGCTGACGGAAACGGCCGTCGGCTACCGGCTGCTGCTGCCGCTCTAGCCAACTTTATATCCCCTGTTTGAAAACAGGCGCCGCGCGCGCCAGGGGGACGCTTTACTTAAAATTTTTGCAGCGATTTTTTGCAGCGGCGGGCCAGCTGCGCCATGTTGGCAAAGGCCCATACCACCGATGAAGAAGAACAACCATGAACAAAATGCTACTTGCACTTGCCGTCGCCACAGCCTTGACGGGCAGCCTGGCCCACGCGGACGAGGCCAAGCCCGATAATGAAGTGAGCTTCAACGTGGCCGGCGTATCCGACTACCGTTACCGCGGCATCTCGCAGACGCGCTTGAAACCGGCGCTGCAGGGCGGCGTCGACTATGTCAACAACCCCACTGGCCTGTACGCGGGCGCCTGGGCCTCCACCATCAAGTGGACCAAGGACGCGGGCGGCAGCGGCGACGTGGAAGTGGACCTGTATGCGGGCAAGCGCGGCCAGTTGGGCAGCGATGTTGGCTATGACGTGGGCGTGCTCGCCTATGTGTATGCGGACAACGGCTTGAAGCACGTCGCCGGCCTGGCCGACGCGGACACGCAGGAAGTCTACGGCCAGCTGTCGTATGGCCCCGCCTATATCAAGTATTCGCACGCCGTTTCGAACCTGTTCGGCATCGTCAACAGCAAGAACAGCGGCTACCTGGACATCGGCGCGAATATCGACCTGACGAACGGCTGGACCGGCAACCTGCACGCGGGCCACCAGAAGGTCAAGAACAATGATGCATCGAGCTACACGGACTGGAAAGTGGGCGTCACGCGCGACTTCGGCATTGTTTCGGGCGCGCTGGCCGTGATCGGTACGAACGCGGGCAAATCGGCCTATGCCTCGCCCGTGAATGGCAAATTCATGGGCAAGACGGCGCTGCAGCTGACGGTCAGCAAGACGTTTTAATTGACAGAGAAGAGAGGCGGCGCATGCGCCGCCTTTTTTTGCGTGCTTAAGAGCGCCTAACAGAACCGTAGCGAGCGGCAGTGAGGCTCGGCGCCCCCGTTGGCCTGAGACGCGCAGCTGTGCAAATGCACAGTGAGCATCGGAGGCCGCAAATCGCGACGCGCAGTAGCTTATGTTAGGTGCTCTAGGCGGGCAGGTTGAAAACGGCGCAGTACAACTGCCCCAGGCTGACCACGCGGGCGGCCGGGATCTGCGCGGCCAGGGCATGGGCGGGCGCCGCTTGCGTGTCCGTTGCCAGCAGCACGCGCAGGCCCGGATTGATGCTGCGCGCATGTGCGATGCGGCGCGCCAGGCCCGATTGCGCGGCGGCGTTGACGACACCGTCGAGCGGCACCACCAGTACGCGCGCGGCGGCCAGGGCCGAACGGCTGCCCATGGAGTCGCGGCCTTCGCTGTCGATGACGATGTCGTGGTAGCAGTGCACCAGGTGTTCCAGCTCCGGCTGCAAACCCTTGGCGCTGATGGCGCGCGCCATCAGGCGCGGCCGCGTCAGGCTGCCGTGCATGGCGCCGTCGTGCATATTCCTCGCCTGCGCCATGGCGCCCTGGCGCGGATCGGCGTCGAGCAGCAATACCTTGCGCCCGGCCAGCGCGCGCGACGCGGCCAGCCGCCCGGCCAGGATGGATTTCTCCATCCCTCCGCGTTCATCCGTGATGGCGATGATCATCTTGGCGCACGGCTGGCATGATGTTGGCAGGGGAAACCAGCTGCAGCAGGCAGCCTTCGCGCGGCGCATCCCTGTCGCTGGCCGTCCATACGGGCAGTTCCAGCAGGGGCTCGAGTGCCGCGGCCAGGGCGGCCTGGCCGGCGGCCGACATCGGCGTCATCGGCAGGCGCAAGGCGTTGCGCACCTTGCCCTGTATGGCCAGCGCTGCTTTGACGGGAGCGGGATTCGGTTCGGCAAACAGCAGGCGGATGACGGGCAGCATGGTCTTGAACAGGGCGCCGGCGGCGCCGTGGCGGCCCTGCCTGACGAGGTGGTACAGCTGCGCATACAGGTCGGGGCGCACCTGGGCGGCGGCCGACATGGCGCCGTGGCCGCCCATGGACAGGCTGGCCAGCAGCAGGGCATCGTCGCCGCACAGCACGTCCAGGCGCGTGTCGAGCAGCAGTTCGCCCAGCTGCTGCAGCTTGCCGCCCGCTTCCTTGATGGCGACGAAGTGCGAGTCGCGCGCCAGCAGGGCGGCCGTCTGCGGTTCGATATTGACGCCGGTGCGGGCCGGCACGTTGTACAGCACGATGGACTGGTCGGTGACGCCGGCGATGGCCTGGAAGTGGCGCACGATGCCCTCCTGCGACGGGCGCACATAGGCGGGGGCGGAGACCAGCAGACCGGCCAGCGGATGGTCGTTGTAGCGCTGAACCGTGGCGACGACATTGCGCGTATCGCTGCCGCCTATTCCCATCACGACGGGGAAGCGTGGACCGACGGCTTCGAGCACGCTGTCTAACAGCATGGTCTGTTCGGCGGCGCTCAGCATGGCCGCTTCGCCCGTGGTGCCGCACACCACGAGGCCGTCGATGCCGCTGGCGGCCAGCTCGCACGCGAGCTGCTGGGCCGCGTCGAAGTCGATGTCGCCGTCGTCATCCCGGAAGGGCGTGACCATCGGCACCCAGATGCCCTGGAAGTGCGTGGTGATGCGCATCGAGGACATCGCCTGCTCGCACGAATACTGGTTCATAGCGATTTCCCCTGGCTGATGCGGCCAAATTCCGCCGCCGGCAGCAGGCGCATGACGGCGTCCATCGTCAGGCGCAGGGCCGGTTCCGTCACGCACAGCCAGACTTTCATGCGCTCGGCGTGGTCGACCGCCTCGACGCGCATGAACGACAGCATGCCGCCGCACGTCCTGACGACCAGGTGGCGCAGCTCGGCCAGGCAGGCTTTGTCGACCGTGATATGCATGAGGAAAGTGGGCAGGCGCGGGTGGCGGTGGGGCAGGGCTTGATGTGCGGACAGGCGTGAATGGGGTTCCATGGTGGCTTTGCAGCGGTGGTTGAGGTACGTTCAAGATTAGCAGCGGGGGCGTAAAGATTCTCTAAAAAGCGGGGCCGCCGGCGTAAACGGGGCGTATGCGTTTGCCGCCGGCGTGTTGCGTGGATGCCCCGCAGGTATGCTTTTGTTACAAAATTGAATCGTGCTTTTGAAGGCAGGGGTTTATATTGAAACCGTTCTCCGCTTTCAGTCAGCCCCGCCATGTCAGACGAAAAAGATCCCCAGCAGCCCCCGTCCACCGACCCAGCGCCGCCAGAGCCAGCACCGGCGCGGCCCGACCGGGTCGGCCGCCGGGCACCCGATGACGAGCACCGCGCGCGCGACGCCGCCCCCCGCTACCTGAAGGATAACGACACGCCGCTGGCGCTGGCCTGGCGGGTGATCTCGTCGCGCTACCGCTCCATGCGCGACAAGGCCAGCCGCGATTTCATGCGGCGCACCCTGCGCATCGGCATCTCGGCGCGCATTTTCCACCCCGAGCCGGGCGCCACTGGGCTGCGCAGCAAGAACCTGCAATACCTGGAAGAGTCGATCGCGCAGTGGGTCATGTCGCGCGACGTGCTGGTGTTTATGATCCCGACCGTCAATACCAACGGCCAGCTACACCCGAGTAACATCACCCTGCGCCACTATGCACGCCACCTGGACGGCCTGGTGCTGCAGGGCGGCGCCGACGTCTCGCCGCAGACGTATTCCGAGGCGGCCACGCGGCCGGAATGGAACGGCGACCGCGCGCGCGACCTGTACGAACTGGAACTGCTGCACGAATTCGTCGACGCGGGCAAACCCGTGCTGGGAATTTGCCGCGGCTGCCAACTGATCAACGTGGGTTTTGGCGGCACCCTGTACCAGGACATCGCTTCGGACGTGGAAGGCGCCACCTCGCACGTCAACGACCTGTATGACCGGCACCGCCACACCATCGTCTTCCCGAAAGGCTCGTCGCTGGCCGGCATGTTCCCGAAGGCGGGGGAGGCGCTCGTCAATTCTATCCACCACCAGTCGGTCAAGGACCTGGGGCGCGACGTCACCGTGGAAGCGTATTCGCAAGGGGACAACATCGTCGAAGCCATCCGCTACCAGCGGGCGCGTTTCGTCATGGGCTTGCAGTGGCACCCGGAATTCCATTCGGCGGGCGGCGTCGAGCTGCTCGATTGCACGCCTATCCTCGATAATTTCTTGCGCGCGGCGCGGGAGACGCGGTTTTGAGTAAGCACCTGATGCGCCGGCGCATGGTACTGGCCGGCCTGCTGGCGCTGCCCCTGGCGGGCTTGCGCGCGGCGCCGCGTCCGCATGACGGCCCGCTGCCGTTTGCGTTGACCTCCGCCGCGCGGGCGCGCATGCTCAAGGCGAAGGTGGCGCCGGCCATCGCGGAACAGGTGCTCAAGGCGGCGCGCAAGGATGCGGCGCGGCCCGTGCATCTGATGGCCGAAGTGCGCACGGGCGGCTTGCTGAAGGGCGAGGGCGGGCGCGAGACCAGCCAGCAGGCGCAGGAAGACTGGCGCCAGGCGCGTTTGCAGGCCCTGGCCTGGCGGCTGTCTGGCGAGATGGCGCATTTCGAGGCGGCGCGCCAGCTGCTGCTGGCCTGGAGCGGCAGTTATCAGCCTTCGTTCAGTCCCGTCGACGAGACGGAGCTGGCCAGCTTGCTGATGGGATTTGACCTGGTGCAGGAACGCTTGAACGGCGTCGAACGCGAACAGGTGCAGGCGTTTTGCCGCACCCTGGCGAACGGGTATCTGAATGACCCCATCAAGGTGGGCGGCCCGTCCACGGCGCGCAATAACTGGCACAGCCACCGCATCAAGATCGGCACGGCCGCCGCGTATGTCACGGGCGACGCCTTGCTGATCGCGCGCGCGAAGGAGCGCTTCCTGGCGCACGTGCCGCGCAATATCGGCGCCGGCGGCGTGCCCTTCGACTTCGAGCAGCGCGACGCCCTCCATTACACCACCTACAGCCTGGAGCCGCTGCTGACGACGGCCCTGATGGCGCAGGCGCATGGCGACGACTGGTATGGCGCGCCGGAAGCGAAGCGCCTTGCCGAGGCGCTGGCCTGGCTGTCACCGTATGCGCAGGGTAGAAAGACGCACGAGGAATTCGCGAAAAGCGCCGTGCCCTTCGACCGCAAGCGCGTGGCGGCCGGCGAAAAGGGCTTTACGGGGAATTGGGAACCGAAGGGCGCCGCCAATGTGTATTTGCTGGCGGCGCGCTTCGATCCCGCTTACCTGTCCCTGGCGCTGGAACTGCGTCCGCCAGCCTGGGCGCTGGCGCTGTACGGCAACTGATTAAAACTTCGTGCGCAAGGTCAGCATGACATTGCGCGGTTCGCCGTAAAAGCCCGTCTGGAACAGGCCCAGGCCCGTGAAGTACTTTTTACCCGTCAGGTTGTTCACGTTCAGGCTGGCCGTTGTGTTCTTGCTGATTTCGTAGCGGGCCAACAGGTTGACCAGGGCAAAGCCGCCTTGTTCAATGCGCGCATAGTCATTGGCGGCCGGGTTCCAGATATGGCCGTAGAAGCCGCTTTGCCAGTTGACGCCACCTCCCACGGTGATTTTATTCAGGCTGGCCGGCAGGCGCCATGTCCCCTGCACGCGCAGCAGGTGCGGCGGCTGCGTCGTTTGCAGCATGGTGGAAAACACTTCCTGTCCATCCTTGTCGCGGATACGCGTATAGGTATAGCCGGCGCTCAGTTTCACATCGTTCAGCACTTCGCCGGTCACTTCCATTTCCAGGCCGCGGCTGCTGATGCCGTCGATGCCTTCATACGCTTCCTCGCCATTGACCTCGCCCACATAGTTGGCCACGTTGCTCTGGCGGATCTGGTACAGCGAGGCGCTGGCGTTGACTTTACCTTCCAGGAATTCGGCTTTCACGCCCGCCTCGAAACCCTTGCCGCGCACGGGGGCGAGGAAGTTGCGGTTCCTGTCGCGGTTGCTTTGCGGCGCGAAGATGCTCGTGTAGCTGCCGAAGAGGGAATAGGTTTTGTCCAGGTCATACACGACGCCCGCATACGGCGTGATGACATTGCTTTCGTCGATACGCGAGGTGATGCGCGCTGTGCCGCTGTCGAAGAAGATACGGTCCTGGTCCTGCTTGTAGTTGCTGACGCGCGCGCCGACGATGACGGACAGCGCCTCCAGGGGACGCAGGCGCAGCGCGCCATACAGGCCGCTCTGGCGTGTCTTGTCGTTGTCGTTGCCCAGGCGCGTGAACGCCGGTTCCGCGTACTGGCCGCGCCAGTCGAAGTAGCTGCCTTCCACCGGCGGGTAGACGGATTCGTAGACGGGACCGTCCTGCTTCGCGCTGGAGTGGGAATAGCCGATCATCGCTTCGTGGCGGCGGCCGAAGGCCGTAAATGGTCCGCTGGCGTCGACGTTGACGGTGGTCTGGCGGCGGTTACCCTTGTATTTTCCCATGAAGAAGTAGGCGCCTTCGCCCGTGACGGGATCGGGATTGCCGCCGCTGGCCGAACCGAGCACGCTGTCATGCTTGCTGCGCAGCTGGTTGGCGCTCAATTTCAGTTTCCACTCGTTGGCGAACGTATGTTCGAGCGACGAGAACAGCGTGGTGTTCTGCATGTCGCGGCGGCTCCAGTCCGTGGCCGGGTTCCACGAGGTGGGGAAATCCGTGCGCGAGCCGTCGGCCAGCAGCACGGGGAAACCGGTCCAGGTCGAGCCGCGCGGCTTGTAGTCCTGGTGCGTGAAGCCGGCCGTCAGCAGGGTGACGGGTGTCAGGTCCGCTTCGATGATGCCGTAGGCGATGGACTTCTGCTGCGTGTAGCGGTCCAGGTGGGAATGCTTGTCCTGGTAGGCGCCCACCAGGCGGCCGCGCACCGTGCGGCTGTCGTTGAGCGGGCCGGAAACATCGGCTTCGCCGCGGTAGTTGTCCCAGGATCCCGCGCCCAGGGTGGCCGAGCCCTCGAAGGCTGCGGTAGGGCGCTTGCGCACCATGTTGACGGTGGCCGACGGGTCGCCCGAGCCGCTCATCAAGCCCGTTGCACCCTTGAGCACTTCGATGCGGTCGTAGATGGCCATGTCGCTGTTCGTCGTGCCCCAGTCGTAGACGCCGTCATAGATGGCCGACACGCCGTCATACTGGAAATTGGTGACGGCAAAGCCGCGCGCCCAGAAGCTCCAGCGGTCGCTGTCATAGTTTTGCACGTTGACGCCATTGACGTTCTTCATGACGTCGGAGACGGCATTGCTGTTCTGGTCATCCATCTGCTGGCGCGTGACGATGGTCAGCGATTGCGGCGTTTCGCGCTGCGTCAGGGCCAGGCCCGTGGCGCCGCTGGCGGGGCCGCCCGTATAGCTGCCCGTGCCGCTGGTGACGGCGCTGCGTTCGGCTGCCGCCACCACGGTGACGCCGCCCATGACGGCCACGCCGCGGCTGTTCGCCGAAGGGGCGCCGGCGCTGGCGGGGATTTTCTGCAGCAGGTAGCCGCCATTCGCCTGCGGCACGGCTTGCAGGCCGCTGCCGGCCAGCAGCACGCGGAAACCATCGTGCACGCCATAGCTGCCTTGCAGGCCGGCGCTGCGCAAGCCTTGCGTGGCATCGCTGGAGAACGACAATAAAATGGCGCTGTCGCTGCCGAAGCGCGTCAGCACGTCGCCCAGCGCACCGGCGGGAATGCTGTAGGTGCGCACTTGCCGGGTTTGCGCCTGGGCCGCTGCCGGCAGGGCCAGGGTCATGCCGATCTGCGACAGGGCGCAGGCGAGGACGGTGCGGGTAAGGAGGGAACGCGAAGCGTGGTGCATGGAATAAAACCTTTCGTGGATGCGCAAGATGGAGACTGCCTATCTTCCAGGTCACGCAAGCACGGCGAAACAGCTCACTTTGCAGAAAATATTTTTCAGCGGGCCGCCAGTTCTATCCTGACGACTTGATGGCCCCAGAAGCGCGTGACGGTATGGCGCCGCAGCTGCAGGCTGGCGCCGACGGCGTCGAGGATGGCATCGACATCGGCCAGCGGGTAGGAGCCGGAGACGCGCAGGCCGGCGATGGCGGGCGCGCAGCTCAATGGATGGTCGCTGTAGCGCGACAGCTCGGCGAGGAAATCGGCCAGGCGCATGTCGCGCGCCACCAGCATGCCATTGAGCCACGCGCCGCCATACGGCGCCAGGGCCTGGCGGTGCACGCCCGTGCCGTCGAAATGGGCGCCTTCGCCGGGACGCAGCACCAGGCGCTGCGCGCCATCATCGGCCAGCACGGCGACGGCCCCTTCGAGCACGCCGGCGCTGGTGTATTGCTCGTGCAGGCGCACGGTGAAACGCGTGCCCAGCGCCTGCAGGCTGCCGTGCGGCGTACCGACGAAGAAGGGGCGCTGCACCGCATCCTTGCCGGTGGCGATGAAGATTTCACCGGCCAGCAGTTCGATGCGGCGCTGTGCGCCGTCGTAAGCGATATTGACTGCGCTATTGGTATTGAGTGTGAGCTGCGTGCCGTCATCGAGGGTCACCACGCGGCGCTGGTTGACGGCCGTGCGGTAGTCGGCCATCCAGCCGCGCCATGGGCTGCGGCGTTCGAACGCATACAGCGAGGCACCGCAGGCCAGCAGCAGTGCCAGGGTCTTGACGGCGTGGCGGCGCGGCGCGTTCGCTTGCACGCAGGCGCGCAGCAGGGTCGCGTGCACGGCGGACGGCAGGTGTTCGTGCTGCGTTTGCAGCTGCTGCCACGCCTGCGTGGCGCTGCCGGCGCGCTGCAGATGGCGTTTCACGGTGGCCAGCGAGATGCCGAGCTGGCGCGCGATGTCTTCCTGCGGCAGTTCGTCGAGCTGGCGTAGCAAAAAAGCCCGTTTCACGGGAGGCGGCAAGCCGTCGAGCATGCGGTCGAGTTCAAACACGGTGGCCAGCAGCAGCGCCCGATCCTCGGGCGACGGCGCATGCAGGGGCGGCAGCTGCGCCAGCACGTCGAGATAAGCCTGTTCCAGTTTCTGGCGGCGGTAATGGTTGAACAGCACGCGCTGGGCGACGGTGGCGAGAAAGGCGCGCGGCTCGCGCGCGGCGACGGCGTCTTCGCGGTCGAGCAGGCGCATGAAGGTGTCCTGCGCCACATCGGCCGCGCACGCCGTGCTGCCCAGTTTCTTGCGCAGCCAGCCCTGCAGCCAGCCGTGGTGGTCGGCATACAGTGTCGCGATGTCCTGGCGTTGTAACGGCTTTGCCAGCGGCATCGCATTCCCCTTGCAAGCGTGACCGGGCCAGCCAGATCAATTTAGTTAATAGGAATCATTCTCAACTATTGTAGCAAGCGGGGGATAAGGTGTAAATGTGGGGTGTGGTTTTTTAGCGCGTTGCTGGCGTTGTTTAAACCCCAGAAGCAAGATCTGGGGTCGGACCCTGCAGGGTCCGACCCCGGAAGTTCAGGTGTTGGGTTGGACGGGCTAGTCCTTAGTAGTTCATCGCTTCGCCACGGAAGCAGCGGATCGCCGAATCGACCATGCCCTCGGCGCTGCCCTGCAAGCTGTGCTGCTTGCGCAGATATTGCGCGTCGCTCCATTGCTTGGCCACGTCCGACAGGTGTTTCAGGGCCGGCGTGCTGCCCAGCGCCTCGGCGTGCGGTTCCATCTTGCGCAGGGTGGTCATGATGTCTTCGCGCAGCGACATCGTCTCGTAGGTTTTCGGATGCGTGATGGCGCCATCGAGGCCGAAGCGGCAAGCCTGGAAGCGGTTGTAGTTATACACGAGGTAATCGTCTTCGACCGGCGGCACCTCCTTGCGTTCGAGCAGGTAGCGGCACAGGGCCTGCAGGTAGGCGGCCAGCGCGGCGGCACGCTCCACCGTCAGCGGCGTGTCGCACACGCGCAGTTCGATGGTGCCGAATTCCGGCTTGGGACGGATATCCCAGTAAAAATCCTTCATGCTCTTGATGATGCCCGTGTTCTCCATCTTGGCGAAATACTCGTTGGAGAACTGGTCCCAGCTCAGGGTGAACGGCGCGCGCCCGCTCATGGGAAACGCGAACACGGAGTTCAGGCGGGCCGAGTCGAACAGGGTGTCGCGCCCCTGCACGTAGGGCGAGGAAGCCGACAGGGCGATGAAGTGGGGGATGTAGCGGTTCAGCGAATGCAGCAAAAACATGGCGTCATCGCCCGAGGCGCAGCCGATGTGCACGTGCTGGCCGAAGATGGTGAACTGCTTGGCCAGGTAGCCGTACAGCTCCGAGATTTCCTGGAAGCGGGGCTTGGAAAAGATCTTTTGCGACGACCATTGCTGGAACGGGTGCGTGCCGCCGCCCGCGATGCCGATATTGAGCTTGTCGCCGGCCGTGATCAAGGTGTCACGGATTTCCTGCAACTGCGCCAGCAGGGGGCCGTGATGCGTGTGCACGCTCGAGTTAATCTCGATCATGCTCTCGGTGATTTCCGGCGTGACGTTGCCGGGGAACGGCTTTTTATTCAGCAGATGCAGCAGGTCGGGGCTGGCGGCCGTCAAGTCATAGTCCGACAGGTTCACCAGTTGCAGTTCGAGTTCGACGCCGAAGGTCAGCGCGGCCGATTGGCCAAAGGGTTCCAGCGGCATTTAGCGCTCCTTGATTTCATGGGTTTCTTTGGCCAGCATCAGCACGCGCTGCACCAGCACGGGGCCGACCAGTTCCAGGCCCAGGGTGATGGCGGCCAGGGCGTTCAATTCGTCGCCGAAGTTCACGCCGTGCTGGCGCGCGTGTTCGAGCAGCAGGATGATGAAGACGGAAACGGGCGTCAGCGCCACGCCCGTCAGCACGCCCTTGCGCCAGGAAATGCCGCTCACGTGCGAAAACGCGGCCACGCCGGCGACCTTCGTCAGCAAGCGTCCGCCGACGACGGCCAGGGCCAGGCCCGCGCCGGCCGTCACGCTGGCCCATTCCAGGGTCGAGGCGGCATACACGAACAGCAGCACCGTCAGCAGCTCGCCCATGGCGCCGAAATTGCGCTGCGCCTGGCTGAAGGCGACACGGCGGTGGCGCGCCACCAGGCCGAAGGTGAGCGTGGCCAGCAGCGGCGACAGGCTGGTGGTGTAGGTCAGGGCGACGAGTAGCATCACCGACAGCGCGAACGCCACGGTGGCGTCCTGCGCCATATTGCCCAGGCGGCGCAGCATGGCCGGCACGACAATGCCGAAGACGGTGCCGGCGGCCACCGAGGCGGCCAGCACGGCGGCGCTGCTGCTGCTCGCCTCGATCAAATCGGTGGAGCTCTGGAACATCCAGAAGCCGACGATGATGTTGAACGTGAAGACGGCCAGCACGCAATTCAAGGCCGTGAGGTGGACGATGCGTTCCGTGACCTGGCCCGAGCTGCGTTCCTCGTTGATGACGCGCATGATGGTGGCCGGCGAGGTGGACATGGCCAGCGACGCAAGCAGCAGCGCCGTCATCGAAGTGCTGCCGAATTCGATGCCGATGAAGTAGACGACGGTAAAGGTCAGCAGGGACTCGACCAAGCCCGTGACGGCGATCCACGGGTTGTTCTTCAGCCACCGCAGGTTGATGCGGTAGCCCACCTCGAACAGGATCAGGCCGAAGGCCACGTCGGCCAGCACCAGCATGGGGCCGGCGTCCGTCTGCGGCAGGATGCCCACCTGCGTCTGCGCGAGGACGAAGCCGATCACGCCGTAAAAACTGATGCGCGGCAGGCCCGTCCAGCGGTGGCCGAATTCGCCCACTACCCAGGCCAGGGTAATGGCGAACGGCCAGGACAGGTCGGCGGCGATCGAGATCAGACTTTGCATGCTCATTCCTTTGAAAATGGCGCTGGCACCGGCCGGCAGCACGGGGGCTGGCGCGGCAATGTCGTGGTGCAGCGATGGTGCATTGTTTGCGCAGAGCGATGCGCCGATTCTACCGGAGCAGAAGGCGCGCACGATGTGCGCAATCGAACAGTGTCGCGGCCATGGCGGCCGCGCACAGGATGCAGCAGGGTAGGGCAGGACTGGTACCAGCGTATGGTACCCGCCCGCGGCGGAGATGCTCCGCACGGTAGTGCCGTGTCGCAGTGTACGGCATGGCGGCCCCCTGCCGCCATGGACTTTTTGTTAGGCGCTTTTATTTACTGAGCAGGCGCATGCCCCGCTCCAGCCCGTCGATCGACAGGGGGAACATGCGGTTGTTCATCAACTGCCGCATCACGCCGATCGACTGGCGGTACTGCCACAAGCCCTCGGACTCGGGATTGAGCCAGATGAATTTCGGGAACGCCTGGGTAAAGCGCGCCAGCCACGTCGACCCCGCTTCCTCGTTGTTGTATTCGACACTGCCGCCCGGCTGCAGGATTTCATAGGGACTCATGGTGGCGTCGCCGACGAAGATCAGCTTGGTGTCGGGCGGGTATTTGCGCAGCACGTCCCAGGTGGGGAAACGCTCGGCGTTGCGGCGCCGGTTGTTCTTCCACAGGTAATCGTAGACGCAGTTATGGAAGTAAAAGAACTCCATGTTCTTGAATTCCGTCTTCGCCGCCGAAAACAGTTCCTCGGTGCGCTCGATATGGTCATCCATGCTGCCGCCCACGTCGAGCAGCATCAGCACCTTGATGCGGTTCTTGCGCTCGGGCCGCATTCTGATGTCGAGGTAGCCCGCGTTGTTCGCCGTGGCGGCGATGGTGGCGTCCAGCGCCAGTTCGTCTTCCGCGCCTTCGCGCGCGAACTTGCGCAGGCGGCGCAGCGCCACCTTGATGTTGCGCGTGCCCAGTTCGCGCTCGCCGTCGTAATCCTTGTAGCTGCGCGCTTCCCATACCTTGACGGCCGTGCGGTTGCCGCCCTTGCCGCCGATGCGGATGCCTTCCGGGTTCGTGCCGCCATTGCCGAACGGCGAGGTGCCACCCGTGCCTATCCACTTGCTGCCGCCCTCGTGGCGCTCCTTCTGCTCCTTCAGCAGTTCATTGAGGCGATCCATCAGCTTGTCGTAGCCGAATTTTTCCAGCTGCGCCTTCTGCTCCTCGGACAGCTCGCGCTGCATGCGCTTGAGCAGCCAGTCGAGCGGTATTGCCGCGTTCGTGTCGAAGGCCGCGTTGACGCCCTTGAAATACTGGGCAAACGCGCGGTCGAACTTGTCGAAATGGGCTTCATCCTTGACCAGGGTCAGGCGCGACAGATAGTAAAAATCATCCATCGAGGCGTCGATGACGTTCTTTTGCAGCGCCTCGAGCAAGGTCAAAAATTCCTTGATCGAGACAGGAATCTTCGCATCCTTGAGCGTGAAGAAGAAATCGATCAGCATGGCGACCGCTCTCCCGCGCGCGGCAGTGCGGCGATGGGGCGCTGCGCCAGCTTGTAGCGCAGATGGGCGGCAATCTCGGGCCACTCGCCGCGCGTGATGCTGTACATGACCGTGTCGCGCACGGTGCCGTCGCGGCGCAGCGCATGGTGGCGCAGCACGCCATCCTTTTTCGCGCCCAGGCGTTCGATGGCCGCCTGCGAGGCGTGGTTGAAATTATCGGTGCGCAGGCCCACCAGCGCGCAGCCCAGCGTGTCGAAGGCGTGCGCCAGCAGCAGCAATTTGCAGGTGGTGTTGACGTGGCTGCGCTGGCAGCGCTTCGCGTACCAGGTGTAGCCGATTTCCAGCCGTTTGATCTCGGGCACCACGTCGTGGTAGCTGGTGGTGCCCAGCACCTCGCCGCTGGCCGCGTCGATGACGGCAAAGGCGAAGCGCGTGGGGCGCATCTCGATGCCCTTGAAAATGTACTGGTCCACCTGATCCGGTTCGGGCACGGAGGTGACGCGCAGATTCCACAGTTCGCCATCCATGGCCGCCGCGCGCAGGCCGGCCGCATGGTGCGGCGCCAGCGCTTCGAGGCGGATGCCGTGCAGTTCCAGGGGGACGAAGACCTTGTCGGGGCTGATGTCGTTCACCGGCGCTCCTTAGCGGTTGGTGCGCGACATGAACATCAGGCGCTCGAACAGGTGCACGTCCTGCTCGTTCTTCAGCAGCGCCCCGTGCAGCGGCGGCACGACGGCCTTGTTGTCCTTGCTGCGCAAGGCTTCGGCCGGGATGTCCTCGGCCAGCAGGAGTTTCAGCCAGTCGAGGAATTCCGACGTCGACGGTTTTTTCTTCAGGCCCGGCACGTCGCGCACTTCATAGAAGGTTTGCAGCGCCTGCGCCAGCAATTCCTGTTTCAGGTGCGGGTAGTGGACGGCGACGATCTGCTCCATCGTGTCCTTGTCCGGGAATTTGATGTAGTGGAAGAAGCAGCGGCGCAAAAAGGCGTCCGGCAATTCCTTCTCGTTGTTCGAGGTGATGATGACGAGCGGGCGGTGGCGCGCCGTGACCATTTCGCGCGTTTCATACACATAGAATTCCATGCGGTCCAGTTCGCGCAGCAGGTCGTTCGGAAATTCAATGTCGGCCTTGTCGATTTCATCGATCAGGAGCACCACCGGTTCGGGCGCCGTGAACGCCTGCCACAGCACGCCCTTGACGATGTAGTTCTGGATGTCGCGCACGCGCTCGTCGCCCAGCTGCGAATCGCGCAGGCGCGACACGGCGTCGTATTCGTACAGGCCCTGCTGCGCCTTGGTGGTCGATTTGATATGCCATTGCATCAGCGGCATGTTCAGCGCGGCGGCCACTTCCTCGGCCAGCATGGTCTTGCCCGTGCCCGGTTCGCCCTTGATCAGCAGCGGGCGTTGCAGGGTCAGCGCCGCATTCACGGCCAGTTTCAGGTCGGCGGTGGCGACGTAGCTGTCGGAACCTTCGAAGCGTTGGCCTTGCTGGGTGTGCTGTGCTTGCATGAGCGGTCTGCCAAAGTGGGGAAATGGTGAGTATAAACAGAACTGTGGCCCAGCGTCACGCGGACGGCCTGTGCCTGCGTGCCTACAATGCGGGTTTTATAGGTGGACTTGCAAGAATATCTTGGCTAGAATCGGCAAGCAGCAGATTAATTGGCAACCTTAATTGTCAACACATAAAATCAAAAAAACCAGCTCTGGCGTTTCTCCGATTACCTTTGTTCACATTGCCACTATGAAAAAAATATTTGCACTTCTCGTGCTTGCCGGCATAGCAAATGCCGTCACAGCGGCTGACATTGTAGGAAACGCCAAGGCAGCCCCTGCCAAGGTGGAAATGTGTATCGGCTGCCACGGCATTCCCGGTTACAAGGCAACCTTTCCTGAAGTATTCCAGGTGCCGATGATCGGCGGCCAGCCGGCAAAATATATCGAGAATGCGCTGCAAGCCTACAAGAAGGGCGACCGCAAGCACCCCAGCATGAAGGGCATCGCCAGCAGCCTGTCGGACCAGGATATCGCCGATGTCGCCGCGTATTATGCGCAACAAGCCAAGACGAACTGAGGACCAGCCTGATGAAAAAACTACTCGCCGCCCTCGTTTGCGCCACCGTCTCGTTTTCCGCCAGCGCCGCCGGCAATATCAATACAGGCAAGGCCCTGGCCGAAAAATACAGCTGCGCCACCTGCCACGGCAAGGATTACAGTTCGCCCATCGACCCGTCGTACCCAAAACTGGCGGGCCAGCACAAGGATTACCTGGAACATGCGTTGACCGCGTATAAACGGGGCGACAAGGCCAACGGCCGCAACAACGCCATCATGACGGGCCAGGTAAAACCGCTGAGCAACCAGGACATCAAGGACCTGGCCGCTTACCTGCACAGCTTGCCGAGCAGCCTGGTCACTCATCGCTGAGCGGTAACGCCGGCTCAGGCTTTCAAGCCGACGCGGCGCGCCAGCTTGTGCAAGTTACTGGCGTCGAGCCCCAACTGGCGCGCCGCAGCGGCCCAGTTATCCTGATGCAGGACCAGCGCTTGCCGGATGGCCTGGCGCTGGCTCGCTTCCACGATCTGATGCATCGATAGCAGCGGCGCCGCCGGCGTGCCGCACGCGGCTGGCGCCAGCGGCGGCGCGTCCGTGCCGGCCGGCGCTTCCAGCGCATCGAGATCGAGCATATCCGTTTCCAGGGTCACGATGTCCTTGCGGTCCGCGCCGCGTATCACGGCTTTCAGCGCGGCCCGGCTGATCACATGTTCCAATTCGCGCACATTGCCCGGCCAACGGTAATGGCACAAGGCGTTTTCCGCCGCGGCGGACAGGCGCAGGCTGCGCAAGCCCAGGCGCGCGCGGTTCAGTTCCAGGAAACCCCCGGCCAGCAGCAGCACGTCATTGCCCCGCTCGCGCAGCGGCGGAATCGGCACGGGATACACGGATAAACGGTGATACAGGTCGGCGCGGAACGAGCCGTCGCGCACATGTTCGCGCAAGCTGCGGTTGGTGGCGGCGATCACGCGTACGTTGACCCGGCGCGGCCGGTCCGCGCCCAGGCGCTGGATTTCGCCATTTTGCAAGGTGCGCAGCAGCTTGGCCTGTATCGACAATGGCAATTCGCCCACTTCATCGAGAAACAGGGTACCCCCTTCGGCCGCCTCGAAACGCCCGGGCCTGTCGCTGACGGCGCCGGAAAACGCACCGCGCACATGGCCGAATAATTCGCTTTCTGCTAAGGATTCCGGCAAGGCCGCGCAATTGACGTGGATCAAAGGCTTGCCCGCGCGGCGCGACAGCCGGTGCAGGCGGTGCGCGCACAATTCCTTGCCCACGCCCGTCTCTCCCAGCAGCAGCACGGGCAGTTCGGAATCGGCCACCACCTGCAATTCGTGCAGCAAGTGCGTGATGGCGCTGCTCTGGCCCACGAAATCGTGTTCCTCGCGCGGCGCTTGGGCATCGGCCAGCATGGCGCCGCCCGACAGGCGCAGGGCGCGGATTTCCGTTTCCAGCCGCGTGACGCGCACGGCCGCCTCAATGGCGCAGGCCAGTTCGCCCAGGTCGCGCTGCGCCTGCGTATCGAAGGTGCCCACCTGCAGCGCGTCGAGCGTGATCACGCCCCAGCGTTCGCCTTCCAGGTCCAGCGCCATGCCCATGCAGTCGTGCACGGGCAGCGGCTCGCCGGCCCGCTCGGCGATCAGGCCATCGTAGGGATCGGGCAGCGAGCTGTCGTGATGGAAGCACAGCACGCCGCGCCGCTGCAGGATGGCGGCCAGGCGCGGATGGTCGGCGACGGCGAAGCGGCGTCCCAGCGCGTCGTTGGCCAGGCCGGCCATCGCCACGGGGCGCAAATGCTCGCCATCGAGCTTGAGCAAGGCCACGGCCTCGCAGCCGAAGTGGGCGCGCAGGCTGCCGACGAGGCGCTGCAGGCGCACGGCCACGGGCAGGTCGGCGACCAGGTCGGTGAGTAACAGCAGGTGGATGGCGGTGGTGGTCATAAGTACCATGCAGGGTACAACGGACCATGCTTGAACAGGGTCATATCGACCCTGCATTTTTCAAATCGTTGATTTAAAACAAGTTTTTCCTGGCACACGGATTGCCTAGGTAAGGGTGCCGAACCGGCATACAAGACCAAGGAAAGCTTGATGAAAACGACTCCCTCCCTCCGCGCCATCGCCGCCGCCGTCTGCGTACTGGCCATGCCCCTGTCCGTGCAAGCCCAGGTGAGCCTCCCTGCCAGCGCCGCCGCCACCGCCGCCAAACCGGCCGCCGCCGCGGTCAAGCGCTATGAACTGCAAACCAATATCGTCGACGGCAAGATGGTGTTCATCGACGCCAAGGGCCAGGTCAACCCCGTGCTGTCGGCCAAGGTGGGCGACACGGTGGAACTGGTGCTGAAAAGCGGCGAAGGCGCCGAGCACGATCTGCTGATCCCGGAACTGAACGTCGCATCGGCCAAGTTCAGCGCCAACAGCGGCAGCACCACCGTGCGCTTCAAGGTCACGCGCGCCGGCACGTTCACCTATTACTGCTCGATCCCCGGCCACCGCCAGATCGGCATGGAAGGCAAGCTGGAAGTGAGCGGCACTTCGCTGGCCGAGACGGCGGCACCGAAGGCCGCTGGCGCCGGCAGCGCTGCCAGCGAATCGAGCCAGGCCGCCGCGCTGGCCCTGTACACGCCCGCGCCATCGCCGATGCGCGGTCCCGATCCCTCGGCCGTCAGCGTGGCGGCCAATCCGGCCTCCGTGCCGACCGCCATCGGCGCGCGCGCGCCGCAAACCCTGAAATACCGGATGGAGACGGTGGAATTGCCGGGCAAGCTCGATGACGGCACCAGTTTTACCTACTGGACCTTCAACCGGCAAGTGCCCGGCCCCATGCTGCGCGCGAAGGTGGGCGACACGGTGGAACTGACCCTGTTCAACGCCAAGGACAGCAAGATGATCCACTCGATCGACTTGCATGCCGTGACGGGTGGCCATGGCGGCGGACAGCACACGCAGGTGGCGCCTGGCCAGGAAAAAACCGTCACCTTCAAGGCGCTCAATCCCGGCCTGTTCGTGTACCACTGCGCCACGCCGCTGGTGCCGCAGCATATCGCGGCCGGCATGTACGGCATGATCCTGGTCGAACCGGAAGGCGGCTTGTCAAAAGTCGACCGCGAGTATTACGTGATGCAGGGCGAGATGTACACGGGCCGTCCGCACGGCGCACCCGTGCACCAGGAAGCGAACCTGGAAAAAATGGCCAATGAGCTGCCTGACTACTACGTCTTCAACGGCGAAGTGGGCGCCCTGAGCAAAACGCACAAACTGCAGGCGAAAGTCGGCGAGACGGTGCGCATCTATTTCGGCGTCGGCGGCCCGAACAAGATTTCATCGTTCCACATCATCGGCGAGATCTTCGACAAGGTGTACAGCGAAGGCTCGATCAGCAGCCCGAAACACGACGTGCAAACCACCCTGGTGGCACCGGGCGGCGCGACCATCGTCGAACTCAAGGTACAGCATCCTGGCAGCTATCTGCTGGTCGACCATGCGCTGTCGCGCGCAGGCAAGGGCGCCGTGGGCGTGCTGGAAGTGACTGGCGAACCCGTGCCCGGCGTCTATCACGCTGGCGCCCATCAATAAACCCCATTCATCCTCAAGGAACCATTATGGAAATGATCGACCAATCCCTGGGCCAGCTGGCCCGCCGCATCCCTGGCGCCACGCGCCTGTTCGATGCCCACCGCCTGGATTTCTGCTGCGGCGGCAACAAGACCCTGCGCGCGGCGGCCGAAGCGGCCGGCGTGGACACGGCGCCCATCGTCAAGGAACTGCAAGTGCTGGCAGGACGGACTGACGCCAGCGGCGAGCGTGACTGGCAGGAAGCTTCGGCCACCGAGCTGGTGGAACACATCCTGTCGCGCTACCACGCCGTGCACCGCGAGCAGCTGCCCGAGCTGATACGCCTGGCGCGCAAGGTCGAGCAGGTGCATGGCGACCGCGCCGACTGTCCGCACGGGCTGGCGGAACACCTGTCGGCCATGGCGCAGGAACTGGAAAGCCATATGCGCAAGGAAGAAGACGTGCTGTTCCCCATGATAGTGCGTGGCCAGGGCCCCCGGGCCGGCGCGCCCATCAACGTGATGCGCATGGAGCATGACGACCATGGCGTGGCCTTGCGCGCGATGGAGGAAATGACGAACGACATCACCGCGCCGGCCGGCGCCTGCACCACCTGGCGCGCGCTGTACACGGGCTTGCGCACCTTCCGCGAAGACCTAATGGCGCACATCCATACTGAAAACAATATCCTGTTCGAGCGCTTTGCGCCGGCCGTGGTGCACTGACAAAGGAAAGACCCATGGGTCCCTACAAAAAACTCTGGTTCACCCTGATCGGTGTGCTGATCGTGACGTTTTCGCTGCTCGGCTACTACGGCGCCGAAGTGTACCGGCAGGCGCCGCCCATCCCCGCGCAAGTGCTGGCGCAGGATGGCCGGCAGCTGTGCGACCGCGAGGGCATCCTCGACGGCCAGACGGCCTGGCAATCGGTCGGCGGCATGCAGCTCGGCTCCATCTGGGGCCATGGCGCCTACCAGGCGCCCGACTGGACGGCCGACTGGCTGCACCGCGAACTGACGGCCTGGCTGGAACTGGCCGCGCAAGAGCAGCATGGCAAGGCGTACGCGGCGCTCGACGGCCCCGCGCAGGCGGCGCTGCGCGAAGCGCTCAAGCTTGAATACCGCGGGAACCGCACCGATGATGCGCAAGTGCTGCGCCTGTCGCCGCGCCGCGTGGAAGCGATCGCCAACACGGCCCACTATTACGACCAGCTGTTTTCCGACGCGCCGGCGCTGCAAAAAAGCCGCGAGCATTTCGCCATGAAGGAAAACACCCTGCCCAGCGCCGAGCGGCGCGCACAGATGACGCAATTCTTCTTCTGGACGGCATGGGCCGCCGCGACCGAGCGTCCTGGCCAGAAAGTGACCTATACGAACAACTGGCCGCACGAACCGCTGATCGGCAACCAGCCCAGCGGCGAAAACCTCGTCTGGTCGGTTGCCAGCGTGGTGGTGCTGCTGGCCGGCGTGGGCTTCCTCGTCTGGGGCTGGGCCTTCTTGCGCGACCATGACGAAGCGCTGCCGGCGGCCGGTCCGCGCGACCCGCTCACCACTTTCGCGCTGACGCCTTCGCAGCGGGGACTGGGCAAGTACCTGTTCCTCGTGGTGGCGCTGTTCATCTTCCAGGTCTTCATCGGCGGTTTCACGGCGCACTACACGGTGGAAGGGCAGCAGTTCTACGGCATCGACGTGTCGCGCTGGTTCCCGTATGCGCTCACGCGCACCTGGCATATCCAGGCCGCGCTGTTCTGGATCGCCACCGGCTTCCTGGCCGCCGGCCTGTTCCTCGCGCCCCTGATCAATGGCGGCAAGGACCCCAAGTGGCAGCGCCTCGGTGTCGACGTGCTGTTCTGGGCCCTCGTCGCCGTGGTGGTCGGCTCCTTCATCGGCAACTACCTGGCCATTGCGCAAGTGATGCCGCCCGAGTGGAATTTCTGGCTCGGTCACCAGGGTTATGAATATGTGGACCTGGGACGCTTGTGGCAGATCGGTAAATACATCGGCATCCTGCTGTGGCTCGTGCTGATGCTGCGCGGTGTCGTGCCGGCCCTGCGCAAGCCGGGCGGCGACAAGAATTTGCTGGCGCTCTTGACCGCATCCGTGGGCGCCATCGGCCTGTTCTACGGCGCCGGCCTGTTCTACGGCGAGCGCACGCACCTGTCCGTGATGGAGTACTGGCGCTGGTGGGTGGTGCATCTGTGGGTGGAAGGCTTCTTTGAAGTCTTCGCCACGACGGCGCTGGCCTTCATCTTCTCGACCCTGAGCCTGGTGTCGGTGCGCATGGCCACGGCGGCCAGCCTGGCCTCTGCCTCGCTGTTCATGCTGGGCGGGATACCCGGTACTTTCCACCACCTGTACTTCGCCGGCACCACCACGCCCGTGATGGCCATCGGCGCGAGCTTCAGCGCGCTGGAAGTGGTGCCGCTGATCGTGCTGGGACACGAAGCGTGGGAAAACTGGCGTCTGAAGGATCGCGCGCCATGGATGGAAAACCTGCGCTGGCCTCTGATGTGCTTTGTCGCCGTCGCCTTCTGGAACATGCTGGGCGCTGGCGTGCTGGGCTTCATGATCAATCCGCCCGTCGCCCTGTACTACATCCAGGGCCTGAACACGACCCCCGTGCATGCGCATGCTGCGCTGTTCGGCGTGTACGGTTTCCTGGCGCTGGGCTTTACCTTGCTGGTGCTGCGCTATCTGCGTCCCGACTACCGCTTCAGCCCTGCCTTGATGAAGACGGCGTTCTGGGGCTTGAACGTGGGCCTGGTCCTGATGATCTTTACCAGCTTGCTGCCGATTGGCATCATCCAGTTCCACGCCAGCGTGACGGAAGGCCTGTGGTATGCGCGCAGCGAAGCATTCATGCAGCAGCCGCTGCTGCAGAACCTGCGCTGGATACGCACCTTTGGCGACGTGGTCTTCATCGGCGGCGCCATCGCCATGGCGCTGCAGGTGGTGCTGGGGTTGATGGGCAAGGCGCCGAAAGCGCCTGTACTGCAGCCGCAGGCGGTGCAGCCCGGTTAACGGCGGCGCACGCAGTCTATGTAGGCTTCTGTATCCGGCGGCAAGCCCGAGCGCTGCGAAGCCCAGATCATCTGGCCCAGGCATTCCATCACTTCGTGCTGGGCGGCATGGGCCGAATCGAGGCGCTGGGTCAGCTGCTGGACGGCCGGGCGGATGCCGCGCGGCTGGTCCACCTGGACCTGCTCCGTGATCGACAGATGCATGGACAGGTGCAGGAAGGGGTTGGCCTGGCCCCCTTCGACGGAGTAGTCGCGCGCCAGCGCCGCTTCGACGTCGGAGAGCTCGTTTTCATACTCGGGGTGTTCAAGTATCCAGTCGAGCGCGATGGCTTCCATCGGCGTGAGGATTTCATGGGCGCGGTGCTTGCGCAAGGTGTCGCAAAAGAAGCGGCGCACGTCGTCGGAAGAAGGGTTGAACATGGCTGAATGGCTATGGCTAAAGGGCAGCCGGCATTGTACCGCGTACGTCAACGAAGGGCATCGAGGATGCCCTTTTTGCCGTCTGGCGCCCGCTTTCATGACCCGATAGTCACCGAAATTTAATACCCTGCAGTAAGTATTATCCACTACCGCCATGGCCCGGCGGCGCCAAATAACGGTGATAAAATCGCCGCTCTTGATATTTGCTCTGGACACGATGACGATTTTGTTGTCACTCCGTGCTTCCATTGCCCGCACCTTTGCCACCAGAACTTGCTCCTGGTTTATCCCGGAGCGCGGCAGCATGCCTATCACCATCGACATCGAGCTGTCCGGCCGCCCTGGCGTTCCGGCTGGCTGGCTGTTTGCATTCCATACAGCGATGGTGCCGTCACGGTGGCGCGCAAGAATCATCCTTCAGTATTCATAAACGGAGTTACGTATGCGTAAATCGCTATTACTTTTGATGTCGTGCCTGATCCTGGCGGCATGTAACAAGACCCCTCCGGCCTCGTCCGAAAAACCGGTCGACGTGCTGCTGATCGGCGCCGGCACCATGAGCGCCACCCTGGGCAGCATGCTCAAGGAACTCGATCCGTCGCTGACGATGGAAATGGTCGAGCGCCTCGATTCGGTGGCCGCCGAAAGCTCGGACGCGATGAACAACGCCGGCACGGGCCACTCGGCGTTTGCGGAACTGAACTACACGCCGGAAGCGGCCGATGGCAGCATCGAGACCAAGAAAGCCGTTGCCATCAACGAGCAATTCGAAATTTCCAAGCAATTCTGGGCCTATCAGGTCGCCAACAAGCACCTGGGCGCGCCGCAAACCTTCATCAACAATGTGCCGCACATGGCATTTGTGTGGGGCGACGACAATATTTCCTTTTTGAAGAAGCGCTATGCCGCGCTGCAAAAGGAAAACCTGTTCAAGGGCATGCTGTTCTCGGAAGACCAGGCGCAGATCGAGCAGTGGGCGCCGCTCGTCATGCAAGGCCGTGACAAGGGCCAGAAAGTGGCCGCGACGCGCATGGAAATCGGTACCGACGTCAATTTCGGCAACCTCACGCGCGGTCTCGTGAAATACCTGACGGACAGCCACGGCATGACCTTGCACCTGCGCCACCAGGTGGAAGACATCCAGCGCGGCGCCGATGGCGTGTGGAACGTGACGGTGAAAGACTTGAACGCGGGCAAGGAAAAGATCATGCGCGCCAAGTTCGTCTTCATCGGCGCCGGCGGCGGTTCGCTGCCGCTGCTGGAAAAATCGGGCATTCCTGAAGCCAAGGGCTACGGCGGCGTGCCGGTCGGCGGCCAATGGCTGGTGACGACCAATCCGGAACTGGTAGCGGCGCATGCGGCCAAGGTCTACGGCAAGGCGTCCGTCGGTTCGCCGCCGATGTCCGTACCGCATCTGGACACGCGCATCATCGATGGCAAGAAAGCCCTGCTGTTTGGCCCGTTTGCCACCTTCTCGACCAAGTTCCTGAAAAACGGTTCGTGGATCGATTTGCCTGCCTCGATCGGCACGGGCAACGTGAAACCGATGCTGCAAGCCGGCTACGACAATATTCCGCTGACGAAATACCTGGTGGAACAGGTCATGAACTCGCCGGAAGACCGTTTGAAGACCCTGCGCGAATACCTGCCGAACGCCAAGATGGAAGACTGGACCCTGCAAAACGCGGGACAGCGCGTGCAGATCGTCAAGGATGACCCTGTCAAAGGCGGCTTGCTGCAGTTCGGCACGGAAGTCGTCGGCGCCGCCGATGGCAGCATCGTCGCCCTGCTGGGCGCATCGCCAGGCGCCTCGACCGCGCCGCCGATCATGATCAAGGTGCTGCAAACGGCATTCAAGAGCCGTCTGGCCACGCCGGAGTGGCAAGCGAAGATGGTGGAAATGGTGCCGTCGTACGGTCAAAAGCTGAACAACGACCCGGCCCTGGCCAACAAGATCCGCCACTACAGCAGCAATATCCTGGGCCTCAAAGCCATCACCCTGGATGTTCCCGCCGCTGCGCCAGTTGCGGCAGCAAACTAAGTCAGCCTGACCGGCAGGGGAGTTTCCTGCCGGCATGAAAAAAGGGGCAGCCTGTTCAGGCTGCCCCTTTTGCGTGGGAGAGTGCGTTCATTGCGGCGGACTACTCCTTGCCCGGCAGAATCAGCTCCGGCGTACACCCTTCGGCGGTAATGCCGTCGCAAGGCTTGGCCACAGCCGTACCGTCCTGTGCCCGTGGCGCATGGGGCTGGCGCAGGTAGCGCGACGTGTGGCGGTGCGCTTGCTGTGCGTTGCCATGCACGGGCCAGGTCAGGAAGCGGGACAGCTCCTGCAAGGCGCGCTGGTACACATCGCGTTTAAATTCAATGACGACATCGAGCGGGACCCAGTATTCATGCCAGCGCCAGGCGTCGAACTCGGGATGGTCGGTCAGGCGCAGATTGACGTCGTTATCGCGCGCGCACATTCTCAGCAGAAACCAAATCTGCTTCTGGCCACGGTAATGGCCGCGAATCTCGCGCTTGATGAAGTGGTCTGGCACTTCATAGCGCAGCCAGTCGCGGGTGCGGCCGACAATTTTGACGTGTTCCTGTCTGAGTCCGATTTCCTCTTCAAGTTCGCGAAACATGGCTTGTTCCGGTGTTTCGCCATATTTGATACCGCCTTGCGGAAACTGCCATGAGTGCTCGCGCACCCGCTTGCCCCACCACACCTCGTTCTGGGCGTTTAGCAGGATGATGCCGACGTTGGGCCGAAACCCTTCACGGTCGAGCATAATGCACCTCAAACTTTCTGCGACAGTGCGTCCTTTTTTACATAATTACCCACAACTTCGCAAGCCGGTGACCTTTTCGGGGTGCGAAAAGCGCCGGAATCGCACCAATTGAGCGCATTTGTGTAAAGTATGGACGCATCAGCCAGCTAATCCTTTAAAATTAGGTTGATTATAACCCTCTCTTTTTAAAAAGAATTCACCGTTATGCGCGCCTCCCGTTTTTTTATTTCCACACTTAAAGATGCACCTTCTGACGCGGAAATCGTCAGCCACCAATTGATGATGCGTGCAGGCATGATCAAACGCCTCGGTTCCGGCATTTATACCTACATGCCGATGGGCTTGCGCGTGATCCGCAAGGTGGAAGCCATCATCCGTGACGAGATGAACAAAGCCGCCGGTATCGAACTGCTGATGCCGCTCGTGCAGCCGGCCGAACTGTGGCAAGAGACGGGCCGCTGGACCAAGATGGGCGACGAACTGATGCGTGTGAAAGACCGCCACGGCCGCGAATACGCGATCCAGCCGACGTCGGAAGAAGTCATCACGGACGTCGTGCGCACGGAAATCAAGTCCTACCGCCAGTTGCCGTTGAACTTTTATCATATCCAGACCAAGTTCCGCGACGAGCGCCGCCCACGCTTCGGCCTGATGCGCGGCCGCGAATTCACGATGAAGGACGCCTACTCGTTCGACCGCGACCTGGCAGGCATGCAAGCGTCGTACAAGGTCATGTTTGACGCCTACACGCGCATCTTCACGCGTTTCGGCCTGAAATTCCGCGCCGTGGCCGCCGACAACGGCGCCATCGGCGGTTCCGGTTCGCACGAATTCCACGTCATCGCCCACACGGGTGAAGACGCGCTCGTGTACTGCCCGACGTCCGACTACGCGGCCAACATGGAAGCGGCCGAAGCGCTGCCGCCAGCGGGCGAGCGCCCGGCCGCCGCCCAGGCGCTGACGAAAACGGCCACGCCGGACACCGTCAAGTGCGAAACCGTGGCCGCCCTGCTGGGCCTGGAACTGTCGCGCACCGTGAAAACCATCGCCCTGACCGTGGAAACGACGGGCAAGGACGAGAAAGTCACGAAACAGCATTTCATGCTGCTGCTGCGCGGCGACCATGAATTGAACGAGATTAAGGTGGGCAAGGTTGCCGGTCTGGCCGGTCACCGTTTCTCGACGGAAGCGGAAATCCTGGAAGTCTACGGCACGATTCCCGGCTACCTGGGTCCGATCGGCACCAAAGCCCCCGTCACCGTGGTGGCGGACCGCACGGTTGCCCACATGAGCGACTTCGTGTGCGGCGCGAATGAGGCCGGTTTCCACTACACGGGCGCCAACTGGGGCCGCGACGTGGCCGAGCCTGCCATCGTGGCCGACTTGCGCAATGTCGTCGCCGGCGACGCTTCGCCGGACGGCCAGGGCGCACTGGCCATCGAGCGCGGCATCGAAGTGGGCCACGTGTTCCAGCTGGGTACGGCGTACTCGGAAAGCATGAAAGCCACTTTCCTCGATGAAAACGGCAAACCTGCGCCGCTGCAGATGGGCTGCTACGGCATCGGCGTGACGCGCATCCTGGGCGCCGCCATCGAACAGAACTTCGACGACAAGGGCATCATCTGGCCCGCGTCGATCGCGCCATTCGAGGTCGTGCTGTGCCCGATGGGCATGGATCGCAGCGAACTGGTCAAGGAAGAGACGGAGAAGCTGTACGCGGCCCTGCAAGGCGCTGGCGTGGACGTCATCGTCGACGACCGCGGCTTGCGTCCAGGCGCCATGTTCGCCGACTGGGAGCTGATCGGCGTGCCGCACCGCATCGTCATCGGCGAGCGCGGCCTGAAAGAAGGCAAGCTGGAATACCAGGGCCGCCGCGACGCGGAAGCAACTGGCGTGGCGCCGGAAGAGATCGTCGCCTTCATCCAGGGCCAAATGGCGCAGTGAAGCGTCTATCAGTAAGCAAGACGGCTGGCGCGCTCGCGCTGGCCGCCTGCCTGGCCTGCGTCTCTCCGGCGCAGGCCGGCAACCAGAAGGAGGAGGCGCTGGCCGACTCCGTCCGCCTGGCCCTGTCGCACGCGATCCGCGACGAACGCCCGCCGCAACCCAAATTTGCCACTCCCGCCGACTTGCAGCGCTACCAGCAATGGCTGGCGCAGATGTCGTCGCGCCTGCAGCGCAAGCTGCCGGACGCCCAGCTGCGCACGGAATTCCTGGAAACCGTATGGTACGAATCGCGCCGCGCGGGCCTCGAGCCGGCCCTCGTGCTGGGCCTGATCCAGGTCGAGTCGGCCTACCGCAAATACGCCGTCTCGCTGGCCGGCGCGCGCGGCTACATGCAGGTGATGCCATTCTGGACGGGCGTCATCGGCGACCATGACCGCAGCAAGCTGTTTCATATGCAGACGAATCTGCGCTACGGCTGCGCGATCCTGCGCATGTACCTGGACATGGAAAAGGGCGATTTGTACCTGGCGCTGGGGCGGTATAACGGCAGCCGGGGCAGGGCCGAGTATCCGAATGCCGTGCGGGCGGCTTGGCGGCAGTGGGAATTCAAATGAAGGCTGGGGTCAGACCCCCGGCAGCGTTGGCGCAGAGCTCTGTGTTAACGGTGTTGAGGGTCTGACCCCAAAATGCCCAAAAAAAATGCCCCGCTCGCGGATGCGGCGGGGCACTCACACGGCGTAGACGCCCTGTGCGTATCTGATTATTTCAAATGATCGGAGATCAGTTTGGTCATTTCAAACATGGAGACTTGGGCTTTGCCGCCGAAAACTGCTTTCAGCTTGTCGTCCGCATTGATCATGCGGCGGTTGGCCGGATCTTGCAGATCGAGTTTTTTGATGTAATCCCATACCTTTTTGGTCACTTCCGTGCGCGGCAGTGGTGCTGCGCCAACAACGGCGGCCAGATCTTTCGATGGCGTCATTGCTTTCATGAATGCTGCGTTTGGCTTGCGTGGTGTTGCCGGTGCTGCCGCTTTCTTCGCCGCTGCAGGTTTAGCTGCCGCTTTGGCTGCGGGTGCTGCTTTCTTGGCGGCTGCAGGCTTGGCTGCTGCTGCTTTGGCTGGCGCTGCTACTGGGGTTTTTTTGGCTGTTGCCATCTTCGAGCCTCCTTAACAAACACATGGGAAATTGCGCAATTAATCGCACGGCTAATATTGGTGTGGATTTACCTAGTATGCAAGTGTTTTTCACGTTTTCACGAGGAAAAAGCAGGGAAATGGCAATGCTGTCGCCCGGGCGCACCGCTTGGGAGCGCAGAACGGCGTTTTTGCCCGTAAATGGCATGGTTGCTGGCTATGCGGGGAGGGGGACTGCTGAGGGAGGGAACAGTGATGCCGGACACATGAAAATGCAATCCGGCATTATTTAGAACGATGTTTTTACTTGGGTGTGCGGCGCAATGAATGCCGTCGAAATCCCCGCGAGCGGGGATTCTGACTCCTTACCTCATCCCAGGCATCATGCCCTTCATGGAGCGCATCATCTTCATCATGCCGCCGCCCGACAATTTCTTCATCATCGTCTGCATTTGCTCGAATTGCGTCAGCATGCGGTTCACTTCCTGCACCTGCACGCCGGCGCCGGCGGCGATACGGCGCTTGCGCGTGGCCTTGATCAGTTCAGGCTTGGCGCGTTCCTGTGGCGTCATCGAATCGATGATGCCGCACATGCGGCGCACCTGTTTGTCGGCTTGATCCATGTTCTTGCCGCCTGCCGCCTGCTGGAACTGGGCCGGCAGCTTGTCCATCAGGTTGGCCATGCCGCCCATTTTCTTCATCTGGCCCAGTTGCGCCTTGAAGTCGTTCATGTCGAACTTGCCGCCAACCTTGATCTTCTGCGCCAGATCGGCCGCCGCCTTGCTGTCGACGCCCTTGCGCGCTTCTTCCACCAGGGCGAGGATGTCGCCCATGCCCAGGATGCGGTTGGCCATGCGGGTCGGGTCGAACGCTTCCAGTCCGTCGAGTTTTTCCGAGACACCGGCAAACTTGATCGGTTTGCCCGTGATGTGGCGCACGGACAGGGCCGCACCGCCGCGCGCATCGCCATCGAGCTTGGTCAGCACGATACCGGTCAGCGGCAGCGCATCGTTAAAGGCTTTGGCCGTGTTGATGGCGTCCTGGCCCAGCATGGCGTCGACGACAAACAGGGTTTCGATCGGTTTCACGGCGCCGTGGACGGCGGCGATTTCGCGCATCATCTCTTCGTCGATACCGAGACGGCCCGCCGTATCGATGATCAGCACGTCGTGGTAATGCTTTTTCGCCCAGTCCAGCGCGGCCAGGGCGATATCGACCGGCTTGTCCGTGCTGGTGGACGGGAAGAAGTCTGCGCCCACCTGGGCGGTGACCGATTGCAGCTGGGCGATCGCGGCTGGACGGTACACGTCGGCCGAGACGGTCAGCACTTTCTTCTTCTTTTCTTCCTTCAGGTATTTCGCCAGCTTGCCGACGGTGGTGGTTTTACCCACACCCTGCAGACCGGCCATCAGGATGATGGCGGGCGGCTGCTGGGCAAAGCTGATCTGCGACGCTTCCGGTCCCAGGTCGGCGCCCATCAGGGCGGCCAGCTCGCGCTGCACCACGCCCACCAGGGCCTGGCCCGGCGTGAGCGAGGAAATGACATCCTCGCCCATGGCTTTTTCTTTGACTTTGGCGATGAATTCGCGCACGGCGGGCAGGGCGACGTCGGCTTCGAGCAGCGCCAGGCGCACTTCGCGCAGCATGTCGGCGGTGTTCGCTTCGGTCAGGCGCGCCTCGCCGCGCATGGTCTTGACGACTTTGGCAAGCCGTTGGGTGAGATTATCTAACATGATGAACCTGCAATGAAAAGCTTGGGAGTGGGCGGCGCAAGCCGGACGATGGGCGCCATTTTACCTTATCGCGGGTGGCTGGCGGTCCTGCGCTGCATCGCCTGGCGGTTGGCCTGCTTTTGAATTAGTTGGTATTTCTGGCAATGCCGCGATTGCATGAAAGTCAAAATCACGGTTAAAATGAGAATAATTCTTATTTACATTCTCGGGTGCTGCACGCCTGAGCGGAAAGGGATGCCATGTCGGCCGCCGATTTTGCACAGCAACAAGACCTGCACGCGCTCTACAGCAGCCATCACGGCTGGCTGCAGGGCTGGCTGCGGCATAAGCTGGGCAATGCGGGCGACGCGGCGGACCTGGCGCAAGACACCTTCGTCAGCGTGCTGACGGCCGATGCCGCGCCGCAGATCCGCGAAGCGCGGCCTTTTCTTGCCACCATCGCGCGCCGCCTGGTGGCGCACCGCCACCGCCGGCAAGTGCTGGAAGACGCTTATCTGGAGGCGCTGGCCTGTTTGCCGCCCGAAGTGGCGCCCGCGCCCGAAGAACGGCTGCTGGCGCTGGAAGCCTTGCAGGAAATCGACCAGGCCCTCGCTGGCTTGCCCGTGCCCGTGCGCACGGCGTTCCTGCTGGCGCAACTGGAAGGGCTCAGCTATGCCGAGATCGCCGCTCGCCTGGACGTGTCGGCCAGCTCGGTCAAGCAATACCTGACGCGTGCCAACCGCCAGGTGTTTTTCTCGCTGCCGGCATGAGCAAGGTGGGCAATGCTGCGGCCCCGGCGGCCATCCGCGAGGACGTGCAGCAGCAGGCGGCCGAATGGCTGACCATGCTGATGTCGGGCGAGATGGGCGCGGCGCAGCAGGCCGCCTGGCAGCGCTGGCGCGGGGCCGATCCGGAACATGAGCGGGCCTGGCGGCATATCGAAGCCGTGTCGCAGCGCCTCAACGGCCTGCACCGCGGTGCGGCTGCGCAGGCGCTGGCTAGCACGCAGCAGAAAGCCGTCAGCGGCAAGCGGCGCCAGTTGCTGGTGTGGCTGGGCGTGGCGGCCGGCGGCGGCATGCTGGCCGCGCAGACGGATGCCTGGGATGGCGTGCGCGTCCTGCGCGCCGACTACCGCACGGCCACGGGCGAGCGGCGCGAGGTGGCGCTGGACGATGGCAGTGTGCTCAGCCTGAATACGGGATCGGCCGTGAACGTGCGTTTTGATGCCAGCCGCCGCCTGATCGAGCTGCTGGCCGGCGAAATCCTCGTCACCAGCGGCCATGGCGCCGGCAGCGGCGCGCCTTTGGTGGTGGCCACGCGCGAAGGCCTGGTGCGCGCGCTGGGCACGCGCTTTGCCGTGCGCCAGCAGGATGACTACAGTACCGTGGACGTGTTTGACAGCGCCGTTGAAATCCGTCCCCGCGACGGCGGCGCCCCCTTGCTGCTGGCGGCCGGGAGCGGCGTGGCATTTTCCCGCCACGCGCTGGACGCGCCGCACGCCCTCGGTGCGTATGCGGACGCCTGGTCGCGCGGGCAGCTGATCGTCGACGACGTGACCCTCGGCGATTTCCTGGCCGACCTGGCCCGCTACCGCCCCGGCGTGATCGACTGCGCGCCGCAAGTGGCCCAGCTGCGCCTGTCGGGCGTGTTCCCGCTGGCCGACACGCAGCGCATTTTGAACATGCTGCCCAACTCGCTGCCCGTGCAGGTGCGCAGCCGCACGCGGTATTGGGTCAGCGTCGAACCTGCGCCATAGCACGCTGCGCAAAAATATTTAGCCATCCGGCTGCCCGTTTTTTGTTTTCGCGGCACCTACAGAGTAGGGCGCCTGTTTTTCACCGTCTGATGACGCCACTACTATCAGGAACTTGCATGTCTCACGCTTTGAATTTTGCCGGTTTGCCATCTCCTTACTGCGCATTGCGTCCGCTGGCGCAAGCGGCTGCGGCCCTGTGCCTGGCCGTCAGCCTGCCGGCCATCGCGCAGCAGGCGCCAGCCACCCCCGCCGCCGAACAGACCATGCTCGGCGTGTCCGTCACGGCGGGGCGCGATGCGACAACGGAAGGCAGCGGCTCGTATACGACGGGCGTGAGCAACACGGCAACCAAGCTGAACCTGTCGCTGCGCGAAACGCCGCAGTCGGTCAGCGTGCTGACGCGCCAGCAGATCGACGACCTGGGCATCACGACCCTGGACGACGCCGTGCAGTCGATCACGGGGCTGGTCATGCAAAAGGGCAACTTTACGGGCGATTCGGGCAGTTTCAGCGCACGCGGCTTTCCAATCGATAACATCCTGTTTGATGGCTTGCCTACCAGCCTGGGCGCGAACGGCACTTTCAATGGCGACAATGACGACCTGGCCATCTATGACCGCATCGAGGTGGTGCGTGGCGCCACGGGCTTGATGACGGGCAGCGGCACGCCCAGCGCGGCCATCAACATGGTGCGCAAGCGCCCGACGGCCACGCCGCAAGCGTCATTCTCGGCCAGCGTGGGCAGCTGGAGCAACTACCGCCTGGAAGCCGATGCGGCCAACGCGCTCAACGAAGCGAAGACCCTGCGCGGGCGCATCGTCGTGACGGTGCAGGACAAGAAGGATTTTGTCGACGTGCTGCATGGGCGCAACCACCAGCTGTACGGCATCATCGAAGCGGACCTGCGCCCCGACACCACCTTGACGGTGGGCGCCCACTACCGCAAGACGGACAACGACGGCGTCTCGACGGGCGTGGTGACGGCCGCCGACGGCCGCTTTTTGGATTTGCCCCGTTCCACTTACCTGGGCAGTGACTTCGATGGCTGGCGCCAGACGGATAAAACCATTTTCGCGGAACTGGAACACCGCTTTGCCAATGGCTGGAAGGCCAAGCTGGCGGCCACGCGCAAGACGCCCGAGATCGACACGACGTTTTCCGGCATCAGCCGGCGCGGCGACACCCTGCGCTTCAATTCGCAAAGCTACCGCGCCGAGCTGGCCAACACCAGCTATGACGCGTATGCGAGCGGCAGCTACAGCCTGTTCGGCCGCGAGCACGAGCTGACCGTCGGCGCCAGCCACCGCCGTTCGTCGAAAAACAGCTATGGCGGCTGGGCGCCGTACAGCTGGGGCGCGGCGGCGCCGGTGCTCGACCCGTTCCACTGGGATGCGGGCAGCGTGGCGCGCCCCGTCATCAACTACGCGCAGTGGCGCACGGCCAGCATCACCGAGCAAAGCGGCGTGTATGCGGGCACGCGCATGCGCCTGGCCGACCCGCTGTCGCTGGTGCTGGGCGGTCGCGTGAGCTGGTACAAGGACGATGCCGGCTACTCGGTGGCGCGCGAATTCACGCCGTATGCCGGCGTCGTGTATGACCTCGACAAGCAGCATTCCGTGTACGCCAGCTGGACCGAAATCTTCCAGCCGCAGGCGGCCACCGACGCCAATGCGCAGCCATTGAAGCCGATCAGCGGCACCAACTATGAAGCGGGCGTGAAGGGCGAATACTTCGGCGGCGCCCTCAATGCCAGCGCTGCCGTGTTCCAGATCCGACAGCAAAACCGCGGCGTGGACGACCTGGCCGGCCCGAGTCCCTGCCCCGGCAGCACGTGGGGCTATTGCCAGCGCGCGTCGGGCGAAGTGCGCAGCGAAGGCGTGGAACTGGACGTGGCGGGCGCGCTGACGCCCGACTGGCAGCTGTCGGCCGGTTTTACCTATGTGAAGGCGCAATTCAAGCGCGACAGCGATCCGGCCAATATCGGCAAGGATTTCAACAGCCGCTATCCGCGCCAGCAGCTCAAGCTGGCCACCAGCTACCGCCTGTCCGGCGCAGCGCAGGGCTGGCGCGTCGGCGCCTCAGTGTACGGGCAGGGCGCGACCGAATCAAACGACGGCACCTACCATCTGCGCCAGGGCCGCTACGCGATCGTGGGCTTGAACGCGGCGTGGCAGATCGACAGCCACGCCGAGCTGCGCCTGAACGTGAACAATGCGCTCGACAAGCACTATTACCAGAGCATCTATTCCGATGTCTTCGGCAACATGGTGGGAGCGCCGCGCAACCTGATGCTGACCTTGAACTACAAACTGTAAATAACCGCTTTTGAATGATCTATCTTGATGAAGGATGCATGGCTTATGGAAGTGCAGTTGAATCTGGCCCGCGACGGTGTGAGCCAGCGTATGCCACAGGGAGCGCCGCGATGATGAAATCGGCCCACATGATGTTGTTCTCGCGCGTGCTCGCCGCCATCTTTGGCGGCTATGCACTGACGTCCGGCGTGGCCGTGTTGCTGGCGGCCGTGCTGCCGCTGTCGCGCGCCGAAGCCGTGCTGACGGCTACCCTGAGCGCCTTCGTCGTCTATACCTGCGCCGTCATCTGGGTCTTTGCCGTGCAGGACCTGCGCCGCGCCTGGCTCGGCATGCTGCTGCCGGCCATCGCCTGCGGCGGCATCGGCATGCTGCTGTCGCGGGGTGCCGCATGAACGCCGTCAAGGTAGACAAAGTGGTCAAGACGCCGCAGCAGGGCGGCTTGCGCCAGGCCATGGCCTGGCTGCATACGTGGAGCGGGCTGTGGATTTCCTGGCTACTGTTCGCCATTTTCCTCACCGGCACCCTGGCCGTCTTCGACGAACCGATCACCCACTGGATGACGCCCGAACATGCACTGGAAGAGGCGGCCCATGCGAACGATCCGCCGCTGCCGAAGGTGACGGACCGTGGGCACCGCCTGGAACTGGCGCTCGACTTCATGGCGAAGGAACACCCGAAGGCGGACATGTGGGAAATCTGGCCCGTGCAGCGTCCCGGCCACGGCCTGTCCGCCTACTGGTTCCAGCCCGCCGGCGGCTATGGCTCGGCGGACCTCGATCCGCTGACGGGCGCCGTCATCGAACATGCGCGCGAGGCAACGCAGCGCGAAACCATCGGCGGCCACCATTTCGTCGATTTTCATTACGAGCTGCACGCGGGACGCATCGGCGTGTGGGTCGTCGCCATCACCACCATGATCATGCTGGTGGCGCTGGTGAGCGGCGTCATCACGCACAAGCGCATCTTCAAGGATTTCTTCACCTTCCGCCCGGCCAAGGGCCAGCGTTCGTGGCTCGACGCGCACAACGCGGTGGCCGTGCTGACCTTGCCGTTCCAGTTCATGATCGCCTACACGGGCCTGGCCTTCTTCAGCGATGACTATGTGCCGGCCCCCGTGGTGGCGCAATACGGCATGGACAATGCCAAGAAGGCCTTCCTGGCCGACTGGAACGATGTGGGCAAGCCCGCGAAGACAGGCCAGCCGCTGGCCATTCCCGCGCTGGAATCGTTCGCGCTGCGCGCCGAGCAGGCCATTGGCCAGGAAATCCGCGCCGTGGTGCTGGACAACCCGAATGACGCCTCGATGCGCGTGTGCATGTATGGCTGGAATGAAGAGACGGACACGATGGAACGCATCAGCGCCAACACGGGCAGGGCTTGCTATGCGCTGGCCACCGGTGAGCAGGTCGCCATGCGCCGTCCCGGCGAGTCGGATACGGGCGGCGCGGGCCTGACGCGCGCCGTCATGTCGAACCTGCACATGGTGGGCTTCGGCGGCACGCCGATGCGCTGGCTGTACTTCTTCTGCGGTCTGGCCGGCACGGCCATGATGGGCACGGGCGCCATCCTGTTCATGGTCAAGCGCCGCCAGAAGTCCGGCGGCGAGTTCGGCGCCTATACGCAGCGCGTGTACCGCACCGTCGCCTGCCTGAACGTGGCGGCGATTGCCGGCCTGTCCATCGCCTGCGTGGGCTTCCTTTGGGCCAACCGCCTGATTCCCGTCGGCGTCGAACACCGCGCCGGCTGGGAATTGCGCGCCTTCTTCGGCGTGTGGTTTGTGATGCTGGTGCACGCCTGCCTGCGCGCGGAAAAGCGCGCGTGGATCGAGCAGCTGGGCTTGCTGGCGACTCTGTGCCTGCTGCTGCCGGTGCTGAATGTACTGAGCACGGGCGACAACCTGGCGGCGCAGATCGCGCGCGGCGACTGGGAAAGCGCCGGCGTGGAACTGGGCAGCATGGCCTTCGGCCTGCTGGCCGCCTGGGGTGCGTGGAAAGTCCACAAGCGCAAGGAAAAACCGGCCAGCAGGGCCGCCGCCAGGGAAAGCGCCGCGCCCTCGGCCAGCCTGCATGTCACTACGGAAGGACAGTCATGATCCCTACCATCCTGTGCGCGCTGGGCCTGTCGTATGCGGGCATGGCCAGCCTCTCCTTGGCGATGGACCGCCACCATGGCCAGGTCTGGGGCAGGGATGCGGCGCCGAACGTGCGGCGCGCGCTGCAGCTGGCGGGCGCGGTGTTGCTGGCGCTGGCCATCTGGCCCTGCGTGGCCGGCTGGAGTGCCACCGTCGGCGTCGTCGCCTGGCTCGGTTTCATATCGGCTGGCGCGCTGCTGGTGGCCATGCTGCTGCCGTATGCGCCCCGCTTGCTGTTTCGTAGTTCCCTGCTGGCAGCCGTCGCCGCGCTGGCAGGTCTTGTGACGTTCCTGCGGTGATATTCACCGCCATTTTCAAGGATAGACCGATGCACTTTTCACGTTTGGCGACACCGATTGATGTTGTGACTATATTGAAAGCGGCTGCCTGATGGCGGCCCGCCTGCCTTCCCGCCGCGCCCGCATCCTGGGCGGCGTGGTCTTGCTGGCGCTGTTCGGCGCCGGCGCCCTGTGGGCCACGCGCGGCCCGAGCACCGTGTTCGACACGGCGCCCGTCAAGCGCGGCAACATCGAAGCGAGCGTCACGGCCATCGGCACCCTGCAGCCGCAAACCTATGTCGACGTGGGCGCGCAGGTGTCGGGCCAGATCACGCGTTTGCACGTGCAGCCGGGCAGCGACGTCGATAAAGGCCAGCTGCTGGCCGAGATCGACCCCAGCGTGCAGCAAGCCACGGTCGATGCGGGCCGCGCCGCGCTGGCGGGCTTGCGCGCGCAGCTGGCCGACCAGCAGGCGCAGCACCGCCTGGCGGGCCAGCAGCACGTGCGCCAGAAGCAGATGGCCAAGTTCGACTCGACACCGCTGGCCGACCTGGAAACGGCCGAAGCCACCCTGGCCTCGGCCGGTGCCAAGATTGACCACCTGAAGGCGCAGATCGACCAGACCCAGGCCAGCCTGAAGGCGGACGAGGCGCGCCTCGGCTACACGCGCATCTATGCGCCGATGGCCGGCAAGGTGGTGGGCCTGGACGCGAAGGAAGGGCAAACCCTGAACGCCACGTACCAGACGCCGAACATCCTGCGCATCGCTGATTTGTCGGCCATGACGGTGTGGACGGAAGTCTCGGAAGCGGACGTGCGCCGCGTGCGCCCGGACATGCCCGTGTACTTCACCACCCTGGGCGGCGACCAGCGGCGCTGGAGCGGCAAGGTGCGCCAAGTGCTGCCGGCGCCGCCGGTGCCCGGCGGTTCCGCCGCCGGCACGGCCCTGGCGCCGTCGACCAGCAAGGTGATCTTGTATACAGTGCTGTTCGACGTCGATAACGCCGATGGCGAACTGATGCCGCAGATGACGGCGCAAGTGGTGTTCGTCACGGCCGCGGCGAACAATGTGCTGGCCGTGCCCTTGCCGGCCCTGAAACCGTCAACGGAAGAAGGCGCCAAGCCGGGGCAGTTCACGGCCCGCGTGATGGATGCGGACGGCAAGGTCGATACGCGCGCCGTCACCGTCGGCGTGCGCAACCGCCTCAGCGCGGAAGTGTTGCAAGGCTTGCGCGAAGGCGAATTGCTGGTCACGGGCGAGCAGCCGGCGGGCAGCGGCGCCAGCAGGTTCCAGCTGTGAGCGCGATGAGCGAGGCCAGGTCGCTGGGACAAGCAGGAGAGCCTGGCCAGCCGGCGCCTTTGATTAAGCTGCAAGGCATTCGCAAGCGCTACGGCGGCCACGACGGCGCGCCGGCCGTGGAAGTGCTGCGCGGGCTGACCTTGTCGATTGGCGCCGGCGAATTCGTTGCCATCGTCGGCGCGTCCGGTTCCGGCAAGTCGACCCTGATGCATTTGCTCGGGTGCCTGGACCGCCCCAGCGACGGCACGTACCGCTTTGCCGGCCAGGACGTGGCCAGCCTGAATCCCGATGAACTGGCGTGGCTGCGGCGCGAAGCGTTCGGCTTCGTCTTCCAGGGTTATCACCTGATCGCCACGGAATCGGCGCGCGAGAACGTGGAAGTGCCGGCCCTGTACGCGGGCATGCCGGCGGCGGCCCGCCATGCGCGCTCGGAAGCGCTGCTCAAGCGCCTGGGCCTCGGTGAACGTTTGGATCACCGGCCGAACCAATTGTCGGGCGGGCAGCAGCAGCGTGTGTCGATCGCGCGCGCCCTGATGAATGGCGGGCGCATCATCCTCGCCGATGAACCGACGGGGGCGTTAGATAGCAGCAGCGGCGCCGAAGTCATGGCCCTGCTGGGCGAACTGGCCGACGCGGGCCACACCATCATCCTCATTACGCATGACCGCAAGGTGGCAGCCCAGGCGCGCCGCGTGATCGAGATCAGCGATGGCGAAATCGTCGAAGACTCGGGCGCCATCGCCATTCCCGCCACGTCGACGGCCCTGCCGCCGCTGGACATGTCGCGCGCCGCCCACGACAAGGGCGCTTCGCTGGGCACGGAATTGCTCGACGCGGCCCGCGCGGCCTGGCGCGTGCTCTGGATCAACCGCTTCCGCACGGGATTGACCTTGCTCGGTATCGTCATCGGCGTCGCTTCCGTGATCGTCATGCTGGCCATCGGCCTGGGCACGCGCCAGCAAGTGATGGCGCAATTGGGCGCGTTCGGCTCGAATCTGCTGTACATGGCGTCGCGCGGCGAAAGCTCGCGCATCCCGGGGCGCAGCATTACCCTGGCCGACCTCGATGCGCTCAAGGACGTCCCGGGCATTTCCCACGTGCTGCCGAATGTCACGGGCAACAAGGTGATACGCCACGGCAACCTCGACGTGCAGACCTATGTGCGCGGCACTGGGCCGGCCCTGCCGCAGATCCAGACCTGGCCCGTGGCCAAGGGCGGCTTCTTTACCGAGGAAGACGAGCGCGAGATGGCCACGGTGGCCGTGCTGGGCGCGCACCTGGCGGAAAAGCTGATGCCCGACGTGCCCAACCCCGTGGGGCAGAGCATCCTGATCGGCAACGTGCCGTTCCAGGTGATCGGCGTGATGAGCGCGAAGGGCGCGCTGACGGGCGAGAAGGATGAAGACGACGTGCTGCTGCTGCCGTTTTCCACGGCCGGCATCCGCGTCTTCGGCCAGCGCGAGCCCACCTACACGGTGATGGCGGTGGACGACGTCAAGCGCGTGGCGGAGGTGGAGGCGGCAGTCGACGCCACCATGTTCGAGCGCCACCGCATCCGCGATTACGGCATCAGCAACGCGGCCGCGTCGATCGCCGCCGAAGCGAAGACGCAGGACAACATGACCATGATGCTCAGCCTGATCGCAGCCGTCTCGCTGGTGGTGGGCGGCATCGGCGTCATGAACGTGATGTTGATGACGGTGCGCGAGCGCACGCGCGAAATCGGCATCCGCATGGCGACGGGCGCGCGCCGGCGCGACATCCTGCGCCAGTTCCTCACGGAAGCCGTGCTGGTGTCGGTGGTGGGCGGCGTGGCCGGCATCGTGGTCGGCGTGACGGTGGCCGGCTTGCTGCTGGTGTGGGACGTGCCCGTGATCTTTTCCCTGAGCGCCATCGCCGGCGCGTTTGCCTGCGCCGTGGTGACGGGGCTGGTGTTTGGCTTCATGCCGGCGCGTAAGGCGTCGGGGCTCGACCCGGTCGTGGCACTGGCGGGCCAGTAAGCCGGCTGTTGTAAAAACGCCGGCGCAGTGCCTGCCATCGCGGCCAGGCATTGCGCCGGCGCCAAGGGCGGGCTGCGGGGCCGCAGGTATCAACCTTCGCTTCAACTCCTGCTTGCCAGCGCCTTGTTCATGGCGAAGACTGTCGCCAGCAACGAGACGGCGAGAAATCCGATAACGGTCCATGCGAACGACGCCACGTCTGAGCGATCCAGCAAAATGCCGCCGACAACGCCGCCGCTGGCCACCGCCGTGTTCCAGCCCGTCGTGTACATCGATTGCGCCACATCAACCGACTCGCCGGCAAAGCGGGACAATGCCGTTTGAGTGATCGTGGCAAAGCCGCCCACAGCGAGGCCCCATACCGCCACGGAGGGGTAGACCACCTGCGAAAGGTCGCCCCAAAGACCCAGCAGCAGGGATGCGACGGCGAAAACCATGACGCTTGCCACGGCAAGAAACTGCAGCCGCCGATCGACCATGGCACCGACGACCCATAGGCCGATGATCGAACCGAGTCCGAAGACGAACAGGACGGTCTCCACATTCGCCGACAAGCCCGAGGGCGCGAGCAATGGCTCGATATAGATGTAGAGAATATTGTGGGCGACAACGAAGGTGAAGACCACGAACAGCACGGCGCGAATGCCGGTCTTGAAAAATATGCTGGAAAGAGCTTGGCGCTGCCCCTTGCTCTGGCCAGGGAAGTCGGGAACGATGGCAATGACCCACAGCATGAGCAAGAGTGCCAGGGCACTCATCAGGCCAAACGCGCCTTGCCAGCCGATGGCGCGGCCGAGCAGCGCTCCGAGCGGTACACCGAGCACCAAGGCGATGGTCGCGCCGGCACCGGATATCGCAATCGCCCGTCCGCCGAGATGCGACGGCGACATGCGCACCGCATAGCCAGCCAGCAGCGTCCAGACGATTCCGCCGAAGACACCGGCGAAGAAGCGCGCCACCAGAGAGACGCCATAGCTATCGGACAGCGCGGTGACGAGATTGACAAGCGCAAAGCCGAAGATCGCCGTCAATAGCAATGGACGCCGCCGTATGCCTTGCGTAAGCATGGTGACCGGAATAGCGGCGACCAGTGCACCGACTGCGTAGGCGGTAATAAACTGGCCCGCCAGGCTTTCAGATACGCTCAAGCCTTGCGCAATGGAAGAAAGCAAGCCGGCCGGCATGATCTCGGTCAGCAGGGTGACAAAGGCTGCCATTGCCAAGGCAAGCAGCCCACCCAAGGGCAATCGCTCGGCGCTCTTGTGTCGAGCAGATGTTGTTGTCTGATGCATAAACTAAGTTCCTCAAGTTGAAGTCGTTCTGGTGTGGAGTATCAGTACGTATGCTGCCTGCTGACCAACAAAAGAAAAATAGGCTACAGTGAACAATATATGTGACATAGCAGTCATTAATCGACGGGCTTCAATGGAAAATCTTGGTTCTCTCGACCTCTTTGTACGCGCGGGGGAGGCCCGCAGCTTCACTGCGGCCGGGCAGCAGCTGGGCATTTCCGCATCTGCCGTCAGCAAGGCTATCGCGCGGCTGGAAGAACGCCTGGGGGTTCGTCTGTTCCACCGCTCCACGCGCACCATCAGCCTGACATCGGAAGGCACGTTGTTCCTGGAGCGCTGCCGCCGTATCCTTTGCGAGGTGGAGCTGGCCGAAGCCGAACTCTTGCAAACGCAAAGCGCCCCGCATGGCAAGCTGCGCATCAGTCTGCCATCGCTCGGCACCTTGTTCATGCCCAAGCTGGCGGCCTTTCAGCGGTGCTATCCCGCTGTCGCGCTGGACATCGACTGCTCGGATCGCCTGGTGGACGTGATCGAAGAAGGCTTCGATGCCGTGATCCGTACCGGAGAGCCCAGCGATTCCCGCTTGATGGCACGCACGCTGGGCGCTTATCGACGAGTCATCGTCGGTGCTCCCAGCTACTTCCAACGGGCTGGACTTCCGCAGCACCCTGAAGACTTGGCCAGCCACGCCTGCCTGCTGTACCGCTATCCCACGACGGGCAAAATGGACGCATGGCCGTTGAGCAGGAACGGTCAGCCCCTCTCCATGGATCTGCCGGGCAGCATGGTCACGAATTCGCTGGACCCGCAGATCTGCTTTGCCGAACAAGGTCTCGGTATTGCCTGTGTGCCTGACATTGCCGTGCGTCGTCAGCTGGACGACGGCCGGCTCGTCACTGTGTTGGACGAATACAACCAGGACTGCACCACATTCCGCATATTGTGGCCCTCCAGCAAACATCTGTCGCCGAAGCTCAGGGTGTTCGTGGACTTCATCGCGCAGAACTTGTTTCCGCTTTGACGGTGGCATTGCGTGATGTGCAGTGTTTTATGTATGTCGTCATACTGGGCATATGGTGCATCGTGAAATAAAAAAGATTGCTCCTGGCTCAACACACGGTACTATCTTCCCATAATAAAAAAGCAGTGTTTCGCGTGCCCTTGCGGGCACACACCAACCACCACAGGAGAACCCGATGCAGAAAAAATCAACTTTGAAGACCGGTATCGCCGCCGCCCTCATGCTGGCCTTCGGCATGGGCGCCGTGCAGGCGCAGGAAGTCGTGCGCCTGGGCAATTTGAAATTCGCCCATTACGGTGCCGTGTCCTACATCAAGGAAATCGCGCCCAAGTGCGGCATCAAGGTCGAAGAGCATATCTTCGCCAAGGGCCTCGACGTGATGCAGGCGATTATCGCGGGCGAGCTGGACGTGGGCGCGACGGCGTCCGAGGCGGCCATTTCCGGTCGCGCCGGCGGTGCGCCGATCTACGTGGTGGCCGGCTTTGCCAAGGGCGGCGCGCGCCTGGTGGGCGGGGCGGGGCAAAAGATCACCAGCGTCAAGGAACTCAAAGGCAAGCGTGTGGGCGTGACGCGCGGCGGCATCCAGGAAGTGCTGCTGCTGGCCGAGCTGTCGCAGGCGGGCCTGACGTATTCGGAAACCAAGGGCAAGGACGTGCAACTGGTGTTCCTCGCCTACGCCGACTTGAACCAGGCGCTGATGGGCAAGAATATCGACGCCATGATGCAGTCCGAGCCGCAATCGTCGCAGGCGATCAACAAGGGTTTCGGCACCGAAGTCATCAAACCGTACGACACGCCGATCGGTGAGCCCGTGCGGACCATGGTGATGACGGAAAAGTTCTACAAGGAACGCCGTCCCGTGGCGGAAAAATTCATGCGCTGCTTCGTTGAAGCGACCAAGACCTTTATCGACAACAAGGCGACGGCGGAAAAGTATGTGCGCGAAGTCGTGTTCCGCGGCCAGATCACGAAGGATGACTTCGACGACGCGATCAGCAATTCGCCGTACTCGTATGACATCTCGCCCGAGCATATCCAGATCACCACGGACGTGATGGTGAAAACGGGCGTGGGCCGCATGACGAAACCGCCCGTGGCCAAGGACTGGGTCAAGACGGACTTGCTGGAGCAGGCGAAAAAGAGCCTGAACGTGAAGTAAATCAGGCTGCCATGAAAAAAACCTCCGCACCAGCGATGGCGCGGAGGTTTTTTTTATGGCAGGGTGGCCTTAGCGGGCGTTAAAACCCATCCAACCCTTCTCCGTCTGGCGGAAGCTCAGCGTGTAGATGCGGGTCAGCTCATCGCCTTTCTTCAGCTGGCGGCTGATGATGGCGCCGTAATTGTCTTGCACGAGCTGGTCCGACCATTGCATCAGGTTATCGAAACGCTCGGCCGTCATCGCCGCCTGGCGCGCCAGCAGCGGCGCGGGAATCGCCTTCTTTTCCAGTTGCTGCACCCAGAATTCGCGGAAGACCTTGTTCTCTCCGCCCATGCCGCGCGCCATCAGGCCCAGGCCCATGGTCATGCCCACGGTGCCGTCCGTTTTCGCCTCAGCCTCGAGCTTGTCGGCCACGTCGGCCAGCAATTCCAGGTAGCCCACCTTGGCGCGCAGCACGGCCGAGCCCTTGATTTCATATTGTTCGTTCTCTTTCCAGCCGTTCAGCTTTTCCAGCTTCGCGATGTCGAAGTACTCCTTGTACAGGTCATAGCTTTGGATGGACGTGCGGAAATACTCCTCGTACGTGGATTGCGAGGGCGCGTCTTTCATGCAGCCGCTTAATACGGTGCAGGCGGCCAACAGGAGAAAGGTCCAGGAAATTTTTTTGAAAGAAAACATGGCGGTGGGGGGCGAGTGGCGAAAAGTGAAAGATTGTTGCTCTATGGACATAATTATAGGGCTGGCTCATCCAGATGGCAACGTGGCTGCGGCGCGGCGACCGTGCGCCGCAGGAAAGATTGCTGAAATCTTGAGGGTGCGCCACCCCGCCGCGCCCGAGGCGCGATATCATGGCAGGCTTGCGGTGTCGGCTGGCGGCGAATTGCCTGCAGCCCATACTGTCGCTTGAATCGCGCTTGCCGGCTATGGTGTAAACTTAAACTATGCAGATCTATTTCTTTTTCATCGCCGCCCTGTTGTATGCGGCGTGCGCGGTGCTTCCCTCGTCCCGTGCCCGGCTCATTGCCGGCCTGACCGGCGTCGCCTGGCTGGCGCACGCCGCCACCCTGTGGTTCGACCTGATGGCGCCGGGCACCTTGCGCTTCGGTTTTTCCGCCATGCTGTCGGCCGCGCTGTGGGTTTCCGTGGGCGCCTACTGGATAGAGAACCGCAATTTCAGCCTGGACGGACTGCGCCGCATGGTCATGCCCAGCGCCGTCCTCGCCATCGGCCTGGCCTGGGCCTTTCCTGGCAGCCAGGTCAGCATGGAAGGCAAGTCGGCCGTCTTCGGCTGGCATATTGCCGTGGCCGTGCTCGCCTACAGCACCCTGACGATTGCCGCTTTTCACGCCGTGCTGATGGCGTTGCAGGAATCGCGTTTGCATACGCGCAGCGAAAGCCGCGGCTTCATCGGCACGGCGCTGGACCAGCTGCCAGCCCTGCTGACGATGGAAAAGCTGCTGTTCCGCATGATCGGCCTGGGTTTTATTTTGCTCAGCCTGACCGTGCTGTCGGGCATCGTGTTTTCTGAGCAACTGTTTGGCAAGGCCCTCAACTGGGATCACAAATCCGTGTTTACCATGCTGTCGTGGCTGCTGTTTGCCTCGCTGCTGGCAGGTCGGCGCTTTCGCGGCTGGCGCGGCAAGACGGCCCTGAGCTTTACCCTGGCCGGTTTCGCCACCTTGCTGCTGGCCTATGTCGGCAGCCGTTTTGTACTGGAAGTGGTTTTACACCGAGGATTCGCATGACACGTGTTTTATTCTGGCTGGCGCTGGTGTTCCTGGTGCTGTTTGCGATCCGCAGCAAGATCCGTGGCATGCAGCAGCGCGCCCGCGCGCAGCAGCAACAGCAGCCGAACCCGTTTGCGCCGCCCGGCCGGCCGCAGGAATTGCCTGATGCCGAGCTGATGCTGTGCTGCGCCCACTGCGGCGTGTACTACCCGGCCTCCGAAAACGTGCAGGCCAAGGGCCACGATTACTGCAGCCACGCGCACGCCACCTTGTAAGGGCAGGCCCGCAGGTGCGCTCGCGTTGCTCATCCGTATCGTAACGTCCTCCGGCCTCCGTCCGGCGTAGCATCTGCATGAGGCGGTTCGCCGCCGCCATTGCGGAAAGGCGCGCTTCCATGTCCCGTCCCAATCTTGGTCCGGATACCGTGACCGCCACCGGCATGCCGCCGGCGCCGCAACTGAGCGGCAACTCGCTGCCCATGCAGGCGCTGCGCGCGCAGATCGGCCGCATCGCCCGCTGTGGCGCGCCGGTGGCCATCCGCGGCGAATCGGGCACGGGCAAGGAACTGGCGGCGCGCGCCATCCATGCCCAGGGCGCGCGCGCCAGCTTCCCGTTTATCGCCGTCAACTGCGGCGCCATTCCCGAAGCGCTGATGGAGGCGGAATTCTTCGGCTGCCGCCCGGGCGCTTATACGGGCGCGCGGCACGAACGCCAGGGTTTGTTCCAGGCGGCCCATGGCGGCAGCCTGTTGCTCGATGAAGTCGACGACCTGCCGCTGGCCATGCAGGTAAAGCTGTTGCGCGTGCTGCAGGAGCGCCGCGTGCGCAAGCTGGGCGGCAGTAATGACGAAGCCGTCGACGTGCGCATCCTGTGCGCGAGCCAGCATGGCCTGGCGCGCGGCGTGGCCGCCGGCACGTTCCGCCAGGACCTGTTTTACCGGCTCAACGTGATCGAGTTGGCGTTGCCGCCGCTGCGCGAGCGGCGCGGCGATCTGCAGGTATTATGTGAGGTGATCCTCGCGCGCCTGTCGCCACGCCGGACCGTGAGCCTGGCGCCGCCGGTGCTGGCGGCCCTGGGTGCGTATGCGTTTCCCGGCAATGTGCGTGAACTGGAAAACGTGCTGGAGCGGGCGCTGGCGTTTGCCGACGGCGGCGTGATCGCGCTCGACGGGCTGGCCTTGCCATCCACGGCGGGCGGCATGCCCTTGCGGGCGGCGCCGGCACTGCCGGCACTGCCGGACTTGCCGGAGCGGCAACTGTGCCTGCCCGGCATGGCCGCGCATGGCGTGGCCCTCGTCCTGCCGCTCGACGTGTATTTGCGCCAGGCCGAGCGCGACATGATCATGCTGGCGCTGGCACAGGCGCGCTACCACCGCGCAAGGGCGGCGCGCCAGCTGGGCTTGAGCGTGCGCCAGTTGCGTTACCGCATGCAGAAATTGACGATACAGGAAGCTTTACTTGATGAGCGGATGGACGATAGATGAAGACGGCTGGTGCGATGGCGCGCTGCGCTATGACTCGCCGCACCACGATGCGCGCCCGGACGGTGCACAAGTCGACTTGCTGGTGATCCATAACATCAGCTTGCCTGGCGGCCACTTTGGCGGGCCGCATGTGTCGGACTTGTTTACGGGCCGGGTAGATTATAATGCCCATCCTTCTTTCGCCGACCTGCGTGGCGTGCAGGTGTCGGCGCACTTTTTTGTGCGGCGCGATGGTGCGTTGTTGCAATATGTTTCTACTGATCAACGTGCCTGGCATGCGGGCGCGTCCATGTTCGAAGGACGCCCGCAGTGCAATGGCTATTCCATCGGTATCGAAATGGAAGGCGCGGACGATGTGCCCTTCCAGCGGCGGCAATACCATGTGCTGGCGGCGCTGACGGCTGCGCTGGTGGCGCGCTACGGGCTGTCGCAAGTGCGCGGCCACGAGCATATCGCACCGGGGAGGAAGACGGATCCGGGGCCGTTTTTTGACTGGCATTTTTATCAAAAATGCTGGCTGGAAACCTTGCACGGGCAGCCTGCGTTAGCGCTTACTTCGCGGGGATTGGGCTTTCCATCCACACCCTGAAAAGTCAACCGAAATCGTATATGAAAATACAAAAAATTACGCCGGCGGATGCCGGAAAACTATTGCATCACCCTCCGATGGGTACTACAATTAGTGCAGAAGTTGGATGTAAAGACTATATCTAGTGCCATCACAGACGTTTTCAGAATTATTGTCAAAGCTACCCGGATTGCTGATAAAGCACTGGAACTGGCGGTTTATCACCCTTGATCGTGTTTCGCGCCAGCCGGGCAGTACGGTGTGGCGATATGGCTTCTGACTCTGTTTTATGCATTAAGAATTTACTATTTAGCAACAAATACCTGAAGAAACCCTGACCATCGGGCGTTCTATTCAACAACACACGCGGCAGCAAAACTGCAGGCTGACTTTAGCTGACAACGGGAGCTTCAATGCAATCACCACAAGATATTTCCATCCATCCAACGCCAGTATCGCCAGCGCCAGGCGCGGCCAACAGCGTGGCGAGCACGGGCGCGGCATTGGGCGACTATCGCATCATCCGCCGCAACGGTGCGGTGGTGGCATTTGAGCCTTCGAAGATCGCGATCGCCATGACCAAGGCGTTTTTGGCCGTTAACGGCGGCCAGGGCGCAGCCTCGGCACGCATCCGCGAACTGGTGGAACAGCTGACCGACGGCGTCGTCGCCGCGCTGGTGCGCCGCCATCCGGGCGGCGGCACCTTCCATATCGAAGACGTGCAAGACCAGGTGGAACTGTCGCTGATGCGTTCGGGCGAGCACGACGTGGCGCGTGCCTACGTGCTGTACCGCGCCAAGCACATGGAAGAGCGCCGCCTGCAGAAGGAAGCGCAAGGCGCGTCCGCCCAAGTGACCGCGCCCCAGCTGAACGTCACCGACAACGGCGTGCGCCGCCTGCTGGACATGCAGGAAGTGCGCGACCTGATCAACGCCGCCTGCGCCGGCCTGGAAAAGCACGTCGATGCCGACGCCATCCTGGCTGAAACGGTGAAAAACCTGTACGACGGCGTGCCTGTCGAAGAGCTGCACAAGTCGGCCATCCTGGCGGCGCGCGCGCTGATGGAAAAAGATCCGGCCTACAGCCAGGTCACGGCCCGCATCCTGCTGCACACGGTGCGCAAGGAAGTGTTCGGCAAGGAAGTGCCGCAAGCGGCCGCTGCCGCCGAATACCTGACGTATTTCCCGCAATACATTGCCAAGGGTATCGCCGCTGAGCTGCTGAACCCGGTACTCGCCAGTTTCGACCTGGAGCGCCTGGCGAAAGCCATCGTGGCCGACCGCGACTTGCAATTCGGCTATATCGGTCTGCAAACCCTGTATGACCGCTACTTCCTGCACATCCAGGATGTGCGCATCGAAATGCCGCAGGCGTTCTACATGCGCGTGGCCATGGGCCTGGCGCTGAACGAAGCGGACCGCGAAGCGTGCGCCATCGAGTTCTACAGCCTGCTGTCCTCGTTCGACTTCATGAGCTCGACGCCGACCCTGTTCAACTCGGGCACCCTGCGCTCGCAGCTGTCGTCGTGCTACCTGAGCACCGTCTCCGATGACCTGGAAGGCATCTACGACGCCATCAAGGACAATGCGCTGCTGGCCAAGTTCGCCGGCGGCCTGGGCAACGACTGGACGCCAGTGCGCGCCCTGGGCGCCCACATCAAGGGCACCAACGGCAAGTCGCAAGGCGTGGTACCGTTCCTGAAAGTGGTCAACGACACGGCCGTGGCAGTCAACCAGGGCGGCAAACGCAAGGGCGCCGTCTGCGCCTACCTGGAAACCTGGCACATGGACATCGAGGAATTCCTCGACCTGCGCAAGAACACGGGCGACGACCGCCGCCGCACGCACGACATGAACACGGCGAACTGGATTCCCGACATGTTCATGAAGCGCGTCATGGAAAAAGGCGACTGGACCCTGTTCTCGCCATCGGACACGCCAGACCTGCACGACAAGGTCGGCAAGGCCTTTGAACAGGCTTACCTGGGCTACGAAGCCAAGGCCGCCGCCGGCGAAATCCGCGTCTTCAAGAAGATCGCCGCGCTGGACCTGTGGCGCAAGATGCTGTCGATGCTGTTTGAAACGGGCCACCCATGGATCACGTTCAAGGATCCTTGCAACATCCGCAGCCCGCAGTCGCACGTCGGCGTCGTCCACAGCTCGAACCTGTGCACGGAAATCACGCTGAACACGGGTCCTGACGAAATCGCCGTCTGCAACCTCGGTTCCGTCAACATGCCGGCGCACATGAAGGAAGGCAAGCTCGATCACGTCAAGCTGGCCAAGACCATCCGCACCGCCATGCGCATGCTCGACAACGTCATCGACATCAATTACTACGCCGTCGACAAGGCGCGCAATTCGAACATGCGCCACCGTCCGGTCGGCATGGGCGTGATGGGCTTCCAGGACTGCCTGCACATGATGCGCGTGCCGTTCGCCTCGGACGCCGCCGTATCGTTTGCCGACACCTCGATGGAAGCCGTCTGCTACTACGCCTACCTGGCGTCGACGGAACTGGCCGAAGAGCGCGGCCGCTATGAGTCGTACGCCGGCTCGCTGTGGGACCGCGGCATCCTGCCGCAAGACTCGGTCAAACTGCTGGCCGAAGAGCGCGGCGGCTACCTGGAAGTTGATTCCTCGTCGGCCATGGACTGGACGCCGGTGCGCGAACGCATCGCCAAGTTCGGCATGCGCAACTCGAACTGCGTGGCGATCGCCCCGACGGCGACGATCTCGAACATCATCGGCGTGTCGGCCTGTATCGAGCCGACGTTCCAGAACCTGTACGTGAAATCGAACCTGTCGGGCGAATTCACCGAGATCAACGGCTACCTGGTGCGCGACCTGAAGGCGCGCGACCTGTGGGATGAAGTCATGATCTCCGACCTGAAGTACTTCGACGGCTCGCTGGTGAAGATCGACCGCATCCCGCAAGACCTGCGCGATATCTACGCCACGGCCTTTGAAGTGTCGCCAAGCTGGCTGGTGGAAGCGGCTTCGCGTCGCCAGAAGTGGATCGACCAGGCCCAGTCGCTGAACATCTACATGGCTGGCGCATCGGGCAAGAAACTGGACGAAACCTACAAGCTGGCATGGCTGCGTGGCCTGAAAACCACGTACTACCTGCGTACCATCGCCGCTACCCACATGGAGAAATCGACCTCCAAGACGGGCGCCCTGAACGCCGTGGCAGTCGACGGCGGCATGTCGGCCAGCGCACAAAGCGCCCAGGCAGCGGTCGTGGCGGCAGCAGCGGTGGCCGTGGCACCAGTGGTGGCGGCGGCAGCGGACGACGCCGATGGCGAAGCCTGCTACCTGCGCCCAGGTGATGACGGCTTTGAAGAGTGCGAAGCCTGCCAGTAAGATTTTAGTTGTCAGCCCAGAGCGTCTGGGCTGATTCAATGTTGTCAATATCCGCATTGTCCGATTCAACGGGCCTGTTGCGGATCGCCGGCTCGCCGGCATGGAAAGGAAGAAGAATATGTCGTTGTCCTGGGATGATGAAACCACGTCGGCAGCTGTGCCGCGTCCGGCGCAGCAAGCGCCATTGGGAAATACCGAATTGAACCTGCCGGCAGGTGCCGAGCCGTCCGAAGCGAACGCCGAGCAAGTGGCGCGCCGCGTGAATGCCGACGACAAGCGCATCATCAATGGCAAGACGGACGTCAACCAGCTGGTGCCGTTCAAGTACAAATGGGCATGGGACAAATACCTGGCCGGCTGCGCCAACCACTGGATGCCGCAGGAAGTGAACATGCAGCGCGATATCGAGCTGTGGAAGAATCCGAACGGCCTGACGGACGACGAGCGCCGCCTGGTCAAGCGCAACCTGGGCTTCTTCGTGACGGCCGACTCGCTGGCCGCCAACAATATCGTGCTGGGCACCTACCGCCACATCACGGCGCCCGAGTGCCGCCAGTACCTGCTGCGCCAGGCGTTCGAGGAAGCGATCCACACGCACGCCTACCAGTACATCGTCGAATCGCTGGGCCTGGACGAAGGCGAGATCTTCAACGCCTACAACGAAGTCAAGTCGATCCGCGACAAGGATGAATTCCTGATCCCGTTCATCAACACCCTGACCGACCCTGCGTTCGTCACCGGCACGGTGGAAAACGATCAGAAGCTGCTCAAATCCCTGATCGTGTTTGCCTGCCTGATGGAAGGCTTGTTCTTCTACGTCGGCTTCACGCAGATCCTGGCGTTGGGCCGCCAGAACAAGATGATGGGCGCGGCCGAGCAGTACCAGTACATCCTGCGCGACGAATCGATGCACTGCAACTTCGGCATCGACTTGATCAACACGATCAAGATGGAAAACCCGCAGCTGTGGACGGCCGAATTCCGCGAAGAGATTAAAGTGTTGTTCATGCAGGCCGTGGAACTGGAATACGCATACGCGGAAGACACCATGCCGCGCGGCGTGCTGGGTCTGAACGCGCCGATGTTCAAGGGCTATTTGCGCTTCATCGCCAACCGCCGCGCGCAGCAGATCGGCATCGAGCCGCTGTTCGCCCAGGAAGAAAATCCATTCCCGTGGATGAGCGAAATGATCGACATGAAGAAGGAACGCAACTTCTTCGAGACGCGCGTGACGGAATACCAGACCGGCGGCGCGCTGAACTGGGAATAAGCCAGCCGATAGCGTCACAAGTCATGTATGTAACAAAGGCCTCGCAAATGCGGGGCCTTTTGCTATCTGGAGAGCTTATTGCATCGGGCTCACACGGTCGGGATGGTGCCGCCCGTGATCAGCACGCGCTTGTCCTTGAAATCGGTATTCATGCGCCGATTTCCAGGGCCTGGATGCGATTGCTGGCGAGCGTGAAGACAAAGCGCAGCGCCAGCGGGCTGCCGGGGAAACTGCCGCTGACGCTGCCGGTGACCACGCAGCGCACGCCCTGGGTGTCGGCCGAGATGGGGCTGACGGTGGCGCCGTACTGCTGGCTGCCAGCTTCTTTCCAGGCCTGGATGGCGGCATGGCCCGCGTGGGTCCGGCCTTCATCGTGAACGACGCCATCGGCGGCGAAGCACTGCGCCACGGCCTTGCTATCGTGATGCTTGTCGGCGCTAAAGTAGTCGCCGACGATGGCCGGCATGAGGAGAGACATGGTGCTTCCTTTCAATGGAGAGGCAGGGAGCGACCATCATATGGCGTTCAATTGCAGAGAAATAGTAGCGTAGGGGTGATAGGCTTTACACTTCAGGTTCATTATTGGCGGCGTGATCGCGCATGAAAACGAACTCTCTCGATGGCATCCGTACCTTTCTCGCGGTCGCCGAGCGCAAAAGTTTCAGCGCCGCGGCACTGCAGCTTGGCGTGACGGTGACGGCCGTCAGCAAGGCGGTCAAGGTGATGGAGCGCCAGCATGGCGTGCTGCTCTTCAAGCGCAATACGCGCAATGTCGCCTTTACCGAAGCCGGCGCGGGCCTGTACGCCAGCCTGGCCGGCGCCACCCGGCAGATCGATGACGCCTTCGCCGCGCTGACCATGTTTCGCGACCGGCCCGCCGGCCATTTGCGGCTGACGGTGCCGCGCGCGCTGGGCGCGCTGGTGATGCGCGCATTGATACCGCGTTTTCGCGGCAGCTATCCTGACGTGACCATCGACCTGTCGCTCGACGATGGCGCGGTCGATCTGCTGGCGCACGGTTACGACGCCGGCATTCGCCTGGGACAGTCGGTGGAGCAGGAGATGGTGGCCGTACGCCTGACGGGGGACTTGCGCTGGTCCGTGGTTGGCGCGCCCGGCTACTTCGAGCGGAAAGGGCGGCCGCTGATTCCGGAAGACCTGATGCGCCACGATACGCTGGCCTATCGCTTCCATACTTCCGGCGCCTTGCACCGCTGGCGCTTCGTGCGCGATGGCGAGGAATTTCTGGTGGAAACGGGCGCACCCGTGGTCGTCAACGACACCACGCTGATCGCCGATTTCGCGCGCTCGGGTCTGGGCCTGGCGTATATGCCCGATGTGGAAATCGAAGCTGACCTGGCCAGCGGCAGCTTGCTGCGGGTGCTGGAAAACTACGTGCCGCCGACGAGCGGATTGTTCCTGTATTTTCCCGCCCGTACCCAAAGCCAGCCCAAACTGCGCGCCTTCATCGATACGGCGCTGGCGCTTTCCCGGCCTGCGTCTTCCGGCGACACGCGCTAGCCTCGCCTGCTTTTTCCAGCCTGCCGCCATCATCCTGGAGACCGGCTGCGGCATCGCCTGCCGCGTTTTTTTCGCACTGCTTTTTCATGGCGCGCAGTGGCGCGGCGGCGCAGAAAAGTGCGGCCATTTTTTTGCCGCATCGCGCACGCCGCGACGCATTTTTTTGATGGCGCCAATGCGCGCGGGGCGGGGTGTAAATATCGTTTCCGCACACGCTGGCGGCGGCATTTGCCGCGCGATTGTGCGATAGCACGCGTATCGTGCAAAAAAGCGGACGAAAACGTGTCGTGCCGGTTGCGCATTGACAAGGTTTTCGTGTACTTTATGAGATTGCAAATGCGAGCGTTAGAATGCGGGGTTTTTTAACCAGCGCGGTAGCGGAAAAACCTCGCAAAACAGGGATACAGATTTACACGGATATGCACAAAACCACACCGTTTTCGTCTGCCGCCGTGCCCGAATTTTTTCAGGCATGGCGGTTTTTTATTTGACGCATCGGTGTTGTGGCGAGCGCGATGCGAGGAGCGAAAAAACGCACGGCATCGAAAACGAATGACCGAATTCAGACTTTGCCACCAGCTGCGAGATAAAGCAGGGTGGCACCGACGATGGCTGAAGTGCTGCAAACGTGAGGAGTTGCAGCAGTTCAGCTGGTGCCGAATTCATTAGCGCAAACGACCGTTTGCGCCGATGAATAATTCGCCTGGCCTATCCCTGTGGTGGGTCGGACGGGTTTAAATCTTGTAGCTTAAATTTCTCATCTCAGATGAAGGAGAGACAAATGGCAACAGCCGCTAAGAAATCAGAAGTAAAGAAACCAGCCGCCAAGGCTGCTCCTGCCGCGAAGAAGCCGGCAGCCGCAGCGAAGACGGTTGCCGCTAAACCAGCTGCCAAAGCCGCAGCGAAACCAGCAGCGAAACCAGCCGCCAAAGCCGCAGCCAAGCCTGCAGCAAAAGTGGCTGCCAAGCCAGTAGCGAAAGCCGCAGCGAAACCAGCGGCCAAGGCAGCAGCGAAACCGGCCGCCAAACCGGCAGCCAAGCCAGCAGCGAAAGCCGCAGCGAAACCGGCCGCCAAGGCAGCAGCCAAGCCTGTCGCGAAAAAAGCCGCAGCCAAACCGGCCGCCAAGCCAGCGGCAAAAGCCGCAGCAAAACCAGCCGCCAAAGCAGCAGCCAAGCCAGCAGTGAAAAAAGCCGCAGCGAAACCAGCCGCCAAGGCAGCAGCCAAACCTGCCGCCAAGGCAGCAGTCAAGCCAGCAGCGAAAAAAGCCGCAGCAAAACCGGCAGCCAAGCCGGCCGCCAAAGCAGCAGCGAAGCCAGCAGCAAAAGCTGCAGCCAAGCCAGCAGTGAAAAAAGCCGCAGCGAAACCTGCAGCCAAGGCAGCAGCGAAACCGGCCGCCAAAGCGGCAGCCAAACCAGCAGCGAAAAAAGTCGTCGCCAAGGCAGCAGCGAAGCCAGCAGCCAAAGCGGCAGCCAAGCCAGCAGCAAAAGCTGCAGCGAAGCCAGCGGCCAAAGCGGCAGCCAAGCCGGCAGCCAAGGTAGCAGCCAAGCCAGCAACTAAGGCGGCAGCCAAGCCAGCGGCCAAGGTAGCAGCGAAGCCGGCAGCAAAAGCAGCAGCGAAGCCAGCGGCAAAGGCAGCAGCGAAGCCAGCAGCCAAGGTAGCAGCGAAGCCAGCAGCAAAAGCGGCAGCCAAGCCAGCAGCGAAACCTGCTGCCAAGGTCGCAGCAAAACCGGCAGCCAAGCCAGCAGCAAAAGCTGCAGCGAAGCCAGCCGCCAAGCCTGCAGCAAAGCCAGCCGCCAAGGTCGCAGCAAAGCCGGCAGCGAAAGCAGCAGCGAAACCTGCCGCTAAGCCAGCCGCAGCGCCAGTCGTGCCAGCCGCACCAGCAGCAGCGCCGGTAGCAGCTCCAGCGGCACCAGCCGCCGTGGCCGCCAAGCCAGCCGCCAAGAAGGCCGCGCCTAAAAAGGCCGCGCCGAAGAAGGCAGCTCCTGTCGCCAAACCATCGGCACCTATCGCACCTGTAGCAAAAACCGTGTTGGCACCGGCTGCAGCCTGGCCATTCCCAACCAGCACCCGCCCATCGTAATTTCCACGATACGGGTGCCTGGATGAGGCAACACGCCGCTGTGTGACTCAATCACACAGCGGTTTTTTTTTGGAGAATTAGTCGTGCTGATCGTTATCCTTACATTGATCGTTGATACCATCGCTACCTTGCTGGGCGGCGTGTTGCTGCTGCGCTTCTGGATGCAGGCGGTGCGCGTGCGGCCGCCCTCATCGGTGGCGCAATTCACGTTTCAATTGTCCGACTGGCTGGTGCGCCCCCTGCGCCGCGTGGTGCCGGGCGTGGGCGGGTATGACTGGGCCAGTCTGATCGGCGCCTTCCTGATCGTGCTGCTGGCCAGCTCGGTGCTGTTTATTTCCGGCTATCCCGTCGAAGTGGTGCTGCTCAAGTCGCTGCAACGCTTCCTGCAATGGATACTCTACGGTTTCATGGCCTTGCTGATTATCGAAGCCATCTTCAGCTGGGTCAACCCGCATGCGCCTCTGGCGCCGTTCGTGCGGGCCCTGAACGAGCCGCTGCTGCGTCCGATCCGCAAGGTCGTGCCGTTGATCGGCAGCCTGGATTTGTCGTTGCTGGTCGCGCTGATCCTGTTGCAGATCGCGCAGGTGCTGGTGGGGATGATTATTGTGGTGCGATGATGGTGGCGTAGGTCGGGTTAGCGTAGCGTAACCCGGCATCAGCACTTGCCATGCCAATGATGTTGCCGGATGACGCGCGGCCGCGCCGCGCACATCCGACCTGCATATTAATAGCGGTAACCGAACGCCGCTTCGAACTGGTCGGCGATGCTCTCTGGCGTAAACACGTGGTTTTGCGCGCCCTGGGTGGCGATCTTGATGGCGCCCAGCAGGCTGGCCAGACGGCCGCTGGTTTCCCAGCCCAGGTCGTTGGTGATGCCGAACAGCAAGCCGGCACGGTAGGCATCGCCGCAGCCGGTCGGGTCCAGCACTTCCTTGGCGGTCACGACAGGAATGTCGATGCGCTTGCCGTCCGTATAGATTTCCGACCCTTTTTCACCGCGCGTGACGATCAGCGCTTCCAGGCGGCTGGCGATGTCCGGCAGGGTCAAGCCCGTGCGTTCCATCAACATTTCCATTTCATAATCGTTGGCCGACACATACGTGGCTTTGTTGATGAAGTCGATCAACTGTTCGCCATTGAAACGTGGCAACTGCTGTCCCGGGTCGAACATGAAGGGGATGCCCAGCTCGGCCAAGTCGGCGGCGTGCTTGAGCATGCCCTGGTCGCCGTCCGGCGAAATGATGGCGACCTTGGCCGGGCCCGCATTGGCGATCGGGTTTTCATGCGCAAACGACATGGCGCCCGGGTGGAAGGCGTTGATCTGGTTATTGTCCGCGTCGGCCGTGACGAAGCACTGCGCGTTGTAGCTGTCGGCCTTGATCAGGATGTTGGCGGTGGAAATGCCCAGCTTTTGCAGGCGCTCCAGGTAGGCGGCGCTGTCTTGCCCCATGACGCCGACGATGCGCGGGTCGCCGCCCAGCATTTTCAGGCTGTAGGCGATATTGCCCGAGCAGCCGCCGAACTCCGTGCGCATGGTGGGCACGAGGAAGGACACGTTTACCTTGTGCAACTGGTCGGCCAGCAGCGATTCGCCGAAGCGGCCGGGGAATTGCATGATGGTGTCGGTGGCAAGCGAGCCGCAGATCAGCGATGTTTTGGTCATGATAGTGTCTGTTAAGGGTAAAAGATGGCGATATGGTAGCCAGACGCCGTGAGCTGGTCTAATGCAAAATACAGTTTGATGGCTTGTTCCGAGCGCGCCGCAAAGCCCTTGCTCACGTCGATATTGGCTGGCAGGTAGTCGCGCGGCGCGATCACGCGGCGCAAGACGGGCTTGTCGTTGGCGTCGTTGAGGATCAGTTCGATGCTGGGCCAGGCTTGCACGCTGCGGCTTTGGTTGCGCAGCAGCGAGACATAGGAAAAGGTGTGGTCCTTCAAGGTCTGCAACTCGCCTTGCTCGATGGCCAGCGCCTCGATCTGCGCCGGCAAGTCGACCTGGCAGCCGCTGAGCTTGCACAGAGCCACCAGGGTTGGCTTCCACTGCGGAAATTGCGCCGCCAGCGGGTTGCGGAAGGTGGTCATTACTTGCAGGAATAATAGCAGCAGCAGTACTGCCGAGCCGGCGGCCATGGCCATGCGCAAGGCCTTGCCGCTCTGTTCGCGGCGCCGTCCCAAGGTTACAAAGGCCGGCTCGTCGTCGGCTGGCGGCAGGACAGGTTCTTCCTGCGCTTCGGCTGGTTCCGGCGCGACGGGCGCGGCGGGCAGCGCTTCGAACGAGTGGTCGGCCAGCGTCGGTTCACGGCGCGCGGGCGCGGGCTTGTCCAGGCTGACTTTTTCGGCTGGGGCTATTGGGGCTGCCGCTGCTTCCAGGTTTGGTTCGCGGCGGCTGTCGCGCAAATACGTGGCGAAGGCGGGCGCGTCATCGACCTGGCGGCGCTTGAAAGGCGCCATCGGCTGGGGCAGGCGCTGTTCGGGCAGTTCCGCCGGTGTTTCCTCAGGTTCAGGTATATCGAGCGGTATGTCGAGCGGTGCGGCGGCCGGTACCTCTTCGGGCAGGGCCACGTCGAGGTCCAGCTCGATGTGCTCGCCATCGTCTTCATCGTCCTTGAGCTGCGCCGTTTCCGGCAAGATGCCGAACGGGTCGAACGAGGTGTCGAAGTCGAGGGAATAGATGGGTTCGTCGTCCGTGGCGGACGGCAAGCTGTTGTCGGCAGGGTAACTGTCTGGCAGCGGGGCGGCAGTGCCGGGGGCCGATGTTAAAAACGGCGATGCCGCAGCTGGATCGACCAGCGCGGCATTGCCGTCAAACACTTCTCTGCACGTGCCACAGCGCACGATGCCCCCACGTAACTTCAATTGGTCAGCAGCGACCCGAAATATCGTGTTGCAATGGGGGCATTTGGTGGCGAGGGCCATTGCTGTGCTTATGCACCTTCCGCACGGGGCGCAGGCGCTTGCGTGCTGCCCAGGCGGCCATGCAGCGCCACCCAGCCGTCTTGCTCGGCCCACACACCGAGCTCGATGAACGGTGCGTACGCAGCGGCCACTTCTTCGGCCTGGCGTGCCAGCACGCCGGACAGGATCAGCGCGCCGCCATCGGCGACACGGCCCGACAGCATCGGCGCCATCAGCTTCAATGGGCTCGACAGGATGTTGGCGACGACGATGTCAAACTTGGCCGTGGCGTGTGCCGACGTGGCAAACGTGTCTGGCAAGAAATATTCGATGTCGCACTGGTTGCGTTCGGCATTGTCGCGCGCCGATTCGATCGCCTGCGGGTCGATGTCGACGCCGGCCACCGTTTGTGCGCCCAGTTTCTTGGCCACCATGGCCAGGATGCCGGAGCCGCAACCGTAGTCGAGCACGGTCTTGCCAGGGGCAGGGTTCGCTTCCAGCCATTCCATGCACAGACGCGTGGTCGGATGGCTGCCCGTGCCGAAGGCCAGGCCAGGGTCCAGTTCCAGGATCAGACCGTCAGGATCCGGTGCCTCGTGCCAGCTGGGCACGACCCAGATATTCTTGCCGATGTGAATCGGTGCGAATTGCGATTGGGTCAGGCGCACCCAGTCCTGCTCTTCCACGGGGCGCATGGTAAAGGCGGGCACTTCCGTCATGCCGACAGCCTGGGCTGCGGCGGCCACGATGGCGGCCTGGTCGGCATCGACGTCGGTCAGCGCCACCACGCGGCTGCGTTCCCACGCCGCTTCCTTCGGTTCCATGCCGGGCTCGCCAAACAGGGGCTGCTCGGCATCCGTGCCTTCATCGGCGTCTTCCACCGACACCGACAGGGCGCCCGCTTCCATCAACGCGTCGGACATGGCCTCGGCGTTGTCACGGGCGATTTCGATGACGATTTCCGTCCAGCTCATGCGCCCGCCTTGATTTCGGACTTCTTGGCGATGCTGGGGCTGCCTCCATTCAGGTTCTTGCCCAGATCCGGCATGTCGGCCAGTTTCTGTTCCAGATAGTGAATGTTGGTGCCGCCTTCGATGAAGCGCGCGTCGATCATCAGTTCGCGGTGCAGGGCGATGTTCGTGTTGATGCCTTCGACCACCATTTCGGACAGGGCGATCTGCATGCGGCGGATCGCTTGTTCGCGCGTGGCGCCGTAAGCGATCACTTTGCCGATCATCGAGTCGTAGTGCGGCGGCACGTAGTAGCCGGCGTAGGCGTGCGAATCGACGCGGATGCCAGGGCCACCCGGTGCATGCCACGACACGATCTTGCCTGGCGATGGCGTGAACTTGAATGGATCTTCGGCGTTGATGCGGCACTCGATGGCGTGGCCAGACAGCAAGACGTCGCGCTGGCGGAAACGCAGTTTTTCGCCGGCGGCGATGCGGATCTGCTCTTGCACGATGTCGATGCCGGTGATCATCTCGGTGACCGGATGTTCCACCTGCACGCGGGTATTCATTTCAATGAAATAGAACTCGCCGTTTTCGTACAGGAACTCAAACGTGCCGGCGCCGCGGTAGCCGATCTTGCGGCAAGCTTCGGCGCAACGGTCGCCAATTTTCTCGATCAGCTTGCGCGGGATGCCCGGCGCTGGTGCTTCTTCGATCACTTTCTGGTGGCGGCGCTGCATGGAGCAGTCGCGCTCGCCCAGCCAGACGGCGTTCTTGTGTTCGTCGGCGAGGATCTGGATTTCCACGTGGCGCGGATTTTCCAGGTACTTCTCCATATACACTTCAGGGTTGCCGAAAGCCGTGCCGGCTTCCGTCTTGGTCATCGCCACGGCGTTGATCAGGGCCGCTTCCGTGTGCACGACGCGCATGCCGCGTCCGCCACCGCCACCGGCGGCCTTGATGATGACTGGGTAGCCGATTTTGCGGGCAATTTGCACGATCGCTTTCGGATCGTCGGGCAACGCGCCTTCCGAGCCCGGTACGCACGGTACGCCAGCCTTGATCATGGTTTGCTTGGCCGATACTTTATCGCCCATCAAACGGATCGATTCGGAGCGGGGGCCGATGAAGACGAAGCCCGATTTCTCGACGCGTTCGGCGAAGTCGGCATTTTCCGACAGGAAGCCATAGCCTGGGTGAATCGCTTGCGCATCCGTCACTTCAGCGGCGCTGATGATGGCGGGCATGTTCAGGTAGCTCAGGGACGACTGTGCCGGGCCGATACAAACGGATTCGTCGGCCAGCTTGACGTATTTCGCGTCCTTGTCGGCTTCGGAGTGGACTACAACCGTTTTAATGCCCATTTCGCGGCAGGCGCGCTGAATACGGAGGGCAATTTCACCACGGTTGGCAATCAGGATTTTTTCAAACATGGTAGGTTCGCGTATGTCTGTGAGAGCCGGCGAGCCGGCGAAACAACAAGTGTGAGGGGCTAAAACTGCAAACGGCCGTTGCCGGCCGTGTGGACTGGGTTTTAGCCGATCACAAACAAGGGTTGACCGAATTCGACCGGTTGGCCGTTTTCGACCAGGATCTGGGTCACGACACCGGCTTTGTCGGAGTCGATTTCATTCAGGAGCTTCATCGCTTCGATGATGCACAGGGTATCACCTTCCTTGACGGTAGCGCCCACTTCAACATAGGCGGCGCTGCCAGGAGCGGACGAGCGGTAGAAGGTACCGACCATCGGCGACTTGACCACATAGCCCGTTGGCTCGGCGGCGACCACGACGGCGGCTGCCGCAGCGGGAGCGGCGGCTGGCGCGGCTGGCTGGTATTGGGCTTGCATGCCTTGCGGCTGCATCATGACCATCTGGTTTTGCGGCATGGCCGACGATTTGACGATGCGAACCTTGCTTTCGCCTTCGGTAACTTCCAGCTCTGCGATATCCGATTCGGCGACCAGGTCGATCAAGGTCTTGAGTTTTCGTAGATCCATGTAAAACCCCTAGGAATGTAGTTTGTTTTTTGAGTGATGCGGTGATGTCCAAGAACCTATCGCCGCGCTAAATGCGTGCAGATCGCGTAGATTAACGTTTTTTAAGCGCAAAGTCGATGGCAAACCGATATCCATCGATACCCAGCCCGCAGATCGTCCCCTGCGCGATCGCGCTGAGAAATGAGTGATGTCGAAACGTCTCGCGTTGATAAATATTCGAGATATGGACTTCCACGAACGGGATGGCGACCCCGGCCAGCGCATCGCGCAAGGCAACGCTGGTATGGGTCAGGCCGCCCGGATTGATGACGATGGCATCGATCCCTTCCGCTCGCGCGGCATGGATGCGGTCGATCAGCGCGCCTTCGTGGTTGCTTTGAAAGCAGACCAGGTCGGCGCCGGCCGCCATGGCTTGCGCCATTGCTGCCTGTTCGATATCGGCCAAGGTGCTGGCGCCGTAGACCTCAGGCTCGCGCGTTCCCAGCAAATTCAGGTTGGGACCGTTGAGCAGAAGGAGGTTTTTTGCCATGTATGGAAGACCGTTTTAGCGAAAGTTCCGCATTTTGCCGCCAAAGATACGCATTGGCAAGAGAAAAAAGCACGCTCCGAATTTACAATTTATCCAGATCGGCGCGCAATTGATCAAATTTCAAGCGGCCAAGATAGGTCTTTTTGACTTCGCCATCGGCGCCGATCAGCACCGTAAAGGGCAAACCGCCCGTGGCATTGCCAAAATGGCGCGACAGGTCGGTACCGCTCATGCCGGAGACATACACGGGATAGGCGATCTTGAACTTGCTGGCAAAGGTGGCAATATTGCTGGCCGAATCGATGCCGATGCCGATCACCTGCAGGTTTTTCGCTGCATAGTGGCCTTGCACTTCGGATAACTCCGGCATTTCTTCCACGCAAGGCGGGCACCACGGCGCCCAGAAATTGACCAGCACATTCTTGCCTTTCCATTGCGACAACGCTTGCGTGGCGCCGGCCGCGTCCGGCAGGGACAGCGCATACAGCTCGGTGACGGGACCCGTCGCGCCCGGCGCGATGGTGCTCGTCAGCGGCCCTGCTGCTTTGGCTTTTTCCTTGCTCAAACCGACGTAAGCGCCCATGCCGCCAAACATCAGCGCCACGATGGCGCACGCGATCCAATTCTTTTTTGTCATAACTTTATCTATATCAATGTTAGTCGGCAGCCGGCATACCATCGGCGAGGCTGGCGGCCAGCAGGCTGCGCAGCCCGGCGATGTCGGTGCGCAGCACCTTGCCATCCGCTTTGGCTTTCAGCGCGCCGCGCATATCGTCGAGCTCATACATGGCCGCGTGCACGCCTTCGTTTTTCCACAAGAAACTGGCGGTCTCGACCGCATCATAACGCGCCCCCTTGAAATGCGGGCTTTCCGACATGTCGAGCACGACATTTTTATTCAGCAGGAAGATGTGGATTTCCTTGGCGCTCTCGGCAAACAGCTGCAAATAGATCTCGTCGTGCGGGCCGGCCGTGCCATTGAGCACGGGACCGCTGAGCAGGGGATGAAATTGTTGCAACGCTTCCATCACCTGCAGCGCGATCGTGCGCAGCTGGAACAGCCGCGCCGGCTGGCTGTCGGCCAGGAACAGGGCATTGTATTGCCGCACCTGCTCCTCGATCATGTCGTTGTCAGGCAGGATGTTGGGCCGGTTCGGCGCGTCGCAGAGGACTTGCCGCGCCGCCTTGCGCTTGGCGCTGCCATAGTCGGCCCCGTCCTGCGCCACGAGGCGCGCGGCAGCGGCGGCGATTTCCAGGCGCAACTGCGCGCTATCGTCAAATGCATCGTTCGTCATGAGCGAGATGATACTCCGAAGCGGAAAAAGTCATGGCGTCAGGTAAAATCCTGCACTTGCTGTTTTTTATCTCACCGTCTTACTTACTTAAGCGTGCGCCTTTCGCACTGATCACATGCATATTCATATTCTCGGCATTTGCGGTACCTTCATGGGCGGCCTGGCTGTCCTGGCCAAGGAAGCCGGCCATAAAGTTACCGGTTGCGATGCCAACGTGTATCCGCCGATGAGCACCCAGCTGGAATCGCAGGGAATCGAACTGATCCAGGGTTTCGATCCGGAACAGACCAAGCTGAACCCGGATTTGTATGTGATTGGCAATGTGGTCTCGCGCGGCAACCCGCTGGTGGAAGAAATCCTTAACCGCAGCCTGCCGTATGTGTCCGGCCCGCAATGGATCGGCGAACACATCTTGCGCAACAAGTGGGTACTGGCCGTGGCCGGCACGCATGGCAAGACAACCACCTCGGCCATGCTGGCCTGGATACTCGAAGACGCGGGTTACGCGCCGGGCTTCCTGATCGGCGGCGTGCCGATGAACTTTGGCATTTCCGCCCGCCTCAGCGGCACAATCGACGGCAAGAGCGCCGATTCCGACTTCTTCGTCATCGAAGCGGACGAATACGACACGGCCTTCTTCGACAAGCGCAGCAAGTTCGTGCATTACCACGCGAAGACGGCCATCATGAATAACCTGGAATATGATCACGCCGACATCTTCCCCGATCTGCACGCGATCGAGACGCAATTCCACCACCTGGTGCGCACCGTGCCCGGCATTGGCCGCCTCGTGTTCAACGGCGATGAAGCATCGCTGCAGCGCGTGCTGGCGCGCGGTTGCTGGAGCGAAAAGGAAAGTTTTGGTCAAGATGCCAACTGGCAACTGCAAGAGCAGGCCGATGGCAGCTTCGACGTGTTCTTCAATGGCAAGCAGGAAGGCCATGTGGCGTGGGCGCTCACGGGCAAGCACAACCGCAGCAATGCGCTGGCGGCCATCGCCGCCGCGCGCCACGTGGGTGTACCGATAGCCCAGGCGTGCGCCTCGCTGGCCACGTTCGAGAGCGTCAAGCGCCGGATGGAAGTGCGCGGCGTCGTCAACGACATCACCGTGTACGACGATTTCGCGCACCACCCGACGGCCATTGCCACCACCGTGGGCGGCCTGCGCCAGAAGGTAGGCAGCGGCACCCGCATTCTGGCCGTGCTGGAACCGCGCTCGAATACGATGAAGCTGGGCGCCATGAAAGATGCGCTGCCGGGCAGTCTCAAGGATGCGGACCTCGTCTTCGGTTTCGGCAGCCAGCAAGCGCTGGGTTGGAGCCTGGGCGACGCGCTGGCGCCGCTGGGCAAGATTGCCAGCGCCTACGAAGACATCGATACCCTGGTGGCGGCCGTGGCGGCCAGCGCGCGTCCCGGCGACCAGATCGTGGTCATGAGCAATGGCGGCTTTGGCGGCGTGCACCAGAAATTGCTGGAGGCCCTGGGCCGATGATTCTGTACCTGCATGGATTCCGCTCGTCGCCCCTGTCGATGAAGTCGCGCCTGCTGGCCGCGCAGATGCAGGCGCTGGGCCGCGAAGCACAGTGGCTGTGCCCGCAATTGCCGGCTTCGCCGAAACTGGCGATTGAGCTGGCCCTGTCGCTGGTCAAGGACGTGGCGGCGGCCGAGCTGACGATAATCGGCTCCTCGCTGGGCGGCTATTACGCCACCTGGCTGGCCGAGCAGCTCGGTTGCCGCGCCGTATTGCTCAATCCTGCCATCGTTCCCCTGATCGACTTGGAACAGCATGTGGGCGTGACGACGGAATTCCATTCGGACAAGCCGTTCGAGTTCAAGCGCGAGTACATCGACGAGCTGCGCACGTTTGCCGTAGAGAAAATTACTGAGCCGCAACGCTATTTCCTGATTGCCGCCACTGGCGATGAAGTACTCGACTACCGCGACATGGTGGCGCATTATCAGGGGGCGCGGCAGTTGGTCATCGACGGCAGCGACCATGGCATCAGCGAATTTGCCGATTATGTGGCGCCCGTGCTGGCCTTTTGCGGCATCGATGCGGACGCTGCCCAGTGAGGCCGGGTTCGCTGCGGCAGGCGCAATGGCATGCGCACGTAAATGCCGTCAATGCGCCGCCGGCCTTGCGCCACTGGCTCACGGGCGGCGGTTCGCTGACGGCCAAGCTGAAAGCGCATAGCCAGGCATTTCGCGTGCAATGTTTGCATCAGGAAACGGCACGTTGCTTGAGCGACGAGGCTGCCATCATTGGTTTGCACCGCGCGGGCCGCGTGTGGGAACGTGAAGTGCTGTTGCGTTGTGATGACAGACCGGCCGTGTTTGGCCATACCGTCGTGCCCATGCAGGCGACGGCCACGGACTGGCCCTTGTTTTCCGCGCTGGGCGAGCGTTCGCTGGGCACGACCCTGTTTGGCGACCGCATGGTGCGCCGCGGCGAACTGGAATTTGCCCGCTTGCGCGCCGGGCACCCGCTGGTGCAGCGGGCGCAGGCGGCGCTGGCGCGGGAAGGGCGGCGCGCCGACGGGCAGGCGCTGTTTTTTGCCCGCCGCTGCCTGTATCAGCGTCACCAGGGATTGCTGCTGGTAACGGAAGTATTTTTGCCGGCGGTGCTGGAGTTGACGTCCGTCACTCGCACCGTTGCAACCGACACATTAATAAACAAAGCATAACAATGAATCTATTTTTTGAAGAATCCGGCGATTTCAAGGTCGGCACGGTCCTGTCGCAAGCGGGTGAAGCGTACCAGGTCGAAATGGCCAGTGGCAAGCGCACCAAGGTCAAGGTCAAGGACGTGCTGCTGCAGTATGAAAAGCCGGCCCCGGCCGAGCTGCTCGAGCAAGCCAAGGCGGTTGCCGCCGAGATCGACCTCGATTTCCTGTGGGAAGTGGCGGGCGAAGACGAGTTCGGCTTTGCCGAGCTGGGCGCCGAGTATTTCGGCCACGCACCGTTGCCGCCGGAAGCGGCCGGCCTGATCCTGGCCCTGCATTCGGCGCCCGTGTATTTCTACAAGAAGGGCCGTGGCCGCTACAAGGCGGCGCCGGAAGCGTCCTTGAAGGCGGCTCTGGCCGGTATCGAAAAGAAAAAGCAGCAGGCGCTGGTGCAGGCAGGCTATGTGGAAGAGCTGAAGCAGAACCGTCTGCCCGCCTCGATGCAGCCCATGGTGCTGCAACTGCTGTTCAAGCCGGACAAGAACACGATTGAATACAAGGCGCTGGAAGCGGCGTGCACGGAATTGCACACGACGCCGCCGCGGCTGATGCTGGCTGTCGGTGGTATTGCTTCGCCAAAAGACTTGCACCTGTCGAAATTCCTGTTCGAAAATTTCCCGAAAGGCGCCGGTTTCCCGAGCGTGCCCGTGCCGTCCGTGACGGCCAAGCTGCCGCTGGCCGACGTGGCCGCCTTCTCGATCGACGACGTGACCACGACCGAGATCGACGATGCCTTCTCCGTGCAGCCGCTGCCCGATGGCACCGTGAAAGTGGGTATACACATCGCCGCACCGGGCCTGGGCATCCGTCCGGAAGACGTGATCGACAAGATGGCGCGCCAGCGCATGTCGACCGTCTACATGCCGGGCGACAAGATCACCATGCTGCCGGACGAAATCGTCAACGCGTTTACGCTGGCGGAAGGCACGACGTGCCCGGCCCTGTCGCTGTACGCGACCCTGGACCCGAAGTCGGACTGGGCCGTGGTCAGCACGCAGACGCGCGCCGAACTGGTGCCGATTGCCAGCAACTTGCGCCATAACCAGCTCGATGATCTGGTCAACGAGGAAACCCTGGCCAGCGGCGAAGGCGAGTACCCGCACAAGGCCGATTTTGCCGTGCTGTGGCAATGGGCGCAGCAGCTGGAACAGGGCCGCATGAAGAAGCGCGAAGCGTTTGGCCTGAAGCCGGAACAGAATAACCGTGTCGATTTCAACTTCTATGTGGAAAACGACATCGTCACCGTGGCGCGCCGCAAGCGTGGCGCGCCGCTCGACAAGATCGTTGCCGAACTGATGATTTTTGCCAACAGTACCTGGGGCAAGATGCTGCACGACCATGGCGTGCCCGGCATCTACCGCAGCCAGGGCGGCGGCAGCGGCAATAGCTGGGCGGCAAAGATGCAGGTGCGCATGGTTACCCATGCGGCGCCGCACCAGGGCCTGGGCGTCGATCAATATGCGTGGAGCACTTCGCCCCTGCGCCGCTATACCGATCTGGTGAACCAGTGGCAAATCATCGCCTGCGCCGAGCATGGCGTGACGGCGCCGCTGGTGGCCCCGTTCAAGCCGCGCGATGCGAATCTGTTCGCCATCGTTTCGGCATTTGACGCCGCGTATGCCGCGTATGGCGATTTCCAGTCGAACATGGAACGCTACTGGTGCTTGCGCTGGTTGCACCAGGAAAACGCGCGCCAGGTCGATGCCGTCGTCCTGAAAGACGAGATCCTGCGCCTGGTCGACATTCCGCTGGTCATCAAGCTGCCGGGCATGCCATCGGTGGCGCGCGGTGCCCAGGTGAAACTGGACTTGCTGCGCTGGGATGAAGTCGACCTGAGCATCGAAGCGCGCCTGCTGGAAATTGCCGCCGTGCCCGATGCGGCGGCCGATGCCGAGCTCGACTACGAAGAAGAGGCGGGCGACGATGCTGCCGACGAGGGCGACGTGGCGGCCGAGCCATCGCCGGAAGCGGCGAACCAGGTCAGCGACGCCGATGCGGAAGTGGCGGAACTGGCCAGCGAAGACGTGGTCAGCGAGCCCGAGCTCAAATAAGGCGCCAGTCAGGCTGCAAAGGCGGTGCTGAAAACTGTTGCCGGCACCGCCTTTGACGTAGAATTCAGCCATCTTGTATGGTGTGCTTGTTGCGAACTGGGTTGCGCGTGAAGTCTTTCCGAGAGAATCGTTTCCTGATGATAGCCGTGGCGGTATCGCTGCTGGCCCACGGCGCCTTGCTGGCGATGCATTTTGTCGCCCCGGCGCCGCAGCGGGCCGTGGCCACCGATCCCGGCCTGGAAGTGATCCTGGTCAACGCCAAGCATGCGAACAAGCCGCTGAAGGCCGACGCCCTGGCGCAAGCCAACCTCGACGGTGGCGGACAAGCCGACAAGGGCCGCGCCAAGTCGCCCTTGCCCGACATGCGCAAGGTGGAAGAGGGCGACAGCGTCAAGGCCAGCGCCCGGCGCATCGCCGAACTGGAACAAAAACAGCAGGAACTGCTGACGCAGGCGGCCAGGCCGACGCCTTACAGCGCCGCGCCCGTCACGGAAAAGGACAAGCCCAATCCCCTGGCCACCGGCTCGGACTTGATGGAAAGCAGCAAGGCCATCGCCCGCATGGCGGCCGAGATCAGCCAGACCGTGGAAGACCAGAACAAGCGCCCGCGCAAGACCTTCATTACACCCAGTACGCAAGAGGTCGGCTATGCCATGTATTACAAGACCTTGCAAAAGCGTATCGAGGAAATCGGCACTCTGAATTTCCCGCAAAAGAATGGCCGCAAGATGTATGGCGAACTGGTCGTCTACATCCCCATCTTCCAGGACGGCACGATTTACCAGAAGGAAGGCGGCGCCCGCGTGGAAAAAAGTTCGGGCAATCCGGCCCTCGATGCGGCGGCCCTGGCCATCGTGCGCCGCGCGGCGCCGTTTGGCCGTTTCCCACCGAACATGTTGTCGAGTGACAAGGATGACCTGTGGGTGGTGATTACCCGCTTCAAATTTACGCGTGAAGAAAAAATGGAAGCTAACCTGACTGGCGGCAGCAATTGAACAAGCAAGCAATGAATCCTGATCAATATTGTGTCTTCGGCAATCCCATCGCCCACAGCAAGTCCCCCCTGATCCACGCCGCGTTTGCCCTGCAGACGGGCGAGCCCATCGTCTATGACCGCCGGCTGGCGCCGCTCGACGGCTTTGCGCTGGCGGCCCGCACGTTTGCCGCCGAGGGCGGCAAGGGCGCGAACGTGACGGTGCCCTTCAAGCTGGACGCGTGCGCGCTGGCCACCGAGCTGACGCCGCGCGCGCAAGCGGCCGGCGCCGTCAATACCCTGCGTTTCGATGGCGACACCATTCTTGGCGACAATACCGATGGCGCGGGCCTGGTGGCCGACATCGTGCGCAACGCGGGCGTGAAGGTCGCCGGCAAGCGCGTCCTGCTGCTGGGCGCGGGCGGTGCCGCGCGCGGCGTCGTGCTGCCCTTGCTGGAACAGGGACCGCAGGAAATCTTCATTGCCAACCGCACCGTGGCCACGGCCGAGGCGCTGGTGGCGCAGTTTGCCGATGCGCTTGCCCACTCCGGCCAGCTGCGCGCCGGCGGCTTCGCGCAGCCCGATGGCGTCTTCGATATCGTCATCAACGCCACCTCGGCCAGCCTGGCGGGCGACTTGCCGCCCGTGCCGCCCGGTATCTTCGACAGCCATACCCTGGCGCTGGACATGATGTATGGCGCCCAGCCCACCGTCTTCATGGACTTTGCCGTACAGCATGGCGCGCAGGTGCGCGACGGCCTGGGCATGCTCGTGGAGCAGGCGGCTGAAGCGTTTTACGTGTGGCGCGGCGTGCGGCCGCAGACGCAGGACTTGCTGGCGCAACTGCGCAGTGCCCTGTGAGCGCCGGCAAGAAGGGCGCCCGCAAAAGCGGCAGCCGCTACGGCTGGATCAAGTGGCTGTTCATCGTCCCCGTGCTGGCCTTTATCGTCGTGCAACTGTATTTCTTCCTGCAAATCTGGTGGTGGGTCGACCATAACCCGTCCAGCACGGCCTTCATGCGCGAACAGTTGTCTGTCTTGCAGGACAAAAATCCCAAGGCCACGATCAAGCACACGTGGGTGCCGTACAACCGCATCTCGAACAACCTGAAACGGGCCATCATCGCTTCGGAAGACGCGAATTTCTCCGAGCACGAAGGCGTGGATTGGGAAGCCTTGCAAAAGGCATATGAAAAGAATAGCAAGAAGCAGAAGGTCGTGGCGGGCGGCTCCACCATCACGCAGCAGCTGGCGAAGAATCTGTTCCTGTCCGGTTCGCGCAGCTATGTGCGCAAGGGCCAGGAACTGATCATCACGTATATGCTGGAAAACCTGATGGAAAAGGAACGCATTTTCGAGATTTATCTGAACGTGGTGGAGTTTGGCACGGGCACCTTTGGCGCCGAAGCGGCCGCGCGCCACTATTACCGGGTCAGCGCGGCGGGCCTGAGCGCGGGACAGGCGGCGAAACTGGCCGTGATGCTGCCGAATCCCCGCTTTTACGACCGTCACCGCGATACGGGCTACCTGAACCGGCGCACGGGCGTGATCCTGCGCCGCATGGGGGCGGCGGAATTGCCTTGATGGCAGCGGGCTTTCTTTTCATAAAGTTAAAGCTGCCTGATTGGCACTATTGCGGCGCAGCATCTTAATCGTCCCCGCTTGGTGCAACGCCGCACTTTTTCCGTGAAAAAGCGGTGCCGGGGGTGGTCGTGAAAAGGCCTTTGCGGGTACACTTGCGCTGTTTTCATTTTTGGCGCCAGCGCCAGCACATCACGATAACCCCACATCCGGCTGAGAGCGCGCATGATCAATGTCTTTGTATTACAGAATGGCCGGCTCAACCAGGTGCCGATCGACAGCCGCGCAGACCTCGAAAATGCCGAACCGGTGTGGGTCGACCTGACCGACCCCACCGATGACGAACGGGCCTGGGTCAAGGCCATCTACAACGTCACCCTGCCGGGCGAAGACGAAGTCAAGGATATCGAAGCGTCGGCCCGCTATTACGAAGCGGAAAACGGCGACTTGCACCTGCGCACGGACTTCCTGCGCGAAGAAGACGACGGCCCGTCGCGCGTCATCACCGTGGCTTTCATCCTGGCCCGCAAGATTTTGTTTTCCATGCATACGGACGACTTGCCCGTGTTCCGCCTGGTGCGCATGCGCGCCCGTTCGCGGCCAGGCTCGATTGCCGACTACATGGACGTGCTGCTCGACCTGTACGCCACCGATGCCGAATATTCGGCCGACGTGCTCGAAGGCATCTACCAGAACCTGGAAGAGGTCAGCACGCGCGTGCTGCAAAAGGAATTTACCGATGCGCACGCGGCCGAAGCGCTGAATGCGATTGCCCATGAGGAAGATTTGAATGGCCGTATCCGCCGCAACATGATGGATACGCGCCGCGCCGTGAGTTTTCTGATGCGCGGCCGCTTGCTCAATTCCGAGCAGTTCGAGGAAGCGCGGCAGATTTTGCGCGACATCGAATCGCTCGATGGCCATACGTCTTTCCTGTTCGACAAGATCAACTTCCTGATGGATGCCACCGTCGGTTTCATCAACATCAACCAGAACAAGATCATCAAGATCTTCTCGGTGGCCAGCGTGGCCTTCCTGCCGCCGACCCTGATCGCCAGCGTGTACGGCATGAACTTCAAGCTGATGCCGGAACTGGAATGGTCATTCGGCTATCCATGGGCCTGGGGCTTGATGATCACCAGCGCCATCGCACCGTTCCTGTACTTCCGCCACCGCGGCTGGCTGAAATAAGCGCTTGTCGCCGGGGTGCTCCGCGCCCCGGTTTCAGAACGAGCGCAGCAATTTCAAAAATCGGCGATAATCACTGGTATTGCGTGGTATTGAATTGGTATTGTGTATTTGCCGATTGATGCCTGCCGCCTGCTGTGCAGAAAAGTATCGTCATTCAGACATTTTTCTGCGTGGTAGCGTCCGCCTGTTCCACCTATGATCGTTACGATGCCGGCCTTGGCCGGCTGGCCGCCGCATTTCCGTCACCATTGCTTTCTGGAGAGTCCATGCCTGATACCGCTACCACCCCACCGCGCTTTACCCATCTGATCAGCGACTGCGATGGCGTGCTGATCGACAGTGAAGCCGTGGCCCTGCAAGCACTGCTGGAATTGCTGGGGCCGCGCCTGCCGAACCTGCCCGAGGGCGTCACCCTGCAAGGCTTGATCGAGCCGCGCCTGGGCCAGCGCCTGGTGCCGCTGATGCAGGATATCTACAAGGAACTGGGCTTGCCGCAATTGCCGGCCGACGAGATCATGGCCATCGGCAACGCTGTCGATGCGGCTTGCGATGCGCAATTGCGCGCCGTGCCCGGCGTGGCGCAGGCGCTGGCCGCCATTCCCCTGCCCAAGGCCGTCGCCTCGAACAGCGTCAGCGCGCGTGTGCTGTCGGCGCTCGAGCGCACTGGCATGGCGCCGCTGTTCGACAAGCGCGTGTTCACACCGGACCTGGTCGGCCACGCCAAGCCGCATCCGGGCGTCTACCTGGCGGCGGCCGCCGCCTTTGGCGTGCCGCCAAGCCAGTGCCTGGTGCTGGAAGACAGCGTCACGGGCGTGACGGCCGCCGTGGCGGCGGGCATGACGGTATTGGGATTCATCGGCGGCGGGCATATCGCGCCCGGCCAGGAAGCGCGCCTGAAGGCGGCCGGCGCGCATGTCGTGTTCAACGACATGGCCAAGTTGCCGGCGCTGGTGGCCGCGGTGATGGACACCGCGACTGTCTGACTGCGTTTATGCTAACTTAGCAAACACCTTGCGCGCGGCGGCGATGGTGGCGTCGATGACGGCATCGTCGTGCTGCGCCGAGACGAAACCCGCTTCGAAGGCGGCGGGCGCGAAGTACACGCCTTCGTCGAGCATGGCGTGGAAGAAGGCGTTGAACTTGCTGCGGTCGCCGGCCATCATTTCCGCGTAGCTGGTCGGTGGCGTTTCGCTGAAATAAATGCCGAACATGCCGCCGATGTAATCGGCGCAGAAGACCACGCCCGCTTCTTTGGCGGCGGCGGTCAGGCCTTCGGCCAGGCGCTTGGCCGTGGCGCCCAGCTGCTCATAGAAGCCCGGCTGCTGGATCAGTTTCAAGGTGGCCATGCCGGCCGCCACGGCGACCGGGTTGCCCGACAAGGTACCGGCCTGGTAGACGGCGCCCAGCGGCGCCATGTTGTGCATCAGCGCCGCGCTGCCGCCGAAGGCCGCCACCGGCATGCCGCCGCCGATCACTTTGCCCAGCGCCGTCAGGTCAGGCTTGATGCCGTACAGCGCCTGCGCGCCGCCCAGGGCCACGCGCAAGCCGCACATGACTTCATCGAAAATGAGCAGGGCGCCGTGTTGCGTGCACAGCTCGCGCATCGCCTGCAGGAATTCCGGCGTCGCTTTCACCAGGTTCATATTGCCGGCCACCGGTTCGACGATGACGCACGCGATGTCCGCGCCGAAGCTGTCGAAGGCGTCTTTCAGCTGCTCGACGTTGTTATAGTCGAGCACCAGGGTGTGCTTGACGAAGTCTTCCGGCACGCCGGCCGACGTCGGGTTGCCGAAGGTGAGCAGGCCGCTGCCCGCTTTCACCAGCAGCGAATCGGCGTGACCGTGGTAGCAGCCTTCGAACTTGACGATCTTGTCGCGTCCCGTGGCGCCGCGCGCCAGGCGCAGGGCGCTCATGGTCGCTTCCGTGCCCGACGACACCAGGCGCACCTGCTCGATCGACGGCACCAAGCGCGTGATTTCCTCGGCCATCAGCACTTCGCCTTCCGTCGGCGCGCCGAACGACAGGCCCAGCGCGGCCGCATCCTGCACCGCTTTCACCACTTCCGGATGGGCGTGGCCGACGATGGCCGGCCCCCAGGAGCCGATGTAGTCGATATAGCGCTTGCCGTCCGCGTCCCAGAAGTACGGGCCTTCGGCGCGCGTGATGAAGCGCGGCGTGCCGCCCACGGAGCGGAAGGCGCGCACGGGCGAATTGACGCCGCCTGGCGTGGTTTTTTGTGCGCGGGCAAACAGGATGTCGTTCTGTGAAGTCGTCGTCATGATAATCGTGCCTTGAAAGTGGATCGTTGTCTGTGTCGTCTGGTCTTATTGTGCGCCGCGCTGGCGCTGCTGCCGGAACAGCCGGTTCGGCACCAGCTTGCCCATGCCGTGGCGCTGCGCGTGGGCCAGCGCGCCGGCCGTGAATTCCTGCGCCGCCACGACCACCTGCGGCACATCGTCTTCGTTTTCCGCCAGGGCCAGCAGGGCGGTGGCCGCCGCCGACAGGGTGCTGCCGGCGCCGTTGAAGATGCCGGGCAGATGCTGCCATTCGTCGTGGCGCACCACGCCGTCTTCGCCGAACAGGGTATTGGCGCGCAACTTGCCTTCGGCCGTGCCGGACTTGCTGGCGTCGGCCGGCATGCCGGTGACGAGCACGTATTCGCAGCCCAGGGCCACCAGGTAGTCGACGTCGTTTTGCAGGGTGTCGTCCGGATCGGCGTCGCGCCAGGTCTCGGCCAGGCGTTCCAGTTCCACCGGCGAGAGCACCAGCAGTGTCGTTTGCGGGATCAGGAGCTGGCGCACGGCCGTGAGGATGTCTTCGTCGTCCATGCCCTGTTCCGGCAGCGCCGAAATGAATGGATCGAGGATCAGTGGCACGTCCGGATAGTCGGAGACGATTTCGGCGATGGCCGTGACGTTTTCCACGCTGCCCAGCGCGCCGATCTTGATGGCGGCCACGGACATGTCTTCCAGCAGCACGCGCGCCTGGTCTGAAACCCAGTCCGGGTCGACCGCCTGCACGTCTTCCACGCGGGCCGTATCGCTGATCAAGAGGCCCGTGGTGACGGACAGGCCGTGGCAGCCGAAGGCTGAAAAGGTGGCCAGGTCGGCCTGGATACCGATCGCGCCGACCGGATCGGACACGCCGAAGCTTAATATGAGGGGAGAAGTTTGGTTTTGCACGGCGGGTAGATTAAGATACCTAATTCAGCATTTTACTTGATTGAAGGGTGGCAGAACGTGAGTAGCAACGAAACAACGCAGCAATTCCAAACGTGGATGTGTCTTATTTGCGGCTGGGTTTATGATGAAGCGGCCGGCTTGCCCGACGAAGACATCGCTCCCGGCACGCGTTGGGCCGATGTTCCGATGAACTGGACCTGCCCTGAATGCGGCGCGCGCAAGGACGATTTCGAGATGGTCGCGCTGTAATCAATCAGGCCCACGGGATGCCGCTGCCGCACACAGGTATCGCGGCTGCCTGTGCTATGGTATAAAAAATTGTCGAATAATCACATGACGCGTCCTTTTTTGCCCGAGACGCCATCCGATGCCGTGTGCGTGAGCGTCACGATACTCGTCATCGACGACAGCGCGACGATACGCAGCGCGGCCGCGAAGATACTCGGCGAGGCCGGCTATCGCGTGGTGGTGGCGGAAAATGGCTTCGAGGCCCTGGCCAAGATCGCCGACTGCCAGCCGGCGCTGATCGTGTGCGACATCGTGATGCCGCGCCTGGACGGCTACCGCACCTGCGCGCTGATCAAGGCCAGCGCCGCGTATCACGCCACGCCGGTGCTGATGCTGTCGTCGAAGGAAGGTTTGTTCGACCGCGCGCGCGGCGCCATGGCAGGCGCCAGCGCCTGCCTGGTCAAGCCGCTGGCGCGCGAGGCGCTGCTGGAGGCCGTGCGGCTGCACCTGGCCGGGCATTTTGAGTAGTGATTTATTGATTGACAACGCAGCAAGGAAGCAGATGGCCATACACACAATTCTGATCGTCGATGACTCGCCGACAGAACGCTACTACCTGAGCGAGATGCTGGTGCGTGCCGGTTATGCCGTCCTCACGGCGCAGGACGGTGCCGACGCGTTGGCGCAGCTGAAGCAGGCCAGGCCCGACCTGATCCTGATGGACGTGGTGATGCCCGGTGCGAATGGCTTCCAGATCACGCGCGCCATCGCCCGCGATCCGGAACTGCAGGACGTGCCGGTGATTATCTGCTCGAGCAAGAGTCAGGAAACAGACCGCATCTGGGGCTTGCGCCAGGGCGCGCGCGATTACCTGGTCAAGCCGGTGGTGGAAGCCGAGCTGCTGGCCAAGATCGCCGCGCTTTCCTGAGCATGCACACGATGCCAGGTCACGGCGTGCCTACAGCGGCCTTTCCGCCCGCCGCTGCCGCCATGCCATCTTTCGAGACGGGCGCGCGGCAGGGGCGCTTGCGCCAGTATCAGCTGCAATTGATCGAGCGGATACAGGCCGCGCGCAGCGGCGCGCTGGCGGCGCGCAAGGAACTGGGCGTGATGCTCGCTGGCCGGCCATGCCTGCTCGACCTGACGCAGCTCGGTGAAATCGTCATTGCCGCCGGTGTGCAGATCCAGGGCGTGCCGCTGGCGCAGGACTGGTACCTGGGCCTGGCGGCCATGCGCGGACGCCTGACGGGGGTCGTCGACCTGGCCCGCTACATGGGCGAACCGGCTTGCACGCCCGGCAATCACTGCCGCATCATCACGTTTTCTCCGCGTCTGGGCCTCAATTGCGCACTGCTGGTCGAGCGCGTACTGGGCTTGCGCCAGCTGCGCGCGATGCAATCGGTGCCCGTTCAGGATGCGGCGCAGAGTGTGCTCCCATCGTGGGCCGCGCAGGCGCTGCGCGACAGCGAGGGGCAGCAGTGGCTGCGCCTGGACCTGGCGCAGCTGGCGCAATCGGAACGCTTCCTCGATGCCGGCTTTGGCGGCCTTGCCGTCCACAAGGATATTGGCTGATGGGCGCCAATTCTCCCATCCTGGCCGCTGGCATGCCCGAAGCGGAGCACGCGCCCGGCGAGCCGGCGTCGGCGGCCGACCTGCCGCTGCGCCTGCGCGATGCGCTGGGACGGCGCAAGTCGCTGGCCAGCGCGCCGGTCAGCGACTTGCGGCTGCCGCTGATCGGCCATTTCCCGCTGCAAAAACAATTGAGCATCCTGTCGACGGTGATGGCCCTGAGCCTGGCCGCCAGCCTGCTGTTCGTCGGTCTCAATACACGCAGCGGCAATATCGCCTCAGCGCAGACGCAGCTGGCCAGCGATGCGCTGATGCATTCGCAGCGCATCGGCAAGGCCGCGCCGAACGCCGTGCAAGGCAATCCGGAAGCGTTCCGCCAGCTCGAGGAAAGCCGCAATGAACTGAACCAGGATTTCCGCCTGATGCTGCGCGGCGGAACGTATCACGGCCGCGATATCGGCGAGTCGCGTGCCGCCCTGCTGGCGGCGGTGGCCGACGCGCGTAAAAAATGGGCCAGCAGCGACCGCGCGGCCAGCACCATCTTGCGCCTGAAGCCGGAGCTGGGCGAATTCGACAAGACCTTGCAGCAATTGAACGCGCTGTCGCCGGCGCTGCTGGCGCAGACCGAGGAAATCGCGGCCCTGAAGGTGCAGCGCGGCGGCAATGCGCGCGACCTGGCCGTCATCGGCCGCCTGATGATGCTGAGCCAGCGCATGAGCCGCAGCGCCAGCGAGTTCCTCTCGTCGGGCAGCATCAGCTCGGAAACGGCGTTTTCGCTGGGGCGCGACACGACGTATTTCCGCACCGCCGTCGAAGGCCTGCTCAACGGCAGCGTGTCGCTGCAGCTGGCGCCCACGCGCGACGCCGAACTGCGCGACCGGATGGTGGCATTGAAAGCCAGTTTCGACACGTACCAGAAGCTGGTGTCGTCGATCCTCGACCGGCTTGACAAATTCAGCTCGGCGAAAAGCGCCGAACAGCTGATCTTCAACGAGAACGAAGACCTGCGCCAGCGTTTGACCTTGCTGCAGCAGATGTACCACGCGAACCAGGAAACCCTGGGCATCGCCTTCTGGATGATGGTCGGCGGCGTGTTGCTGACCCTGATCGCGGCGGCCGGCATTGGCAGGGTGCTGCTGCAGGACTCCGTCAACCGCACGCGCGACGCCGAGCGGCGGCGCCAGGAAGCCGAAATCCGGCGCCTGCAGTCGCAGGAGAAAGAGGAAGTGGCGAAGGCCAGGAATGAGCAGAACCAGGCGGCCATCCTGCGCCTGATGAACGAATTGCAGAAGGTCGCCGACGGCGACCTGACGGTGCAGGCCACCGTGTCGGAAGACATCACGGGCGCCATCGCCGATTCCGTCAACTACACGGTCGAGGAATTGCGCGGCCTGGTGGGGCGGGTGACGGCGACAGCCGAACAGGTCAACCGCGCCTCGACGCAGGCGCAAAGCATCTCGAGCAAGCTGCTGATCGCGTCGCAGCAGCAGTCGCGCGAAATCCAGGGCGTCAGCGCCACCGTCGTCAAGATGGCCAATGCGATTACCGACGTGTCGAAGTCGGCCAGCGTCTCGGCCGACGTGGCGCGCCAGTCGGTGGCGGCGGCGCAGCAGGGTTCGACGGCCGTGGAAAACGCCATCAAGGGCATGCATGAAATCCGCGAGCAGATCCAGGATACGTCCAAGCGCATCAAACGCCTGGGCGAATCGTCGCAGGAAATCGGCGAAATCACCGAGCTCATTTCCGACATCACCGAGCAGACCAACGTGCTGGCGCTGAACGCCGCCATCCAGGCCGCATCGGCCGGCGAGGCGGGGCGCGGCTTTTCCGTCGTGGCCGAGGAAGTGCAGCGCCTGGCCGAACGCTCGGCCGCCGCCGCCAAGCAGATCGGTGCGCTGGTGCGCACCATCCAGGCCGATACGCAGGATGCGACGCGGGCGATGGAAACGTCCACGCAAGGCGTGGTCGAGGGCGCGCGCCTGTCCGACGCGGCCGGCGCGGCCTTGAACGACATCAGCCAGGTGTCGAAACACCTGGCGGAACTGATCCAGGGCATCTCGTTCGCCACCGGCACGCAGGCCGGTTCGGCCAGCGGCGTGGCCTTGAATATCCAGCATATCCTGAGCGTGACGGAGCAGACCCAGGACGGCACGCAGCAAACGGCGCAGTCGATCCACAAGTTGTCGATGCTGGCGCAGGAACTGAAAAACTCGGTGTCGCGCTTCCGCGTCGCCGCCTGAACGCCGCGCCAGTCCAGGGCGAATTCTTTACCGAGGCATGCATGAGCACACCAGATAGTCCACAGCAGTCCAAGCCGTTCGACAGCGAGCCTTTGTCGTGGGTGATGGTGGAAATCCGCGAAGCGCTGGGCCGCTCGAAAACAGCCCTGTTCGAAGCGGGTGGCCGCGAGCGCGAGGAACGCGCCACGGCGCTGCAGCATGCGCGCTCGCACTTGCACCAGGCGCATGGCGCGCTGGTGATGGTGGATGTGGCCGGCGCCAGCCTGCTGACGGACGCGGCGGAACAGGCGCTGGCGCGCTTTCGCGACGGCAGCCTCGAATACACGCTGGATCATGCGCAAGTCGTCGCCGAACTGTACCAGGCCTTGAGCGAATACCTGGAAGACCTGGTGGCCGGCACGCCGCCGCAGCCGGCGCGCTTGTTCCCCTATTACCGCGACCTGCAAACCATGCTGGGCGCCGAGCGCATCCACCCGGCCGACCTGTTTTTCCCGCCAGCGTCGACGCTGGAAGGGCACGCCATCGCGCTGGCGGAATCGCCCCCGGTGCCCGATTACCCGGCCTGGCGCGGGCGCTTTGAAAAGTCTTTGCTGCCCTTCCTGAAGGCGCAGGATGACGCGGCGCGGCGCCAGCATGCGGGCGACTTGCACGCCACCTTGACCCTGGTGGCCGACGCGCAGCAGGAAGCACCGGCGCGCACTTTCTGGTTCGCCATGCAGGCGTTTGCGGGACTGGCGGCCAGCGGCGAGGGCATGGGCACGCTCAACGTCAAGCAGCTGTTCGGCCTGATCAACCTGCAATTGCGCCGCCTGGCGCAGGGCACGGCCAGCCTGCCTGAATCAATGCTGCGCGACGCGCTGTTCTTCATCGCCGCCGCACGCGAGCCGACGCCGGAGGCACGCCAGCTGCGCGCCGCTTTCGCCCTGGAAGGCATGCTGCCCGCCGACGTGGAAACGCGGCGCTACGGCCAGGTCGACCAGGACGCCTTGCAAGGCGCCCGCGCGGCCCTGGCGCAGGCGCGCGCCAGCTGGAGCCGCCTGGCGCAAGCCGACCTCGATCCAGCCCTGGCCACGGATTTCGACGCGTCGCTGCAACAGGTGGCGGCGCATGTAGAGACCTTGAAGCAGCCGGCTCTGGCTCGCCTGCTGCGCGAATGCGCGGCCGTGGCGCGGCAAGCCGTGGCCAGCGGGCGCAGCGCGGCCCTGGAAAATGAAATCGGCATGGCGCTGCTGTTTGCCGACACGGGCCTGGAGCAGCTGCGCCGCCTGCCCGACGATTTCGCGGGCAACGCGGAAACCATCGCCGCGCGCCTGCAGGCGCTGCTGGCTGGCGAAGCGCCGCCGCCTGTCACGGCGGGCGAGCTGTCGCGCCAGATCGAACAGGGCCAGACGGTGGCCGCGCTCGCCGAGGAAATGAAGACGGGCTTGCGCCAGGTGGAAAAGGTGCTCAACGCGTATTACGCGGATGCAGCGGGTGCGGGGACGGGAGCCCTCAATGGCGTCGCGCCCATGCTGGAGCAGTTGCAGCAGCAGTTGGCCGGGCTGGAACAGGAAGATGCGCGCGCCGCCGTGCTGCAGGTCGATGCGGCCGTGCGGCAGCTGGCCGGTGCCGACGCCAAGGCGGATGCCAATGCGGAGGCGCGCGCCGAGGCGCTCGACGAGATCGCGCAAAATGTCAGCGCGCTGGGCTTTTTTGCCGATATGCTGGGCCGCAACGCGCAGGCGGCCAGCGGGCGTTTCCATTTCGATGCGGCCGCCGGCACCTTCCGCGCGCTGCCATTTGAAAAAGTCGCCGCCGCCGGCCCCGTGCCCTTGCTCGACCAGGCACTGGCGCCCGCCGCGCCCGCCGGCATCGATGCTGTGCCGGCGGTGACCGATGTCGACGCGGAGATGCTCGACATCTTCATCGCCGAAGCGCGCGAAGTGCTGGCCTTCATCGACACCACCTTGGCTTTGCCGCGCGAGCAGGCCGCCAGCGGCGACCACCTGGCCATGCTGCGCCGCTCGTTCCATACCCTGAAAGGCAGCAGCCGCATGATCGGCCTGGCGCAGTTTGCCGAAGCGGCCGGCGCCATCGAACGCGTCATGAATACCTGGCTGGCCGAGGCGCGCCCCGTCAGCGACGACTTGTTTACCTTGCTCAATTACGGCTGGTACCAGCTCAGCGAATGGGTGGCCGAACTGGAAGGCGGCGCGGGGCGCGAGCGCGAGGCCGGCATGCTGCTGATGGCGGCCGAGCGCGTGCGCGAAGGCGGCCCGTTCGAACTGCGCAAGCCTCGCCCGGCATCGGCCGCGCCCGTGGCCAGCAATGGCAATGTGATCGGACTTCCCTTGGCCACGGCGCCGACGCTCCACGAAGCGCCTGACGATCACCTCAAGCACGTGGGCGAACTGCGCATCAGCCTTCCCTTGTACAACATCTACCTGGCCGAGACGGATGAACTGCTGCGCGTGCTCACGCGCGACTTCGGCGAATGGCGCCATGAACAGCGCGCCGTCAGCGCCGAGGCGCTGCAAGCCGTGCATACCCTGGCGGGGACGTCCGGCACGGTCGGTTTCCAGTCACTGCGCGACTTGGCGCACGCGCTGGAAACGGTCATCGAAACGGTAGTGCCGCCGCTGGCCGGCTTGCGCGCCGAACAGCACGACGTGCTGGAACAGGCCACGCAGCGCATCGGGCAAATGCTGCAGGCATTCGCGCTGGGCGACCTGGCGCCAACGCAGCCAGACATGATCGAAGCGCTCAACACCCTGTGGCGTGCCTTGACGGCGCCGCCCGGCGAGAGCAAGGAAGACCGGCTCGACGCCCTGTTCGCGGAGGCTTACGCTAGCATCGTCGGCGCGCCGGCGCAGCCTGGCGATCCGCTGGCCGAAGTCCCGCTGCCCCAGCTCGAGACCCTGTTCGAAGCGACGTATGCGAGCATCGTCGCCGATGCGCTGCAGCCGGAGGTTATCGACATGCCGGCGCAGGACAGCGGCGCCAGCGACGACCTGTTCGACGCCGGTTTCGAGCACGCGCCGCCGTTGGAGCATGCGGCGCCGGAAGCGCCGGCGCCCGCCATCATGCCGGCCGATGCGGCCGCGCTGCTGGCGGCCAGCGCCGGCATCAGCGATGAACTCGACCTCGATTTATTGTCCGTCTTCCTGGAGGAGGGCGCCGACTTGCTGCCGCAGATCGGCGAGGCGCTGCGCAGCTGGCAGCAGCAGCCGCACGACAGCGGCCAGGCGCAGATGCTGCTGCGTACCCTGCATACGGTCAAGGGCAGCGCGCGCATGGCCGGCGCCATGCGCCTGGGCCAGCATGCGCATGAAATCGAGACGCATATCGAAAACATGCTGCACGCGGGCACCGCCACGCCGCAGGCCTTCGAGGAATTGCTGGCCCATTACGACCATGCGCTGCACCTGTTCGAGCAGCTGCAGCAACCGTTGCTGCCCTTGCCGGGCATGGAAGACACGCCGCCCGCCGAACCGAAGGCGGCGCTGGTGCGCGTGCGTGCCGATATCCTCGACCGCCTGGTGAACCAGGCCGGCGAAGTGTCGATCACGCGCTCCAAAATGGAAAATGAAGTGGGCGTGCTCGGCGCTTCGCTGTCCGAGTTTTCCGACAATCTGGCGCGCTTGCGGCGCCAGCTGCGCGAAGTGGAAATGCAGGCCGAATCGCAGATCGCCTCGCGCATGGCCGTCGGCAGCGAGCGCGAATTCGACCCGCTCGAATTCGACCGCTTTACGCGCCTGCAGGAACTCACGCGCATGATGGCCGAAAGCGTCAACGACGTGGCTTCGTTCCATGAAAATCTCAGCCACAGCGTCGATGCGGTGACGGACGACCTGGTGCTGCAGGCTCGCCTGACGCGTGAGCTGCAGCGCGACCTGATGCAGATCCGCATGGTGCCGTTTGCCAGCATCGCCGAACGCCTGTTCCGCGTGGCGCGGCAAAGCGCCAAGGAAGTCGACAAGCGCGTCAACCTCGACATCCGTGGCGGTGGCGTGGAAATCGACCGCAGCGTGCTCGAACGCATGGCGGCGCCGTTCGAGCATTTGCTGCGCAACGCCATCGTGCATGGCGTCGAGCCGCGCGACGCGCGCCTGGCCGCGGGCAAGAGCGAGACGGGCGAGCTGCTGGTGCAGGTCAGCCAGCAGGGCAATGAAGTGGCGATCGCCTTTTCCGACGATGGCGCGGGCCTGGACCTGGAACGCATCCGCGCCAAGGCGCATGGCGCCGGCCTGGTGGCGACGGATGCGCCATTGACCGACGCGCAGGCGGCCGAACTGATTTTCACGCCCGGGTTTTCCACGGCCGACAGCTTGACGGAACTGGCCGGGCGCGGTTTTGGCATGGATATCGTGCGCTCCGAAGCGCTGGCCCTGGGCGGAAGAGTGGAAACGCTGACGCAGGCAGGCCTGGGCATGCGCTTCACCATTCACCTGCCGCTGACCCTGGCCGTCACGCAAGTGGTGCTGCTGGCGGCGAACGGCAAGACGTATGCCTTGCCATCTGTGCTGGTGGAGCAGGTGCTGCACCTGAAAGGCGAACAGCTGGAGCAGGTGCGGGCGGCCGGGCGCATCGAGTCGCACGGACAGTCGCTGGCGCTGCACCACCTGTCGGCCATGCTGGGCGAGACGCCGGCGGCGCAGGCCACGCAGCGTTATGCGCCCGTGCTGTTGCTGAGGAATGGCAATGACAGGCTGGCGCTGCAGGTCGATGACGTGGTGGGCAACCGCGAAGTCGTGGTCAAGCACGTGGGCCCGCAACTGGCGCGCATGCCGGGCATCGCCGGCGCTACGGTGCTGGGCACGGGCGATATCGTGCTGATCCTGAACCCGGTGGCGCTGGCGCAGCACTTGGAACACCATCCGGAACTGCTGTCGCAGTATGCGTTGGCCAGCAGCGAGCAGCATGCCGCTTCCAGCGCGCTGGCCACGCCGGCCGTGCGCGTGATGGTGGTCGACGATTCGCTGACGGTGCGCCGCGTGATGCAGCGCCTGTTCGAGCGCGAAGGCTACCAGGTGCTGCTGGCCAAGGATGGCCTCGATGCGCTGGAACAGCTGCATGCGCTGGAACCGGCCGCCATGCCGGCCCTGCTGCTGGTCGACGTGGAAATGCCGCGCATGGATGGTTTCGATTTGACGCGCAATGTGCGCAGCGACGACAAGACGCGCGCCATCCCCGTCATCATGATCACCTCGCGCAGCGCCGATAAGCACCGCGCGCACGCGTTCGAGCTGGGCGTGAATGCGTATTTCGGCAAGCCGTTCCAGGAGGAGGAATTGCTGGCGGAGGTGGGGCTGTTGTTGGGCGGTGGCGTGGCGTGACGCAATGTCAACGCCATGGCCAACAATGTTGTCGGATTACGCGGGGCTTTGCCCCGCTAATCCGACCTACGTCTGTTGACCGACGGTGTATGTCGTGTAGGTCGGGTTAGCGCGCAGCGCGTAACCCGACGCCACCAGCGGCCCGATTACGCCACCACCTTCACCACCGCATAGCGCTCCAGGGTCTCCTTGCGGGCCTCGTCGTGCTGCACCAGCGGTTCCGGATAATCGCGTCCCAGCACGATGTTTTTTTGATCGAGCAGCATGCGCGGCACCAGCCAGGGCGCGTGGATTTCCTTGTCGCCCAGCGCCTTCAACTGCGGCAGGTAGCGGCGGATGAAGCGCCCGCTGGCATCGAATTTTTCCGACTGCGTGACGGGATTGAAGATGCGGAAGTAGGGCTGCGCGTCGCAGCCCGACGACGAAGCCCATTGCCAGCCGCCGTTGTTCGAGGCCAGGTCGAAGTCGTTCAGGTGCAGCGCGAAATACGCTTCGCCGCGGCGCCAGTCGATACCCAGGTCCTTGATCAAAAAACAGGCCGTGACCATGCGCAGGCGGTTGTGCATATAGCCCGTCTGGTTCAGCTGCGCCATGGCCGCGTCCACCAGCGGATAGCCGGTGCGCCCTTCGCACCAGGCGGCAAACGCGGCATCGGCGTCAGGCCCCGTTTCCCAGGCGATGGCATCGTAGGCCGGTTTGAAGGCGCCGCCTTCCACGTGCGGGTTCTGGTACAAAATCATGGCGTAGAAATCGCGCCAGATCAGTTCGGCCAGCCACACGGGCGCGCCATCGCCGCCACCGCCCCGGTCCATCAGGTCGACGATGGTGCGGACCAGGTAGCGCAGCGAGACGGTGCCGAAGCGCAGATGCATGGACAAATACGACGGTCCCTTCAGGGCGGGAAAATCGCGCGCCACGTCATAGCGGTCCACGCGCGGCAGGAAATCCTCGAACAGTTGGCTGGCACCCGACATGCCGGTGGGGATGGCCAGTTCGGCCAGGTTGCTGGCCTCGAAACCTAGTTCGTCCAAGGTGGGCAGGGGCGCGGGCGTGCCGGCGCGCGGCGGCGCCAGGCTGGCCGCATGCGGCTCGATATCGAACGGCGCCAGGCAGGCGGGTTCCGCGCGCATTTTCTTCAGCCAGGCATTCTTGTACGGCGTGTAGACGGTGTACGGCTTGGCCGACAAGGTCAGCACCTCGTTCTTTTCAAAGATCACCTGGTCCTTGAAGCTGAACCACAGGCGTGCGTCATGCGTGAGCGCTGCGGCCACGGTGGCGTCGCGGGCGATCGCTTGCGGCTCGTAGTCGTGGTTGGCAAAGACGGCGTCGGCGTTCAATTCGGCGGCCAGGCGCGGGATGGCTTCGGCCGCGTCCGCATGCAGCACGATCAGGTCGCCGCCGAGCTGGCGCAGCTCGGCGGCCAGCTCGGCCACGCTGGCATGGATGAAATCGACCCGCCGGTCTCGGCGCGGCAGCGCAGCCAGGATGGCGGTGTCGTAGACGAAGACGCAATGCACGGCCTGACTCTGGCGCAGGGCGTGATGCAGTGCAGCATGGTCAAACGCGCGCAGATCGCGCCGGAACCACACCAGGGAAGTCTTGATTGTCATTATTTCGCGTGTTCAGGGTCAAAGATAGGCGATTTTTTGCCGCCAACAGGGCTTTATGGCCGCTCGCGTCGCGCCTTTGGCGTCGCTGCGGCGGCAATTCAGTGTAAACTACCGGGTATGTTCGCGGTACTTTATGTGCGACAGCGATTTTGCAATCAATTTTACAATTGGCATTGAAATGCGCCGGCAGGCAAAGCGAATTGATCATTAATTTATAAGATAACAAGAATAACGCCTGGCACCACGGTGCGCGCCGCCCAAGATTCGCGGCAGCTTGCGCCAGGCGTACGATAGCGGGGTAAGCGAGACTTGCCAGCAAGCCCACAGAGAGAGCATCGCGTATGAAAAAGAGTAAAATCGACCAGACTCTACCAGGACATCGTCTGATGCAGGGTGTGGGAGAACCGGCCGCGACCGGTTCCTCCACCCTGAATCTGGCCAACCATTTCCTCATTGCGATGCCGGCCATGCAAGATCCGATCTTCGGCGGCACGGTCGTGTACGTGTGTGAACACAATGAAAACGGCGTGCTCGGCGTCGTCATCAACAAGCCCACCGACATGACCATGGAAGTGCTGTTCGACCGCATCGACCTGAAACTGGCGGCCGGCAGCGACACGCCCATCATCAATGAACCGATCATGTTCGGCGGCCCCGTGCAGGATGACCGCGGCTTCGTGCTGCATACGCCGGGCGCGCGCTATTCCTCGTCGCTGACGGTGACCGATGAAGTGGCGTTTACCACCTCGATCGACGTGCTCGAAGCCGTCGCCAAGGGCGATGGTCCCGAGCGCATGCTCGTCTCGATCGGCTACTCGGGCTGGAGCCCGGGCCAGCTGGAAGACGAGATCGGCCGCAACGGCTGGCTGACGGTGGGCGCCTCGGCCGATATCCTGTTCGATTTCCCCATCGAGCAGCGCTACGTGGCGGCCATCAAGCTGCTCGGTATCGATCCCCTCATGCTGGCGAGCGAGGCTGGCCACGCATGAGCGGTGACGCCATCGACACCATCCTCGCCTTCGATTTCGGCTTGAAACGCATCGGCGTGGCCATCGGCAATACCATGATTTGCCAGGCCAAGCCGCTCAGCGTGATCACGGCCACGGCGAACGAGCCGAAGTTTGCCGCCATCGATAGCCTGATCAAGGAGTGGGGCGCCAGCCGCATCGTGGTGGGCTTGCCCAGCCATCCCGATGGCACGGAACACGAGATGAGCGCGCGCTGCCGCCGTTTCGCCAACCAGGTGCATGGCCGCTTCAACCTGCCCGTGGAGCTGGTCGACGAGCGCTATTCCTCGGCCGTCATCGCCGCCAAGCGCGGCGAAGTCATCGACGACCGCGCCGCCGCCATCATCCTGCAACAGTATTTCGACGCGAATTATTAATCTGACCCTAGACTCCCTCCCTGAATGATTAAGAACTCTATGCCGCATCCTACGAATCCATCCCAACTCGACGCCGAGGCCCTGTACGGGGTCTTGCTGCAGCAAGTGCAAAGCGGCCTGGCGGGCATCCCCAACGTGGCCATCGTCGGCATCCATTCGGGCGGCGCCTGGCTGGCCGAACGCCTGGCGCGCGACCTGAATCTGCTCGACCGCCTGGGCGTGCTCGACGTCTCGTTCTACCGCGACGACTTCGCCCAGAAGGGCCTGCATGCGGACGTCAAGCCGACGCAGATCAGCTTTGACGTGGCCGGCGCCACCATCCTGCTGGTCGACGACGTGCTGTACACGGGCCGCACGACGCGCGCGGCCATCAATGAATTGTTCGACTATGGCCGCCCGGCCAAGATCATGCTGGCCGCCCTGGTCGACCGCGGCGAACGCCAGTTGCCGGTGGCCGCCGATTTCGTGGCCGCCTTCACTGCCGTGCCGCCGGGCCAGGCCCTGGTCCTGAAGCAAGCCGACGATGGAAAATTCACGCTCACCATAGATACCCACCATGCTTAATCCGCAACTGAATAAACACGGCGAACTGCAACATCTGCTGACGATTGAAGGCTTGCCGAAGTCTATCGTCAACCACATTCTCGACACGGCTTCCTCGTTCGTCGGCATTTCCGACCGCGACGTGAAAAAGGTGCCGCTGATGCGCGGCAAAAGCGTTTTCAACCTGTTCTTTGAAAACTCCACGCGCACCCGCACCACCTTCGAGATCGCCTCGAAGCGCCTGTCGGCCGACGTCATCAACCTGAACATCCAGGCCTCGTCGGCCAGCAAGGGCGAGTCGCTGCTCGACACCATCGACAACCTGTCGGCCATGCATGCCGACATGTTCGTCGTGCGCCACGCGCAGTCGGGCGCGCCCTACCTGATCGCCAAGCACCTGATCGACACCAAGCAGCCGCACGTCCACGTCGTCAACGCGGGCGACGGACGCCATGCGCACCCGACCCAGGGCTTGCTCGACATGTACACGATCCGCCACTACAAGAAGGATTTCACCAACCTGACGGTGGCCATCGTGGGCGACATCCTGCACAGCCGCGTGGCCCGTTCCGACATCCACGCGCTGACCACTCTGGGCGTGCCGGAAGTGCGCGCCATCGGCCCGCACACCTTGCTGCCGGGCGGCCTGGAACAGATGGGCGTACGCACCTTCACCAACATGGATGAAGGCTTGAAAGGCGTCGATGTGATCATCATGCTGCGCCTGCAAAATGAACGCATGAGCGGCGCGCTGCTGCCGTCGGCGCAGGAATATTTCAAGAGCTACGGCTTGACGCCCGAGCGCCTGGCGCTGGCGAAACCGGACGCCATCGTCATGCATCCGGGCCCGATGAACCGCGGCGTGGAAATCGATTCGGCCGTGGCCGACGGTCCGCAGGCGGTGATCTTGCCGCAGGTGACGTTCGGTATCGCCGTGCGCATGGCGGTGATGAGTATTTTGGCTGGTAATCAGGGCTGATAGCCCAAGGACGAGTAAGCGAGCATGACGACACTACATATCAAGAACGGCCACCTGATCGACCCTGCCAACGGCATCGATGGCTTGCAAGACCTGTTTATCGCCGATGGCAAGGTGCTGGCCGTGGGCAGCGCCCCGGCCGGCTTCAAGGCCGACACGACGTTCGACGCGGCCGGCCTGGTGGTTTCCCCCGGCCTGGTCGACCTGTCCGCGCGCCTGCGCGAGCCGGGCTACGAATACAAGGCGACCCTGGAATCGGAACTGCAGGCGGCGCTGCAAGGCGGCGTCACGAGCCTGGTCTGCCCGCCCGACACCGATCCCGTGCTGGACGAGCCGGGCCTGGTGGAGATGCTGAAATACCGCGCCAAGACGCAGAACAAGGCCCACGTGCATCCGCTGGGCGCACTGACCATGGGCTTGAAGGGCAAGTCGCTGACGGAAATGGCGGAACTGACGGAAGCGGGCTGCATCGGCTTCGCGCAGGCGGAGGAGCCGATCGAAGACACGACCGTGCTGCTGCGCGCCATGCAGTACGCGAACACCTTCGGCTACACGGTCTGGCTGCGCCCGCAAGACCCGCACATCGGCCGTGGCGGCATCGCCCACAGCGGCCCGCTGGCCTCGCGTCTGGGCTTGTCCGGCGTGCCCGTGATGTCCGAAACCATCGCCCTGCACACGATTTTCGAACTGATGCGTGCCAGCCGCGCGCGCGTGCACCTGTGCCGCATCTCGTCGGCGGCGGGCCTGGAACTGATCCGCGCGGCGAAAGCCGAAGGCTTGCCCGTCACCTGCGACGTGGGCGTGCACCATGTGCACCTGACGGATGCCGACATCGGCTTCTTCGACCCGAACGCCAGGGTCACGCCGCCATTCCGCAGCCAGCGCGACCGCGATGCGATCCGTGCCGGCCTGTTTGATGGCACGGTTGACGCCATGTGCTCGGACCATACGCCCGTCGACGACGATGAAAAACTGCTGCCGTTCGGCGAAGCGTCGCCCGGCGCCACGGGCCTGGAACTGCTGCTGTCGCTGGCCCTGAAATGGGCCGACGACTACGCATTGGAGCAGCCGCAAGCGGGCGCACGTCCGCTGGCGCGCGCCGTGGCCAAGGTCACGTCCGACGCGGCCCGTGTCGCCGGCATCCCGGCCGGCAGCCTGGCCGTGGGCGAAGCGGCCGACATCTGCGTCTTCGATCCCGCTGCGCGCTGGACCGTGTCGTCGGCGTCGCTGGCCAGCCAGGGCAAGCACACGCCTTTCCTCGGCTATGAGCTGAGCGGCATCGTCAAGGCGACCATCGTTGCCGGACAGGTGGCGTTTCAGCGTTAATTTTTTGTACTGGAGTGAAACTCCAGCATACTGCCGGGGTCAGACCCGCCGGGTCTGACCCCAGAATTTGCTGTGGGTTTGCTTCTTTATCTGGTGTCATTTGAAACTTCTGCTTACCTACCGCCTCGCGCGCATTGCCATTCACCTGGGCTGCGGCATGGCCAAGAGCGCCGTGCTCTTTCCCTGGCTGGACCTGGAGGGACGCAACCGGCGCATCCGCCGCTGGTCGACGCAGCTGCTCGACATTTGCGGCGTGCACGTGGCGCAGCCGGCCGACAGCGTGCCGGCCCTCGACCATGCGATGGTGGTGGCGAACCACGTTTCGTGGCTCGACATCTTCGTCATCAATGCCGTCCACCCCTGCCGTTTCGTCGCCAAGGCGGAAATCCGCGCCTGGCCGATCCTCGGCTGGCTGGCGGGGCGCGCCGGCACCATCTTCATTTCGCGCGGCAGCAAGCGCGACCTGCGCTTGATCTTCCAGGGACTGGTGGACAAATTGACGGCGGGCGAGCGCATCGCGTTCTTCCCCGAAGGCACGACCGCCGCGCAAGGTCAGATCCTGCCGTTCCATGCCAACCTGTTCGAGGCGGCCATCGACGCGCAAGTGCCGGTGCAGCCGTTTGCGCTCGTGTATGTGGATGACAAGGGGGCCTTGCATCACGCCGTCGATTTCATCGGCGACATGAGCTTTGCGCAAAGCATGGTGGCGATCTTGAGCGGCCCGCCCATCACGGCGCGCCTGACCTGCCTGGCGCCAGTGGCGACGCTGGACGCGCACCGCCGCGAACTGGCGGCGGCAACGCAGGCGGCCGTGGCCGCTACGCTGCCGCTGGAGAAGGCCGCTTAATTCTTCACATGCAGCCAGCGCGCGTGCGCGGCGCGGGCCAGGTAGTCGAGGATAAAGCCTAAAATCCCGATCAGCACGATGGCGGCCATCAGCTCCGAATACGCGAGGCGGTCGCGCGTATCGAGGATGAAGTAGCCGAGGCCCGCCGATACGCCCAGCATTTCCGCCGGCACCAGCACGATCCAGATGATGCCGATGGCCAGGCGCACGCCCGTCAAAATGTCGGCCGTGATGCCCGGCAAAATCACCTTGAAGACGATTTCGCTGCGCGTGGCCGACAGGCTGCGCGCCAGCAGCAGCCAGTTCGGATCGAGCCGCGCCACGCCGGCCGCCGTATTGAGCAAAATCGGCCAGACGGCCGCAAACGCCAGCAGGAAGTATACGGGCGCGTCACCGACGCCGAGCACCATCACGGCGATTGGCATCCACGACAGCGGCGAAATCATGCGCAGCAGCTGGAACAGCGGCATGGCCGCGCCGGAAAAGCTCTTCGACATGGCCACCAGCACACCGAGCGGCACGCCGATGACGATGGCCAGTCCCAGGCCCACGGCCACCCGTTGCAGGCTCAGGACCACGTGCAGCCAGATATCCGCTCCGCCCACCATCTCCTGGAACGCCAGCGCCGTGGGCAAGGGCGCAAAAGCGGTGGCGATGGGCGTGGATTTCTCCAGCGCCGTCACGCCCATCGACCACAGCAGCAAGGCACAGGCCAGCCCCACGAGGGGCAGGCCGAACTTCGTGAACAACTTGCTCGCCATCGTCAGACCGCCACGGTTTCGCTGCGCAGCAGGTTGGCCGGCAAGCCGAAGGCGGCAGGGCCGCCGACCGCCGTGATGGCCTTGCGCACGAAGCGGTCATCGACCAGGTCGCGCGCGGCGAACTTCGGATCGAGGTTGGCCAGGAAGCGCGTATCGCCTTCGACCTTGGTGCGGCCGATGGCGCGCACCAGCTCTTCCGTGTACGAGGCAAACGGATATGGCTGGAAGTCGATGCGGCGCTGCTGCCAGTTCTTGTGCACAATCAGGCCCTGCTTTTCGTAGCCGGCGTAATCGGTTGTGGCCAGCACCTTGGTCAGCACCTGCAGCGGATGCGGCGTGTAGCGGTGCTCGCCCACGTTCGACAGCAGCTTGGCCGTGTCGACCTGGTTCGAGCGCGTCCACAGCTGCGCCTTGACGATGGCATTGGTGACCTTTTGCGCCCATTCCGGACGCGTGTTGATGTCGCGCTCGGACAGGAAGGTGACGCAGCACGCGTGGTTCTTCCACACGTCGCCAGAGAAGCGCAGGATCTTGCCGATGCCGGCGTTTTCCGCCGCCGCATTGAACGGCTCTGCCACGATGTAGCCGGCGATCGACTTGCTGGCCAGGGCCGAGACCATTTCGGCCGGCGCCAGCACGATCAGGTTGACTTCATTCGGCTTGATGGCGGCGTTGCGCGCGCGCGTGACCGGCGTCAAGCCATTCGAGGACAGAATCTGCTGCAGCAGGATGTTGTGGATCGAGTACCAGAACGGGATCGCGACCGTGCGTCCGCCCAGGTCGGAGACCTTGTTGATCTCGTTGGCCACCGTCAGCGCGGACCCGTTGACGTGGTTCCAGGCGACGACTTTCGCGGGGAACTTGGCGCCGTAGCGCACCCACAGGGTGGCCGGCGACAGCAGGTGAATGACGTTGACCTGGCCGGCGACGAAGGCTTCGATGATTTGCGCCCAGCTGCGGAACAGCCGCGGCGTTTCCGCTTGCAAGCCTTCCGCTTCGAACAGCTTGCGGGCGTGGGCGACGAGCAGCGGGGTGGCGTCCGTGATGGGCAGGTAGCCGATTTTCACGGGCTGGTCGTCGCCCTTCGGTCCTTGCTGGGCCATGGCGTCGCCGGCGAACAGCAGCGGCGAGGCGACGCTGGCCGTGGCCAGGGCCGACATGCGCAGGAAGTCGCGCCGCGTCAGGCCGCAGTCGCAATCGGACGAGGCGCAGATGTGCAGGGGTTTGTTGTGGTCTTCGAATGTCATGGGAATGTTCCGGTCGATTAATTGGGAGCAAAGGCGGGCGCTTGATCCTGCTTTTGCAGCGCCTGCAGGGCGTCGAGGATGTCCATCTTGAGGGCGATGACGTCGGCGCTGTGGCCGATCCGTGGCTGGTCGATGGCGACGGGCCATTCGCGCACGATGTTGCCCGGCTTGCCGCCCATCAGCAAGATGCGGTCGGCCACGAGGATGGCTTCATCGATATCGTGCGTGACGAGCAGCACGGCCGTGTGCCAGCGGTGTACGACGTCGACCAGCAACGATTGCATCTCGGCGCGCGTGATGGCGTCGAGCGCGGAAAACGGTTCGTCGGCGAACAGCAGTTCCGGTTCGCGCGCCAGCGCACGGGCCAGGGCCACGCGCTGCGCCATACCACCCGACAGCGCGGACGGATACAGTTTTTCGCGGCCCTTCAAGCCCACCGCTTCGATGGCTTGCGCCACGCGCGCCTGGTGCGCCTCGCGCGTGAGCTTGGGCTGGTGCTTGAAGTCCAGGCCGAAGCCGGCGTTGCCCGTGACGTTCAGCCAGGGCAGCAAACTGGCTTGCTGGAAGACGAGGGCGCTGCGCGGGTTCGGTTCGCGCATGGGAGCGTCGAGGAACTGAATCTCGCCCGTGGATGGCGGCTGCAAGCCGGCCAGCACGCGCAGCAGGCTCGATTTTCCGCAGCCGCTGCCGCCCAGCAGGCAGACGATTTCGCGCTTGCGCACACCGAGCGAGACGTGCTGGAACACGGGCGCCGTGCCGGGGTAAGCGTAGCTCAGATCCTGCGCCTGCAAGGCCCAATCGGCAACGCTCATGCCTGCGCTCCCGCCGCCTTGGCCGCCTGCTGGCTGTCGAACAGCTGCAAGGCCGCCTGCAATTGCGTCAGGCTGGGGGTGACGATGGGGATGAACGACGATTCGCGCCAGCGGCGGGCAAAGCCCTGCTGTTCGGCGTTCAGGTAGGCGCGTCCGCCCATCGCTTGCAGTTCCAGCATCAGCGCCTGCTGCAGCACATCGGCCAGCTGTATGCGCAGGCGGAACATGGCTGGCGCCTGCGTCTTGAAGCGGCCATCATGCACGCCGGCCAGCAGGGTGGCGACAGCTGCCTCCAGAGTCGCTCGCAGCGCTTCGATGCGTGGCGTGAGCTGGTTGCGCGAGCCGGCGGAAATCTGCGCCGCTTTGGCCAGGCTGGCGCGCGCCAGGCCGATCGACAGGCCGCACTGCATGCCGAGGAAAGCCGGGCGCACCTGCGGCAGCCAGGCTGGCGCATTGTCGCTGATGATGTCCGCGGCGGGGATGTGCACCTGCGCCAGCTTGACGGAGGCCGTATTGCTGCCGCGCAGGGCGATCAGGTCCAGGTCGTCGCTGCGCTTGACGCCTGCGCTGCCGCTGTCGAAGGCGATGATGACGGGTGGCGCGCCGTCGTTCGGCGCCACGGCGGCCGCCGCGACAAAGCCCGCCTTGCGCAAGTTCGTCACCCAGGCCAGGCCGCCGTCGACGAGCAAGCCGTCGCCGTGGCGCGCGCCCGTGATTTGCAGCTGCTCGATGCCGGACAAGAATTTCATGGCGTTCGACAAACCGCTGGCGCCTGCCTGCGTGCCGGCCAGCAGGCCGGGCAAGCGGCGCTCGGCCAGCGCGCGGTTCTCGCTTTGCAGCAGGAATTCGATAAAGCAGCGCTGGCCCCAGAAGACAAAGGCGGCCGTCACCGATTGCTCGGCCACTTTGGCGATGGCGTCGATGGCGTCGCGCACGTCGCCGCCCGCGCCGCCGTGTTCCTGTGGCACGCCGATGGCCAGCAGCTTGTCGCCAGCGAGGGCCGGTAATACGGTTTCAGCCAGCTCGGGCGATTGGTCGAGCTGGTCGGCATGCATGTGCAGCCAGTGAGTGAGGTTCGCCATGTCAGACGGCGCCAGGCAGGTAGGGCGTCAATTGCGGATTGACGGGCGTGCCGGCCAGGCTGTTGGAGAAATTGCACAGGGTGGCCAGGCTGATGCCCAGCACGACTTCCAGCGCCTGCTGCTCGTTGTAGCCGGCGGCCAGGAAGGCTTGATATTCCACGTCGCTGACGGCGCCGCGCGTGGCGATGACTGCCGTGGCGAAAGCGGCGACGGCGTCCAGCTTGGCGTCGTTCGTCGGCTGGCCGCGCTGCAGGGCGCGTACCGTGTCCGGTGTCTGGCCCGCTTTTTTCAGCGAGATGGCGCTATGGCCTGCGATGCAGAAATCGCAGCCGTGGATGCGCGCGGCCGTGATCTGCACCACTTCGCGTTCCATTAACGTCAGGCTGGCGCGCGCATTGATGCCGGAGACGGTCAGATAGGTTTCCAGTGCCAGCGGGGCATTGGCCAGAACGCCGATCAGGTTGGGCAGGAAGCCATTGTTGGCGATGGCCTTTTCCACGAAGGGGCGGCTATCGGCCGGGGCGGTATCGAGAGTGTGCAGCGTCAGACGGGACATGGGGTACCTTGCTAAGTTAGTAAGTCACCCGGCCATTATATCGGCCATGCCGTGCACGCAACAGACGTCAGCGTCGTCCTTTTGTGCTCGTTCGTCTGCGATTGTGTGATCCTTGATTTCGGCAGGCGCTTAGCTGGCCAGCTGGCGCAATCTCTGGTCGCGCCGGTAAGCGCCAGGCTGCTCGCCCGTGACCCGCTTGAAGGCGCGCGTAAAGGCGGCGTGCGAGCGGTAGCCCACCAGTTCGGCCGCGCGTTCGACGGAGACGCCGTCGTGCAGCCGGCGCGCGGCGATCTTCATGCGCAGCAGGAGCAGGAACTGGGCCGGCGAATGGCCGCTGGCGCTGGCGAAATGCTTGCAGAAGCTGGCACGCGACATGCACGCCGCCTTGGCCATGTTCTCGATCGACCAGTCGTCGGCGGGCGCGTCGAGCATGCGTTCGAGCAGCGGCGAAAATGCGGGCTGGTGCAGCAGCGACAGCAGGCCGGCCGCCACTTGCTCGCCCTGCGCCACGTGGCGGATCAGGTAAAAGAACAGCAGCTCGACCAGGCGCGCGATCAGCGGCGACGGCTGTTCCGGATCGCCGCCTGCTTCCGCCAGGATCAGGTCGAACAGCGCGGCGGCGGCGCTGAAGGCGGGCGCGTCGCCGCGTATCAGCAGATACGGCGGAAACGAGTCGACGATCAGCGCGGAGAGGGCGCCGCGAAATTGAAAGAAGCCGCAGGCCAGCGCCGTCGCCGGCTGCTCCGTGGGCGTTTGCAGCGGCAGCATCGCTTGCGCGCTGACCGCTTGCAGCGGGTCGCTGTGGGGGCTGAGAAAGTGCGGCAGGTCGCGCAGCAGGAAGACGCCGTCGCGCGGGCCGAGCGCGATCGGCGCCGCGCCATCGAGGTGCAGATAGCAGTGGCCATCGAGCACCAGGTGAAAGCTGCCCAGTTCCCGGCCCGCCGTGGAGGCGCGCCAGCGGCCGCAGTACTGGCCCACATGCAGGACGGCGGTGTCGAGTTCCAGGCTGCCGAGCAGCCAGCGCGCCAGTCTGTCGGTATCAGGATGCATGGGATGGCAAAGGCAAAAGCTCCATCATACGGGCCAGGCGCGGCATGGCCAACGACCGATTTCGACTAAGCATATGCGCGCCGCGCTTGCCACTTAGCGTTTGCCGCTGTGCTGCTGGAACGTGGGGCAGTCGACCTGCAGCAGCGAGCGGTCTTGCAGGCACACGGCCGACAGTTTTCCGCCCCACACGCAGCCGCTATCGAGGCCGATCAGGTGCGGCCGCAATTGCAGTCCCAGCGCCGACCAGTGGCCGAAGACGATGGTGTCGCCGGCGCTGCGCCGTCCCGGCACGTCGAACCAGGGCAGCAGACCGGAGCCGGGCGGCGGGCTGCCGCTTTCCTTCATCTTGAAGTCCATCACGCCGTCCGGCGTGCAAAAGCGCAGCCGCGTCATGGCGTTGACGATGCAGCGCAGCCGGTCGGCGCCCTGCAGGTCGTCGCGCCAGGCGGCCGGCTCGTTACCGTACATGGTGCGCAGGAAGGCCACCCAATCATCGCTGCGCAGCATGCTGGACACTTCCCCGCTCAGGGACAGGGCCTGGGCCGCGCTCCATTGCGGCAGCAAGCCCGCGTGCACGAGCACATGGCCGTCGTGTTCCAGTGCCAGTGGCCGCTGGCGCAGCCAGTCGATCAACTCGTCGCGGTCGGGCGCCTCAAGGATTTCGGCGAGGGTGTCGGATGCATGCTCGGGGCGGATGCCGTTGGCCACGGCCAGCAAGTGCAAGTCATGGTTGCCCAGGACGCTGTCGGCCAGGCCCTGCCGCGCCAGCGCATGAATGTGGCGCAAGGTGGCCAGCGAGGCCGGGCCACGATTGATCAAGTCGCCCGCGAACAGCAGGCGGTACGGACCATCCGCCGCCGCCTGGATCCGTTCGATCAGTTCAACGGTTTGGTCACGGCAGCCTTGCAGATCGCCGATAAAGTAAGTTTTCATATGTGCCGGGGTGAAGTGGACTACGCGCCTGCATTATAAGCATGCCTGCCCTTTGATGTTGGGACATTGCCGGCAGATGACTGATTGCGCGCATGGCGGGCGGGAAGAAAAAAGCCGGTGCCGATTATGTTGGATGGGGATTTGAATTGGCCGCATTCCCTGCGGTCATATACCGCTCATAATCCGCCGGCACGGCTGCCGGAATGAATCGCCGCGCCACGCCAGCCTTGCCGGCATGCCGGAATGCCATTTCATTCATGTTTATTCACCTCCATGCGCGCTTCCGTTATATTCTTCATTTAATCTTAATGTTGGGCCGCTAAATAAGCCGGGAGCCGTGATTCAATTGGCGACGGATTATGCAATGGTGCGCAAATGTTTATGCAATGTAGTATATTCCACGTGATTTTATTATTTAAATTAATATAAAGGATGTACCAATGGATCTGTCTACGATGACGATGCTGGAATTGCGCAAACTGGAAGATAATGTCAAACAGGAATTGAACAGCCGCGAGCGCGAAGACTTGAACAAGGCGCGCGAACAGATCATGGCCATCGCGCAGCAGGCGGGCATTCCGCTGAAACAGCTGATACTCGATGGTTTGCACCCGCGCACGGGCAAAGTCGCGGTACGTTACCGCCATCCTGACAATACCGCTGAACAATGGACAGGCCGCGGCCGCCAGCCGCTGTGGGTCAGGCAGTGGGTGGAATCGGGCAAGTCGATCGATCTGCTGCGCGTATAATTCGGTATACTCTTGGCGCAGTAGCAAGCTGCCAGCCGCACGCTGCACCTTGCCAGGCACCCTATTTATTCCTTATTCGCCCCTTACTTATACCGCCCACACCATGCTTCCATTGTCCAGAACGATCTTCAAGGCCTACGATATTCGCGGCATCATCGCTAAAACCCTCGATGCCAGCGTGGCGCACAAGATCGGCCAGGCATTTGGCCAGGCCGCCCTGGCCAAGGGCGAGCAGCGGGTCGTGATCGGCCGCGATGGCCGTTTGTCGGGACCGGAATTGACGGCGGCGCTGGCGCAGGGCTTGCAAGCGGCAGGCGTCGACGTGATCGACCTGGGCGTGGTGGCCACGCCGATGGTCTACTTCGGCACGAATGTGCTCGATACGCGCTCCGGCATCATGGTCACGGGCAGCCACAATCCACCCGACTACAACGGCTTCAAGATGGTGCTGGCCGGCGAAGCGATCCACGGCGAAGCGATCCAGGCGCTGTACCACAGCATCGTCGCGCACGACGGCAGCGCCAGCGCCAGGGACGTTGCCAATCCGGGCACCTATGCCACGCACGATATCCGCGCCGCCTACATCGAGCGCATCCTGGGCGACGTCAAGCTGGCGCGCCCGATCAAGATCGCCGTCGACTGCGGCAATGGCGTGGCCGGCGCATTCGCGGGCGACCTGTTCCGCGGCATGGGCTGCGAAGTCATCGAACTGTTCTGCGAAGTCGATGGCAATTTCCCGAACCACCATCCGGACCCGGCGCATCCGGAAAACCTGCAAGACCTGATCCGCTGCCTGGCCGAGACGGATGCGGAAATCGGCATCGCCTTCGACGGCGACGGCGATCGCCTGGGCGTGGTCACCAAGGATGGCCAGATCATCTACCCTGACCGCCAGATGATGCTGTTCGCCGCCGACGTGCTGACCCGCCACCCTGGCGCGCAGATTTTGTATGACGTCAAATGCACGCGCCACCTGGCGCCGTGGATCAGCAAGCATGGCGGCGTGCCGCTGATGTACAAGACGGGCCACTCGCTGGTGAAAGCCAAGCTGCGCGAAACGGGTGCACCGCTGGGCGGCGAAATGAGCGGCCATATTTTCTTCAAGGACCGCTGGTACGGTTTCGACGACGGCCTGTATTCGGCCGCGCGCCTGCTGGAAATCCTCACGCGCGAAGCGGATCCCTCGAGCTTGCTGAACTCCCTGCCGCAGTCCGACAGCACGCCGGAACTGCACCTGGAACTGAAGGAAGGCGAGAACGTCGCGCTGATGGACATGCTGCGCCGCGACGCCGTCTTCCCCGGCAATGAACAGATCATCACCATCGACGGCTTGCGCGTGGAATACGCGGACGGCTTCGGGCTGGCCCGTTCGTCGAACACCACGCCGGTGATCGTCATGCGCTTCGAAGCGGAAACGCCGGCAGCGCTGGCGCGCATCCAGGGTCAGTTCAAGAGCGTGATCCTGGCCGCCAAGCCTGACGCCGTCCTGCCATTCTGACAGCATGGCCGGTCAACCTGGCGCACAGGCGCCCTTGAAAATCCTGCTGGTGCGGGTGTCTTCGCTGGGCGATGTGCTGCATAACCTGCCAATGGTGGCGGACATCGCCCGCCATTTCCCGAACGCGACCATCGATTGGGTGGTCGAAGAGGGCTACACCAGCCTGGTGCGCCTGAACCCGCGTGTAAACACCATCTTTCCGTTTGCGCTGCGGCGCTGGCGCAAGAGCCTGGGCAAGAAAGAGACGCGCGCGGAAATCGCCGCCTTCTTCCGCAGCCTGCGCCAGACGCACTACGATTATGTGTTCGATACCCAGGGTTTGCTCAAGACGGGCATCATCATGGGCGCCGCGCGCCTGGCGCCGGGAGGACAGAAGGTCGGCCTGGCCAATGGCAGCGAAGGCTCGGGATACGAAGGCATCTCGCGCATTTTTCACACGAAAAGCATTCCTCTCGATCCGCGCACACATGCGGTAGCGCGCGGCCGCCTGGTGGCCGCCGCGGCGCTCGGCTACACGGTCGACACGCCGGCCGATTTCGGCTTGCCGGAAGTGCCGCGTAGCGAGCCGCGCCCGGACTGGATGGGCGAAGCGCCCTACTGCGTGTATTTCCACGGCACGGCGCGCGACGCCAAGAAATGGGCACCGGAAAACTGGATCGCCCTGGGCCAGGCACTGGCACCGATGCCGATTTTGCTGCCCTGGGGTTCGCCCAAGGAAAAGGCGGAAGCGGAAGTGCTGGCGGCCGGCCTGCCGAACGCGCGCCTGCTGCCGAAACTGTCGATGGGCGACGCCACCCTGCTGGCGCGCCATGCGGCGCTGGTGGTCGGCGTCGACACGGGCCTGACGCACATCGCGGCCGCCTTCGTGCGCCCGACGGTGGAAATCTATGCCGATTCGCCGCTGTGGAAAACGGAAGGCAACTGGTCGCCGAAAATCATCAACCTCGGCGACAAGGGCGCGCCGCCCGGCGTGCCGGAAGTGCTGGCCGCGGTACGGCGCCTGCTGGCAGACTATCCTCCCGCCTGACTTTAACATTCAATAAACATGCGACTTCTTTATACCCTCGCCTGGTGGCTGGCCTTGCCCCTGGTGCTGGCGCGGCTGTGGCTGCGCGGACGCCAGGAACCCGGCTACCGCCAGCACTGGGGCGAGCGCCTGGGTTTTTACGGGCGCCAGCCGGCGTCTGCTACAAACACCATCTGGCTGCACGCCGTCTCCGTCGGCGAGACGCGCGCGGCCGAGCCGCTGATCGATGCGCTGCTGGCCGCCTGGCCCGCGTGCCGCATCGTTCTCACGCACATGACGCCGACGGGGCGCGCCACGGGTAAATCTTTGTTTGCCAAACACGGCGCGCGCCTCGTGCAAAGCTATCTGCCATACGACACGGGCGCCATGCCGGCCCGTTTCATCCGCCATTTTGCGCCGCGCATCTGCATCCTGATGGAGACGGAAGTGTGGCCGAATCTGATCCACCAATGCAATCGCTACAAAGTGCCCGTGGTGCTGGCCAATGCACGCCTGTCGCAGCGCTCGCTGGGCAAGGCGCAGCGACTGGGCAAACTCATTGCCGACGCGGCGCGCGGCATCACCCTGGTGGCGGCGCAGACGCAGGACGACGCCGATCGCGTGCGCCAGCTGGGCGTGCGGGACGTGGTCGTCACGGGCAGCATCAAGTTCGACGTCGTTGTGCCCGAAGCGGCCCTGGCGACGGGGGCGGCGCTGCGCAGCGCCATCGGCCAGCGCCCGGTGCTGCTGTGCGCCAGCACGCGCGAAGGGGAAGAGCAGCTGATCCTCGATGCCTATATCCGCTCGGGCTTGCCCGCGAATGCCTTGCTGCTGATCGTGCCGCGCCATCCGCAGCGCTTCGACGAGGTGGAAAAATTGATCGCGGCGCAGGGCCTGACAGTGCAGCGTAGGTCCGGCCTGGCGCAGGACGATGCCGTTGCGGCGGGCACGCAAGTGCTGCTGGGCGACTCGATGGGCGAGATGTTTGCGTATTACGCGGCCTGCGATTGCGCTTTCGTCGGCGGCAGCCTGCTGCCGCTGGGCGGGCAAAACCTGATCGAGCCGGCGGCCCTGGGCAAACCCGTGCTGATCGGCCCCCACACCTTCAATTTCGCGCTGGTGACGGAGCAGGCGATTGCCGCCGGCGGCGCCGCGCTGGTGGCGGATGCCGGTGCGCTGATGGCGCAGGCGTCGGCCTTGCTGCAGGATCCGGCGCGTTTATCGTCGATGGGAGAAAAAGCGCTGGCGTTTGCCAACCAGCACCGGGGGGCCACGCCACGGACCATCGCGGCCATCAAGCCTTTGCTGCCGTGATGGGCGCGCGGCCAACAATGGCGTCGGATTGCGCGCGCTGCGCTAATCCGACCTACGTGACTGTAGGTCGGATTAGCTCGTAGAGCGTAATCCGACAGGCACCTACGTAAACAGCACAGGCAACTCCTGCGAGCGTTTTCTGAGCGCCTGCTTGGCGCCATCATAATCGGGATAAATCGATTCCACGGTGGCCCAGAAGCGGGGGCTGTGGTTCATTTCCAGCAGGTGCGACAGCTCGTGCGCCACCACGTAGTCGATCAGCGGCAAAGCGAAGTGGATCAAACGCCAGTTCAGGCGGATCTTGCGCTCGATGGTGCAACTGCCCCAGCGCGTGCCGGCCGACGATAGCGACAGCGAATCGTAGCGCACGCCCAGCTTGTCCGCATATACGTCCAGGCGCGCCTCGAACAGCTGGCGCGCTTCGTGCTGGAACCAGCCTTTCACTTTTTCCTTCAGTTGCTGCTCGCTGCCCGTGGGCGTGACCCATACGTGCAATTCATTCGTCTCGCGCTGGAAGCTGGCGCGGTGGCGCGGCGCCTGGTGCAATCGCAAGGTGATCTCGCCACCGAGGTAGGGCAGCACGGCGCCATCGACCCAGGCCACGGGCGGGCGCTGCTGGCGCTGCACCTTGCGCTCGCCCCGTTCCAGCAGCTTCGAGACGATCCAGCCTTGCTTGGCGCGGATGGCGTTGTCGATTTCGGCCAGGGTGACGCGCTTGGGGGCCGTCACGCGCAAGCCGTTGTCGTCGATCATGAAGCCGATGGAACGGCGCGTGGAGCGGCGCAGCGCGAATTCGACGAGGTGGTTGCCCAGCTGCAGCTGGCGCAATGGCGGGCCATCGGCGGTGCGTGGCGGAGAAGGCAGGGGAGGCGGGGCAGGACGAACGATGGGCGGCGCGGGCGCCACTACCGGTGGCGCCACGGGCGGCGCTGGCGGTGCCGTGGGGCGCACCGCCGGGGGCGTGCTGGTCGAGACGTCATGCGCGAACAAATCCAGTTGCTGGTCGCCGACCTTGATGGTCTTCATCTGCTGGCGCAGTGTCGGCTCCTGGATGACCGCGCTGATGCCGTCTAGCCAGCGTTGTAGGCGTGAGGCGAAATGACGCGCATTTCTGATTCTATCCAATTTTCCACCTGTTGCATCATGCTGTCCGGGGTTTGCCCTTCCGGCGAAATCGGTTTGCCTATCGAGACGGTGATCAGTCCCGGGCGTTTGAGGAATGACTGCTTGGGCCAGCACTCGCCTGAATTGTGCGCAATCGGCACCACCACGGCGCCCGTGGCAATGGCCAAACGCGTGCCGCCGCTCTTGTACTTGCCCGCCTGGCCCACGGGAATGCGGGTCCCTTCAGGGAACATGATAATCCATTGGCCATCGGCCAGCCGGCGCTTGCCATGCGCAACGACGCTCTTGAATGCATGCTTGCCCTGTTTGCGGTCGATGGGGATCATGCGCAGCAGCGCCATGGCCCAGCCGAAGAAGGGGATGTACAGGATTTCCTTCTTGAACACATACACGAGCGGGCGTGGCAGGCTGGGAAGCAAGAAGATGGTTTCCCATGCCGACTGGTGCTTCGACAGCACGATGGCCGGCGCGTCGGGGAAGTTCTCGGCGCCCTTGACTTCATAGCGGATGCCGCAAATGACCTTGGCGCACCACAGGATAAACACGTTCCAGCGCGAGGTGACCCAATAGCGCTTGTTGTAGCTCAATGGCGCGGCAAAAAAGCACACGCAGGCCCAGACGATGGTGGCCACGATCATGATGATCATGAACAGCAGTGATCGCAGGAACAGGGAAATATTACGCAATGCGGTTCTCCGAAGATTAGATACTGAATGCTACGGTGGGCGCCGGTGTGGCTGGCGCCTTGAGCAGGTGGCTGACCACGGCCGCCAGGTCGGGGAAGACCTGGGTACCAGGCGGCAGGCCACCCGTCTCGTTGGTTTTTTCGCCCTTGCCCGTCAATACCAGGTAGGGCACGCAGCCGCTGATGAAACCGGCCTGCAGGTCGCGCAACGAATCGCCGACCGTGGGCACGCCTTTCAGGCTGGTGTTGTAGCGCTGCGAGATTTCATGGAACATGCCCGGTTTCGGCTTGCGGCAGTCGCAATTGTCCGCGCCCGCGTGCGGGCAAAAGAAGATGGCGTCGATATCGGCGCCCACCTGCTGCGCCAGGGTATGCATCTTCTGGTGGATCGCGTTCAGCACCGTCATGTCGAAGTATTCGCGCGCGATGCCCGACTGGTTCGAGGCGATCACCACGCGATAGCCAGCCTGGTTCAGGCGGGCGATCGCTTCGAGCGAGCCGGGGATCGGCAGCCATTCGGCCGGCGACTTGATGAAGTCCGGCGAGTCATGATTAATGACGCCGTCGCGGTCGAGAATAATCAGTTTCAGCGCCGGAGTACCCATTATGCCGCCAGCTTGGAAATATCGGCCACGCGGTTCATCATGCCGTGCAGGGACGAGAGCAAGGCCAGGCGGTTGTTGCGCAGGGCGACATCCTCGGCCATCACCATCACGTCATTGAAGAAGCCATCGACGTCGTCGCGCAGCTGCGCCAGCGTTTGCAGGGTGCTGGTGAAGTCGCCCTTGGCAAAGGCCGCGTCGACTTCCGGCTGCACGCGAGAGACGGCGGCGGCCAGTTTTTTCTCCGCTTCGTCCTGCAGCAGCGCCACGTTGACGCCGCCGGCGGCGACCTGGCTCACGGCTTCCTCGTTCTTTTTCAGGATGTTCGTGATGCGCTTGTTGGCGGCCGCCAGCGAGGCGCTTTCCGGCAAAGCGGCAAACGCCTGCACGGCTTCCAGGCGCTGCACGATGTCGTCCAGGCGGTCCGGATTCTGTGCCACGACGGCTTCGATTTCATTCGGCGAGAAACCGCGCTCGCGCAGGATGCCGCGCAGGCGGTCCAGCATGAAGGTGGTGACGTCCGCGACCGGGTCCTTGAAGCCGGGCACCGCTGCGAACTGCGCGGCCGCATCCGCCAGCAAGCCCTGGATCGACAATGGCAGGCGTTTTTCCAGCAGCATGCGCAGCACGCCCAGCGCATGGCGGCGCAGCGCGAACGGGTCCTTGTCGCCCGTGGGCGCCAGGCCGATGGCCCAGATGCCGACCAGGGTTTCCAGCTTGTCGGCCAGGGCCACGGCGGTGCCGGTGGCGGTGGACGGCAGGCTGTCGCCGGCAAAGCGCGGCTGGTAGTGTTCGGAGGCGGCCAAGGCCACTTCTTCCGGCTCGCCGTCATGGCGCGCGTAGTACGTGCCCATGATGCCTTGCAGTTCGGGGAATTCGCCCACCATGTCGGTCAGCAGATCGGCCTTCGCCAGCAGGGCGCCGCGTTCGGCCAGTGCCACGTCGTACTGCAGCTTGGCGGCGATCGCGCCGGCCAGCGACTTGACGCGCTCTGTGCGTGCCGCTTGCGTGCCCAGCTTGTTGTGGTAGACGACGTTGGCCAGCAGCGGCAGGCGCGATGCCAGCGTTTTCTTCTTGTCTTGCTCGAAGAAGAACTTGGCGTCGGACAGGCGCGGGCGCACGACGCGCTCGTTGCCGCCGATGATGTGCTCGGGCGTGTCCGTCTCGATGTTCGAGACGATCAGGAAGCGCGAGCGCAGCTTGCCTTCGCTATCGGTCAGCGCGAAATATTTCTGGTTCGTCTGCATGGTGAGGATCAGGCATTCCTGCGGCACGGCCAGGAATTCTTCCTCGAAGTGGCATTCATACACGACCGGCCATTCGACCAGGGCCGTCACTTCATCGAGCAGCGCTTCGGGCATCAGCACCTGGTCGGCACCGGCCTTGTCCAGCAGCTGGGCGCGGATGCGTTCCTTGCGTTCTTCGTTGCTGGCGATGACGCTGGCGTTGAGGATCAGCGATGGCGCATAGTTTTCCGCGTGCGCGATGGCGATCGGTTCGCCATCGGTCAGGAAGCGGTGGCCCAGGGTGGTGCGGCCGGCCGTCAAGCCCAGCAGGGTCAGGGGCAGGATATTGATGCCGTGCAGGGCGATCAGGCTGTGGGCAGGGCGCACGAATTGCACGGTGGTGCCGTCCGGGCGCTGATAGCTCATCAGCTTTGGAATCGGCAGCTTGGCGGCCGATTCGGTCAACGCCGCTTGCGCGCCGGCGGCGAGCTGGCTGCCTGGCGCCGTGTACGTGTAGAAGAAGCTTTCAGCCTTGCCGTCGGCGGCGCGTTCCAGCTCGGCCACCGTCAGGTCGGGGAAGCCCAGCGCGGCCAGTTTCTTGGCCAGCGGCGGCGTGCCGTTGCCGTTCGCGTCCAGCGCCACGGAGACGGGCAGGACTTTTTCGCGGATCGATTTGTCGGGCGAGACTTCGCGCACGTTGGTGATGGAGACGGCCAGGCGGCGCGGCGAGGCGTAGCTGGTGGCGACGCTGTCGGCTTCGAGGAAGTCGCGCGCTTTCAGGCCGTTGACGATGCCGGCCGTGAAGGCGGCGCCCAGTTTGGCCAGCGCTTTCGGCGGCAGTTCTTCGGTCAGCAGTTCGATGAGCAGTGTTTGGTTCATGGTGTTCTTGTCTGGTACGGCGGTGTATGAGCTAGGCGATCAAGCGGCGGCGGGTTGGTCTGCGGCGGGCAGCATCGGGAAACCGAGGCGTTCGCGCGAGTCGTAATACGCTTGCGCCACCAGGCGCGACAGGGTGCGCACGCGGCCGATGTAGGCGGCGCGTTCCGTCACCGAGATGGCACCGCGCGCATCGAGCATATTGAAGCTGTGCGACGCTTTCATGATTTTCTCGTAGGCGGGCAGGGTCAGTTGCAGCTCGATCAAACGCTTCGCTTCCGCTTCGTAGTTGCCGAACTGTTCGAACAGCAGGTCTGTATTCGCGTGCTCGAAGTTGTAGGTCGATTGCTCCACTTCGTTCTGGTGGAAGACGTCGCCGTAGGTCAGTTTTTTCGTAGTGCCGTTCTCTTCCCACTCGGTCCACACCAAGTCATACACGTTTTCCACGCCTTGCAGATACATGGCCAGGCGTTCGATGCCGTAGGTGATCTCGCCCAGCACGGGCTTGCAATCGAGGCCGCCCACTTGCTGGAAGTAGGTAAATTGGGTCACTTCCATGCCGTTCAGCCAGACTTCCCAGCCCAGGCCCCAGGCGCCCAGGGTCGGGCTTTCCCAGTCGTCTTCGACGAAGCGCACGTCATTCTGCTTCAAGTCCAGGCCCAGCGCGGCCAGCGAACCCAGATACAGGTCGAGGATGTTTTCCGGCGCCGGCTTCAACACCACCTGGTACTGGTAGTAATGCTGCATGCGGTTCGGGTTTTCGCCATAGCGGCCATCTTTCGGGCGGCGCGACGGCTGCACATACGCGGCGCGCCAAGGCTCCGGGCCGATCGCGCGCAGGAAGGTGCCGGTGTGGAAAGTGCCGGCGCCGACTTCCATGTCGTAAGGCTGGAGCAGGGCGCAACCTTGCTTGTCCCAATAGGTTTGCAAGGTCAGGATAATTTGTTGAAATGTGAGCATCGTATGAGTTCGCCGCGCGGGAGGCTGCGCTTTGTTAAGGTTTGCTTGAAGCCCGGACGCATGCTTGGCAGCGCGTCCGGGCCGGGGTTTTGCTAATTTTAGCGGTTTTTACGGGCCCACTGTGACTCTTCGGGCAATATCGGCCGCTTATTGCTGCGCGGCGCGGCCACGGCGGGCGGCGCGCGACAGCAGGAAGGCCGTCAGCAGGGCCAGCGCGGCCAGGGCCAGCACCAGTTTGTTGCCGTACAGAATGTATGGCGTCATGCCGCCCATGCCTTGCACCTTGGCCGCCAGGGTCGCTTGCTGCTCCGGCGGCAGCAGGCTTTGCACGACGCCTTTGCCGTCGATGACGGCGGTGGCGCCCGTGTTCGTCGAGCGCAGCATGGGGCGGCCCGTTTCCAGGCTGCGCATCTGCGAAATCTGCAGATGCTGCGGGATGGCGATCGAGTCGCCAAACCAGGCCAGGTTCGAGATATTGAGCAGCACGGACGCCGACTGCTTGCCATGGCGGTGAGCGCTGGCCAGCTGGCCGGCGATTTCTTCGCCAAACAAGTCTTCGTAGCAGATATTCGGCAGCACCAGCTGGTCGCGCACGGGCAAAGGCGCTTGTACTTCCGCGCCGCGGCCCATGTCGCCCAGCGGGATGGCCATCATGGCGACAAACCAGTGCAGGCCGGGCGGCACGAATTCGCCGAACGGCACCAGATGGTGCTTGCGGTACTGGTAGTACGGTCCCGGCGTGCCGTTGGGCGTGATGCCCACGGCCGCATTGTAGAAGCGCTGCTGCTCGTCGAGCACGGGCATGCCGACCAAAATCGTGCTGCCCGTCTGCTGTGCATAGGTGCCCAGGCTATCCAGATAGCCTGGCGGCAGCTGGTGCGGCAGCACGGTGACGGCCGTTTCCGGCGTGGCGATCAGGTCGGCCGGCGCGCTGGTGATGGCGCTCTGGTACATCTGCAGGGCGCCCAGCACGAAGCCGGGATCGAATTTCTGCTGCTGCGGCACGTTCCCTTGCAGCAGGCGCACGGTGATCGGGCGTCCGACAGGGTGGGTCCACGCCACGTACTGCAAGCCGATGCCGGCCGCGTACAGCGCGATGACGCCGCCCAGCGCAAACCAGCGCGTGCGGTGCGTGAGTAGCAGCAGGGCGCCGGCGGACAGCGCCGCCAGCCAGCCCAGGCCATACGCGCCGACGATGGGGGCAAAGCCGCCCAGCGGGCTGGTATTGTGGGCGTAGCCGGTGGCCAGCCACGGGAAACCCGTAAACAGCCAGCCGCGCGTCCATTCGAACAGGGTCCACGTGGCGGGCAATACCAGCAAGGTCATGGCGGGCAGCGACAGTACCCAGCGCTGGCGCAGCCAGGCGGCCGCGCCCATGGCCAGGGCCACGTAAATGGCCATCAAGAGGGCCAGCAAGGCTACGGCGATGGCGGCGATCGGCGCGGCCATGTCGCCATAGCGGTGCATGGAAATATACAGCCAGTGCGTGCCGGCCGCACACCAGCCGAAGCCATAGGCCCAGCCGATCAGCGCGCCGGCCTTGACGTTCGATGCGCGCAGCACCTGGTAGAACAGCACGCCCAGGCTGAGGATTTGCAGCGGCCAGTAGCCGAAAGGGGCGAACGCCAGCACCGCGACGGCGCCGGCGACGGCGGCAGTCAGCATGCGCGCCCACGTGCTGCGGGGCGGTTTGGCGGGGGCGTTGGGGTCGGCGCGTCTGAAACGCATTTACAGCACGCGCATGTCAGAGTTCCAGTTCCGGCACGTTGGGCAGGCGCTCGACGAGCAGCACGTGCACCTGGCGCGCATCGGCGCGCAGTACCTCGAAACGCAGATTGCCGAGGTCGAAAATATCGCCCTTGTGCGCCATGCGGCCCAGATACTTCGACACGAGGCCGCCGATGGTGTCGACGTCGTCGTCGACCAGATGGCTGCCCACTTCTTCGTTGAACTGTTCGATCTCGGTCAATGCCTTGACACGCCAGCGGGGGCCGAACTGGCCTTCCTTGAGCGAGAGGATATTGTCCTCGGCTTCGTCGAAGTCGTATTCATCCTCGATGTCGCCGACAATCTGTTCCAGCACGTCTTCGATGGTGATCAGGCCGGCGACGCCGCTGTATTCATCGACGACGATGGCCATGTGATTGTGGTTGGCGCGGAAATCGCGCAGCAGCACATTCAGGCGTTTCGATTCGGGGATAAAGATGGCGGGGCGCAGCATGTCGCGCACGTCGAAAGTTTCTTCTGCGTAATAACGCAGCAAGTCTTTCGCCAGCAGGATGCCGATGACCTTGTCGCGCTCGCCTTCGATCGCGGGGAAGCGCGAGTGGGCGGTGGACAGGACTTCCGGCATCCATTCCTCGATCGGCTTGCTGATGTCGATGACATCCATTTGCGAACGGGGAATCATGATGTCGCGCGCGCAGAGATCCGATACCTGGAACACGCCTTCGATCATCGACAGGGCGTCGGCGTCGATCAGCTTGCGTTCATGCGCATCGTGTAGAACTTCGAGCAATTCTGCACGGTTCTCTGGCTCGGGGGAAATGAGTGCGGTCAGGCGTTCAAACAGTGACCGGTGGGGCTTGACGTCAGTTCTGACGCCACTAGGGTGCTCGGGCATAGGAGGCGTGAGCCGTTGTTGCGAAGGGATATAGGATACACCAAAAGTGGGGCCATACCGGATTTCCCCGCTTTTGATGCAAATTTAATACGTTGAAGTGCGCCGTTGCGCGATCTTTTACGCCGCTTCCGGGCCCAGCACGCGCGCGCGCAAGGCCGCCACGTCGGCCTGCCAGTCGGCGAAATGCTCGCTGTCCTGCCACAGCTGGCGCAGCTCCGACGACTCTGCCGTGATGCGCTCGAAGGCCAGGCGCGCTTTTTCCAGCAGCGGCGGCGTGACTTTCTTCTTGCAGGCGGCCACCCATTCGTCTACTTCCGCGGTGGCCGGGTCGTTTTCTCCCGGCTTGCCCAGGAGGCGCGCGATCACGTCCAGCGCGGCCAGCGCTTCGGCGGCAAACGGCGCCTCGAGTTCCGCTTCCTGGCTGTCGATGACGTTGTCGAGCGTCGTCTCGACCAGTTCCAGGGTTTTATATTCGTGCAAGTCCTGCGCCCAATCCATGGCGTAGTCGTTGCCGAAGGCGTCGGTGGCCCAGGTTCCCATGCGCTTACTCCTTGTACGGGTCGGTAATGCCGAGTTTTGCGAGGATTTCCGTTTCCAGTCCCTCCATCTCGGTGGCTTCCTCGTCATCCATGTGGTCGTAGCCTTGCGCATGCAGCACGCCGTGGACGATCAAATGGGCCGTGTGCTCTTCCACGCTCTTCTTCTGTTCCGCCGCTTCCTTTTCCAGCACGTCCGTGCACAGGATGATGTCGGCGCGCGTCGGCTCGTCGTCGCCCAGTTCTTCGCCTTCGTTGTAGGCGAACGTCAGCACGTTGGTGGCATAGTCTTTTTCGCGGTAGTCGCGGTTCAGGGTGCGGCCTTCTTCCGCGTCGACGAAGCGGATCGTGAATTCGGCCGGCGCGAACAGGGCCGCCTTGACCCAGCGGCGCACTTTCGGGCGCGTGATCAGGGTTTCCAGGCGGGTGTCCGGGTATTGCACGGATAGGGACAGTTTATTTTTTTCGGACATTTTTGGCGGCAGCTGGTTTCAATAAGGAGGGCAAGTGGGCGGCATCGGCATTGGCCGCCTGCGCCGTTTCATAGGCGTCGACGATGCGTGCGACCAGCGGATGGCGCACCACGTCGGTGCTGTTAAATTGCGTGAAGCCGATGCCGCGCACATCTTTCAACACGTGCACGGCGTCGATCAAGCCGCTCGTCTGGCTCTTGTGCAGGTCGACTTGCGTCACGTCGCCCGTCACCACGGCCTTGCTGCCAAAGCCGATGCGCGTCAAAAACATCTTCATCTGTTCGACGGTGGTGTTTTGCGCTTCATCGAGGATGACGAAAGCGTGGTTCAAGGTGCGTCCGCGCATATAGGCCAGCGGGGCGATCTCGATCACCTGTTTCTCGAACAGCTTCTGCGTGCGGTCAAAACCCAGCAAATCGTACAGCGCGTCGTACAGGGGACGCAAATACGGGTCGACCTTTTGCGCCAGGTCGCCCGGCAAGAAGCCCAGGCGCTCGCCCGCTTCGACGGCGGGGCGCGTCAAAATGATGCGCTTGACGGCGTCCCTTTCGAGCGCGTCGACGGCGCAGGCGACGGCCAGATAGGTTTTGCCCGTGCCGGCAGGACCGACGCCGAAGCTGATGTCGTGTTCGAGGATGTCGCGCAGGTAGGCGATCTGGTGCGGCGTGCGCCCGCGCAGGTCGGAGCGCCGTGTTTTCAGCACGGGGCTGGCGATGTCCGGTTCGACGAAGGTGCTGGCCGGCGCGTTGGCGTGGTGTTCGGAGGCGGCGGACAGGCCCGCGCGCTGTTCCACTAGGGCCAGCTGCACTTCTTCGAGCGGCACGACCTTGTTGGCGATGGCGTAGAACTGCTCGAGGATTTCCACGGCGCGTTCGGCATTGCTGCCGCCGACGATGAATTTCTCGCCGCGGCGGAAGATCGTCACGTCGAGGGCGGCGGAAATCTGGCGCAGGTTTTCATCGAGCGGTCCGCACAGGTGCGCCAGGCGCGTGTTATCGAGCGGCTCGGGGATGAAGTAATGCGGCTGTATCGGGGCTTTGGTTTTCAACTGGCTCTTTTCAATGCGGGGGCGCTGGCGACCAATTCGCCGCGCAGGGTGTAGGAATGGCTTTCGGTGATGCGCACGTCGACCAGCTGGCCGATCAATTGCAAACCGTCCGGGCCGGCGTCGAAATTGACGACGCGGTTGTTTTCCGTGCGGCCTTGCAGTTCACTGTCATCGGTGTCCTTTTTGGAACGGCCTTCGACGAGGATGGTTTGCACCGTGCCCACCATGGCCAGGCTGTACTTGCGCGTGTTGGCGTCGATGGCCGCCTGCAGCTGCTGCAAGCGGGCCAGTTTCACCTCGTGCGGCGTGTCGTCTTCCAGGCTGGCGGCCGGCGTGCCGGGGCGCTTGCTGAAGATGAAGCTGTAGCTGTTGTCGAAGCCCACGTCCGCGATCAGCTTCATCATGGCGTCGAAGTCAGCCTGGGTCTCGCCGGGGAAACCCACGATGAAGTCGGAGGAAATGGCCATGTTCGGGCGCACGGTGCGGATGCGGCGGATGATGGACTTGTATTCGAGGCCCGTGTAGCCGCGCTTCATGGCGCCGAGAATCTTGTCGGAGCCATGCTGCGCGGGCAGATATAAATGGTCGACCAGCTGCGGGATTTTTGCGTAGGCGTCGATCAGGCGCTGCGTGAATTCCTTCGGGTGGCTGGTGACGAAGCGCATGCGTTCGATGCCGGGAATGTCGGCCACGTATTCGAGCAGCAGGGCGAAGTCGGCGATCTCGCCGCCTTCCATCGCGCCCCGGTAGGCGTTCACGTTTTGCCCCAGCAGGGTGATTTCCTTGACGCCCTGGGCGGCCAGGCCCGCCACTTCCGTCAGCACGTCCTCGAAGCGGCGCGACACTTCCTCGCCGCGCGTGTAGGGCACGACGCAGTAGCTGCAGTATTTGCTGCAGCCTTCCATGATGGAGACGAACGCCGAAGCGCCTTCCACCTTGGCCGGCGGCATGTGGTCGAACTTTTCGATTTCCGGGAAGCTGATGTCCACTTGCGCATCGCCGCTGGCGCGGCGCAATTCGATCATCTGCGGCAGACGGTGCAGGGTTTGCGGGCCGAAGACCATGTCGACATACGGCGCGCGCTTGACGATGGCGTCGCCTTCCTGCGACGCCACGCAGCCGCCCACGCCGATCAACAGGTGCGGCTTGGCCAGTTTCAGCTCGCGCAGCCGGCCCAGGTCGGAAAACACTTTTTCCTGCGCCTTTTCACGCACGGAGCAGGTATTGAGCAGGATCACATCGGCGTCTTCCGGCGTGTCCGTGCGCACCAGGCCATCGGAGGCGCCCAGCACGTCGGCCATCTTGTCCGAGTCGTACTCGTTCATCTGGCAGCCGAAGGTTTTAATGAATACTTTTTTCTGCATGGAGTCAGGCGCTTATCGGTAAATGTGGCTGCAAATAAGTGTGGCGGAAAATAAGCTGGGCAGGCGGCTTGCGCCGTGCGCCGCTCGGGGCGGGAGGCGGTGGATGACCGGCCGGGCGCCTCTGGCTGCCCGGTGGCAGGCTCGCTGCAAGTTCAGGCCATAGTTTAGCGTAAATCGCGGGCACGGGCCATGTCGTGCTGACCTTGCAGACAAGATTGCCGCTTGTATATGCCGCCATGTGTCGTGATGCTCAAAAGCATTTATTGCCGTACGTCACCATTGATTTGTAACAAGTTGCTGCAAAGCCTTGTGTGCGCCCGCTGGCATCCTAATGTGTTGAAATAGCATCGTTGCCAAGCCAACCAGCAGCTTGATTGATATTTAACAATCAGGAAGTTTGCGCGAGGCGCAGATGCCGCGTGTTTGGGCTAGTATATTGTCTTATATGCAATTCATTTTGGTGGATTGCAGTGTTGTTTACTCACGCGGCAAGTTGCGTACGTTGGCTGGGCGTGGCTGTGCGAGTCCTGTGCGGGCAGTGCGATAAGGAGGAAGGGCGGGGGAAGGCTGAATCAGTGGGAAAGACGTTTATTTAAACACTCTAAGCCAGCCTTAAGTTCGTATCGGCATTATTTTCTACATTCACCAGACGAGGAAAAATCATGGCACATCATGCATTAGCATCGCAAGAGAGTTACAACCCGAACCACCTGCTGGATATTCTGCTGAGCAAGATGCAGCTGAAGAACGATGCAGCCCTGTCGCGTCTGCTTGAAGTGGCGCCACCGGTCATCAGCAAGATCCGCCACCACCGCTTGCCGGTTGGCGCCTCGCTGCTGATCCGCATGCACGAAGTAACGGGCATGAGCATCCGCGACCTGCGCGACTTGATGGGCGATCGCCGCACCAAGTACCGTCTGTCCGACGCCCAGGGCCGTCCAAAAGCGGAAGACCGCGGCGATGCGCAAGAATCGAATTACGCGCACTGATGTGGCGGTTGTACGCTGACTGTGCCGCTTGCGTAGCTGCTGGCGGCAACAGGCTGGCGTGGACCGGGCAGCATGGACCGACCGTCGTACCCCTAACGGCTTTCGCTTCGCAGCGAGGGCCGTTTGCGTTTGCGGCATTGTGAGGATATTGCTTAGCTCAGCAGTGCCGAGGTGATTTCGTCGTAGCGCAGCTCCGTTTCGCGGAACAGCTGCAGATACGCGTCTTCGCCCAGGCCCAGCGCATCCCAGGCCACCGGCGAGACGCGCGGCACCATGTCGTCGCCCGCCTGTGCCAGGTCGAGCGCGCAAACAACCGCATTGGCCACGTGGATCAGCGACGCGAGAAAGCCTGCCCCCGGCGTTTCCGGCTGCAGGTAGTTGCCCAGCGCCAGGCGCATGGTGTCGGAAAAATTCCAGTGTTCGGCCAGGGCCACGCCCGCCTGCACGTGGCCCACGCCCAGCACGGCCTGCTCCGCTTCGAGCAGGCTGCAATCGTGCGCGGCCTGGTGCGCGATGGCTTGCGCGTAGTGCGCGGGAAAGCTGCTGACCAGCACCAGGCGGCCGATGTTGTGCAGCAAGCCGGCCGTGAACGCGTAATCCTGGTTGAAACGGATCTGCCGCGCCAGCACCTTGGCGCAGGCGGCCGTCGCCACCGAATGACGCCAGAAGGCCTTGTCGTCGAAACCGGGGCAGCGTCCTTCCGGGAAGCAACCGGTGATGGCAGCCGACGTGATCAGGCTGCGCGTCGTCTGGAAGCCCAGGTAGGTGATCGCCTGCTGGATGGTGGTGGCCTTCACTTGCAAGCCATAGTGGGATGAATTGGCCAGGCGCAGGGTTTTCGCCGTCAATGCCTGGTCGTACGACACTTTTTTGGCCAGCACGGAAATATCGACGTCTTCCTGATCGATGCTGTTGAGCAGCTCCATGACGACGGCGGGCAAGGAAGGCAGGTCATCGAGGTGGGCAACGATATCGTCGAGCGTCAGCTGCGTGCTCATGCGGACTCTCCCGTGCCCAGGCGGTACGCCGTGACATAGCTGCGCAGCAAGGTGGTGGCCGCGTCCAGGGGATCGTCGGGATCATGCTTGCGGAACAGGTAGGCCAGCCGTTCGCTGTCGGCCGCCTGCTGCGCGGCGATTGCTTCCGGAGTAGGGGGCGGCGCCTGGATCGGCAGCATGTCGATGTTGTGGCGGGGCATCAGGGCCAGCATGTTTTCCGTCAATACGGCGCCTTGCGGCAACAGCACTTGTCCATGCGCATCGAGCAAGACATCCGACAAGATCATGCCGGGACGAACTTGTTCCAGGGGTAGATGTTGATGCGTGACCGCCATGACGACTCCTTAGATGATTGCGGGATATTACCATTGCCATGCCGCAATGTCTCAACCTGCATCAAAGTCCCTATCGAAAGTGGAAATACTGTAAATCTTGCCAATAAGCATGTCATACCGTACATTTGATTCAGGCCCTTGTATTACCGACGTATCTGCGCCCGCGCCGCGGGCCGGCGGCAGGCCTGGCCCGGGGAGTGTTGATTGATGGCGAGTATCCAAGTCCGGCTGACCCTGCTTTTTGTCGTGATCGTCACCTTGGTGCTGGGCATTTCCGGCAGCTATACCCAATATACACTGAGCCAAGAACTCGAATCGGGCAGCGCGCGCCTGCGCAGCGGCGTGCTCACGCGCTTGCAGACGAGCTTGCCCTCCGCCCTGTGGGACCTCGATAAATCCAAGGTCGACAGCATCGTCGCGGCCGAAATGCTGCCGCCGGAACTGGTCGGCATCCGCGTCTACGACGCCTCGGTCGGCCTGTTCGCGGGCGAGGTGCGCGACGCGGGCGGCACCCTGGTACCTTTGAGCGCCGACGTGGCCATGGGCGGCACGCCCGTCGAGGCGCCGCTGGTGTTCCGCGACGCCGTGGCGGCGGCCACGGGCGGCAAGCCGGTGATCGTCGGCAAGGTCATCGTCAATTTCAGCCGCGCGCAGATCGATGCGGCCCTGCATGCCGAAGTGCGGCGCAAGGTGCTGGAAGTGTTGCTGCTTGACATCATCCTCGTGGGCGCCCTGGCGCTGAGCCTGCGCATCGTCTTCGAGCCACTGAAACAGTTGCGCGACGGCTTGTTCGACCTGGCCACGCGCGGCAGCGACGAGGTCGAAGAGCTGCCGGAAAACCGGCGCGACGAACTGGGCGACGTGATTCGCGGCTTCAATGCCGTGCAGCGCAAGCTCAAGTCCATCATCGAGGGCAGCCGCGAGGCGGAAGACATGGCGCGCCGTTCGCAGCAGGCAACGGCGCAGGCCATGGACGAGCTGCGCCGCACGCAGGAATCGTTGCTGCAATCGGAGCGCCTGGCTTCGCTGGGCAGCCTGGTAGCCGGCGTGGCGCATGAAATCAACACTCCGGTCGGCATCGCCCTGACCAGCGCCTCGGTGCTGAAGGAAGCCACCGATGACATCAGCGCGGCCGTGGCCGGCGGCAGCGTGAAGAAGACCGACATCGTGCGCTACCTGGAAACGGCTGGCGAAAGCGCGCGGCTGATCATGAACAATGCCTACCGCGCCGCCCATCTGATCCACAGCTTCAAGCAGATCGCCGTCGACCAGGTCAGCGAGGCGCGCCGTTTGTTCGAATTGCGCGACTATATCGGCGAGGTGATCTCGAGCCTGCAGCCGACCCTGAAAAAGACGCGCATCAGCATCGATATCGACTGCCCGCCCGACATCATGCTCGACAGCTATCCGGGCGCGCTGGCGCAGGTACTGACCAACCTGGTGTTGAACTGCGTCGAGCACGCGTTTGATGCGGACACGGCCGGCAACATCCATATCGGCGTGCGCCGCGATGGCGACGCGATCGCCATGCAGGTGCGCGACAACGGCCGCGGCATCGCGCCCGACATGCTCGACCGCGTGTTCGATCCGTTTGTCACCACGCGGCGCGGGCAGGGCGGCACGGGACTGGGCTTGAATATCGTGTTCAACTTGATTGCCAAGCAGTTTGGAGGCACCATCACGGTCAGCAGCACCTTGGGGCAGGGTGCGGCGTTCCTGCTGCGCCTGCCCACGGTGACGCCGTTGCCGGAAAGCACCAACAGCCAGGCATAGGCAAGGAGACAGCATGGCACAGATAGAAAACAGTCAGCAAGTGGCGCTGTTGCGCGGGATTAATGTGGGCCGCGCCAAGCGCGTGGCCATGGCCGACCTGCGCAAGCTGCTGGGCGACCTGGGTTTTGCGCAGGTGCGCACCGTGCTCAACAGCGGAAACGTCGTGTATGACGGTGGCAAGGTAGCACCGGCCGAGGCCGCTGCCAGCATCGAGGAAGCGCTGGTGCTGAAGCTGGGCGTGGCGGCCAGGGTGACGGTGCTGTCGGCCAGCCAGTTTGCCGAGCTGGTCGAACAAAACACCTTGGCGCCGGCGGCCGATGCGGCCCGCTTGCTGACCCTGGTGCTGAACAATCCGGCCGACATCCAGCGTCTGGCGCCGCTCTTGCAGCAGTCGTGGCAGCCCGAAGCGCTGGCGTTGGGGCGCTGGGCCGCATATGCGTGGTGTCCCGATGGCGTGCTGGCCAGCAAGGTGGTGGCGGCGCTGGGCGTGCTGCTGGGCGACGGCGTCACCTCGCGCAACTGGGCCACCATGCAAAAACTGCATGCGCTGCTGAGCGAACCCGATGCGCCAGCCACATCTTCATTTTCCAAGGAGCACTGATGCCTTCCATTACCGGTACCTTCGACGTCACCATCACCCCGCAAACCTTGTCGGACACGGCCGCGCAATCGGGACTGGGACGCTTGTCGCTCGACAAGCGCTACCACGGCGCGCTCGAGGCCAGCGCGCAGGGCGAGATGCTGAGCGCGCGCGCCAGCGTGAGCGGCTCGGCAGGCTATGTGGCGCTGGAACGGGTGGAGGGTACTCTGGACGGACGCCGCGGCAGTTTTTATTTGCAGCACAGCGGCACGATGACGCGCGGCGTGCCCGCCTTGTCGGTGACGGTGGTGCCCGATACGGGGACGGAGCAGTTGCAAGGACTCAGGGGCAGCCTGGCCATCCGCATCGAGGACGGCAAGCATTATTATGATTTCACGTATGACATTGTTGAGACGCAATGAACTGGGATATCGTCAAGGGTGTCCTGATTGTCCTCGTCGCCATCAGCGTGGTGGTGACGGCCTTCGTGCTCATTTCCGCCTCGGGCCCGGACAAGGCGGGCTGCATCGCGCGGGCCCTGAAGTCGGGTATTCCCGTGGGGAACATCGAACGGGTCTGCCGCCTGCTCGACAAATGATGGCGCCATAACAAAACATTCCGCACCAGGCGGAATGTTCTTCAGCAGCGCCTTGCCAGTGCAGGCGCCGTCAATTATCGAATTTTTCCTGTTTTTCGCCGTGCAGGCTCAAGGCCACCAGGCCCAATCCCACCAGCAACATCGAGTACATGCTCGCTTCGGGCACGGGGGCCGGCACGTTGGCTTGCTGTGCGGGTGCGGCCGTCATGGGCCTCGGTGGCGCCAGGGCTACATGGCGCGCGCCACTGGTGCTCCAGTGCGGTGCCGCCGTCGCGCTGCTGCTGGCCAGCAGGCGTGCATACGGCAAGTCCGGCGTTTCCCAGCCGGGATTATTATTCAAGCTGATGCTTTCATCGATCATCACGCGTTCGCCGGCTTCGTGCAGCTTGCTGGCTGTCGTGTCGCTGATTGCCGCCATGCTCCATGTGCTGGCCGACAGCGCCAGCAAGGCCATGCATAACGACTGATAGATTCTCATCGTGCTCTCCCTGTTGTTCACCGCGCGGCGCAGCCGAAACCGGCTAGCGCATGGACGGACAATTCGCCTGTACGGGGGCGTATCATGGTTTTTCTGCTGTTCTCCCATTACAGCATAGATCGTGACAATTTTGATACGCTTATTTCCTCTTTATTACGAATATTTGTCATTTTGATAGCGTAAACGTGATCGCTGCCGCACACTTTGCATAAGCACGCTATCGACGAAAAAACACTGTTGTTTTTTTGTGCGAATCGTCAGCACGAAAACAATATATTGATTAGTATATTGTTTATCGCACGCTATTCAACATGACCGCCTGTGGGAGGGCAAGATGGAGACAGTCGCAACACAACACGCCGAATACAACCTCGACGCCATGCGTGGCTCGGCCTACAAGGCCAGCTCGCTGCTCAAGGCCATGGGCAATGCCGACCGGTTGATGCTGCTGTGCCAGCTGTCGCAGGGTGAACATTGCGTCAGCGACCTCGAGCAAAAAGTAGGCATCGGCCAGCCGACCCTGTCGCAGCAGCTGGGCGTGCTGCGTGAAGAGATGCTGGTGGCCACGCGGCGCGACGGCAAGCAGATTTATTACCGCGTCGCCAGCGCGCCCGTGCTGGCCGTGCTGCAAGTGCTGTACGCGCAATTTTGCGCGCCGCGCGCCCCGTTCAATGACGAAGCGGACTGACCCCGCCATGACCATAGACTGGCAGCACTTCACGCCGTGGGCCTCGCTGGCCGGCGGCATGCTGATCGGCCTGGCGGCTGCGCTATTGATCCTGTTCAATGGCCGCATCGCCGGCATCAGCGGTATCGTCGGCGGCTTGCTGCGCCCGCGCAGCGGCGACCTGGGCTGGCGCATCGCTTTTCTTGCCGGCCTGATCGGCACGCCCTTGCTGTACCAGCTGTGGCAAGCCTTGCCGCCCGTGCAGATCGACGCGGGCACGCCCGCTCTGATCGTGGCGGGCCTGCTGGTGGGCGTGGGTGTGCGCTATGGCGCCGGCTGCACCAGCGGCCACGGCGTGTGCGGGCTGTCGCGCCTGTCCCCGCGTTCGCTGGCGGCCACGTGTGTCTTCATGGCGGCCGGTTTCCTCACCGTCTATCTGTTGCGCCACCTATGAATAAACTGATTCTTTCCCTGTTGAGCGGCCTTGTCTTTGGCCTGGGCCTGATCGTCTCCGGCATGTCCAATCCGGCCAAGGTGCTCGCTTTCCTCGACCTGGCCGGCGCCTGGGATCCGTCGCTGGCGCTGGTGATGGGCGGCGCCATCGGCGTGGCCTTGCCCGCCTTCTGGCTGGCGCGGCGGAGAACCAGGTCGCTGCTGGGCGAGCCCATGCAGTTGCCGGTATCGCGGCACATCGACCGGCGCTTGCTGCTGGGCAGCCTGGCCTTTGGCGCGGGCTGGGGCATCGCCGGTTTCTGTCCCGGTCCCGCCCTCGTGTCGCTGCTGGCGGGCCAGCCGAAGGCGTGGATGTTTGCCGGCGCCATGCTGGCAGGCATGGCGGTGTTTGAAGTGCTGGAGCGCCGCAAGCTGCCCGCGCCGGCCTGAGGCGGTACAATCTGGCGCATCGCCACTTTGGATACCGCTTACATGACCACCGTGATTTTCCGTGCCGGCGCGCGCGCCGCTCTGCTGTGCAGCATGCTGGCGCTGGCCGCCTGCGGCAGCCTGCTGAAGAAGGCGGCGCCGCCCCCACCCCCGCCCGTGGCTGACGCCTTGCCCAATCCGCAAGTGCTGCTGCTTGGTGAAGTCCCTGACAATGCGCAAGGCCAGCGCCTGCGGGTCGAGGAATTGCGCCGCCGCCTGGCGGCCGGCTGGCGTCCCGTGATCGTCATGGAGCAGTTCGACCGCGAAAACCAGGACTTGCTGACGCGCGCCGCGCGCGAATGCGCCGACCCCGACTGCATCATCCGCGTGATGGAACAGCCGCGCTGGGACTGGAGCGTGTACCGTCCCGTGCTGGACCTCGTCATCAGCTACCAGCTGACCCTGGTCGCCGGCAATTTGTCGCCGGCCGATGCCTCGCGCATCGTGCGCGACGGCATCCAGTGGTCGATGCCGCCCGCCATGGTGGCCACGTACCTGGCCGCGCCCGTGCCGGCCGATATCCTGGAAGGGCAAAAGAAGGAAGTGCAGGCGGCCCGCTGCAATATGCTGCCCGACATGATGGTGGGCGGCGTCGTCAACGCGCAAGTGGCGCGCGATATCTGGATGGCCAAGCTGATCCGCGACCAGGCGCCGCGCGACGTGGTGCTGATCGCCGGCAATGAGCATGTGCGCAAGGATATCGGCGTACCCCGCTGGCTGAAGCTGGCCGACCCGCAACTGAACGTGCGCAGCATCGGCTACCTGGAGCAGGGGACCACCGGCTACAAGGGCACGTTCGACCTGACGCAAACGATGCCGGCGCAGCCGCGCCCGGACCCTTGCGCCAAATTTAAAAAGTAAACGCTACTGCTGCACCCGCACGAGGGCGCTGACCCGGCTTGCCGTATCGAGCAGTTTCGGCAAGCTGTGTTCCAGCAGGTGCGCCACGGACGGCCCCGCCGTCTGGCCGCTGACGTTGATCGCCGCCACCACCTTGCCGGCCCGGTCGAACACGGGCGCGGCCAGAGCGATCAAGCCCTGTTCCAGCTCTTCCTGCACCAGGCACCAGCCCTGGCGCCGCACTTGCGCAATCTCTTCCATCAAGACGTCGACATCGACCTTGGTCGCCGGCGTGATTTTCAGCAGCGCCATCTTCGACAGCCGTTCGCGCAGCACGTCCGGCGCCAGGCCCGATAGCAACACTCTGCCCATCGAGGTGCAGTAGGCGGGCAGGCGGCTGCCGATGCCCAGGTTGATCGACATGGTGCGGTGCGCGGACAGGCGCACGACATACACGATGTCGTCGCCGTCGAGCACTGTGGCCGAGCACGACTGGCGCAAGGTCTGCATCAATTCTTCCAGCAGCGGCTGCGCCTGCGTCCACACGGGCAAGGATGACAGATAGGCGTAACCGAGGTCGAGCACCTTCGGCGTCAAACGGAACAGCCGCCCATCCGCTTCCACGTAACCGAGATGCAGCAAGGTGTGCAGGATGCGCCGCGCGCCGGCGCGCGTCAGCTGCGCCCGTTCCGCCACTTCGCTCAGGGTCTGCTGCGGCGCGTCCGCGCCAAAGCTGCGCAGCACGGCCAGACCCCGCGCGAACGATTGCACATAGCTGTCGCCGGGACGCGGCGCGGCGTCGGCATCGACGGTTTCTTCGGCGGGAACGGAGGTGCTGCTGCGTGCGGTCATGGCAATTCCAATTGGTCAAGGTGGCAATTATAGCCATGGCGCTGGCGAAAACGGCAAATTGACAAGCGCCCCGATCAGGCATATTCTCACGAATAAGTTCTAAATACGAATATTTGTTCGTTATACGAACAAGTGGCAGATGGATTTGATTGGGAGGAGACCGCAATGATCGACAAACTGCGTTCCAGCGTGCTTGATGCGCTGGCCGATATCCACGATGGCGCCACCGTCATGATTGGCGGCTTTGGCGGCGCGGGCCAGCCGGCCGAGCTGATCGACGGCTTGATCGCCCAAGGCGCGCGCGACCTCGTCATCGTCAACAACAATGCGGGCAATGGCGACACGGGCCTGGCTGCCCTGCTGAAAAACGGGCAAGTGCGCAAGATCATCTGCTCGTTCCCGCGCCAGGCCGATTCGCACGTGTTCGACGCGCTGTACCGCGCGGGCAAGCTGGAACTGGAACTGGTGCCGCAGGGGAACCTGGCCGAGCGCATCCGCGCCGCCGGCGCCGGCATCGGCGGCTTTTTCACGCCCACCGGCTATGGCACGGACTTGGCCAAGGGCAAGGAAACGCGCGAGATCGATGGCCGCATGTATGTGTTCGAGTCGCCGATCCACGCCGATTTCGCGCTGATCAAGGCGGAGCAGGGCGACCGCTGGGGCAACCTGACTTACCGCAAGACGGCGCGCAACTTCGGCCCGATCATGGCCATGGCCGCCAAGGTCAGCATTGCTTCCGTGCACGAGGTGCTTGACTTGGGCAGCATCGACCCCGAGCACGTCGTCACGCCGGGCCTGTTCGTGCAGCGCATCGTGCAAGTGCCGCGCACGGCCACCGGCCCCGCCGGCTTCAAAGCAGCCTGAGGAGTATCAAGTGAATAAATGGAATCGAGACCAGATGGCGGCCCGTGTGGCGGCCGACATCCATGAAGGCAGCGTCGTCAACCTCGGTATCGGCTTGCCGACCCTGGTGGCGAACCACTTGCCGGCTGGCGCGGACATCATCCTGCACAGCGAAAACGGCGTGATCGGCATGGGCCCCGCACCGGCGCCCGGCGAGGAAGACTACGACTTGATCAATGCGGGCAAGCAGCCCGTCACATTGCTGCCCGGTGGCAGCTATTTCCACCATGCCGACAGCTTCGCCATGATGCGTGGCGGCCACCTCGACATCTGCGTGCTGGGCGCGTTTCAAGTGTCCGCCACGGGCGACCTGGCCAACTGGCACACGGGCGCGCCGGACGCCATTCCCGCCGTGGGCGGGGCCATGGACCTGGCCATCGGCGCGAAAAAAACCTGGGTCATGATGGAATTGCTGACCAAGACGGGTGAAAGCAAGCTGGTGCAGGCCTGCACCTATCCGCTCACGGGTATCGGCTGCGTCAGCCGCATCTACAGCGACCTGGCCGTGCTCGACCTGTCGCCCGCCGGCGCCACGGTCGTCGAATTGGTCGATGGCTTGAGTTTTGAACAGCTGCAAGCGTTGACGGCCGTGCCGCTGACGGACGGACGTTAATTCAGTATCAATACGCAAATCACTTTCTTGGAGGAAAGAACATGACTCACGCTTATATCTGCGACGCCCAGCGCACGCCATTCGGCCGCTATGGAGGAGGACTCGCCGGCGTGCGCGCCGACGACCTGGGCGCCGTGCCCATCCGTGCCTTGATGGCGCGCAATCCGAATGTGGACTGGACTGCCGTCACTGACGTGCTGTACGGCTGCGCCAACCAGGCGGGCGAGGACAACCGCAATGTGGCGCGCATGGTCGCCCTGCTGGCTGGCTTGCCCGACAGCGTGCCGGGCGCCACCCTGAACCGCCTGTGCGGCTCGGGCCTGGACGCCATCGGCAGCGCCGCGCGCTTCATCAAGAGCGGCGAAGCGGGTTTGCTGATCGCAGGCGGCGTGGAAAGCATGAGCCGCGCGCCATTCGTCATGGGCAAGGCCGACAGCGCCTTTTCGCGCGGCATGAAAATGGAAGACACGACCATCGGCTGGCGCTTCATCAATCCGTTGATGAAAGCGCAGTACGGTGTCGATTCGATGCCGGAAACGGCGGAAAACGTGTCGTCCGACTTCGGTATCAGCCGCGCGGACCAGGATGCGTTCGCGCTGGCCAGCCAGGTCAAGGCCCTGGCGGCGCAGCAGGCGGGCGTGTTCGACAGTGAAATCTGTCCCGTCAGCATCGCGCAAAAGAAAGGCGATCCCATCGTCGTTGCCCGTGACGAGCACCCGCGCGCCACCACCCTGGAGATCCTGGCCAAATTGAAGCCTGTCGTGCGCGCGGACGGCACGATTACCGCCGGCAACGCCTCGGGCGTCAACGATGGCGCGGCGGCGCTGCTGCTGGCCGACGAGGCGAACGCGGCCCGTTTTGGCCTGACACCGCGCGCCCGTGTCGTGGCCATGGCGACGGCCGGCGTGGCGCCGCGCATCATGGGCATCGGCCCTGCGCCCGCCACCCTGAAAGTGCTGGCCATGACGGGTTTGACCCTGGCCGACTTCGACGTCATCGAACTGAACGAAGCGTTTGCCGCGCAAGGCCTGGCCGTGCTGCGCCAGCTGGGCTTGCCCGACGACGATGCGCGCGTCAATCCGAACGGCGGCGCGATTGCCCTCGGCCACCCGCTGGGTGCCTCCGGTGCGCGCCTGGCCATGACGGCCGTCAACCAGCTGCACCGCACGGGCGGCCGCTATGCGCTCTGCACCATGTGCATCGGCGTGGGACAGGGTATTGCATTGGTGCTGGAACGGGTCTGATTCCACACGCCCGCAGGCGAAAAAAAGTTACCAGCGATACGTATTAACGCGTATGCCGGGCGGCTTTTTGACTCTGATCAAGGGCGTATGATGCAAAACCAGCCCGGGCAACCGGGCTGGCGTTGGCTTTTTCACACGAACAAGAAGACTGATATGACATCCCACGATACTCCGCATGACGTTGCGCAGCTGACTTCCCGGCAGCGCATCAAGGCCATCATTGGCGCTTCCTCCGGTAACCTGGTCGAATGGTTCGACTTCTACATTTACTCGTTCTGCGCGCTGTACTTTTCGCACGCGTTCTTCCCTTCCGGTAACCCGACGACGCAGCTGCTGCAGACGGCAGGCATCTTCGCCGCGGGCTTCCTCATGCGCCCGGTGGGCGGCTGGCTGTTCGGCCGCATCGCCGACAAATACGGCCGCCGCCAGTCGATGATGATTTCCGTGCTGATGATGTGCGGCGGTTCCCTGATGATCGCCGTGCTGCCGACCTATGACACCATCGGCGCCTTCGCCCCGTTCCTGCTGCTCGTGGCACGCTTGTTCCAGGGCTTGTCCGTGGGCGGCGAATACGGTACCAGCGCCACCTACATGAGCGAAGTGTCGGAATCGGGCAAGCGCGGTTTCTTCGCCTCGTTCCAGTACGTGACCCTGATCGGCGGCCAGCTGCTGGCCTTGCTGGTGCTGGTGGTCTTGCAGCAACTGTTGACCCTGGAAGAGCTGCGTGCCTGGGGCTGGCGCATCCCGTTCGTCTTTGGCGCCTTGGCGGCTCTCGTGTCGCTGAACCTGCGTAAATCCCTGACGGAAACGACCACCGCCAGCGAGCGCAAGGACAAGGATGCGGGCAGCCTGCGCGGCTTGCTCAAGCACAAGCGCGCCTTCATCACGGTGCTGGGCTTTACGGCCGGCGGCTCGCTCGTGTTCTACACGTTTACCACCTACATGCAGAAATACCTGGTCAACACGGCCGGCATGGACACCAAGACGGCCAGCGCCGTCATGACCTGCGCTCTGCTCGTCTACATGATTCTGCAACCGGTGTTCGGCGCCTTGTCCGACCGCATCGGCCGCCGTACCTCGATGCTGTTCTTCGGCGGCCTGGCCACCCTGTGCGTGTTGCCGATCATGCATGCCCTGAAAGACATCACCAGCCCGTACGCGGCGTTTGGCCTGATCGTCATTGCGCTGGCCATCATCAGTTTCTACACGTCGATCAGCGGCTTGATCAAGGCGGAAATGTTCCCCGTCGAAGTGCGCGCGCTGGGCGTGGGCCTGTCGTATGCGGTCGCCAACGCCATGTTCGGCGGTTCGGCCGAATACGTGGCGCTGCAGTTCAAGGCCTGGCACGTGGAAGAGTATTTCTACTGGTACGTGACCGTCATGTGCCTGATTTCCTTCATCGTCGCCATCCGCATGCCGGACCCGAGCCGCTCGGGCCTGCTGAAGTAAGCTTGTCGTAAAATGGGGGACACTGCGGTGTCCCTTTTTCATCACCGCTTTTTTATCGTGCCGATCAGGAGTTTTCATGTCGTATGTCATTCCCGCACCGATCCAGCCCAGCGTTCCCGTCACGGGCAGCGCCGACAGCTTTCCCGTCCACCGCATCTATTGCGTGGGCCGCAACTACGTCGACCACGCCAAGGAAATGGGCCACACGGGCCGCGAGGCGCCGTTTTTCTTCATGAAACCAAACGATGCCGTGCTGCCCGTGCCTGCGGGCACGACGGGCGAACTGCCGTACCCGGCGCAGACGCAGGATTTCCAGCACGAGATGGAACTGGTGGTGGCCATCGGCAAGGGCGGCAGCGATATCGGCGTGGCCGACGCGCTGAGCCACGTGTGGGGCTATGCGATCGGCCTGGACATGACGCGCCGCGACGTGCAGGGCGCAGCGAAAAAACTGGGCCGCCCGTGGGACACGGGCAAGGCCTTCGAGCACTCGGCGCCCATCGGCCCCATCACCCCGGCCGCGCAGGCGGGTGACATTGGCCATGCCGCCATCACCCTGCACGTGAACGGCGAGCTGCGCCAGGCGAGCACCATCGACATGCTGATCTGGAACGTGGCTGAAACCATCGCCGACCTGTCGACCTATTTCACTTTGCAGCCGGGTGATCTGATCTACACGGGTACGCCGGCCGGCGTGGCGGCCGTGCAGCGCGGCGACGAGCTGGTGGGCGCCATCGATGGCCTGGGCACCTTGCGCGTGAAAGTGGTCTAAGTTCTCAAGGAGACTGACATGATGAACGACCCGTATTCCGTAGCACAACCCACGCGCGCCGAGATCGACGCCTTGACCGGGCCGGCCCTGCTGGAATTCGGCACGGGCTGGTGCGGTCACTGCCGCGCCACCCAGGCGCCGCTGGCCGCCGCGTTTGCGCAGCACTCTGGCGTGCCGCATATCCGCGTGGAAGACGGCCCCGGCCGCGCGCTGGGACGCGCGTTCCGGGTGAAGCTGTGGCCGACCCTGGTTTTTTTGAAGGATGGCCAGGAAGTGGCGCGCCTCGTGCGCCCGCTCGACAGCCGCGAGATTGAGCAGGCTTTTGCATTGATTGATGCGTAGGTCGGCTTAGCGCAGCGTAAGCCGACATCACCGCACATGCTCCAACACAACTTCTTGCCGCACCGCACCACTGCGCGTATCATAAGCCGCTTACAGCAAGATCAACCGCATCCTTAGGGATGCAGCGCGATCATCGCCGGCCCGCTCCACCCGGAGGGGCCGCAGGCAAGGATTCACCACAAATGACCGATGCCGCGATGCCGACGCGCGGGTCTGGTACGGAATGCCTGGCGATACGCCGGGCCTGATACACGTCGCCCACCCCCTGACGCCTTTCCTGCCGTGCCCCGGGTAACCGGATGGCGCACGACCGTTGTTTCTCTAAATCAGCACTGATCACGGCGCGATAGCGCGCGTTGGTACACCGTTGTCTGCCGTTAACAACGGCGTGTTACGGCGTGGAATTTGTTTGCGAATTTAATAGCAAATTCGCAGCAATTACGCCCGAGCACAGCTATGATATGTGAACCGCGCGCCTAGACAACGTGCTGTGCTGCTGCCTGAAAAAACATCCAGAGAATGGCCTTTAGACACCCTCCCCAAGGAGCGCAGTAAATGAGCACCCCCCCCAAGAAAAATTCCCCCGGCACGGTGCTGTTCGCCAGCCTGATCGGCACCACCATCGAGTTCTTCGACTTTTATATCTACGCCACCGCCGCCGTGCTGGTGTTCCCGAAACTGTTCTTCCCCGCCGGCGACCCGTCGGCCGCCGTGCTGCAGTCGCTGGCCACGTTCGCCATCGCCTTCTTCGCCCGCCCCATCGGTTCGGCCGTGTTCGGCCACTTCGGCGACCGTATCGGCCGCAAGGCCACCCTGGTCGCAGCCTTGCTGACCATGGGTATCTCGACCGTCATCATCGGCTTGCTGCCGACGTATGCCGCCATCGGCACCCTGGCGCCGCTGCTGCTGGCGCTGTGCCGTTTCGGCCAGGGCCTGGGCCTGGGCGGAGAGTGGGGCGGCGCGGTGCTGCTGGCCACGGAAAACGCGCCACCGGGCAAACGCGCCTGGTACGGCATGTTCCCGCAGTTGGGCGCGCCGATCGGCTTTTTCCTGTCGGGCGGCATCTTCCTGCTGCTGAGCGAAACGATGACCGATGAGCAGTTCTTCAGCTACGGCTGGCGCATCCCGTTCCTGGCCAGCGCGCTGCTGGTCATCGTCGGCCTGTACGTGCGTCTGAAGATCACGGAAACGCCGGACTTCCAGAAAGTCATCGACAAGAACGAAGTCGTCAAGCTGCCGGTCGCCACCGTGTTCCGCCAGCATGGCCGCATGCTGTTCCTGGGCACCATCATCGCCCTGGCCACCTTCGTGCTGTTCTACCTGATGACGGTGTTCGCACTGAGCTGGGGCACGACCAAGCTGGGCTTCACGCGCAAGGAATTCCTCATCGTGCAGCTGTTTGCCGTGCTGTTCTTCGCCCTGACGATTCCATTCTCGGCCGTGCTGGCCGACCGCCGCGGCCGCCGCGCCACCCTGATCTGGGTCTCCGTCGCCATCGCCATCTTCGGCCTGGTGCTCGCGCCGATGTTCGGTTCGGGCGTGACGTGGGAAGTGACCGTCTTCATGGCCGTCGGCCTGGGCCTGATGGGCATGACCTACGGACCGCTGGGCACCATGTTGTCCGAGCTGTTCCCGCCCGAAGTGCGCTACACGGGCGCCTCGCTGACGTTCAACCTGGCCGGCATCCTCGGTGCCTCGCTGGCGCCGTACATCGCCACCTGGCTGGCCACCAACTACGGCTTGCAATACGTGGGCTACTACCTGTCGCTGGCGGCCGTGCTGACCCTGGGCGCGCTGCTGATGGTGGGCAAGCCGCGCGAGGGCAAGGAAGCCTGGCAGTAACTGCTTGCTACATGATGGTCGAAAGCCGCCAGTTGCATAAGCTGGCGGCTTTTTTTGTGCCTACGGCGTTGCCACGTGGCCGTAGCAGGCTTTCAGTCCCGCATAGTCGTAGAAGACGCTGCCGGGCGCGATGCGCGTGCCGTCGCAAGCGGCCTGGAAATCGGTTTCCTTTTCGTTGTACAGCAGGCGCACGATCAGTTGTCCTGCGCCGTTGCGGTACACATCCCACTGCATGTTGGCCGCCAGCGGCGAGATGCTCTGGCCGCGCCATCGAGGGCCGTCATGGATGTCGCTGGCCGATGCCGGCAGCGGTGCCAGCGCCTCTTTCAAGCCCATGGCCGACGCGAGCGGGATGATCATTTCGGCGTGCGTGAAGCGCAGCTTGGCCGCGTGGCGCACATCGCCGCTGGCCAGCGCATCGACTTCCTTGAAAAAATCGTCGCGCAAGGCCAGCGCGAAGCGCCAGGTCACGCCTGCGCTGGCCGTGCTGCCCGGTCCTTTCTGGTAAAAATCCTCGTGGTCGGCGATATCGACGTAGTAGCGTGCATCCTCGGCGGGCATGTAGCGGCTGAAATCGGCCGGCACTTCATGGCGCATGCCGGCGGCGATCGCATACAGTTCATATAGTTTTGTCGCGGCCGCATTCAGGCTGCGGATGGCGGTCTTGCCGCTGCCCGTCATGGTGCGCGTGAGCTGGCCGTCCGCGCTGGTGAAGGTGTAGCTGCCCGTGTCCGCATAGCTGGCGGCGCCGCGCTCGAGCTGGTCGAGGAAGGCGGGCGCAAACAGCCGCTCGAGCACGTGGCGCGCATGCGCGGCCGCCGCAGGCAGCCTGGCGGGGGCATCCATCAGCGCGTGCAGCTGCTTGGTTCTTTCGTAGTACTGGTAGGCCTGGCTGGCGGCATAGGTGGCGTAATACGGGTTGGCGCGATCAGCGACAAGATCCGTCCGCGGCGCCAGCTTGTGCGCGTACAGCAGGAAGCGGTTGACGCCATCCGCTTGCGGTACCGCCTTGCGTCCCTGCGGATACGGCGCCGGCGCGGGCGGCAGGTAGAGCAAGGGCGCCAGCGCGGGCGCGTGCTCGAGCAGCGACTGCGTGAAAAAGCGGGCGCTGTCGCGCGCGCGGTCCACGCCGGAATCGATGGTGACGAGCTGGCGCGGCGCCGTCGCTGCGTCCTGGCCCACTTGCGCAAACAGGGCGGGCAGGCGCGCCAGCATGCGCACGGCCAGCTGCCGATGTTCCTCGATGCCCGTCTGCGACAGATTGCCGTAGCCGGGTTTCTCGATGCCGGCCACGCCATAACCAAGCAGCGCGTTGGCCTTCATCAGGGCCAGGATGTCGGGACCCAGTTCGCGCCCCAACGGCGTGAGCGCATCCTGCGCGGCGGCCTGCTGCCACATCGCATACAGGGCCGCGTCGCTCTTCATGCCGGTCAAGCCGCGCGAGCCGTGGCGCGCCACCAGTTGCGTGTAGATGGGCTGGAAGCCGGCCGGCGGCGCGGCATAGGTGGCCGGGTCCTGCTGCGGCGCATATGGCGTCTTGGTCTGGTAATGGCCTTCGATGGCCAGGACGGGACTGGCGTACAGGGCAAGGGCCAGCGCAATGCTGGACAGGGGTAGCAGTAAGGGCATGGTTTTTTCGTGGTGAATATTTCTCGTACGCCAGCCTAGCACTGAACGAAAAAAAGCGGAAAAAAAGGCGGGCACGGCTGAATGCCGGCCCGCCTGTGCCGTCAGCGCAGCGCGTCAGCCTACCACTTCGGCGTGTACTTCAGGGTCAGCTGCACGTTGCGCGGGTCGCCGAAGTGGTTATTGCCGCCCGTGTCGTTATACGACGGGATCACGTAGCGCTTGTCGAACAGGTTGTTGACGTTGACGGCCAGCGACAGCTGCGGCGTGGCTTGCCAGGCCAGGCGCGCGTTCCACAGCGAGAAGCCGGCCACGTCGAACGAGCGGCCGAAGTCCAGCGTGTGGCTTTGCATGTTCACGCCGGCGCCGACGCTGAACTTGTTCCACTCGCCTGGCAGGGTATAGCCGGACCACAGGCGCAGCATGTGCTTCGGCGTCCACGTCGAGAAGACCTCGCCCTTGTTGTCCGGGTCGTCGAGGTAGGTCGTCGTCGTGTAGGCATAGCCGGCCGACAGCTGCAGGCCGCGCGCCACTTCGCCGGACACTTCCGCTTCCAGGCCCTGGCTGCGCACCTTGCCCGAGGCGCGCGAGCAGTACCAGCCGTCGCAGGCGAAACCGGCGGCGTAGTCGTTGACGGCGCGGTCCTTGTGCTCGTAGCGGAAGACGGCCAGCGAGGTGTTGACTTTGCCGTCCAGCAGCTCGCCCTTGACGCCAGCTTCATAGCTGTCGCCCGTGACCGGTTTCAGGACCTGGCCCGCCGCGTTGCGGTTCGTCTGCGGCTGGAACACGCCCGCATAGCTGGCGTAAGTGGACCATTGCGGCGTCAGCGCATACATCAGGGCCGCCGATGGCGTGAACTTGGCCGTGACCCTGGTGCTGTCCGCCGTGCCGCCCTTGGGCGCATACTCGAAGTCATACCAGCTGAAACGCCCGCCCAGCAGCGCTTTCAGGTTGCTGGTCAGCTGGCCGTTCCAGGTGCCGTACAGGCCTTTCTGGCGCATGTCGTAGGTGCTGCTGGAGCTCACGCCGCGCGCGGCGATGGTGTCGAAGTCCTGCCATGGACGGTGGTGGTTGATATTGAAGATCTGCGCGCCTTGCGTCCAGGCGCGCGCATAGCGGTCGTCGGAGTGGAACTTCACATAGCTGGCGCCCATGACGACTTCCTGCGCGATGCCCAGGCCATCGAATTTGCCGCGCACGAAGGCGTCGATGCCGCGCTTCTGGTTCTTGAAATCGGTGGAGAAGTCGCCGTACATGGAACCGCTGCCATCGGCCTTGATGGTGCCGGCCATGCGCTGGTGGGTCGAATTGGTGCGTTCATTGACGCCCAGCGCGGCCGTCTTGAAGGTCCACCGGCTGTTGAAGTGGTGCTCGAGGTCCAGGTTGACGGTGGTTTGTTCCACCTTGCTGCGGTTCCAGTCGGCGCCCGTATAGGTCGAGCGGGGCAATCCCAGTTCGCTGCCGTCGGCGTAGCGCGCCAGGCCGATGAACATCGGGCGGCCGCGCCCGTTGACGTTGCTCACGGCCAGGCCCACGGTGGTGGCGGGGCCGAGGTCGTAGTCGAGCGCCGCATACACGGTGTGGTTCTTGCTCCACACCTGGTCGATGAAGGAATGGCTGTCGTCTTCATCAATGATGGCGCGCCCACGCAAAGTGCCTTGCGCATTCAGCGGCGTGCTGACGTCGAGCTGGGCGCCGTAGTGGTCCCACGAACCGGCGCGGCCCGTGAGTGCGACCTGGCGCGTGGCCAGCGGGCGCTTGCGCACCAGGTTGACGGAGCCGCCCGGGCTGCCCGTGCCTTCGAGCAGGCTCGATGCGCCGCGCAGCACTTCCAGGCGGTCGTAGATGACCATGTTTTCCTGGCCCCAGTTACCCAGCGCATAGGTGTTGCGGTCGATCGGCACGCCGTCGTACTGCCACTGGTCGATCTGGAAGCCGCGCGAGGTGATCACCACGCCCGCGCCCACGCCATGCACGCCGACCACGCCGGTGACGTTGTTGACGGCTTCGCGCAAGTCCGTGATGCCCTGGTCGTCCAGGCGCTGGCGCGTCAGCACGCTGACCGATTGCGGCATGTCCTTCATCGACTGCTCGCCCTTGCCGAGGGTGATCTTGCGCGCCGTGTAGGAGCCGCTGCCTTCCGTGGTGGCGCCTTGCTCGGCCTGGCCGACGATGGTAATCGACGGCATGGTGCGCTCGGCCGCCGAGGCGGCGCTTGCCGCTGCCGTGGGCGCGGATGCCGGCGCGGCCACCAGCACATAGCCGGTCGCCGTCTTGCCGATGGCGTAGCCGCTGCCGCGCAGCAGCACGGCAAAGCCGTCGTCGATGGCGTAGCTGCCCTGCAGGCCGGCCGTCTGCAGTCCCTGTACCTTGGCTGCGTCGATGACGATGGATACGCCCGCCTGCTGCGCATAGCGGTTCAGGGCGGCGGCCAGCGGACCGGCGGGGATGGCGTAGCTGGCGGTGGCAAGGCTGGCCTGCGCCTGGGCGGCTGCCTGGACGTGCATGCCGGCGCCAGCGAGCAGCAGGGCGGCCAGGGCCAGGGGATGGAGCCGCGTGCGCAGCGCGCGCGGCGAGGAAACGGTAAGGATACGAGCGGACATGGTGACAGCCTTTTTTGATTGATCTCAGCTGCCTTGACGCACGAGATGCGCAAAGTGGAACCGCGAACGCAAAAAATATTTACTTTTTGGCGGGGGCGTCCACCATCACCAGGTAGCGCGTCAGCATGCGGATGCGCAGCTGGGGGAAATTGTCGATCAGCAGCTGCAGCGCCTTGTCCGTGTCGTCCAGCGGCAGTACGGCCGCCACGCGGATGCCGGCGATCTGCGCGCGGTCGTAATGCAGCTGGCCGTGACGGTGGCGGGCCAGCTCGTCGAGCACGTCGGCCAGCGGCAAGTCGTCGACCACCAGCTGGTGCGCGCGCCACGCTTGCTGCACGCTGGCCGCATCGATGCTGGTCAGTGGCCCGACGCCATCGTCGGTGATGCGCGTGCGCTGGCCCGCCTGCACCAAGACGGCCCGATGCTGCGGCACCTGCGCCGATACTGTCGATTCGAGCATGCTCAGGATGGTGGCATCGTCTTCCCTGCGCACGGCAAAACGCGTGCCCAGCGCGCGGATCGCCGCCTGCTTGCTGTCGACGATGAAGGGGCGCTGCGCATCCTTGGCCACATCGACGAGGATGTCGCCAAGCACCAGTTCTACATGCCGTTCGCCCGCATTGAAGCGTACGTTGACGGCGCTGCCGCCGGCCAGGGTCAGGCGGCTGCCATCGGCCAGGGTGTGCGTCTGCCATTGTCCCGTGGGGCTGCGCAGGTCGGCCAGCAGGTAGGCGGGGCGCTCGCCGAGGACCAGCGCGCCGGTCAGCACCAGCACGGCCACGGCGCTGGCGGCGGCCAGCTGGCGCAGACGCTGGCGCTTGGGCGCGATGGCGGCCAGGGCGGCGCGCGCGGGGCGATGGTCGCCGCCGGCCGGCTCGCGCACGGCATGCAATTGGCGCAGCAGGTTTTCCATGCCGGCGGCCACTGTCGCGTGCAGCGGATCGGCCGCCTTCCACGCGGCGAAGCCGGCCCGCGCCATGTCGCGCTCGGCCGTGTCGTCGGCGCTCAGCTGCACGATCCAGCGGGCGGCCTGCTCGGCGGCGATATCGGTGCGCGTGCCGCTCATGCCGCCATGGCCGGGCAGGCGTGGCGGCAGGCCAGCAAGGCTTGCACCAGGTATTTTTGCACCATGCGCGTGGAGACGTTCAGCTGCGCGGCGACGGCGGCCTGCGGCTGTTCTTCCAGGTAGTGCAGCAAAAAGGCCTCGCGCGCCTTGGCGGATATTCCGTCCAGCGCTGTGGCGATCTGCCCGAGCGCCTGTACGGCCATCAGGATCTCGTCCGGCGAGGGCGCACCGGGCAGGCTGTCGGCCAGCAGGACCAGTTCCGCCAGGTAGCTGCGTTCGAGTACTTGCCGGCGCGCGCGGTCGAGCAGCAAGCGCTTGGCCGTCGTCGACAGATAGGCGCGCGGCTCGCGCATGCCGAACAGGGCGTCGCGCGAGGCGATGATGCGTAAAAAAGTGTCTTGCGCCACGTCGGCCGCGCCATGCGGGCAGCTGAGTTTCTTGCGCAGCCAGCCCACCAGCCAGCCGTGATGCTCGCTGTAGAGCGTGTGCACTTGCTGTTGCAGGCTGGGCTGGATGGCGGACATGGGGGATGAATAATATAAATGAGAATTATTCTCATTGTAAGCGGCAGAGGCGACTTGTCACAATCCCCGATTGCATGTGGATGGGGCTGGTGTTGCGCGCAGGCCGCATGCGTGGTGCTGCCGGAAATGAAAAAACCCGCCGCTGCACGGGGCAGGGGCGGGTTCTTCATATTGCAAATTCTTGGTGGTGATAGGTGGACTTGAACCACCGACCCCAGCATTATGAATGCTGTGCTCTAACCAACTGAGCTATATCACCAAACAGACCGGTCAGACCGGATGCTCGTTTTGACCAGGGGAAACCTGATCGATGTTCTTTGGTGGTGATAGGTGGACTTGAACCACCGACCCCAGCATTATGAATGCTGTGCTCTAACCAACTGAGCTATATCACCCAACAGCCGAGCATTATCCAGTCTTCCCATTTCCTTGTCAATGCCGGCCATGAAAAATCTGTGGATTTTTTGTGTGCTACAGCGTTCATGATTATTTCATCAACGGCTGGATCTGCGCCAGCATGGACGAGGCCGGATCAGGGCCCAGGCAGTCGATAACGATGCGTTCCGGCATAGCCCGTAACCAGGTCAGCTGGCGCTTGGCCAGCTGGCGCGTGGCGATGATGCCCGTCTCGCGCAGGGCGGCGCGGTCGATGCGGCCATCGAGGTAGTCCCAGGCCTGGCGGTAGCCCACGCAGCGCATCGAGGGCAGGCCCGGGTGCAGGTCGCCGCGCCGGCGCAACCCATCCACTTCATCGAGCAGGGCGTCGTTTTTCAGCATCAGGTCGAAGCGCGCGGCGATGCGCGCATGCAGCACGGCGCGGTCCGACGGCTCGAGCGCGAACGATTGCAATTGAAACGGCAGCACGGTCTTTTCGCGGCGGTCCAGCAGGGCCGACATGGGCTGGCCGGACAGGGCGATGATTTCCAGCGCGCGGCCGATGCGCTGCGCGTCCTGCGGCGCCAGGCGCGCTGCCGTGACGGGATCCTGCTCGGCCAGGCGCGCATGCATGGCGGGCCAGCCGATGGCGGCCGCGTCTTCTTCCAGCTGGGCGCGCAGCACGGGATCGGCGCCGGGCAAGTCGTCGAGGCCATCGGCCAGGCCCTTGAAGTACAACATGGTGCCGCCGACGAGCAGCGGCAGCTTGCCGCGCGCCGAGATCTCCGCCACCAGGCGCAGGGTGTCGTTGCGGAACTGCGCCACGGAATAGGCGTCGAGCGGGTCGATGATGTCGATCAGATGATGCGGTACGGCGGCCAGTTCTTCCTTCGACGGCTTGGCCGTGCCGATATCCATGCCCCGGTAGACGAGGGCGGAATCGACGGAGATGATCTCGGACGGAATCGCTTGCGCGATGGCCAGCGCACTGGCCGTCTTGCCGCTGGCCGTGGGGCCCATGATGGCGACGGCCAGGGGGAGGGTATGGGTATTTGTCATGATGCTTTTTTGATGTGCTTGCGATGGGGGCCCCAAGGCAAAGGCTGGGGTCAGACCCGGCGGGTCTGACCCCGGAATTTTATTGGCCGCGCAGGAACAGTTTATCTAGCGCGTTGATCTCGACCTGCACCCACGTGGGCCGGCCATGGTTGCACTGGTCGGCGCGTTCCGTGCTCTCCATCTGGCGCAGCAGGGCGTTCATTTCCTGCACCGACAAGATCCGGTTGGCGCGCACGGCCGTGTGGCAGGCCAGGGTGCCCAGCAATTCGTTCTGGCGCTCGATCAGCACGCGCGAGCCGCCGTATTCGCGCACGTCGCGCAGCACGTCGCGCGCCAGGGTTTGCGCGTCCGCGTTCTTGAGCAGGGTCGGCACGCTGCGCACGGCCAGCGTGGTGGGCGACAGGGCGGCGATGTCGAAGCCCAGCGCTTTCAATGTGTCCTGGTTTTCATTCGCCGTCGACACTTCGATGGCGTCCGCGTAGAACGTGACGGGGATCAGCAAGGATTGCACCTGCATGTCCTGACCGGACACTTGCGCCTGCAGCGCGTTTTTCAGCTGCTCGTACAGGATGCGCTCGTGCGCCGCGTGCATGTCGACCAGCACTAGGCCCTTGGTGTTTTGCGCCAGGATGTAGATGCCATGCAGCTGGGCCAGGGCAAAGCCCAGCGGATACTCTTCGCGCGCCATCGCTTCGGGCGAGGCGATGTACGGCTCCACCTGCGTGATCGGCGAGGATGCAGCACCGCCGCCGCCGAACAGGGCGCCATAGGCCGCCGTGTCCTGGGCCACGCCCGGCGCGTCGGCAAAGAAGGGACGTGCCGCGCCGGGCGAGGCGGGCGCGAAGGTGTTCGTGAATTGCGCGCCGAACGAGGTCTGCGTCTGCTCGCGGCGCCAGATGCCGGGTCCGCCCAAGCCCGCGCTGGCGGTATCGCCGCTCAGGGTGGAAGCGGCCGGCAAAGGCGCCGGTACGCTGCCAAAGGCCGTGGCCGACGTCTGCGCCAGCGCGCGCTGCACGGCGTGGAAGACGAACTGGTGCACGGAACGGCTGTCGCGGAAGCGCACTTCGATCTTCGACGGGTGCACGTTGACGTCGACCAGGGCCGGATCGAGGTCGAGCGCCAGCACGTACGATGGAAAACGGTCGCCGTGCAGCACGTCCTGGTAGGCCATGCGCACGGCGTGCACCAGCAGCTTGTCGCGCACGAAGCGCCCGTTCACATAAAAGAACTGGCCATCGGCGCGCGCCTTCGATGCCGTCGGCAAGCCGGCAAAGCCGTGTATGCGCAGGCTGCCGGCCGACTCGTCCAGTGCCAAACGCGCTTCGGCGAAGTCGTTGCCGAGGATGTGCGCGCTGCGCTTGGCCAGTTCGCTGATGTTCCACTGGTCGATGGTGCGGCCATTGTGCGACAGCGAGAATGATACGTCCGGGCGCGCCAGCGCGATGCGGCGCACGACTTCGGCGCAATGGCCGTATTCCGTCTGTTCCGATTTGAGGAATTTTCGCCGCGCGGGCGTGTTGAAATACAGGTCCTGCACGTCGACCGTGGTGCCGTGCGCTCCCGATGACGGCGAGACGCTGCCATTGTGCGAGCCGACGATTTCCCACGCATGCGCCGCGTCCACCGTGCGCGATGTCACGGTGACGGCGGCCACCGAGGCGATCGAGGCCAGCGCCTCGCCGCGAAAGCCCAGGGTGCCCACGTTTTCCAGGTCGTGCAGCGAGGCGATCTTCGACGTGGCGTGGCGCGCCAGGGCCAGCGGCAGCTGATCCTTGTCGATGCCGCTGCCGTTGTCGGTAATGGCGATGCGTTTCACGCCCCCTTCTTCCAGCCGCACCGTGATCTGCGTGGCGCCCGAGTCGAGTGCGTTTTCCAGCAGTTCCTTGACGACGGCCGATGGCCGCTCGACCACCTCGCCGGCGGCGATTTGCGAAATCAACTGGTCAGGCAAGGCCTGGATCGGGCGGTGGGGCGTAATGGGAGCGTTCATGCGCCAATTATACCGGGGTCAGACCCGTCGGGTCTGACCCCAGCCCTTGCTCTTGGGCTAAAAGTTGGCCTACTTCCCCACCTCCCGCACCGGTATCGGCGCATTGCACACGTCGACGTGGCCGGCCGTGACCTTGCTCCACGGGCCGCCGCGGTGGCGCTGGGCTTCCAGTACGGCCTGGTAGGCGGCGCTGTCGGTGCGCATCACTTCCAGCTTGCTGCGCTGCTCGGGCGGCACGCTGGCGGCCAGGCGGATGGCCTTGATCGGCACGTTTTTCTCGGGGCTGTCATAAAAGCCCATGGGCCCCGTGCCGCGCGGCAGGGTGGACAGCAATGGCATGCCGGAGACGACCCTGCCGACGACGGTGATGTCGCGGTCCAGGTGGCGCGGGGACTGGCCGATGACGGCGTACAGCTCCGTGCCGCCGCCGCTGTCGCTGGCGCTGTCGCGGCCCACGCCCACGGTGGCATAGCAATGCGTGAGCCAGGCCGTGCCGGTTTTCGGATCGCGCGCCGATGGGAAACCGTTCGAATGGCCCACTTGCGGCGCATAGCCGTCGGCGTCCGGCAGGCGCGTGAAGCTCTTGATATTTTTCAGCGGTACCGTGAATTCGCCGGGCAGGGTGCGCTGGGCATGCTGGATCGGCTTGGGATTCTTCTCGTTCGGATCGCCCCACTGCGCCACCCAGTTGTCCTGCGCGCGCGTGATGGCCAGGCCGTCGTAATACTGTTCCGCCACCAGGGCCTTGATATTGGCCACGTGCTTGGGCGCAAAGTCGGGCGCCAGTTCGATCACCACGCGGCCGGCGGGAATGTCCAGGTACAGGGTGTTGTCCGGATCCAGTGGACGCCAGTCGGACGGTTTCGAGGCCTTGATCACGTCGGCCAAGGTCGCCTTGGCGGGCAGTTCGGCGGGCGCCTTGATCTGGACGGGGGCGGCGTGGGCGGCCAGCTGTGCAAGGCCCAGTACGGTGGCCATGGTCAGGCCGCTCAGTGGGTGTCGATACATGTTTTCTCCTGGTCGGCGCGGGTTGCGCCGTGCAGAAAGTGTATACCGGAATGGCAATATTTCGTCGTAAAAACATTGCATACCGTAATCCTGAGAGTTGCCTGCCGATATGGCGTTTCCTTAACCTTTACTTAAATTGCCACACGCGCAAGGGCGCCGCATAATTAATCCAGAAATATCGGCCCGGGGACTGCCGTTGCGCGGGCCGGGTGGTGTATGATTCCGCCGCTACCTTTAGGGAAAAATATATGGATTTTGTGCAATTCCTCGACATGATCGTGCATGTCGACAAGACGTTGGGTATCTTGATCGAGCAGTACGGCACCCTCGTGTATGCGGTGCTGTTTGCCATTATTTTTTGCGAGACAGGCCTCGTGGTGCTGTTTTTCTTCCCTGGAGATACCTTGCTGTTTATCGCCGGCGCGTTTTGCGCGACGGGACAGATGCACCTGGGCTTGCTGATCTTCCTGCTCGTCACGGCGGCCATCACGGGCAATACGCTCAATTACTGGATAGGCGAGGCCATCGGGCAGAGGGTGTTTACCCACGATTACCGCTGGATCAACAAGGACGCCATGCGCCGCACGCATGAATTCTTTGAAAAGCACGGTGGCAAGACCATCATCCTGGCCCGTTTCGTGCCGGTGGTGCGTACCTTCGCCCCGTTCGTGGCCGGCATTTCCGACATGACGCATGTGCGCTTCCAGATGTACAACATCACGGGCGCCCTGTTGTGGGTGGTCGGTCTGGTCACGGCGGGCTACTTCTTCGGCAATATCCCGTGGATCCGCGACCATCTGACCTTGATCGTGCTGATCGGTGTCGGCGCCGCCGTCGTGCCGGTGGTACTGGGCGGCATGTGGAAACTCTACAAGCGCATGGTCGGCAAGTCGGCGTAATTGCTGCAAAGATCCAGGGCAAGCATGCTGCGGCGCCGTCCGCAGCTGGCCCTGGATCCCGTTTTCTCTTCGGTACTTCTGTTTTGCTCCTGCCCTGATTCAAGTTTTGTTGCTTTATAGCCGTAAACCAGAAGGTATTCTCACTTTCTGGATTTCCATGCGACATTTGAGCGCCCTGTTAGCTTGCAGCCTTGCCGTGATGACGGCCATGGCAAGCGCCAAAGATGCCCCCGCCCCGGCGAGCGCCACCGCATCCGCGCCCATGTCGGCCTCGGCGCGCGCGGCCGCCATGAAAACCCTGACCGAATCGGTGAAGGGCAAGGAGGCCAAGGCGCCTGTCGTCGTCGCGCCCACGGCGCGCGAAAAGGAGGAAGCGGCCGAAGTCGACCTGTCCGAACGCATCGCCGCGCGCCTGGCGGAAATGCGCGCCACCCAGGCGGCCCGCGCCGCCGCCCGCGCCAAGCGCGCCGCCGTGGTGAAGGCCGCGCCGCCGCCACCGCTACCCGTGCCGCGCGGCACGCACTGGTCGTACGAGGGCGACAGCGGTCCGGCCAACTGGAGCAAGATCAATGTCGACTGGGGCAAGTGCGGCAATGGCAGCCGCCAGTCGCCGATCGATATCCGCGACGGCATGAAGGTGGAGCTCGAGCAGATCAGCTTTGACTACCGCCCGTCGTCGTTCAACGTGGTCGACAATGGCCACACGGTGCAGGTGGGCGTGAGCGGCGGCAATTACATCACGGTGCAGAACCGCATGTTCGAGCTGCAGCAATTCCATTTCCACCGCCCGTCCGAAGAGCGTATCAATGGCAAGGCCTTCGAGATGGTGGTGCACCTCGTGCACCGCGACGCGGAAGGCCGGCAAGCCGTGCTGGCGCTGCTGCTCGAACGCGGTGCGCCGCAAGCGACCATCCAGACCGTGTGGAACAACCTGCCGCTGGAAAAATTCGAGACCATGCAGCCGACCATCCTGCTCGACCCGGCCGAAATGCTGCCGGCGCGGCGCGACTACTACACGTATATGGGATCGATGACGGAGCCGCCTTGCAGCGAAGGCGTGCTGTGGATGGTGATGAAGCAGCCGGTGCAGGCATCGCCGGCGCAGATGGCGCTGTTCAGTCGCCTGTATCCCTTGAATGCGCGCCCGGTTCAGCCGACCAATGGACGCATCATCAAGGAATCGAATTAAATAAACTCAAGGCGCTGGTGCCCGGTCCATTCGGCGCCGGCTGCCAGCGTATCGGGCTGGATCAGGGCAGGTTCGATGCAGATGAAGCGCGGCTGCTCGTCGTCGGCCAGGTCGGGCAGGGCGGCCGCGTCTTGCGCGCCCGGGTTCCACACGACGGCGTCCGTAAAGCCCTGCTGCTCCAGGCGCAGGGTATGGCGGCCAGACTGCAGGCTCAAGGCGCCCGGCAGCTGGTAGTAGATGCGGTCGAGCTTGTCCGAAAATTGCAGCACTTCTTCCGCTTGCAGGGCATCTTGCGGCGTCTCGTCCGAATAGCGCACGCGCTGCAAGCCTTTGATGCGCGCTTCGCTCAAATCATCAATCGAAAAATACGTATGCAGGGCGGCCGAAAACGGAAACGCCTGCTCGCCCGTGTTGTGCACGGACAGGTCCAGTTCCAGCGCCTGCGCCTTGACGGCCACGCGCAGGCGCAGGGTGAAGGCCCAGGGCCAGCTGGCGGCGATCGCTTCGGGCAAGTCGGCCTGGGTCAGGACAAACTGCGCCCACGCGGCACCACCGCTGTCGCCGCTCGATTCCAGCTGCCACGTCGCCACGCGCGCAAAGCCGTGGCGCATGCCCGTGCCGCGCGCGCCGAACTGCGGGAAGATCACGGGTACGCCGCCGCGGATGGCGCGGCTGCCGTCGAGGGCGGAATCGCGGCTGCAGAACAGGCGCTCCTGGCCATCGCTGGTCTGCCACGAGACCAGGTGGCCGCCGTACAGGGTGACGGTCGCCTGCGCACCATCGGCCGCGCGGATGGTCACGGCCGGCAGCTCGCCAAAGATACTCTCGCTCATGCTAGGCTTTCATGTCAGGTCAAGCGGCTTTTCGCCAGCGGCGGATTCTTCGCAAAATAATTCTTGATGCCCGTGACGATGGCGTCGGCCATCTGGTCCTGGTAGCCGTTGTCGGTCAGCTTGGCTTCCTCTTCCGGATTCGAAATGAAGGCCGTCTCGATCAGGATGGAAGGGATGTCCGGCGCTTTGAGCACGGCGAAGCCGGCCTGCTCGACGGAACCCTTGTGCAGGCGGTTGATGCCGCCGATTTCGCGCAGCACGGCCTTGCCCAGCTTCATGCTGTCATTGATCTGCGCCGTCGTCGACAGGTCGAGCAGCACGCTGGCCAGCTGTTTGTCGTGGTTCTTCACGTTCACGCCGCCGATCAGATCGGCCTGGTTTTCCTTGTTGGCCAGCCAGCGCGCGGCCGTCGAGGTGGCGCCCTTTTCGGACAGCACGAACACTGACGAGCCGCGCGCCGTCGGCTGGATGAAGGCGTCGGCGTGGATCGAGACGAACAGGTCGGCCTGCACCTTGCGCGCTTTTTCCACGCGCATGCCCAGGGGGACAAAGAAGTCGGCGTCGCGTGTGAGCATGACGCGCATGTTCGGCTGCAGTTCCAGCTTGGTCTTGAGGCGCTTGGCGATGGCCAGTACCACGTCTTTTTCGCGGCTGCCCCGGCTGCCCATGGCGCCCGGGTCTTCGCCGCCGTGGCCGGGATCGAGGGCGATGGTAATCATGCGCACCACTTTCTGGCCAGGCAGGGGGCGCGCTTCGGGGCGCTGTTCCGGGCGTACGTCGGCTACGGGCGGCACGACCGGTGTAACTGGCGCGACGGCGGCCACGGGCGGCTTGCCGCTCTCGGGCAGAGGCAGCGCGGGCGGCGGTGTGTGCGTGTCGGCCATCGGTGGCTTGGCCGGGTCGCTCGACCAGTCGCCCTTTTCGATCATCTGCGCGATCAGGTCCGGTTCGCGCACGGGATACAGGTCGAAGATCAAGCGGTGGTTATAGGAGCCGGCCGGCGGCAGGGTAAACAGCTGCGGCGTGACTTCCTCTTTCAGGTCGAACACCAGGCGCACGACGTTGGGCCGGTTCTGGCCCACGCGCACCTGCTTGATGTACGGGTCGTTCGACTGGATCTTCGCCACCAGGCCCTTCAAGGTGGGATTGAGTTCCAGCCCCTCGATGTCGACCACCAGCCGTTCCGGATCCTTGACGATGAAGTGGGTCGCCTTGAGGATGCTGTCGTTTTCCAGGGTGACACGCGTGTAGTCCTCGGCCGGCCAGACGCGCACGGCGAGAATTTGCGCCGCCATCGCCGACATGGGCGCGAACACGGACAACAGCAGGGTGCCGCCGGCCTTGAGGACCGTGCGCCGGGTGATGGGCGAGGAGATCAAAGGTTCGGGGCGAATTTGAGACGGTGAAGGCATGACAGACCCAATTCAGAAGACGCTTGCAATTCTACATCACGTCCTGTACCCGCAACGTTCAAATAAATATTCAGGTCGGCCGGCGGCAGTACCGGTTCGGCTTTCTCCGGCCATTCGACGATGCAGATATTGCGGCCGTCGAAGTCTTCGCGAAAGCCTGCATCGAGGAATTCCTCGGCGCTGCCCATGCGGTACAGGTCGAAGTGGATGACGTTGACGCGCTGGCCATCGAGCTGCACCGTGTACGGTTCGGACAAGGTGTAGGTGGGGCTTTTCACGTGGCCCGCATGGCCGGCCGCGTGCAGCAGGGCGCGCGTGAGGGCCGTCTTGCCGGCACCGAGGTCGCCGTGCAGGTAGATCGCCAGGCCCGGCGCCAGCGCGCGCGCCAGCGCGGCGCCCAGCGCGGCGGTGCCGGCTTCGTCGTGGAGGTGGGCTTTGAAGTGTTCGGTCATTATCTTCGGTATCGCATAAAATGGAGGCTGCTGTCATTGTAACCGCCCGCGCGCCTGCCGTTTTCCGTAAAGTCCCTTATGTCCGCCACCGTCACCGATCTCGCCGTCCTGGCGCGCACCATCAAGGAATGGGGGCGCGAGCTGGGTTTTGCCGAGGTGCGCATCGCCGACGTCGACCTGTCGCACATGGAAGCGCCCTTGCAAGCCTGGCTAGCTGCAGGGTATCACGGCGAAATGGATTACATGGCCAGCCACGGCATGAAGCGCGCGCGCCCGGCCGAACTGGTGCCGGGCACGGTGCGCGCCATCAGCGCCCGCATGAATTATCTGCCGCCGGCGCTGGGACCGGACTGGCGCGAACGCGAGGCGGCGCGCGACGCCGACCCTGAAGCGGCCGTGATCTCCGTGTACGCGCGCGGCCGCGATTATCACAAGGTGATGCGTTCGCGCCTGCAGCAGCTGGCCGACCGCATCAAGGGCGAGATCGGCGACTTCGGCTACCGCGTCTTCAGCGATTCGGCGCCCGTGATGGAAGTCGAGCTGGCGCAAAAAGGGGGATTGGGCTGGCGCGGCAAGCACACCTTGCTGATCAACCGCCAGGGCGGCTCCTTCTTTTTCCTCGGCGAGATCCTCATCGACGTGCCGCTGCCCGTCGACCCGCCGGAAACGCCGCGCTGCGGCCAGTGCTCGGCATGCATCACGGTGTGCCCGACACAAGCCATCCTGGGGCCGTACCAGCTCGACGCGCGCCGCTGCATCTCCTACTTGACCATCGAATTGAAAGGCGCCATTCCCGTCGAAATGCGCCCCTTGATCGGCAACAAGGTGTATGGCTGCGACGATTGCCAGACCGTCTGCCCGTGGAACAAGTTCGCCCAGCGCGCCGTCGTGCCGGACTTCGACGAGCGCCACAGCCTGGGCAGCGCCGGCATGGTGGAGCTGTTCGCCTGGACGGAAGAGGAATTCAACCGCCGCATGGAAGGCAGCGCGATCCGCCGCATCGGCCACGAGCGCTGGCTGCGCAACCTGGCCGTCGGCATGGGCAATGCGGCCGCCAAGGCCAAGGGCCAGGCCGCCATCGTCGCGGCCCTGCTGTCGCGCCGCGAGCACCCGTCGGCCATCGTGCGCGAACATGTGGAATGGGCGCTGGCGCTGCACGGCATCGCCTAGACCGTCTTAAACCTGCTTCAGGCGCAGCGCCGACCAGGCAGCGTCGATGGCGACCATCGCCACGCTGTCGAGCCCTGATTCCTGCGCATACAGGCGAATATCGTCGCGGTGGATGTCGCTGCCCGCCTTCACGCCGCCCTTGCGGTACGCCACCCAGAGGGCGCCTCCTGGCGCCAGGCGCGCTTGCGCCGCTGGCAGGAATTGCTCCAGTTCCGCGCGGCTGCGCGCGAACAGCAGGATCCAGTCGGCATTTTCACCTTCCCGTACCACCCGCTCGGCCGGCAACTGCGCCAGCAATGCCTCATGCTCGCCGCCGTCATTGAGCACGCCCAGGGCCGTGGCATTTTTCACATACATTTTTTCAGCAACGGTTTTTTCGGACATGGCATCGGCGTGTGGAGTGGGGAAAGACGAGCATAACAAATTTCTCCTTGACTTATCGATATATCGTTATAAAATAGCGATACCTACTAACGATATATCTTTAAAGAGAAAACATGAGAAACTCACACCATACAGAACACGGCCACGGCGGTCATCATCATCACGGCCATTGCGGCCAGCATCACCACCACCATCATGGCGAGCATCGCCACGAATACTACATGCATGGCCGCGGCCCGCGCGGCTTCGACGAGCGCGGTGATGGCATGGGCGGTGGTCCTGGCGGGCGCGGTGGACGCGGCGAGCGGGCCGAGCGCGTCTTCGGCCGCGGCGACCTGCCGCTGATCGTGCTGGCGCTGATCGAAATCAGCCCCCGCCACGGCTATGAAATCATCAAGGCCATCGAAGAGCGTTGCGGCGGCGCGTACGCCCCCAGCCCGGGCGCCGTCTACCCCACCTTGACCCTGCTGGAAGAGCAGGACCACGTGACGTCGTCCGAAAGCGCCAGCGGCAAGAAGCTCTACACGATCACGGACCTCGGCCGCGCATATCTCGACGAGAACCGCGCCCAGGTCGACGGCATCCTGGCCCGCCTCGACATGTTTGCCCGCGTCCAGGCGCGCAAGGCCTTGCCCGAGCGCGTGCACCAGGCCATGCACACCTTGAAGCATGCGCTGCTGCTGAACAAGACCAATTGGAGCGACGCGGAAGCCGAGCGCGTCTCCGCCGTGCTGGAACAGGCGGCGAACGCCATCGTCGACGGCCACTGAGCCCACTTTACAAGGATACCCAATGACTACTGTATCAACTACAGCGCCACGCCCGCACGCCATCGAGCGCGTGCGGCACGACTTGAAACTGCGCGTGCTCACCGTCGTGCGCACCGAGCAGCTGACGCCGCACATGCGCCGCATCACCTTGGCGGGAGGCGACCTCGATGGCTTTGTCTCGCCGGCGCACGACGACCATGTGAAACTGTTCTTCCCCGCCCCGGGGCAGACTACTCCCGTGTTCCCCGTGCTGGGCAATGGACCGAATCCCATCCAGTATGCGGAAGGCGCGCGCCCGATCGCCCGCAACTACACGCCGCGCCGCTACGACGCCGCGCGGCGCGAGCTGGAAATCGACTTCGTGCTGCATGGCGACGGCCCCGCGGCCAGCTGGGCGGCGCAAGCGCAGCCGGGCCAGACCCTGGGCGTGGGCGGTCCGCGCGGCTCGATGCTGGTGCCGCTCGACTTCGACTGGTATGTGCTGGTGGGCGACCAGACGGCCTTGCCGGCCATCGCCCGCCGCCTGGAGCAACTGCCGGCCACGGCACGGGCCATTGCCGTGATCGAGATCGTCGAAGACGGCGAGCAGATCGCGCTCGATTGCGCGGCGCAGCTGGACGTGCGCTGGGTCGCGCGCAACGGCCGCAAGGGACCGCTGCTGCTGGAAGCGCTGGCGCAGGTCGCCTTGCCGCAGGATGGCGACGGCTATGTGTGGGTGGCGTGCGAGCATGCGCAGGTGCAGGGCTTGCGCGGACATTTTATCGAAGCAGGGGTGCCGAAGCAGCATCTGCATGTGGCCAGTTACTGGAAGCATGGGGCGGCCGAACATCATGAACATCACGATGAGTGATGGTGGTGGTGTCGGTTTACGCGCGTTGCGCTAAGCCGACCTACGCCTGATGTGCCGCGCCAGCCGGAGGCCCGCTTCGCGCATGAGACGATTGCCTGGTTTTTAACTTTCCAATTGCATATAATATTTTTTTATAGAAATAATATTCAAGGGGAAAATGTTGAAATTACTGTCTTTGAGCGTGCTGGCCGCAGTGCTGATGGGATGCTCGACGCCGCGTCCACCCGTTGTCATGCCGGAATTCCAGCAGGCGGAATATGACGCCTTGCAAAAAACCGGTACTGGCGGTGTCAAGGGCCAGGCCTTCATGAAGACCAAGGGCGGCGAATTCAAGAAGGCCGGTGGCGAGAAGGTCACTTTGCGTCCGAAGACGGAGTATGCCCGCAAGCTGGCCATGCTGCCTGCCTCGCTGTACAAGCGTCAGGTGGTCGGCACCGTCAGCCCGAAGATCCGCGACTATGACCGCACGACCATGGCCGACAGCGACGGCCGGTTCGAATTCACGGAAGTCCCCGATGGCACCTATTACGTCACCACCAACGTGACGTGGTCGGTGTTCTATCCGGGCGCCTTCACGCCCGTCGAAAGCAAGCAGGGCGGTACGCTGACCTCCGAAGTGACGGTGGCGGATGGCAAGGTCTCGACGGTCATGCTGACGCGGTAAGCCCCGTTTCCGTTGTCGCCAACAACCGCGCCCGCTTTACCTTCGTCTTGAGTGGTGGTGTCGGCTTACGCGCGGAGCGCTAAGCCGACCTACGCCGGCCTGCTTTGCAAGTGGTGTAGGTTGGATTAGCGGCGCGCCAGCGCCGCGTAATCCAACATCAGCGTCTATTACTTCAACAACCCAGCCAGCTCCACCGCCGTCTTGACCTGCATCTTGTCGAAGATATGCGCGCGGTGGACTTCCACGGTGCGCATGCTGATGCCCAGCTTGTCGGCCACCACCTTGTTCATCTTGCCCGCCAAAATCAGGTCCAGCACTTCGCGTTCGCGTGTCGACAAGGTGGCCAGGCGCGCGTGCACGGCGGCCAGTTCGCCGGCCTGGCGCGAGTTGGCCAGGCCTTGCTGCACGCGGTCCATCAGGTCGTTGTCGTTGAACGGCTTTTCAAAGAAATCGAATGCGCCCCGTTTCAGGCTGTCGACGGCCATCGGCACGTCGCCGTGGCCGGTGAGGAAGATCACGGGCAGGCGCGCCGTCAGGTCGCGCTTGACCAGCTGGTCGAACATGGCGATGCCGTTCATGTCGGGCATGCGCACGTCGAGCAGCACGCAGTCGCCGGCGGCGTCGAAGTTGCCGTCCAGGCTATCGAGAAATTGCTGGGCACTGGCGTAGCTGCGCGCCTCGATGCTGCGCGAGGCGGCCAGCCAGGACAGGGAGTCGCGTACGACCTCTTCGTCGTCGATGATGTGTAGCATGGGGTCTCCGGCTTGTCGTTATGCGTTATTAGTTATTCGTTAGTGCGGCGTGCTTGGCGCGGCCGGCACGCTGAAGGTAAAGATCGTTCCTCCGGCGGGGTTGGCGCCGAAGGTCAGCGCGCCGCCGTGAAATTCGATGGCGGTGCGGCAGATGTTCAGGCCCATGCCCATGCCTTCGGACTTGGTCGAGAAAAACGGCGAAAACAGCCGCTCGGCCACGTCCTGGGGAATGCCATGGCCATGGTCGATCACGTCAACCGTCACCATGCCCTGCTGCGCGTCGTGGTTGGCCCGCAGGCGCATGATACGCCGTCCCGGCGCCGCATCCTGCATGGCCTCGATGGCGTTGCGCGTCAGGTTCAGCAGCACTTGTTCGATCATCACGGGGTCGGCGCGCAGCAGCGGCAGGTCCGGCGGCAGCTCTTCCTGGATGGTGACATAGTATTTGCGCGCCTGCAGGTCGATCAGCGCGCGGATGCCGTCGATCAGGGTGCGGATGGCGATATCCTGGCGCTGCGGCTCGCTCTTGCGCACGAAATCGTGCACGCTGCGGATGATCTGGCCGGCCCGCTGCGCCTGCGCGCTGGCCTGTTCCAGCGCCGGCTTCAAGGTGCCCGGATCGACGGGGGCGTCATGGTCGATGGCGCGGCGGATCAAATTCAAGGCGCCCGTCGTGTAGCTGGAAATGGCCGCCAGCGGCTGGTTCAATTCGTGCGCCAGCATCGACGCCAGCTCGCCCATGGTGGCCAGGCGCGAGCTCGTTTGCAGCTTTTCCTGCTGCTGGCGATTGAGTTCCTCGACCCGCTTGCGGTCCGAGATGTCGAGCACGGACCCCATCCAGCCCGTCTGCTGGCCGTTCTTGTCCACCAAGGGCGCCTCGAATATCAGCACGGGCACGCGCGTGCCGTCCGGGCGCTGGAAATAGGTTTCGAACTGCGGCGTGGGATTGCCGGCCAGGGCCTTGACGAAGCGCTGCTGGTATTCCTCCAGCGCTTCGGGCACCCAGTAGGGCATGGGCGGCAGGCGTCCGAGGATTTCCTCGGGCGGATAGCCGACGATCTGGCAAAACGCGGGATTCACATACGTGACCCTGCCTTCCAGGTCGCGCGCGCGCATGCCCGTCACCAGCGAGTTTTCCATCGCCGTGCGAAACAGCATCTGCTGGCGCAGCGCGCCTTCGGCCACCAGGCGGCGCGAAATATGCCGCCACAGGGCAAGCAAGCTCCACAGCAAACCCAGCGACAGGGCGATGACGGAGCCGACCAGCAGATTGGGCAGCAGCTTGGGCTGGCTTTTCACGCTGTCGGTAAACAGGGTGATGCTGGCGCCGGGCACGTCGAGCGCGCGCTTGTGCGTGTACACGCCGTGGCCGGGGCCGGCGGCGGCGCGCCGCGCCAGCACCTTGTCGTCGCGGTCGATCAGCGAAATCTGGTTATCCTGCGCAAACCACCACGGCACCATTTCATCGAGCAGGCTGCTGATCTGGTAGGTGGCCACCAGGCTGCCCACATAGCGCTGGCCATCGAACAGGGGCTGGTGGTAATCCATCAGCATGGCGCCCGGCGGCGCGTCGGGAAAGCCCGTCTGCTGCGAAGGTTGGGCATACTGGCCCCGGTGCAAACGGCGCGCATTGTCGGCCGCCGTCAGCGAGGCCGGAGAAAACGACAGCGCGTGCGGCAGGCTGTTGTCGCTGGTGGCCAGCACCTTGCCGCTGGTGTCGAGCCACAGCACGCGCTGCAATTCGCGGCCATTGCGCAACATCTGCTGCAGCCGTTCGTGCACTTTTTCCGCGCCCAGCGAGCCGCTGGCGATGTCCACGCCCAGGTTGAACAGACTTTCCTCGTTGCGCGCCAGCTGGAAGCGGATGGTCTGCTCCACCCACAGCGTATCGGCGATCAGCTGCTCCTGGCGCTCGTTGCTCTCCATCTGGCGCGCCTGCCAGGGCAGCCAGAACAGGATGGACAGGAACAGCAGCAGCAGGATGACGGGCAGCAGCCAGCGCATCGGGCTCGATAGCTTGAAGCGGCGCGCAAGGGTGGGGGGAGTCGGCATGGCTGGCAGGGTAGCGGCTTATCGGGAACCGGCTATTGTGGTTAACCACAATAGCCGAAGCAGTTTCTTTGGCACAATATTCAAGTAGACAAATAATAAAGTTTTTTAAAAAACCACTCAGGAGACAAAAATGCAGATGAAAACCATGTTCGTCGCGCTGTGCGCGGCCATTGGCGCCACCGCCGGCGTCCACGCTTACGCGCAAGCCCCCATCGTTATCAAGTTCAGCCACGTCGTGGCGACCGACACGCCGAAAGGCCAGGCCGCCGAGCGCTTCAAGCAGCTGGCCGAAAAAGCCACGAACGGCAAGGTCAAGATCGAACTGTACCCGAACAGCCAGCTGTACAAGGACAAGGAAGAACTCGAAGCGTTGCAGCTGGGCGCCGTGCAGATGCTGGCGCCGTCGCTGGCCAAGTTCGGCCCGCTGGGCGTGAAGGAATTCGAAGCGTTCGACCTGCCCTACATCTTCCCCACCAAGACGGCGCTGTACAACGTCACCGAAGGCGAAATCGGCAAGAGCCTGCTGAAAAAACTGGAACCCAAGGGTATCACGGGCCTGGCTTACTGGGACAACGGCTTCAAGGTGATGTCGGCCAACAAGCCGCTGCACATGCCGGCCGACTTCAAGGGCCTGAAAATGCGCATCCAGTCGTCGAAGGTACTTGACGCGCAAATGCGCGCGCTGGGCGCCAATCCGCAAGTGCTGGCCTTCTCGGAAGTGTATCAGGCGCTGCAGACGGGCGTGGTCGACGGCACGGAAAATCCGCCATCGAATATGTACACGCAAAAGATGCATGAAGTGCAAAAGCACGTGACCGTGTCGAACCATGGCTACCTGGGCTATGCCGTCATCGTCAACAAGAAATTCTGGGATGGCTTGCCGCCCGATATACGCGGCCAGCTGGAAAAAGCCATGCGCGAGGCGACCACGTTTGAAAAAGCCATCGCCCAGCGCGACAACGACCAGGCCCTCGAGGCCATCAAGAAAGCGGGCAAGACGCAGATCTATACCCTGACGGTGCAGGAACAGGCCGAGTGGCGCAAGGCGCTGGCGCCCGTGCAGAAGGCCATGGAAGCGCGCATCGGCAAGGATCTGATCTCGGCAATCAACAAGGAAAGCGCGAAGTAAGCGCGCTGGCCGCGCCACCCGGCGCGGCTGTCAGGGGCATCCCTGTCTTTCTGTAGCAACGGCACCTGCGCGTCCTGCGCGGGTGCCAGCGTACCCGCATTCTTTGAAAGTCCACCATGAAATTTCTGGATCACCTGGAAGAGTGGCTGATCGCGACCCTGATGGGCGCGGCCACCTTCATCATCTTCGTTGCGGTCGTGCACCGCTACCTGGCGGGCCTGCCGATACCGGGCCTGCAAGACTTCCTGATTCAAATCAATACCAGCTGGGCCCAGGAACTGTGTATCTACATGTTCGTCTGGATGGCCAAGTTCGGCGCCGCATATGGCGTGCGCACGGGCATCCACGTGGGCGTCGATGTGCTGATCAACCGCATGAACCCGCGCTGGCGCGACCGCTTCATCGTCTTCGGCCTCGGTGCCGGCGCCCTGTTTACGGGCATCGTGGGGACCCTGGGTGCCAGCTTCGTGTGGTCGATCGGCCACACGGACCAGACGTCGGCCGACATGGAAATCCCCATGTGGCTGGTGTACCTGGCCGTGCCGCTCGGTTCCTACCTGATGTGCTTCCGCTTCCTGCAAGTGATGGTGCATTTCATCAAGACGGGCGCCTTGCCGAAACACGACCACTCGCACGTCGAGGGCCTGGAAGACGAACTGACGGCTGAAGAAAAAGGAGCCAAGGCATGAACGCGCTGATCATTTTTGTGTTGCTGCTGGCGCTGATGCTGACCGGCATGCCGATTTCCATTTCGCTGGGCCTGACGGTACTGACGTTCCTGTTTACTATGACCAGCGTGCCCATCGAATCGGTGGCCCTGAAGATTTTCACGGGCATCGAGAAATTCGAGATCATGGCCATCCCGTTCTTCATTTTGGCCGGTAACTTCCTCACGCATGGCGGGGTGGCGCGGCGCATGATCAACTTCGCCAGCTCCATGGTCGGCCACTGGCATGGCGGCCTGGCGCTGGCCGGCGTGATGGCGTGCGCGCTGTTTGCGGCCGTGTCCGGTTCCAGCCCCGCCACCGTGGTGGCGATCGGCTCCATCATCCTGCCGGCCATGGTCAAGCAGGGCTATCCGCGCGGTTTCGGCGCCGGCGTCATCACCACCTCGGGCGCGCTGGGCATTTTGATTCCACCGTCGATCGTGATGGTGATGTATTCGGTCAGCACGAATACCTCGGTGGGCAAGCTGTTCATGGCCGGCGTGATTCCCGGCATGATGCTGGCCATGCTGCTGGGCCTGACGACGTGGTTTTTGGCGCGCAAGCACAACTATCCGCGCATGAAAAAGGCCAGCTGGGGCGAGCGCTTCGTCACGTTCAAGAAGAGCGCCTGGGGCCTGCTGCTGATCGTCATCGTCATGGGCGGCATCTATTCGGGCGCCTTCACGCCGACGGAAGCGGCCGCCATGGCTGCCGTGTACGCCTTCATCATCGCCGTCTTCGTCTACAAGGACTTGAAGATCAAGCAGGTGGGCAAGGTCTTGCTCGATTCGGCCGCCATGTCGGCGATGCTGTTGTACATCATCACGAATGCCGTGCTGTTCTCGTTCCTGATGACCAGTGAAAACATCCCGCAAGCGATGGCCGAATGGATCACGGGCAAGGGCCTGGGCGTGATCAGCTTCCTGCTGGTGGTCAACGTGCTGCTGTTGTTGGCTGGTAACGTCATGGAACCGTCGTCCATCGTGCTGATCATGGCGCCTATTCTGTTCCCCGTCGCCATGAAGCTGGGCATCGATCCCGTGCACTTCGGTATCCTGATCGTGGTCAACATGGAGGTCGGCATGTGCCATCCGCCCGTGGGCTTGAACCTGTACGTGGCGTCCGGCATCACGAAGATGGGCATTTCGGAGCTGACCGTGGCCGTGATGCCGTGGCTGCTGACGATGCTGGCCTTCCTGGGCCTGATCACCTACGTACCACAAATCTCGCTGTGGCTGCCAAATTTAATTTACAACTAAAACAGTTGTCCCCGTCATGGTGCAAAAAAAGTCGATCCGGCCGAATAAATGCGCTATGATGGGCAGCCTTAAGGGGAAACACGTATATGCATATGCGCCCCGGTAGCAAGGCTGAAATACAGAATTGGCAACAAGGTTAGTGGGGGAGTGGTCTATAAAAACGGTATTGATACCGGGGATATATTGAGGAGACACACGTTTCACAGAAGTTGTTGAGTCATAGCTGTCTGCGGCCACAAGCCGGCACCGGCGGACCCAAACGACCGGGAACGTGAAGCAATATTTGAAGCGCACCGACTGGTGCGCTTTTTTTTCGTGCGCAGGAAACGTCCGCCGGCGCGCCCAAAGTCGGTGCATAATTCCCGTGGCGTCGTTTCCCGCGCCGGCAGGTTGCATATATGCCACACTTGAATAATGATCAGCAGATGAAAAAACAACAGGGCAGTGAACTGTTCAGCGCCATCGTGGCCGCGCCATTCGGCGCCATGGGCGTGCGCGCGCAGGATGGCCAGGTATGCGAACTGGTCTATCTGCCGCCGCACTTTGACGAGAAAGACGCGCAGGATGCCGTCTCCGAGCGGGCCTGCCAGCAACTGGCGCGCTATTTCCGCGATCCTGATTACGTCTTCGACCTGCCGCTGGCCGCTTCGGGCAGCGCCTATCAGCAACGGGTGTGGGCGGCGATCAGCGGCATTGCGCGCGGCCAGGTGCGCACGTATGGCGACGTGGCGCGCCTGATCGGCTCGGCACCGCGCGCCGTGGGCCAGGCTTGCGGCGCCAACTGGTTTCCCGTGGTGATCCCTTGCCACCGGGTCACGGCCGCTGGCGGCCTGGGCGGCTTTGCCCATCACGACGATGCGACGGGTTTCCACCTGGGCGTCAAGCGCTGGCTGCTGGCGCATGAAGGCGTGGCGGCTTATCTATGATGAACAGCCTGCTGGCGCCCGACAACGCTACCCTGATCGATGAATTCTGCGACAGCCTGTGGCTGGAAGACGGCCTGTCGAAAAACTCGCTGGATGCCTACCGGCGCGACATGCGGCTGTTTGCGCGCTGGCTGGAAGTGGCGCGGCCCGGGCGCGAGGGCCTGTACGAGGTGTCCACGGCCGACATCGAGGCGTATTTCGCTGCCCGCCACGACGAGAGCAAGGCGACGTCGTCGAACCGGCGCCTGTCCGTGCTCAAGCGGTTTTACCAGCTGGCCCTGCGGCACAAGCATATCGCCGCCGACCCGTGCCTGAAGATGGTCTCGGCCAAACAGCCCGCGCGCTTCGTGCATACCCTGAGCGAAGCGCAGGTGGAAGCGCTGCTGGCGGCGCCCGACGTGAGCACGCCGCTGGGCCTGCGCGAACGCACGATGCTCGAACTCATGTATGCGAGCGGCTTGCGCGTGTCGGAACTGGTGGACTTGAAATCCGTGGAACTGAGCCTCAACGATGGCGTGCTGCGTATCACGGGCAAGGGCAGCAAGACGCGGCTGGTGCCGTTCGGTGAACAGGCGCGGCTGTGGATCGAGCGCTACCTGAAGGAGGCGCGCGGCATCATCCTCGACGGGCAAATGGACGACGCGCTGTTCGTCACGCGGCGCGGGGGCGCCATGACGCGGCAAATGTTCTGGGTCATCATCAAGAAACATGCGCTGAGCGCCGGCATCACGGCGCCGCTGTCGCCGCACACGCTGCGCCATGCGTTCGCCACCCATTTGCTCAACCATGGGGCGGACTTGCGTGTTGTGCAATTGTTACTGGGACACTCCGATATTTCCACCACGCAGATTTACACGCATGTGGCCCGCGAACGGCTGAAACTGCTGCATGCGCAGCATCATCCGCGCGGCTAAACATTTGGTGTTTGCTCCAACTACGTCATAATGTGCCTTATATGCTTATCTGTAACATCTAAAAACTAAAGAGGTAGTAAATGGCCAAGACAAATTTCCAATACGAAAAACGGCAAAAAGAGCTGGAAAAGAAGAAGAAAGCCGAGGAAAAAGCCAGGCGCAAGCTGGAAGCGAAGAACAATCCGAAGCCGGCCGAAGGTGAAGAGGGTGCCGAGGGTGAAGAGCCCGAAGCGGACGATGCGGACGACGCTACCGACGCGCCTGCCCAGCCCCAGTAATTCCCCATGCTTGACGACCGGTGCGGCACCATCGCCGCGCCGGTAACTCCTCGTTCTACTTTCTCCCCGCTACAAGCTCGGCCGCTGGCCGATCGCCAGTTGCAGCTGCGTGCTGGCGATGGCCGCATCGGCGCGCGCCTGCACATAGCCCTGGTAGGCTTCATCGGCCGAACGCTGCGCCGCCAGCCATTCCAGCAGCGACGCATTACCGCTGAAGTAGGACAGGCGCATGCCATCGACCACCTTTTGCGCATCGACCAGCACGCCGTCGCGGTAGCGCGCCAGCCTGTCCTGCGCCGAACGCAATTGCCGCTGCGCCGTGCGCACCTGCGTTTCCACCGTCAGTTCCGCCTGGCGCAAGGCCAGCATCGCCTGCGTGACACTTGCTTCCGCCTGCACGATATCGCCCGTGTCGCGCCGCGACAGGGGGATGGGAATGGCCAGCGAGATGGACAGGGCGCGCGAGCGGGCCGCGCCTTCGACGGGATTGCCGCTGCCATCGATGCCGTCATGGTAGCCGCGCGCGGCGGCAAGGCCCACGGTGACGGTCGGATCGACGGCGCGGTTGGCGCGCACGAGGGCCGCGCCGTCGCGCAGATTGTCGACGGTGGCGCGGGCGATGCGCACGTCGCTGCGGGCCTCGAGCGCCTGCGGCACCAGCACCTTTGCATCCTTGTCGGCATGCGCGGCGAAGTCGCACGCCAGCTGCGCGTCCGGAAACAGCGCATCGAACTGGCGCCCCAAGGGCGGCGACAAATTCAGCATGGCGCTGTCCGCCTCGCTGCGCGCCTGCGCCACCTCGGCCTGGAACTGGTCGCGTTCCACGCGCGACTGCAGCAGCTCGATGCCGCCCACGTCGCCCGCCTTGCGCCGCACGGCGTTCGCCTCGACCACTTTCGACAAGGCCGCCATGGTCTGCTCCTTGCGCGCTGCGACGTCGCGCGTGCGGCACGCTTCCGTGAACGCGGCGGCGGCCGTGCCATACAGCTCGCTCTTGAAGCCGGCCACCGTTTCCTCGGCCAGCGCGACACTGCTGTGCGCCGCTTTTAACCGCGCGGCGCGCTTGCCGCCCGTCTCGATGGCCATGCTGATGGCCGGGTTCCACGTGACGGGACGGTGCTCGGCGCTGCGCACGGTTTCGCGCGTGGCACCCAGAGTGAACTCCGGGTCGGGACGCAAGCCGGCGATGCCGATGCCGGCCTTGGCCGAGACGATGCCTTCCTGCTGCGCCCGCAGTTCCAGGCTGTGGCTTTCCACGGCGGACAGGTAAGTGTCAAAGCTCAAGGGCGTGGCAAAGGCGCCGGGCGCGATCAGCCAGGCCGCCAGCAGTACATTAAAACGTGTCATGGGGTTCTCCTTCGGTATGCGTCTGGCGTTTTTGCAGGTGCGCCTCGATCAGGTAATACAGGGCTGGCAACAGCAGCAGGGTGAGGGCAGTGGCCGTCACCAGGCCGCCCACGACGACGGTCGCCAGCGGGCGCTGCACGTCGCTGCCCAGGCCCGTCGCCAGCATGGCCGGCGTCAGGCCCAGGGCGGCCACGGTGGCCGTCATCAGCACGGGGCGCATGCGGTCGCGCGCGCCTTCGAGCACGGCGTCGCGCAAGCTCTTGCCCTCGTCGCTGCGCAAGCGGTTGATCTGCGCCAGCATCAGCACGGCATTCAGGACGGCCACGCCGAACAGGGCGATGAAGCCGACGGCGCTCGACACATTCAAGGTCATGCCGCGCAGGTGCAGCGCGGCCAGGCCGCCCAGCATGGCCAGCGGCACGGCCAGCAAGACCAGCGCGGGCTGGCGCAGGTTGCGGAACTGGCCAAACAGCAGCAGGAACATGGCGCCCAGGGTCATCGGCAGGATCAGGGCTAAACGGCTTTGCGCGCGCTGCAGGTTTTCGAACTGGCCGCCCCATTCGACGCTGATGCGCTGGTGCTCGCCTGCCACGGTTTGCGCCACCAGCGGGCGCGCTTCAGCCAGGAAGCCCGCCAGGTCGCGCCCGCGGGCGTTGAGACGCACGATGATGTGGCGCCGCCCCATTTCGCGCACGATCACGCTCTCGCCCGAGGTGGTGCTGATGGTGGCCACCTGCGCCAGCGGGACCTTCGCACCGTTGGCTGCCGTGAGCTTCAGGCTGGCGATGGCGTCCGGGCTGGAGCGCGTGGCGGGCGGAAAGCGCACGGCGATGTCGTAGCTTTTCTCGCCCACATACACCTGGCCGATGGGCGCGCCGCCGATGCCGGTGGCAATCAGGTCGGCCACGTCGGCCGCATTGATGCCGTAGCGCGCCGCCTTCGCGCGGTCCAGTTCCACCTTCAGGTTGGGCAAGGGCGGCTCCACGTCCACGGCCACGTCGGAGGCGCCGTGGACGGTTTTCAAAACATTGGCCACCTTGCCGGCGATGGCGCGCACTTCATCGAGATCGTTGCCGAAGATTTTCACCGTCAGGTCGCTGTGCGCGCCCGACAATTTATCCTGCACGCCATCGATCATCGGCTGCATGAAGGCCACGGTGATACCCGGCATGCGTGCGAAGCGTGCATTCATTTTCGCGATCAGCTGCTGCTTGCTCATGCCGGACTTCCAGCTTTTGTACGGATGCAGCCCCACGCTCGCTTCGATGTGCGACGGCGTCCAGTAATCGGTGCCGTCGTCGTTGCGCCCCGTCTGCGTGACGATGGTCGACACTTCCGGGAATTCCAGCGCGGCGCGCCGCAGTTCGCTGGCCATTTCGGATGCCTTGTCGAGCGTGATCCCGGGTGGCATCTGCACCTGCAGCCACAAGGAGCCCTCATCGAGGTACGGTAAAAAGTCGCGCCCGATGCTGCCGCCCAGGATGGCAAGCGCTGCGAGCGATCCTGCGCACACCATCGCCACCCAGCGCTTCTTGCCCACCATGCGCTCGAGGAAGCGGCCATACGCGCCCGCCAGCGTGTCCAGCGCGCGGTTGTGTGGCATGCGGCGCGGCTTGCGCAAGGCCAGCCAGGCCATGCCCGGGATCAGCACCAGCGCCACGACCAGCGCGCCCACGAGCGCGGCGCCCACCGCATACGCCATCGGCGAAAACAGCTTGTATTCGATGCGCTGGAAGGCGAACAGTGGCAGATAGGCGGCGATGATGACGGCCATGCCGAACATGATGGGACGTGCCACTTGCAGGGTCGCGTCGATGGCGTCCTGCAGGCTGAGGGGCCGCTCCTGATCCCGTTCGCGGCGGCGCAGCATGTTTTCCAGCACCACCACGGAACCATCGACGAGGATGCCGAAGTCGATCGCGCCCAAGGACAGCAAATTGGCGGGAATTTTAAAGTGGTGCATGAAGATGAAGGCGATCAGCAGGGCCAGCGGAATCGTCAGCGCGACGATGGCGGCCGCGCGGGGGCTGCCCAGGTACAGCAGCAGCACGAGGGCGACGAGCAGCATGCCTTCGCCCAAGGTAAATCCCACCGTGTGCAAGGTAGCGTCGATCAGCGAGCTGCGGTCCAGGTAGGGCACGATCTTGACGTCCTTCGGCAGCACGTTGGCGTTCAAGTCGTCCACGGCCGCATGGATGCCGGCCAGCGCTTCGGACGGATTGAAATCCTTGAGCAGCAGGGTGATGCCTTCGATGGTGTCGGGCTTGTCGTCCTTGCCGAGGATGCCGCGCCGCTCCACGTTGCCGTACGCGAGCTTGCCCAGATCCTTCACCAGCACGGGCACGCCATCCTTGCTGCTGCTGACGACGACGTTGCCCATGTCGTCGAGCGAATGCAGCAAGCCCACGCCGCGCACCACGTACGATTGCTGGCCGCGGTCGATCACGCTGCCGCCGCCGCTGATGTTGTTGGCATTGATGGCGTCCTTGACCTGCGCCAGCGAGAAGCCGTAGCTGTCCAGCTTTGCGGGATCGAGTTCCAGCATGAACTGCGTTGTCAGGCCGCCGAAATTGCTGACGTCCGCCACGCCGCGCACCTGCTGCAAGCGGGGGATCACGGTCCAGAACTGCAGCTCGGACAGTTCGCGTAAAGACCGTGTTGTCGATTCCAGCGTGTAGCGGTAGATCTCGCCCGTGGGCGAGGTATAGGGATCGAGCCCCGGCTTGGCATCGTAGGGCAGGTTCACGCTGGCCAGGCGTTCCTGCAGCCGCTCGCGCGTGAAGTAGCCGTCGCTGCCATCCTCGAACACGACCGTGATCAAGGACAGCGCGAACAGGCTGCGCGTGCGCAGCACGTGCATGCCGGGCGTACCGAGCAGGGCCCGTTCCAATGGAATCGTGATCTGCTGCTCGATTTCCTCGGCGCCCAGCCCCGGCACCTGCGTGACGATTTGCGAGGTGACGTCGGCGATGTCGGGATAGGCTTCGATGGGCAGCTGCTTCCAGCAATAGACGCCATAGGCGGCAACGAACAGCAGCACGAGCCAGACGATGCCGCGCCGCTGGCAGCAGGTGGCGATGAAACGGTCAATCATTGAGCAGCACTCCTTCCTTGACGACGATGCGTTCACCCGCGCGCAAGCCCGAGACGATTTCCACCTGGTCTCCATGGTTGGCGCCCACCTGCACCGTGCGCGGCGTGAATACCAGCGGGCTGCGTTCCACCATCACGCGCGTCGATGGTCCGCTTTGCAGCACGGCGGACGCGGGCACGAGCAGGGCGCGGCGGCTGGCGCCGGCGAATCCCGCGTGGGCGAACATGCCCGGCTTGAAGGCGCCGGCGCGGTTGTCGATGGCCACGCGCACCTTCACCGTGCGCGTCTCGGGATCGAGCACGGCGCCGACATAGGCGACCTTGCCCTCGAAAGCCTTCCCGGGCCAGGCGTCGACGGTGATGCTGGCCGTTTGTCCCACGGCCACCTGCGCCAGGTCCCGCTCGGCCACGTTGGCCGACAGCCACACGGTGGAGAGGTCTGCCACCGTCATGACGGGTGCGTTGATATCGTTCCAGTAGCCGCCCTGGGCGCCTTCCATGGCGATCACGGTGCCGGCGATGGGCGAACGCAAGACATAGTCGCGGCGGGTGCCGCGCGCGCCGGCGCCGTACTGGGCCAGCTTGTCGGCGCTGGCCTGGGCATCGCTGCCGGCCTGCGCAAAGGCGGCCTGCGCCGCTTCGTACTCCTTGCGCGCGGCGATTTCCGCATCGAACAGCGTCTTCTGGCGCTCGAGTTCCTGGCGCGCCTGCAGCAGGATGGACTTGGCCTTGCTGTCGTCCGCGTAGGCGGCGCTCAGTTCCGCCGAATCGAGCGTGAACAGCGGTTCGCCCGCCTTCACGCTGTCGCCCAGTGAACGCTGCAAGCGCGTGATCCGGCCTGCCAGCGGCGGCGTGATTTTCACCAGCTTTTCCGGCATCGCCTCGATGCTGCCGGGCGCCTGCGTCTGCGTGGCGATCTCCTGTTCCTGCACGGCGGCGATCTGCAGGCGCTGGCGCAGCGGCGACATCTTGTCGACGGCGATGCTGCCATCATCCAGGTGCATGGCCTGGGCGGGCGGCGTGGCTGCCGCTGTCGGCTTGGCGCAGCCGGCCAGGGCCGAACAGGCGAGAGCGAGGGCGCAGCTGGCGCCCAGGGCGTTGCGGGTGGTCGTGTTCATCCCGTGTTTCCTTGTTATTGATGGTGATGGGGCATGCGTGGATGCCGTGCCCAGGCGGGCAAGAGAGGGGCGCAGGTGGCGCAGGCAGCGTCACTACAGCGCCGGGAAAGCATAGCAATGTGCTCCTGAAGAAGCGCCCAAGAACGCCTGAATCATTCTTCAGGTTCCGTGTGCGCACGCTGCGGCGCGGTAAAATGCCAGCATGGAAAACAAGGCGCGACGCGAAAGGCAGGCATGAGAATCCTCCTGGTGGAAGACGACCGCAAGGCGGCGCGTCTGCTGGCCCGCGGCTTGCAGGAAGAAGGTTTTGTCGTCGATGTGGCGCACAGCGCGGAAGAGGGCGAGGATGAAAGCTACGCCGTCGACTACGATGCGATCGTGCTGGACTGGATGTTGCCGGGCAAGCAGGGCATCGACTTTTGCCGCGACCTGCGCACGCGCGGCATCCAGACGCCCGTGCTGATGCTCACGGCGCGCGACGCCACGGCCGACCGGGTGGCGGGCCTGAACACGGGCGCCGACGATTACCTGACCAAGCCGTTCGAATTCGAGGAGCTGCTGGCGCGCATCCGCGCCTTGCTGCGCCGCTCCGACATCAGCCGCCCGCTGGTGCTGGCGCTCGCCGATTTGACACTCGATCCCGTCAGCCACCAGGCGACGCGGGCCGGCGCGCCTCTGGTGCTCACTCCCAAGGAATACGCGATTCTGTTGATCCTGCTGCGCCAGGCGGGCGAGGTGGTCAGCCGCGCGCGCCTGGCCGAACAGATCTGGCAGGCGGACCTGATCGGCATCGATAACCTGATCGATGTCCACGTGCGCAACCTGCGGGGAAAAGTGGATGCGCCGGGCTTGCCGCCCTTGATCCATACGGTGCGCGGCCGCGGTTTCCGGTTGGCGGAAAACAACGGTGGCTAGCTTTCGCAAACGCCTATTGCTGGTGCATCTGGCCGTCATCCTCGCCATCGTCGCCTGCACGGCGCTGGCCGGCTACTGGGGCTTGTCGCGCGCCGTGCACGGCCAGCTCGATGCGGCACTGCTGGCACTGGGCGAGACGGAAATGGCTATGCTGCCGGCCGCGCCGCGCCAGCCCGTGCAGGTGCACGAGGTGGCGCCGGGACTGGCGCCGCCGTCGTTGACACGGCTCGATCGCCTGGTGCAGATCATCGATGGCGAAGGCCGCGTGCTGGCCCGCAGCCGCAACCTGGAGGCGGCGCAGCTGCCCGCGCCGTCCGCCCTGCTGGCGCGCCTGGCGGCCGGCGAGACCGTCTTCGAGACCCTGCCCAAGTTCGGCGAAGAGCCGCTGCGCATGGTGTCGATCCCCGTGCCCTCGTCCGGCGCGGGCCTGGCCGTGCAGGTGGCCGGTTCGCTCGACGACACCAACCACGTGCTTGCCGCGGCCACCGTGCTGTTTGGCGCCATGGCGCTGGCCTTGCTGGCGGCCGTGGGGCTGGCCGGCGAAATGCTCACGCGCCGCGTGCTAGGCGCCATCGATGACGTGGTGGACCAGGCGCATTCGATCGGCGAAGCCAGCCTGCACCAGCGCCTGCCCCATCCCGGCACGCACGATGAAATCGGCCGCCTGGTCGACACCCTGAACGCCATGCTGGACCGCCTGGAGGACGGCTACGATGCGCAGCGCCGCTTCACGGCCGACGCCTCGCACGAATTGCGTTCACCCCTGTCGCGCCTGCGCACGGAAATCGAAATCACCCTGCGCCGCCCGCGCGAAGCGCCCGAGTATGTCGATGCGCTGGCGTCCTGCCTCGATGAAGTGCAGCGGCTGACGACCCTGGTGGAAGAACTGTTGATGCTCACGCGCCTGGACGTGGGCCAGGAGCGTAATGCCGTGGAAACCATCGCGCTCAATCCCCTCGTGCGGGCGGCCGCGCAGCGCCTGGAAAAGGCGGCGGCGCAGCGCGGCATCCGCATCATCTTCGATGACAGTGTGGCCGTGCAGGCGCGCGTGGCGGCCGGTCCCGTGGATCTGGTGCTGGCCAATCTGCTCGATAACGCCGTCAAGTTTTCGCCGCCCGACAGCGTCATCGCCGTGCATGTGGCGCGCGATGGCGCGCATGCGATTGTCGGCGTGGCGGACGCGGGGCCGGGCATCGGCGTGGAAGACTTGCCGCATCTGTTCGAGCGCTTTTACCGGGGCGCGCAGGCGCGCGCGGGCGAGGCGCCCGGTTTCGGCCTGGGCCTGGCCCTGTCGCAAGCCATCGTGCACGCGTACGGCGGCAGTATCGAGGCGCAGAACCGCCCGCAAGGCGGCGCGCTGTTCCTCATGCGCCTGCCGGCGTCAGATTGAGGGCGCGACGCCTTCCCAGCGCACTTGCCGCACTTGCGGCCAGGCGCCCGCGCGGTTGACGAAGCGCACCAGCACGGCGCGCTGCACGGCCTGGCACAGCACCGTGGCGATCAGCTGCACCACCTGCCTGGCTTCGTCCCAGCTGCGCAGCATTTGCGACGGCGCCAGGCCCGCGCCTTTCAGTTCGGCCAGCAGCAGGCGCACGACGTGGTCCGCTTGCGCCGCAGGGCAGGTGACGGTCAGGCGGTAGGTGGCGACAGCCGGCCCACGTTTGGCAAACCAAAGGAAGAACTTTTTCATCACACACCTCGCTCAGCGACAAATTCCGCGTTGTTCACGAGCGCCCAGCGCACGGCCGAGACGCTGCCTTCCAGGCTCACCTGGCTGACGATCTGCTCCAGCAATCCCAGGCTGGACAAGGGCGTGAGCAAGTCGGCCCGCACTTCGATGCGTCCCGCGTGCGCGGCATCCTCGCTGTGCAAGGATTGCAGCATCAGGGCCGGCATGCCGCTGATCAAGCGCAGCATCAGCTTGCGCACCTGGACTTCCTGCTCCGCCTCGCATACGGCCGTCACGCGGTAGATGCTTTCCGTCTCGATGCCCGCTTCGCTGCCGTGCGCGTTGATGCGCTGCGCCAGGTGGCGCAGCACGAGGTTGGCGATCAGCACGAAGCCCGTGCCGATGGCCGCTTCCAGCGCAAACCCCAGGCCGCACAGGATGCCGATGGCTGCCGAGCACCACAGGGTGGCGGCCGTGTTCAAGCCGCGCACCGTCATGCCTTCGCGCATGATGACGCCGGCGCCCAGAAAGCCGATGCCTGACACCACCTGCGCGGCGATGCGCATATGGCCAGAGGCATCGCCTTCGAGCACGGAAACCATCACGAACAGCGAGGCGCCGACGGACACCAGCGCGTTCGTGCGCAGGCCCGCCATGCGCTGGCGCAGCTGGCGTTCGGCGCCGATCATGGCGCCCAGGGTCAATGCCGCGGCAACGCGCAGCGCAAAGTCAAATACCACCATTATTTCTCCCGGCTGGGGAGGAACAGGCGAGTGCATAAGGCGAAGACTATCCGCCCGGATTGGGGCAGCAGACGACAACGGTGGAACGAAGAGGGGGAAGTGGCGGCGAGAGAATACTGCCGCTGGTAAAACCGCACCTTGCCGAGGGCAAGGCGGGCGGAATGCGCGCGTCTTGCCTAAGGCCGATCGCCGATGGTCAATCGACTACTGTCACTGGAACAAGCACCCACGAGTCACTCCATATCATTGATAACGGGGACAGTCTAGCCAGTGGGGCTGCTTTGGTCAACTGAAGCTCTCTTCAGGAAGCCGCCGCGTCGTCCCCGCCAATGCGGGGACGGTGAAGGCGACCGGTGGATCAGTGGGCGTGTGCCTTGGCGTCGTCGGCATCGGCGTGGGCATGCTCGCCGCCGCCAAAGAAGCGCGCGGCGCGCTTGCCCAGGCTATCGAGGTAGGTGTAGGCGACGGGCACCACCACCAGGGTCAGCAAGGTCGAAGTGATCACGCCGCCGATGACGGCGCGGCCCATCGGCGCCTGCGATTCGCCGCCATCGCCCATGCCGATGGCCATCGGCAGCATGCCGAAGACCATCGCCAGGGTCGTCATCAGGATGGGGCGCAGCCGCACTTGGCCCGCTTCCATCAGCGCCTCGAACTGCCCCAGACCTTCGCGCTGGCGCTGGTTGGTGAAGTCGACCAGCAGAATCGCATTCTTGGTGACGAGGCCCATGAGCATGATGAAGCCGATCACGGAGAAGATGTTCAAGGTGCTGCCCGTAATGAGCAATGCAGCCAGCACGCCGATCAAGGAGAGCGGCAAGGACACCATGATAGCGATCGGCTGCAAAAAGCTGCCGAATTGCGAGGCCAGCACCAGGTAGATGAAGATCACGGCGATCCCCAGCGCCATCATCGCGCCGCCCATGGTTTCGGCCATCTGCTGCGCATTGCCGGCCACGTCGAAGCGCACGCCCGGCGGCAGGTCGATCGATTGCATCGCCTTTTGCACATCGGCGTCGACGTCGCCGGCGGGACGGCCCTGCACGCCCGCATAGATCGCGACGCGGCGCTGCAAGGCCTGGCGTTTGAGCACTTGCGGGCTCGATGACGGCACGAAGTCGACCACCTGGCGCAGCGGAATCATGACGGGCTTGCCGTTCGCGTCAAGCTTGCTCGACGCCAGCGACAGGTCGGCCAGGTCGGCCACCTTTTGCCGGCCCAACTTGGGCAGCTGCACGTTGACGTCGTAGTTCTGTCCGTCGGACGCCAGCCAGTGGCTGACCGTGTCGCCGGCGACAAACGGGCGCAGGGCATTGCCGATCTGCTGCACCGACAATCCCAGGTCGCTGGCCAGTTCGTTATTGATCTTCACGGTGGTCGACGGATTGGCGCCTTCCTGGCTGTATTCCATGTCGGCCAGGCCCTTGATGTTGCGCATCTTGTCCATCAGCGTGTGCGCCACCGCATCGAGCTTGCCTTCGTCCGTGCCGAGGATGGCGATGAAGATGGGACGCTGGCCGACGGACAGGGTGATGCCGGCAATCGGCGCCAGGCGCTCGCGGATCAGTTTTTCCAGTTCCTGCTGCGAGCGGCGCTTGTGCGTCTTGATGTCCGTCAGCTTCAGGTTCACCTCGGCCGCATTGCGTCCATCGGGCGTGCCGATATTGGCCACCAGGCTGTCGATCTCGGGGAATTCCTTCAGGGCCGTTTCGATCTGGCGCACTTTGCTATCCGTATATTCGAGGCTGGAGCCGACGGGCGTCTTGAAGCGCAGGTTGACCCAGCCCTGGTCCGTCTCGGGGAACATCTCGCCGCCGATCATGGGCACGAGCATCAGGCTGCCCGTGAACAGGGCCACGGCCGTGGCCAGTGTCGTCTTGCGCCAGCGCAGGGCCAGGGCCAGCACCTTGCCATACCAGACGTGCAGACGGTCGATGCCCGTCTCGATCCAGGCCATGAAGCGGCCCAGCCACGGCACGTATTTGAAGCGGTCCTTGACGGGGTCGCGCCAGACGGACGACAGCATGGGGTCGAGCGTGAAGCTGACGAACAGCGACACGAGCACGGCGACGGCCACGGTGATGCCGAACTGCAGGAAGAAGCGGCCGATGATGCCGTCCATGAAGGCGACGGGCACGAATACGGCGACGATGGCGAATGTGGTGGCCATCACGGCCAGGCCGATTTCATTGGTGCCGTCGTTGGCCGCCTTGTAGTGGTTCTTGCCCATGCCCAGGTGGCGCACGATGTTTTCGCGCACGACGATGGCGTCATCGATCAACAGGCCGATGCACAGGGACAGCGCCATCAGGGTCAAAAAGTTCAGGGTAAAACCGAAGGCCTTCATGGCGATGAAGCTGGCCAGCACGGAGATCGGCAGGGTCAATCCCGTGATGATGGTCGAGCGCCACGAGTGCAGGAACAGGAAGACGATCACCATGGTCAGCACGGCGCCTTCGATGATGGTGCGCTTGACGTTATTGAGCTGGCTTTGCACGCGTTCCGATTCGTCGTCGAGCACCCGCAGAGTGATATCGGGCGGCAGGGTCTTTTGCAGGGCGGCCGCCACTTTCAGGATGCCGGTGCCCACTTCCACCACGTTGGCATCCTGCACCTTGGTGATTTCCATCGTCACGGCCTGCTGGCCGTTCATGCGCGAGATCGACAGTTCTTCCTGTTCGCCATCGACGACGGTGGCTACCTGGTCCAGGTAGACGGGGCCGACGGCGCGGCGCGCGACGATGATCTTGCCGAATTCGCGCGCATCCTTGATCTTGCCTTCCACGCGCACCAATTGCTCGGCCGCGCCATGGCTGATGGAGCCGGCCGGCAAATTGGTATTCGTGGCCTGGATGGCGCGGATCACTTCATCGACGCCGATGCCCTGGGCATTGAGCTCGATCGGCTTCATGCTGATGAGGATCTGGCGCGCGCGCAAGCCGCGCAGCTTGACTTGCCCCACGCCGGCCACGCCCTGGAAGCGCTTGCTGATGATCTGCTCCGTCATGGTCGACAGCGCGCGCAGGTCATGTCCGGTGGAGGTCAGCACGATGGTGGCGATGGGGCGCTCGTTGTCGCCTTCGGCGCGGGCGATGAAAGGGTCCTTGGCTTCTTTCGGGAAGCGCGGGCGCACCAGGGCCACCTTGTCGCGCAAGTCCTGCATGGCCTTGTCCATGTTCGTCGACAGCTCGAATTCCAGGTAGACGCCGGCGCGTCCTTCCCACGAGTTGGCGCGGATGGTCTTGATGCCGCTGACGGTGTTGACGGCGTCCTCGATGGGGCGCGTGATATCGTTTTCCACGGCTTCGGGCGAGGCGCCCGGGTAGTTCACTTCAATGGCGGCGAACGGGAACTGCACGCTGGGCATGCTCTCCACGCCCAGGCCACGGTAGGAGAAGATGCCCAGTACTACCAGCGCCACCATGACCATGGTGGCGAAGACGGGATTTTGAATACTGACTTTGGTCATCCACATGGCTCAGTCCTTCCGTGCCAGCACGGCTGCCGGCGCGGCGGGAGCGGGAGCGGCGGCGGGCGCGGCGAAGGTCACGCCGTGGCCAGGTTTCACGCCATCGAGCTTGGCGACGATGACTTTCGCGCCCGGCACTAGGCCGGACGTCACTTCCGCATAGCCTTCATCCTCGTTGCGCAAGCCCAGGGTGACGGGCTGGGCGACGACCTTGTTGTTGACCAGCGCATACACGACGGGGCCCTGTTTTTCATTGCGCACGGCCGTCAGGGGCACCAGCGGCGCCACGGGCGAGCGCTCGGTGACGATGCTGCCCTTGGCGAACATGCCGCCGCGCAGCGCGCCATCGCCATTGTCGACGGCGATGTAGACGAGCATGGCGCGCGAGCCGCTCTCGGTGGTGGGATTGATGCGCGTGACCTTGCCGGCGAAGTCGCGCGCGCCGAAGCCGTCGACCTTGAAGTGCACATCCTGGCCCAGCTTGATGCGGGGGATTTCCGCGCTGGGCACGGGCGCTTCCAGGGTCAGCTGCGCCAGGTTGACGATGGTGTAGACGGGCATGTCGGGCGAGACTTTTTCGCCGGCCTGCAGGTGGCGCTTGCTGACGATGCCGGCCATCGGTGCGCGGATTACCGTGTCGGCCACCGCGATGCGGGCGATGTCGACCATGGCGGCGGCGGACTTGACGTTGGCGCGCGCCAGGTCGACGGAGTTTTGCGTCGTGTCGTAAGCCGTCTGCGAAATGTATTTTTGCTTGAGCAGCGCCTGGCTGTTCGCTTCATTCTTGCTCGCCATCGACAGGCGCGCCTGCGCTTCGTCGAGCATGGCTTGCTGCTGCGTCAGGCGGGCGCGCTGGTCGGCCGCGTCCAGGCGCACGAGGATTTGCCCATTGGCTACTTGCTGGCCTTCCTGCAAGGTCGTTGCCTCGATCACGCCGGAAACCTTGGCCTTGATGGTGGCCTGGGTCACGGGCGCCAGCGAGCCGGACAGGGGCAGGCTGATACTGAGGGCGCGCGCATCGATGGCGGCCACGTCGCCCTGCGCCAGTTCATGCACGGGCGTCTTTTCCTGCTCCTTCTTCTTGCTCGCCTGCTGCTCGGCCGCCTTGGCGGCTTGCTGCTTCGACTGCATCACCGTCCAGCCGCCGCCGGCCAGGCCCAGCACGACGAGGATCAAGACGGGCGTGCGCCAGCGCCGGCGGCGCGTGGCGGCAAGGGGGGAGGCGGGGGGCAGGGTCTCGTTTTTCATAGGTTTTTTAGTCAGGAGCGGCGCAGGGGTTCGGCGCCAGGTCTCGGTGCGGCCGGCCTGCGGCAGGCCGGGGGAATTCGGGTAGCGCATCACCGTGGCGGCCGCAGACAGCACGCCTGCCGCTGCGCCCGTTCACGGCGATGCGCATGTTGCCACTTTAGGAAGATTCAAGCCGGGCCGCCATCGCCATGCGACAGATTGCACAAAATCGGGGCTGGAATGCAAAAAACGGCGACCGGAGACCACGGCCAGCATGCGCGCCATGCGCGTCACGATGCTTGCGCATCCTCAAGAAGCCGATTCGCCGGCGCGCAAGAATGGTCGGGATGGTTGCGCCACCGGACAGGCCATACGCCCGCCGGTTGCCGCGCGGCCGCGCCACAGGGGGCCTGATGTCTGATCGGATTGCCGGAGCCGCCCCGTCGCCGGGCCGTTTGCTGGCCGCGGCCGAACCGCAGGCGGGGCCGGCCGGCAAGGCGCTCGATTTGCTGTCGATCATCGTTGCCGCGATCGAACAGGCGCCCGGCCTGGCCGTGCGCGGCATCGACCGCGACGGCATGGTGCGCTACTGGAGCGCTGGCGCGGCGCGCCTGTATGGCGTGGCGGCCGAATTGGCGCTGGGCCAGCCGTGGGCCACAGTGGCCGCCGCGCTGCCCGGCGCCGCCAGCGTGGCCGAGGCGGCGGCGGGCGAACTGGCAGCCGTGTGGGAAAGCGGCAAGGCGCGCAGTACGCGCCTGTGGAAGCTCGCTGCCGACGGGGCCGCGCCGCGCTGCATCTGCTCCACCGTGTTTCCCGTCATCCAATCCGGGCGTGTGCGGCAAGTGGTCTGCGTCGATGTCGACATCACGGCCGGCGGCCACGACGGCGCCGCGCAGGGCGCGTTGTTGCTGATGGGCGACAATTTCCGCCAGCTGTACGAGAAATCGGCCGACGCCATTTTGCTGTTGCGCGACGAGCATATCGCCGAAGCGAATCCGGCCGCCATTGCCCTGTTCCGATGCGAAGACCGGCCACGGCTGCTGGGGCGCCGCCTCAGCGACTTTTCGCCCTTGCGCCAGCCCGATGGCGCATTGTCCTCGTTGCGCGGCACGCAGCTGGCCGCGCAAGCCCATGCCGACGGCAACTGCCGCTACGACTGGCGCTATCAGACATGCACTGGCGAGCTGTTCTGGGGCGAAGTGCTGCTCACGTCCGTCACGCTCGACCACACCTATCTGTTTTATGCCGTGATCCGCGATATTTCCTCGCGCAAACTCGCCGAGCGTGCCCTGTACCTGTCGGCACAGGTGGTCGAACATGCGCGCGAAGCCATCGTCGTGATGGATCCGCAACAGCGCGTCGTCAGCATGAATCCCGCGTACAGCGAGATCAGCGGCTACAGCCTGGACGATATGCTGGGCAAGCCTTTTGTGTTGCACGGCGTGGAGCCGGACGCGCCCGCGTTTTTCGACCACGTGTGGGATGAGGTCGAGGCGAACGGCTATTGGCAAGGCGACATCCTGGGCCAGCGCAAGGCGGGCGGGCGCTACCCGGCCTGGCTGTCGCTGACGGCCATCCGCGACCCGCAGGGGCAATTGAGCAATTACCTGGCCATCCTCAGCGATATCAGCGAGCGCAAGAAGAACGAGGAACACACGCGCCACCTGGCCGAGCACGATTTCCTCACCGATTTGCCGAACCGGGTGCTGCTGCTGGACCGGCTGTCGCTGGCGCTGGCGGCCGCGCGGCGCAAGCTGAGCATGCTGGCCATCCTGTACCTGGACCTCGACCACTTCAAGCACATCAACGACAGCATGGGCCACCACGTGGGCGACTTGCTGCTCAAGGAAGTGGCACGGCGCCTCGTGCGCTGCGTGCGCGGCGTCGATACGGTCAGCCGGCACGGCGGCGACGAGTTCGTCATCATCCTGGCCGAGGTGGGCGGCATCGACCAGGTGGCCCACGTGGCGGCCAGCCTGCTGCATGCCGTGACGCAGCTGTACCAGCTGGGCGAATATGAACTGCACGTGTCGACGTCGATCGGCGTGGCCATCTTTCCCAGCGATGGCGACGGCATCGATACCCTCGTGCACAACGCCGACATCGCCATGTACCACGCGAAGGAAAACGGGCGCAACAATTTCCAGTTTTTCAATGCCGAAATGAATGCGCAAATCGTCGAGCGGGCCAGCCTGGAGCAAGGCTTGCGCGAAGCGCTGGGCCGCGATGAATTCGTGCTCGAGTTCCAGCCCGCGCTCGATGTTGCCAGCGGGCAGATCCTCGGCGCCGAAGCGCTGCTGCGCTGGCGCCACCCGCAATTGGGCGTGCTGCCGCCCGAGCGCTTCATCGCCGTGGCCGAGGAATGCGGCTTGATGGTGTCGATCGGTAACTGGGTGCTGCGCCACGCCTGCCTGCGCGCACGCGCCTGGCACGATGCGGGCCATGCCTGGAGAGTGGCCGTGAATCTGTCGCCGGCGCAATGCCTGCACAATAATTTATTGCTCAGCGTACAAGAAGCGCTGGCCGCGTCGGGTTTGCCTGCCGCCAGCCTGGAACTGGAAGTGACGGAATCGTTGCTGATGAAGGGCGGCGCACGTTTGGCCGGCGTGCTGGCGCAGTTGCGCGCGCTGGGCGCCAGGCTGGCCATCGACGACTTCGGCACCGGCTATTCGCGCCTGGCCAATCTGCGCCATTACCCGGTGGACAAACTCAAGATCGACCCCTCGTTCCTGCCTGCCGCTGCGGACGGCGCGGCGGGAGAGTCCGACACGGCGGTCGCCGCCACCATCATCGCCATGGCGCGCGAGCTGCAATTGACGGTGATCGCCGAAGGCGTGGAAACGGCGCAGCAACTCGCGTATCTGCGGGGGCAGGGCTGCCAGCAATACCAGGGGCGCTTTGCCAGCGCGCAAGTCGAAGGCAGTGCTATGGGGAAGTTACTACATTAGTGAATGAGTTAATGGATATTTCCCAGCAGCTTGATGCGCGCCAGCACCTGGCCATGGTCGGATGCATGCGGCAAGCCCAGCAGCAGATGGTCGTTGAGATACGTCACTTCCTGCAGCACGCCGATGGCGCGCGGCGAGGCCGGATGAAAATGTTCGGACACGAGGATGTGGTCGATCGTCATGTAGGCGCTGTCGTGGATATTCGTGTAGCCCACGTGGCGCAAGGCATCCTGGCGCAGCTGGATGGCGTTGGCGTCGTACAGGCGCGCGCGCATTTCCGGCATGTCACCATGCGGTTCGCACGGCGCGCCCGCGCCCATGACGATGGCCGTCGTGACGGCATTGGCGATGTCGTTGAAGTCGCCCAGCACGATGCGGGGACGGCCGCTATGGCCCAGTTCGCTTGCCAGCACGCGTAGGGCCACGGCCTCCGCGCCGCGCCGCTGCAGCGAGCGCAGGTTGGCCAGCGCGTAGGCGGCCGCATCGTTGCCATCGCCATGGCGGTAGTCGGGCCGGCGCGATTTCAAGTGCACGACGACCACGTCCGTGAGCTGTCCGCCAGGCAAGATGACCTGCACGTGCAAGGGCGCGCGGGCGAAGCGGCAGGCCTTGTCCTCGGCGGAGACGCTCACGCCGGCGGGAAAATCCGCCCAGGCCACACCGGCGCCCACCAGCGGCAGGCGCGACACGAGCGCCACCGTGGGCAGCATGCGTCCGGCAATATCCATCGCGTCGTAACCGGCCACGGTGGCTTCGCGGTAATGGCGCGTGCGCGACAGCACGTCGCGCAGGGCCGCTTGCGAGAAAATTTCCTGGAAGCCGATCACGTCGGCGTCGAGCAGGTCGATCTGCCGCGCCGTCCACTCCGCCTTGGCTGCGTATTGCGCCGGGCTCAACGGTTCCAGGTTGTCATACAATTTCGCCCCGGCGGGGGCAAGGTTGCAGACATTGAATGTGGCAAAGCGGATTTCTTCCTGCATAATTAGCACTCCTCACTGAACGATCAGCGTATCACGCATGGCTAAAAAAGAGCATATTTCCGAAACCCAGGCGACGCAGTTGCTGCGCAAGCATCAAGTTTCCTTCGAAGAACACCCGTATCCGTATGAAGAGCACGGCGGCACCAGCGTGTCGGCGCGCGAACTTGGCGTGCCCGAACACGATGTGATCAAGACCCTGGTGATGCAGGACGAGGCGGCCAAGCCGATGATCGTGCTCATGCATGGCGATTGCAAGGTGTCGACCAAGAACCTGGCGCGCTCCATCGGCTGCAAATCCGTCGAGCCGTGCAAGCCCGACGTGGCGCAGCGCCATTCCGGCTACATGATCGGCGGCACCTCGCCGTTCGGCACGAAGAAAGCCATGCCCGTGTACGTGGAGCAATCGATCCTGGAATTGCCGCGCATCTACATCAATGGCGGGCGGCGCGGTTTTCTCGTCTCGCTGGCGCCGCAGGTACTCGTGGATTTATTGAAAGCCAAGCCGGTGCAGTGCGCCTTGCAGGATTAAGAAAACCAGTCCCCGCCCTGTCCTTGGACTGGGCGCTGGTGTATATTCTGCTGCGCCAGCCTCGATGCTGGTGTAATAAACACAATAAAGGGAAGAAATGAATCCAGTAATCACAACCGTGGCAATGACAGTGGCCGCTTACTTGCTCGGCTCGATATCGTTTGCCGTGGTGATGAGCAAGGTCTACGGCATTGCCGACCCGCGCACCTATGGCTCGAAAAATCCGGGCGCCACCAACGTGCTGCGCAGCGGCAACAAGGGCGCGGCCATCATGACCCTGCTGGGCGATGGCGCCAAGGGCTGGCTGGCCGTGTTCCTGGCCGACCATTTTGCCGGCGCGCTGGGCGTGGGCGACATGGCCGTGGCCCTGGTGGCCATCGCCGTCTTCCTCGGCCATTTGTGGCCCGTGTTCTTCCGCTTCGTCGGCGGCAAGGGCGTGGCGACGGCGCTCGGCGTGCTGCTGGGCATCAATCCATGGCTGGGCCTGGCAACCCTGGCCACGTGGCTGATCATCGCCTACGCATTCCGTTATTCTTCGCTGGCAGCCCTGGTGGCGGCCCTGTTCGCGCCGTTTTACTATGGCTTGCTGTTCGGCGTCGATCCCATCTTGCTGTCCGTCATCGTCATGAGCGTGCTGCTCGCTTACCGCCACAGCCAGAACATCGCGAACTTGCTCTCTGGCAAGGAAAGCAAGATCGGCGGCAAGAAGGATGCGGCCAAGGCGCCCGTTAAGAAAAAGTAAAATGCCGGGGTCAGACCCGTCGGGTCTGACCCCAACCTTGCGGCGCCGCGCGGTGCGGCCGCCACCGACTCGCGCAAAGGCTGCCCACCATGACTGTTTCTACCTCCTCCGCCACTCCCACTCCCGTCCGTATCGATTTCGTTTCCGACGTTTCCTGCCCTTGGTGCGTGGTCGGCCTGAAATCGCTGGAGCAGGCGCTGGACAAGCTGCAAGACACCGTCCAGGCCGACATCCACTTCCAGCCTTTCGAGCTGAACGCCAACATGCCGCCCGAAGGCGAGGATATCGGCGAACACATCGCCCGCAAATACGGTTCCACTCCGGAACAGATGGCGCAATCGCGCGAAGCGATCCGCGCGCGCGGCGAACAGCTGGGCTTTACCTTCGCCATGGACAAGCGCGGCCGCATCTACAACACGTTTGATGCCCACCGTCTGTTGCACTGGGCCGCCCTGGAAGGGCGCCAGAAGGAACTCAAGATGGCGCTGTTCGATGCCTATTTCACGCAAGGGCAGGACCCATCCTCGCACGAGGTGCTGCTGGCCGTGGCCGGCAAGGTGGGGCTCGATACCGTGAAAGCGGCCGACGTGCTGGCATCGAACGCCTATGCGGACGAGGTGCGCGCGCAGGAACAGTTCTATCAGCAGAACGGCATCAACTCGGTGCCGGCCGTCATCATCAACGAGCGCCATTTGATTTCCGGCGGCCAGCCGCCTGAAGTGTTCGAGCAAGCCTTGCGCCAGATCATCGCCGGCGCCTGAACCGGGCGCCAATGGCGCGCGCCATGACGGTTAATTTCGGCTACACTCCGCAGTGAAGGAGGATAGCCAAATGCCAACAGCCCGCTGGAATGGCGCCGTCATCGCGCAAGCGACCGATGCGCAGGTGCAAGTCGTTGAAAACAATATATATTTTCCTTTGTCTGCGGTGACGCAGGACTACCTGCGTCCCAGCAGCCACACGAGCGTCTGCCCCTGGAAGGGCACGGCCAGCTATTACGACCTCGTCGTCGACGGCCAGGTCAATGCCAACGCGGCCTGGTATTACCCCAAGCCCAAGGATGCCGCCAAGCAAATTGCTGGCCACGTCGCCTTCTGGCGCGGCGTCAGCGTCGAGCGCTGACACTTTCTTTCCATACTAAAAATCAATAGAAAGCAGACGATGGATTTACGCCTCGCCGTGTACCAACTCGCCTCGGCCCATGCGCTCGATGCCCAACAAACCCGGCAGTTGCAGGAAGTGGCCGGTTTCCAGCGCGAACCGGCGCGCCTGGCCTACTGGCTGCCGCGCGGCGTGGCCGTGCTGGGCGCCGCCTTGCTGGGCATGGGCCTGATCTGCTGGGTGGCCGCCAATTGGGAAGACTTCGGCCGCATGGGCCGCTTTGCCCTGCTGCAAGGCATGTTTGCCGCTGCCTGCGTGGGCGCGTTTGCCGTGCCCAAGGCGCGCGTTCCCTTGTTGCTGCTGGCCTTGCTGGCCATCGGCGGCCTGTTCGCGTATTTCGGCCAGACCTACCAGACGGGCGCCGATCCGTGGCAGCTGTTCGCCCTGTGGGCCGTGCTGGCCTTGCCCCTGTGTTTTGTCGCGCGCAGCGATGTGCTGTGGACGCCGTGGATGCTGGTACTGTCGACGGCCGTCACGCTGTGGATGCAGGCCCATGTGCGCCATAGCTGGCGCATCGATTCGTCCGACCTGAGCATTTTCCTCAGCGGCTGGCTGGCCGTGCTGCTTGCCTGTGCGTTTGTCTCCCCCCTGCTGGCGCGCTGGACGGGCGCGGGCAGCTGGGCCCTGCGCCTGGGCCTGGTGCTGGCCACCATCCTCATCACGGGCACGGCCGTCAGCGCCCTGTTCGGCAATGAGATCGAGTCGCCGTACTGGGCCGGACTGGGCTTGCTGCTCGTCGCCGGCGTCCTGCTGGCCACGGGCCGGTTCTTTGACGTGTTCGGCCTGAGCGCCGTGGCGCTCGGTATCAACACCTTGCTGGTGGGCGGCCTGACGCACGTGCTGTTCAACGGCCATGGCGACGGCGTCGGCGCGCTGACCGTGCTGGGCTTGCTGGCCGCCGTGCTGCTGGCGCTGACCGTGCAAGGCATACTGTGGCGCACGCGCCGGGAGGCGGCATGAGCAATATCAATACTCAACGAACCGATGCGCTCGCCACCCTGATCGACGACGCCACGCGCGCCGGCCTGCTGCCGCCCAACGCCACCCGCCCCGTGCAGGATGTTCGGCCGTGGCCGCTGGTGCTGATGACGGCCTTCGGCGCCTGGCTGGCCGCCATTCCCCTGATGATTGCGCTGGGCGTGGGCCTGGAAAGCATCGTGCGCCACGGTCCCGGCGCGTATGTCGTGGCCGCCATCGTGCTGGTCGTGGCCGTGCTGCTGATCCGCACGCGCGGCGTGGCGCTGTTCGTCGAACAACTGGCCGTGCCCTGCCTGCTCGTGGGCGGCGGCCTGCTCGGCTATGCCCTGTACCGCGACTATTCCACGCAGACGGCGTCGCTGCTGCTGTGCCTGGCGTGCCTGGTGGTGGCCGCCGCCTTGCCGCGCGACTGGCTGCGCGTGCTGCTGGGACTGGTCGCCTGCGGCTTGCTGGGGCTGGGCATCGTCGATAGCACGCGCGACTGGATTTTCGAGAACGACCCCACGGAACTGTATTTTGCCTGGATGCTGGCCCTGGCACTGTGGCTGGCCGCCCACTGGCTGCAGAAGCAAGCGTTCAACGACGGCCGCGGCGCGCCCGTCGCCGCCTTCCTGGAATCGCTGTCGACGGGGTGGGTATTGGCGATCCTGCTGGGGCTGGTCTTCTGGTCCGGCATGACCTTCATGCTGGGCGGCGCGTTGGGCGGAGGCTTTGCCGGAGAAGTGGCGCGCGAAGTGACCCGGCACCAGGGTATTGCCTGGTATGCGCAGGCCTTGAATGGCGTGTCGCTTGTATTGGCCGCGGCCGCTGCCGCCTGGACGGGGTGGCGCTGGCCCGCGCTGCGCCAGTTGCCCGCCATCGGCGTGGCGCTGGTGCTGATCGTGCTGGCGTGGTTCATGCCGGGGCTGGGTCCGGTGCTGCTGATCCTTGCGTATTGCGTGACGAGCGGGCGCTCGCGCGTGGCCGTGGCGGCCGTGCTGGCGGCGGCGTGGATCATCGGCAGCTTTTATTACCAGCTGGCCTGGCCGCTGGCCAGCAAGGCGGCGCTGCTGGCGATCGCGGGCGCCGTGCTGTGCGCCCTGTCGTGGCTGGCCACGCGCGGCGCCGTGCTGCACCTGGTGGAAAACAAACCGGCGGACGTGGCGCTTGAGCGCCGCTTCTTGCGCCTGGGCGTGCTGGGCGGATTGCTGCTGGTGCTGCTGGTCGCCAATGGCGGCATCTGGCAAAAAGAGCAGCTGATTGCCAAGGGGGAAGCTGTCTTCGTAGCGCTGGAACCGGTCGATCCCCGCTCGCTGATGCAGGGCGACTACATGCGCCTCAATTTCGTCAATCTGGGCGTGCTGAGCACGTTGGCCAGCGTGGAGCGGGCGCCCGGCCGGCCCTTTGTCGTGGCCAGGCGCGATGCGCGCGGCGTGGCGGAACTGCTGCGCCCCTACACCAAAGAGGCGCTGGCGCCCGGCGAATTCCTGCTCGAGCTGACGCCGAAGGATGGGAACTGGGTGCTGGTCAGCGATGCCTGGTTCTTCAAGGAAGGCGAGGCGGCGCGCTGGGAAAAGGCGCGCTATGGCGAGTTCCGCGTGCTGCCCGATGGCCGCGCCTTGCTGGTGGGCATGCGCGGGGAAGATTTACAGGCGCTGTAGCCGCTTGATTGAACAAACCCAATGGCAGAATCCGGGGTCGTAACCTGAGGGTACGACCCCAGCCTTTGCTCTTGGGGTGGCCGCATCCTGTAAAATTGCCCGATGGATAATATTACGCATTCGGTCATCGGCCTCGGGGTCGGCGAACTGGTACACCGCAGCCTGCCGCCCGAGCCGCAAGCCCCCGCACAGCGCACCCGGCGTGCGCTGTTTCTCTTTACAGCATGGTTTGCCAGCAACGCGCCCGATCTCGACCTGGTGCTGACCAAGTTGTTGCCACGCCCCTTCGGCTACATGCTGCACCACCGTGGCCACACGCACACCTTGCTGCTGGCCTTGCCCCAGGCGCTGCTCTTGCTGGCCTTGCTGTGGCTGTTATGGCCGGGCGCGCGCCGTCTGCTGAAGGAAAGCGTGCCCGCCCGCATCGGTCTGGCCGCTTGCCTGCTGCTGGGATTCTGCTTGCACATGAGCATGGATTTCCTCAATTCCTATGGCTTGCACCCGTTCTATCCGTTTGACAGCCGCTGGCTGTATGGCGACATGGTCTTCATTGTCGAACCGATGTTCTGGGTGCTGCTGGGCGTGCCAGTGATCATGTCCTTGCGCTATGGCATCGTCAAAAGCGTGCTGCTGGCGGGGCTGGCGGCGGCCCTGTGTTTCTTCACCTATAAAACCTATCTGGCGCCCGCCTCGCTGGCCGTGCTGCTGGGGCTGGGCGTGATCCTGGCCGTGCTGCAGGGACGGGCCGGCGAACGGGGACGCGGTCCATTGCTGCTGGCTTTCGCGCTGGCCGCCACCTTCATCGGTACGCAGGGCGTGGCGTCGGCCCTCGGCCGTACGCGCATCGAGGCGGCCGTGCAGCGGCTCGATCCCGGCACGCGCGTGTGGGACGTGTCGATGACGGCCTTCCCCAGCAATCCGCTGTGCTGGATCTATGTCTCGCTCGACAGCAAGACGGACGTGTACACCCTGCGGCGCGGCACCCTGAGCCTGCTGCCCGCATCGCTGGCGCCCGCCGCCTGCCCGGCCGGGCTGGCCGAGACGGGCAAGAAGGAGCAGCAACTGGCGCCCGGCATCGCCGTGTCCGCCCGTGCGGAGGGCAGCCTGGCCGCCTTGCGTGCCTTGCAGGAAGACAATTGCTATGTCGACGCCTGGTTCCGCTTTGCGCGCATGCCCAGGTTGAATGCGGACAAGCTGACGGACGTGCGTTTCAATCCTGGCATGCAGCCCAATTTCACGACCGTCGAATTGCAACAGTTCCGCAGCCGGCCATGCCCCGCCTATGTGCCGGGCTGGGACCGTCCCCGCGCGGACATGCTGGCGCCGCCGAAATAGAGAACGGCTGTGTTGCTTTTAGGCAAAAAATATCGCGGGTGCGCCTGTTTTGCCACGACCCAGCATGCAATAATTGCCAATTCGGCATGGATATCATTAAGTTAGGACTATTTTGGAAGAGCAGCACGCCTTACCGTATTTGCGAGAAACCCTGCTGTTTCTCGCCCTGGCCGGGATTTTTATCCCGCTATTGCAACGCCTGAAGGTCAACCAGGTGCTGGGCTTCCTGGCCGTGGGCGCCCTGTTCGGCCCGTTCGGCTTCGGCCTGTGGGCCGGCGATTTTACGTGGCTGACGTATTTCTCGTTCGTGCGGGCCGAGCAGGTGAGCGGCCTGGCCGAGCTGGGCGTGATGTTCTTGATGTTCATGATCGGCCTGGAACTGTCGACGGAACGGCTGTGGGCGCTGCGGCGCTGGGTGTTCGGCGCGGGCGTGGGGCAGGTGGCCGTCAGCGCTTGCCTGATCGGCGGCGTGGCGTATTATTTTGGCCTGTCGCTGGAAGCGTCCATCGTGCTGGGCCTGGTGCTGTCGCTGTCGTCGACGGCCGTCGTGATGCAGTTGCTGACCGATCAGCGTTCCTTGCAGACGCCGGCCGGCCAGGCGGGCTTTTCCATTCTGATGTTCCAGGATTTGATGGTGGTGCCGCTGTTCATCCTGATCGACGTCTTCGCCAGCGGGCGCAGCGACGACCTGGCGTATCTGCTCAGCTTTGCGGCCGTGAAATCGGCGGGTGCCATCCTGCTGATCTATCTGCTGGGACGCCGCGTGATCCGCCCGCTGTTCCAGTTCTTTGTCAAGAAGCACCAGCCCGACGTGTTCATGGCCCTGACCTTGCTCAGTACCCTGGGCATCGCCGGCCTGACGTATCTGGCGGGCCTGTCGATGGCGCTGGGCGCCTTGCTGGCCGGCCTGCTGCTGGCGGAAACGGAATTTCGCCACGAAGTGGAAGTGACGATCGAGCCCTTCAAGGGCTTGCTGATGGGGCTGTTCTTCATGTCCGTGGGCATGCAGATCGACGTGCGTGAAATCCTCAAGTCGCCCGTGCTGATTCCCTTGGCCGTGCTGAGCCTGTTTGCGCTGAAGACCTTGGTCATCAGCGTGATTTTCCGCATCGGCGGCTTTCACTGGGGGCGCGCCGTGGAAACGGGCGTGCTGCTGGGTCAGGGCGGCGAATTCGCCTTCATCGTCGTCGCGTATGCGCTCGGCACCAAGCTGATCGGCCCGCAGGTGGCGCAGTTCGTCATGCTGGTGGTGGGCCTGAGCCTGTTTGCCACGCCGGCCTTGGCCAAGGCGGCGCGCGCGTTCGGCAACTGGTGGGAACAGCGCCACCACCATCAGCTGGCCGACCTGGCGCACGGCGCGCTGCCGCCGCAGGGCAGCACCGTCATCATCGCCGGTTTCGGCCGGGTGGGGCAGTTGCTGGCCAAGGTGCTGACGGAGCAGGATATCGCGTATGTGGCGATTGAAAACGACGCGCGCCTGGTGACGACCCTGCATCCGCGCGGTTTCCCCGTGTATTTCGGCGATGCGTCGCGCGCGGAACTGTTGCAAAAGGTGAATGCGGACCGGGCTGCCGCCGTCGTGCTGACGATGGACCATGCGGCCTCCGTGCTGCATGCCGTGAAATCGATCCGCCGCGAATATCCGCAGCTGCCCGTGTATGCGCGGGCCCGTGACGAGGCGCATGCCGTGGCCCTGATACTGGCGGGCGCCACCCTGGTCGTGCCCGAGGCGCTGGAGTCGGCGCTGCAGCTGACGGCCACGGTATTGCACGAGGTAGGCCTGTCGGAAGCGCGCACGACGGACATCGTGCAAGCCGAGCGCGACCGGCGCAATGCCGTGCTGCTGGCGAAAAAGCTGTCGTAGTGCTGCCGTAGCGCAACAGTGCGTGTCGCCGTGCTTTGTCAATTATCTATACAATAATAGTATATGAGCACATCAACCACATGAAAGCCGCGACGAAAAGCGGAGCGGCGCCCCTGACGCCGCAGCAGCTGGCGGCGCAGGAAACGCAGCAAAAATTTGGCAAGCCCGAGCGGGGCTGGCGCGAGAAGGTGTACACCGTCATCTTCGAGGCGGAAACGCGCACGGGCCGCGCCTTCGATTTGCTGCTGATCGCCGCCATCCTGATCAGCGTGACGGTGGTCGTGCTCAGCAGTGTCGCCTCTGTGGCCGAGCGCTATGGCACCTGGCTGACGGCGCTCGAATGGTTTTTCACGATTTTATTCACCATCGAATACTTCGCCCGCCTGGCGTGCCTGCAGCATCCGGTGCGCTACGCCAAGAGTTTCTTCGGCGTTATCGACTTGCTGGCCATCGTGCCAACCTACATCGGCTTGCTGTTGCCGGGCGCGCACGTACTGATCGACGTGCGCATTTTGCGCCTGCTGCGCATGTTTCGTATCCTCAAGCTCACGTCGTATGTGCATGAATACACGGTGCTGGGGCGGGCCTTGCTGGCCAGCCGGCGCAAGATCCTCATCTTCCTGTCGTTCGTCATGATGGTAGTCTTTCTGCTGGGCACAGTGATGTATGTGGTGGAAGGGCCGGAAAACGGTTTCAGCAGTATCCCCACGTCGATATACTGGGCCATCAGCACCATGACCACGGTGGGTTTCGGCGATATCACGCCGAAGACCGACATCGGCCGCACCATCGCCTCGCTGATGATGTTGCTGGGCTGGGGCATCCTGGCAGTGCCCACCGGCATTATCAGCGCCGAGATGACGGTACAGCGCAGCTCCAAGCTGGTCACCACGCGTACCTGCCCCACGTGCCTGAAAGAAGGGCTCGACGACGATGCCAATTTCTGCAAGAACTGCGGTGTCGCATTGCCGCCGCTGGCCCGCGATTAGCGCCTGAACCCTTCATCCACCGTTTTTACTTTACTTTTTTAAGGCCAACATGATTCCAGTTCGCCTGATCGCGACGGGCAAGGCCGTGCCGTCGCACAGCGTTACCTCCGCCAGCCTGGACCTGAAACTGGGTCATCCGACCGGCTACACCTTGCGCAAGAGCGGCGTGCTGTCGCGCTTTGTCGCCGCGCCCGACGAATCGCAAAGCCAGCTGGGCGCCGCCGCCCTGCTCGATGCGCTGAAGAATGCCAGCCTGCGTCCGGCCGACATCGATCTTCTGATCTGCGCCTGCGGCGTGCCCGAGCAGGCGTTGCCGAATACGGCCTGCTTCGTGGCCGAACATGCGGGCTTGCCGCCTGGCACGCAAAGCTTCGATGTCAACGCCAGCTGCCTCAGTTTCATGGCTGCCTTCCGCGTGGCCGCGTCCATGCTGGCCGGCGGCGCCTATCGGCGCATCGCCATCGTCTCGTCCGACCTCGCGTCGCGCGGGGTCGACTGGAGCGAGCCGGAAGCGTCGATGATCTTTGGCGACGGCGCCGCCGCCGTCATCGTCGAGCGGGGCGACGGCAGCGCTGGCATCCGCGCCTACAAGATGGGCACGTATCCGGAAGGGCGGCGCTACTGCGAAATCCGCGGCGGCGGCACCGAGCGCAACCCGCGCAACGGCTGCGAACCGGGCGACTACCTGTTCCGCATGGATGGCAAGGCCGTGTTCCGCCTGGCCGTCAAGGTGATGCCGGATTTCCTCGCAGAATTGATGGCCGAATCGGGCGCGGGACTGGATAAAGTCGACGTGGTCGTGCCACACCAGGCCAGCCCGCTGGGCCTCGCGCATGCGGCGCGCATCCTCGACGTTCCCGATGCTAAAATCATCAAGATCTTTGAAACGCATGGCAACCAGGTGGCCGCGTCCTTGCCCACCGCCCTGCACGAGGCGGTGATGACGGGGCGGGCCGTGGCAGGCCAGCGTTTGCTGATGATGGGCACGGCCGCTGGCCTGACCATCGGCGGCATGATACTTGACCTGTGAAGGTGGGGCGATGAGGCGGATACTGGTCACGGGAGCGACGGGCGGGCTGGGGCGCAATGCCGTGCGCACTCTGCTGGCGCAGGGCGTGGAAGTGCGCGCCACGGGCCGCAACGCCGCCGTGGGCCGCGAACTCGAACGCATGGGCGCGCAATTCGTCGCGCTCGACCTGGCGCAGGCCACGCCGCGCCAGGTCGATGAACTGGTGCGCGGCATGGACACCGTCTGGCACTGCGCCGCGCTGTCGTCGCCATGGGGCGCGGAACGCGACTTCATCGCCGCCAACGTCACGGCCACGGCCCAGCTGCTGCGCGCGGCCGCCAGCCTGCACGTGGCGCGCTTCGTGCACATCTCCACCCCGGCCATCTATTTCGACTACCGCAACCGCTACGAGGTGCCGGAAAGCTTCCGTCCCGACGCCTTCGTCAACGCGTATGCACGCAGCAAGGCGATGGCGGAAAAACTGGTGCAGGAGTGCGTCGACCGCCAGCGCGGTATGACGTGCGTGATCCTGCGACCACGCGCCATCTTCGGCCCGCACGACCAGGTCCTGATTCCGCGCCTGGCGAGGGTGCTGCAGGAGCGCGGCGGCAAGCTGCCGTTGCCCAATGGCGGCGCGGCCACCATCGACGTCACCTATGTCGACAACGTCGTGCATGCGATGTGGCTGGCCACCGTGCACAAGACCATCGCTTCGGGCGCCGCCTTCAACATCACGAATGGCGAACCGGCGCGTCTGTGCGATATCTTGCGCACCCTGTTCTGCGACCATCTGCAGCAGCCGTTCGAGATCGTCAGCGTGCCTTACCGCGTGCTGGCGGCGGTCGCGCGCCTGATGCAGTTCGCCTCGCGCTTCACGCGCCGCGAGCCATCGCTGACGCCCTACAGCATAGGCGCGCTCAGTTTCGACATGACGCTCGATAATGCCAAGGCACGCAAGGTGCTCGGCTACCGTCCCATCGTCAGCCTGCAGGACGGCATCGCCCGCACGGCGCAGTGGATGCGCCAGGAAGCGGCGGCGCACAAGGTGGGCAAGGAGCGCAATGGCTAGCATCACCGCGTTTCGCGTCGGCCACTGCACGCATCCTTCGTGCATGGTCCTGAAAGGCAGCGGGCTGGCCAGCCGCTGCTTCCCTTCGCGCGCCTACCTGATCGAAACGCGCGCGGGCCTGTACCTGTGGGACACGGGCTACGCCGAACACTTCCGCGCGGCCACGTCGAAAGGCGTGTACCGCATGTATGCGTGGGTGACGCCGATTTTCTTCGACGAGAACGAGTCGCTGCAGGGCCAGCTGCGCGCGCATGGCGTCTCGCCCGGCGACATCCACACCCTGCTGCTGTCGCACTTTCACGCCGACCATATCGCCGGCATGCGCGACTTTCCCGGCGCGCGGCTGATGGCGTCCAAAACCGGTTGGGACGCCGTGCGCGGCCTGTCCGGCGTGGCCGCCGTGCGCCAGGCCTTCGTGCCCGAGCTGCTGCCGAACGATATCGCCGACCGCCTCGCCTTTGTGGAAAGCGTGCCCGAAACGGCCCTGCCGGCGGCCCTGCTGCCATTCACGCACGGGCGCGACGTCAGCGGCACGGGCGAGATCTACATCGTTGACTTGCCCGGCCACGCCATCGGCCATCTGGGCGCCTTCGTGCTGCAGGAGGGCGGCTGGACCCTGCTGGCGTCGGACGCGGCCTGGGTGCCGGAAAGCTTCCAGCAGTTGCGCGGACCATCGGAACTGTCTTTCATCATCCAGCACAAGCGCGCGCCGTACTACGCCACCCTGAACCGGCTGCACCAGTTGCACCAGTCGGGCAATGCGCAGATCCGCATCACGCATGAAGATACGGTCGACTACATTGCCGTGGCGGGCCGCCCGTGAAGCGTATCGTCTGGCTGTTGCTGTCGTACTGGCGCACGCGCCGCTTGCGCTTTGCGGACCGCGCGCAGCTGGCCGCCTACCAGCGGCGGCAACTGGCCCGTTTTATCGACACGCTGTGCGCGCGCAGCCGCTACTTTGCCCCATACCGCAACTTGCCGCTGGCGCAGTGGCCGACGATGAACAAGGCGCTGATGCTCGAGCATTTCGATGCCATGAACACGCAAGGGGTGACGCTGGCGCAGGCGATGGATGCGGCCATGGCGGCCGAGCATAGCCGCGACTTCACGCCGGCCGTGGGCGACATCACGGTGGGCCTGTCGTCGGGCACTTCGTCGCGGCGCGCCGTGTTTACCGTCAGCCCCCGCGAAAAGGCGCAATGGGCGGGCGTGATGCTGGCCAAGGCGCTGCCCGACGGCCTGTTTTCCGGCGAGCGCGTGGCCCTGTTTCTGCGCTCGAACAGCAATCTGTACACGGCCGTACGTTCGCCGTGGCTGACCTTTGCCTTTTACGATCTGTTCGAACCGTTCGACGCACTGTGCGCGCGGCTGGCGCAATACCGGCCATCCGTCATCGTCGCGCCGGCCCAGGTGCTGCGCCAGCTGGCCCTGCGCGTCATCGACGGCAGCCTCGCGCTGGCGCCGAAAAAAGTCATCTCCGTGGCCGAAGTGCTGGAAGCGCAGGACCGCACGCTGATCGTGCAGGCGTTTGGCGCCGTGCATGAAATCTACCAGGCCACCGAGGGTTTCCTTGCCAGCAGCTGCGAGCACGGCGTGCTGCACCTGAACGAAGAATACGTGCACATCGAGCCGCAGTGGCTCGATGCGGAAGACGGTGAACCGCGCCGTTTCGTACCCGTGATTACGGACTTTACGCGCATCACGCAGCCCATCGTGCGCTACCGCCTGGACGATATCCTGATCGCGCGCGCCGCGCCATGCCCGTGCGGCCGCGCCACGCGCGCCATCGATGGCATCGAAGGGCGCTGCGACGATATGTTGTTCTTGCCATCCTTGCCATCTGTGCAAGGCGGCTCACCGGTCGCCGTGTTTGCCGACGTGCTGACGCGCGCGTTTGCGCAAGCCTTGCCGGCCGATGCCGATTACCGCCTGGTGCAAACGGGCGAAGCTGCCCTGCAGCTGCATGCGGCGCTGGACGATGCGGGCCTGGCCGCCCTGCGCACGCACCTGGCAACGGTGCTGCAGGGCCTGGGCGTGGCTGTCGATAGCCTCGCCTGGACGGCGAGCAGCGAACTGCCTCCCTTTGACCCCACCATGAAACGGCGCCGCATCCGGCGCCTTGCCACCGCATGAAATCTGTAGACACCATGACGCTGTATTCCCGCCTGCTGCACTTGCTGGCTGGCTGGGGCAGCGTCGGCCTCGTGTATTTTTCCAGCGATTTGCTGCAAGGGCAGGGGGTACTGCTGCCCGAAACGGCCATCGACCGCGCCATCCCCTACAGCGACTCTGCCATCTGGCTGTACCTGTCCTTCTTCATCCTGATCCCGTACGCCTACCTGGCGGCCGATGCGGCCCGCGTGCGCTGGCTGGCACGCGCCATGGCGCTTTCCGCCATCCTGTGCGGCGTGGTCTTCCTGCTGTATCCGACCACGCTCGCCTACCCGTCCGTGGGCGAGGGCGGCGCCTGGAGCACGCAGGCGCTGCGCATGCTGCAGGCGGCGGACTCCACGCAAAACTGCCTGCCGTCGCTGCACGGCGCCCTCACCCTGCTGTGCGTATGGGCCCTGTGCGACAAACGCCACTTGGTTCGTTCCGCGCTGGCCCTGGTGCTGGGCGTGGCTATCTGCTACGCCATCATCGCGCTGCGCCGGCACGTGAGCATCGACCTGGCCGCCGGCCTGTTTGTTGGCATCGCTGGCGGCATGCTGGCGAAAATGCAGGTATCCTTGGCTGCCCGCCGCGCCGTTTCCATCAACACCGCACCATGATGAATCCATTTGCCCTGTCGTTCCTGATCATGCTGGCCTTCGTGCTGGCCGAACTGCTGATACTCAAATGGGTACGCAAGACGCCCGTGCCGTGGAAGGACGTGATCTTCAACCTCAATTCCGGCCATATCCTGATGTGGGTGTTCCGCGGCGTGGAAGTGGCGGCCTTCGCCCTGCTGCTGCGCCATGCGAACCTGCACGTCGTCGACCAGTGGCCCGTGGCGGCGCAATGGATATTCGCGTTTTTTGCCTGGGACTTGTGCTTTTACTGGATGCACCGGCTGCACCATAAAATCCCCTTGCTGTGGGCCGTGCACGTGGTGCACCACCAGGGCGAGCATTTCAACCTGTCGCTGGGCGTGCGCAATTCCTGGTATTCGTCGCTGACGAATTTCCCCTTCATCGCCATCCTGGCCGTACTGGGCGTGCCGCTGGAAATCTTCCTTGTTGTCTCGTCGCTGCATTACACGGTGCAGTTCTATAACCACAATGCGCTGGTGAACAAATCCGGCATCCTCGATCGTTTCATGGTCACGCCGTCGCACCACCGCGTGCACCACGGCACCGATAAACGCTACATCAACCGCAATTTCGGCGGCACCCTGCTGCTGTGGGACAGGCTGTTTGGCAGCTTCCAGCCCGAACTCGAGGGCGTGGAAATGCGCTATGGCGTGAAGGGCATGACACCCACGCACAACCCGCTGCTGGCCAGCAACGGCAAACTATTTACATGGCTGCGCGCGCGCTTTCCCCACTGGCAGTCGCGCGGCACCTTCCACGTGCCCGAGCTGTTCATCGGCATCGGCGGCGTGATCCTGTTCGGTCTCGTGATCTATTACGTCAACCATGAAGCGGTGCTGGCTGGCGCGCAGCAGGCGATCCTGTTCGCGCTGATCTTTGGCGGCACCCTGGCGCTGGGCGGCCTGTCCGACGCGCGCCGCTGGGGCGCCATCGCCTGGGTCACCATCGCGCTGGCCATGCCGGCCCTCTACCTGGGCTGGTATGGCGCGCGCGACGTGTGGGGCATGGTCTTCCTGGCCGCGCTGCTGGCGCATGGCCTCGACGGCGCGCGCCGCCTGTGGTGGCCGGCGGCAGCGGGGACGCGCGCGTGACGCAGCCTGTACCTTCGCTGCCGCCGCTGCGCTTCCAGCCCGCCCGCGATTCGGCCTTCCGCCGCGAATTGCGCGCCCGCGCCGACGCCTACCTGGCGGATGAAGGAACGCACCGCTTCGGCGACGCGCGCCTGCATGCGAAAACCGTGTTCCTGGCCGCGCTGGCGGTGGGCCTGTATGCGTTGGCGCTGAATGCCGGCAGCACCTGGCCGTTTGTCGCCAGCTATGTGGCTTGCCTGGTCGCGGCCATGGCGCTGGCCATGAATACCCTGCACGATGCGGCCCACAGCGCCATCTTCCGCCGGGGCTTCCTGAACCGCGTGCTGATACGCCTGGTGGGCTTGCCCGTGGGCGTGGATACGGATTTCTGGACCATCCGCCACGTGCACTTCCATCACACGTATGCGAACGTGGAAGGCTATGACCTCGACACGGAGCCGAACCCCTTCCTGCGCCAGACGCCGTTCCAACGCTGGTCGCCCCAGTACCGCTATCAATACCTGTACTGGCCCGTGGTGGCGGCCTTGTCGCTGCCGTACCTGAACTGGTATGGCGACTGGATGGACCGCTTCGGCAAGACACCCGTGGCCGCGCACAGCCGCTTGCAGGGCTGGCGCGGCTGGCTGTCGTTCCTCGGCTGGAAGCTGGGCCACGTGGCGCTGGTGCTGGCGCTGCCCATGTGGGTACTGCAGCAGCACGGCATAAGCTGGGGCGTGGTGCTGGGCGCGTATTTCCTGGGCCAGATGATCGCCTCGTGCGCGCTGGTGGCGCTGATCCTTGGCACCCACTGGGCCGAAGTGGAATTTTTCCAGCCGGGCGTGGACGGCACCTTGCCGCACGACTGGTACCAGCACACGTTTTATACGGCCTGCGACTGGACGCCGAAACCGCGCGCGCTGCGCTGGCTCGGCTATTGGCTGGGCGGCTTGAACCTGCACCTCACGCATCACCTGTTCCCCACCTGGAACCACCGCCACTACCCGGCGCTGGCGCGCATCCTGGCCGAACTGGCGCCGCGCCACGGCCTCGTCTACCGCGAACTCGGCTACGGCCAGCTGCACGCCTCGCAGCAGCAGTTCCTGCGCGCCATGGGCCAGCCGCCCACCCGCACCTGACGAATCGCGCTTGACTCGGTTTCCGTTCCGTCTTACATTTCTGTAGCGACAGAAATAAGAGAAAATCATGGAACTGAGTCCGACCACGCAGAAGTACATTTTGCATTGGGGTGAAATGGGCACGCGCTGGGGCGTCAACCGCACGGTGGCGCAAATCCACGCGCTGCTGTTCCTGGCGAATGAACCGCTGACGGCGGAAGATATCGCGGCCAGCCTGAACGTGGCCCGCTCCAACGTCAGCAACAGCCTGAAGGAATTGCAAAGCTGGGGCCTGGCGCGCAGTACGCACGTGATGGGGGACCGGCGCGACCACTTCGTCGCCCTGCAGGATGTGTGGGAAATCTTCCGCGTCATCATGGAGGAGCGCAAGCGGCGCGAGATCGATCCCACCCTGACGGTGCTGCGCGAATGCGCGATCGAGGGCGAGCACGATGCGGCGATACCGCCGGCCACCCTGGAACGCATGGGCGAAGTGCTGGCGTTCCTGGAAATGCTCAGCAGCACCTACAGCGATTACAAGAATTTGCCACCGGCGACCCTGCAGCGCATGCTGTCGATGGGCGGCAAGGTAGCCAAGTTCCTCAGCCCGGAAGACAAACCTGGCAAGCGCGCAAAATCATGAACGGCCCTTCGGAAGGAGAACTGTTCAAAAAGGTGATGGGCGCGCAATGGCTCACGCTGCACCCGGACATCCGCCGCCGCTTCGAGAAAAATCCCGCGCCGGGCCAGCCCCTGTATTACCGGGGTGAACTCAGTGAACTCACCAGCTCGCGCCTGGGAAAATTCCTCGGCTGGTTGACGCGCCCCTTCATCGACGGCGCCCTGATTCCGCATGACGATCACGATTTTCCCGTCGATATCGAAGTCTATTCGCGCCCCGGCTGCCCCTTCATCTTCAAGCAGCGCACCTACCGTCTGCATGGCCGCGCGCCGATCCGCTTCACATCCTACATGGCGGAAAGCGCGACAGGTGAAGTGCTCGAATACGTGGGCATGGGCCTGGGCATGAAGCTGGTGCTGCACGTGGAAGACGGCAATCTGCACTTTACCAGCGACGGCTATTTTTGGGATCTTTTCGGCTGGCGCATGCCGCTGCCCGGCATGCTCACGCCCGGCAAGACCTTTCTGTGCCACCGCAATGAAACGCCGCAGCAGTTCAACATCCGCATCGAAATTCGCCACGCGCTGTTCGGCACCACGTTCACGCAGGCGGGCGTGTTCCGTGAATCGGCCGCACCGGAAATGAAGGAGACACCATGAATACGCATCTGCTGGCCCTGCAACTGATGGCGGCGCAAGGCTGCCTGGGCGCCTTCGACACCATCTACCACCATGAAATCACGGAGGCGCTGCCGCAAAAGGCGTCGGCGCGCCTTGAATTGACGATCCACGCGACGCGCGCCTTGATCTACAGCCTGCTGTTCGTGGGCCTGGCCGCGTGGGAGTGGCATGGCGCCTGGGCCTGGGTGCTGGTCATCGTGTTTGGCGTGGAAATCGTGCTGACCCTGTGGGACTTCGTCGTCGAGGACCAGACGCGCCTCTTGCCCGCCACGGAGCGGGTCACGCACACGGTGCTGGCGATTAACGCGGGCGCCTTCATCGCCCTGCTGGCCCTGAACAGCAGCGAATGGGCGAGCTTGCCGACGGCCCTCATGTGGCAACCGTATGGCTGGCTCAGCGTCTTCCTCGCCCTGTGCGGTGTGGGCGTGGGCTTGTCCGGCCTGCGCGACGCGTATGCCGTTTGGCAGCTGGGACGGCGCCAAGTGCAAGAGACGGCAGAGCAAGAGGAGCACCTGCGCTTTGCCAGCACGCCGCAATCCGTGCTGGTGACGGGCGCCACGGGTTTCATCGGCCAGCAGCTGGTTGCCGCCTTGCTGGCCGACGGCCATGCCGTGACGGTGCTGACGCGCCAGCCGAAGCAGGCCGCGTGGACCTTTGATGGCCAGGTGCGCTGTATCCAGTCGTTCGACGAATTGGCGGACGCGCAGCGCATCGACATGGTCGTCAATCTGGCCGGCGCGCGCATCGTCGGGCGGCGCTGGACGGAGGCGCGCAAGACGGCCTTGCGCCGCAGCCGCGTCGCGCTGACGCAGGCACTGGTGGCGTGGATCGCCCGCGCGCAGCACAAGCCGCGGGTGCTGCTGTCGGCGTCTGCCATCGGCTACTACGGCGTGCAGCCGCAGGGCGACGACACGGAATTGACGGAGGAGAGCACGCCGCAAGCCATCTTCATGTCGCAGCTGTGCCAGGAGTGGGAAGCGGCCGCGCGCCAGGCGGAGAAATTTGGCGTGCAGGTGGGCTGCATGCGCTTTGGCCTCGTCTTCGGCCACCAGGGTTCGCTGCCGCAAATGCTGCTGCCGGTCCGCTTCGGCGTGGGCGGCCCGCTGGGCAGCGGCAGGCAATGGGTCACGTGGGTGCACGTGCGCGACGTGATCCGCGGCATCGCCCATCTGGCGCGCCGCAGCGAAGAGCAGGCCGTGAGCGGCGCATACAACTTCTGCGCGCCGGAAGCCATAGCGCAGCGCCGCTTCGCCCAAGTGGCGGGCGCCGTGCTGCACCGCCCCAGCTTCATGCCCACGCCGGCCTTCGTCATGCAAGCCTTGCTGGGTGAGCAGGCCGATTTGCTGGTCGAAGGCCAGCGGGTCGCGCCGCGCCGCTTGCTGGCCGACGGCTTTGCCTTCCGCTATCCGCAGCTGGAAGGGGCGCTGCGCAGCCTGTAGCCGCCGTTCTGAGCGTAGAATGAGGCATGCTCCGGGGTCAGACCCGCCGGGTCTGACCCCATCAGGAGACGCCCATGCCCTCATTCAGCCATACGATAGACAGCCATGTTTACCAGTTCGCCAGCCTGAAAGAGCTGCTGGCCAAGGCCACGCCGCTGCGTTCGGGCGACGTACTGGCCGGCGTGGCGGCTGCCAGCGCGCGGGAACGGGTGGCCGCGCAGCTGGCGCTGGCGGACGTGCCGCTGCCGCTATTCCTCAGCGAGGCGCTGGTGCCGTACGAGGAGGACGAGGTCACGCGCCTGATCATCGACTCGCACGCGCGCGCCGCCTTTGCGCCGATTGCGCACCTGTGCGTGGGCGATTTCCGCGACTGGCTGCTGGACGATGCAACGGATACGCAAACGCTGGCGCGTGTCGCCGCCGGCATCACACCGGAAATGGCGGCCGCCGTCTCAAAAATCATGCGCTTGCAGGACCTGGTGCTGGTGGCCCGCAAGTGCCGGGTCGTCACGGCCTTTCGCAATACCCTGGGCCTGGAAAACCGTTTGTCCACGCGGCTGCAGCCGAACCACCCGACGGACGACGCCACAGGCATTGCCGCCTCCGTCGTCGATGGCCTGCTGCTGGGCAGCGGCGACGCCGTGATCGGCATCAATCCGGCCACCGACAATGTGGCACAGGTGGTCTCGCTGCTGCACCTGCTCGACGCCGTCATCGACCAGTACCGGATTCCCACGCAGTCATGCGTGCTCACGCACATCACCAATACCATCGAGGCGATACGCCGCGGCGCGCCCGTCGACCTCGTGTTCCAGTCGGTGGCGGGTACGCAGGCGGCCAACCGCAGCTTCGGCATCGACCTGGCGCTGCTGGCCGAGGGGCGGGCGGCGGCCCTGTCGCTGGGGCGCGGCACGGTGGGCAACAACGTCATGTATTTCGAAACGGGGCAGGGTAGCGCGCTGTCGGCCGGCGCCCACCACGGCATGGACCAGCAGACGTGCGAGGCACGCGCGTATGCGGTGGCGCGCGCGTATCAGCCGCTGCTGGTCAATTCCGTCGTGGGCTTCATCGGCCCCGAATATCTGTACGACGGCAAGCAGATCATGCGCGCGGGGCTGGAAGACCATTTCTGCGCCAAGCTGCTTGGGCTGCCCATGGGCTGCGACGTGTGCTACACCAACCATGCGGAAGCGGACCAGGACGACATGGACGCCTTGCTGACTATGCTGGGCGTGGCCGGCTGCAATTTCATCATGGGCGTGCCGGGCGCGGACGACATCATGCTCGGTTACCAGAGCACCTCGTTCCACGACGCCCTGTATGCGCGCCGGGTGCTGGGCTTGCGCCCTGCGCCGGAATTCGCGGCCTGGCTGGCGCGCATGCAGATCACGGATGGGCAGGGCCGCTTGAGCGAAGCGCTGGCGCCGGCTTTCCAGGCGGCCCTGCTGCGCCTGGACGACTAGGAGGGCGCATGGACGAAACCAACCCTTGGCAGGCCCTGCGCGCGCATACGGCGGCGCGCATCGCGCTCGGGCGCCGTGGCGTCAGCGTGCCGACCAAGGCGCAGTTGGCGTTCCAGCTGGCCCACGCGCAGGCGCGCGACGCCGTGCACCTGGCGCTCGATGGCGAGGGCCTGGCGCGCGTTCTCGCCGCGCAGGGGCAAGATTGCGTGCAGCTGCACAGCGCCGCCGCCACGCGCGCCGACTATCTGCAACGCCCCGACCTGGGGCGCCGGCTCGACGAAGGCTCACGGGCGCGGCTGGCCACCGCTGCTACGGGAGTCGACCTGGCGCTGGTGGCGGCCGATGGCCTGTCGGCGCTGGCCGTGCAGCGTCACGCGGCACCGTTCCTGGCCGCCCTGCGCGAAAGGCTGGCGCTGGAGACGTGGACGCTGTCGCCGCTGCACATCGTGGCGCAGGGACGGGTGGCCGTTGGCGACGAGGTGGGGCAACTGTTGCAAGCGAAGGCCGTGCTGGTGCTGATCGGCGAGCGGCCGGGCTTGAGTTCCCCGGACAGCCTGGGCCTGTACCTGACGTGGGCACCTGCAGTGGGCTTGCTGGACGAGCGCCGCAACTGCATTTCGAACGTGCGTCCGGAGGGGCTGGCGTATGCGCAGGCGGCGTACCGGCTGCATTATTTGCTGTCGCAGGCGTTCAGCCGGCAGCTATCGGGCGTAGGATTGAAGGATGAAACGGTGGCGGAAGGGAGCGTGGCTGCGGGGCGGAATTTTTTGCTGGCGAAGTAGGCGCTGGAGAAAAAGCGACAAACGGCAGGGGACAGGCCCGACGGGACTGTCCCCAAACGATTAAACTTCGCGGATTTCGTCCAGCGCCCAGCGCGGGCGCACGTTGAACGAGTAATCGTGCTTGGCGGCGTCGGGGTTGATCTGCAGGCGCATGGCGCCGGCAAAGGCGATCATGGCGCCGTTGTCGGTACAGAATTCCAGCTCCGGGTAATACACTTTAAAACGCTTCTTGGCGGCGGCCGCGTTGAGCGAGGCGCGCAACTGCGCGTTGGCGCCCACGCCGCCGGCGATCACCAGGCGTTTCAAGCCCGTGTGCTTGAGGGCAGCCACGCATTTGGCTGTCAGCACGTCGACGATGGCGTCGACGAAGCCGCGCGCGATATTTGCCTTGTCCTGCTCGCAGATATTCGCGATGACTTTTTCTTCATGGTTTTTCACCACCGTCAGCACGGCCGTCTTCAGGCCGGAAAAGCTGAAATTGAAATCCTTCGAATGCAGCATCGGGCGCGGCAGTTTATACGCGAGCGGATCGCCGAATTCGGCCAGGCGCGAAATGGCGGGGCCGCCAGGATAACCGAGTCCCAGCAGCTTGGCCGACTTGTCGAACGCTTCGCCGGCCGCATCGTCGAGCGTTTCGCCCAGCATCGTGTACTGGCCCACGCCATCGACGCGCATCAGCTGCGTGTGGCCGCCCGACACCAGCAGGGCGATGAACGGAAATTCCGGCGGCTCGGACGCCAGCAAGGGCGACAGCAGATGGCCTTCCAGGTGGTGGATGCCCAGCACCGGCTTGTTGATGGCCAGGCCCAGGCTGCAGGCAACGGAGGAGCCGACCAGCAGCGCGCCGGCCAGGCCAGGACCTTGCGTGTAGGCGATGGCGTCGATCTCGGGCAGGGTGATGCCAGCCTTGGTCAGGGTTTCTTCGAGCAGCGGGATGGCGCGGCGGATATGGTCGCGCGACGCCAGCTCCGGCACCACGCCGCCATATTGCTCGTGCATGGCGACTTGCGAATAGAGGGCGTGCGACAGCAGGCCGCGTTGCGTGTCGTACAAGGCCAGGCCGGTTTCGTCACAGGAGGATTCGACGCCAAGAACAATCATGAAGGTGCTAAATAGGGAGGAGTAATCCGCCATTGTAATGGAAAGCCCACCAGCAGGTTCCAGGGTGCAAGCGCCGCGTGGCATTTGCACCCATGCTCAAGCGCGATCAGGCAGCGCGCGCGCGTTGACGGCGGCTGACGACCCATGGCAGCAGCAGGCCGCCCAGCAGCATCATCCAGGTCGACGGTTCTGGTACCGGCAGAGCGGTGGTATGGATAGTCAGGAAGGAATTTTCGGCGCCCAGCCAGCCACTCGATGATATTTTCCGTTCGTCGCCAAACTCATTGTAGTAGTAGCCATAGCCCAATTGGAGGAACAGGTTGCCTTCGAGGCTAAGGCTGACAGTATCAGGCAGATCCAGCAGGCCGGTATTAAAGCTGAGCAGGCCGCTTCCCTTGATATTTTCCTCCTTCGCTCCCACGAGACTGAGCTGCTTGCCATCTGTGCCGCGCACAGACAGATAGGCCGTGGCGACGCTGGTGGCATGGCCAGGTTGTCCGCTGTAACCTGGCGGCGCCTCGCTGTCCTGCAATAGACCGGACAGTTGCGATGAATAGGAGAAGCCGGTGATCTTGTAGCCAGGCTTTGCCGTCAGCTGGAATGATTGCGTGCCTAGGAGGGGAACCGAGTTGTACTTGTTCAAGCCCGCGCCGAAATCCAGGGTAGCCGCTCCCGGTGTGCTGGAAACGAGCGTGGGACTTGCAGGTTTGTCGAACCAGTATTGAACTTCCGCCGGATAGTTGATGGTGATGGAGCCGAGATCGGCGGGAGGAGCGGCATGCGCGCCAGGCATCATCAGGAAGGCGGCGAAACCGATTGCGGCAAGTCGTGTGGAAGGATGCATATGAACCTCTTTGTTGGACAGTGGGAAATCTTCATCGAAATGATGCTTAAAATGCATGCCAATAATACATGTATTTAGTAAAAAAGCATCGGTGATTGTTTTCGTTTGCCGCATTGCCTTTGTTTTCATGCACTGTTTTCCGGCTATTTTTGCGCCGTGCTGGTGCGTCATTGCCTGACATGGTGAGGTACCACCTCGGCGCCTCTGCGACACCGTTCATGGCACCACTCTTGCTTATGCATGCGTGTGCCTTTTCAAGGGAGTTCACGATGCCAGAACAATGGAAAATGATTTGCCGCCTGAAGGACATGCCGCTGGAGGGCGCGCGCATGGTGCAGCGGGGCCTGGCGTGGCAGGATTTACCGGGTGTGGCGCTGTTTCGCGCAGCTGACGATACGGTGTACGCGCTGCTCGACACGGTGCCTTGCCTGGGCGGCCCGCTCGCGCATGGGGTGCTGATGGAGAAAAATCTGATGGGGCCGAAGAACAGCTGGATCATCGAGCTTGATTCGGGCCGCCTGGTGGCGCCCGTGCAGGGCATGGCGCGCATGTACGCCGTGCGCATCCTGGACGGACGCATCTACCTGGACTTGAAGGAGCTCAATGTCCCGGCCAGCAAGGCCGAGCAGGCGCTGGCCGGCTCGTTTGCGCTGCTGCCGCATGTGCAGATGGCATGATATGTCTCGTGGTGGTGTCGGCTTGCGCGCTGTGCGCTAAGCCGACCTACGGCCGGTCGAGTAGGTCGGATTAGGCCCACAGGGCCGTAATCCGACAACATTGTTGGCCGTAATATTTTACGCCGGGCGATTGACGAGATGCGCATGCGCATCGCGCAGCATGGCCACCGTCGTGTCCCAGTCGATGCAGCCGTCGGTGACGGAGCAGCCGTAGGTCAGTTGCGACAGGTCTTGCGGGATCTTCTGGTTGCCGCCGACGATGTTCGATTCGATCATCACGCCCACCAGCGAGCGGTTGCCCTGGCGGATCTGGTTGACCACGTCGCCCATCACCAGCGGTTGCAGTTCCGGCTTCTTGTAGCTGTTCGCATGCGAGCAGTCGACCACCAGATTGGCCGGCAGCTTGGCCTTGGCCAGCGCCTGTTCGGCGATGGCGATCGACACCGAATCGTAGTTCGGACGGCCGTCGCCGCCGCGCAGCACGACGTGGCCATACGCGTTGCCGCGCGTGCGCACGATGGCGACGTTGCCTTCGCCATTGATGCCCAGGAAGGAGTGCGGGTGCGCCGACGACAAAATCGCGTTGACGGCGATGCTGATGTCGCCATCGGTGCCGTTCTTGAAGCCGACCGGGGTCGACAGGCCCGACGACATTTCGCGGTGCGTCTGCGATTCCGTCGTGCGCGCGCCGATGGCGGTCCAGGCGATCAGGTCGCCCAGGTATTGCGGCGAGATCGGGTCCAGCGCTTCGGTGGCGGTGGGCAGGCCCAGTTCGCACACGTCGAGCAGGAACTGGCGCGCCTTTTCCATGCCTTCATTGACCTTGAACGAATCGTCCATGTACGGGTCGTTGATATAGCCTTTCCAGCCCGTGGTGGTACGCGGTTTTTCGAAATACACGCGCATCACCAGCAGCATCGTGTCCTTGACTTCCTCTTGCAGCGCTTTCAGGCGGCGCGCGTAATCGAGGCCGGCGACGGGGTCGTGGATCGAGCATGGGCCGACGACGACGAACAGGCGCTGGTCCTTGCGGTCGATGATGTTGCGCAGCGCTTCGCGGCCGCGGCTGACGGTGTCGAAGGCGCTCTCCGACAGGGGCAGCTTGGCGTGCAGTTCGGCCGGTGTCGGCATGGGCGCGAAAGAGGTGACGTTGATATTTTCGATGTCTGGCGTATTCATGATTCTGGCTCGGCTTTCGCGATTGCGTTCTTTAAGAGGCAATAGTGTAGCGGAAATGCGGCCTGGCGGCGGGGATGGGGCCAAAACGGCAATGGTTCAGTTGTTTTTATGGCAGGGCCGGCACGCTGCCGGCCCTGTGCGTTCAATGGCCGCCGGCCAGGCTGGCGCCAACGCTGTAGCGGGCGATGCGCTGGTAGTTGCCGGCCAGCTCGGGCGGCCGGGGCAGGCCGGGATGGCGCTTTACATGCTCGAGGATGGCGCTTTCGTGCTGGCGTATCTGCGCGTCGAGGCAGGCGATCTGCTGGCGCAGCAAGGCGTGCAGCGCATGCTGGCCAGCCTGCAGATGCACATTCAGGCGCGCCGATTCCTGCTGGCGCACGCCTTCGATGGCGTGCAGGCGGCGCAGCCACAGGCGCAGTTCCACGTAGGCGGGCGAGGGCGGCGTCCAGCGCGCGGGGCGCCTGTGCGCACAGTAGTTGGCCAGCACCACGGCGCTGTGCGCCGCGTCATCGGGCAAGCCCTGGCCGCGCAGATAGTCGTTCAGTTGCGCGGGCTGGGCATCGCAAACCACCATGCCCATGTCGGCCAGCATGCGGGCGGGCGCCTCGCTGTACGGCATATCGAGGCGCATGCAGACGCGCAAGCCGATGACGGGCACGTCGTTCCTTTGCAGCCAGCTGCGCAGCCAGCGGTAGCCGGCCACGTCGTTTTCCAGCACTTTGCACAGCACTTCGTTACCCGAGAGCAGCACGGCTTTCAGCAGCAGCTTGCTCGTTTCGATGCCGACGAAGGCTGTTTCCCGTTTGATCGCGTGTTCCATGATGAGTCCCCCTGTGCAGTCTTATACGCAGCGGCGGCGCGTTTGGATGCAGCCGCGATGCACCTTCATCGAAAAATTGCTTGAAAGACTGTTGCATAGTCGCCTAAGCCGCCTGCCTGCCCGTCTGCAAGGGGAAAAATCCGTGTAAGCTGGCGCCATGACGACTGTTTCCATACCCCATACCGATGTGGCCGGTGAGCCATTCCCCGCAGCACGTTTCATCAAGGAAATAGGACGCGGCAAGAACGGCGCGCGCAGCATGACGCGCGACGACGCCTGCGCCCTGTACCGCGCCATGCTCGAGGGCCGCGTGTCGGACCTGGAGCTGGGCGGCATTTTATTGTCGATGCGCATCAAGGGCGAGTCAGTGGACGAGATCGCCGGCTTCCTCGACGCTGCCGAAGCCTCATTTGCCCCGCTGGCCGCGCCGGCCGGCGAATTTGCCCCGATCATCATTCCCAGCTACAACGGCGCGCGCAAGATGGCCAACCTGACGGCCTTGCTGGCGCTGCTGCTGGCGCGCGCGGGCGCACCCGTGCTCGTGCATGGCGTGACCAGCGACCCGGGCCGCATCACGACGGCCGAAGTGCTGGCCGCGCTGGGCGTGCCCGCTTCCAAGGACCATGCGCAAGCCGAGGCCACCATGGCGCGCGGGGAGGCTGCCTTCCTGCCCATCGAGGCCCTGGCGCCGCGCCTGGCCTGGATGCTGTCGCTGCGGCGCGTGCTGGGCGTGCGCAATTCCACGCATACCCTGGTGAAAATCATGCAGCCGTTCGCCGGTCCTGCCCTGCGTCTGGTGTCGTACACGCATCCGGAATATCTGGAAATGCTCGGCGAACATTTCCTCACCGCCTCTGATCCCGCGCGCGGCGACGCTTTCCTCATGCGTGGCACGGAGGGCGAGACGGTGGCCAACGCCAACAAGGCGCAGCAGATCGACTGGTTCCATGGCGTGGAACGCACGGTGCTGGTGGAAAAGCAGTTGCTCGTGGAAGAGTTGCCGCATTTGCCGGCCGAGCGCGATGCGGCCACCACGGCGGCCTGGATCGCGGCCGTGCTGTGCGGCGAGGTGCCCGTGCCGCCGTCGATCGCCGAGCAGGTGACGCAATGCTTGATAGCATCGCGGCAGATTGCGGCACGGCCGCGCTAGCCGCGTCGCCGCAGTTTACAATGGCGTCTTTGTAATCAGCGGTGACCGGAATTCTTATGGCAAAACAATTTGATGTGGCAGTGATCGGCGCGGGCGCGGCCGGCATGATGTGTGCGGCGGTGGCCGCCCAGCAGGGCAAGCGCGTGGTGTTGATCGATCACGCGGCCAAGCTGGCCGAAAAGATCCGCATCTCCGGTGGTGGACGGTGCAATTTCACCAATATCAACGCCACCCCGCAGAACTTCCTCTCGGAAAACCCGCATTTCTGCAAGAGCGCGCTGTCGCGCTACACGCCGCAGGATTTCCTCGCGCTGGTGAAAAAATACCGGATCGGCTACCACGAGAAGCACAAGGGCCAGCTGTTTTGCAATGAATCGGCCGAGCAGATCATCGACATGCTCAAGGACGAGTGCGCCGCTGGCGGCGTGCACTGGCGCATGCCATGCAAGATCGACAATGTTGCTCAGCAAGCGGATGGCGGTTTCGTGCTGCAGACCGATAGCGGCGACATCGAGACGGCCAGCATCGTCATCGCCACGGGCGGCCTGTCAATCCCGAAGATCGGCGCCACGGATTTTGCCTACCGCATCGCCAAGCAATTCGACTTGACGATGGTCGAACCGCGTCCGGCCCTAGTGCCGCTGACGTTCGATGCAGCCAGCTGGGCGCCGTTCGCGGAATTGTCCGGCATCGCCCTGGAAGTGGATGTGGAAACGGGCAGTCTGAAAGGCCGCAAGGCGACGGGCGCGCGTTTCCGCGAAGACTTGCTGTTCACGCACCGCGGCCTGTCGGGCCCGGCGATCCTGCAGATTTCCAGCTACTGGCTGCCGGGCGAGCCCATCGTCATCAATCTGTTGCCGGAAGTGGACGTGGCGCAGACCTTGATCGAAGGCAAGGGCACCTTGAAGAAGCAGCTGGGCAATATCGTCGCCCAATGGCTGCCGCAGCGCCTGGCCGACTGCCTGCTGGCCGTCAACGGCCTGGCGCCGGACGCGCGCATCGCCGATATGCCCGACGCGCAGCTGCGCAAGCTGGGGCTGGCCATCAATGCCTGGTCCATCGTGCCGAACGGGTCCGAAGGCTACCGCAAGGCCGAAGTGACGCGTGGCGGCATCGACACGCGCGAACTGTCGCAGCAGACCATGATGGCCAATAAGGTGCCGGGCCTGTATTTCATCGGCGAATCGGTCGACGTGACGGGCTGGCTGGGCGGCTACAACTTTCAGTGGGCCTGGGCTTCCGGCGTGGCGGCAGGTATTGCCTTGCAGTAAGCAAGTCTGTAGGATGAGGTTCTGGCGCCCGGTGCGCCGACCCCGGTGCGTGGTTTACGCCACATTCCGGCAGCGACCGCAGGCTGCATGCCGCACGCAAGTGGGGGAGGGGCTTCCCTTTCCGAATAAAAGCTGCTACTATCTATCTCTTCCTATACACCACCTCAACGGTTTGAATTTTACATGACCACTATTCGCCTTAAAGAAAACGAGCCGTTCGAAGTCGCAATGCGTCGCTTCAAACGCACCATCGAAAAAACGGGTCTGCTGACCGAATTGCGCGCTCGCGAATTCTACGAAAAGCCAACAGCTGAGCGCAAGCGCAAGCTGGCAGCTGCTGTAAAGCGTCATTACAAACGCATCCGCAGCCAACAACTGCCGAAAAAATTATTCTAAGACTGTTCAGTCAGAACCAACCCGGGTAGTTCGGCGCATTGTTCGCCACGGGTTTTGTTTTGATTCGCCTGGAGTGATACTTCAGATGAGTCGCATACCCGCTCCGGTTCGCCGCAGCGGGTTTTCGCTTTTGTGGCCGCCCGCTTGGAGTGCCTGCACGAGCATCGAACCCCACTTACCACCACGAGGATTGCCATGAGCTTGAAAGAACAAATTACCGAAGACATGAAAAACGCCATGCGCGCCAAGGAAGCGGGCAAGCTGGGCACGATTCGCCTGTTGCTGGCGGAAATCAAGCGCAAGGAAGTCGACGAGCGCATCGAACTGACGGATGCCCACGTGACGGCCATCGTGGAAAAGATGATCAAGCAGCGCAAGGATTCGATCACCCAGTTCGAAGCCGGTGGCCGCGCCGACCTGGCCGACATCGAAAAAGCCGAGCTGGTACACCTGACCGGTTACATGCCTGCCGGCCTGTCGGACGAAGAAGTGGCTGCTGAAGTGGCTGCCGCCGTGGCTGCCTCGGGCGCCGCAGGTCCGCAAGACATGGGCAAAGTCATGGCCATCGTCAAGCCGAAGCTGGCTGGCCGCGCCGACATGACGGTGGTGTCCGCCCTGGTCAAGAAAGCCTTGACGCCGGCAGCGTAAGCAACAATAGTAGCAAGGGCTGCCAGCCGTCGCGCTGGCAGCCTGTTAACAGCCCACACGTTGACCTGGCTCAACCTCAGGCCACGTGCGGTAGTATAGTCTGACCTATAACAAGACCCGCCCTAGCCAGTGATACCTCAATCCTTCATTTCCGATTTGCTCAACCGCGTCGATATCGTCGATGTCGTGGGGCGCTATGTGCAACTGAAAAAAGGTGGCGCCAATTTCATGGGCTTGTGCCCGTTCCACAGTGAAAAGTCGCCCAGCTTTACCGTCAGCCCCACCAAGCAGTTCTATCATTGCTTCGGCTGTGGCGCGCATGGCACCTCGATCGGCTTCCTGATCGAGTACTCGGGCATGGGCTTTGTCGACGCCGTCAAAGACTTGGCGCAGAACGTGGGCATGGTCGTGCCGGAAGCGGACGACAAGATTCCGCCAGCCCAGCGCGCGCAGATCCAGGCGCAAAGCCTGGCCTTGTCCGACGCCATGACGCAGGCGTGCGATTATTACCGCGGGCAATTGCGCCACGCGCCCGAAGCCATCGCCTACCTGAAGAACCGGGGCTTGACGGGCGAAGTGGCCGCTCGCTTCGGCATGGGTTTTGCGCCCGGCGGCTGGGACAATCTGCGCTCCGTCTTCCCCGAATACGACGTGGTGGCACTGGCCGAGGCAGGCCTCGTGATCGACAAGGTCGATGAAGAGGGCAACAACCGCAAGCGCTATGACCGTTTCCGCGAACGCATCATGTTCCCGATCCGCAATACGAAGGGGCAAGTGATCGCCTTTGGCGGTCGCGTGCTCGACCATGGCGAACCGAAATACCTGAACTCGCCGGAAACCCCCTTGTTTTCCAAGGGATTCGAACTATATGGGTTGTTCGAGGCGCGCCAGGCCATCCGCGACGCCGGGTACGTGCTGGTGACGGAGGGTTATATGGACGTGGTGGCGCTGGCGCAGATGGGTTTCCCGCAGGCGGTGGCGACCCTGGGCACGGCGTGCACGCCGACCCACGTGCAAAAACTGCTGCGCCAGACCGATAACGTGATTTTCAGCTTCGATGGCGACAAGGCCGGCCGCCGCGCCGCCCGCCGCGCGCTGGAAGCGAGCCTGGCCCACGTGTCGGACAATAAAACGATCAAATTCCTGTTCTTGCCGTCGGAACACGATCCGGACAGCTATATCCGAGAATTCGGCGCCGAAGGGTTTGAACAGCAAGTGCATGAAGCCATGCCGCTGTCGCAATTTCTGCTGAAAGAAGTGTCGGGCGAGCATGACCTGTCGGAACCGGAAGGGCGCGCCCGCGTGCAGTTCGACGCCAAGCCGCTGCTGCAACTGATGGCGCCATCGTCGCTGCGCCTGCAGATCGTGCGCGGCCTGGCACAGCTGACGCAATCCACGCCGGCCGAGATCGAAGCCCTGTTCGAGCTGGCCAAGCCTGTTGCCGTGGCGCACCGGGCGCCGCCGAAATCGGGACGTCCCGTGCCTGTCGGCCTGGAATTGAAGATCATGCGCATGCTGGTGGCGCATCCGCCGCTGACGATGCGTATCGACGAGGCCGCCCTGGCCGCCTTCCAGCACCTGGGGCCGGACGCGGCGCACAGCCTTGGGCAGCTGGTGGCCGTGGGCCAGGCCTTGGGCGAACACGGCAGTTTTGCCGCGCTGGCGCAGCAGTTGAAGGAGCTGGGCAGCGAATACGACGAGATCATCGGCGAGATCGCGGCCGGCACGGAATCCGATTACGACAGCGAATTGTCGTGGCTGGTGAGCACCATCCGCGAGATCAAATTGAATGCCTTGAAGGCGGAATTGCAGCAATTGTTTGCGTCGGGTTTGCCATCGGAGAAAATTGGTGTACGCTACCGCGAAATCATGCAGGAGCAGGGGGCGCTGGAACGTGAGCGCGATGCCGAGTTGGTGAATCGCTAACCTTGCTCTGAGGGTATGGCGCGCACTGGAAAAACATTTTTCGCGTGCTATAATTAAATGCTAAGTATTGTGTGCTTTGGCAAGCTAGTTCTGTTTCGTAAATAGTATTTGTTTTCAGTAAGTTAGGCTCTTGATCGGCGCGGTGGATCGTGTCGGCAGCCAGGGCCAACAGGCGCTTTCGGCGTTGCGGGCAAGGCTCGCAGACGCTGGCAAGCCGCGCCAGGCTCTCGCTCCCAACGCGGTCGATGCAGGAATTTTTGCCGAGGCGGCTGGCAACAGCCGGTGGACAGGAATTGCTGCGCTTCCCGCGGATCGTGGCCGATGAGGTGTAAGTAACGTAACAGTGTCGAATTTGCGTAGTCGGCAGGTTCGAAGATGGTGGTTCCCGCAGGTAGACAGGGAACTGGCAGCAAACTTTATCCTAATCCACCGTAAAGCAAGTCGTTGTGTAATCGAAAGCGCCTGTGCCAATCAAGAAACCCGAATCCAAAGCGGCTGCAAAGCCCACTAAAGTTACCACGAAAGCCGAAAAGGCGCTCGACCGGCCAGAAGCGCGCGTCACCAGCGCGCCTGTGGTCAGCCAGACCACCGACGCCGCCACCCTGGCCGCGATCGATACGTCCGGTTATGTCTTGCCGTCGGTAAAAGTGCCAGGCCGCCGCGGCCGCAAGCCAAAAGAATTCCAACCAGAAAATGATGAAGTCGCTGCCCTGAATGCCGTTGAGCGGGCCGAACTGAAGGCCGTCGACAAGGCCAAGGCCAAGGACCGCAAGGCGAAAGAGCGCGCGCTGCTGAAAGATGCGTTCTCGTCCGATACGGAAGCGAGCGAGGAAGAACTTGAGCGCCGGCGCCAGAAACTCAAGACCCTGATCAAGTTCGGCAAGGAACGCGGTTTCCTGACTTACGCGGAAATCAACGATCACTTGCCTGAAAACATCGTCGATCCGGAAGCCATCGAAGGCATCATCGGTACCTTCAATGACATGGGCATCGCCGTCTACGAGCACGCGCCCGATGCGGAAACGTTGTTGTTGTCCGATAACGTTGCCGTCGTCACCAGCGACGACGAGGCGGAAGCGGCAGCCGAGGCCGCACTGTCGACCGTCGACTCCGACTTCGGCCGCACCACCGACCCCGTGCGCATGTACATGCGCGAAATGGGCTCGGTCGAGCTGCTGACGCGCGAAGGCGAGATCGAGATTGCCAAGCGCATCGAAGATGGCTTGAAAGACATGATCCAGGCCATTTCCGCCTGCCCCGTGACGATCGCCGAGATCATCGCTGCCGCCGACCGTATCGCCAACGAAGAGATCAAGATCGACGAAATCGTCGACGGCCTCGTCGATGAAAACGAACCGGTCGCCGCCGCCCCTGTCGTGGCCGCTCCCGTCGAAGAAGACGAGGAAGAAGGCGAAGCGGAAGAAGAGGAAGAAGAAGAGGAAGAAGAAGCGAGCGCTTCGGGCGCCGCCGGTTTCTCGGCCGAACAGCTGGAAACCCTGAAGCGCACGGCGCTGGAAAAATTCGCCATCATTTCGCAGCAATTCGACAAGATGCGCCGCGCCTTCGAGAAAGAGGGCTACAACTCGAAACCGTACGCCAAGGCGCAGGAAGCCATTTCGCAAGAATTGCTGGGCATCCGCTTCACGGCCAAGGTCGTGGAAAAGCTGTGCGACACCCTGCGCGGCCAGGTCGACGAAGTGCGCCATATCGAGAAGCAAATCCTCGACGTGGCCGTGAACCGCTGCGGCATGCCGCGCGCCCACTTCATCAAGGTTTTCCCGGGCAATGAAACCAATCTCGACTGGGTCGATGGCGAAGTCAACGCAGGACACGCGTACAGCGCCATCCTGGGCCGCAACATTCCGACCGTCAAGGAACTGCAGCAGCGCCTGATCGACCTGCAGGCGAGGGTCGTCTTGCCGCTGCCGGACTTGCGCAACATCAACCGCCAGATGGCGGCCGGTGAAATGAAGGCGCGCAAGGCCAAGCGAGAAATGACGGAGGCCAACTTGCGCCTGGTCATTTCGATCGCCAAGAAATACACGAACCGCGGCCTGCAATTCCTCGACCTGATCCAGGAAGGCAATATCGGCCTGATGAAGGCCGTCGACAAGTTCGAGTACCGTCGCGGCTACAAGTTCTCCACGTATGCGACCTGGTGGATCCGCCAGGCCATTACGCGCTCGATTGCCGACCAGGCGCGCACGATCCGTATTCCCGTGCACATGATCGAGACGATCAACAAGATGAACCGCATCTCCCGCCAGATCCTGCAGGAAACGGGCGCGGAACCCGATCCGGCCACCCTGGCGATCAAGATGGAGATGCCCGAGGACAAGATCCGCAAGATCATGAAAATCGCCAAGGAACCGATCTCGATGGAAACGCCGATCGGCGACGACGACGATTCCCATCTGGGCGACTTCATCGAGGACAACAACACCCTGGCGCCGGCCGACGCGGCCCTGCATGCGTCCATGCGCGGCGTGGTCAAGGATGTGCTCGACTCTCTGACGCCACGCGAAGCGAAAGTGCTGCGCATGCGTTTCGGCATCGAGATGTCCACCGACCACACGCTGGAAGAAGTGGGCAAGCAATTTGACGTGACGCGCGAGCGCATCCGCCAGATCGAAGCCAAGGCGCTGCGCAAGCTGCGCCACCCATCGCGCTCCGACAAGCTGAAAAGCTTCTTGGAAGGCAACTAGAAGCCAATAGGGCTTGACGTACGCCCCTGATACCCCTATCCTCGCGTGTCCGTTTCCAAAACGGCCACGCGAGGCGGGCATCAACAGCGCCGCCACGCCGCAGTCCCCGGGCCTCTAGCTCATGCTTGGTTAGAGCAGCGGACTCATAATCCGTTGGTGCCGTGTTCGACTCACGGGAGGCCCACCAGAATTCAGCAGTAACAGAACGAGCCCCGACAGGTGACTGCCGGGGCTTTTTTCATGCTGTCGTACAATCGCGGCATAGCGATTGATGAAGGATGAAACGAGATGACGGCTGAAGTGAGGATTGACGATATCGTGGTGGGTGATGGCAAGGCGGCGGCGCGCGGCGCGCTGGTGACTGCGCATTACCGGGGCTGGCTGGAAGATGGGACGGAGTTTGACTCGTCGCACAAGCGGGGCGAGCCTTTTCGCTGTGTGTTGAGCAATAACAAGGTCATCCAAGGCTGGATTCTGGGACTGAACGGCATGCAGGTCGGCGGCAAGCGCAAGCTGTGGGTGCCGGCGGCGCTGGCGTATGGCGAGCGGCAGGTGGGGTTGATTCCGCCGCATTCCAATTTGATCTTCGAGATTGAATTGCTGGAAGTGCTGACGCGCGATTGATGCCTGGATGGTGTCATCAGGCAGATACGACGCCGGCTTTTTTCAGCAGCAGTTGCTCGATGTCGGCGCGCAGCGCCTGCTGGGTGGGAAAGTTTGCATAGCGCAAGGTCACATAGCCGGCTAGCCTGAGCATGGCGTCGCGCTCCTTGTCCTGGCGTTCTCGGCCTGCATGGCTGCGGTCATCGAGCTCGATCACGGCGATGACGTGCAGTTGCTGGCTGCACAGCACAAAATCGGCCACCTTGCGGTCGAAACGGTTTCTGTTTGCCCATCCTTTTGCCGTCACCAGCGCGGAAAACGCCACTTGTGCCAACACCGTGCATTCCGGCAGGGCTGTCTGCAGCAGATGGTACATCTGTTGTTCTCGCGCCGTCATCACGGGCTTTCTTTGCAGCTTCAATGGCCTGCGGGACTTGGCCGCCTGACGCGTGACCAGCATGGCAAAGAACAGGATCAAGGCCGCGATGGCGAGCAGGACGGTGTAGGAAGGCATAAGCTGGCACCAATATGGACGAGTCCTGATGGTACGCGAGTAGCGGCGCGTTTTCGTGCCGCTGCCAGCGTATTTCAGGTGGTGCGCTTGTTGGCGATCAAGCCTGTTTCAAGTTCACCGGTATCACGTCCAGCGCCGGCACGATGTCATGCAGGCTGGCCACTTCATAGGTGGGAATGGCGGCCGAGGTATTGGCCATGCTGTCCGGGTTGAACCAGCAGCTGGCTATGCCGTAGCGGTTGGCGCCCAGGATGTCGGCGTCCAGGCGGTCGCCGATGATGATGGTCGTATCCTTGCTGAATGCGCGCGCCATGTTGGCGGCATATTCGAAGAAGCGCACGTCCGGCTTGGCGTGGCCGCACGCTTCCGAGGTGGCGACGAAGGAGATGTAGTCGCTCAGGCCGGAGGCTGCGATGCGTCGGTTCTGGATGGACTCGACGCCGTTGGTGATGATGCCCACTTCGCCGATGCGCGACAGCGTTTCGCACACTTCTCTGGCGCCATCGATGAGCACGACCGTGTCCGGCAGCGATTCCAGATACAGACGGCTGGCCAGTTCCGGATCGATGGCGATGCCGTTCAGCGCAAATGTCTTGCGGAAGCGTTCCACTTTCAGGAAATCCTTGGTGACGTCACCCGTTTCGAAACGTCTCCATAGGTCGACGTTGATCGCCTGATATTGGGAAAATAGTCCGTCGATGCCGTCGCGCAAGCCCAGCTCGTGCATGGTGTGCAGGAACGAGCGTTTTTCGGACGCCCGGAAGTCGAGTAGGGTATCGTCGAGGTCAAACAGGAATAGCTTGTATTTCATGGCGTGTCATTGAAAGGAACTTGTCTTGCATCGTAGCACGTAGCGATGGGTTCGGTTGGCCGTGCCCTGTGAGGGCGATTCGCTACAATCGCTGCCACATTGTCATCCTTACTTAACTCCTGCCCATGACCCAACTTTCCGTCAACGTCAATAAAATCGCTTTGCTGCGCAATTCGCGGGGCCGCAACTTCCCCGACCTGTTGGCGTTTTCCGTGCGATTTCTCGACTTGGGCGCCGCCGGCATTACCTTGCATCCGCGTCCGGACCAGCGCCATGCGCACTACGATGATGTGGCCCCATTGCAGCGCCTGTGCGCGGAGCGGGGACGCGAGCTGAATGTCGAGGGCTATCCGGCAGCGGACTTTTTGGACGTGGTGAAAAGCGTGCGCCCGGCGCAATGCACCCTGGTTCCCGACATGCCGGGGCAATTGACGTCTGATCACGGCTGGGACATCGAAAAACACGCGGCGCTGCTGCGTCCCGTCATTGCGGAATTGAATGACTTGGGCATCCGCGTCAGTCTGTTTGTTGATGCCGATTATCCGGCGCTGGAGTGGGCGCGCGAGGTGGGGGCGGCGCGGGTCGAGCTGTACACGGAACGGTTTGCCGAGAGTTATGGTGGCGCGCAGGCCGATGCCGTGTTTGATGCGTATCTGCAGGCGGCACGGCGTGCGCAGGCGCTGGGTTTGGGCGTGAATGCGGGGCATGACCTCGATTTGCACAACCTGGCGCGCTTCCTGGACATTCCCGACATCCTGGAAGTGTCGATCGGCCACGCACTGGTGGTTGAATGTCTTGAGCTGGGCATGGACAAGGTGCTCGGCCGCTACCTTGAGATATGTCAGTCGTAGAGAGCTTGGGCGACGACACTGGCTGGCCGCCGCAGCCTGAGCCGGACTGGCTGTTCCTCAATGCCGATTTCCAGCTCACGGCAGAAACGCTGACGCAGGTGCAAGCGATTACATATCCACCCACCAGTTGAGCAAGGTTTCATCATCGTCGTCATCGAGGTTGACGTAGATGTTGGCGAAGTACCACTCCACGCCCGTCGCTTCGCGGAAGGCGTCGAAGGGACCGTTGACGTTGTAGATGCCGTGATGCCCCGGCACGCTGAAGGTGAGGTTGCCCTTGTACTGGCCGTCCATGGTGCCGCCCAGCTGGCTTTGCACGTCGCGTTCGAGCTGGTCCACTGCCTCTTGCGACACGTCGTCGGCGTAGATCTGGATGCAGAAGTTGCCGCCGCGTTTTAATACTTCGGCGGGGGCGAGCGGGTCGGCGATGCTGACGATGTCGCCGCGCGCCAGGTTCAGGGTCAGGCCTGGCGAGGCCAGCAGTTCGTAGACGTGCTCGTCGATCTGGCGTGCCGGCAGGGTCTCATACACGGGGCCGTCGGTGTTTTCGCCTGCCAGTACGCGGATGTGCGGCAAGCCTTCGCAATTGATGTCTTCCATTCATTCTTTCATGGTGCCGGCGCGCCGCGCTGTTGGGCGCGCCAGATAGGGGAATGCCAATATTGTACCGGGTGTGTGCGTGCTGGGGCCGCAGCTGCCGCAGGCAGTTCGCCCGTGGTTCAGACTGGCGGCGTGGCCATGAAGGCGGGCAGGGTTTCCGCCGAGCGCGTATAGGCGTGGATGGCCGGGTAGTCGGTCGGCTTGACGATATCGGGCGTTTCCAGCTGGGCGAAGCTCCAGCCGACGGCGATGGTCACGCCCGCTTGGTCGATAGTGCCCGTCTCGCCAGGCTGGGGCAGGCGCGCGCATTCCTGTTCCAGCAAATTCCAGGCGGCGTGCAATTGCATGCTGACCCGTTCCAGCCACGGCGCATGCTGCTTGTCGAGCGGGCGCAGCTTGCGTTCGTAGACGATTTGCACGGCTTTTTCATAGGCGGCCAGCGCCAAGCCTGTCAGGCGCAGTGCGCGCACGCTGTCGGTGAGGTCAGGGACGGAAGTGGCGGGGCGCAGGAGCGACAGATATTGCAGGATCAGGGTCGAATCCATCAGCACTTGCCCGTCGTCCAGGACCAGGGTCGGCACCTTGATGATGGGATTGATTTCTCGCACGGCATCCATGTTGCGGAACACGGACAGTGGCGAGTGCTCGTAGCTAATGCCCTGCAGTTGCAAACAGATGGCGACCCTGCGCACATAGGGCGAGTCGAGCATGCCGATCAGTTTCATGGCCAGTCTCCGGGGAAGTCAGCGGGAGTGCCTACGATACCCGCTTGCCTGCCCGTTTGCCAGCATGGTGCTTAATTGTGTGCGCTGATGCCGCTGCGGAACTGTTCGAAACCGGCGCGGGCGGCCTTGTAGCAATTGCCGGCGGCCGCTTCCAGGCCTTCGCGGTCGAGTACCTCGACCGTGCCGCGGCGGTACTGGATCAAGCCTTCGTCCTGCAGCTTGCGGGCTGTGACGGTGATGCTTTCGCGGCGCACGCCCAGCATGTTGGCCATGGTGTCTTGCGTTACCTTCAGCTCGTTCGACAGCGAACGGTCGAGGCGGTCCAGCAGCCAGCGGCACAGTTTTTGTTCGATGCTGCAATGGCGGCCGCCCACCACGTTCTGCGCCATTTGCGCAAACATGGCGCTGGTGTAGCGCATCAGCAATTGCGCCAGGGCGCCGCCTTCATTGAACACTTCGCGCAGGAAGGCCGTTTTCAGACGGTAGCCGTAGCCGGCCGTTTGCACGATGGCGGTGCAGGTGGCGCGCTCGGCTTCGTACAGCACTACGCCGGCCACGCCTTCGCGGCCAACGACGGCGATCTCGGTGGTGGCGCCGTCTTCCATCACATACAGCAGGGAAACGATGGCGTTGGTGGGGAAGTACGTGTATTCAATCTTGCCGCCGCAATCGAACAGGTGCTTGCCGGCAGGCAAAGCGACCAATTCCAATTGGCAAAACAGGCGCTCCAGATCGGCGCGCGACAAGGCGCGCAGCAATTCGTTCTGTTGCGCACCCGTGATGCTGATCATCGGTGTGGCGGGCGCGGCTTGCCAGTTGTGCTGGGCGGCTGCGTGGGTATTCGTTGCTGGTGTCAGGTTGCTATAAGCTTTGTACATGGTAGGGCCTCGTCTTCTGATTTTGTTGGATGGCGCTGCTTTTATGGCTTGCTAGCGTTGTGCTGAATCTTGTATCCACTATAGAACCAGGGGGCGCCGGCGGGCATCGGATGAGCCGACGTGCTTATGTAGGCTAGGAACATTGCCTCGTGTCATCCGACTCCTACGCCTGCTACTGCATTTTTCCTTGTGGAAACAAGCGTGCTGGGAAAAAAATGCCGTGCTGCCCGCTATGCGAGAACTTTGGCTGCACGCCGCGATCAAACCACTCTGCGCTGCAGTACGACGGTGATAAAATGTTGCATTGCGGAAATTCGATTTGTGTGCCGGTATGAGCTTGCTCTCCATCTCTGCTCACTTTTGTCCCGTTCGTTTAATGAAGGAAAGCAACGCATGAAATGGTTTTTTGATTTGAAAATTGCCACCAAGCTGATCTTGTCGTTTGGCGCCGTGCTGTTATTGACGGCGGCCTTGGGCGTGTCGGCGATCTTGTCCATGGCGCGCATCAATACCGCGTCGACCGACCTGTCCGACAACTGGATGCCCAGCGTGCTGACGGCCATGAATATGCGCAGCGATGTCAGCGATTTCCGCCGCTGGGAGCTGGCGCACATGCTGGCCGCGCAGGATGCCGACATGGTGCAGAACGAAACGCGCATGACGGAAACCCAGGCCAAGCTGAAGGCCGATGCCGACAAGTACCGCAGCCTGATTTCCGCAGCGGGCGAGAAGGAAGTGTTCGAGCGCTTCCTGGCGCTCAACGATGAATTCATGCGTCTGCATGCAACCATGCTGAGCCTGTCGCGCGAGATGAAAAAGGAAGAGGCGCGCGCGCTGGCCGTGGGGCCGTCGGCCAAGGTCATGACGGACATGATGGCGGCCCTCGATAAACTGGTGTCGATTAACACGGACGGCGGCGTGCGCTCGAGCGCCAGCGCCGATGCAACCTATGCGGCCTCGCGCGCCAGCCTGATCGGCTTGGTGGTGGGCATCGTCGTCATCGGCATGCTGCTGGCGCTGTGGGTGGCGCGCAGCGTGGCGCGTCCGCTGATCGAGGCCGTCGGCGTGGCGCGCCAGGTGGCGGCCGGCGATCTGACGGCGCATATCGTTGTGCAATCGCAAGACGAAACGGGGCAATTGATGCAGGCCCTGAAAGACATGAATGCCAGCCTGCAAAAGCTGGTGGGCCAGGTACGCAGCGGCACCGATACCATCGCCACGGCGTCGAGCCAGATCGCGGCCGGCAACCAGGATTTGTCGTCGCGCACGGAAGAGCAGGCTAGTTCGCTGGAAGAAACAGCTTCGTCGATGGAAGAGCTGACGTCGACCGTGAAGCAGAATGCGGACAATGCGCGCCAGGCCAACACCATGGCGCAGACCTCGTCGAGCATCGCCATCGAGGGCGGCAAGGTCGTCGGCGAAGTGGTGGGGACGATGGCGTCGATCAACGAATCGTCGCGCAAGATTGTCGACATCATCGCCGTCATCGACGGCATTGCTTTCCAGACCAATATCCTGGCCCTGAATGCGGCCGTCGAGGCGGCGCGTGCGGGTGAGCAGGGGCGCGGCTTTGCCGTCGTGGCCACGGAAGTGCGCAACCTGGCGCAACGCTCGGCTGCGGCAGCCAAGGATATCAAGGTCCTGATCGGCGATTCGGTCGAGAAAGTCGAGGCGGGATCGAAACTGGTGGACCAGGCGGGCCGCACGATGGATGACATCGTTGCCAGCATCACCCGCGTGACGGACATCATGAGCGAGATCACGGCCGCCAGCAGCGAGCAGAGCGCCGGTATCGAGCAAGTTAACCAGGCCATTGCCCAGATGGACCAGGTGACGCAGCAAAATGCGGCCCTGGTGGAAGAGGCGGCCGCGGCAGCCGAATCGATGCAGGAACAGGCTGCCAGCCTGAGCGCCGTCGTCAGCGTCTTCAAGCTTGACGTGGCCAGCGCCGCCGCGAACCGGCCGCGCGCACCCGTCACCGTCAAGACGCCGGCAGCCGTGACGCCGGTACCGGCGCCGCGTCAACTGGCCAGCACGGCGCGTCGCGCGGCACCAGTCGATGAGTGGGAAAGCTTTTAAGTGAATGAAGTCAAGCGCGCTTGCGCGGCTTCTTGATGCCTGCGGCAGCGGGCGCGGCAGCGGCTTGCTGGCGCTGTTGCCAGGCCTTCAGGGCTTCTTCATAGGCGGCCAGGTCTTCCTGGTACATTTCCAGCACGCAAAAGGTACAACCGCTATGGCAGCACTCGTCATTGCCTGGTTTACTGGGTGGCTGCGGTTGCGGATCGTGGGCTAAGGGCGGGGTGGGCATGGTGAGGGCAGGGGATGGAGCAGCAGGGATCGGAGCAGGCATTGGAACGGCATCATACGGCATTCCCGCAGGCCATTGCTGGAATGCTTTTTGCTCAAAAATCACGGTTTCCGTGTACAGTTGCGGTGAATTAGGGTATCGTTTACAGCACTGATATTGTATCTTCTGCGCGCGATGTTCCGCCGGCGCGATCTCCGCCGCCATCGCAGCACATCTCTTCGACGCTCCCGCATACGCCATCCAGCATGTCCCGGAGCACAGAGGTGCCGCAAGAACAATGATCCATGGCTTGCAAGACGGAGCTGCCTGTGCCCCGAAATGTTGTTTATTGAGAAAGCATGGCTTCCGCAGTGCGGAGGCACACCAGAAAATTTATGTCTGAAACCGAATCGACTCCTACGCCCAGCCCGGCAATTGTCCCTGAAGCGGCGCCCGCCGCCGCTGCACCAGCACCTGCCGCATCCGCTGCTCCCAGCCTGACCTTTGCCGACTTCGGCCTCGCGCCTGAAATCCAGCGCGCACTGACCGACCAGGGCTACACCCATCCGACACCGATCCAGGAACAAGCGATTCCCGTCGTGCTGCAAGGCCGCGATGTGATGGGTGCCGCGCAAACGGGCACCGGCAAGACAGCCGGTTTTTCCTTGCCGATCATCCAGTTGCTGATGGCGCATGCCAGCAGCAGCATGTCGCCGGCACGCCACCCGGTGCGTGCGCTGATCCTCACGCCGACGCGTGAACTGGCGGTGCAGGTGGCCGAAAACGTCAAGGCCTACGCCCAGCACACGCCGCTGCGTTCGACCGTCGTCTTCGGCGGCATGGACATGAAGCCGCAAACCGTCATCCTGCGCGGCGGCGTGGAAATCGTCATCGCCACGCCAGGCCGCCTGCTCGACCATATCGAGCAAAAGAACATCAGCCTGAGCCAGGTGCAGATGCTGGTCATGGATGAGGCGGACCGCATGCTGGACATGGGCTTTTTGCCGGACTTGCAACGCATCATCAACTTGCTTCCGAAACAACGCCAGAACCTGATGTTCTCGGCGACGTTCTCGCCAGAAATCAAGAAGCTGGCCGCGACCTTCCTCAACGATCCGCTGACGATCGAAGTGGCGCGCAGCAACCAGACGGCCGACAAGGTCACGCAAGTGGTCTACAAGGTGACGGAAGACCAGAAGCATGCCCTGGTAGCCCATCTGCTACGCCAGCGCGACCTGAAGCAGGTTATCGTCTTCTCGAACACCAAGATCGGTGCCTCGCGCCTGGCCCGCGTGCTGGAACAGGAAGGCATGAGCGCCACGGCGATTCACGGCGACAAGAGCCAGCAGGAACGCATGGCGGCGCTGGAATCGTTCAAGAAGGGCGAGATCGACGTGCTGGTGGCCACCGACGTGGCGGCGCGCGGCCTGGATATTTCGGACTTGCCTTGCGTCATCAACTTCGACTTGCCGTACAACGCGGAAGACTATGTGCACCGTATCGGCCGCACGGGCCGTGCCGGCGCCTCGGGCGATGCCATCTCGATTTACTCGGATAAAGACGAGCGCTTGCTGGCCGATATCGAGAAACTCATCAAGCAAAGCATCAAGCGCGGCGAATTGACGGGCTTCAATCCCGCTCCTGCCCGCAGCAGCGATAGCGAGCGCCGCCCACCGCGCCGCACCGAAGGTGGCGAGGCGCGTCCCGCACGCGCCCCGGAGAGCCGCCATGCCGGCGAGAGCCGCGACAGCCGTTCCGCCGAGCGCGGTGCGCGTCCCGCCTTTGGTCCTGGCGCCCGCCGCGAGAAGGCCGATCCCTGGTTCCTGAAGCCATATGAGCCCGCCAAAGCAGCCGCTCCCGCTGCCGCCAGCATGGCGCCTGCCGCGGCCAAGCCGAAGCAGAAAATTGCTGCTTTGCTTGGTGGACTAGTCAAACATTAACGTGGATGGCATGGGGTTAGACAAGTACTAACGTTTTACGGAGAAATGATGAACAGCCAGGTTTTACCTGGCTGTTTTTTTGCTGGGGTGGAAGCTACATGCATCAGGCAGCTTACGCATTTCCTCTGCATGAGCGAGGCACTGTTGTGCATCTTTCGGCGACTGTTTTGCCTAAGTATATCTCGCAGAATACAGGCATGACATAGGGCGCTTACTTGAGCAGACTGAGGTTGTTTTCGCGCCACCAGTTGCGGCCAATAACAAATACCAGCGAAAGGAGCAGGCCGAAAAGTGCGGCCTTGCCGACGACATGCGAGAGTCGGTCGGCACGATTTTCTGGCAAGCTTGGACCTGCAATAAAGCGGCTCTTTTCCAAGTAAATATTCAGTGCATTTTGATTGTCGATCGTGATGGAGTTGTAAACTTGCTTGATCACTTCGTCATCCATATTTTTTCCCTTGAATACTTCGATTTTCAGGGGTTCCAGTCCACGCAGCACTTCCTCTCCCGAGCGGGTGTTGTCGATCAGGTCTTTGGCCTTTTTATAGTATTCGAGGAGCAAGACATTTTTACTTTGTTCCGTTTTTGCCTGCAGAATGGCTTCGTTGGCCTCTGAAATCTCTACTTCGCTGGTCATTAATTGCGTGACTGGCGACAGATAGCGGGCATTGTCATCATTGATCGTGACGATCTGGCGTGATGGCTGACTGGCAGGCTCGGGATAGCGGTTGACGATCTGCTTCAGGTCACCACCCTTGCGCTTGAATTTTTCCAGCCGTTCTTTTTCCTCGATGATATCGTTATCGAGCTTGGTGATTTTTGTGGTAATTTCGGTTTGCTTGAAGCGCAAATTATCTGAATAAATCAGGTAAATGATCGTATCGATCGTATAGCGCCCCATCAGCGCAACCATGCGCTGGGCTCCCTCTGGAGTATCGTTGATTGCGCTGATCCGCAGGCCGATGACATTGTTATTTCCGTCTTTTACTTCACCGGCTAATTCCTTGGCATCGAGCTTGGTAAACGGAAAAACAGGTTCGATCATTTGACTGATGCCTTCGCGCGCAGAAAATACGCGGCGCATTTTTTCGAAATCCTTCGCATCAAGCGTTTTGTTTTTTTCCGAAAATTCGATAAAGCGTCCGCTGGTATTGAACGCGGCAGCATAGCGTTTGTAATTCGCCAAGCTGATGCCAGGGTTGGGTTCTGGATCTTTGACGCTCTTTTGTACGGTAACGGGGATTGGGCCACCGAATTGAAAGAATCCTTCGCTGCGGTACTTTGGGAAAGCATACACAGTGGCAGCCCCAATGGTTGCACTTAATATGGTGATGCCAAGAATGATGCGGCGGGAATGCCACAGGGAAGCCAGGAAATCGTTGAAATTAATGCTTTCGTCTGCAGGATGATTTCCTTTTTCCCTTAGTTGCGAAGATTGGTCCATGAAATTTTCTTTAATAAAAACGTTTGAGGTGAGCTGGGGCGCAGCGGTCCAATACAGTTGGCAAAAATGATCATTCAGCGACCTTGCTGACTTGCGGGCATTTCCCGTCGGAGCCAAGTCTGGCAGTCAAACAACTGCTCTGCGCAGTCCTGCGTGGCAGCGAGAGGCGCAATATGGACGTACTCATGGATACCGCAAGCGCACATTATAAATGGCGCTGGCAGGGACAGGATGACAAATTGTGAGGATTTGTTAGGCCGCCGGGTGAGCTCGGCGGTGCGGTGTGCCATGTCCCACTGAAATGGCTTATTTTTTCTTGCGTAAACTCTGCCTTAGAATCATCCATTGCGGCGATTTAAAACGCACAATTTGCGTATACAGCCATACGTAGGTGACGATAAACAGCATTGAAAAGGCGACTAGTACCCATTGGTAGCGCCAGAAGAGCGTAGCAGGGATCACGGCAGTCAGTGACAGCAGCCACAGGTAGGGGGCCGTCAACGAGTTGCGACGCGTCAGCGCATGAGCGTCGCGCTTGCCTATCGTCCAACGCACTAGACGCTTAAATACCAGCATGTGCAGGTGGATACCATCGGGTAATCCAGGCGAGACGCCGCGAATGAATTTTCGGCGGTAGATCGAAAAGATGGTCTCAAAGACGGGATAAATCATCAGCAAGACCGCATACCATGCAGAAACTTCTTTGTTGCGCACAACCAGCAATACCGCCAGTTCGCCGAGCATGAAGCCGATGAAATACGCACCCCCATCGCCCAAGAAAATCAGTCCGTTCGGATAATTCCAGACGAAGAAGCCTGCAATCGCGCCAATCAGTATCAGGCAGGCTGCCATGACATGAAAGTCCCCGACCAGAAATGCGACATACGCCATGGACAGAAGCATGAAAATCGACACGACACTTGCCAGGCCATTAAAGCCATCGATGATGTTGATGGCATTTGCGATGCCGGCCACCGCAAGCACGGTCAACGGCAATGCAATCCAGGCATATTTGAGCCAGGCATCCACCAGAGGAATGTCGATACGGACGATCTTCGCATCCATTACATAATAACCAATGACGACGGATATCATCGTCAGCAGCAACCGGCGGAATGCACTGACTTGCTTGGTGAAGTCTTCGACAATGCCGCAGCCAAATGCCAGACTGGCACACAGGACCAACAGAAACACCCATGCGCCCACCTCTGGTGTTCTCCAGAAAGTGACCGCAGTGCCTGTTAGTGTCGCCGCATAAATTGCCAGCCCACCGATACGTGGCACGGGTCTGGCATGAATTTTTTGCACACTGGCCAGGTCATGATCCAGCATCTTCTTCATGTTTCTGGATAGCTTAACAATAAAGAGTGTTGCAAAGAATGCGGTGATGAAACTGACTACAACTGAAAGCATAATATCCAATTAAAAAATGACTAAGAACCCCGGCTGGGAGCGCCTGTTGCAACTTGCTGCGGACCTTTGTTCCGTTACGCTGTTACCGCAACATCTCTGCACGCTACGGTTTGTCAGGCGTTATAACTTTATGGAGCGGATTAAATCAATAAATCTGCTTGCCGTACCGGCCACGCGGCGCAGTTTGCGACTGTGGCGGGGAGCTGACTTGAGGTAGGCAAGGCCCGCGCTGTGAGATGGGTAGCTAACGTCGCATCTGTTTGCCTCGTTCCCTGCATCGGTTCCAGGGCCTGCGTGTTCATGACGGTGACTGCCTGTTCGGGCGCATGCGACAGATTGATCTGTTCCCGGAAACAGTCGAAGCGCAGCCACGCCAAGCCTGGTATCCGAAGTTCGGGATTGAAAAAATACCATGCCCCAGTCAGTCCTGATCATAGCCGATTCTACGGTTGAGCAGAAGAACTGTAAAACAGATAGTGCCGATAGTGTGTAATTTATTTTATTTCTTCATTTCTAAAAATATTTAATTGGATACAGTTGTTACTGGACGTAACCAAGCTTTTATTTTATTTAAAAATGTTGTAAATTCCGTAAAATTTTTTTGAGTTATCAGGTAGTAAATTGCGTCGATGTGAAAAAAGCAACCGCCTGGATTGATCAAGTATATATTTTACGCTATGCGAAGTGTTCTGCTGCGGATGATTCCGCAAGATATTGTGCGCAGGATCGCTGTTCATCTGAATGAGCGTACTTTTGCAGGGTAAGTATATTTTCTTTTTGGAATTATTGCTTTGGATGTGGCATTTTCTTTGGCCATGTCTGCGCAAGTATTTGCCGCAACTCCATGTGGCTGCGTAAAATGTGGGGTCGGCCCTAGAGGGCCTGATGAAGCCGTGGAAATATTGCAGTCGTCCGGGGGCGGCGTAATTCCAGTAGGTGTCATGAGATCGCAGTATTTTGCTTGAAAAGACACTTCCATGTATTAAAATTGTTGTATTTTTCTGACGTATGGGGTATAGAGATGATTGTAGTGACCGGCGGTGCTGGCTTTATAGGATCAAATTTCGTAAATGACTGGCTTGCCTTCAGCGACGAGCCGATTCTTAATCTGGATAAGCTAACTTATGCAGGAAATTTGAATAATCTAAATGCACTGAGCGATGATGCCCGGCACGTGTTTGTGCAAGCCGATATTTGCGATCGCGCTCAGCTCGAGGCGTTGTTTTTTAACAACATGCCGCGCGCCATTGTTCATTTCGCTGCAGAAAGCCATGTGGATCGGTCCATTCTCGGCCCTGGTGAGTTTATCAATACAAATATTAACGGCACATTCAGCTTGCTCGAAGCCGCACGCACCTATTGGTCTGGCCTGCCTGACGAGGAGCGTGCCACTTTCCGCTTTCTGCACGTCTCAACCGATGAGGTCTACGGTACGCTGGGACCAGATGATGCGCCCTTCAGCGAGACGACCCCGTATGCGCCCAATAGTCCTTATTCAGCCTCCAAGGCCGCGTCGGATCACCTCGTTCGCGCCTATCATCATACGTATGGCTTGCCGACGCTGACTACAAATTGTTCGAATAACTATGGACCGTATCACTTCCCCGAGAAGTTGGTTCCCTTGATCATTGCAAATGCGCGGGCAGGCAAACCCCTGCCGATTTATGGTGATGGACAGCAGATTCGCGACTGGTTGTATGTCAGTGATCATTGTGCCGCCATTCGCCGCGTACTCGAGGACGGGCGTTTGGGGGAGACTTATAATATTGGCGGATGGAACGAGAAAGCCAATATGGATGTCGTACATACTCTATGCGACATGCTCGATGAGCTGTCGCCGAAGGCGGCTGGCGGATCGTACCGGGAGCAAATCACGTATGTGGCGGATCGTCCCGGCCATGATCGCCGCTATGCCATTGATGCTCGTAAAATCGAGCGGGAATTAGGTTGGCGGCCGGCGGAAACGTTTGAGAGCGGCATCAAAAAAACGGTGCAGTGGTATCTGGCTAATCAGGAATGGGTGGCCGATGTGCAATCGGGTGCTTATCTGAACTGGATGGAAAAGAATTATGCGGCGCGCAAGGAGGCGCCATGAGCGCGCCAGCGTTGGCGCGCAAGGGCATTATCCTTGCAGGCGGTTCCGGCACCCGCTTGTATCCCGTGACGATGGCCGTGTCCAAGCAGTTACTGCCTGTTTATGACAAGCCGATGATTTATTATCCGCTGACCACCTTGATGTTGGCGGGCATTAAAGAAATATTGATCATTTCAACGCCGCAGGATACGCCGCGCTTTCAAGAGCTGCTGGGAGATGGCAGCCAGTGGGGCATCAGCTTGAGCTATGCGGTGCAGCCTACGCCTGATGGCCTGGCGCAGGCATTCATCATTGGCCGCGACTTCATCGGCGATGCGCCGTCGGCACTCATATTGGGCGATAATATTTATTATGGTCATGATTTTGAGGCGCAGCTGTGTGCAGCGAGCAACCGTCATGAAGGCGCCACGGTGTTTGCCTACCATGTGCACGATCCGGAGCGCTACGGCGTGGTGGAATTTGATGCGCAGCGCCGGGCAATCAGCATTGTGGAAAAGCCAACGGCGCCGAAGTCTTCCTATGCGGTAACCGGCTTATATTTTTATGACAAGCAGATTTGTGATATCGCCGCTGAGATCAGGCCGTCGGAGCGGGGTGAATTGGAAATTACCGATGTCAATCGGGTCTATCTGGAACGCGCCCAGCTCAATGTCGAACGCATGGGACGTGGCATGGCCTGGCTGGATACCGGTACACATGAATCCCTGCTGGAAGCGGGCCAATTCATCGCCACCATCGAAAATCGCCAGGGTTTGAAAGTGGCTTGTCCTGAAGAAATCGCGTATCGCAAGGGGTATATCGATGCGGAACAATTGCTTCAGCTCGCCCAGCCCCTCAAGAAAAATGCATACGGGCAGTATCTCTTGCGTTTATTAAATGAAAAGATCTTCTGATTATGCAAATCCATACGACTGCAATACCCGATGTACTGATTATTGAACCCAAGGTGTTTGGCGACGACCGGGGATTCTTCTTCGAGAGCTACAATGCCGCCCAGTTTGAAAAACTGACGGGAATTGCGCCCCATTTCGTGCAAGACAATCATTCCAAGTCCGCAAAAAACGTACTGCGCGGTTTGCATTACCAAATCCGCCAGCCACAAGGCAAACTAGTTCGCGTGACTGCGGGCAGCGTCTACGATGTTGCAGTCGACCTGCGCAAGAACTCGCCCACTTTCGGTCAATCTGTTGGCGTAGTCTTGTCCGCGGAGAACAAGCGGCAGTTATGGATACCGGCTGGCTTTGCACATGGCTTCATGGTGACCAGCGAAAGCGCGGAATTTCTCTACAAGACGACGGATTACTGGGCGCCTGAATTCGAGCGCTGTATTTTATGGAATGATCCTGCACTGAACATCGTATGGCCACTCCATGAGGGAGAAGTTCCTCTCTTGTCCGCCAAGGATCAACTTGGCAAGTTGTTGGTTGATGCCGAGGTATTTGAGTGAAGATTTTGCTTACGGGAAATACGGGCCAGTTGGGCTATGAGCTTGAGCGCAGCTTGCAGGGGCTTGGCGAGATCGTAGCCCTGGGACGCGGCAAACTTGATTTGTCGAATCTCGACCAGATCCGCGATGTCATTCGCACGGTAAAACCTGGGTTGATCGTCAATCCTGCCGCATATACGGCGGTTGACAAGGCGGAGACCGAGGTTGAACTGGCCATGCGCATCAATGCGGAAGCTCCGGCCGTCATGGCGCAGGAGGCGAGGAAGCTTGGCGCGGCAATGATCCATTACTCGACCGATTATGTCTTTGACGGCACTAAATGCAGCCCGTACGTGGAAGATGACCCGACTTGCCCGATTAATGTGTACGGCCGCAGCAAGCTTGCTGGTGAACAAGCTATCCAGGCCGCTGGCATCCCCCATTTGATCTTCCGCACGAGCTGGGTCTATGGCATGCGCGGAAAGAATTTTTTGCTGACCGTGCTGCGTCTTGCGCAGGAGCGCGAGGAATTGCGTATTGTTGGCGACCAGCATGGATCGCCAACATGGTGCCGCTCCATCGCCGATACGACAGCGCATATTCTCGCCCAAACACAGGCCAGTGACGATCTGCAGTCCTGGTGGCAGCGGCATTCCGGCGTTTATCATCTGACGGCACAGGGGCAAACAACGTGGGCTGGTTTTACACAGGAAATTCTGAACAATGCCGCATTGCCCAAGTCGCCAATTGTCACGGCAATCACGACCGATGCGTATCCGTTGCCAGCGCCTCGCCCAGCGTACTCTGTCTTGTCTTGCGAGCGCCTGAAACAGGCATTTTGTGATTTGCCTGCATGGGACGATGCTCTAAGATTGTGCATGCATTGATGCCCACAAGGCCGTCCGCGTGCGAGTGGCGGCCGTATTGGGTAGATACGAATCGAAGTGGCATTTTTGACAACCATGATTGCAAGGCCTTTAATGACTGAAAAAAAACATATCCATTCCCACGCGATTGTCGAGCCAGGAGCGTCGATTGGCACCGCGACCAATGTATGGGCGTTTGCGCATGTATTGGGCGGTGCGCGCATTGGTGCCGAGTGCAATATCTGCGATCATGTGTTCATTGAAAATGACGTGGTGCTAGGGGATCGGGTCACTATCAAATGTGGCGTGCAATTATGGGATGGGATCACCATTGGCGACGATGTCTTCATCGGCCCGAACGCGACCTTTGCCAATGATAAATTCCCCAGGAGCAAACAATATCTGGCAGAAGTCGCGCGGACAAGCATTCGCCGTGGCGCCTCCATTGGCGCCGGCGCTGTCATCCTGCCAGGTATCGTCATTGCCGAAAATGCGATGGTGGGTGCCGGTGCGGTCGTGACCAAGAACGTCCCGCCCCATGCCATCGTTGTGGGCAACCCTGCGCGCGTGGTCGGATATACAAACGCTAGTCCGAATGCAGTGCAAGCGCCGTTGCTTGGCACCGCTGGCGCGTCGGAATTTACCAAAGACGGAGCGCCTTCTCACGTCAATGGTGTGCGTCTGTACAAGTTTCCTTTGATTAAGGACATTCGCGGCTCCTTGTCGGTGGGGGAATTCCAGAAGGAAATCCCCTTTGATGCTGCACGCTATTTCCTTGTCTTTGACGTTCCCAGCAAGGAGCTGCGCGGCGAACACGCACACCATGCATGCCATCAATTCCTCATTTGCATTCATGGGTCTTGCGCTGTCGTCGCAGATGATGGCAATGTGCGCCAGGAATACATGCTGGACGCTCCCAACCTGGGTATTTATTTACCGCCGCTGACGTGGGGGGTGCAATACAAATACTCTCCGGACGCCGTGTTACTGGTTTTCGCATCCCATGTGTATGATGCAGACGACTATATTCGCGATTACAGCGATTTCCTTTGCATTACCGCATCCTTATCCGGTGCGGATCCGATATCTTCACTGATTGAGCAGAAAAAATAATAATGGCTATCCCCTTCCTTGATTTAAAAGCAATTAATCTTGAACACGCAGCAGCACTTGAAAGCGCATTTCACCGTGTGCTGCATTCCGGCTGGTATGTGCTGGGCAAAGAAGTCGAGGCTTTCGAGCAGGAGTTTGCTCGTTATTGCCAAGCGGACCACACGGTCGGCGTGGCCAATGGCCTTGATGCCATCTTCCTGATCCTCAAGGCATACGGCATCGGGCCTGGCGACGAGGTGATCGTTCCCAGCAATACCTATGTGGCTACCTGGCTGGCGGCGACGCATTGTGGCGCCGTTCCTGTGCCAGTCGAGCCGGACGCGCGTACCTACAACATCGATCCGGCGAAAATTGAAGCGGCCATTACCGCGAATACCAAGGCCATCATTGCCGTCCACCTGTACGGACAGCCTGCCGACATGGATGCCATCAATGCCATTGCGCAGAAGCATGACTTGAAAGTGATCGAGGATGCGGCCCAGGCGCATGGCGCGTTATACAAGGGCCGCCGTGTGGGCAGCCTGGGCGATGCCGCTGCATTCAGTTTCTATCCGGGGAAAAATCTCGGCGCGCTGGGCGATGCGGGCGCGGTGACGACCAATGATGCCGTCCTTGCGGACAATCTGCGCGTGTATCGGAACTACGGCTCGCGTATCAAATATCACAATGAAGTGGCGGGCTTCAATTCGCGTCTTGATGAGTTGCAGGCGGCACTATTGCGCGTCAAATTACCGGATCTTGATGCGTCGAACAGCAAGCGTGGCGAGATTGCCCGCATGTACAATGACAAATTGAAGGATGTTCCCGGCATCGTCCTACCCCATGTGCCCGAGTGGTGCGACCCCATCTGGCATCTGTATGTCATTTGCACGCCAGAACGCGGCGCCTTGCAAGCGGCATTGGGCGAGGAGTCCATCGGCACCATGATTCATTACCCGGTACCGCCGCATCTGCAGCCCGCCTATGCCGAGCTGGGTTACAAGACTGGCGATTTCCCTATCGCGGAACAGGTGCACCAGCAGATTATCAGCTTGCCCATGGGGCCAACCATGTCGGAAACGGATGTTCAGCAAGTCGTCGATGCCGTGATCAGCAGTTTGAAATGATCCAGTAGTGAAGAAATTACTGACGGTCACTTTGTTCAGTGGCTTGCTGACGTTGCTGCGCATGGCCAGCGGTTTTGTCATTGCCAAGGTTGTTGCGGTGTACACAGGACCGAGCGGCATCGCCATGCTCGGGCAAGTTCAAAGCCTCATCGCCGCTCTCAATGGCGTGGTGGCGGCGCCTGCGGGCAACGGTGTCGTGCGCTATACGGCTCAGCACCATGAAGCTGGTCCGCAGGCATGCGCACCGTGGTGGAAGGCGGCGCTGAACTGGATCTGCTTGTTGATGGCCGTCATGATTCCTGTGATTTGCCTGTGCGCGCAGCCATTGGCCATCTTGGTGTTCGGCGAGGCGCGCTATTTCTGGCTGGTTATCATGGCGGCCCTGGCTTTGCCATTTTCTGCTGCGAATACCTTGATCGCGTCGATTCTCAACGGCCAGCAGCAATATCGTCGCTACGTGGGCTTGGGCATTGTTTCCGTGATGATTGCCACGGTGATTATGGTTGTGCTGGTGGTACACGAGAACCTGAATGGCGCCCTGATTGCGGCAGTTTTATTTTCCGGCATATCCGGCCTTATCATGTTGCTCGGTGTAGTACGGCAGCCATGGTGCCGCCTGCGATTCTGGTGGGGCCGGGCCAGCAAGGCTGAGTTACGTGGTATTGGCGCCTATGTGGTGATGGCGGTGACAACGGCATTGACCATGCCGATGGCCTTGCTTGTAGTACGTAACATTCTGGTCAGCAAAACGGGATGGGAGCAAGCCGGCCAATGGCAGGCGGTGTGGAAGATCTCCGAAGTGTATCTTGGGGTGATCACAATGGCGCTGAGCACGTATTTCTTGCCGAAGCTGGTGTCACTCACCGGTAGTGATGCCATCTTGAAAGAGATCCGCAGCACCGCCAAGATCGTCATGCCGATCGTTGCGCTGCTTGCGCTGAGCGTCTATGTGTTGCGCGATGTCGCGCTCTCCTTGTTGTTTACCGAAGCATTCCGTGCTGCACGTGATCTTTTCGCCATTCAGCTTGTCGGCGACGTGTTAAAAATACTGTCTTTTCTGTATGCCTATCCTATGGTATCGAGAGGCGCCACACGTTGGTTCATGGCTGCCGAAGTGATTTTTGCCCTGCTTTTTATCGTGTTGTCCTATTTTTTGATTGGCCCATATGGCGCGCATGGCGCAAACATTGCCTATGCGGTCAGCTATTTTTTTTACCTGATATTTGCCTGGGCAAACGTTCGGAATTTTTCCCGCTGAGAGGCACTGCGCCGCTCAATTGAAAGCGGACGGTTCCGAAGACCGCGCCGCTGGAGCGTAATACCAGGTAGTGCATTTTCATTCGTTCGTATATATATACCCTGAGAAAGTTACATGAAGATTCTGATTCCTATTTTGATTTTTGCCCGTTCAGGCGGTAGCAGGGTATTGTCCGAGCTGGCGAATGAATGGGTCAAATCAGGAAACGACGTGGCGTTCTTGTGTCCCGACAGTAGCGACGCCCCCTACTTTCCCACCATTGCCCGCATCCTGTGGGTGAATGACAAAGGACAGATTGCGGCCGAGCGCAATCCACTGGCCAAGCCAAGTGGCCGCTATCATTTGCAAGCGCTGTATGCGGGACTGAAGGCCGTGGGGGCGGAATACGAGCTGATTCTGGCTAATCAATCGCTAACGGCATGGCCCGTGGCGCTGGCATCGTGCGGCAACGCCAGGAAGGCCTACTACGTCCAAGCGTATGAGGCGGAATACTATGTCAACATGAAGACCGCCAAGGACCTGGTTTTGGCAGCGATTTCCGCCCTGTCATACCAGTTGCCACTCAAGAAAATCGTGAATGCGCCGGTGTATTTTCGTTATAAAAATCTGCGGGCCAGCGATTTTGTTCCACCTGGAATGGATCTTGACGTCTTTAAACCTTTGGCGGCGCCCCGCGATATCGATAGCACCGAGACCATCATCATCGGCTGTATTGGGCGCCATGAACCTGAAAAAGGCACCATTTACGTATTGCGGGCATTTGAGCAACTGGTGAAACTCGATCCGCGTTTCCGCTTGCGCGTAGCGTATGGAAATTTGCCGCAAGGATGGCAGCACGAAAAATGTGAAGTCGTTGTGCCAAAAAGCGATGCGGAGCTGGCCGACTATTACCGCAGCGTCGATATTCTTGTTTCTCCTGGTACGGTCCAGCATGGCGCGCCGCATTATCCCGTGCTGGAGGCACTGGCAACGGGCGCGGCCGTCGTGACAACCGGCTATATGGGTGCGACGCAAGATACTGCCTGGCTTGTGAAAAACAAGGATGTGCAAACCATTGTCGAGCGCATACAGGAATTGGTCCGGGATGGCGCCGCGCGCCGGGCGAAGATCGCCGCCGGATTGCTGACTGCACAGGCGTTTTCGTGGAAAGCCGTTTCGGCCAAGATGATGGCGATTTTCGTGCGTACCCTGTTTGGCGACAACGCGAAAAAATGAAGCCAATACGTTTGACGGACAAATCGCAAATCCGCCTGCTGCTGGGAATTGCATTTTTGCTGGTATGCATCGCCGGTTTTCGGCAAGTGGGATTTGACCGTGATTCCCTGCAATATTTGGAGAGCTACCAGGAATTTGCAGGACTGCTGGGCGCTGACTTGCGGACCCGGGAGCCAACCTTCTGGCTGATCACGGCGATAGCCAAGATGTTGCCCGGCGATGGATTCCGCTGGGTCCTGTTGGCGTATGCTGTTTTGGGAATGGCGATCAACGTCAAGGCCATCCAGAAAATCTCGCCATATCCCATCATGGCGCTGATTTGCTTTGCCTTTTTGTACTTCCCGTTGCATACCATGACACAAATTCGGGCCAGCATCGCTTGTGGCCTGTTGTTGCTGGCGATCCCCGATATTGCGGATCGCCGCCTCAAGGATTTTCTCATCAAGGTGGGGATGGCAACCTTGTTCCATTATTCGGCGATTATTCTGGTTCCCCTTTACCTGATCCGCTTGAACAGGCTCGACTTCAAGCTGTATGCGATTCTGCCGCTGGTCACGCTGGCATTTTCACTGGTGAATGGTTTGCTGTTGCAGGCAATGGCTTTTCTCGCGCTGGCGCTGCCGGAAGTGCTGGGTTACAAGATTTCGATCTATCTGACATTATTGGAGAGCGAGGAAAAGGCGCCCATTAACCTTTTCAGCCTGTACTACCTGAGCGTGCTTTTTGTTTATTATTTGTGCATTTTTAATATAAATAAATTCAGTTCGAAATATGAAGTGCTTTGCATAAAAATACTGGGCTGGTCACTGGGGATTTATTATGCGATGTCTTTCCTGCCGGTAGTCGCTGTGCGTATCTCGGAAATGCTGGGAGTGGTGATTGTCATTGTCATCCCGGCGCTGGTGCACAAGATCAAGGGACGCAATGAGGTGTTGTTGATTACTTATGCATGGCTTTTTGCCATATTTTTCAATAATGTCATCTTGCATGAATTATTCAATTTTTAGGAAAATCGATGGTTTATGATATCGATGCTGTCTTTGTAACATATAGGCCGGATTTTTCTGTCTTTGAACAGGCATTGGATAGTATAAAAAACCAGGTCCGCACAGTTTATATCGTCGATAATTCGGCAAGTGCTGACGTGGCCAACAGATTGCGGGCGCTGGAAACCAGGGTGCCGAATGTGCGCCTGTTGCTGCTGGAGCGTAATGCCGGCATTGCCAAGGCCCAGAACATGGGCATGGCCAAGGCCATGGAGGAGGGCGCGCAGCTGTCCTTGCTGAGCGACCAGGACACTATCTATCCGCATGATTATGTGGCAAACATGCTTGAGAACTACCGCGGTCTTGGCCACGCTGACCGCCTGGGGGCGATTGCCCCGGATTTTCAGGAGGAAAACAAGGCCAGCGGCGAGGGAGAAGGTTTTTTCGAGCTTCAGGGAGTCAACTCGGTCAAGGTGGCGTCTACCCAGTCCTTGGTCGAGGTTGCGCAGGTGATTGCCTCGGGGATGATCATCAATAATGCGGCCCTGGCCCACGTGGGCATGATGGACGAGGAGCTGTTTATCGATTGGGTCGATTTTGAGTGGTGCTGGCGCGCGCGTGCGCATGGCTATCGTATCATCGGCTGCCGCAACGTGGTCATCCGCCATACCTTGGGTGACGGCGCCGTGAAGGTGGGAGCGAAGACGTATTCGCTGCATACACCGCAGCGCAATTATTATATTGTCAGGAATGGTATTGCCATTGCATTGGGCAAGAAATATCTGGGAGCGGGTGTGCGCCTGGGGATTTTTCTCAAATCGTTACGCTATATGGTGGCGTTCAGTATGTTTGGTGATCAGCATCTGAAAAATCTTGTGTATTGTTGCCGGGGCTTTGCGCATGGTGTCATTGGCCGCCTGGGACCGCTTGAAAATTAGAATAAGATGATAGCCGTATGCCAAAAATAAGCGTTTGCATGGCCGTATATAACGGCGAAAAATATATTCTGGAGCAAATTGAATCGATACTCGGACAACTGTCCGCTGACGACGAATTGATTGTATCGGATGACGGGTCGACCGACTTGACGCTGGAGAAGATCCGCTCATGTGGCGATTCACGCATTCGTATGATCGCCAATGAGCTCGACAAGGGGTATAGCGGCAATTTTGAACATGCCATTCGGCACGCGACAGGCGAGGTGATTTTTCTGTCCGACCAGGATGATGTCTGGCTTGCCGGCCGGGTACAGAAAATGTTGGCCGCTCTGGAACGTTGCGACATGGTGGTGTGCAACGCGCAGTTCACGGACGATGTATTGACACCACTGGATACGACTTTGTTTTCCTTGCGTGGCGGCGGCCAGGGGTTCTGGAAAAATCTGTTTAAATCCCGGTATCTGGGCGCTTGCATGGCCTTTAAGCGTAGCATTCTGCGCAAGGCGCTGCCCTTTCCCGGCAATCGAAAACTGTGCCCGCACGACCTGTGGCTGACCCTGGTCGCCGAACTTTATTATCGGGTCGAACTTATTGAGGAGCCGTTGATCCTGTATCGCCGTCACGGTGCAAACGTCTCGAGTGGCGGTAGTGCCAGTAATAATAGTTTCTTTAAGAAAATGCAGTTCCGGGCATATTGCCTGTTGAAAGTGCTCGGCAGGGCATAACTCCAACTATCAGATTCATTACGTAAGAAAGAAGAATGGCATGAACCAAACAGTACTCATTACGGGCGGCGCGGGTTTTATCGGACAACGCTTGTGCCGCACCTTCCTTGGCCAAGGCATGCAGGTGCGCGTGCTGGACAATTTCAGCCCGCAGATTCATGCGAGCGATGTACTGCCTGACGATCTGGCCGGGAAGGTTGAACTGATCAAGGCCGACGTACGTGACCGCGATGCGATGAAACAGGCACTGACAGGTGTCCATGCCATCGTGCACCTGGCTGCGGAAACAGGCACCGGTCAATCCATGTATGAAATCGACCGTTATTTCAGCGTCAACGTGCAGGGGACCGCCACGATGCTTGATTTGCTCCAGAACGAAGATTGCGCCAAGGAATTGCGTTCCATCGTCGTCGCCTCGAGTCGCGCCGTATACGGAGAAGGTGCTTACCAGTGCGCATCGCATGGCACCGTGTTCCCGCACCAGCGTACGCGCGAACACCTGTCGGCTGGGATGTTTGAGCCTGTCTGCCCTGTCTGCGTCAAGCCGGTGGCGCTGCTGCCGACGACGGAGACGGCGCCGTTCCTGCCGATGTCGATGTATGGCCTGACCAAACAGGTACAGGAACAGGCCGTGCTGTTATTTGCGCGTACCCGCGGCATCAACGGTTTTGGTCTGCGCTATCAGAATGTGTATGGCCCGGGCCAGTCGTTGAAGAACCCGTATACCGGGATCCTGGCGGTGTTTTCGAATCTGGCGCGGCAGAATCAGCTGATCGAAATCTATGAAGATGGCGAAGAGTCGCGCGACTTTGTGTATATCGACGATGTTGTTGAAGCAACGGTGCGCAGTGTCAACCACGCTGGCCCTTTTGTCGGCGCGCTCAATGTCGGTTCCGGACAAGCCACCAGCGTGATGACCGTCGCGCAAGAGATCAAGCAATTCTTTAACAGCGATAGCGAGATCACCGTCACTGGCGCATTCCGCGTCGGCGACATTCGCCATAATATCGCTGATGTTTCGGTTGCCGCTGATGTCCTGGGCTTTACGCCAAGTGTGCAGTTCAAGGATGGCTTGAAGCATTTCCTGACCTGGGCCTCGCAGCAGCCGGCAGAAGACAAGGCCGCCTATGCGCGTTCGGTCAGTGAACTTGCCGACAAGGGGCTGATGGGCTCCAGCCGTCAACCATGACGTTAAAAAAAACCTTGCTGGCCGATCTGGCACGGCAATATGCGGCCAATGGCCAGCCTGGCCGCGTGCCGGGCATCATGGGCGTGATGCTGGGGGCCCTGTCGCCCCGCTTCGCGCCGGTGGTGATTTTTCGGCTGTCCCACTGGTTTTATCAGCATAAGCTGTCACCGCTGGCCAAGCTGTTCTCGTTGCTGAATTTTGTCGTGTTCGGGCTGGAGATTGCCATCCGTTGCAATATCGGCAAGGGATTGTATTTGCCGCACACGCAGGGCACGGTGATCGGCGTAAACAGTATTGGTGAAAATGCCACGATTTACCATAATGTCACCTTTGGTGCGCGAGAAATCGATGTGAATTTCTCCGAGCATTCGCGTCCCACGGTGGGCGATAACGTGATCGTCGGTTCCGGCGCCAAGATTCTTGGCGGCATCATGATCGGTAATGGTGCCCGCGTGGGCGCCAATGCCGTGGTGCTTGCCGATGTCCCAGCAGGCGCCACCGTCGGCGGTATTCCAGCAAAAATTCTCAGGCAAGGCGAAGTCACATGATTCAACAGGGAGCGCGCGTTTTATTTATTTCTCCGAGGACGTTCGATTACGAGAAAGAAATCAAGGCTGAATTGGAACTGGCGGGCTGTCAAGTCGACTGGCATGATGACCGTCCAGCATCGACGCCGCTGGTAAAGGCATTGATACGTTTTCGGCCAGAGTTGGTGGCCACCATGTGCGACCGTTATTTCGACCGTATCATTCATGACGCACGTGGCATTGTCTATGATGTCGTGTTTGTCATCAAGGGCGAAGCTATCTCTGCGGAGCGGCTCAGGATGCTGCGCGAAAGCCAACCAACAGCACGTTTCCTTTACTATTCGTGGGATTCCTTAAAAAATTTCAAGAATGGCGAAGTCAAGCTGTCGTACTTTGACAAGGCATACAGTTTCGACCGGCTAGACACCGTCAATATCCGGCACGTGCGGCACCTGCCTCTGTTTTATATCAGTGTCTATGAAGCGATGGCGGCCAAACAGGCGGAAAAAAACACCAACGATATTGGCATGCTGTTTCTTGGCACCGTGCATTCCGACCGCTACGCCGTAGTCCGGCGCATTGTGGCGGCGGCGCAACGCGTGGGCATGACGCTGCCCGTCTACACGCATTTTTATTATCAAAGCAAATGGGTGATGGCGGTCCGAAAATTGTTTGACCGGGATTTTCGCGCCATACCGTGGAAAGATGTCCAATGGCACTCGCTGAACAAGCAACAGATTCTCGACTTGTTTTCGCGTAGCGAGATCGTGCTCGACATTCATCATCCTGGCCAGACGGGTTTGACGATGCGTACAATCGAATGTCTGGGGGCCGGTAAAAAAATGATCACGACGAATGCCGATGTCGTCAGTTATGATTTTTACCGCCCCGAGAATATCTTGGTGGTGGATCGCCAGGCTACCGACTTGCCCGTAGATTTCTTGCGCACGCCCTGCGTCCGCTTGCCTGAAGATATGTATCGCCGCTATAGTCTGAGAAGTTGGTTAGCTGAAATTTTTGCCTAGTCAGGCTAAGATCGCTATGGCCAGCTTGGGGCCGTAGCGATCTCAGCTCGTCTTTTCCCCGTGACAATGCGGGCAAGACACCTCATACACATATTCCGGCGCCAGTTGCTGGCGCGGGGTAACGACGGCGCGGCAGACGAAACATTGCACGGTTTCCGTCGGTTCCAGTTTCGGGTTCAGGGCCGTGCGGTAGTCGAACACGAAGCAGTCGCCCGTGTAGTGCTCGCCGCCCACTTCTTCGAAATACTTGAGGATGCCACCGTCGAGCTGGTACACGCTGTCGTAGCCGATTTCCTTCATGTGGATCGCGGCCTTTTCGCAGCGGATGCCGCCTGTGCAGAAGGTGACGACGGTTTTGCCTTCCAGCTCGTCCTTGTGGGCGGCGGCCACGGCAGGGAATTCCGTAAACTTGTCGATCCGGTAATCGAGCGTGTTGTTGAACGTGCCCACGTCCACTTCAAAGGCGTTGCGCGTTTCCATCATGACCACGGGTTTGCCCGCATCGTCGACGCCGGCATCTAACCAGCGCTTGAGCGTGTGCGCGTCGACGGACGGGGCGCGGCCCAGTTCCGGCTTGATCAGCGGCATGCGCATGGTGATGATTTCTTTTTTCAGCTTGACCAGCATGCGCTTGTGCGATTGCTCGTTCGACAAGCTTTCCTTCCATTCCAGATCGGCCAGACGCTCGTCGCTGCGCACCCAGGCGAGGAAGCTGTCGATATGCTCGCGCGTGCCCGACAGGAACATGTTGATGCCTTCCGGTGTCAGCAGGATCGTGCCCTTCAGCTCCAGCGCCAGGCATTGCTCCTGATACAAGGGGCGCATGGCTTCCGTATCGTCGAGCGTGATGAATTTATACGCGGCGATATTGACAAACGTGGCGGCCAGCGGGCTGGCGGCGGCGGAAACGGCGGGTGTTGCTGGGGTGATGGCTTGCATGATGGCGATCGGCTTAGACTGAACAGCCGATATTATAAGCCCGACAGGCCAGGCAGGATACCCGGTCCGTACGCGCGACGCGGTAGAATAGACCCCATTGAATTTTGCACGAAACGGTACACAGGATGGAAATGGTAATGCAAGAGGCCGGCGCTCCGGCAGGTTCACAGCAAGCGATGCAGCCCGGTCCTGCTTTCGTCCATTTGCGCGTGCACTCGGAGTACTCGATCGTCGATGGCCTGGTGCGCATCGACGACGTCGTCAAGGCGGCGGCGAAGGACAAGCAGGTGGCGCTGGCCGTCACCGACCTGTCGAACCTGTTTGGCATGGTCAAGTTCTACAAGGAAGCGCGCGGCAAGGGCATCAAGCCCATCGTCGGCGTCGACGTGTGGATCACGAATGACGATAACCGCGAAAAACCGTCGCGCTTGCTGTTGCTGGCGAAAAACCGCATGGGCTATCTGCAGCTGTGCGAACTGCTGTCGACGGCCTGGCTGACGAACCAGTACAAGGGCCGCGCCGAGTTGCGCATCGAGTGGCTGCAGGCGCTGGCGACGAATACCTACGACCTGTACCCGGGCGAAAGCGCGGCCAATGGCTTGATCGTGCTGTCCGGCGCGCACTTCGGCGATGTCGGTACCGCCATCGAGAATGGCAACCTGGCCCTGGCCGAGCGCAATGCGCAGCGCTGGGCCGAGATTTTCCCCGGTCATTTCTATATCGAAATCCAGCGCGGCGGCCAGGCCAACCAGGAAGCGCAGGTGCGCCATGCGGTGGCGCTGGCGGCCAAGCTGGGTTTGCCCGTGGTGGCCACGCATCCCGTGCAATTCATTTCCCCTGAAGAATTTATTGCCCACGAAGCCCGCACCTGTATCGCCGAAGGCGAAATGCTGGCCAATGCCAAGCGCGTGAAACGGTTTAACGACAGCCAGCGCTTCCTGTCGCAGGCCGACATGGCGGAACTGTTCGCCGACTTGCCGGCCGCGCTGGCCAATTCCGTGGAAATCGCCAAGCGCTGCAATTTGACCTTGACCCTGGGCAAGCCGCAGTTGCCGAACTTCCCCACGCCGGACGGCATGACGATCGACCAGTTCCTCGTCGCCGAATCGCAGGCGGGCCTGGAAAAACGCTTGTTGCAGCTGTATCCCGACCCCGAGCGCCGTGAAAAGGAGCGTCCGCGCTACGAGTCGCGCCTGAAATTCGAGACGGACACGATTTGCAACATGAAATTCCCCGGCTACTTCCTCATCGTGGCCGAGTTTATCCAGTGGGCCAAGGAAAACGGCGTGCCCGTCGGTCCGGGCCGTGGTTCGGGTGCGGGTTCGCTGGTCGCGTATTCGCTGCTCATTACCGACCTTGATCCATTGCAGTACAACCTGCTGTTCGAGCGCTTTTTGAACCCAGAACGCGTCTCGATGCCCGACTTCGATATTGACTTTTGCCAGGAAGGGCGCGACCGCGTCATCCAGCACGTCAAGGATTTGTATGGCAAGGAGGCGGTCTCGCAGATCGCCACCTTCGGTACCATGGCGGCCAAGGGCGCGATCCGCGACGTGGGCCGCGTGATGGATTTCGGCTACAACTTCTGCGACGGCATCTCGAAGCTGATCCCGTTTAAGCCGGGCAAACCCGTGTCGATCGCCGACGCCATCGAGGAAGAACCGCTGCTCAAGGAGCGCCTGGAAAACGAGGAAGAGGTCAAGCAGCTGCTGGACCTGGCGCAGCAAGTCGAAGGCATCACGCGCAATATCGGTATGCACGCGGGGGGCGTGTTGATTGCTCCAGGCAAGCTGACGGATTTCTGCCCGCTGTACACGCAGGGCGGCGATTCCGGCGTTGTGTCGCAGTACGACAAGGATGACGTGGAGGCCGTCGGCCTGGTGAAGTTCGACTTCTTGGGTCTGACGACCCTGACGATTCTCGACCGCGCCGTGCGCTACATCAAGCAGCTCGATCCGGCGCAGGCGAACTTCGATCTGGCGACCTTGCCGCTGAACGACAAGCCGTCGTACGACTTGCTGACCAAGGCCAAGACCGTCGCCGTGTTCCAGCTTGAGTCGCGCGGCATGCAGGGCATGCTGAAAGACGCGCGTCCCGACCGTTTCGAAGACATTATCGCGCTCGTGGCTTTGTATCGTCCTGGCCCGATGGACCTGATTCCCGACTTCTGCAAGCGCAAGCACGGCGAACGTTTCGATTATCCCGATCCGCGCACGGAATCGATTCTGTCCGAAACCTACGGCATCATGGTGTATCAGGAGCAGGTGATGCAGATGGCGCAGATCGTCGGCGGCTACTCGCTGGGCGGCGCCGACATGCTGCGCCGCGCCATGGGTAAAAAGAAAGCCGAAGAAATGGCCGAGCACCGCGAGATCTTCCGCGCCGGTGCGGCGAAAGATGGCTTGACGGCGGAAAAGGCCGACGAGATCTTCGACTTGATGGAAAAGTTCGCCGGCTACGGTTTCAACAAATCGCACGCCGCCGCCTACGCCTTGCTGTCGTATCACACGGCTTACCTGAAGGCGCACCACACGGCCGCCTTCATGGCCGCCAACTTGTCGCTGGCCATGGACGACACGGACAAGATCAAGATCCTGGTGGAAGACTCGCTGGAAATCTGCAAGCTGACCTTGTTGCCGCCGGATATCAACGAATCCGATTACCGCTTCACGCCGAGCGGCGCGCCGCCCTCCGTGAGCGGCAAGAAAGTCACGCAGATCCGCTATGGCCTGGGCGCCGTGAAGGGCTCGGGCCAGAACGCCATCGAAGCCATCATCGCCGCGCGCGAGGCCGGTGGACCCTTCACGAGCCTGTTCGATTTCTGCAAGCGCGTGGACAAGAAGCAGATCAACCGCCGCACCATCGAGTCCCTGATCCGCAGCGGCGCCTTCGATTGCCTGAAGGTCGACCGCGCCATCCTGCTCGCATCCGTCGCGTTCGCCATGGAATGCGCCGACCAGGCCGCCAAGGCGGCCAACCAGGTGAGCTTGTTCGGCGGCGACGACAGCGACATGGTGGCGCCGCCCGAGTACGTCAAAGTGCCCGTGTGGACCGATAAACAGCGATTGACGGAAGAAAAGATCGCGCTGGGCTTCTATTTGTCCGGCCACCTGTTCGATTCGTATGCGCCCGAGGCGCGCCGTTTTGCGCGCACGAAATTGTCGGAACTGTCGCCATCGCGCGAGCCGCGCATGATGGCCGGCGTCATCACGGGCTTGCGCACGCAGATGACGCAACGGGGCAAGATCCTCATTGTCACCCTGGACGACAAGAGCGGCACGGTGGAAGTGACGGTGTATGGGGAACTGTTCGACTCGAACAGGAAAATCTTCAAGGAAGATGAATTCCTCGCCGTCGTGGGCAAGGTGTCGGAAGACCGTTTTTCGGGCGGTTTGCGCATCACGGCCGAGAGCGCCTTCGACATCATCGCCGCGCGCGTGCAGTATGGCCGCCAGCTGGGCCTGACCTTGCCGGCCACCCTGGATGCCAAGCGCATCCGCGACGTGATCATGCCGCACCGTGCGGAGACGGGCTTGCCGATTGCCGCGCGGGTCAGCCCGCAAGGCGTCAGTTGCGTGCTGCAGTTTGGTGATGAGTGGAAAGTGGCGCCATCGGATGAATTGCAGATGGCGCTCGAGCAAATGCTGGGCGCGCAAGAGGTGGCGGTCGAATACTGACCGGCACCGCCCGGCATACAACAAAGCCAAACCGCAGACATGCTGGTTTGGCTTTTTTCGTTTACATGTCTTTCAGGCCCGTGATCGCATAGCCTTTGGCGGCGATCTGCTGGTGCGGCTGTTCGATATGGTAGTCGGGCAAGATCTCGGCATCGTCGGCCACTTCGCTGGCGCGTGCTTCGAGCTGCCAGTCGGTATTGGTCACTTCTTCCGGAATGAGCTTTCCTTCCGGCACGGCGAGGTAGGAAAAAATGCCGTCGTGCTCGGCCCGGCGGTAGATGTCTACGCGCATGAATGCCTCCTAGTAAGCGTTGGGGGAACCGGTGCACCGCAGTGCATGCCGATAGCGCTAGCGTAACAGGATTGTGCCGTGCACGGGTTGTAGCGTGTGCCGCAGGAGGGGCGGTGCTCAGGCGATGGCGGAAGCGTAGTCGTCGTCTTCGCCGAGCATGGCCGATTGCCACACCCCGCCGGCGGCGGCCGCAGCACCTGCCATGGCGGCTTGCAGCGGGCTGCGATGGGCGTCGAGGCCGCTGCACAGGCAGGCGATCATGGCCAGTGTCAGTTCGTGGCGCTTGCGTGCTTCCGAGCGTTTCTTTGAAGGAATTTCTTGCAGCGCTGGCAAGGGCAGGTTTTCGCACGCCAACTCAAAATCGCCATCCTGGCGCACTTGCGCGCCCAGTTCTTGCCATAGCGCATTGTAGTCGGCGAACAAACGGCCTTTCTTGGCGGAGTGGTGCACGGCGCGGTTGATATTGCCGACAAGAAGCATCTTGCGGCAGCCGTGTTCGTATCCCAGCTGGCGCACCAGGCGCACCATCAGGGTCTTGGGACGCATGCCGTGCAAGTCGCGCGTTGCCTCGCGCACGCGGTGCGCGCTGTCCTCGCCCTTCGGGCCTTGCAGGCAGCCGATGCGCATGCCCAGGGTGGCGCGCAGCTGGCTGCCGAAGAAGGAAAAGGCGATCGAATACAGCACGTCGTCGTCATGCATCAGCTGCAGCACCATCTCGCCTTCGCGGTCCATCGGGTGCAGCGAACACAGTTGCAAATGGTAGGGTGCCCCCGACTTGCCCGCCACCGTGCCCAGGCGTACGGGCCCGTGCGCCGCTTGGCTCATCAGCTTGCCCCAGCCCTGCTGCAAGATGAAATGGTAGTGCTCGGTCAGCAATTCCACGCGCTGCTGGCAATTCAAGGTCAGGCTCAGGTACGGGCGGTAGACCTTGTGGATCATGTGCGGATAGGCTTGTACCAGATCATGAAACGCCGGATGCGAGTTCAGCAGTTGTAGCCAACGGCGGGTCTGGCGCTGCTGCACGCGGGCGCGCAGATGCAGCTTGAGCAGTTCGCGCCAGCGGCGCATGCCACTCGGCATCGCCATCAAGCCGTCAGACAGGGTAATAGTTGGCATCATCGTGGCGTGGAGTTACAAGGCAAGGCGTGCCGCATGCATGGGAGGGATGCTCATGGTCGGAAAACCATGTCATCTTATGCACGCCATCCCCCTCTGTAAATTGGCGAAACAGCGTACGGGTTCCCCTTATGCCAGCCCTGTTTTAATAGCGGTAGGTGACATACACGGCGCCGATTGGCGAGGTCTTGCGCTGCACGATGGGGCTCTTGGCCGCGTCGCCCAGGCGGCTCTCGACGCCGACCAGGGTATTGATGCCCCAGCGCGCATCGAAGCGGTGCTCCCAGTTGACGGTGGCTTGCGCTTCATAGAAACCGGCCTTGGGTGTGTATTGCTTGAACGAGGTATTCGCGGCCTGGGTGGCCGTGACGCCATACATGGTCTGCACGTATTTGCGCTCGCCCCAGGCCAACTGGCCGCCGATGGTCACGCTATCCTTCTGCACGCCCTTGGCATCGGACCTGCCGTAGACCTGGCCCGTCGCTTCGAAATGCACGTTCGCACCGTTTTCGCGGTTCGACAGGGGAATGTCGCTCGACACGCTCAGCGACAGGCCCGGCAATGGCGAATAGCCCACGCTGAGCAGGGCGCTGGCGTTGCCCTTGACTTCGCCCATGCCCTTCAGATAATCGCTGCCGCCCCAGCCGTTGGCGCCATTGCGTTTGTGGTCTTCGCGGTTGCCGCGGTAGCCCAGCGCCGCGCTGTAGCTGAGGGGGCCTGCCTGGCCGCCATAGCCGATGCCGCGCGACGTGCTGAAGAACAGGCCATTGGCCATGGCGTAATCGAGAATGATCAGCGGCGAGGCCGACAGCTTGTCGGCGCCGGAATAGCTGGACACGGCGGCAACACCGCCGCCGATGGTGAAGACATTTTCCGCAGCTGGTTCGGCCGCCGCGGCAGCCAGGGGATTCAAGCTCAGGCCGCAGGCCAGCGCCAGCGAGGTCAACAAGGTTGTAGATGCGTGCATGGAGTTTTCCGTCAGGTGGAGAACCGAGTCCGGAGTGGCTCGATTGACTGCCGACAGTATCTGTCCTTGCCATGAAGGAAAAATGAGCCTTTTATTAAGATTGCATGAAGAGCGCGTCTTTACCCTTTCTTCAGCTTGCGGTGGTTTAATACTGACCATGAAGATACTGCTGATTGAAGACGATATGGACCTGGGCAATGGCGTGCGGATCGCCTTGCGCGACCAGGGCATGCAAGTGGTCTGGGTGCGCAGCCTCGAGGATGCGGCGCGCAGCATCGAGCACGACAGTTGCGAGCTGGTGCTGCTGGACCTGGGCTTGCCCGATGGCGATGGCCTCGATTTGCTGGCCCGGCTGCGCGCGGCCCGCCTGCCCGTGCTGATCCTCAGCGCCCGCGACACGCTGGAACAGCGCTTGCGGGGCCTGGACGGCGGCGCCGACGATTACCTGGTCAAGCCCTTCGTGCTGGCCGAGCTGCTGTCGCGCGTGCGCGCGCTGGCGCGCCGCAGCTATGGTTTCGACGGCGACACCATCGAGTTGCGCGGCCTGCTGCTGCAGGTACCCACGCGCCGTGTCAGCGTGCATGGCCGGCCCGTGGAACTCACCGCCAGTGAATATGCCCTGCTGAAGACCTTGCTGATGCGCGCCAACCGGGTCATCACGCGCCGCGTGCTGGAAGAACACATCCTGCCCGGCGGGCTGGCCAATGCCAGCAACACCCTTGATGTGCATATGGGTAACCTGCGCCGCAAGATAGGCGAAGGGTATATCCGTACCGTGCGCGGCGTCGGCTATGTCATCGACCAGCAGGGCGAACCGTCCACCGCGCCAGGTGCTGGCGCATGATGGGGCGTTTCTGGGCCATGCTGCGCCGGCCTACCCTGGTGCGCCGCCTGATGATGGCGCAAATGCTGATGCTGACCATGGTATGGAGCCTGGCCGTGGCGTATGTGATGGTCGAGGGGGCGGACGAAGCGAGCAATGTGAGCCGCGGCGTCCTGCACGCCATTATCAGCGTGGCCGATAATCTGGCCGAGCAGCCGCAGCGCCAGGAACAAAGCTTGCGCGCCATCGACGAAGCCTTGCGCGAGGAGTTTGAAACGGGACAGGTGCCGGAACTGGCGCCGCGCATCCTGGTCTGGCGCGAAGGCAAGCTGGTCTACAAGTCGCCCGATGCGCCCAGCGGTATCCGCAGCGCCGGCCCGGAGCAGATGGAAGTGGTGTACATCAAGGGCCAGGCCTGGCGCAGCCGCAGCCTGGCCGAGGGCAACACGCGCGTGACGGTGCTGGAAGCGGGAGGCGCATGGCAATTGTTCATCACGATCAATTCACGCGGTTACTACCTGCTGCCGTTGCTGATCAGTCTGCCGTTCCTGCTGGTGCCGGCCTGGCTCTCGATCCGCCTTGCCATGCGACCGTGGCGCAAGCTGGCGCAGGAGGTGGCGGCGCGCGGGCCGCAGGATTTGCGGCCGCTGGCGTTCAAGCCGCCGCATGGCGAACTGGCGGCACTGGTCGACAATATCAATGCACTGCTGCAGCGGGTCGACGCCAGCGCCGCGCGCGAACGCAGCTTCATCGCCGATGCCACACATGAGCTGCGCACGCCTCTGGCTGCCATGCGCGTGAATGTCGAGGCCTTGCAGGGCCAGGTACATGATGCGCGCCAGCAAGAGCTGCTGGACGGTATCTTGAATAGCGGCAACCGGGCCGCGCGCCTGGTGGGCCAGCTGCTGCAGCTGACGCGCAGCGAAGTGCAGGCGGGCGCGGGCGAGTTGCCGCGGCGGCAGGCGCTCGATACCTTGCTGCAAGACCGCCTGGCGGCCCTGTCCGGACTGGCCCAGGCGGGCGATATCGAGCTTGAGTTGCAAGCCAGCGTCTCGCTCAGCGTGCCAGGACAGCGCGAGAGCCTCGTTTCGCTGATCGACAACCTGGTGGAAAACGCCATCAAGTACAGCCCGCGCGGCAGCAGCGTGACGGTGTCGCTGCATGCGGAACGAGGCCAGGCCGTGTTGCATGTGGCGGACCAGGGACCGGGCATCGCGCCGGCGCTGTATGAGCGCGTGTTCGACCGCTTTTTCCGCGCCCCGCAGCAGGTGCAGCCAGGCAGTGGCCTGGGCTTGTCCATCGTCGCTTCCGTCGTGCGCCAGCATGGCGGCACGATTCAGCTGCACAGCGGTAACGGCGGCCTGGGCTTGCTGGTGGAGGTGCGCTTGCCCTTGGCCGTGGCCTGATTGCGTTGACGGGTCTTGCGATATTGCATGAAAATTATTTCATGTGCATATAACGCAAGATGGCATGGCGTGGCGCACGCTTGCGATGCATAATGCGGGACAGTTAAAAAAACACCGTTATGCGTCCATTCCTGTCCCGCTACCTGCCGTATCCCGTCTTTGTCGGCCTGTATCTGCTGTTTGACTGGGCCACGTATATCGACCCGATGTACGGGCTGAACATTACCCCGTGGAATCCCGATCCCGCGCTGGGCCTCGTGTTTTGGCTGATCCATGGCCGCAAGGCAGCGCTGCCATGGTTCATCGCCCTGGTGGCCGGCGAGGTGCTGGTGCGCGGCATGCCGGCAGGCCTGCCCCTGACCTTGCTCTGTTCGGCGTGGCTGGTGCTCGGCTATGGTGGAATCGGCGCAGTCCTGCGCCGCAGTTTCAGCAGCAGCGACATCTTTGACAACCGGCGCCGCCTGAGCGCCTGGGTCCTCATCGTGCTGCTGGGCACCGCGCTCAATGCGCTCGGCTATATTTCATTGCTGTCGCTCACGGGGCGCATACCGGCCGGTGAATGGGACACGGCCGTCTGGCGTTTCGGCATCGGCGACACGGTCGGCATGCTGGTGTCGATGCCGCTGATCTGGGTGCTGTTCAGCGAGCGCGGGCGTGAGCGCCTGCATGCCGCCGTCTGGCGCTGGGAAACCCTGGCTTACCTGGCCCTGGCCAGCTTCGTGCTGTGGAGCCTCTTCGGCTCCATCGTGCGTTCCGAATACAAGCATTTCTACTTCCTGTTTCTTCCCGTGATCTGGGCCGCCTCGCGCCAGGGCTTGCATGGCGCCATGCTGGCCGTGTTTGTATTGCAGCTATGCATCATCACCCTGGTGAAATGGACGCATGCCGTCGATATCCAGTTTTATGAATTGCAGTTGCTCGACGCCGTGCTGGCGCTGGTGGGCTTTTTTATCGGTATCGTCGTCGATGAAATGCGGCAAGTGGCCGACGAACTGAAACACACGCTGCGCCTGGCCGCCGCCGGCGAAATGGCGGCCGCCCTGGCGCACGAGCTGAACCAGCCGCTGACGGCCTTGTCGACCTATGGCAAGGCGTGTGAATACCTGCTGGAACGGGGCGAGAGCGGCGCCTTGCTGCAAGGCGCCATCGGGCACATGATCGTCGAATCGGGACGGGCTGCGGACGTGGTGCGCCGCCTGCGCGACTTTTTCCGCACGGGCGCGATGCAGCTCGAGGCGGTGCGGGCGAGTGAGCTGATCGAGGGCCTGGCACGCCAGTTCACGCCGCTGTTCCATGAACACGGTATCGAGCTGGCGCTGGCGCCGCCGTCGCCGCTGGCCGTCAACGCGGACCGCCTGCAAATCGAACTGGTATTGCGTAACCTGCTGGCCAATGCACAGGATGCGGTGATGGGCCAGCCGCGCGGCCAGCGCCGCATCACGGTCTCGGCCGAGCCGCTAGAGGGCGGCCGGCTGAGCCTGTCCGTGGAAGATAGCGGGCCCGGCATTTCCAGCAGCCTGGCCGCGCGCCTGTTCGAACCGTTCGTTTCGACCAAGGCCAGCGGCCTGGGGCTGGGCCTGGTGCTCAGCCGCAGCATCGTCGAAGCGCATGGCGGCCAGCTCTGGGCCGAAGTGGGCAAGCATGGCATGTTTCGTTTTATCCTGCCCTTGGCGCACGCCAGTGCAGGCACTACGGGAGAGTATGGTGACAAGTAATTTGACGGTGTTTATCGTGGACGACGATCCCGCCGTGCGCGATGCGCTGGGTTTGCTGTTGGGCATACGCGGCTACCGCACGGCCCTGTTTTCCTGCGGCGAGGATTTCCTGCACAGCTGGCGGCCCGAGTGGGCCGGCTGTCTGCTGATCGATATCCGCATGTCGGGCATGGATGGCCTGAGCCTGCAGCGCCGCTTGCTGGAGCGCAAATGCCTGCTGCCCATCATCATCATCACGGGGCACGGCGACGTGGCGCTGGCACGCCAGGCCTTCAAGGCGCAAGCCAGCGATTTCCTGGAAAAACCATTTGATCACGACAAGCTGCTGGCCGCTATCGATGAAGCGTTTTCGCACGAGGCGCATGCGCGCGGCCAGTTGCAGCGCCAGGTGGACGGGCTGGCCTTGCTGCGCGCCTTGACGCCGCGCGAGCGCGAAGTGATGCAGTTGGTGGTAACGGGCCAGCACAACCGCGATATCGCCCCGGCGCTGGGGATTTCCGTGCGCACAGTGGAAGTGCACAAGGCGCGCCTGATGGACAAGCTGGGCGTCGATAATGTGGCCGACCTGGTGCGCATCAGCATGCTGGCCACCGGCTAGCCGCTGAAGCGTTCTCTAGGCGATGGTCTGCAATACCTGATCGCTTGAAATCGCCTTGACCCAGTCGCTGCGCCGCGCCACCGTGATGACGGTGCTGTTTGCGCTGTCGAAGGGGGCCCATTCGGGATTCTTCTTGCGCATCAATGCCACCACGGGCACATGCACGGCGTTCGCCAGATGCATGATCGATGTTTCCACCGAAATAATCAGGTCGCATTGCGCCAGCATGGCCGGCAGCTGGAAAAAATTGTCGATGGCACTGAAGGCTTGCGTGCGCGGCAAGTTGTGCGCCTGCACGACGGCATTCACCTTGGCCAGTTCCTGCGGCATGGCATTGATCAGGAAGCAGGCATTTTTCCACTTCGGCATCGCTTGCATGCGCGCGATCAGCTCGGCAATGCGCTCCAGGGGCCAGCCACGCTTGTGCGACTTGGCAAACGGATTCAAGAGCACGAGCGGACCCTGGCGCGGGGAAAAGCCCCAGCTGGCCAGTTGCTCCTGTGCCTGCTGCAGCGCTTGCTCGGGAATGTGCACGAAGGGATAGCGTTCGGCCACGGGAATGTCGAGTCCCGTCAATTGATGGAACCAGTCCGCATACACGCTGCTGATATGGTGTTCGCCGGCATCCTGTCCCGCATACGAGGCCAGCACGGCATCGATCTTGCGGTACGCCAGATAATGCCAGGGGCGAAGCGGACTGAACGGCTTGCGCGTACCGATCACGAGCCCGTGTGGGCTGATCGCGCGGGCAAGGTCCGCATATTGCTGCGGCCGTACGTGGGCCAGCGACACGACCACCGGATAGTGCTCTGCCTTGGCTTCGCGCAGTGACTCTTCGTATAGCGCCGGGCTGTAGGTCTTGCGGTACACCTTGGAAAACAGGCCCGACTGTTCGACCCAGTCGTACAGCGAATAGGTGCGCAAGCTTTCCCATTGTTTGGCGTCGGACGTGCGGCGTACTTCGTCGACCCACAGGTGGATCTGGATATGCGGGTAGGCCGCGGCAAAGGCGCGGAAACCGTTTTGCAGGTAGGTAAAGTCTCCCAGCGCCAGATGGGCGATGAACAGAATTTTTTCCGACTTTTGTAGAAGTTCGGCGGGAATCAAAGGCGTCATGTATCAGTACGATTTCAGGTATTCATTCGATGGTGTCATACCACTTGCTGGGAAAATTGCAGGCGATGCAGATTGGCATACGCGCCGTTGGCATCCAACAATTGCTGGTGACTGCCGGTTTCCATTATTTTCCCATGTGACAATACCACGATACGGTCCGCACGTTCAATTGTTGATAGCCTATGAGCAATAACTAAGGTGGTTTTTCCTTGCATAAGGTGCTCCAGTGCCGCTTGCACGGCCCGTTCCGCCTCCGTATCCAGTGCCGAGGTGGCTTCATCGAGGATCAGGATGGGCGCATCCTTGTAGATCGCGCGGGCGATGGCCACGCGCTGGCGCTGGCCGCCGGACAGGCGCGAACCGTTGTCGCCCAGGCGCGTTTCCAGGCCGTCGGGCAAACCGTCGATGACGTCCGACAGGAAGGCGGCTGCGGCGGCCGCTTCGACGCGCTGCCGGTCCGGGGCCGCATCGCCATACGCGATGTTGGCGGCCAGGGTATCGTCGAACAACACCACCTGCTGGCTGACCATGGCGATCTGGCTGCGCAGGCTGGTCAGGGCGATGGCATCGATATTCTGTCCATCGAGCAAGATTTCACCGCTGCTGGCCGAGTAAAAGCCGGGCAGCAGGCTGACCAGGGTCGATTTGCCGCCGCCGGACATGCCCACAAAGGCGACCGTTTGTCCGGGCGCGATGTTCAGGTCGATGTGTTGCAGGGCCGGCTCCGGATGTCCGGGGTAGGCGAAGCTCACGTCCTTGAACTCGATGCGGCCGTTGCTGCGGCCAGCGAGCGGCTTGCCGCCCGTGCGTTCCGGTGTCTTGTCGATCAGCTGGAAGACTTCCTCGGCGGCGGCCATGCCGCGCTGCAGGGGGCCGTTGACTTCGGCCAGCTGCTTCAAGGGCGTCAGCAGCATCAGCATGGCCGTGATGAAGGAAACGAAGCCGCCGACCGTGATCTGCCCCTGTTCCGACTGGAACAGTGCCATCACGATGACCAGGGCCACGGCCGCGGCCGTGATTACCTGCGTGATGGGCACGGTGGCGGAAAAGGTCGTCGTCATGCGCATGCTGTAGCGGCGCAATTGTTCGGCGCGCTCTTCGAAGCGGGCTTTCTCGTAGTTCTGGCCGCCGAAGATCTTGATCACTTGCTGGGCGCGCGTGGTTTCCTCGATGACCTGGGTCAGCTCGGCATTGACGGCCAGCGAGTCGCGGTTGAGTTTTTTCAGGCGCTTGCCCGTGGTGCGCACGACGATGGTCAGCAGCGGCAGCAGCACCAGGGTCACCAGGGTCAGCACCCAGTTCAGGTACAGCAGCCATGCCAGCAGGCCCAGCACCGTGAGCGAGGAGCGCACGATCGAGGTAAATACCTTGGTCACCATTTCGATGATCTGCTGCACTTCGAACATGATGGAGTTGATGACTTTGCCCACCGTGTGCGTGTTGTAGAAGTCGATGGGCAGGTTCAGCATGCTGGCAAACATCCGGCGCCGCAATTCGTTGAGGATGCGCGTGGAGACATAGCTCATCAGGTAGCTGCTGGCAAACGTCGAGGCGCCGCGCATGGCAAAGATGCCGATGACGATCAGCGGCACGAGCCAGAAGGAAAAACTCACCTTGCCGCCAAAACCATTGTCGAGCAGCAACTTGAGCGCATACGGTAGCAGCGGCTCCGTGGCCGCCGTGACGACCATCGCCAACAGGGCCAGGGCCAGGTGTTTTTTATAGGGCGCGTGCAGCGCGGTGAGGCGCTTCAGGTCGGGCGTGAGCATCGATATGGTTCCTTGCAGGGACAGCAAAAACGGTCAGGCGGAAAACAAGCTCAAGCAGTGCGCTCTTGCTGGCGCAACATGGCCCACAGTATCACCATCGGGAAGACCAGCATGATGATGCCGATATTCAGGGTAAGCGAGCTCGTCGTCAGACCGAAAATCATATAGCAAGTGCACAGCACCACGCCGGCCAGCGCATAGGGCTGCGCCGCAGCGCTACCGCGCCGTAAGATGCGGGTGAAGAGTACCAGCGGTACCAGGAACAGGGCCAGCAGTGCCAGTACGCCAGTGATGCCGCGTTTGACCAGCGTGTCGAGATAGTCGTTATGCGCATTCGTGTAGTCGCTGATGATATTGCTCATCTTGCCTTCCGCCACCAGTACGCGCTTCGCTTCCAGATAACCGGTACGGCCGATGCCTACCATCAAATGGTCGCGGGATATAAGCAAGGCAGTGCGCCACATTTCCAGGCGCTGTCCGACGGATGACCATTTGAGATCGGCGCCATGTTCAAAATTCTGGGTCTCCTCGACAGCGGCATGCATGCGCTTGCGTATCTGAGAATCAGGCAAGGAATAACTGACTGCACCCAGGGCGATGATCGCGATGGCGGCGCTGGCAATATAGCGTTTGCCATCTCTTTTCGCGTAATGCAGGGCGATGATGCCAGCGCAAACAGGCAAGGCCAGCCAGCCGCTGCGGCTGCCGCTGATGACAGAGCCGAGGATGCCGGCCAGGCCGCCGGCTAGCAAGAGTGTTGACCATGCCGCGCGGTAGCGTTGTTCGCGGGCCCAGACCAGGCCGCACAGCGATAGCATGCCCAGCAACATGCTCACATTGCCGTAATGGATGGCGTTGCTTGTTGCCGCCTGGGGGCGTTCCAGATTCAATACGGTGAGTTGCCAAAACGCCAGTGCGGCACCGCCGATTGCGCCAATGGCGACACCACTCCACCAGGCCGCCGGCCGCGGCGGATAGGCGAGCAGCAGCAGCAGCACGGGCACCGCCAGCAATGCCCGCAATGGCATGTCGAGTTCGCGTGCCGGATCGCTGTGGTACAGCATATTGGCGGTAAAGATGGCGAAGTACAGCAGCAGTGTGCCCAGCAGCAGATAATCGCGGCGCTGCAGGTTCAGACGGGGGCGTTTCCACAGCAGCCAGCTGCTGGCCAGCAGCAGCACCAGCGCGCCAAGGGAATATCCGCTGTTGACAGCCAGCGCCAATGCCGAAAAGAGAAAAACACAAACAGAGGTCAGGCCGAGCATAATATCCTTGGTAACGCACGTGTCGCCATTATGGCAACTGTAGCAACATAAAGTAGGCGTCATTGTAATCGAAGGTGGCTGCAAAAACGCCCACGGGGGAATTTGCTCTTCGATAACTATTTAAGCAGTCTCAAGGGGAAGAATGAAAAAACCATGGTTTTTAGCCATGGTTTTTTTGTAAGCAATGGTAACTTGCTGTTATTTTGCCAAGGCCGCAAGGCCTGTCATGCGTCTCAGGCGGTGGCTGGCACGCGCGTGGCGACGCCGGTGGCGATGGCCGCTTGCGATACGGCAGGCGCGACCCAGCTGCGCAGACGTTCATCGAACGGCGACGGTATCAGTTGCAGCGGCGTCAGGGCGCTGCTCTCGTGGCCCGGCAGCGGCTCCTTGGCCAGCGCGGCGATGGCGCGCACGCAGGCCAGCTTCATTTCTTCGTTGATGGTGGTGGCGCCCACGTCGAGCGCGCCGCGGAAGATGTACGGGAAGCACAGCACGTTGTTGATCTGGTTCGGGTAGTCCGAGCGGCCGGTGGCGACGATGGCGTCGTCGCGCACGGCGTGCACTTTTTCCGGCGCGATTTCCGGATGCGGATTGGCCAGGGCGAAGATCAACGGCTTGGCAGCCATCGATTCGACCATTTGCGCGCTGACCACGCCGCCCTTCGAGACGCCGATGAAGATGTCGGCGCCGGTCATGGCATCGGCCAAATCGCGGTCGCTCGTGTCGTTCGCGTAGCGCGCCTTGTTCTCTTCCATGTTGGCATCGCGGCCCGGGTAGATCACGCCCTGGCTGTCGCACACTTTCAGCAGCGACTTGTTCAGGCCCAGCGAGACGAGCAGGTCCAGGCAGGCGATCGAGGCCGCGCCCGCGCCCGACACGGCCACCTTGACGTTGCCGATATCCTTGCCCACCAGTTCCAGGCCGTTCAGGATGCCGGCCGCGACGATGATGGCCGTGCCGTGCTGGTCGTCGTGGAAGACGGGAATGTTCATGCGCTTGCGCAATTGCTGTTCGATGTAGAAACAGTCTGGGGCCTTGATGTCTTCCAGGTTGATGCCGCCGAAGGTCGGCTCCATGCGCACCACGGTGTCGATGAACAGGTCGGGATCATTCTCGGCCAATTCGATGTCGAACACGTCGACGTCGGCGAACTGCTTGAACAGGCAAGCCTTGCCTTCCATGACCGGTTTGCTGGCCAGCGGACCGATATCGCCCAGGCCCAGCACGGCCGTGCCGTTGGTGATCACGGCCACCAGGTTGCTGCGCGACGTGTAGATGCCGGCCGTGCGCGGATCTTCCACGATGGCTTCGCAGGCAAACGCCACGCCCGGCGAGTACGCCAGGGTCAGGGCGCGGGCGTCGCCCAGCGGTTTGGTGGGGATCACGGAAATCTTGCCTGCGCGGGGTTCCGCGTGATAGGCGAGGGCGGCTTCTTTCAGGTTGAAGGTTTCGCCGTTCTGTTCGGCGTGCTTGCTGTGCGAAGTAGACATAGGAATTCTGGGAAGGGCATGCATGGCCCGAGTGGTAAGTCCGAGCCATGGTATGCAAGCGTTTGCACGCTGTCAAGGCTGGATTGTACTTAAGCGTAACAAAACCGCTTTGGCCAGCGGCATTATTTCAATGCAAGCGTTTGCTCGGTTTTTGACGGAATGGGCATTTTTTGCGATAAAATCACGGTATTGCGATCCGGGAAGCCCATGACAAACAAGAACCCCACCTTAAGTGACGTTGCGCGGGCCAGCGGCGTGCACTTTTCCACCGTATCGCGCGTGATGAACCCGGCAACGCGGCAAATGGTCAGCGCCGAGGTGGCCGCGCGCGTGCTGGCCGAGGCGGGCCGGCTCGGCTACCGTCCCAACCGCGCCGCCTCCACCTTGGTTACACGCAAGTCGCGCATCATCGGCGTGGTCTTGCCCGACATTACCAACGCGGTTTTTCCGCCCATTCTGCTGGGCATCGAGGAAGGCTTGCGCAAGCATGGCTACCTGGCCATCGTCGCCAACGTGGGCGCCGACGAGGAAGAACAGCTGTTCGTCATCAACCGCCTGCTGGGGCAGCAGGTCGATGGCCTGATCCTGGCCACGGCGCGCCGCGACGATCCCGTCATCAAGATGTGCATCGACCAGAACGTGCCTGTCGTGACCGTCAACCGCAGCGATGAAAACGGCGTGGCGTCCTGCGTCGTCAGCGACGACGTGGTCGGCATGCGCCTGGCCGTCGAGCACTTGCTGGCGCTGGGCCACCGGCACATCGCGCACATCGCGGGCCCGGAAAATTTGTCCACCGGCCACGTGCGCCGCCTCGGTTTCCTGGCCGCCATCCAGGCCAGCGAACTCGCTCCTTCGCAAGCGTTCGTCTTTGAAAGCAGCGGCTATTCGCGCGAATGCGGCAAGGCGGCCCTGCTGGAACTGCTGAGCCAGTCGCCGCAAACGACGGCCGTGGTGACGGGCAGCGACCTGGTGGCCCTCGGCTGCTACGACGCCATCCGCGAACTGGGCTTGAGCTGCCCCGAAGATATTTCCGTCGTGGGCCACAACGACATGCCGTACATGGACATGATCCGCCCGCCTCTCACCACCATCCGCATCCGCCACCACGGCATCGGCACGGAAGCGGCCCGGCTGATCCTGCAAACCATCGCCTCGCCCGATTCCCCGGTGCTCGACGTGCGCCTGAAACCTGAACTTGTGGTGCGCGAATCGACTGCCGCGCCGCGCGCCTGACACCTTCTTGCCCTTCTTTCTGCCGAGTATGTTTAAATCTTGATATTGATAATGATCAAGGCAACGCCATGCAGATGAGAGCCAAGCAAGCACAGCAGGGAGGCCGCTGATGCCGAAGAATTTCGGCATGCCCGGCAACGCCTGGCGCTATGCGCTGGGCAGCGATTATGGCTATTGTTCGCCCTTGCTCGACGGCATAGAGTTTGAAAACGAGTGGGTCACCATACGCGAATCGGCGATCCGCATCCGCGCCGGCTATGCCTGGGATGGCTGTTCGCCCTGTATCAGCGTGCTCGGCCTGTTTTATGTGGGCACGCCCGATGGCGCGCAGCACCTGGGCTTGCCGGCGACCTATCATGCCAGCCTCGTACATGACGTGCTGTGCCAGTGGCGCGCCGACATTCCCGTCACCCGCGCGCAGTCGATCGCCATTTTCCAGCAGTTGCTCAGGGAGGTGCGCTTCCCCCTGGCGGGACTGTATGCGGGCGCCGTCTTCCTGTTCGGGCCACGGCGCGGCTTCATGCGGCCTGTCGCGCGCACTGCGGTGGCCGCCCCGCACCCGCCAGGCGCAACATTAAAGCGGCGCTAACGCCGCCGCCGATGCGCCATGATGTTAAACTGGCGCCCCTCATCGTTTCTCTTGCCCTCTACCGCCATGACCAAAACCAACACGCCTTCCCCAAAACGCCGCGAAGAGGGCGTCGCCAAGCTGACCGTCAATCCCTTCCTCGACGCCGAGTTTTACGCGCGCATGCGCGACTACACGGAGCGCGATGCGGCCATCATCAAGGAATTGAAGGCGATCGCCGAGATCCGCGCCGGCAACAAGCAGCCCGATCCCCGCCTGGCGCCGTCGTTGCAAGCACTGCGCGATACCGTCAAGAAAGGTTTGACCTTTGGCGAGATGCTCGACCGCATGGCGGCCGGCAAGGAAAAAGGCTTGTGGGAACCATGGATGACGACCTTCGGTATCGAGATCCGCGCCGTCAACTACGGCGCCGGCCCGCGCAATGCCTGCCTGGTGCTGGACTTGGCCGCGAATGCCCCCGCGCACGCCATGTTCGCCAAGGCCGGCATTCAGAACTGGCGCAGCCTGGCCGCCGACGACTGCTCCGTCGTGCGCTCGGAAAAAGCCACGGAAACGACGCCCTTGAAAGTGTATGCCGTGTTTTACCTGGATCCGCTGCCGGCCTGAACCAGTAGCACTATCGCTAACGCAATCAGCATCACGCCCGACAGCCGTTCCAGGGCAGGCAGCGCACGCGCGAAGCGCTGCCGCAGGGCGCTGCTGCCGATGGCCAGCGCCACCGCCATATCCCACGCCAGCACGGCAAAGACCATCCACGCGCCATACGCCGCCATCGCAGCGGGGCTCGTTTGCCTGGCGGCCAGCACGGTGGCCAGGCTGACGTAGAACAGCGCGTTCTTCGGGTTCAGGATGGCCGAGACAAACCCCATCACGACACCGCCGCGCCAGCGCGCCTTGCCGGTGGCGGGCGCGGCTTCCAGGCTGCTCTTGCCCGCATGGCGCAGGAACAGCCAGCCCAGATACAGCAGATAGGCGCATCCCGCCAGTCGCACCACCATGAATGCCGTACTGCCCGCCTTCAGGACCGACAGTCCGCCAAACGCCGCCACGATAAACACGGCATTGGCCACGGTAATGCCCACGCACGTGCCGGCGGCGGCGCGCCAGCCGTGGGCCAGCGAGGTGCGCGCGATCAGGAAAAAATCGGGGCCGGGCGACAGCAAGGAAAGAAAGTGGGCGGCGGCGATGAAGAGGAAATCCTGCATGGGGTTAGGCTCGGGCAATGGCGATGCGCGAGTATGCAGGGACAGGCGGCAGCCTGTATTGAAGAAAATTGCAGCTTAGCGGTAGCGTCCCGGCGTGATGCCCGTATGGGCTTTGAACACGCGCTGGAAATGGCTCTGGTCGGCAAAGCCCAGTTCATGCGCCAGCTGCGCCAAAGCCGTCCCCGCCTGCAGGCCGCTGCGCGCGCGGTTCACGTGCGCGTTCAGCTGGTAGGCATGCGGCGTCATGCCCGTGGCGGCGCGAAAGGCGCGGATCAATTGATACGGGCTCAAGCCCGCCGCTTGCGCCAGTTGCCGCAGGCTGGCCGAGGGCTGCGCCGCCAGCGTTGCGAGCACGGGCGCCAGCCGCTGTGGCACGGGCTTGCGTTCCGAAGGCAGCAGGTCTGCGCAGGCACTGGCGCAAGCGCCCAGGAACGCCAGCAGCGCCGCATTTTTTTCGCCTGTGCTGGCCGTTGAAAACAGCAGCGCATTCATGGCGCAAAACTGCGCGTATAGCAGCGGGCAGTACAACACCGTGGCCGTGTCGCCATCGAGCGCTGGTGCGTGCGCTTGCAGCCACTGCGTATCGAGATGCAGCATCTGGTAGCTCCACAAGGCGCCAGACAGGGGATTGCAGGCGTGCACGCAGCTGGCCGGCACCAGCACCAGGCTGCCATTGGCGAGCACGGCCTGGCCATCCTGGCTGCCCGTAAAGATGCTGCCGCCGGAGTCGACGGCGCCGATGGAAAACGTGGGATGGCTGTGCGGCTTGTAGCACGCCCGGCTGTGGCAGGCGCGCCGGCTTTCCACGTGGGGCAGAGCCGGGTCGCGCCAGAAGGCGGTGGTGCTATTGCTTGCGTACATAGGCCTCAACCAGCCGGCGCGGACGGGCGCAAATACAGCATTTGATGCTGCAGGTCGAACAGTACCGGCATTTGCTTGAAGAAATCCGTGCCCAATATGCCATCTGCCTTGAATTCATCCGGCAACGTCATCAACAGGGGCGAGATACTCTTGCCGCCCGGGAGCGACAGTGTGATCGCGCGGCAGGGAAGTCCGGGGCCCAGCTTGAACGCGCATTTTTGCACGCGCGAAAACGCTTCGGCTGCCGAACTTTTTATAATGGAAATGGAGGCGGCGGTGTCGAGCACCAGGCGATAGGTTTTCTTGCCGTCGGCCAGATGCAGCAGCAAGCCTTCATCGATGCGCTCATATGGCACTGCCAGCCATCCGGCAGGTGGTGCGGCGCCATCGCTGGCGCTGATCTGCAGGATGCCCGCTGGCAGGTCGAGCACGACCCGTTTGCCGGCAAAAAAATTCAATCCCAGCACGGACATATTTGCCGGCAAGCCCTTTTGCTCGCCCAGCGACAGGCCCCATGGCGTCAGAATGACACCCTGCATGGCAGCGAATGGCAAGCCGTTGACGGTCAGCACGGGGACGAGAAATTCGTCCGATGCATGAACCTTGCCAGCCAGGTCGATGCTTTTGCGTTGCCGACCCGTGTAGGCCAGCCCCGGCAGCGATTGTGCGACCTCCGGCGTGAGGTGCAGGCTGGTGCTTGCACCCGTGTCGAGCACGAAGGGCAGCGTCTTGCCGTTCAGGTCCAGCTGCACCACGGGTGTACCCTTGGCGAGGGTGACGGGGAGTGTGGCATTGGTAGCGGCCAGGGCCGTCGATGCGCACAGCAGCAACAGGCACAGGGCAGCGTTTGTTTTCATGGTCAGCGTGTGCAATGGCTACATCAAAATCACGTCGTACTGCTCCTGATGGTAGGCATTCTCCACCTGCAGCGAGATTTTCTTGCCAATGAAGTCACCAAGCATGGCCAGGTGCTGCGATTCTTCTTCGAGGAATAAATCCACGACTTCCTGCGAGGCGAGGATGCGGAATTCGCGCGGGTTGAACTGTTTTGCCTCGCGCAGCAGTTCGCGCAGGATTTCATAGCAGATGGTGCGCGACGTCTTGACTTGTCCCTTGCCGGCGCAGGCGGGGCACGGTTCGCACAGGATGTGCGCCAGCGATTCGCGCGTGCGCTTGCGCGTCATTTCCACCAGGCCCAGCGGGGAGAAATTGCTCACCGAGACCTTGGTACGGTCGCGCGACAGCGTGCGCTTGAGTTCGGCCAGCACGGCGTTGCGGTGCTCGGCATTGTCCATGTCGATGAAGTCGAGGATGATGATGCCGCCCAGGTTGCGCAGGCGCAGCTGGCGCGCGATCGCGTGCGCCGCTTCCAGGTTGGTCTTGAAAATCGTGTCGGCGAAATTGCGCCCGCCGACGAAACCACCTGTGTTGACGTCGATGGTGGTCATCGCTTCCGTCTGGTCGACGATCAGGTAGCCGCCCGATTTCAGGTCGACCCGGCGGCCCAGCGCGCGCAGGATTTCCTCTTCCACGCCATACAGGTCGAACAGCGGGCGCTCGCCCGTGTAGTGCTGTAAGCGTGTCAGTTCGCTGGGCGTGTAGATCTCCGCGAATTCGCGCAATTTCACATAGTTTTCGCGCGAATCGACCTGGATGGTGGCCGTTTCATCGCCGACGAAGTCGCGCAGCACGCGCTGCGCCAGGCTCAAATCCTGGTGCAGCAGGCTGGTGGCGGGACGCGTGCGCGCGCCGTGCGTGATGGTGCTCCAGGTTTTTCTCAGGTAGTCGACGTCCGCCTTCAGGTCCGCGTCGGACGCGTCCTCGGCCATGGTGCGCACGATGTAGCCGCCCTTTTCGTCGGGTGGCAACAGGCTTTGCAGGCGTACGCGCAACTGCTCGCGCTCCGCTTCCTTTTCGATTTTTTGCGAGATGCCGATGTGCTTGTCTTGCGGCAGGTACACGAGCATGCGCCCGGCGATGGAAATCTGCGTCGACAGGCGCGCGCCCTTGGTGCCGATCGGGTCCTTGATCACCTGCACCGTCAGCACCTGGCCGTCGAAAAGGATTTTTTCGATGGGAGCGGGCGTGGCGTTCTGGCCGTCGTGGCCGCGTGCTTCCCAGATGTCGGCCACGTGCAGGAAGGCGGCGCGCTCCAGGCCGATGTCGATGAAGGCCGATTGCATGCCCGGCAACACCCGCACCACTTTGCCGGAGTACACATTGCCGGCCAGGCCGCGCGTGAGCGTGCGCTCGATGTGCAATTCCTGCACGGCGCCCTGCAGGATGAGGGCGACGCGCGTTTCTTGCGGCGTGATATTGATCAGGATGTCTTCGTTCATGGAGGCGCGGGAGTGGAGGCAACGAATGACATCATACCCGGGATCAGGGCAGGGGCAAACCTGCTTCACGCAGCAATTGCGCCGTCTCGTACAGGGGCAGGCCCATGATGCCGGAATGGCTGCCTTCGATATGCTCGACGAACAGGGCGGCGCTGCCCTGGATGCCGTAGGCGCCGGCCTTGTCGTACGGTTCCGGCGTGGCGCAGTAGGCGGCGATCGAGGCGGGCGAGAGCACGCCGAAGCGCACTTGCGATACCTGCGTGCGCTGCTCGGCGAAGTTTTTGTAGTGCACGGCGATCGAGGTGAGTACCTCGTGCGTGCGGCCCGACAGCTGCTCCAGCATGGCCACGGCCTCGGCGCGGTCGGCCGGTTTGCCGAGGATGACGCCGTCGATGGTGACGGTGGTGTCGGCCGCCAGTACGGGACGCGGGGTCAGGTGGCGGCGGCGCACGAGGTCCCACGCGAAGGCGGCTTTTTCATTCGACACGCGGGCGACATAGTCGAGCGCCGATTCGCCGGGGAAGACTTCCTCGGTGACGTCGGCGCCGCGCGGGCCGTCGCTGCGCAGCAGCAGCAATTCGAAATCGACGCCGATCTGACGCAGCAGTTCGCGCCGGCGCGGGCTTTTGGAAGCGAGGTAGATCTTGTGATCAGCCGTTTTCATGGAGGAGTTCAGACGCGGTGATAGGGGTGGTTTTGCGTGATCGACCAGGCGCGGTAGAGCTGCTCGGCGAGGATCACGCGCACCACGCCGTGCGGCAGGGTCATGCTGGAAATGCGCAGCATGCCTTCGGCACGTGCCTTGAGTTGCGGATCGAGGCCGTCGGCGCCGCCGATCAAAAAGGCGGTGTCGCGGCCATCCTGCTGCCACGCCATCAATTGCTGCGACAGGCCGACGCTGGTCAGGTCCTTGCCGCGTTCGTCGAGGGCGATGATGCGCACGCCCTTGGGCAGGACGGCTTCGATGCGTTCGCGTTCGAGCGCCATCGCCGTGGCGGCGGTCTTGCTGCCGGAACGCTCCACCGGCTTGATTTCTTTCAGCACGATGCGCAATTCCGGCGGCATGCGCTTCGCGTATTCTGCGAAGCCCGTCTCTATCCAGGCCGGCATTTTATGGCCGACCGCAGCGATGATGAGCTGCATCGAGGCTTACTCTTCGACTTTTTTGATACGCTTGATCACGGTTTTTGCCGGTGCAGCATCGGCTGCCGGCTTGGCCGCGCGTGGGGCGCGTACTTTTTTCTCTGGCAGCGCTTTCAGTGCTTTCACGGCAGCCGCTTCGGTCTTGGTTGGCGCGACTTTCACGGTCTTGCCGACAGCTTTGGAAGCGGTGGCTTTTTTCGCCGGGGCTTTCTTTGCGGCGGTAGCGGCCGTGGCTTTCTTCGCCGGTGTCTTTTTCTCGATCACGGGCGAAGCTTCCACATTGGCCTTGCTTGCCGCCAGATGGCCGCTGACCTTTTTCGGCTCGTCGCCGGCGGCTTTTTTCGGCGCGCGCTTGGCGGCACCCAGCTTGACCGGGGTGTCGCCCCAGATTTCTTCCAGGCGGTAGTAGGCGCGGATAGGCGCTTGCATGATGTGGACGATCATGTCGCCCAGATCGACCAGCACCCATTCACCGGTTTCCTCGCCTTCCATGCCGATGATCTGGCCGCCGGCATCCTTGACCTTGTCGCGTACCGAGGCGGCCAGCGCCTTGGTTTGACGGTTCGAAGTGCCGGAGACGATCGCGATGCGGTCGAACAGGCTGGTCAGGTGGCTCGTTTCGAAGACGGCGATGTCTTGGCCTTTGACGTCTTCAAGGGCGTCAACGACGAGGGTTTGCAGTTTTTTGATGTCCATTTAGCTTTTGTATAAATTATGTTGTTCAATATAGTCTAGCACTAGCGGGGAAACAAGCGAGTTCGCCCGATCCCCCCGTTGTAATGCCGCACGTATTTCGGTGGCGGAGATATCCACCGCGAAGTCCTGTGCCAGATAAGTCAGACCGTGCGGCGTGTTGCGGATGCTTTCCAGAGACCCCAGGCGGCGCGAAAATTTGTCGGCGACCACTTGCGGTACTGCTGTGTCATTCAGCGCGAAGCCAGGGCGGGCCGCGACGCAGATATGCGCGTATTCAAATAATTGCTGCCATTCGCGCCATGTCGCGAGCCGCTGCAGCTGGTCGGCGCCCATCAGGAAAACGATGGAAGCGCGCGGTCCCAGCTCGGCGCGTACCTGGCGCAAGGTATCGATGGTGTAGCTGGCCTGGCCATGTTCGCTGCGCTCGATTTCCTGGCGGTCGATCACCACGGGCAAGGGCAGGCCGGCAAAGGCCAGGCCGGCCATCTCGGCGCGCTGCTGGCCGGTGGCGCCCAGGCTACCCTTTTGCCAGGGCGCGCCCGCCGGTATCACGCGCAGTTCATCGGCGTGCAGCAGGCTGGAAAAATGCGTGCCCAGCGCGACATGGCCCATATGCACCGGATCGTAGCTGCCGCCGAGCAGCGCCACGCACGCCGTACTACCGTCGGTCACGCCTGCAGCCAGTCGCGATGCACGAGGAAGTCAGTATACAACGCCGCTTCCGGACTGCCCGCTTCCGGGTGCCAGTCGTAGCGCCACTTGACCACGGGCGGCATCGACATCAGGATCGCCTCGGTGCGTCCGCCCGACTGCAGGCCGAACAGGGTGCCTCGGTCGAACACCAGGTTGAACTCGACATAGCGTCCGCGCCGGTAGCACTGGAAATCGCGTTCGCGTTCGCCGTAGGGCGTGTCCTTGCGGCGCGCCACGATCGGCACATAGGCCTCGATGAAGGCGTCGCCGGCGCTGCGCATCATGGCGAAACTGCCGTCAAAGCCCAGGGCGTTGAAGTCGTCGAAGAAGATCCCGCCGGCGCCGCGCGCTTCGCGCCGGTGCTTCAGGTAGAAATAATCGTCGCACCACTGCTTGAACTTCGGATGCAGCTCGTCGCCAAACGGCGCCAGCGCATCGTGGCACACCTGGTGGAAATGCTTCACGTCGTCCGCGTCGCCGTAATACGGCGTCAAATCCATGCCGCCGCCGAACCACCATACGGGTGCGCCATCGGCATTCACGGTGCTGAAAAAGCGCACGTTCATGTGCACCGTGGGCGCGTAAGGATTGCGCGGATGCAGCACCAGCGACACGCCCATCGCTTCCCATGCCTTGCCACCGAGTTCAGGGCGCGCGGCCGCTGCCGATGGCGGCAGCGCGGCGCCGGTGACGTGCGAAAAATTCACGCCGCCACGCTCGAACACATTGCCTTCCTCGATCAGCCGCGAAATGCCGCCGCCGCCCTCGGGGCGCTGCCAGGCATCGGTCAGGAAGGGCTTGCCGTCCTGCGCTTCGAGCGCCTGCACGATACGGCTTTGCAAATCGAGCAAATAAGCCTTGACGGCCGAAGGGGAGGGAGTTGACGACATCGCGTGGGCCGACGAGGCCGAAATAAAAAAGTAAGGACGGATTGTACCCTGTTACGCGTTTTTGTGATAGGGCGGCGCTGGCGCTGTGGTTTTGCGGCCAGCGCCCCTTACAGCATGCGCAACTGCTGCAGCACGGGCAGTTTCTCACGCAGGAATTCCTCGATGGCTGCATTGAGCAGCTGCTGGTGCGCCGCCTCGTCGTCGCATGCCGCGCCCTCATTGAGCAGGCGGCGCCCGCAGTGCGCCATGGCGCTGGCCGCCTGCACCTGCAAGGTGGCCAGATCCGGCTGTTCCCCTTCCTGGATGAGCAGCGAAAACAGCAGCCGGTCGATGAATTCCGTGTCGATGCCGCTGCCTGCCAATGGCGAACACAGGACACGATTGCCGTCGCCGTAGCGCAGCTGCGCGCCGATGGCCTGGTTCAGGCGGCGCGCGGCCGCGTCGCCGCTGCCGTCCTGCGCCCCAGCCGGGAAATACATCACGACCTGGCTGCCGGTGACCAGCATGGCCGCCACCTCCGCCAGGCTTTGCACGCTCTGTCCGGGCAAGGAGGGCAGTGCGGCCAGGTCGGCCAGACTATGCGGGCCGGTCGCCAGCGCATCGCAGACGGCGCCGTAGACCTGCTCGTTTCCTGTCACGACGCCCGCCTTGGTCTGGAAGGTAAAGGCCATTTTTTCACGCGGCACCAGCATGGCCAGGTGCACGCTGGCGAGGCACTCGGCCTGGCGCACGGCCCCCATGCGGCGCGCGCCCCGCACCAGCACATCCTTGCGGAAGCTGGTATTGAGAAAATAATCCTTCATCATTTCGCGCATGGTGGCGTCGGGCAGCAAGTCGATGGTGGCTTGCTGGTCGGCGTTCAGATACAGCGCGGGAAAGGCAAAAGGCAGGTCGGCGGAGCCGGCAAAATCGAGCTTGGCGCGCGCCACATCGCGCATCACGTCCGTGTGGTACAACGGCTCCCAGTTCTGGTTCAGGTATTCATGCACGCTGTAATGGGGATCGCTGTTGATGAGCGCATTGAGGCGCGGCGCGAGTGCGGGATTGTCCGCGATGTAGCCAGCCTGCAGGTTCTGTAACTGCTGCACGTAGGCGATGCCAGCCTGCATCTGCAAGTCGCTGCGGCCGGGGAAGCTGGCGGCAAACTCCAGCAGCAGGCGCTGCAGGGGCAGGGCGGAACTCCATCCAGGCATGGCGTTATAGCTGAGCGAAACAATGCCGCCCGGTTTCAGGTAGCGTGCGATGAAGTCGACGATATGCTGGCGATTCTCGCGGTTGACCCAGGTGTAGATGCCGTGCAGGGTAATGAAGTCGAACTGCGGCAGATCGGGCACGCGGCCCTGGGCCAATTCTTCAAAGCTGTTTTCCAGCAGGGTCAGATTGCTCGACTGGGCCTTGGCCGCCAGGGCGCGTGCGCCAGCGACATGGGCCGGATTGAAATCGTTGCCGTAGAACCGGCCGTTGGCATTGGCCGCTGCCAGGACATTGAGCGTCTGGCCACGGCCGAAGCCCAGTTCAAAGTAGGTGTAGGGCTGGTCCAGGGGCACCGGTTCGACGCCGTTGAGGATGCAGCTGAAATTGAGGTGATGCGGACTCAGGTCGCTGTAAAAACCGTTGGTGTACTCGATATCCGACACGTATCCTTCATTCCAGGCCATGGCTTCCCCGCATTGGTGGCAAAACGGCAGTATGCCATCATGGCCGCCTGCGCGGGAAGTGCATTGTGGTTCAAGGCGCCGGCGGCGTGGCGCCGTCCTGCACGACGGTGATGGACAGGTCCGGCCCGGCGCCGGGCAGGCGCGCGCTTTCGACGGCGTGCGCGGCGTTCTGCTGCAGCTCAGGCCGCTCGACGCCCTGCTCGGCGATGGTGGCGGGAGAGGGAGCCTGCCGGGACATGATGGAGCGGCCGGCGACGGCCAATACCACCACCAGCAGCAGTACTGGCATCACCCATGTCACCGGGCGCGCATACGCGGGGCGGTGGGCCCGCTGCGCGGCGCCATCGACGATGATGCGGCCCAGCTCCGAGCCGCGCTGGCGGGTGCGCAGGCGCAGTGCCTCGAATTGGGGCGCGGACAAGATACCTTGCCGTAGCATGTCGCGCAGGGCGGCGACCGGCGAGGCGAGCAGGCGGTCCGCCGGCAAGCGGGCGTGCGCGGCGTCGCGCTGCCACTGGTCGATCAGGTCTTCGTCGTACAGGGTGTCGATGGCCTGGCGGTTGACTTGCCGCAGCGCGTCGGCGGCCAGTTGCTGGCGTTCGAGCAGGTCCGCGCCGCCATGCTGGCGCGGCAGGTCGCGCACCCGCTGCAAAAAGTCGTCCTGTGGCAGCAGGTCCGTGAGCAGCAGCCATGCCAGGGTGTCGACAAGCCCCGCGCCAGCGGCCAGTTCCGGCACGTCGATGCCTTCTTCCTCGTTATGCTTGCGCTGCAGTTCGATGATCTCCAGTTCGGCGATGGCGTCGTCGAGTTCATCGTCCGTGATCAGACCGAGCTGGCGTACCTGGGCGAGGGAAGGATGAATGTGGCTGGGGCTGGGCATGGGCGGCAGTTTTGTCTGAAAGGCAAAATCTTAGCGCAAAGCCCGTTTTCCCGGCGCGCCAATTAAAACGGGACCGGGGCGGATGACTTCCGCGCCGGCCCCGCCGTTTGCCGCTAAAGGGCTGATCAGTGTTTCAAACCGCGCCAGCCGATGTCGCGGCGGTATTGCGCGCCGTCGAAATGGATTTTTTCCACGGTTTCATATGCCTGCTTCTGCGCCATCTTGATGCTGTCGCCCAGGCCCACGACGCACAGCACGCGGCCGCCATTGGTGACCAGGCGTTCGCCGTCGATGCGGGTGCCCGCATGGAAGGTGACGGAGTCCGGCGTTTCGGCCGGGATGTCGCCGATCGCCGTACCCTTGACAGGATCGTCCGGGTAGCCGGCGGCGGCCATGACGACGCCAACGGCCGTGCGGCGGTCCCATTCCAGTTCCACGGCGTCCAAGGTGCCGTTGACGGCGTGTTCCATGACGGTGACCAGATCGGTTTTCAGGCGCGCCATGATCGGCTGCGTTTCCGGGTCGCCCATACGGCAGTTGAATTCCAGCGTCTTCGGCGTGCCCTTGTCGTCGATCATCAGGCCCGCGTACAGGAAGCCCGTGAACGTGATGCCATCCTTGGCCATGCCCTGGATGGTCGGCACGATGATTTCGCGCATGACGCGCGCATGCATGGCCGGCGTAACGATCGGCGCCGGCGAATACGCGCCCATGCCGCCCGTGTTCGGGCCCTGGTCGTGGTCCTTCAGGCGTTTATGGTCCTGGCTGGTGGCCAGCGGCAGGATGTTCTTGCCGTCGCACATGACGATGAAGCTCGCTTCTTCGCCTGCCAGGAATTCCTCGATGACGATGCGCGCGCCGGCGTCGCCGAACTGGTTATCGGACAGCATCATGTCGACCGCCTGGTGCGCTTCTTCCAGAGTCATGGCAACGACGACGCCCTTGCCGGCGGCCAGACCGTCGGCCTTGATGACGATGGGCGCGCCCATGGCGTCGATGTAGGCATGCGCGGGAGCGACGTCGGAGAACGTCTGGTAGGCGGCCGTCGGGATGCCGTGGCGCTGCATGAAGGCCTTGGCGAAGTCTTTCGACGATTCCAGCTGCGCCGCTTCCTTGGTCGGGCCGAAGATTTTCAGGCCGCGCGAGCGGAACAGGTTGACGATGCCCGCTGCCAGCGGCACTTCCGGGCCGACGACCGTCAGGCCGATGTGTTCCTGCTGAACGAAGTCGGCCAGCAATTGCGGGTCGCTGATGTCGAGATTGACCAGGCGCGCATCGCGCGCGGTGCCGCCGTTGCCCGGCGCGACATACACCATCTGTATGCGTTCGGACTGGGCCAGTTTCCAGGCCAGGGCGTGTTCGCGGCCGCCAGAGCCGACTACCAGAATTTTCATAGGGACCGTTCGTTCAATGTGGGTTGCAGGGCGGCGGTGCCGCCCTTGAGTACAGAGTGATTAATTCTCTATTAACGCGTTGGTAAACACTTCCTGCACGTCGTCCAGCAGTTCCAGCGCATCGATCAGCTTTTGCATCTTGATGGCGTCGTCGCCCGAGTACACGGTTTCCGTCGCCGGTTTCATGATGACTTCGGCCACTTCGGCCTTGAAGCCGGCCGCTTCCAGCGCTTCCTTGACGGTGGCGAAATCGTGCACGGGAGTGACCACTTCGAAGCCGCCTTCTTCATCGGCGATGACGTCGTCGGCGCCCGCTTCCAGGGCCGCTTCCATCAGCTTGTCTTCGTCGGTGCCCGGCGCGAACAGCAGCTGGCCGCAATGCTGGAACATGAAGGCGACGGAGCCTTCGTTGCCCATGTTGCCGCCGTTCTTGTTGAAGGCATTGCGTACTTCGGCTACCGTGCGCACCTTGTTGTCGGTCATGCATTCGACGATGACGGCCGCACCGCCCACGCCGTAACCTTCGTAGCGCACTTCTTCGTAGTTGGCGCCATCGACGCCGCCGCTGCCGCGGTTGATCGCGCGCTGGACGTTGTCTTTCGGCATATTGGCGTCAGCCGCCTTGTCGACTGCCAGGCGCAGGCGCGGATTGGTGATGGCGTCGGCGCCGCCCATGCGGGCCGCGACCGTGATTTCCTTGATCAGGCGCGTCCAGATTTTGCCGCGCTTGGCATCGGTGGCAGCCTTTTTATGCTTGATATTGGCCCATTTGCTATGTCCTGCCATGTCGAATCTTCCTTAGACGGGTGTTCAATTGTGGCCGACATTTTAGCATATCGGCCCCTTGGCAAGCGGCATGGCCCCGTCATCAGGATGACACAATCTGTTGCTAAAGTGACGCGCTTTCACCATATCGAGGGCGCGACATCATGGCAAGTCAAATGGACAGGCGGCAATTTCTGAAATTGGGCGGCTTCATTACCGTCTCCGTGGCCACCGCCGGCCTGGCCGCCTGCGGCAGCACCGATTACAGCGATCCTGGCGTGCCGCTCGCTTCGGGCGGCGACTGGAAATTCCCGCAAAGCGTGGCGTCGGGCGACCCGCGCGCCGACAGCGCCATGCTGTGGACGCGCGTCGTGCCCGCCAGTTTCGACGCCGTCGCGCCCGCCGTGGCCGGCAAGTCCGACGTGGCCGTGCGCCTGATCGTCAGCGCCAGCGACAATACGGCCGCCCTGGGCGGCAACACGGCCCTGGCGGGCACGCCTATCGTCGACGCGAAATTGCCCCTGAAAGCCGATTTCGACAATACCTTGCGCCACAAGGTGACGGGCTTGCAGCCGGGCCAAGTGTATTTTTACCAGTTCATCGCCGGCGACGTGCGCTCGAACGTGGGCCGCTTCAAGACGGCGCCCGCCGCCACTAGCGACGTGCCGCAGCTGCAGTTTGCCTACCTGACGTGCCAGGACTGGAGCATCAACCACTGGGGCGCGCTGTCGCACATCGCCGCCAATGAAAGCCTCGATTTCATCGTCCACCTGGGCGACTACATCTATGAAACGGTGGGCGAAGCGTTCCAGAGCGGCGCCGTGGAAAGCCGCCACGACCAGCTGAAACTGCCCGACGGCACCTTCAAAAGCGGCGCGTCCGGCGCCAAATACGCGACCACGGTGGCCGATTACCGCTACCTGTACAAGAAATACCGCACCGATGCGCGCCTGCAGGCCGTGCACGAGCGCTTTGCCTTCATCGCCATCTGGGACGACCATGAATTCACGGACGACGCCTGGCAGGACGCCTCCACCTACGAAGGCATCGTGGCCGCCGACGGCTCCGATCTGCATCAGCCGGCCCGCCGCCGCAGCGCCAACCAGGCGTGGTTCGAATACATGCCGGCCGACGTCACGTTCGATAGCGCCGCGACCACGTTCCAGAACATCCAGATCTATCGCGATTTCCAGTTCGGCAAACTGATGCAGCTGGTGATGACGGATGAGCGCCTGTACCGCGCCGACCATGCGATCGCCGAGTCGACCGTCAACCCGGCCACGGGCAAGCCGCTGGGCAGCATCGGCAGCCGCTACCTGGTACCGCAAGCGCTGTTCGACAGTGTGGAAGGACAGAAAATGGCGGCCGCCACCAAGGCTGGCGCCGATCCGCTGGCCGCCGTTGGCATGCTGGGCAGCACGCAACGCGACTGGTGGAAAAGCAAGATGAAAGCGGCGACCTCGACCTGGAAACTGTGGGGCAATGAAGTGTCCTTGCTGCGCATGGGCTTGAATGGCACGGACGCGATCGCCACCTTGCTGGCGCTGAGCGCCATGAGCAACGTGGGCCAGGCCATCGCCAGCACCCTGCCGTTGGTGGGGGGCAGCGTGCCATTGGCGTCCGCCATCGTGGCGGCATCGACGGCGGGCGCCGCGCAAAACGTGGCGCAAGCGGCGGCCATGGCCATTGCCGGCGCGGCAGCGAACGCCAGCGCCCAGGGCGCCGCTGCCGTGGGCGCCGGCTTGAGCGCGGCCCAGGCCGGCATCACGGTGGCCGCCTACAACAGCGCTTCGCCGGCCGCCGCGGCGCAAGTGATCGCCTTCGGCTGGATCAAGCCCGACGTGCAGGCCAAGGGCGCCGCATCGAGCTTTGTCGCCGCTTCCGGCCAGCAAGCGGCGCTGGCGCCATTCTTCACGCGCTTCCTGCTCAATTGCGACCAGTGGGACGGCTACAACAGCGAGCGCAAGAATTTGATGGCGCACCTGAAAACCAATGCCATCGGCAACGTGGTGGCGCTGACCGGCGATATCCACTCGTTCTTTGCCGGCACCGTCAGCGACGATTTCGACGCGGCAGGCGGCGGCACGCCCGTCATGGTGGACCTGGTGTCGGCCGGCGTCAGCTCGGACTCCTTCTTCAGCTACCTGAAGTCGGCCGCCGGCAGCATGGGCGATATCGGCACCCTCGTCAGCTACCCGCTGGCCATTCCCGTCACGGGCCTGGGCACGGTCAATCTCGACGTCAACCTGCTCGACTACACCATGGGCAAGGCGGCGCCCACCGTCGACAGCCTGCTCGAGCAATTGCGCGTGCAGTTGCGCGGCGCTCTGGCCGCCAAGGGCGTGCCGGAAGCGCAACTGGAGGCGACGGTCGCTGCCGTGCAGGCTGGCTTGAAAGCGAGCACTGACTTCAGTGCGACCCTGCTGGGCCTGGCGCAGCAATTGTCCGGCCTGGGCAACAACCCGTGGATCAAGCATCTGAACACGGATGCGCAAGGCTACACGGTGGTGACTTTGACACCAGGCAAGCTGGTGGCGCAGTTCAAGCAAGTGAACAAACTGATTGGCACGGCGGCGCCTTCGAACGTGATTGCGCGGGTGACGACGGCGACCGTGACGGCGGGTGCGGCGGCGGTAGTCGTCTCCTAAATGCTGCACTGGGATGTTGTCGGGTTACGCCCTTTGGGCTAACCCGACCTACGCCTGACCTGCGCGCTATTTTGGGGTCAGACCCGCCGGGTCTGACCCCAGCACTCAGCTTCCTTTCGCTTTTGCCATTACAATCTGGACATGAGCTCCAGTTCCCCGCAAGCAACCCCATCTTCGCTTCCCCGTTCCGTCTACCTCGGTGGCCTGGCCATCGCCGTGGGCGGGGCGGTGCTGTTTTCCACCAAGGCCATCGTCGCCAAGCTGCTGTACCGCTACCAGATCGATGCCGTCACCCTGATCGCCTTCAGGATGATCTTTTCGCTGCCCGTGTTCGCCGTCATCGCCTGGTGGAAGATGCGCACGGAGCCGCCGTTATCAAACAGCGACCGCCTGCGCCTCGTCGGGCTGGGCCTCGTCGGCTATTACCTGTCCAGCTACCTGGATTTCCTGGGCCTGCAATATATTTCCGTGGGGCTCGAGCGGCTGATCCTGTTCCTCACGCCCACCTTCGTGCTCCTGATTACCACCGTGTACTTCAAGCAGAGCATCAGCCGCTTGCAGTGGCTGGCCTTGCTCACGTCCTACTGCGGCATCGTGCTCGTGTTCGTGCACGACTTGCAGGGCGGCGCCAGCAATGTGGCGCTGGGCTCGACCCTGGTGCTGGGTTCGGCCTGCTCGTATGCCGTGTATCTGCTGGGCTCTGGTGAATTGGTGAAGCGCATCGGCTCGATGCGGCTCGTTTCCTACGCGATGTGCGTGGCCAGCTTTGCCTGCATCGTCCAATTCTTCATCCTGCGCCCCGTCGAGCTGCTGATACAGCCCATGCCCGTGTATGGCTTGTCCTTGTTGAACGGTATCTTTTGCACGGTGATGCCCGTCTTCATGACGATGATCGCCGTCGAGCGCATCGGCGCGCCCGTCGCTTCGCAAGCGGGCATGATCGGCCCCGTGTCGACCCTGTTCCTGGGCGCCATGATTCTCGATGAACCGATCACCAACTGGCAACTGGCGGGCACCAGCCTGGTATTGGCCGGTATTTACTTGCTGTCGAAAAAGAAATAATTCATCCACCCACTGAAAAGTCCTCACCATGAAAACACGCATCGCCCTGATTGCCCACGACAAGAAAAAAGATGACATGATTACCCTGGCGGGCGAATACCTGGATTTTTTGAAGGGCTGCGAACTGTCGGCCACAGGCACCACGGGCGGGCGTCTGATCAACGAGCTGGGGCTGGCAGTCGAGCGCAAGCATTCGGGCCCGTTCGGCGGTGACTTGCAGATCGGTTCCCTGCTGGTGGAAGGCTTGATCGATTGCGTGATCTTCCTGCGCGACCCGATGACGCCGCAGCCGCATGAGCCGGACATCAACGCCCTGGTGCGCGCCTGCGACGTGCATAACGTGGCGTGCGCGACAAATCTGTCGTCGGCGCACCTGGTGCTGTCGCAACTGCAGGCGCGGGCCAACGCGGCCGCCTGATTCACCCAGACAAGGAGATGAGCATGAGTGCAACGATTACCACCAAAGCTATCCGCGTACAGCGCACGGGCGGCCCGGAAGTGATGGAATATGTGGACGTGGAACTGCCGCCGCCCGGTCCCGGCGAGGCGCGCGTCAGGCACGAGGCCATCGGCCTCAATTTCATCGACGTGTATTTCCGCACGGGCTTGTACCCGCAGCCGCTGCCCAATGGCCTCGGCGTCGAGGGCGCGGGCATTGTCGAGGCGGTGGGCGAGGGCGTCACGGAAGTGAAGGTCGGCGACCGGGTGGCGTATGCGGCGCGCATCAATGGCGCGTATGCGCAGCAGCGCAACCTGCCGGCGGCCCTGCTGCTGGTGCTGCCCGAGCGCATCGCTTTCGACACGGCCGCCGCCATGATGCTGCAAGGCTTGACGGTGCAATACCTGTTCCACCGCACGGTGGCCCTGAAGGCGGGCGACACCATCCTGTTCCACGCGGCCGCGGGCGGCGTGGGCCTGATCGCCTGCCAGTGGGCGAAAGTGCTGGGCGTGAACCTGATCGGCACGGCCGGCTCCGATGAAAAGGTGGCGCTGGCCAAGGCGCACGGCGCGGCCCACGTCATCAACTACAACACGGAAAACTTCGTCGAGCGCGTGCGCGAGATCACGGGCGGCAAGGGCGTCTCGGTGGTTTACGATTCCATCGGCAAGGATACGTTTACGGGCTCGCTCGACTGCCTGGCGCCGCTGGGCATGATGGTCAGCTTCGGCAACGCGTCCGGTCCCGTGCCCGCGTTTACCCTCGGCGAACTGGCCTCGCGCGGCTCGCTGTTCCTCACGCGTCCGGCCCTGTTCAGCTATGCATCGAACCGCACGAACCTGGAAGAGATGGCGACCTCGCTGTTCGGCGTCGTCAGTAGCGGTGAAGTGCAGATCGAGATCAACCAGCGCTACAGTCTGGACAATATCGCCCAGGCGCACACGGACCTGGAAGCGCGCAAGACGACGGGCTCGACCATCATCGTGCCATGAGCGGCGGCAGTGACGGCACGCCGAAATTCGGCCGCCTGCTGATCGTGCTGTTATTGGCCGTCGCCCTGATCGGCGCGCTGACCTTTGCGGCCGAGGCGTATTATTCTTAGGTGAAAAAAAACCGGCTGGCGCATTGCTGCACCAGCCGGTTTTTGTATTGCCGCGTCATTACTCTATCTTGACTTCGACTTTACGGGGTACGCCGCTCTGGCCGGGGAAATCGGCAAAGGCGCTCGCCACCATGGCCGGCATCACTTGCGACGTGGCGCGCTTGTTGCTGGTCGATTGCACGGTCACGTCGTACAGTTTCTTGCCGTTGCGGTCATTGATCGTGATGCGCAATTCGCGTTCGTATTTATGGCGCACGCTTTCTTCGAGGTCCAGCGGACCATACCAGTAGGGGTTGTAGCCGAAGCGGCCATAGCCTGGCCATGCGCCGTAGCGGTAGCCATAGCGGCCAGGCCAGTAGCCTGGACCATACCAGAATGGATCGGTGGCCTGCAGCACGCGCTCAGGATAGTCGACGGTGGAGAAATTCATCGCTACGCGCAAATTGGCTGCCGCAGGGCCGGAAGCTTCGCCAAAGCCGTGCTTGGCCAGTTCCGCGCGCACCAGGTTCTGGTAGCTGCGGTATTCCAGCGTGTCGTTTTCCGCCGCTGGCGCTTCAAACGCATACGATTTGTCCTGTAATTGCGCAGGCCACTCATGAAAGACGGTGACATCGCTGCGTATGGTGGTGGCGCATCCGGTCAACAACACGGTCAATGCGGCCATCATGATGGTGAGATAACGTTTCATTACATGACCTCCAGATAGTAGACACAATTCATCACTTAGTATTATAAGAATAGTTCTATTTGTTTCTATTCATTATTACAGAATGTTACCGAGCATGTCGGCGTGTAAGGGAATCCAACATTCCTGAGCTGAATCGCGACTATCGGGGGCTGGTGTTGGTAAAATAGGCTTTTGCCTCCGCTCCCACCCAAATCCCTATGCGCACAGACAGCCCTCAGACGATTTACCGCAAAGATTACACGCCGCCCAGCTTCCTGGTCGACAGCGTCGAACTTGGTTTCGATCTTGATCCCGCCCGCACAGTGGTGGCGAGCCGGATCCATATGCGCCACAACCCGGCCAGCACCAGCCGCAGCATTGAATTGCACGGCGAACATATCGAACTGGTGATGGTACGCCTGAATGGCAAGGTGCTGAAGCCGTCGCAGTACAAGCTGACGGCCGGCATGCTGACCATCCCCAAGGCGCCGGACGAGGTGCTGCTCGATATCGAGACCGTGCTGGCGCCGCAGGACAACACGTCGCTGTCGGGCCTGTACGTATCGAACCATAATTTCTTCACGCAGTGCGAAGCGGAAGGCTTCCGCCGCATCACCTTCTTCCCGGACCGTCCGGACGTGATGGCCAAGTACACGGTCATGCTGCGCGCCGACAAGGAACAATATCCGGTGCTGCTATCGAATGGCAACCTGATCGAAGAGGGCGACCTGGGCGACGGCCGCCATTACGCCAAGTGGGAAGATCCGTTCAAGAAGCCTTCCTACCTGTTCGCCCTCGTCGCCGCGCGCCTGGTGTGCCAGGAAGAGCGCTACACCTTGAAGTCGGGCCGCGAAGTGCTGCTGCAAGTGTGGGTGGAAGAGGGCAACCTCGATAAGACCGACTACGCCATGCAGTCGCTGAAAAACTCGATCCGCTGGGACGAGGAACGCTTCGGCCTGGAGCTGGACCTGGACCGCTTCATGATCGTCGCCGTGGGCGACTTCAACATGGGCGCCATGGAAAACAAGGGCCTGAATATTTTCAATACCAAGTACGTGCTGGCCAATTCGCGCGTTGCCACCGACGTCGATTACGCGGGCATCGAAGCGGTGGTGGGCCACGAATACTTCCACAACTGGACCGGCAACCGCGTGACGTGCCGCGACTGGTTCCAGCTGTCGCTGAAGGAAGGCTTGACGGTATTCCGCGACCAGGAATTCTCGGCCGACATGATCGGCACGGACACGGGCCGCGCCGTCACGCGCATCGACCAGGTGCGCACCTTGCGCCAGGCGCAGTTCCCCGAAGACGCGGGTCCGATGGCCCATCCCGTGCGTCCCGACTCCTTTGTCGAGATCAATAACTTTTATACGGTCACCATCTACGAGAAGGGCGCCGAAGTGGTGCGCATGTACCAGACCCTCGTGGGCCGCGACGGTTTCCGCAAGGGCATGGACTTGTACTTCGAGCGCCACGATGGCCAGGCCGTCCAGTGCGACGACTTCCGCGCCGCCATGGCCGACGCGAATGGCCGCGATTTCACGCAATTCGAGCGCTGGTACAGCCAGGCCGGCACGCCCATCGTCACCGCTTCCACGCGCTACGATGCGGCCAGCCGGACGTTCGAGCTGACCCTGGCGCAAAGCTGTCCCGCCACGCCGGGCCAGGCGAAGAAACTGCCGTTCCACATTCCCGTCACCGTCGGCTTGCTGGCTGCCGATGGCCGCGACCTGCCGCTGCACGTCGATGGCGTGGCAGCTGATGGCGCCACCAGCGTCGTGCTGGAATTGACGCAAGCGTCGCAGACTATCCGCTTCACGAACGTGGCGGAAGCGCCCGTGCCATCGCTGCTGCGCGATTTTTCCGCGCCCGTGGTGCTCGAATACGGCTATACCGACGCGGAACTGCTGCACCTGTTCCGCCACGACAGCGATCCCGTCAACCGATGGGAAGCGGGCCAGCGCCTGGCCATGGAGCGGCTGTTGAAACTGACGGGCGCCGTCGCCGCCGGCGAGACCCTGGCGCTGGACGACACCTTCATTGCAGCGCAGCGCGCTTTGCTGGCCGACGACACGCTCGATCCCGCCTTCCGCGAGCTGGCCCTGATCCTGCCGTCGGAAACCATCATCGCCGAGCGTATGGCGCAAGTCGACCCGCAGGCGATCCATGCGGCGCGCCAGTTCATGCGCCGCACCATCGCGGCAGCCCTGAAGCCTGAATTGCTGGCGCAGTACCACGCCAACCAGACGCCGGGCGAGTACAGCCCGGACGCCCTGTCGGCGGGCAAGCGCGCGCTGAAAAACCTGGCCCTGTCGTATCTGCTGATCGCGCCCGAAGCGGCGGAGCTGGACCTGGCGCGGCTGCAGTTCGACAATGCCGGCAACATGACGGACCGGGCAGCAGCGCTGGCGGCGCTGATTCATTCCGGCTCGCAGCCGCATGCGCAGGCGGCTTTGACCAGCTTCTATAGCGATTTCGAGAACGAAGCGCTGGTGGTCGACAAGTGGTTTGCCATGCAGGCGGCCGCGCCAACGACCGATGTGCAAGCCGTGCGCCGGCTGATGACGCATCCGGCCTTCACCTTGAAAAATCCGAACCGCGCGCGCAGCCTGATCTTCAATTTCACCAACGGCAATCCATCGCAGTTCCATGCACAGGACGGCAGCGGCTACGCCTTCTGGGCCGAGCAGGTCATCGCGCTCGACGCCCTGAACCCGCAAGTGGCCGCGCGCCTGGCGCGCTCCATGGACCGCTGGCGCCGTTACGTGCCCGCGCTGCAAAGCCCCATGCGCGACGCGCTGGAAAAAGTCGCCGGCCAGGCCAGTTTGTCGAACGACGTGATGGAAGTCGTTTCCAAGGCATTGGCAAATTGATTGCACGTCGGATTACGCCCTGCGGGCTAATCCGACCTACGCGCATGCATGGGCATTCATCATTTTGTAGGTCGGCTTGGCGCCAGGGGCGCGTAAGCCGACAGGCACCGAACGAGACGTATTTAAAACTAACGAAGGGGTTTCATGAAACGCATCAGTCTTACGCAATACCTGGTTGAAGAGCAGCGCTCGAACAACAGCATTCCGGCCGAACTGCGCCTGCTGATCGAAGTCGTCGCGCGCGCCTGCAAGACCATCAGCCACGCCGTCGGCAAGGGTGCGCTGGGCGAAGTGCTGGGCACGGCCGACACGGAAAACGTGCAGGGCGAAGTACAGAAAAAACTCGACATCATCTCCAACGAGATCCTGCTCGAAGCGAACGAATGGGGCGGCCACCTGGCGGCCATGGCATCGGAAGAGATGGAATCGATCCACCCAATCCCGAACCGCTATCCGAAGGGCGAATACATGCTGCTGTTCGATCCACTCGATGGTTCGTCTAACATCGACGTCAACGTCTCGATCGGCACCATCTTCTCCGTGCTGAAGGCGCCGGACGGCATGGGGCAGCCGACCGAGCAGGACTTCATGCAGGCAGGCAGCAAGCAAGTGGCGGCCGGCTACGCCGTGTACGGCCCGCAAACCATGCTGGTGCTGACCTTCGGCAATGGCGTGAACTGCTTCACCCTGGACCGCGAAATGGGTTCGTGGGTCCTCACGCAAAGCAATATGCAGATTCCGCCGACGACGAAGGAATTCGCCATCAACATGTCGAACGCGCGCCACTGGCATCCGCCCGTGAAACGCTATGTCGACGAACTGCTGGCCGGCGACACTGGCCCGCGCGGTACCAATTTCAACATGCGCTGGATCGCCTCGATGGTGGCTGACGTGCACCGCATCCTGAACCGCGGCGGCATCTTCATGTACCCGGCCGACCTGCGCGACACGTCGATGCCGGGCAAGCTGCGCCTGATGTACGAAGCGAACCCGATGGCCTTCATCGTCGAGCAAGCCGGCGGCGCGGCCACCGACGGCCAGCAGCGCATCATGGACATCGCCCCGCACAAGCTGCACCAGCGCGTGCCCGTCTTCCTCGGCTCGAAAGACGAAGTGGCCCGCGTCACGGCCTACCACGCTGAGTAAAAAAACCGCACTTTTCCACGATTTTCAGCGGCCTGCAGCCGGGCCGCTAAAAAAATGCAAAAAAGTTCGCGTTGACACTAGCAAATTTTGTGCATTGTTTGTAGAATGTGGGTCTTCGCCGTTGTAGCTCAGTTGGTAGAGCAGCACATTCGTAATGTGAAGGTCGCCAGTTCGATTCCGGCCAACGGCACCAAGTTTCATCAGAAAACCTGCTTACTTGCAAAAGTCAGCGGGTTTTTTGTTATTTGTCGCTTTCCTGTTTCAGATCCACTGGTCGTTCTGCACCGTGCGCTCCCCCGCGCCGCCGTCGCCCGTATTGACCACGCCGCGCGGCTCGATCAGCAGCAGCCTCGTTTCGGCGCTGGCGCACGGCTTGTGTTCGACACCCTTGGGCACCACGGCCATCTGGCCGGCAGTCAGCACGATGGCGTGTCCTTCCGCATAGCCAGGGCCGCGCACGGCGATGCGCAATTCGCCGTCCAGCACGATGAAGGTTTCATCCGTGTCCGCGTGCCGGTGCCACTGGAATTCGCCCAGTACCTTGACGACCTTGAATTGGTAGTCGTTCATTTCGGCGATGACGCGCGGTTGCCAGTGCCCGTCGATCAGGTCGATCTTGCCTGCCAGGTCGATGGATTGGCCCTGGCCGCGCGTGGTGGTGGTAATGGTGGTGTCTGGCATGCTGTGCTCCGTTCAAGTGGCGATGCAGCGAGAATACGCAGGTGCTTGCCGGCCGTATTGAACGATCGTGGGTGTTTTCAGCGTGTGCTGGCGCCGCCAGCGTAACGCAGCCAGCGGCCAGGCGTGATTCCATGGGTTTTCAGGAAATGCCGCGTCATGTGGCTCTGGTCGGCAAAGCCTGCGGCCATGGCGGCCGAGGCGAGCGTGCTGCCAGCTAGCAGCAGGCGCCGCACCATTTCCAGGCGCCGCATCGTCAGATAGCGGTATGGGCTGGTGCCATAGAAAACGCGAAAGTCATGCGACAGGCTCCAGCGGTCGCGTCCCGTCGCCGCTTCGAGTTCCTCCAGGGTAACGGCGCGCGTGCAGTGCGCCTGCAAGTAGTCGCGCGCGCGCCGCGCCGCCAGGAAGTCGCCTTTTGGACGCTGCATCGGCGTGCCGGCCGCCGCCGCCAGCGCATGCGCCAGTTCGGCCAACGCCTCGCTCTGCTCCAGCGCTTCGAGCGGGTGGCCGTCGTGCGGCAGCAAGGTTGAAGTGGCCGCCGCCAGGCGGGGATCGGTCGACACGCCGCCCTCGATGAAGGGCAACGCGCGTCCGCCCAGCACGTCCTGAAACAGCGCCGGTTCGATATACAGCATGCGGTAACGGAAGCCGGCGTCGGTACCCGCCTGGCCATCGTGCGCCTCGTCGGGATGCAGGATCATGGTATTGCCGGGCAGGCTGTCGCGCTGGCCGCGGCGATAGCTGAAACGCTGCACGCCGGCCAGCGTGCGGCCGATGGCGTAGGTGTCGTGGCGGTGCATGGCATAGGCCTTGCCCTGGAACCACGCCTCGATGCGTTCGATTCCCTGTACCGGTTCGGCGCACTTGACCCAGTCGCCAAGCGCCGGCGCTGATGCTCGCTTCATGGTGTCTGTTCGCAGATGCCTGCCCTGGTTGCGGAATGAAGACTGTACGCGCCGCGCGCGGGGCTGTCCACGAAAACCGTGCCTCAGAAATTGTGTTTGATCCCCAGCGCCACGCCCGACAGGGTCGCGCCTGCCGTACCTGTTTCGCGTCCGACGCTGTTGATGGCAAAGCCGGCGATGCCGTTGCGGCCGTTGGCCAGCCGCGTGTAGTAGGCATACAGGCTGCTGCGTTTCGACAGCTGGTAGTCGTAGCCGATGGTGGCGTGGGTGGCGCCCGTGCCGTCTCCCGCGCGCACGGTGCCGATGGTTTCCAGCGCGCTGCCGGTGGCGCTTTGCGCGTGGGCCAGACCGACACGCAGGCCGTGGCGGCCGAACTGGCGCGTGGCGGAGGCATACACCGTGCGCCGGCGCAGGTCTCCTGTTGCCGTGGCATAGCGCAGGCTTTCCAAGGCTAACGCCAGATGCGTGGCGCTGTCAACGCGCCACCCGATGGCCAGCTTGCTGCCACGGTCGCTCAAGCCCCGTCCCTGGTAGTCGTGGTGCTCTTCCAGCGCCACGGTGGCGTACAGGGAGCCGCCGTCGTAGAGCAGGGCGGCCGACGTCAGTGCCGGATGCGCACCGTTGGCCGGCCGTTCTTCCGCCATGCCGCGCGCCACGCGCAGCGACCAGCCCTGCCACTGCGGCGTCCAGTAATGGACGCTGTTCTGCTGGCGCCGGTCGAACGAATACGCGTTGCTGGTATTGTTTTCGGTGGCGCCCGCGCCATTGCCCATCAGGCTCATGTAGCCGGCCGTGGTGGGATAGAACGGGTCGAGCGCGGAGGTGGCGCTGTTGTAGGGCAGGGTCCAATTGCCGGCAAACAGTGTGCCCCACGGCCCGGCAATGCCGACGCGCGTGTCGCGCGCGGCAATGGAACCCGCTCCCGTGTCGGGCGACAGGGTGCCCTCGACCTGGAACAGCGCCTGCCAGCCGCCGCCCAGGTCTTCGCTGCCGCGAAAACCGAGTACCGAGCGGTTGTTGGACAGGCGCTGCACGCTGTCGCCGCTGCCGGACGAGCGCAGCGCTTCGAGCGCCACGTTCAGGCGGCCGTACAATTGCACATTTTCCTGTGCCGTGGCGGGCAGGGCCGCCGCCAGTGCCAGGGCACCGGCGGCGCATGAAAATACGCGCGCCATACGCACCTCAGAACGCAAAGCAGCTGCACCCCAGCGCACCCCAGAAGCCGGAATGGCTGGACACGGGTACGGAACTCTTGCGCGCCACGTCGTGGGCGTGGGCATGCACGCCGCAGGCGCCCTGGCACTGGTGCTGCTGCATGACGCTGGTTTTTTGCGGCGGCGCGGCGCGGTAGTGGCCGGCCACGTTTTTCACGGGCGACCAATCGGGCAGCACGGGAATGGCAGGCGGCGCCAGCTTGGTAAATTCCGCCTGGCCGTAGACGATCTTGCCGCCGACGATGGTAAGCACGGACTCAATCGACTTGATCGCCTCTTCATCGATGCTGAAGAAGTCCGCGCTCAGCACGGCCAGGTCGGCCAGCATGCCTTCCTGGATGCGGCCCTTCTTGCCTTGCTCGCTGGAGAACCAGGCGCTGCCCGCCGTCCACAGTTCCAGCGCCGTGTCGCGCGACAAACGGCTGCCCGCGTCGTACAGGCGCAAGCCGCCCACGGTGCGGCCCGACACCAGCCAGTACAGCGCCGTCCACGGGTTGTAGCTGGCGACCCGGGTGGCGTCCGTGCCGCCGCCCACGGGCACGCCAGAGGCAAGCATGCGCGCGATGGGCGGCGTGGCCTTGGCCGCTTCCGCGCCGTAGCGGTCGACAAAGTATTCGCCCTGGAAGGCCATGCGGTGCTGAATGGCGATGCCGCCGCCCAGCGCCTTGACCCGGTCGATGTTTTTCGGCGTGATGGTTTCGCAGTGGTCGAACATCCAGTGCAGGCCGTCGAACGGGATATCGCGGTTGACCTTTTCAAACACCGTCAGCATGCGCTCGATTGATTCGTCGTAGGTGGCGTGCAGGCGGAAGGGCCAGCGTTTCGACACCAGGTGGCGCACGACCTTTTCCAGTTCGTCGTCCATGCCGGGCGCCAGGTCCGGGCGCGGCTCGAGGAAATCCTCGAAGTCGGCGGCGGAAAACACGAGCATTTCGCCGGCGCCGTTATGACGGTAGTAATCGTCGCCCTGGCCCGGCGTGACCATCTCCGTCCACTTCTGGAAGTCTTGCAGTTCCGCGCCCTTGTTTTGCGTGAACAGGTTGTAGGCGATGCGTATCGTCAGCTGCTCTTTTTGCGCCAGTTCCTCGACCACCGCGTAGTCTTCCGGATAATTCTGGAAGCCGCCGCCCGCGTCGATGGCGCTGGTCAGGCCCAGGCGATTGAGTTCGCGCATGAACTGGCGCGTGGAATTGACCTGCAATTCGCGCGGCAGGGTTGGACCCTTGGCCAGGGTCGCATATAAAATCATGGCGTTCGGACGCGCGATCAGCATGCCCGTGGGATTGCCGGCAGCGTCGCGCACGATTTCGCCGCCGGGCGGGTTCGGCGTATTTTTATCGTAGCCGACCACGCGCAGGGCGGCGCGGTTCAGCAGGGCGCGGTCGTACAGGTGCAGGATGAAGACAGGCGTGTCGGGTGCGGCCGCATTGATTTCATCAAGGGTCGGCATGCGTTTTTCTGCGAACTGGAATTCGTTCCAGCCGCCCACGACGCGTACCCACTGCGGGTTCGGCGTGCGTAAGGCTTGTTCCTTGAGCATGCGCAGGGCGTCCGCCAGCGATGGCACGCCTTCCCAGCGCAATTCCAGGTTGTAGTTCAAACCGCCGCGGATCAGGTGCAGGTGCGAGTCGTTCAGGCCGGGAATCACCGTGCGGCCGCCGAGGTCGATCACGCGGCTGTCGGGCGTGCGGTGGCGCATGACGTCATCGGCATCGCCCACGGCGAGGAATTTGCCGTCGGCGATGGCCACCGCGCTCGCTTGCGGGCAGCTTTTGTCGACGGTATGGAAACAGCCATTGAGCAGTATCAAGGGTGCGGCGGCGGGGAGGGTATGTTCTGGCATGGTGCAGCTCCATGGTTGCGGTGCGGGGAGGGCCGGCGTGCGCGGCGCGAAAGTCACGTCGGCCAGTGTAGCGGACGTCCCGCGCCTGAACACGGGCCAAAAGATCAGGTGAAGCGTGGCGCACTGGCCGAATGGCGGGGGCGGCGGCCGGCCGCATGGCTTACCATGCAGGCAGTGGCGCCGGGGCGCTTCCCTGGCGCGTTTTTTGTTTTTTTTAGTGCATTGCACAGTATCAGGAGTCATTCGATGGATCAGCCACCACACAGCCGCCTGTTCGGCACCAGCCTGGGGTTTTTAGCCGGGTATGTCGATACCCTGGGTTTTATTGCCCTGTTTGGCCTGTTTACGGCCCATGTCACGGGCAACTTCGTGCTGATCGGCGCCGCCCTGGCGGATGCATCGCGCGTGTCCATCCTGTTGAAGTTTCTCGCTTTTCCCGCCTTTATCGCCGGCGTCGCCGTCACGCGCCTGATGGTGCTGGCCGTCGAGCGCCGCGCCGGCCCGTCGCTGACCCTGGCCATGCTGCTGCAGTGGGCCTTGCTGGCCGGCTTCATGGTGTTTGGCATCCTGGCCGAACCGATCGGCAAGGACGTCAGTTCCATGGCCATGGCGGCGGGCTTGCTGGGCACGGCCGCCATGGGCGTGCACAGCGCCACCAGCCGGCTGCTGCTGGCGCACCTGGCGCCCACCTCCATGATGACGGGGAACGTGACGCAGATCGTCATCGACACCGTCGACGTGCTGCGCGGCGCGGCCGATGCCGCCACCCATGCGCGCTGCGGCAAGTTCTTCTGGCCGCTGGCAGCCTTCGCCCTGGGCGCCATCGCCGCCGCCTTTGCCTACCTGGCTTTCGGCTTCGTAGCGCTGGCCGTGCCCCTGCTGCTGCTCGCCGGCCTGATCATCGTGCAGCACCGCAGCGGCCACGCGGCCGTGCCTGCCGCCTGACCGGCCGTGCGCCTGCCCGTCCTGGCCGCGCTGTGCTGGCTGCCCTTGCTGCTGCTGTTCAGCCCTCCCGGGCTGGCCATCGACGCGGCGCGCGGCATCCACCAGCTGCAGCACACCAGCTGGACGTCCAGGGATGGCGCACCGGACGATATCAGCGTCATCGCCCAAGGGGGCGACGGCTTCCTGTGGCTGGGCACCCATTCGGGCCTCGTGCGTTTTGACGGCCTGCGTTTCGCGCCCTTGCGCGCGCGCCAGGGCGCGTTTCCCGATACGGTGACCCTGGCCCTCAAGCGCGCGGCCGACGGCGGCATGTGGGTGGGCTGGCAAGTGGGCGGCATCAGCCATGTCAGGGATGGCGTGGTGCGCAATTACGGCGAGGCGCAGGGCGTGCGGCCCGGTTCCATCTGGGGTTTTGCCATCGACGCCACAGGCGCCGTGTGGGCCGCCGGCGTGGCCGGGGTGTCGCGCTTCGACGGCCGGCGCTGGCAGGCGATGGGGCCGGCGCAGGGCTACACGGCGCAAAAGGCCTCGGCCGTGTTCGCGGACCGCGATGGCAGGCTGGGCGTGTTCAGCGAACGGGGCCTGTTTATCTGGCAGCCGGGCCAGGCGCGCTTTGCGCCGCCTGTGGGCCGCCTCGACTTGCGCGCGCCGCCGCAGCAGGGACCGGACGGCCGCCTGTATCTGCTGGAGCTGCGCGGCATCCGCATCATCGACTCGCTCGAGCGCTACGACCAGCTCGACCATCGCTGGATCTACCGCGATACGAGCGGCACCAGCGGCAGCATGCTGGTCGACCGCCAGGGCACCTTGTGGTTCGACAGCCAGTTCGGCCTGCACCGCACGCGCAGCGCCGGCGCGCTGGAGCCGCAGCAGCTGGGCATCAGCAGCGACACGGAATCGTTCCTGCCCCGCGACGGCTTGAGCAATGTGCTGATCGGTTCCCTGTGCGACGACAACGAAGGCAATGCCTGGGTTGCCACGTATGCGGGCCTGGACCGCTTTCGCCAGGCCGCGCCCGTGATCCTCAGCGCGCGCGCGGGACCCGAGGCGCCCGAAGCCTTCCGCGCGCAGCAGCTGTCGCCCGGCACGGGAGGGCGCATGTGGCTGTCGAAGGAGGGCGATACGCCGCTGATGCTGGCGGCGCCCGACGGCAAGGTCTTGCGCGCCCCTGCGCTGGGGCCCGTCACGGCCATCATGGCGGCGCCGGGTGGTATCCGCGTCGGCACCCGCGCTGGCTTGCTGCGGCTCGATGGCGACGATGGCCGCGTGCTCGAGACGATTGCCTATCCGCCGGAAGCGGCCGCGTTGAGGCGGGTGCGCATGGCCGTGAACGCGCCCGACGGCAGCCTGTGGGCGATTTTCAGCGGCGCCGGCGTGTTCCAGTACGCCGACGGCGCATGGCGGCGCGAACCGGCCTTGCCCGAGGGCGGGCGCAAGGTGCCGCTGGCGCTGCTGGCCGATGCGGCCGGCCGCCTGTGGCTGTCCTATCCGGACGGCAGCGTGGTGGTGCTGGACGGCGGGCGCCTGGCCAGCTATGGTCCCGCACAGGGCCTGGACCTGGGCAAGGTGCCCGCGCTGATCGAGACGGGCGGCCAGCTGCTGGCGGGCGGCCAGAATGGCCTGGCGCTGTGGCACGATGGGCGCTTCGTGCCGCTGCGTGCCGCGGTGCCCGGCGTTTTCGACGGCGTGGTCGGCATGCTGCGCGCGCGCGACGGCAGCCTGTGGCTCAATACGGGCAATGGCGCCGTGCGCGTGGCCGCCGCCGAAGTAGCCCAGGCCCTGCGCGATCCATCGCATCCCATGCAGGCGCAGTTGTACGATGGCGCCGATGGCTTGAACGGCAAAATGAGTTTGCTGCATAACGACTCGATTGCCGAAGCGGATGATGGCAGGATCTGGTTTTCGCGCCAGAGCGCGACCTTCTGGATCGACCCGCGCCAGCCGGCGCCGCCGCTGCCGGCGCCGCAGGCCGAGATCGGCGCATTGATGGTCGATGGCGAGAACATCGCTGCCGCCGATTATGAGCGCCTGCCGGCCGGCACGCGCGACGTGCAGTTCGCCTACAACGCCAGCAGCCTGGGCGCGCCGTCGCGCCTGCGCTTCCGCTACCGGCTGGAAGGCTATGACAGGGACTGGCAGCATGCGGACGAGCGGCGCCAGGCGCAATACACGGGCCTGGGGCCGGGTGCCTACCGCTTCCAGGTGATGGCCATCAATGGCGACGGCGTGGCCAGCGCGGTGGCGCAATTGCCGTTCCGCGTGCTGCCCGCCTTCTACCAGACCTGGTGGTTCCGCAGCCTGTGCGCGGCGGCGCTGCTGGCGGCCGCGTATGGCGTTTGCCGCTGGCGGCTGGGCCAGCATGCCGCGCGCCTGCAGACGCGTATGGAGGCGCAGCAGGCCGAGCGCGAACGCATCGCGCGCGAACTGCACGATACCCTGCTGCAGGGAACGCAGGCGATGATCCTGCACTTTCACAATGCCAGCATGGCCATCGCCGAGGATGATCCCGCGCGCGCCGCCATGCTGCGCGCGCTCGACGACGCCGACCGCATGCTGGGCGAGGGGCGCGACCACGTGCACGACTTGCGCGCCGGCGACGATGCCGGCGCCCGCTGGAGCGCCATCCTGCAGCGCGAAGGCGAACGGCTGGCGGCGCAGCACGGCATCGTGTTCCGCTATGCGGAGGAAGGCGAGCCGCGCATGCTGCATGCGCGCGCCGCGCATGAAATCTACCGCATCGCCAGCGAAGCGCTGCGCAATGCCTTCCAGCATGCGCGCGCGCAGGTGGTCGAGGTGGCGGTGCGCTATGCGTGCGGCGGCATTGAACTGCTCGTGCGCGACGATGGTCAGGGCTTGCCGCCCGTGGTGGCGGCCAATGGACAGATTCCCGGACACTGGGGCATGCCCGGCATGCGCGAGCGCGCCGCCAGGCTCGGCGCGCGCCTGTCCGTGGGCGGGCGCGACGGGGGCGGCACGCAGTGGCACCTGCGGGTGCCGGCGCGCCGCGCCTGGCCGGTGGCGCACGGCCCGCTGCGCCGCTGGTGGCAGCGCTGGCGCCGCTCAGGCGTCGAGGATGCCGCGTCGTAGCGCGATGGTGACGGCATGGGTGCGGTCCCTGGCGCCCAGCTTGGCCAGGATGGTGCTCATGTGCGCCTTGACGGTTTCTTCCTTGATCTGCAGCAGGGCGCCCGTTTCGCGGTTGGAATTGCCTTGCGCGACCTGCTTGAGTACGTCCAGTTCGCGGTTCGACAGCACGTCGCTGCACGCATACAGCGCCAGTTCCGCCTCGATCTCGGGCGTGATGTGGCGCCGCCCCGCGTGCACGTTCTGTATCGCCGCCAGCAATTCGTGGCGCAGCGCGCTTTTCAGCACATAGCCGCAGGCGCCCGCGCGGATGGCGCGCAGCACTTGCGTGTCGCCCTTGTAGGTGGTCAGCACGATGATGCGCGCCTGCGGATGGCGCGTGCGGATGGCGCCGATCGCGTCGAGTCCGCTCATGACCGGCATCTGCAAATCCATCAGCGTGACATCGGGCCGCAGCGCGTCAAATTGCTGTGCCGCCTGCTGGCCATCGGTCGCCTGGCCCACCAGCACCACGCCGGGAAAGGCGCGCAGCAGGGCCGCGATGCCGTCGAGCAGCAACTGGTGGTCGTCGGCGATGAGGACGCGTATCGGTGCCGTATCGCTGCGCATGATGTTGTCTGGCAAAGAAGAGTTATCGATCAAGAGTCGTCGGAACATGGTAAGCAAAAGGTATTTTACCGCAGCGCCCGCCCTCCTGTAGGAGCTATTTCCCAGAGGCAATCAACATGCCAGCCTATATTTAGATAGTGGTGCGGGCGCGGCGCCAGGCATACGATGCACGGCAGTACCCACTCAACCCCAACCTTCATGGATGACATCATGACCAATCCGAAACTGGAAGTCCTTACCCCCGACAATTGCCAGATCATCTTCATCGACCAGCAGCCGCAAATGGCGTTCGGCGTGCAGTCGATGGACCGCCAGGCGCTGAAAAACAATACCGTGGGCCTGGCCAAGGCCGCCAAGGTGTTCAACATCCCCACCATCATCACCACGGTGGAAACGGAAAGCTTCTCGGGCCACACCTATCCGGAACTGCTCGACGTTTTCCCCGGCAAGGATATCCTCGAGCGCAGCTCGATGAATTCGTGGGATGACCAGAAGGTGCGCGATGCGCTGGCCGCCAACGGCAAGAAGAAAGTCGTCGTGTCGGGCCTGTGGACGGAAGTGTGCAACAACAGCTTCGCCCTGTGCGCGATGCTCGAAGGCGACTACGAAATCTACATGGTGGCCGATGCCTCGGGCGGCACCTCGAAGGAAGCGCACGACTACGCCATGCAGCGCATGATCCAGGCAGGCGTGGTGCCGGTAACGTGGCAGCAGGTGCTGCTGGAATGGCAGCGCGACTGGGCGCATAAGGCAACCTATGACGCCGTCATGGCCATCGTGCGCGAACACTCGGGCGCCTACGGCATGGGCGTCGACTACGCCTACACGATGGTGCACAAGGCGCCGCAGCGCATCCATGGCGAACACACGACCCTGGCGCCGGTGCCGGCCAAGTAATCGCCGCGCGGCTATGCCATGCGCCGCGCGCCTGACCGCGCGCGGCGTTTTTTTTCATCGAAAGGAATGCGCCATGAAGTTATATGTGATTTCGCTGGCCGTGGGCTTGCTCGTTGGCATCATCTACGCCGTCTTGCAGGTGCGCTCGCCGGCGCCGCCAGCCATTGCCCTGATCGGCCTGCTGGGCATGCTGATCGGCGAACAGATCGTCCCCAGCGTCAAGCGCCTGATGGCGGGTGAGCCTGTGACGGTATCGTGGCTGCGCAGTGAATGCGTGCCGAAGATCAGCGGCGTGGAAGCGAAGCCAACGCTGGCCAAGGCCGCGGCAAAGTTGGATGATGATGCAGCGTAAATGCTGGGGTCAGACCCGGCGGGTCTGACCCCGGTTCCCGGCAGCTAGAACGCGCCCAGCAAGCCGCGCCGGGCGGCCACCGTGGCCGCCTCGGTGCGGCTTGATACGTTGAGCTTGGTCAAAATATTATTCACGTGAAATTTCACGGTGCCCACCTCGATGCCGGCGCTGCGCGCGATCATCTTGTTGCTCTTGCCTGCGGACAGGTGCAGCAGAATGTCGTGTTCGCGTTTCGACAGGCGGTTCGCGTCAATGCGGCTGGCTTGCTGCGCCGCCAGTTCCGGCGGCAGGTAATGTCTGCCGGCGGCCACCTGGCGGATGCACTGCGTCAGTTGCAGGAAGCCGGAATCCTTCAGCAGGTAGCCGCGCGCGCCGGCGCGCAAGGCCCGGTGCACGCTGTCCTCGCCCTGGTAGCTGGTGAGGATGACGATCTTCGCTTGCGCGTCGTCCGCGCAGATGCGCTCGATCGCCTCGATGCCATGCATCTCCGGCATGTTCAAATCCATCAGCACCACGTCGGGCCGCAGCTCCCGGTACAGCTCCACGGCGGCGAGGCCCGTGCCGGCCTGGCCCAGCAGGCGCAGTCCAGGCAGTGATGCGATCAGCGAGGCCAGGCCGGCCAGGATCAGCGGGTGGTCGTCGGCGATCAAGAGGGTAATCGGCGGATCGGCCGGGGGCGTGGTCATGTCCATGGTTGTCCTCATAACGCTGGCAGGGTAAAGTGGAAGACGCTGCCGTGGGGTGCGCCGGGCGCATGCCACAGGCGGCCGCCATGCGCGTCGACGATGCGGCGGCAGATGGCCAGGCCCATGCCCATGCCGTCCGGCTTGCTGGAATACAGGGCGTCGTACAGGCGGCCGGCTGCCTGCGGCGCGATGCCGGCGCCATTGTCGGCGATGCTGAAATGCTGCACGCCCCCATCGAGGCGCGAGGACAGCAGCACCGTGCGCGGCCTGCCGCTGGCGCCCTGCAGGGCTTCGATGGCGTTCATCAGCAGGTTCAGGAGGACTTGGCGGAATTGCACCGGGTCGGCGTGCAGCAGCGGGCGGCCAGGTGCCAGTTGCGTTTCCAGGTGGATGGCGTGGCGTTGCAGTGGCGCGCGCAACAGCGGCAGCAGATCCTGCACAGCGTCGTCGGCCACAAAATGATCGTGGCTGCCCGGCGTCTTGCAGACCAGGCCATGCACGCTGCGCAGCACGGCGCTGGCATGGCTGCCGGCGCTGGCGACCAGGGCCAGCGCCGCGCGCGCCTCGTCGAGGCGGGGCGGATCGTGGTCGAGCCAGCGCAAGGCGGCATCGGCATTGAGCGCAATAGCCGCCAGCGGCTGGCGCACCTCGTGCGCGACCGATGCGGCAAATTCACCCATGCCGTCCATGCCGCCCATGTGCTGCGCGTGCGCCAGGCCGGCGTCTTGCTTCTGAGGGAAATAATGCATGCTGGCCATCGCCGTGCTCCTGTCGCTGTCGCGGCGTATGCCGCATTGCAACAAGTATGCACGCGCCGTCAGGCAAGGCAGTTATACGAATGGGGGAGGCGGGCGGTTTTTTTATGCGGCGGAGGCGATAAACACCGCCGGGCGGGCCGGCGGTGCGGGGAGCGAAGAACGATCAGGACTTGATAAAGGCCAGCAAATCTTCGTTCAGGCGGTCCTTGTGGGTCGCCGGCAAGCCGTGCGGCGCACCTTCATAGATGACCAGCTTGGCGTTCTTGATGAGCTTGGCCGCAGCCTTGCCGGAAGAGTCGATCGGCACGATCTGGTCGTCGCCGCCGTGTACCACCAGGGTCGGCACGGAGATTTTCTTCAGGTCGGCCGTGAAGTCCGTCTCGGAAAATTGCTTGATGCAATCGTAGGCGTTCTTGATGCCGCACTGCATGCCCTGCAGCCAGAAGGTGTCGCGCATGCCTTGCGATACCTTGTTGCCGGGACGGTTGGCGCCGAAGAAGGGCACGGTCAGGTCCTTGAAGAATTGCGAACGGTCGGCCAGCACGCCGGCGCGGATGCCGTCAAACACCGACATCGGCAAGCCGCCCGGATTGGTGTCCGACTTGACCATCTGCGGCGGCACGGCGCCCACCAGCACGGCCTTGGCCACGCGTTTTTCGCCATGGCGGCCGATATAGCGGGCCACTTCGCCACCACCCGTCGAATGGCCGACCAGGGTCGCGCCCTTGATGTCGAGCGCGTCGAGCAGGGTGGCCAGGTCGTCGGCGTAGGTATCCATGTCGTTGCCCTGCCATGGCTGGCTCGACAGGCCGTGGCCGCGGCGGTCATGCGCGATCACGCGGTAGCCGTGGCTGGCCAGGAACATCATCTGGTCTTCCCAGGCGTCGCCCTGCAATGGCCAGCCGTGGCTGAAGACGACGGGCGTGCCCGTGCCCCAGTCCTTGAAGTGGATGACGGTGCCGTCCTTGACGGTGACGCTGTTGACGGTGAGCTTGCCCGGTGCGGTGGTGGCAGCGGCAGGCTTGGCGGCGGCGCTGGCGCCACCGGCGGCCAGCAGGCCCGCACCGGCGGCGACACCGGCGACGCTGACGAGCAGCTTGCGGCGGGAAGTGACTTCTTCGGCTTCGATTTTCTTCGACATGATGCATTTCCTTCGGGGATGGGGGAGGGAGGCCGGTTACGGCCTGGACCAGTGATGGCATCGGCCAGTCTAGGCCTTCGCGCGCGCTGGCGCCTCTGCCAAAAGACCAGTCGCGCCCAGGTGTCCGCCTGCCTATGATGGCTGGCAGCGGCGCGCCGCGCCGACTGGCTTTCCCACTGGAGCGATCATGAAGAAAAACTGGATGGCGGCGCTGGCCGGCCCCTTTTTACCCGATGCGGGTATGCTGTTTGCGCGCCTGACGGGCGCGCTGTTGGTGCTGCACGTGCACGGTCTGCCCAAGCTGCTGCATTTTTCCGATGAACTGGCGCATATCGACGACCCGCTGCACCTGGGCCGCGCCATCACGCTGTACTGCGCCCTGTTCGCGGAAATCCTCTGCCCGCTGCTGGTCGCCGCCGGCTTGCTGACGCGCCTGGCCTGTCTGCCATTGCTGTTCCTGCTGGGCGTGTCCATGCTGCTCGTGCACCCGGACTGGAGCATCGCCGACGGCCAGTTCGGCTGGCTGCTGATCATCGTCTTCGGCACGATCGCCATCAGCGGCGCGGGACGCTATTCACTCGATGCGAGGTTGCGCCTGCGTGCTTGAATCAGGTAACGGCATGCGCAGCAGTGCCATGGTCAAAATACAATTTCTTATTTTTAATGCCACGATGTCGTTTATCTGGATACAATATTCAGGTGCCGTTGTCATTTCGTCGGGCTTTATTTCAATGAAGGGAAGTTGGCGAACCATGAAAATATTTGTTATCACTGCTTTGGGGACCTCAACGGGCAGTCTTATCTATACAGGACTGATGAGCGATACGCATGCATTCGACTGGCACCGTGCCGCCTTTGTGGGCGTGTTTTGTGGCATATGCGCGGCCATATGGCCAGGGAAGAAAACCGACCAAAAAACTCCCTGAAAGCCTGCCTGGCAAGTAACCGTTGCCGGTTGCCAGGAGCAGATGGTGTGGTTTTTATCTTGATAAGAGGGAGGTGTGCCGTGTCGTCGAAATCCTTCTTTTTGATGGCTGCCGCGCTCTTTGCCGTCGCAGCAGCCGCTGGCGCAAGTCAGCCGTACGCCCCTGTCGTATCCGTTCAGTACAACATCAGCGAAAGTTTGCCCGAGCAGTTGATGACTCTCATCACGACTCCGCTTGAACAGTCTTTTTACAAGCTCGAGCGGGTAGTGCAAGTCAATTCCAGCACCAGCCATGGAAGCGTTGAGATAGAAATTCAATTCGATGGCGGAACATCCGAACAGGATTTAACGCGGGTCATTCGTCAAATTGAGCAGCTCAATTTTAGCGACAGGATCCACGTCATTTCTCGAGCCGTCTTGCTTCGACCACCTCGTCTGATACATGATGCCACCCACCTGCAACCCTGACTGGCAGGGGTTTATATCAATGTCAACGCCATTTTTTAAAATTTTGCTAGCGGTGATTTTCGGGGGCGCCTGCTGGACCGTTAACCTGCCTGCCGTCATTCGCGCGGTGGTTTCTTTCTTCGCTGGATGCCGTCGCTGTGCGGGTGACTGATGCCGGCCAGGCCTGCCAAACGCACCTCGATCCCCGCCCGCCCCACCAGGCCGGCGGGGATTGTTATTTCTGGCAGGCATTTAAGTCTGCGCCTCAACGTGTGGCAGCGCACGGTGGCGTGGGGCGGACGCAGTTAAGGTAGTGCCAACAGCTTGCTGCTGATCCCGTGTTTGATATGGCTCAGCCCGGCAGCGTTTAGCCGCTTCTTTTTCCCCGAAGCGAGGAGAATCATGATTCGGTCACGGCATCGAGCATGGTTGAAATTATTCACTGTTAAAGGAAACCATCATGAACGCGATTGAAAAAACCAGCTCCGATATGAATGGCAACGCCCAGGATACCCGCCAGGACTTGCACCGCACCATCGACAAGGTGGCAGGCCAGGCCCAGCCCCTGGCCGACAAGGTGGCCACGCGCGCCCATGACAGCGTGGACCAGGTCGGTGAACGCCTCGGCCAGGTCAGCGACAGCGTCAACAAGGCTTCCGAACGCCTGATGGCGCGCGGCAAGCAATGGGGCGCCGCCTGCCAGCGTGCCGGCGAAACGGGCCGCGGTTATGTGCGTGAACGTCCGGCCGTATCCCTGCTGATTGCGGCCGCGGCCGGTTATGGCCTGTCGAAACTGCTGGGTTCGCGTAAATAAGTTCTGCGCCTTCCTGGAAGGTACTGTCGTGGGCGCTGTTCCCTTCGCCGTCATGGCGAGTGGGCCGGCGCCCATGCGCACAAGGTAGTAACAAGCAGTGTAACAAGCAGTAAAGGAGAGTGATGATGCGCTCCATTTTGTTGTGGTTGATCGGCATACCTATTCCCATCATTATTTTGATTGCCCTGTTCGTGCGCTGAATGAGGGAGTTGTAGCGTTACTTCCCGGGGCAAACTACTCACAGGAGATGTAATGGCTACCAGCAAGAAAACGCCGTCCACGGACGGTGCGGGTTCCGTATTGAGCAGCATGTCCGGCCCATCCGACAGCAATGCGCCGCACAGCCTGGGCGCGGACAATGACGTGACCCGCGCGCTGCTGCAAAAGACGGCCGCCAGTCAGCAGTTGTCCGCCGCCATGGCCGTCAATCCCAAGGAAGATGGCCAGTATGGCGACGCGGCGCGCACGCCGGTCGAAGGCGTGCATGTGGCAACGGGCGAGCCGCTGGCCACGGCCAGCACCACGGGCGAAACGACAGCGTCTCCGAAGACGGGCGGCGGTCAGCCCGCGCTGGGCGAGAATGCGCGCAACGCCTCGCTCGATGGCGTCCGTGCCGACGATAGCGGCTGCGTGCAGACGACGAACCAGGGCGTGCCCGTGGGCGACAACCAGAATTCCTTGAAGGCGGGCTTGCGCGGCCCCACCCTGATGGAAGATTTCATCCTGCGTGAAAAGCTCACGCATTTCGACCATGAGCGCATCCCAGAGCGCGTCGTGCATGCGCGCGGTTCGGCCGCCCATGGCTATTTCGAATGCTACAAGGAACAAAGCAAGCTGACGCGCGCCGCGCCGTTCGCCAAGGCGGGCAAGCGCACGCCCGTCTTCGTGCGCTTTTCCACGGTGGCCGGCGAACGCGGTTCGACCGACACGGCGCGCGATGTGCGCGGCTTCGCCGTGAAGTTTTATACGGACGAGGGCAACTGGGATTTGGTCGGCAATAACATCCCCGTCTTCTTCATCCAGGATGCGATGAAATTCCCCGACGTGGTCCACGCCGTCAAGCCCGAGCCGCACCATGGCATGCCGCAGGCGGCCAGCGCGCACGACACCTTCTGGGATTTTGCGTCGCTGTCGCCGGAAATCACGCACATGCTGATGTGGGTCATGTCGGACCGCGCCATCCCGCGCAGTTATCGGATGATGCAGGGCTTCGGCGTGCATACCTTCCGCCTCGTCAATGCCAAGGGTCAGTCCGTGTTCTGCAAATTCCACTGGTCGCCGATGGCCGGTACGCATTCGCTCGTGTGGGACGAAGCCGTCAAGATCAGCGGTGCCGATTCCGATTTCCACCGGCGCGACCTGTGGGAAGCCATCGAGTGCGGAGAATACCCGGAATACGAGCTCTCCTTCCAGGTCTTCACGGAAGCGCAGGCGGAAGCGTTTCCCTTCGACGTGCTCGACCCGACCAAGCTGATTCCCGAAGAAGTCGTCCCTCTCATCCCTGTTGGGAAAATGGTCTTGAACCGCAATCCCGACAATTTTTTTGCCGAGACGGAGCAGGTGGCGTTCTGTACGGCGCACATCGTGCCCGGCATCGATTTCAGCAACGATCCGCTGCTGCAGGGACGCATCCATTCCTATGTCGATACCCAGCTGACGCGCCTGGGCGGCCCGAATTTCCACGAGATTCCCATCAATGCGCCGCTGGCGCCCGTGCACAACAACCAGCGCGACGGCATGCACCGCCAGGCCATCAACCGGGGCCGGGTCGCGTATGAACCGAACTCGCTGGCGGGCGGCTGTCCGTTCCAGGCGGGTGCGAAAGGTTTCAACAGTTTCCCCGCCTCCGCCGAAGGCGACAAGGTGCGCGGCAAGCCCGAGAAATTCGCCGAGCACTATGGCCAGGCGCGCCTGTTCTGGATCAGCCAGACGCCTATCGAACAAGAGCACATTGTGCATGCGTTCCGCTTTGAACTGAGCAAGGTGCAGACGGTGGCCATTCGCCAGCGCATCGTCGCCATGCTGCGCAATGTCGACGAGACCCTGGCGCAGCGCCTGGCCGATGGCCTGGGCCTGGCGCTGCCGCCCGTCATGCCGCGCGCCTCGCTGCAGCCGCTGCCGACGTATCCGCCATCGCCAGCCCTGTCGCTCTTTTTCCGCCCCGGCAAGAGGGGCATCCATACCCGGCGCGTGGCCATCCTCGTGGGGCCGGGCAGCGATGGCGCGCAGGTGCGCAATATCTATGCCTCGCTGCTGGCCGACGGCGCCGCGCCGCGCCTGGTGGGCAGCCACCTTGGCAAAGTCGACACCAGCGGCGGCGTGCCGCTGGCCGTGGAAATCTCGCTCGAAGCGGGGCCGGGCGTGCTGTTCGACGCCGTCGTGGTGCCGGACGGCCAGGGCGCCGTGCAGCAGCTGGGCAGCGACGCCAACGCGCTCGACTTCCTGCGCCTGCAATACCGCCACTGCAAGCCGATGCTGGCCATAGGCGCGGGCAAGGACCTGCTGGACAAGGCTGGCGTGCCGGTGACCCTGCCCGATGGCAAGCCCGATCCCGCCATCATCGTCGCGCCTTCCGGCGACCTAGCGAAAGCCGTGGCTGCGTTCAAGAAGGCGCTGGCCGCGCACAGGGCGTTTGCGCGCGAGACGGATCCGCCGCGGGTGTGAGTGACTGCGTCTGCACAGGGGCCGGATCCGCCGGCCCCGCTGCATACCCTGTTTGCGTTTCGTGCGCAACGCCCTGCAACAATGTAAACAATAAAAACGTCCCGCGGTGATATGCTGCTGACTAGAACTGTTCATTTGCAACTATTTCTATAACAGCAGCAAGGAACGGCTTCAGCAAACCGGATCGCGATTACCGCATGGACAAGTACACACCTCGCACCTGGGGGCCGGGCGAACGCCCGACCTTGCCCGGGTCGCCATCGATGCCCGAACATTCGACGCCCAAGCGTGTCGCGTATTTCATCGTCGGCCTGATCGTCGCGCTGACGGGGGGACTGGGCAACGGCCTGGTGACGGCCAATTTGCTGAACCTGCAAGGTTCGCTGGCCGCCTATGCCTACCAGATGCAGTGGCTGCCGGCCGCCTACGTGATGACGATCGTTTCCATGAATCTGCTGCTGGTGAAGTTCCGCCAGCAGTTCGGCCTGCGCCTGTTTACGGAAGCGTTCCTGGTGCTGTATGCGCTGGTGACGTTCGCCCACTTGTATGCCAATACCTTGCCGTCGGCGATCGCCGTGCGCGCCGCGCATGGCATGGTGGGCGGCGCGCTGGGGGTGCTGGGCCTGTACTACACCTTGCAGGCGTTCCCCGCGCGGCACCGTCTGAAGGGCGTGGTGCTGGGCCTGGGCTTTGCCCAATTGGCCTTGCCGCTGGCGCGCATTTTTACTTCCGAACTGCTGCAGATCGGCGAATGGCACGGCTTGTACCTGTTCGAACTGGGACTGGCCCTGCTGGCGCTGGGCTGCGTGCTGGCCCTGAAGCTGCCGCCCGGCGACCGGGTGCAGACGTTCGAGCCGCTCGATTTCCTCACCTTCATCCTGTTCGCGCCCGGCGTGGCGCTGCTGTGCGCCGTGCTGGCGCAGGGGCGCACGGCGTGGTGGATGGAGTCGGAGTGGGTGGGCGTGTGCCTGGCGTGCTCCATCGTGCTGATCGCCGCCTCGCTGGCCATCGAGCATAACCGCGCGCGCCCGCTGCTTAACACGCGCTGGCTCACGACGGGCAAGATCGCCAAGCTGTTTTTATCGGTGCTGCTGTTTCGCATCGTGCTGTCCGAATCGACGGGCGCCGTCGGCTTTCTGCAGGCGCTGGGCCTGAACACGGACCAGATGCAGAACCTGTTCGTCGTGGTGCTGCTGGGCAGCGTGGCGGGCCTGGTGGTCAGCGCGCTGACGATCAATCCGGCCACCCTGAACCGCTCGCTGATGTTCGCGCTGCTGCTGATCGCTGCCGGCGCCCTGATCGACGCGCACGCCACCAGCCAGACGCGCCCCGTCAACATGTATGTAAGCCAGTTCTTGCTGGCCTTTGGCGGCACGTATTTTCTCGGTCCCACGATGGTGGCGGGCATGGGCGCCGTGATCGCCGAACCGCGCAACCTCGTGAGCTTTTCCGTGATGTTTACCATGACGCAGAACCTGGGCGGTCTGCTCGGTGCGGCCATCGTCGGCACCATCCAGACGGCGCGCGAAAAATACCATTCCAGCTACCTGGTCGAGCACCTGAGTATGCTGGATCCGCAGGTGGCGGCGCGCGTGCAGTCGGGCGCCGCAAGCTATGGCGGCGTGCTGATGGACCCTGCGTTGCGCAGCGCCCAGGGCGTGGCGCGCCTGGGCGCCGTCGCCACGCGCGAAGCCAATGTGCTGGCCTATAACGACGTTTTTTTGATGATCGCCGGCGTTGCCATCGCCACCCTGATCTGGATGCTGGTCAGCCAGTCCTGGACCCGCATCACCACCGGCGCGCGCCGCCTGGTCGGCCCCGTGCGCGATGCGCAGACGGCCATGGCCATCGTCCCCATTACCAATTCGGAACCGAGCAATGACAGAAAATAATACTCCGCCGCCAGCACCGACAACGCCCCCAGCCGCGACCACGCCGGCGCCAACCACTTCCACGGCGCAGCCGGACCGGCGCCACCAGTGGCTGTCCGCGCTGGCCTTTGCCGCCGTGGCCCTGGTGGGCGTGCTGATCGTGCTGTATGCATGGCGTCTGCCGCCGTTCACGAGCCCCATCGTGACGACGGAAAACGCCACCGTGCGCGGACAGGTGACCATCATCGGCACGCAGCTGTCGGGCTATGTGGTGGAAGTGACGGTGCAGGATTTCATGGACGTCAAGGAAGGCCAGCTGCTGGTGCGTATCGACGACCGCATCTACCAGCAGCGCTACGAGCAGGCGCAGGCCCAGCTGGCCGCGCAGCAGGCGGCGCTGTCGAACTGGGCGCAGCAAAAGGCCAGCGCGCAGGCTGGCATTTCCGTCAGCGAGGCCGTGATGGCGAATGCGGAAGCGCAGGCGCGCAAGGCCAGCGCCGACCTCAATCGCGTGGAACAGCTGGTGGCCGACGGTTCATTGTCGCAGCGCGAACATGACCAGTCGCGCGCTACGCAGGCGCAGATGGCGGCGGCGCTGGCGCAGGCGCGCGCCAATCTCGACATCGCCCAGCAAAGCGTGCATAGCGTGGTGGTCAACAAGCAGGCCCTGGAAGCGGCCGTGGCGAACGCGCAGGCGGCCGTCAAGGCGGCCAAGATCGACCTCGATAACACGCGCATCGTGGCGCCATCCGATGGACAACTGGGTCAGGTGACGGTGCGCCAGGGCGCGTACGTGAATTCGGGCGCGCAGCTGATGGCGCTGGTGCCGCGCCAGATGTGGGTGATCGCCAATTTCAAGGAAACGCAGATGAACGGCGTGCAGGAAGGGCAAAGCGCCACCTTCCATGTCGACGCGCTCGACGGCGCCGTGCTGACGGGCCAGGTGGAGCGCATTTCGCCGGCCACCGGTTCCGAGTTTTCCGTGCTGCCGGCCGATAACGCGACGGGCAACTACCTTAAAATCGCCCAGCGCATTCCCGTGCGCATCCGCATCGATCCGGGGCAGGCGAATGCGCGCCGCCTCGTGCCCGGCATGTCGGTGGTGGTCAGCGTCGATACGTCGGCCGTGCTGAACGACTCGGCGGACAATCCGGCGCCGCCACCGCCGCCGAAGAAGGCCAAGCCATGAAGCGCCGTTTCCTGCTGATGGCCGGCGCGCTGGCGCTGGCCGGTTGCGCCGCCAACGCGCCACCGCAGCCTGCGTCGGCACTGCAGCTGCCATCCGGCTGGCGCGCGCAGGCTATCGGAGCACCTGCTGCGACTGAGGCCCATGTCGAGCAGTTGTGGTGGCAAGCCTTTGGCGACCCGGTCTTGAGTGACCTGGTGGGCGAGGCGCTGGCGCGCAATGGCGACTTGCGCGTGGCGCGCGCCCGCGTGCAGGAATACCGCGCACGCCTGGCGCAGGCCGATGCGAACCGCGCACCCAGCCTGGCCTTCGACGGCTCGCCCACGCGTACGCGCACCCTGGCATCCAGCGGCAAGCCGTATGTGACGAATGTCTTCCAGGCGGAACTGCAGGCCAGTTATGAGATCGATGTGTGGGGCCGGCTGGCCAGCTTGAGCGATGCGGCCGGCGAGAGCTACCGCGCCGAGCAGGCCAGCCTCGATGCGGCGGCCCTGTCGATCGCCGCCAGTGTGGCGACGAGTTACCTGAATCTGCGAGGGCTCGACGCGCAGCTGGCGCTCACGCAATCGACCCTGCAGCTGCGGGAACAGTCGCGCGAGCTGGCGCGCAAGCAGTTCGAGGTGGGCTACAGCTCGCGCCTGGAATGGCTGCAGGCGCAATCGGAATACCATGCGGCGGCCGAACAGGTGCCGCAGCTGCAGCGGCAGATCTTCGAACAGGAAAACGCTCTGGCCATCCTCGTCGGCGGCAATCCGGGCCCCATCGCGCGCGGCTTGCCGCTGGCCGAGCTGGCGGCGCCTGGCGTGCCGGCCGGCCTGCCATCCGAATTGCTGCGCCGGCGGCCCGACATCGCGCGTGCGGAACACAACCTGGCGGCCGCCAACGCCAGCCTGGCCGCCACGCGCGACCAGCTGCTGCCTTCGTTCAAGCTGACGGCCGTGGGCGGCGGGCAAGCCACGACCCTGACCGATTTCCTGCATGCGCCGACCGCCCTGTGGCGCCTGACGGCGCTGGCGGCCGGCCCCCTGTTCGATGGCGGGCGCGTGCAGGCGCAGACGGATGCGGCCGGCGCCCAGCGCGACCAGCTCGTGTACACATATGAAAACGTGGTGCGCAATGCCTTCGCCGAAACGGAGAACAGCCTGGGCGCCATCTACCGGCTGCGGCAGCAAGCCGTGGAAAACGATGCGCGCCGCGCCACGGCGGCGGACACTTTGCGCATCGCGCACAACCGCTACCGCAACGGCTATGCCTCCTACCTGGAAGAACTCGACGCCCAGCGCACCCTGTACAGTGCCGACGTGGGACTGTTGCAGCTGAAGACGCGCATCCTCGTCGCTTCGGTCGACCTGTACCGCGCCATGGGCGGCGGCTGGTCGGCCAAGGCGCAATAGGCGCGTGTGCACGGCGCGGCCAGTGTAATATTCTGAGCAGGGAAAGCGGCGGCATGGTGCCGGCTGCTCCCATCACGAACGAGGTCGCAGCATGACGATTTTTGGCATAGGCATCCACATCCTGATCGCGGTATTTTTTGCGATCCACGTGGTGCGCAACGGGCAGCAGCTGTACTGGCTGCTCATTTTATTCATGTTCCCGCTGCTGGGCAGCGTGGTGTATTTCTTCGCCATCTACCTGCCCAATTCGCGCCTGCCGCAAGGCGCGCGCAAGGTCGCGTCGGTGGCCGTGCAGGTGCTCGATCCGAACCGCGAATTGCGCGAGGCAAAAGCGGCCTTCGAGTACACGCCGACGGCGCAAAACCAGATGCGCCTGGCCAGCGCGCAGCTCGAGGCGGGCAATGCAAAGGAAGCGGCATCGACGTACGAAGCCTGCCTGCAGGGGGCGTTCGCATCGGACCTGGAAATTCGCCTCGGTGCGGCGCGCGCCTACCTGGAGTGCGAACGGGGCGCCGAAGCGCTGACGCACCTGGAATTCATCCGCCGCACGGATATGCATTTCCGTCCCGAGATGGTGTCCCTGCTGACGGCGCGCGCGCTGGCGCAAAGCGGGCGCCAGGTGGAAGCGAAAGCGGAATTCGACGATGCGCTGACGCGCTACAACAGCTTCGAGTGCCGTGCCGAGTGCGCGATCTGGGCGCTGCGGCAGGGCGACAAGGTGTTGTCGGAACGCCTGCTGCTCGATATCGACAGCGCCATGGCCCGCTGGAGCAGCCATACGCGTGCCATGTATGCGCCGCTACTTGCGCGCCTGGAAGCGGCGCGCAAGTAGCTGGCTTACGTGGGGTCAGACCCGGCGGGTCTGACCCCATTAGACGCCCGGCACCGTGTTCTTCCCTTCAATCAGTTTATATCCCTTGCCATCGAAGCCGTAGCGCGCGTGGTTGTTCAGGGGCGTGGCGATGCGCGGCGGGTCTTCGTCGGGCTTGACCGTGACGCCGGGCTTGATCTTCTCGGAAGCGCCCTTGAAATCGATCAGCAAGTCATCATAGGCGCCGCCATTGCGCGCCGGCGCGAAGCGCCAGTTCCCCTTGACCATCCAGCACTCGTCCGTCTCAGGCCCGCAGGCGCCCATATTGTCCGAATACAGGTCGATGGCGCCATCGAGTGAGGTGACCTTGCCGTCGCCGATTTCAAACAGGGCCAGTTGCGTGATGGTGTAGCCCTGGCCCGTATAGCCATGGCGGATAGCCAGTCCCGGCTTGTTCGCGCCCAGCATGACCCAGTGGACTTCGCCGAGTTGCCCCGACGAACCCAGGGCGGCGATGTTTTCCAGGCGTTTCACGACTTGCCACTGGCCGTCTTCCGGCTGGCCCTTGGGCGCCAGGAAAAAGACATTCAGCAGTCCCGGCGAAGCATGCGCCGATTCGGCCGTGCCTTCCGTGTTGGCCGTTTCCGCATTCGCTACCAGGATGGCGCTGCCATCGGGCAGCAGCTTGTGGCTGACGGCGCTGACCACGTAACTGAGCTTGTCGACGTGGTTATCGGGATCGGGCAGGTCGGCCAGCGCATCTTCGCTGTCGCTGCGGTAGTCCTTGCCGAAGACGGCGCGCATCATGCCCACTTCGCGCTCGCGCGCCTGGGGCGTGTTCATCGCTTCCGTCCTCGGTGCGGTGGCGGATGGCGGCGGCACGTGTTCGGCCGATGCGGTGTCTGCTGCGGCAGCGGCAGCGGGGACTTCGGTGACCACGTCAGCTGCCAGGTCGGCGCTGGCGGGGGCGGTCTTGTCCGAGCAGGCGCCGAGCAGCGCGGATGCCATCAGCAGGACGAGCGGGGTGCGGTAATTCATAGGCAGGGCAGATTGCGTTCATGGAGAATGGGCGCAGTATGCCAGATAGATGAAAGCGAGGGAGCGCGGCCTGGCGGCCGGTCCCTCGTTTCCTTGCCCGCAGGGGGCGATTTTGCAATTGACCGTGGCGCTTATTTTTCCAGCGCCACCTTGTCATCGCGCCGCAGCGGCGCCTTCTGGCGGCGCAGTTTCGCCATGCCGCGCTTGAGCAGGTGCTCGAGATCGTCGATGTAGGTGAACACGGCCGGCACCACCAGCAGGCTCAACAGGGTTGACGTGATCAGGCCGCCGATGACGGTAATGGCCATCGGCGAACGGAAGCTGGGGTCGGCGCCCCAGCCCAGCGCCAGCGGCATCATGCCGGCACCCATGGCGATGGTCGTCATCAGGATGGGGCGGCTGCGCTTGTGGCAGGCGTCGACCAGCGCATCGAAGCGGTTCATGCCGGCCTGGCGCGCCAGGATCGCATAGTCGACCAGCAGGATCGAGTTCTTGGTGACGATCCCCATCAGCATGATCAGGCCGATCATCGAGGGCATCGACAGGGCGCTGCCCGTAATCAGGAGCGCCACGAAGGCGCCGCCGATCGACAGCGGCAGCGCCGCCAGGATGGTCACCGGCTGCATGAAGTCCTTGAACAGCAGCACCAGCACGCAGTAGATGCACAGCACGCCGATCAGCATGGCAAGGCCAAAGCTGGCGAACAGCGAGGCCATCTCCTGCGCGTCGCCCAGTTCGGCGATCTTCACGGATGGCGGCAAGTTCTTCATCGACGGCAGCGCGCGCGCCTCTTCATTCAGTTCGCCCAGGGTGCGCGAACCGAGTTCCACGTCGAGGGTCACGTTGCGGCTGCGGTTCAGGCGGTCGATCTGCGCCGGGCCGCTTTCCATCGTCACCGTGGCCACGTTCGCCAGGCGCACGGGACCATTCTTGCCGGGCACGGTCAGGCGCTCGATGGCTGCCAGGTCTGCGCGCACGCTGTTGGGCAGCTTGACGCGGATCGGCACTTGCCGCTCGGGCAGGTTCATTTTCGTCAGGTCCGTGTCGTAGTCGCCGGCCGTGGCCACGCGCACGGTCTCGCCGATGGCCGCCGCCGTCACGCCCAGGTCGGCCGCCTTGGCGAAATCGGGACGCACGATGATTTCCGGGCGCACCAGCGAGGCGCTGGAATTGACGTTGCCGATGCCTTTCAGGCCGCGCAGTTCGCGCTCGACCTTTTGCGCCGCGGCCATCAGCGCCACCGGGTCTTCCGAGCGCAGCACCAGCTGCATCTTGACGCCCGTGTCGGGCGGTCCCACCGTGAAGCGGGCGCCGGGGATGGTATCGAGCTTCTGGCGCAGCTGGGTTTCCAGGTCCGCCATCGATTCCTTGCGCTCCGTGCGGTGCACGGTGGTCAGGGTCAGCACGGCGCGGCGCGCCTCGGCCGCCGCGCCGGGGGCGAAGGCGTCGCCGCTGGAGCCGCCGCCTATTGAACTGAAGACGCCCTGGATACCCGGCGTACGCATGGCCGCATCGCGCGCCAGGGCTGCCACGGCCTGCGTTTCGCCCAGGGTGGAGCCGGGCGGCAATTCCAGGTTGATCTGCGTCTGCGCGCGGTCGGCGGCCGGCACGAAACCAGTCGGCAGCAGCGGCACGAGCGCGATGGCGCCGACAAAGAACAGGGCCGCGGCGATGGCCGTGATGCCGCGGTGGTTCAGGCACCAGCGCATGACCGTCAGGTAGCGCGTCATCAGCCAGCCATCCTGCTCTTCCTTGTGCGGCAGCGGTTTCAGGATATAGGCCGCCATCATCGGCGTGAGCAGCCGCGCCACCACCAGGGACGCCAGCACGGCCAGCACGGCCGTCCAGCCGAACTGCTTGAAGAACAGGCCGGGAATGCCGCTCATGAAGGCCGTCGGCAGGAACACGGCCACCAGCGCGAAGGTGGTGGCGATGACCGCCATGCCGATCTCGTCGGCCGCTTCCATGGCCGCTTCCATCGGCGACTTGCCCATGCGCAGATGGCGCTCGATGTTTTCGATTTCCACGATGGCGTCGTCGACCAGCACGCCGACGACGAGGGCCAGCGACAGCAGGGTGACGGTATTGAGCGTGTAGCCGAACCAGTAGATGCCGAGGAAGGCGGGCATCACGGACAGGGGCAGGGCGGCGGCGGCCACCAGGGTGGCGCGCCAGTCGCGCAGGAACCACCACACCACCAGCACGGCCAGCAACGCGCCTTCGTACAGCAGCTCCATCGAGCCGTCGAAGTTTTCCTCGACGGGGAAGGCATTGTCGATCGACTGCTGCAGCACCACGTTCGGGTTTTCCTTCTGCAGGTCGGCGATGGCGTCGCGCGCGCCCTTGGCGACAGCCACTTCGCTGGCACCCTTGGTGCGGAATACTTCAAAGGCGACGACCGTCTTGCCATCCTGCTCGGCCAGCGCGCGCGGTTCGGCGATGGTGTCGCGCACGGTGGCGACCTGGTCCAGGCGCACATGGCGTCCGTCCGGCAACGGCACTTCCACGCGCGACAATTCATCGGCCGTTTTCACTGTGGCGATGGTGCGCACGGACTGCTCGGCGCCGCTGATGTCGCCCCTGCCGCCAGGCGCTTCGCGCTGCACCAGGCGCAGCTGGCGCGACACGTCGAGGGCCGACACTTTCAATGCGGCCATGCGCGCCTCGTCGAGTTCGACTTGGATCTCGCGGTAGACGCCGCCGACTCTGGTGACGGCACCCACGCCGGGCACGGTCAACAGGCGCTTGGCCACCGTGTTGTCGACGAACCAGGACAGGTCGGGAGAGTCGAGCGGGTTGTCCACGCCCGGCTTCGCCGTGGCGATAAAGGTCAGCACGACCCTGCCGGCCGTGGAAGCCTTGGTGACGGTGGGGTCGCGCAGTTCGGCCGGCATGTCCGCCTTGACGCGCGCGACCGCGTCGCGTACATCGTTGACGGCTTCGGCGATCTGCTTTTCCAGGATGAATTCGACGGTCACCGTGACGACGCCATCGAGCACCTTGGTGTAGATGTTTTTCACGCCTTGCAGGGTGGCGACGGAGTCTTCGATCTTGCGCGCCACTTCCGTTTCCAGCTGGGCTGGCGCGGCGCCGGGCAGCACGGCGCTGACGGTGACGATGGGCAGTTCGATGTCGGGGAAATCCTGCACCGGATTGGCCTTGTAGGCCAGCAGGCCGGCCAGGGTCAGCAGCGCGAACAGCATGATGGCCGGGATCGGGTTCTTGATCGAGAGGGAGGAAAAATTCATGGCCTCTCCTTACTTTTTCGCGGCCGGTGCTACGGCAGCCTTGGCCGCTGGCGGAGCCTGTACATTGCGTACCAGGTCGCCGTCATTGAGGAAGCCTGCGCCGCTGACGACAATCGTCGTGTCGGCCGTGATGCCACCAAGGATTTCAATGCGGTCGCTCAGGCGCCGTCCGGCCTGCACCTTGATCTGGCTGACCCGCTGGTCGGGATTCAGGCGGAAGACATAGCTGAAACCATCGCGCACGGCGATCGCCTGCTGTGGCACGGTCAGCGCGCCCGAGGTGCCGAGTTCGAATTCGCCGCTGGCGTACATGCCGGCCTTGAACGGCGCATTGCTGCCCGTGCCGGCAGGCAGGTCCACGTACACGAGGGCGGAACGCGTCTGCGGATCGACGGTAGGAGCGATCATGCGCACCTTGCCTGTCAAGACGCTGCCGTTGGCCGCCTTCACTTGCGCCAGGGTGCCTGGTTTCAGATTCAGCAGCTCGGTGGCCGTCACTTCGGCGCGCCATTCGAGGCGGCCCTGGCGGATCATGCGGAACAGTTCCGTGCCGGCGCCCACGACGGAACCGACGGTGGCCGAACGCGAAGAGATGATGCCGCTGTCAGGCGCCGCCACCTGCGTGTATTTCAGGCGCAGCTGCTGCGACGCCAGCTGCGCCTTGGCGGACGCGATGCGCGCGTTGGCCGTCTGCTCGGCCGTCAGGTACTGGCTGATCTGCTGCGCGCTGATGGCGCCCGTGCTTTGCAGCGAGCGGGCGCGCTGCGCGTTGGCGGCCGCTTCCGCCGCATTGGCTTGCGCTTCCAGCACGGCTGCCTTGGCCTGCGCCACGTCGGCGTTCACCGTGTCGTTCGAGAACACGGCCAGCACCTGGCCGGCGCGCACGACGTCGCCCACGTTCACGCGCACGTCGGTCAGACGCAAGCCGTTCGATTCGCTGCCGATGACGGCTTCCTGCCAGGCGGCCACGTTGCCGTTGGCCTTCAGCTTGATGGGCAGGCTGGCCGTCTGCGGCTTGGCCGTGGTGACGGTGAGCGCCGGTTTTTGCGCCGCGTTTTTATCCTTGGCGTCGTCGGCCGCCATGGAGGAAGGGGAGTACAGGGCCACGCCCGCACCCAGCATCACGCAAAGGGCGGCCAGGACGAGCGCCATCGGTTTCAAGGTCATTTTTTTCATGTTGTGTATCCGTCAGGGGGCGTTGTTGGCGATGGCGCTGCTGGTCCAGCCGCCGCCGGCGGCGCGGTACAGCGCCACCCAGGCGGCGCTGCGTTCGCGCTCGAGGTTGACCACCGTATTTTCAGCGGCCAGGCGCGTGCGGCGCGCGTCTTCCAGTTCGATCAGGCTGGCCAGGCCATTCTTGTAGCGGTCTTCCGTGGCGACAAACGACACGCGGTAGCCTTCCAGTGCCGTTTTCGCATGGCTGCTGCGCTCGTCCGTGCTGGCCAGGTTGACCAATGCTTCTTCCACTTCGCGCACGGCCTGGCGCACGCCGGCGCGGTATTTCACCACGGCTTCGTCGTAGCGCGCCGTGGCCGCATCGATCTGCGCGCGGCGGGTGCCGCCGTCGAAGATGGGCAGGCTGACGGCCAGCGGGCCGATGCTCCAGGTGCTGGCCGTGATGCTGGTGCCGCCGGCGCGGATATTGCCCTTGCCGATGGAGCCGGCCAGGCTCAGGCGGGGATAGCGCTGCGCCTGCGCACCGCGTACTTCGAAGCTGGCGGCCGCCACTTCGCGTTCGGCGCTGTAGATGTCTGGGCGCTGGCCCAGGGTTTGCGCCGGCAGTTCCGCAATCGCCACGGGCGAGGGCAGGATGGCGGGGCTGGCCGCCAGCTTCTCGCGCAGCGACGCTTCCGGCATGGCCGACAGGGCCACCAGCGCCTTGATATTCACGTCGCAGGCGGCGCGCTGTTCGATGGCGCGGCTGGCGCCTTCGGCGGCGCTGGCGCGTGCCAGCGCCGCATTGGCGGGCGGCTGGAAGCCGGCGCCGGCGCTCAGTTCCGTCAGGCGCGCCGAGTCGCGGCGCGAGACGGCATCCTGTTCGGACACGGCCTGCAATTGCTGGCAGGTGCGCAAGGCGTAGTACTGGTTCGCCACTTCGGCGGCCACCGAGACGCGGGCTTCATGCCATCCCGCTCGGGCGCTGTCGTAGCGCTCCTGGGCCGCGTCGCGCGTGGCGCGGTTGGCGCCGAACACGTCGATTTCCCACGACGCCTGCAAGGCGGCCTGCGAGGTGGTGCCGCTGGGCTGTGCCGATTGCTGGCTGGTGCGTACCACGCTGCCCGTCGCGTCCAAGATGGGCGCCAGCGCGGCGCCGCTGGCGATGCGGTCCGCGCGTGCCTGCACGATGCGCGTGCCGGCGGCGGCGATGGTCGGGCTGACCTGTTGCGCGTCGCTGATCAATTCCACCAGCAGGCTGTCGCCCTGGCCCTGCCACCAGCTGGCCAGGTCCGTCAGCTTGCCGTTATGCGGCAGCGGCGCCTGCCACTGCGCGGGCGCGCTGGCGGCCACCGCTGCGGGCGGCCCTTGCAGGGCGCAACCGCCCAGCGCCAGCACGATGCTGGCGGCCAGGGCACGTTGAACGGTGCATCGAATAGTCGTCATGCTGGTCCTTCTGCTTGTCGTTGAGTGGTAGAGGAGGAGGGCGGAGTGGCCAGGCGCCGTCGCTCCACGTCGGCCATAGCCAGCGCATAGTCGGTCAGGCGCGCGAGCCAGGTGTCGATCGCATGCGGCGATTCCAGCAGTTGCGGGCGCAAGGTGTGCAGCACCTCGGTGCCCACCATGTGCTGCAGAGCCAGCGAAGCGATGGAAAACGCCAGCCGGTGCATGTCGTCGCTGTTGTCGGGCGCGCCCAGGTGGCGCGCCAGCACGCGCGTGAGCGCTTCGTGTTCGGGGCGGATGTTCTGGTCGATTTCGCGCGTCCACAGGCCCGTCGGTTCGAGCATTTCGCGGCACCACAGGCGCATGCAGTCGCGCGCGATGTCGCCCTGCTGCATGGGAGCGAGCAATTGCGCATAGAAGCCTTGCAGGCTTTGGCGCAAGGTGAAATGCGGTTGCTCGTACAGGGCGATATTGTCTTGCGGGTCCGCTGACTGCTGCGCAAAGGCGGCGCGGTACAGTCCCGCCTTGTCGCCAAAATAATAGCTGATGGCGGCGGCGTTGGTGCCGGCCGCCTGCGCCAGCTCGCGCGTGGACGTCTTGGCGTAGCCTTGCTCGGCAAACAGGCGGATGGCGCTATGCAGCAGCCGCTCGCGCGACTGCTCGCCGTCGGAGCGGGGCTTGCGCCCGTCGTCGGCATGGAAAGTGGGGATGGCGTTTTTTTCAATCATGCCGGAGATTTAATCATATATCTCAAACGATTGATATAACTAAGCCGGTTGATTTAGTTAAGAAAGGATGAAGATAATGAAAAACGCAGGCAAAAAAAAGCCCGCGGTTGTATTCGCGGGCTGAATCCAATGTTCGGAGAACGAATTGGAGGAGACAGTTCTACTATAGCGCTGAAAATGGTGCAGTGCAATACCGTAGAACTACTGTATCGGCCTCTTTTCGATGGCAAAAAGCCCGTATTCCATGCTGCGGCGCACAGAAGCTCAGGTCTTGCTGCGCAGGGCCAAGGTAAACGTGCTGCCCGAGCCGTAGTCGCTGTTGAAGAACAGGGCGCCGCCGATGGCGTTGGCCAGGTTCTGGCACAGGTACAGGCCCAGTCCCGCGCCTTCCACGTGGCGCGTGGAGGTGGAATCGAGCTGCGAGAAGGCCTGGAACAGCTTGGCCTGGTCTTCTTCCTTGATGCCGGCGCCGCTGTCGGCGATGCTCATTTCCGTCACCAGCACGCCGTCTTCGTCGCGCTGGGCCAGGCTGATGCGCACCGTGCCCTGTTCCGTGAACTTGATGGCGTTGTTGAGCAGGTTGATGAGGATCTGTGTCAGTGCGCGGCGGTCCGTGTCGATGATGGCGGGAGATTGGCCCGGCTCGCCCAGTTCGAGTTCCAGCGCCAGGCCTTTTTGCTGGGCCAGGGGACGCAGGGTGTCGGCCACGTCGGCCATCAGTTCCTGGCAGTGCACGGGTTCTATCGACAGGGTCAGCTTGCCCGCCTCGATCTTGGCCACGTCGAGGATGTCGTTGATCAGCGAGAGCAGATGGCGCGCGCTGGCGCGGATGGTGTTCAGCTGCTTGTCCTGGTCCGACGTCAGGGGGCCGGGCAGTTTCATCAGCAGCGCGCCCGTGAATCCGATGATGGCGTTGAGCGGCGTGCGCAGTTCATGCGACATATTGGCGATGAAGGCGGACTTCATGCGGCTCGCTTCGGCCAGCTCCAGGTTTTTCAGGGCGATTTCGCGGTTGATGGTTTCCAGTTCGGCCGCATGGTGCGCCAGGCGCATGTTCAGCTCGATCACCTGGCGTTCGCGCGCCTGCAGTTCGCCGTTGACCTGCACCGCCTGTTCATACGTGGAGATCAGCAGGTCGAGGATTTGCTGGCGTTCCGCATTGATGAAATGCTTCTGGTCGCCCAGGTACAGGGCGATGCCGATTTCCACGTTCTGGTTCTTGCGCAGCTTCTGGTTCATCAGCATGTGGCTGATGCGGTTGAGCAGGTAGTCTTCCGCGTAGGGCTTGCGGATGAAATTGTCGGCACCGCACTCGATGCCGCGGATGATGTCCTTCGGATCGTTGAGCGAGGTGACGAGGATCACGGGGATGTCGCGCAGGGTCGGATCGGACTTGATGGCGCGGCACAGGTCGTAGCCATTCATTTCAGGCATGACGATATCGGACAGCACCAGGTGCGGCTTGCGCTCGCGGATGGCGGCCAGGGCCAGCTGGCCATTCGCCGCCACGCGCGCGTTGTAGTGCAGCGACTGGATCAGGCGGCGCAAGCGCTCCGCCTGGGTCGGGCTGTCCTCGACGATCAGGATCTCGATTTCGTCAGGCTTGATTTGGTTGTTGGAGTCCACAGACCTCTCCTAGGATTTCAGTGTGGTGATGCTGGGCGCCGTGAGCGCGCAATATCGACATCGTATGACTATATCGGATTTAGGTCTGCAAAAGTAACTTCCAAGTAACTATTTTGGCCACAGGCAATGCTGTGGCCGCCTGTCAGTTTTCGCCCTGGAACTGGCCTGCGCGATAGGTCAGCACGAGGGTGTCGCGGTGGCCGTGCTCGCCGACGGGCTGTATCGGCGTCGATTCGTGGATGACGGCAGCGTCGTCGAGCAGCAGCAGCGACCACGGCTCGGTCAGGGTAAAACGCTTGCCGTTGGGGCCATCCGCTTCGAAGATGCGCGTCTCGCCGCCCTTGACCTGTTCGCGCCCGATCAGCAGCACGGCGACGAAATCGACGCCATCGCGGTGCGCGCCTTCCGGCGTGGGGCGGCCGATGCCGTCGGTCGTATCGATGCGGAACTGGTGCGCTTCGATGAACCACGGCTGGCTGCCCTTGACTTGCGAGCAGACGTCACCGAGCGCGCGAATCAACTGCTGCCAGGCCGCTTGCGCGACGATAGCCGCTTCGACCGGTTCGAACAGGCGGTGCATGCCGCCGTGCAGGGCGTTGTATTCCACCGGTTGCCAGTGCGGACGGTGCGCCGTCTGCGTCAGGCGTTCGCCATCCTGCACGAAGCACGAGTGGCGCCGGCGGCGATAGCGGCCGCCATCCTTCAGGTAATTGTCCAGCGCCAGGGTATTCCAGCTCCCTTCCAGCGCGCGCAATGCGTCCAGCGGGCAGCCAGCCAGCGCGGCCACGTCCTGCGGGCGCAGGACGGCATAGCCGTCATCGCGCAAGGCTTCCTTGACGTGGGACGGGTCGGTAAAGATCGGTGCGGAAGTGCTCATGGCGGTGCGGCCGCAACGCGGCCTGTCTCAGTTTATCCAGCCTGGCATTCTACGACTTCGCGGCGTTTCCTGTGCAGTCCGATAAGAATTATTCTTGTTTACTTAAAAATTCTTTACCAGGGTCAGGCGCAGCGAGCGCGATTCCACCGGATGGAAGTGGATGTCGTCGACGGGCTGCGCCTCGCCGGGCAGGCGCGAGGCATAGTAGTAATCGATGGCCGAGTCGCGCCGGTTGGCCAGGTTGTAGCCTTCGACTTCCACGCGCAAGGTCTTGTCGATCTGGTAGGCGATGCGCCCGTTCAAGCCCACGCTGGCCGACGAGCGCACGCTGTTGTCTTCCATCAGCGGGCGCGGGCCGAAGTAGCGCAGGCGCAAGGAGCCCGACCACGGCCCTGGCGGCGTCACCGTCAGGGCCAGCTGGGCCACGCCTTCGATGGCGCCGGGGATGAAGTCGCCCGCCGGGTCGCTGCCGCGCGAGCGTGCGCGCGCATACGCGAGGTCCAGGTCCAACGACAGCCATCTGGCCGCCTTGTAGTAGCTGGAAAACTCGATACCGTAGCGGCGGCTGGGGCGGCCCGCCTCGGTGGCGCCCGCGTCGCCGATGAACAGCAGTTCGGAATCGAAGTCCAGGCGGTACAGCGACAGCGACGTTTGCAGGCCGGCGATGGCGGCGCTGCGCAAGCCCAGTTCCAGTCCGCGCGAGCGCACCAGCGGCGTGACCTTGTCGGCCGCTTCGCCCGTTTTAGGGTCGACCGTGATCGTCGTGCCGCGCGCGTCGTTGCTATGAAAACCATTGCCAATGTTGATATACGCTTCCGTATCGCGCCACGGTCCGGCGATCACGCTCAGGCTGGGACTGAACAAATGGTCGCTGGCCTTGCCTGAATTTTCCGGCCGGTCGCTGCGCACGTCGAAGCGGTAGGCGTCCGCGCGCAGGCCGGCCACGGTGCGCAGCCAGCGCGACCAGCGCGTGCTGTTTTCGCCATACACGCCGATGCTCGATTCGACGATATGGTCTTGCCGCGTGGCCGATACGACCTGCCGCTGCCGCGTGTTGTACAGGCCATTGTGGATATTGTCGTTCTGTAGCTGCAGGCCGATGGTGGTGTCGCTGCTGCCCCTGTCCGTGTGGCGGTGCCAGGTGTGGCTGGCGTCGAGGCCGGCCGTCACGCGCCGGTCGGGCTGGGCGAACTGGTCGCCGTTATCGGGGTCGTCCATCGCATACGTAAAATTCGAGAACAGGGCCAGGCGGTTGGCGATCACATACGCGCTGACTTTGGACGACATGTCGTCCGTCGTCTGGCGCCAGGCGCCCGACAGGCTGTAGCGCTGGGCCTTGCCGCCATCGCTGGCATCGATGGCGTCGAAGCGCCCCAGGGTGCCGTCCTGCACGGCACGCAGCGGAATCTGGTCGGTGGCGTTCCAGCTGGCGTCATACGCCATGGCCGTGACGTTGAAGCCGTTGTTGGCATAGCCTTCGCTGTAGCGCAGCACGCCATTGCGCTTGCGGTAGCGGTCCGGCTGCGTGAACGGGCCGTCGTTGCGCTGCGCTTCGAGCGCGTACAGCAGGCTGCCGTCGCCCGCATCGAGCGTATCGGCCAGCAGGGCACGGCGAAAGCCGTTTTGCCCGACGCCCACGCTGGCGATGCCCTGCGTCAGGCGGTTCGCGTAGACGACGGACGCCGCGCCCGCCGAGGAGAAATCGCCTTGGGCCGCCGAATACGGCCCCTTTTTGTAATCGAGGCGCATGGCCAGTTCGGGGATCAGAAAGTTCAGGTCCGTCCAGCCCTGCCCGTGGCCATGGCTGCGCTGGTTGACAGGCATCTCGTCGACGGTGGTGCGCAAGTCCGTGCCATGATCGAGGTTGAAACCGCGCAGGTAGAACTGGTTGGCCTTGCCTTCGCCGCTATGCTGGCTGACGATCAGTCCCGGCACGGCTTCGAGCAATTCGCCGGGCCGGTAGCTGGTGCGCGCATCGAGCTGCTGTTGCGTGACGCTGCCCGCGTTGGCCGAATCGGCCACGCCCAGCTGGTTCAGGCGCGAACCGTCGATCAGCACGCGCTGGAAGATGTCGTCGGCGTGGGCGGCGGTGGCTGAAAACAGGGCGGCGAGGAGCAGGGGAAGAGAGCGTGGCGTCATGGATGTAATAGGGGGCGGGCCTTAGCGGATCGGCAGTTCCGTGTTCTGGCGGTCGAAAATCAGCGTCTGGATGGCGCCGCTGTCCTGCACGTTGAGGGTATTGCGCTGGCTGGGCAGGAAGTCGATCAGCAACTGGTTGTGGATGCGCGTGGCGGGGGCCAGGCGCGTGCGTTCGAGCTCCTGGAAGATGACCACATTGTCGGCGTTGACCTTCATGCCGACCCAGTTCAGGCGCAAGCGTTTGCCATCCGGCCCCACGAGGTAAAACTGTTTTTCCACATAGCGGCGCAGCGCCGCTTCGCTGTCTTCCTGGCCCAGGTCGAACTGGCGCTGGTACAGGTTCGTCAGCAGTGCCTCGACGTCGTGGCCCGTGTAGGTGTGCACCACTTCCGTGCTGCCGCTGGCCGCGTTGTAACTGATGTCGGCGATACCCATGTGGAAGTTGTGGGCGCCGGCCGCCATGCTGGCGCAGGCCAGCAAGGCAGCGCCCAGCGCGCGCCAGCACTTCATGCCTCGTCGCCCTTGGACGCGCCGCCGTTGTGGCCTTTCAGCGGCGTATGGAAATCGCGCATCAGGTTATCCTTGGGCGACTTCTCGCTCTTGAACAGCTCCAGGCGCGATGGCGTGATCTTGCGCGGCCAGCTATTGTTGCTCGTGTCGATGTCGGCCGTTTCCCAGTACGGGTCTTGCACCAGACCCACCATCGGCTCGTCCGTGATGACGACCTTGGTGATTTTCTTCGGCGAGTAGCGCCACACTTCGGCCGGCACGCGCTCGACGTATTTCTTGCCGCTTTTCAGTTCGATCTCGAGGATCAGGGGCATGACCATGCCGCCCACGTTCGACAGGTCGACCAGGTACAAATGCTTGCCCTGTTTCAGCAAGTCCTTTTCCCACGGTTCCAGGGCGGCCAGCGCTTCGGCGTAGGCGTTGCGGTCCTTGTTGGTGACCGTGAAATCGTCGTGCTGGTTGTAGAAATCCTTGAGCTCCGGATGCGCATCGACGCGGCGCGCCATGCCCTTGTTGGCGCGGCTCGTGACGGATTCGGGCTGGGCGTCCTTTTGCGCCTTTCTCCACGCTTTTTCCGTGGCCGGATCTTTTGAACTCACGCCGTATTCGCTGATGCCGTCGATGCTGATGTCGACCGGGTCGGTCGTATAAAACCAGCCGCGCCAGAACCAGTCGAGGTCCGTGCCGGAAGCGTCTTCCATGGTGCGGAAAAAGTCGGCGGGCGTGGGGCGCTTGAACTTCCAGCGCTGCGCATATTCCTTGAACGCGTAGTCGAACAGTTCGCGCCCGAGGATGGTTTCGCGCAGGATGTTCAGGCCCGCCGCCGGCTTGGCGTAGGCGTTGTTGCCGAACTGCAGCAGGGATTCGGAATTGGTCATGATCGGCACCTGGTCGCGGCTGCGCATGTAATCGGCGATCTCGCGCGGTTCGCCGCGCGAGGCCGGATAGTTCTCTTCCCACGCCTGCTGCGCCAGGTATTGCACGAAGGTGTTGAGGCCTTCGTCCATCCACGTCCACTGGCGCTCGTCCGAGTTGATGATCATCGGGTAGTAGTTGTGGCCCACCTCGTGGATGATCACGCCGATCAGGCCATACTTGGTGCGCTTCGAGTAGGTCAGCTCGCCCGTCTTCTTGTCTTTCACCGGACGGGGACCGTTGAACGAGATCATCGGATACTCCATGCCGCCCACGGGGCCGTTGACGGAAATGGCCGTCGGGTACGGGTAGGCTATGCTGTACTTGTTGTACTGTTCGATCGTGTGCACGATGGCTTGCGTGCTGTACTTTTCCCACAGCGGATTGCCCTCTTTCGGATAGTAGGACATGGCCATCACGTCGCTGCCGCCCTTCTTGTAGCCCTGTGCATCCCAGATGAACTTGCGGCTCGAGGCCCAGGCGAAGTCGCGCACGTTGGCCGCCTTGAAGTGCCACGTCTTTTGCGCGCGGCTGACGGATTTCTCGGCCGCTTCCGCTTCCTTTTGCGTGACGATGACGACGGGCTTGTCGCTGCCGCGCGCTTTTTCCAGGCGCTCGCGCTGCGCGGCAGACAGCACGTCCTGCGGATTTTGCAGCTGGCCCGTGGCGGCGACGATATGGTCGGCGGGCACCGTCAGCTGCACGTCGTAGTCGCCGAATTCCAGCGTGAATTCGCCCGAGCCGAGGAACTGCTTGTGCTGCCAGCCGGCCGCGTCGTAATAGGCCGCCATGCGGGGGAACCACTGCGCCACTTCGAACAGGGCGTTCTTGTCGTCGAAGACTTCATAGCCGGCGCGCCCGCCCAGCACCTTCTGTTCGTTGATGCGGTAATCCCAGTCGATCTGGAAGGCAAAATCCTGGCCCGGTTTCAAGGGCTGCGGCAGGTCGATGCGCATCATGGTGCGGTTGATAACGTACTTCAAAGGCTGGCCATCGGCGCCCGTCAAGCGGCGGATATGGAAGCCGCCCTGGAAGTCGCCGCGCGCGAGGATGCCGCGCAAGCCTTCGAATTTCATCGTGTCTTCGCCCGCCGTCTTGGCCCACGCCTGGCGCGAGGGCGCCGTGGCCATGCGGCGCGCGTCGGAATCGGGCTTGTAGATATTCTGGTCCAGCTGCACCCACAGGTAGCCGAGTGTGTCGGGCGACTGGTTGTGATAAGTGATGGTGCCGCTGCCGGTGATCTCGCGTTTGGCTTCATCGAGGGTGGCGCGGATCGTGTAGTCGGCGCGCTGCTGCCAGTAGGCGTGGCCTGGCGCGCCGGAGGCGGTGCGGTAGGTATTCGGGGTGGGCAGCACTTCTTCGAGCTGGCGGAACTTGTCGTCGAATGGCTCGGCGGCAAAGGCCGATACGGTAAAGCACAGAGCCAGCGAAGCGACGGAGCCGAAAAGTATGCGCATGATCACCCTGATGTTGTTGTAAGGAAATAGTGGCAACTATTCTATACGCAGGGTGGGGCCATCCATGTATCGATTTGTAATAAAGAAAGGCGGATTTCGCGCCAGCTTTTGCGTGGCGCTGTCAGGGTGATGTTTTGCCTGATTTTGCTCGGGAAAGCGGAGCTTTCACTCACTTTTCATCAGGCTGTCGCGCAACTGGTTCAGCTGTTGTTTCATGTCCACAACCTGCTCCACGCTGCAGTGGCTGGCCGCCAGGATGGCCTCTGGCAGCAGGGCCGCCTCGTGGCGCAGCTGGTCGCCCTGCGGCGTGAGGGAAATGATGACCTGGCGCTCGTCGCTGGCTGCGCGCGTGCGCGTGAGCAAGCCCGATTGTTCCATGCGCTTGAGCAAGGGCGTCAGGGTGGCCGAGTCGAGGAACAGGCGCTCGCCCACTTCCGACACCGTCAAGCCGTCGCGCTCCCACAACACCATCATCACCAGGTATTGCGAATAGGTGAGGCCGAGCTTGCGCAGCAGCTTGCGGTACAGCTTGTTCATGGCAAGCGAGGTCGAGTACAGCGCAAAGCACAGCTGGCCGTCCAGGCGCGGCACCTGGTGCAAGGGGTTGGTAGTGGTAGTGGTATCCATGGGCACAGTATATATAGTGCGCTACTTAGTTGCAAGCGACCTCAATGCCGCCAGCGCCTGTGCATCGAGCCTGAGCGCGCCGGCCGCGACGTTTTCACGCAGATGCGCCACCGACGAGGTGCCGGGAATGACCAGCATGTTCGGCGCGCGCTGCAGCAGCCAGGCCAGCGCCACCTGCATCGGCGTGGCTTGCAGGGCGGCCGCCGCCTGGTTCAAGGTATCGGACTGCAGCGGCGAAAAGCCGCCGAGGGGGAAGAACGGCACATAGGCGATGCCTTGCGCGGCCAGGGAGTCGATCAGCGCATCGTCCGCGCGGTACGCCAGGTTGTAGTGGTTCTGCACGCAGACGATGGGGCTGATGCGCTGTGCCTCGGCCACCTGGGCCGCATCGACATTGGACAGGCCGATATGGCGCACCAAGCCTTCGCGCTGCAGCTGCACCAAGGTGGCCAGCGGCCCGGCAAGCGACGAGCCGTCCGGGCCAGCCATGCCCGGTGCGCGCAGGTTGACCACGTCGAGCACGTCCAGGCCCAGGTTGCGCAGGTTGTCGTGCACGGCGTCGCGCAGCTGCTGTGGCGACGCGGCCGGCAGCCAGGACTGGTCGGCGCCGCGCATGAAGCCGATCTTGGTGACGATGGTCAAGCCGCCGCGGTAGGGATGCAGCGCTTCGCGGATGATCTGGTTGGTGACGTGCGGGCCGTAAAAATCGGACGTGTCGATATGGTTGACGCCCAGTTCGATGGCCTCGCGCAGCACGGCGACGGCGGCGGTGCGGTCTTTCGGCGGTCCCCAGACGTGCGGGCCGGCCAGTTGCATGGCGCCGTAGCCGAGGCGGTTGAATACGATGTCGCAATGGGCGGGCGTGAATTGGTCGCGGGCGGGGGAAGGCGTGTGCATGGCAGCTCCTGTGTGGTGGTCGAGTAAGGGAGCAGCCATCGTAAGGCCGATTGCGCTGTATGATAATCGGTTCAATCCGGCACAGGCTGTACTCATTTACGCACAATGAAAGCGCTACTCATGCATGCAGACAACCCTTCCATGGCCGATCTGGCCGCCTTTGCCCTGGTGGCCCGGCACCACGGTTTTCGCCAGGCCGCGCGGGCCAGCGGGCAGTCCGCGTCCGCCATGAGCGAAGCGCTGCGGCGGCTGGAACAGCAGCTGGGCATCCGCCTGCTGGAACGCACGACGCGCAGCGTGACGCCGACGGCGGCCGGTGCGCTGCTGCTGACGCGTTTGCGCCCGGCGCTCGATGAAGTGAGCAGCGCGCTCGATGTGCTGAACGACTTGCGCGACAGCCCGCGCGGCACCTTGCGCCTGAACGTGCCGGTCAACGCGGCGCGCTTCTTTTTGCAGCCCATGGTCGACCAGTTCTTGCGCGCCTATCCGCAGATCAGGGTCGAGCTGGTGGTCGATAATAATTTTGTCGATGTCGTCGCCAGCGGCTGCGACGCGGGCATCCGCTATGGCGAGCGGCTGGAGCAGGACATGATCGCCATCCCCATCGGCCCGCGCACGCAGCGCTTCGCGGTGGCGGGCTCACCGTCCTACCTGGCGCAGCGCGGCGTGCCCGTGCATCCGCGCGACCTGCTGCGGCATGCCTGCCTGCTGGGGAAATTCCTCAGTGGCGCGGTTCCACCGTGGGAGTTCGAGCGGGACGGGCAAAAAGTGAGCGTGGAGCCGGACGGCCCCGTGATCGTCACGCCGACGGCGGCCGATTTTGCGGTCAGCATGGCCATCGCCGGCCATGGCCTCGTCTATCTGTTTGAAGAGTGGTTGCAGCCGTATATCGATGCGGGCCAGCTGCAGCCCGTGCTGGAAGACTGGGCGATGCCCTTTCCCGGCCCGTTTTTATACTATGCGGGCCGGCGCCATCTGCCAGCGCCGCTGCGCACCTTCATCGATTTCGTGCAGGCCAATTTTGCGCAGTTTCCTCAGTCCGCCGGATAACGCTGGCGTAGTAACTGCAGCATCGCGACGTTCTGTTCCCACGCGTCGCTCACGGGCTGCTGCGTCCACGGCAAGGTTTGCGTGTACGGCGCGGGGCCGAATTCCGGCGTGAACGTCATGCGTTCGGCGCCGGCCGCGCGGCGCAGGGCGACGATGGCATCCCACCAGGCCAGGTGGGCGTCGAGCGCAGGTTTCGCTTCCGGCGCGCGGAAGTCGGCTACTTGCGGCCCCTGCGCATGGCCCACGCGCGCGTGCACGTGGCGCACCAGCGGCAGCACTTGTGCCAGCGTGTGCGGCTGGTCTTCCAGCAGCGATTCGCAGGCGCAGCACCAGTGCGACAGGTCGGCCGTCAAGGGCAGATCGGGATACTGCCGCAGATACGGCAGCAGCAGCATCGGGTGGCCGCTGAAACGGCTGCGGTGGATTTCATGCACGATGGGCACGCCGTGCCTGGCTGAGATGGCGGCGGCCAGGTCGAGCAGTTCTGCGTTTTGCGCCTGCGTATAAAAATCCTTGCCCGTGTGCGTGTTGACCAGCACGGGGCGTGCCAGGCAGGCGTTTTCCAGCAGTTCGGCGAGAGCGGCGCGGTGCAGCGCGAAGTCGCTGTGGAACACGGTTTCCCACTGCGCGGCGATCAGTTGCAGTCCCGCCTTGGCGATGCGGTCCGTCCATTCCTCGCGCAGGGCGGCGTCGAGCGGTAGCGACATCTCGATGCCATCGAAGCCGGCCGCCGCTACCCTGTCGATGAAGACGTCGGGCGGCAGCGCGTTATTGCCCCAGTGGGCGGCGAAGACGTCGATGCGCATCAGACGAAGCCCCGCACGGGGAAGGAGTCGTCGCGCTGGATCCAGTTGTGGGCCGCGTATTGTGTCCGGCCGTCGGTGGCGTGCAAGGTGTAGGCGTGGCGCGACACGGGCGAGCGGTTCGGCGCGCTGTAATGGGGCAGCAAGCCGTGGAAGCAGACGAGGGCGCCCGCCTTCACTTCCAGCGGCACGGCCGTGCTGTCGTCGGGCCACGGCATGGCATCGAGTTTTTCCACGCGCACCTGGTCGCCGTTGCGGATGAAGCGTTCGCGCAGGGGGCCGCGGTGGCCGCCCGGTTCCGCCCACAGGCAGCCGTTTTCCAGGGTCGCGTCTTCCAGCGCGAACCAGAACGTGGTCACGCTGATCGGCGTGGTTTCGAAATACGTGGCGTCCTGGTGCCAGCGCACTTCGCCGCCGATGCCGGGCTGCTTGAAGATGTACATCGATTGCCACACCTGCGCGTCCGCCAGGCCCAGGTCGCGTGCCACTTCAGCCAGTTTCGGATCGGCCGAAAAAGCGCGGAAGACGGGGTCCAGGTCGTGCATGGCGTGGCCGATTTTGTTGATCGACAGCGATTTGGCCTGCTTCAACTGGCCGTCCGGACCGAACGCTTCTTCCTCGAAGAAGCAGCGGATGGTGTTGTCGGACGCGAGGAAATAATCGTTGGTGTTCTTTGCCTGGTCGCGCGTGGTGAAGATGGATTGACTCAGGCTGGGATCGAATTCGTTGACAATCTGCTCGGCACGCGCGCGCAGGGCGGCGATGTCGTCCGCACCCTTGAAACCGGGCAGGATGATGTAGCCGTCGCGTTGATACTGTTCTTGTTGTTCGATCGTTAGCATGGCGGCGGCTCCTGAAGTCAGTGGAAAGCGCCATTGTAGGATGGGCGAGGGCGGCAAACAATCGCCCAGCGGTTGACAGATTGTCGCCAAAACGAAGACAATCTTTGACATGGATCAATTAAAAGCGATGGAAATTTTTGTCGAAGTGGCGCGCCAGCGCAGCTTCACGGTGGCCGGGCAGCGCCTGGGCTTGACGCGGGCCATGGTCAGCAAGACCATCATGCAGCTGGAAGAACGCCTGCATGCGCGCCTGCTGCACCGCTCCACGCGCGAAGTGAGCTTGACGGACGCGGGCCGCGCCTATCTGGCGCCGTGCATGGCCACCGTCAGCCAGGCGCAGGAAGCGGCGCGCATGGTGGCGCACGTGGCGCAGGCGGGAGCGGGGGCGGAGCTGGCCGGGCCGCTGCGCATCCAGGCGCCGTCAAGTTTCGGCAGCGCGTGGCTGGCCGATGCCGTTGCCCGTTTCAGCCTGCTGCACCCGCAGGTGCAGGCCGAGTTGTTTGTCGACGACGCTCTGCTTGACCCGATACGCCACGGTTTTGACTTGACGATACGCGTGGGAGGTATCCCGGACAGCAGCGCGCTGGCCATGCGGCCGCTGGCGCCGTGCCGCGCCGTGCTGTGCGCCAGCCCCGCCTACCTGGCGCAATGGGGCGTGCCGCAGACGCCGCAGGATTTGCTGCAGCACCAGTGCCTGCATTTCAGCCACCTGACCGATGGCACGAACTGGCATTTCCAGCGTGGAGAGGGAGCGTCGCGCGAAGAAGTGAACGTGCGCGTACAGGCGGGTTTTACGGCGAATAACGGGCTGGTGCTGCACCAGGCGGCGCAGCGGGGACTCGGCATCGTCTACAGCACCACGTTCCTCGCCTGGCGCAATCTGCTCGATGGCAGCCTGGTGCCCGTGCTGTCCGGCTGGGATCTGCCGCTCAATCACTTGAGCGCCCTGTATCCGGCCAGCCGCCAGCCGTCGCCCAAGGTGCGCGCGCTGATCGATTTCCTCGTGGCCGAATACCAGCCCGTGCCGCCGTGGGACCGCGAGCTGGAAGCGGCGGGTTTTTTCAGCTGAGGGTCAATTGATAGCGACCGGCTCCACCGTCCACGCGCCATCGGCGTACACGCGCTCGTCGTCGAGATAGACGGCTTCGGTGACGGCGAAGATATCGACGTGGTAGCGCGCATCCTTGCGCTTGAATTGTGGCTTCGTGTAGACGCCGTGCTTGGCGCCCAGCGACAGATGGATGCCGCACGTGCGCTCATACGTGCCGATGTCGTTGACCAGCTGTTCGCGCGAAAAGGCGCGGTTCATGCCGAAGCCCAGTTCGCGCACCCACACTTCGCCTTCGTGCGCGCGGATGATCTCCAGCATGGCGGTAAATTCCGGCGTGGCGTTTTCCGTGCCCGTGACTCGGCCCTTGTCGATGATCAGCGTGATCGGCGTGTCGGGACGGTTGACCATGAAGTGCGTGTCGCCGAAAACAAAGATGCGCACGCGCCCGTTCACGGCTTCCAGATCCTGCGCTTCCGTGAATACTTCGCCCAGGGGGAACTGGCCGCCGATATTGTTCATGCCGCTGTAGTCGCCGATATTGAGCTTGGCCGATTCGAATGGCGAAGCAAACACGAGCTGCTCGCCACCGCTGTCGACCATGCCGTGGCGGGCGCCGTCGATGCGCGCCTTCAGCGCATGGCCGACGCCGCGGTAGTAGGCGGGGTCGTAGGCCAGCGAGGCGATGTAGTGCAGCCCCTGCACGCCGGGCATGCGCGACAGGTGCACGTGCTCGATGACCTTCAGGCCACGCTTGAACAGCTCGATGCGGATGCGGAACGCTTCCAGGCGGAAGCTGGTCGACTGGATCAGCACGACGAGGCTGCCGGCCGGCAGTTCGGCAAACGCGGCCAGCACGGCCTCGGGCGTGACCTCGTCGAAATCGATGAAGGTCGCGTCCGGCAAGGCCTGGCGATACGCTTCCGTCAGCACGACGTTGAGCCAGCTGCGCTTGTCGCAGACGATCAGGGACGGTTCGTCCGGGCGGTGGCAGATGGCCATGGCCAGCAGGTCGGCCACGTTTTGCGCGGCCACTTCGGTGGCGGCGGCGCTGATGGCGTCGAGCCGGCTGGTGTCATTCTCGGGAAGCGTCATGGTGCGAAGGTGGGGACGTGAAGTAAACACGGCATTATAAGGCGATTGCCGCGGGCGCCGCCATTCGCCATCGGGCGTAGGGCCGCTTGCCTGTGGCGCGGGTGATCTTGTGTAGTGCCACACGGCAATGTATTATTGATAAACCGCCTGACGGCGAGCTTGGACAGGGCAGGGAGCAGCGGTAGAGCCCGTTTGCGCCAGGCGCGGTTCCACAGAATCATATCAATACAACAGGCTGACAAGCCAGAACTAAGAGTGTGATGCGATGAGCATAATCGGACAAGATATTCCCATGGAGCGGCCGGATACGGATGGGCGCGCCGCCGTCTTCGTTCCCGTCACGGGCGTCAAGGAAGATGTCCTGTTGACCATACGCAAGGGTGCGGCCATCGTCGGTTTTGCCAACCACGACCGCACCATCACCGTGTATTTTGAAAGCAACCGCTTTGACGACCCCGTGCTGGCCAAGTGGGAGCACAAGGCGCGCAAGGCCTACGACCGCTTGGTCGACAATGCGCCCACCGTGTCGAAGCTGACCACCAGCCCCGCCAATTTCGAGCAGATCGGCTACATCAATGGCAAGGGCATCACGATTCGCCGCATGGAAAGCCTGCAGCGCTGGCTTGCGTATTCGGATGCGATGGATACTTGCCCGGCGACGGATATTATTCCGCGCACGGTCATTGCCAAGGCTGAAAGCGTCAAGGTTTAAGGGCGGCTGATACAAGGCCGGGGAGATGTTGCCTGCCCCAGGATACTTCCTCTGTTGCCTTTCGCGTGCGCGCGGTGCCAACAATATTGTCGGATTACGCGGGGCTTTGCCCCGCTAATCCGACCTACGCGACCTACGCCTGACCTCGCTTATCACTACACCACGACGATATTCGCCTGCGCCTTGAGCGGGCAGGGCAGGGTGTCGTCGAAGGTGATTTCGATGGCGCTGGCGACGAACATGCCGCCGATGTGCTGGGCGGCGATTTCGGGCGGCGTGCCGGGCTTGGTCAGGTTGACGTCCTGGGCGAAGACGAAGACTCGCCACGTGCCATAGACCTTTTGATCATATTGCAGCAGGGTGCGGTAAGCGCGCTTCAAGTCCAGGCTGCCTGCGTAGACGCCATCGTTGGCGCCCGGGTCGAAGCCCAGGCCGTCGTCGGTCAGCGATTCGACGAAATACAGGCCTTGCGGCGCCTGGAATAGCACGAAGGCGTACAGTTCCGTGCCGCGGAAGACATTACCATTGTCGCGCTTGAAGCTGGCGCGTATCCACAACGGTTCGTAGGCCTGCACGACGGCGGGCGTATCCGTCTCCACGGGCCCCGCCACGTGGATGTTGACTTGCGTTTCGGTGACGGCATGCTGGTAGGTGGCGCCCGTCGTGAAACGCTGATATTCCCAGCTGATGTCGGCCGTGTAGGGCAGGCCAGCGTTTGGCGCCTCCGGCAACACCCATTTCGCCACCACGCGCTCGGCCAGGGTCAGTTCGCCGGCGGCCGGTGGTGTTGCTTCCTGGCCACGCCAGAACGGGTCCGCGATATCGGAGCAGGCGACGGCGATGGCGCCCGAGGCGATGGCCGAGGCCACGCCCGCCACCGTGAATTCGGGCTGGCCCGAGCCGGCCCCCTCGAGTGAGCAGCAATCGACGCTGGGATCGGTTTCCTCGAAGGTGCCGCCCACGCTGAAGCTGGCCTTGCCCGAACCGAGCGCGGCGGCAATGATGGCCACCAATGCGGCGATGATGGCAATGATGATGGCGAGCACTTTCCACCACGGGTCGGAAAACGGCAAGTCTCCGTGCGTGCCCGCATAAGCGGGGTTCGGCGTCCAGACGAGGGTCATGCCGGTCGGCACGATGGGACCCAGGCCGGGCGGGCAGCGGCACTCCTTCCCATCCGTGCCCGTGCTGCCCCAGCGCTTGCCCGGCAGGTGGCCTTGCGGTTTGGACAGTTCCAGCGTGCCTTCCTCGACCGTGCACGTGTAGGTGTTGGTGGCGCTGTCGAAGCGCGTCTGCGACACGAAGATTTGCTGGATCGAGCGGTGCGGCGTGTGGCCGTCCGCCTTGGCGACAAAGCTGACCAGGCGCTTGCCGGGCGCCGCATGCTGGAAGTCGGCATCCCACATGACCAGCATGGCCGCGCCGGCGGGAATGCTGGCAAAGAAAAAGGTGTGCGCCACGGGCACGATGCCGGGGTCGCCCACGCTTTCCAGGTACACGGTGACATTCGTCAGGGCGCTGCCGGACATATTGGTGACGTGGGCGGCGATGCGCAAGCCATAGATGGCATTGTCGAAGATGCCATCGGGCAGCATGATATTGGTGACGGGCTCGATCGCGAACGGCCGCGTCAGCACCTGCAGGGGGGTATCGCTCATGATGCTTGCTCCTCGGGGCTGTGCTGTTCTTGCGCGGGCTCTTGAGCTTGCTCGTTCTCGAGATCGGTGACGACATACGTAACGCCACCCATGACCTTGCCGTCGCGCGTTTCCAGCACGCGCAGCAGCGCATACTGGCGTGGCGGCAAGGCTTCGGCGCGCACGCTCAGGTACACGGCCTGCGCCTGGCCGCGCGGCACTTCCAGCACCAGCTTTTGCTCGCCGGGCGCATCGCCATTGCAATGCGGCGTGCGCACCAGGCCCGCTACCAGGCGTGCGTCCCTGGCCGGCTGCCACCGCTCCAGCCCCAGGGTGGCCAGCAGGCGCTCGGGCAGCTCGCCGCCATATTCAATCTGCAGCTCCACTTTTTTCGTCGCACGGGGCAGGGCCGCGACCGCGATGCTCAGCAATTGCGCGCGTCTTGCCGCCAGCACCACGGTGACATTGCGCTGGGCGATCTGCTCGTGCTGCTTGGGCTGGAAGGGAAAGCCGTTGGGAAGGGGATCGGGCAGCGGGTTGACGTCGCCCGGGCCATGGGCCACGGCCAGCAGGCATTCGTGGCCGCCATTGACGATGACGGGGATCCACGGCACCAGACACAGCACTTCCTGCGTGGCGCCGGGCGGCAAGTCCGCAAACGCGGAACCGACCTGCGTGGCGGCGCCGACGGCGATCTGGCCGGAAGGATCGGCCCAGTAAAAATCCACGCGCACGCCGTTCGAGGCGCTGTTGCCCGTGTTGTGCACGCGGCCCCACAGGTAATTGCTGGTGCCGGCGATGGGCGCACCGGGCGGGCCATTCGGATCAGTGCCCGGCACGACCCAGATATCGGCGCTGTCCCACCAGGGCTGGCCGTCTTCGATGATCAGGTGGGCTGGCATGGCGTTCTCCTTGTCCTTGGCCGGTGCTTCCAGCTTAGGCCGCGGCGGCCGATGCTTTTTGATCGGTATCAAGGCCGTGGAACACGGTGCGGGTGCGCCGTTGTGATGCTTGCGTAAGGTAATATTGCGGCAGAACGCAGTGGAATGACTCCAGGAAAAGGTTGGAATGTGCTTGAAACAGTGAATGACGTTTGCATCAACGCCGCGTGCGGCCAACCCTTGCCGCTGCGCGTGGCGCATTGCCCGTTTTGCGGCGCGCGCCAGCTGGCGCAAGCACCTGTTCTGGAGAAAGCAGTGGCGCCGCCCCCGGTGCCCGTAGCTCCGCCCATTCCCATGCCGCAGCCTGCACCGCAGCCCGCTGCCGCGCCTGCTCCCAAGCCTGTCCCTCCAGTACCCTTGCCGCCAGCGCCTGCCGCGCCTGCCGCGCCGGCCAAGGCGCCGCCCGCCAAGCCTGCCGGCAAGGGTTCGGTGCCGCCGCCGCGCCCGCCCGTGCGCTTGCGCACGTGGATTGCGGCGGCGGTGGTGCTGACCGGCATCTGGTTTTATAACAAGCCCGCCGACAAGCCGGCCAGCGTGGCGGAACAGGTCGAGGCCGCCACTGCGCTGGCGGCGCAGTGCGACCTCGATGGGGCGCGCAGCGCGCTGGCCGTGCTGAAAAGCGCCAAGGCGCCCGCCGCACAGATCAAGCGCTTGCAGGCGAGCATCACCAAGTCTGCCGCCGCGTGCGACAAGCAACAGCAGCGTGCGCAGGCGTGGACGGCGCTGCAAGACAGCGTCAAGCAGGCGCTCGATGCGGGCAAGCCGGATCTGGCCGCCACGCGCCTGGCCATCTACGTGAAACGCTGGGGCGACGATCCCGACACCCTGGAAATCGACGCCAAGGTGAAAGTGGCGCAAGCGAGCGCCCAGCTCGACCTGGCCGACGCTTGCCTTGCCAGGGGCGACCGCGTCTGCCTGGAAAACAGCCTGATCGCCGCCGAGCGCTACAAGCGGCCGGAATTGGCGGCGCGCACGCAGGCGCTGCGCACAGCGCTGTCGCAATTGCTCGAACGCTCGCTGCTCGATGCGTCACCCGGCCAGTAGCGCCAGCATGTAAAACGCCCGCCGCGGTCAAACCGGGCGGGCGAATTTTTCAGCCTTACTCAGTCTTACTCTTGCGGCACCAGCGCCAGCGCGGCGCTGAAGTCGCCCATCGGCTTGCCGCCATTGGCCACCAGCGCCTTGTCGCGCGTGCTCAAGCCATCGAGCACGGGCAGGGCGAAGCGGTGCGTGATGGCGCGCAGGATCGAGGCCGAATCGTATTGCGTATGGTCGACCAAGCCCTTTTTCACGTACGGCGAGACGAGGATGGCCGGCACGCGCGTGCCCGGACCCCAGCGGTCACCCTTCGGCGGTGCGGCGTGGTCATAAAAGCCGCCGTTCTCATCGTAGGTGACGATGACCAGCATGTTTTTCCATTGCGGACTTTTCTTCAGCTGGGCGATGACGCTGGCGATGTGCGCATCGCCGTCGGCCACGCTGGCGTAGCCCGGGTGCTGGTTCAAATTGCCCTGCGGCTTGTAGAAGGTCACGGGCGGTAACTTGCCGGCGCCCGCGTCGCTGAGGAACTGGCTGTCGAAGTCGCGCAGGTGGGCGGCGCGGTAGGCGGGCGCCTTTACGGGGTCCATGTTGGCAAAGTAATTGAACGGCTGGTGGTGGAACTGGAAGTTCGGCGGATTCGGGAAGCTGCCGGCGCGCGCGCTGGCCGTGGCCAGGGCCGTCGTGTCCTTCCAGGCGCCCGCATACCAGGCCCAGTCGATGTTCTTGCCAGAGAGCAGGTCGCCGATATTCGTCTGCGTTTGCGGCGGCAGGGTGTTGGCCTTGCCCGTGTCCGCATACAGCTTGCTGCTGTCGCCCGAGGCGGGCGCGTTGCTGCTGGGCTGGAACGGCGGCTGCATGGTATTGACGGCGTAGAACATGCCCGTGCTGTCGGCCGGTGTCAGCGCGCCGTCGTTGGCATAGGCGGGCGCACCGTTCAAGACCGTGCCTGGCGCCGTGGCGGATGGCGTCAGGCGCACGAAGTTGCCGTTGGCGTCGACGTCGATCTTGGCGATCAAGCCTTTCGCCACCGACGTGTCGGCGTTCGGATACGTGGGCGCGCAGGCGCAGATCAGGTACTGGTGCGTGAGGAAGGAGCCGCCGAAGGCGCCGATGAACAGGTTGTCGGCCAGCGCATATTGTTTCGCGATGTCCCACAGCTGCATCTTGCTGCCGTCGTAATAGCCCATCGACAGGCCGCCCGCATCGGAATACGCGGCGAACTTGTCGTTGGCGCCGCCGTTGATCTGCATCTGGTTGTTGTAGAAGCGGTGCACCAGGTCGCGCGTGATCACCGATTGCGGCAGGTACAGCGGGCTGCTGGCGTCGTCGATCTGGAACGGCTTGTTGGGCAGGTTGGCCGATTGCGCCTGCGTGATGACGGTGCTCTGGCCGGCCGCCGTCATGCCGCCCCAGGTGGGTGGCAGCACGGGCAGGGTGCTGCCGTCGATGTCTTTCTGCGGCACATAGGCGGCGCTTGACGTGGGGTTGACGCCCGGTACGCCGTTCGCGCCCGGGAACAGGCCGTACAGATTGTCGAAGCCGCGGTTTTCCGCATAGATGACGACGATGGTCTGGATATTGTTCAGCGCCAAGCTGCTATTCAGTGCGGCCAGCATATCGGCGGGCGCCGCCTGCGTGCTGGCGCTGGCGATCAAGGCCGTCACGCTGGCGTTTTCCGCCTTCAGTTTCGCCAGCTCGTCGCCGCTGGCCTTGTTGAAGTCCGACGCCAGGCCCGCTTCGGACACGCCGATGCGCGCGGCCAGCTTGCCGCTGGCGGATGCAAAGTCGCCGCCATTGCCATCCATGACTTGCGCCAGTTCCGTCGACAGGGCGCTGACGAAAGCGCTGTGGCCGGCGGGGGCGCGCAGCAGCAGTTTTTGCGTGACCTTGGTGCCTGCGTCGCCGACGACTTCATGGCGGATCGCGTCCGTGCCGATGGTCACCAGCACGGCGCCCTGGCCGTCCAAGGTGTAGCTGCCGTCGGCGGCCGTGCGCACGGGGCTGGAGGCGCTGTCGCACGTGAGTTTGGCGCTGGCGCTTTCCAGGCATACCTGGGCGTTTTCATAGTAGCTGCCGATCACCTGGCCCGTGGTGCTGGGCGTGATCGCATAGTTGCTGCCGCAGGCGGCCAGGCCCAGCGACAGCAAGATAGGCAGGGGACGTAAGACGGGGCGGGAGTACGGTTTCATGTGCATGCCTTTTGGGTGGAAAACGTCGCATGCTAGGCAGGCAATATGTCAGCTGCGTGACATGTCAGTCCCTGTTACATGACGTAATGTACGGACTTGATACATTAGGTTTTGCAGGGTTTTGTCACGCAGCTGTCACATGCCGTTGCTACGCTGCCAGCCCATGATGAAAACGAACTCCACCTTGCTGCTTGCCGCCGTGGCCGCCTGTCTGCTGGCCGCCTGCCATCCTGCAGCGCAAAAAGAAGCCGTCGCCAAGCCCGCCTATCTGTCGGGCGCCTACGCGCCCACCCTGCAACGCCAGCCTTCCGTGGCCCAGATGACGGCCATGGGACGGGCCATGTTTTTCGAGCCCAGCCTGTCTGTCTCAGGAAAAATGTCGTGCGCCAGCTGCCACAGTCCCGAGCACGCGTATGGCCCGCCGAATGGGCTGGCGGTGCAGCTGGGGGGACCAGAGCTAAAAGATGCGGGCACGCGCGCCGCGCCCTCGCTGCGCTACCTGCAGACGGCGCCCGCCTTCACCGAGCACTATCACGACGACGATGGCGACGACAGCGTCGACGCGGGGCCCACGGGCGGGCGCAACTGGGATGGCCGCGCCCAGTCCGGCCACGAGCAGGCGCTGGCGCCCTTGCTCTCCAAACGCGAAATGGGCAACCGCGATGCGGCCGCCGTCGTCGCCAAATTGCAGGCCGGCCCCCTGGCGGCGCAGTTCCGCCAGACGTATGGCGCGGATATCTTCGCGCAGCCGGGCCAGGCGCTGCGCTGGGCGTTGATGTCGCTGGAAGTGTTCCAGGAAAGCCCGTTGGACTTCTATCCATATACGAGCAAGTACGACGCCGTGCTGCGCAAGCAGGCCGTCTTGAGTCCGCAGGAAGCGCGCGGCCTGGCCCTGTTCAACGATGAACGCAAGGGCAATTGCGCGTCCTGCCACATCAGCGAGATTACTTCCGGCGGCGCCTTTCCCCAGTTTACCGATTACGGCTTGATCAATATCGGTGTGCCGCGCAATGGCAAGCTGCCTGTCAACGCGGACCCCGCGTACTTCGACATGGGCTTGTGCGGCCCGGACCGCACCGACTTGATGGCGCATAAGGAGTACTGCGGCAGCTTCAAGACACCGTCCCTGCGCAACGTCGCCCTGCGCAAGGTGTTTTTCCACAACGGCAGCTTTACCAGCCTGGAGCAGGTGCTGCGCTTTTACGTGCAGCGCGATACGGCGCCGCAAAAATGGTATCCGATGGATAAAAACGGCAAGGTGCGCAAATACGACGACCTGCCGCCCGGCCTGGCGGCGAACGTGAACGTGGAAGCGCCGTTCGACCGCCAGCCGGGCCAGGCGCCAGCCCTGAACGACAGGGAGATCGCCGACGTGATCGCCTTCCTGCACACCCTGACGGATGGCTATCGGGAACCTCGCCCGGCACAGGGAAAACATGGCTAAAAGATATCAAGATACCATTGCTTACAACTACGCCACAAAAGCCTGTTTTTATGTGCGTTAGCGCACGCTAGAAAATTTTAGGCAGGTGTATATTGCGAACTGATCTGTGTCTTTTGATAACAACGAAAGGGAATACCATGAAAGCAAGCAAAAATTGGATGACCGTGTGCGCCGCCGGGATGATGGTTGTGGCACTGGCTGCCTGCCAGAAGAAGGATGATGTCGCCGCCGCCGGTCCTGCGGAACAGGCTGGCCAGAAGATCGATGCGGCCGCCGCCAAGGCTGAAGCCGACATCAAGGATGCCGCTACCAAGGCCGACGCCGCCGTGAGCCAGGCCGCTGCCGATACGGGCGCCAAGATGGACCAGGTCGCCGCTGACGCGGACAAGAAAATGAGCGAAGCGGCCGATGCCGTGGGCAAGAAAGTGGAAAAAGCCGGCGAAAAGATGCAGGACGCCGCGCACAAGTAATCGTCGTCATCAGCGCGCCCCGCAGCTGCCGTCAGGTGATGGCGGCTGCGGCGACGCCTTCGCTGGCCTGGCCGCCTGATACGGTCGTCCCTGTCTTGTCCATCCCGTCCGTTCCCCCCAGCACCACGCTCAAATCGACAAAGCCGTCGCGCCATGCGCGTTCCAGGTCTTGCTCCACCGCTTCCAGTGTCGTTTTTTCCACCTGCCGAAAACCGCGCAAGCCATACGCCCGGTTGCGCCCGTGCGCCTTGGCCAGGTACAGCGCCATGTCGATCAGGTTGACGCTGCGCTCCCACGTGAGGGGCCGTCCCAGCGGCGCCAGCGGATAAGGCGCAAAGCCGACGGACACGTGCACCTGGATGGCCTGCCCCTGGTAGTCGATGCTTTGCGCCGCCATGCCGTTGAGGATGCGCCGTGCGATGTCGTCGAGCCCGTCGCGCGCGACGGCCGGCAGGAAGGCGAGGAATTCCTCGCCGCCCCAGCGCACGATCATGTCCGTTTCGCGCAACACGTCGTGCAAGGTTTCGGCGATCGTCGTCAGCACGAGGTCGCCCGCCGCATGGCCGTAGCCGTCGTTGATATGCTTGAAATGGTCGACATCGAGTAGGAACAGCGCGCCCACGACATCGCCGCCGGCATAGGATGGCTGCGGCTTGCCCGCATGGCTGCGCATGAATTCCTGGAAATGGCGGCGGTTGTACAGGGCCGTCAGCGGGTCGCGCGAACTCTGGCGCTTGAGTTCCTGGTTTTTCACCTTCAGCTGCACGTTCGCGTGGCGCACCTTGCGGTATAGCAAGCCGACGATGGCGGACGCCATGGCCAGTACCAGCGCCAGCAGCCACCACACGCGCTGCTGCAGGCGGCGGTTGTCGATTTCCGTGCTCTTCAGCTGATTTTCGCGGCTCAGCAGTTCGATCTGGCGCTGTTTCTTTTCCGCCTCATACTTTTCTTGCAGCTCATACACGGCCTTTTGCCGCTGCTTTTCGAACAGCTGGTTGGAAATGCCGCGCTCGCGGTGGTACGCCGTGACGGCGCCGCGCAGGTCGCCCGCCTTTTCCAGCGCCATGCCGTACTCCAGCAGCACGGCCTGCATTTCCGGCTGGTTGGCCGTGCGTTCGTAGTAGGCCAGGCCAGTGGCCACGCTTTGCTTGCCTTCCTGCAACCGTCCCTGGCCGATCAGCGCTTGGCCGATATTGAGCCTTGCCGTCGCCTCCACCTGTTCATCGTTGACGAGGCGCGCCGCCGTGATGGCTTCATTCGCGTAGCGCAAGGTTTGCCCGTAGTCGTCTTCCTTCAGGTAGCTGTCCGACAGATTGACGAGGGTGACGGCCACCATGCCGCGCGCGCCCAGCTGGCGTTCCAGCGCCAGGGCCGCCAGCAGGGCGCGCTGGCCCCGCCGCGGCTGCCGCGCGTCGAGCGCCAGCCCGTATTCCGTATTCTTCGCCTGCGCCATGCGGCCCGGCGACGCCAGGGTGCTGGACACGGCCAGCAATTCGTCGAGCACCTCGAACCCCTTGTCGTATTCGCGCATCTGCGTGTACAGCAGGGTGAGGGCATTCAGGGCGGCGGCCAGGCTGGACGGGGATTTGCTCTGGCGCGCCAGGTCGACGGCCGCCTGCAGCTTGGTCAGCGCAAACGGGAAATTGCCTTCCTCGGCCCACGACTGCCCTGCGCTGATGGCCGCCTGCACGCGCACGGGCAGGTCGTCCGTGCGGTTGGCGATCTTTTCCGCCTCAAAGGCCAGCAGGTGCGAGGCGCGGCGCTCGTTCCGGGCAAACGTGATGTAGGCCTTGTTGAGCATGCCTTTCGCCAGCGCCACGTCGCTCTTGTTCAGGCGGGCGTAGGCGATCAGCTCTTCGGCCAGCTGCATGGCGATATCATTCTGCCCCAGGCGCATGCGGGCGTGGCTCAGTTGGGTCAGGAATTCCGCGCGTACGGGCAAGGGGGCGCTGCGCGCCTGCGTCTCGACTTCTTGCAGGCGCTGCAGGGCGCGCGCGGGCACGAAGCGGCCATCGTCGCGCACGGCGGTCAGATACTCCTCGAGGTTGCTGCCGGCCTGGGCATGCGCGGCAGGCGGCAGCATGCAGGCCAATACCAGCAGCCAATGCGCCTTTCGCCATGATGCCCGTCTCTGTCTGCCTGCCAACGTCCCGCTCCCGCAATGACCACCTGTCTGTAACAGATTATATTCTGTTGCAATCAAGAAATATCATGCGCACCGCAGAAATTTGCGAAAGTGCACACAGCCGGCATTGACAAGGCGCTACTACTGCGCCAGCTGCTGCAGCAGGTACAGGCGCTGGTACAGGCCGCCTTCGATCTGCATCAGGGCGTCGTGCGGCCCCGCTTCCGTGATGCGGCCGTGATTGAGCACGATGATACGGTCGGCCTCGCGGATGGTCGACAGGCGGTGGGCGATGGCGATGATGGTGACCTTGCCGCGCAACTCGTTGAGGGCCAGCTGCACGATCTGCTCCGTCTGGCTATCGATGCGCGATGTCGCTTCGTCGAGCAGCAAGATGCGCGGCTGGCCGGCCAGCGCGCGGGCAATGGCGATCAGTTGCTTCTGCCCCGACGACAGGCGCGAGCCGCCTTCGCCCAGCGGCGTGTCGTAGCCGTGTTCCAGCGCCGCGATGAAGTCGTGCGCATGCGCGGCGCGCGCGGCCGTCTCGATCTGTGCCTGCGTGTAGCCGCGGCCCATGTCGATGTTTTCGCGCGCCGAGGCGGCCAGCAGGAACGGGTCTTGCGGCACCAGGCCCACGTCGGCGCGGAAGTGCTCGTTGTCGATGCTGTCGAGGGCCACGCCATTGATGGCGATGCTGCCCTGCGTGACGGGGTAAAAGCGCAGCAGCAAGGACAGCAGGGTCGACTTGCCGCTGCCCGTGTGGCCGACGATGCCGAAAAACGCACCTTGCGGTATCGTCAGCGACAGCTCGTGCAGCACGGGCTGGTTTTCCACGTAGGCGAAGGTCAGCTTCCTGATGTCGACGGCGGGCAGCTCGCTGCCCGTTTGCGCCTGCCGCAGGGCCGGAGTTTCCCGCCCCTGCGCATGTTCGAGCGCCTGTGCCTCGTCGAGCAGGGCCGAGACGCGGGCCGTGGCCACCACTGACTGCTGCAACTGGCTGAACTGCATCGTGATCTGGATCAGCGGTTCGATCACGCGCGCGATGTAGCTGATGAACGCATACAGCACGCCCACTTCCACGGCGCCCATCTCGCGCCGGCCGAAGCTGAAGATGACGACGGCCAGCAGCACGATGTTGAGCATGTCGAGCGCGGGGCGCAGCAGCCAGGCGTTGGCGCGCAATTCCTGCATGCGCGCCGTGTAGTGGTCCTGGTTGATGCCCGTGAAGCGCGCGCCGAAGCGCTTTTCCGCGTTATTCGCCTGCAGCACGCTCATGCCGCCGATCGATTCGGCGATCTGGCCGTTGATCTCGCTGCGCAGGGCGCGTGCGCGCGTGACGGCCGGCGCGCTCCAGCGCTGGTACAGGAAGACGATCACCAGCACGGCCGGCAGCAGGGCCAGCACGATCAGCATCAGCCGCCAGTCGAGAAAAGCCATGGCGGCCATCGTGCCGATCAGGACGATGGAGCTGTCGAGGATGACGAACAGCACCTGCACGTACAGCGATTTCACGGCTTCCGTGTCGTTGGTGACGCGGCTGACCAGCTGCCCCGTGATGGCGCGGTCGAAAAAACTCATCGGCAGGCGCAGCACGTGCTGGTACACGGTTTCGCGCAGGCGCTGCACCGAGCGCATGGCCAGGCCGGATAGGCGCACCAGCTGCAGATAGCGCAGGCCGGACGCGACCCAGCCCGTCAGCAGGCAGCCGCCCAGCAGCAATGACATGCGCGTCCAGTCGAGGTGGCGCGGCAGCAGATGCTGGTCGATCAGGGCCTTGCCCAGGATCGGTCCCGTCACTTCGAGGGCGGCGGCGATGATCAGCCAGAACGTGGCCCAATACAAATGGCGCAGGTCGGGCGCGGCGGCGCGGCGCAGCAGGCCGATCGCTTGCGCGGCCTGGCGGCGCACGGATTGGGTGGCTGTATCTGTTTGTACTGTCTTAGATGGCATCGAGGCTGGCCTCCAGTTGTTGATAGCGCCACTGGCTGGCATACCAGCCGTCGCGCTGCATCAGCGCGTCGTGGTTGCCCGTTTCCGTGACGTGGCCGTCGCGCAGCACCAGGATCAGGTCCGCGTTGACGACGGCGCTCAGGCGGTGGCTGGCGATGATGGCGCTGCGCTCGGGGCGGCGGGCGCGCAGTTCTTCCAGGTGCTGCAGGATGCGCGTTTCCGTGCCCGTGTCGACGGCGGACAGCGCATCATCGAGCAGCAGCAAGCCGTTGTCGGCCAAGAGCGCGCGGGCAATCGCCACGCGCTGGCGCTGGCCGCCGGACAGGGTGATGCCTTTCTCGCCCACGTGCGTCTGATAGCCATCGGGGAACTGCAAAATATCGGCATGGATGTCGGCCAGCTGCGCCGCCCGTTCCACTTCCTCGCGCGTGGCGCCGGGGCGGGCCAGGGCGATATTGTCGGCGATGGTGGCGGAGAATAAAAACGACTCTTGCGGCACCCAGCTGATGGCCGCGCGCAGCGCGTGCAGGGTGTAGGCGTCGAGCGGCTGGCCATTCCACGTGGCTTGGCCTGATTGCGGCGTCACCTGGCGCAGCAGCACGCGCAGCAGGGTCGACTTGCCGCTGCCCGTCGGGCCCACCAAGCCCAGGGTCTGGCCCGGCTGCAAACGCAGCGAGATGCCGGACAGGGCCGGCGCCGTCTGGCCCGCGTAGGCAAAGCCGACGTCCTGCAATTGCAGGGGGCCGGGCGTGAGCGTGGCGATGGTGCCGTGGTCGTCGATGGCCAGCGGCGCGTCCAGCATCGGCTGCAAGCGCTGCCAGGCGGCGCGGCCCCGTTCGATCAGCGAGAGCACCCAGCCGGCGGCGAACATGGGCCAGATCAGCTGGCCCAGGTACATGGAAAAGCTTGTCAGCGCGCCGATGGTCAGCTGGTCTTGCCACACGAGGTAGCCGCCCAGGCCCAGGGTCAGCGCCGTGGCGGCCGTCAGGGTCAGGCCGACGGCCGGTTCGTACGCCGCTTCCCAGCGCTGCGCCGTCAGGCTGGCGTTGGCTGCGTGGCCGGCCAGCGTGGAAAACTGCTTGCTGCTGCGCTCTTCCAGGCCCAGCGCGCGCAAGGTGCGCACGCCCGACAAGGACTCTTGCACATGGTCGTTCAGCGCGGAAAAGCGTTTCAGCGAATCCGTCGACGCCGTGTGGATATGGCTCGAGATGCGCCAGAAGGCCAGTCCCATCAGCGGGAAAGGCAAGAGGGCGATGCAGGCCAGGCGCCAGTCCACGCCCAGCAGCATGATGCCGAGCACCATCAGCAGGGTCAAAGTGCCGTCGAAGCCGGCCAGCATGGCTTCGCCGGCGGCCATTTCGATGGCGTCGATGTCGTTCGTCGCCAGCGCCATCAGGTCGCCCGTGCGCTGGTTCTGGTAGAACGACGCGCCCTGCTGCGACATGCGCGTGTAGAAGCGCGTGCGCAGCATCACGCCCAGCTGGTAGGCGGCCTTGAACAGGGTGATGCGCCAGCCCACGCGCAGGAAGTAGATGACGACGCCGACGGCGAGCAGGGTCAGCAGTTCAAGCCACAGTTCGGCCGCCGTCATGCGGTGGGCGGCCAGCGCGTCGATGATGGCGCCCACGCGGCGCGGAATCCAGACGTTCAGTGTTGCCACGCCTGTCAGCATGACGGCAGCGGCGGCATACGCCGGCCAATGCTGACGCACGAAGCCGGCGATGAGCCTCGATAAACTCATGGTTACCTTTTGTTTTGTAGTAATGGGGTGTCGCGGGGCGGAAGGACGGGCACGCGGACGGAAAGTACGCGTAGGATACAACAAGGCGGAAAAGCGCGCTGTGGACGGGCACGCAAAAAACGGGCCGTAGCCCGTTGTTTTGCTGCGTCAGTGGTGCGCGCGAGGCTTACTTGCGGCCGCTGCCTTTAGCGCCACCCAGCATGTCGAGCTGTTTCGATGGCGTGCCTTTGGGCGCTGCCTTGGCTGCCGGCTTGGCGGCTGGCGCAGGGGCGTGCTTGACGGCGGCCTTGGCTACGGTCTTGCCGGCGGCACTGGCTGGCTTGGCGGCCGGTTTGCTCGAAGGAACTGGCTTTGCAGCTGGCTTGGCCGGTGCCGGCGCGGCGGCTTTCGCCGGTGCTGCGGCGGTGTGCGCCTGTGCGGGCTTGGCCGCTTCCGGCTTGGCTGCCGGTTTGGCCGCCGGCTTGGCTTCCACCGCTTTCACGGCTGGCTTGTCGGCGGCTTTCTCGGCAGGTTTGGCCGGCGCTGCTTCTGGTTTGGCTGCCGGCGCGGCGGCAGGCTTGGCTACTTCGGCAGGCTTGGCGGCAACGGGCGCTGGTGCCGCTGCTGGCGCTGGTGCAGGCACAGCGGCAGGCGCAGGTACAGCTGCCAGCGCAGGCTTGGCTGCGGCAGGAGCGGGTGCGGCGACAGGCGCGGCTTCGTCGAGGCGGGCCTTGGCCGAAGCCAGCAATTCCGCCTGGGTGCTCGAGGCGATGCCGAACAGCTGGCGGCTGTAGGCCAGCACGCTTTCGATGTTCGGTTGCGCCTGGCTGGTGCTGTAGCTGAAGAAGTCGCGCGGGTCCTGCGTTACCAGTAGCTGCTGCGCCGTTTCCGCCGTCTGCGAGATGGCGGCCTTGCCGGCGTTCAGGTTCAGCGCAATGATTTTCTCGGCGCTTTCAAAGACTTTGCTGGTGAGGGTGCTGAAGATTTGCAGCTGGCTTTCCAGTTGCGACTTGGCGGCGCTGGAAAATTGTTCAGGAAGCGGAAACATATTTACTCCTTTGTACGGATTAAAATGCTGGCAAAACGCTCTGCAAAATCCCGAAAACCAGAGTTGGCCGCGTTTTGTAAAGTAGGTAGCGTGCTAAACAGCTGATCATAGACTTTTTATGATGCAACGCAATATGAATATTCTAGCGGTGATTCGAGTTAGTTGAAAGCTATTTTCTCAAGGGCGTGTACCGCGTGCCGGCTCCATTCATGCGCCTGGCAGCATTTGCGGTAAGTTTGCGCGTGCGCAAAGCGTTGTCAGGGAATCTATGGCTACGCTTTTGCCAGTGACTGTATTCTTGCACTGCAACATGCTTGAAAAGATACGATGGCAATGCACTCGAAACACCAGGTACCGTAGTCAACCGAAGGAGTGTCCGCATGGACCTTGTCATCCGCAATGCCAGCCTGCCCGACGGGCGCCGCGCCATCGATATCGCCATCGAGGGCGGCCGCATCGCCGCCGTCGGCACCGCCTTGCCCGTGACGGGCGCGCAAGAGATCGACGCGGCCGGCGACCTCGTCACGCCGCCGTTCGTCGATGCCCACTTCCACATGGACGCCACGCTCAGCTATGGCTTGCCGCGCGTAAACGCCTCCGGCACCCTGCTCGAAGGCATCGCCCTGTGGGGCGAGCTGAAACCGCAATTGACGCAGCAGGCATTGGTGGACCGCGCCCTGCAGTACTGCGACTGGGCCGTGGCGCGTGGCTTGCTGGCCATCCGCTCGCACGTCGATATCTGCGACCCGCGCCTGCTGGCCGTCGAAGCGCTGCTCGACGTCAAGCGGCAGGTGGCGCCGTATCTCGACTTGCAGCTGGTGGCGTTCCCGCAGGACGGCATCCTGCGCAGTCCCGGCGCCTTCGACAATCTGAAGCGCGCGATCGCCATGGGCGTCGACGTGGTGGGCGGCATCCCGCATTTCGAGCGCACCATGGCGGACGGCGCGGAATCCGTGCGCCTGCTGTGCGAATTCGCCTGCGAACGTGGCCTGATGGTCGACATGCATTGCGACGAGTCGGACGACCCGCTGTCGCGCCACATCGAAACCCTGGCCTTCCACAGCCAGCGCCTTGGCATGCAGGGCAGGGTGACGGGATCGCACCTGACGTCCATGCATTCGATGGACAATTATTATGTGAGCAAACTGCTGCCCCTGATCCGCGAGGCGGGCGTGGCGGCCATCGCCAATCCCCTCATCAACATCACCTTGCAGGCGCGCCACGATACGTATCCGAAGCGGCGCGGCATGACGCGCGTGCCCGAGATGCTGGCCGCCGGCATCCCCGTCGCCTTTGGCCACGACTGCGTGATGGACCCGTGGTACAGCCTCGGTTCGGGCGACATGCTGGAAGTGGCGCACATGGGTTTGCACGTGGCGCAGATGACGGGCCAGCAAGCGATGCACGACTGCTTCCTGGCCGTGACGGAAACGCCGGCGCGCATCCTGGGCCTCGATGGCTACGGCATCGCGCCCGGCTGCCATGCGGACTTGCTGATCCTCGATTGCGGCAGCACCGTGGAAGCGCTGCGATTGCGCGCGGCGCGGCGCCTGGTGCTGCGGCGCGGGAAAATCGTCAGCGAAGCGCCGCGCGCGCAATCGCGCCTGCACCTGCCGGGGCGTCCGGACAGCGTGAACTTCCGCCTGGGCCGCTGATACAATCAGCCATCACTTGTTATCGGGAGCACCGACTTGAAAGAAATTGATATCCGCCCGGCCAGCGAAGCCGATTTCGACGCCATGTGGCCGATCTTCCAGACCCTGGTGGCCGGCGGCGACACGTATTCCTTCCCCGCCGATACCACGCGCGAAGCGTGCCACGCCTACTGGTTCGGCCCCGGCGTACAAAGCTTTGTCGCCACCATGGGCACGGAGCGCCTGCTGGGCATGTACAAGCTGGTGGCGAACCAGCCTGGCCATGGATCGCACGTGGCCAATGCCTCGTTCATGGTCGACCCGGCCGCGCAGGGCGTGGGCGTGGGCCGCCTGCTGGGCGTGCACTGCATGGAAGAAGCGCGCCGCGCGGGCTACCTGGCGATGCAGTTCAACTTCGTCGTCAGTACCAACCTGGCCGCCGTCACCTTGTGGAAAAAACTGGGCTTCACGGTGGTCGCCACCTTGCCGCTGGCCTACCGCCACGCGCAGCTCGGCTATGTCGACGCCTACGTGATGTACCAGCTGCTGACCGACCCGATGCAGTGGCCGGCATGAGCGGCGCCGTCACCGTGATCGAGACGCCCCGTCTGCGTCTGCGCACCGCCAGCGTCGATGACGCGGCGTTTTTCCTCGGGCTGGTAAACGAGCCGACCTGGCTGGCGACCATCGGCGACCGTCAGATCCATACCGTGGACGCGGCGCGCGCGGCGCTGGAAACGGGGCCGATCGCGCAGCAGCAGGAACTCGGCTACTCTTTCTATATCGTCGAGCACCGCGCTGACAACGTGGCAATCGGCATGTGCGGCCTGATCAAGCGCGCCACCATGCCGGGCCCCGATATCGGCTACGCGCTGCTGCCCGCGTATTGCGGCCAAGGCCTGGCCTGGGAGGCTGCAGCTAGCGTGCTGCGCCATGCGCGCGACGTGCTGTGCCTGCCGGCCGTATATGGCCTCGTGTCGCCGCAGAACCAGCCTTCGATCAACTTGATCAACAAGCTCGGTTTGCGCTTCGAACGCTTTTCGCGCCAGCCCATCGTCGGCAAGGACATCAATATCTATCGCAAGAGTTTTTCTTAATCTCTATACAAAACAACGCGGCAGGACCTTTACTTGAGGAACAGATCGCGGTCCGGCGCGAAATGCGCGTACAGGGGCAGGAAGGCGCCGCCAACGGCGCGCGCGTCGGAGCCGACGGTGCCGCCGAGCACCTGCGGTCGGGCGATGCCCTCCCAGCTATAGCATTCCAGGGCGCGCTCGACCTGGGCCAGCAATTGTTCGAGCAGGCCGCGGTCGAAGGAGCCGTCGATAATCACCCCCTCCAGGTCGAGCAGGCAGGTGGCGCTGGTGATGGTGAGTGCGATGGCCCGCGCCGCGTCGTCGAGCCAGGCTGCGGTGTGCGTGACGAACGGTTCCTGCAGCGCGCGCCCGTCGTGGGCGGCGGCCGGGTCCAGCCCGGCCAGGCTGTACAACTGCTCGAGGTTGAACAGGGAAGCGTCGCCCAGCAGCTGGCCCGGCGGATGCCTGGCGCCGGCCGTGGCCATGCCGAGCGGCAAGGAGCCGACCGCACCGGCGTTGCCGTGCAGGCCGCTGTGCAAATGGCTGTTGATGACCAGGCCGCCGCCGATGAAGATGTCGACGAAGATGTACAGGAAGTTCTTGATGCTGCGCCCGCGCCCGAGCACCAGCTCGGCGACGCAGGCGGCGGCCGTGTCCTTGGCGAACTCGACCGGCAACGCCGTCATCGCCTGCACGCGCTGGCCGATGTCGATGCTGTCCCACGCGTTGGCCTGCTCCGGCGCCATCTCGAGCAGATTCTGCCAGCCGCCCAGGCCCAGTGGCGCGGCGATGCCGACGCCGCACAGGCGCGGCAGCAACTTCGGTCCCAGCAGCACGGCCATGCTTTTCAGCGCCGACTCGATCTGGCCGAACACGGTGTCGGGGACGGGAAAGGAGTAGGGGAACGACAGGCGCTCGCGCGTCTTGCCGACGAAATCGACCAGCAACACGTCGAGGCTGCGCCGGCCGATCTTGATGCCGATCGAGAAGGCGCCGTCCGGATTGAGCATGATGGGCACCGACGGCTGGCCGACCTTGCCGCGCACGGGCGCGCGCTTGCTGACCAGGCCGTCGTCCAGCAGGCGGTTGATGATCAGGGAAACCGTTTGCGTGCTCAGATTGGTCAGCCGGGCCAGGTCGGCCTTCGGCATGCTGCCGTGCAAGCGCACGGCCTGCAGCACCACCCGCTCGTTGAACTGGCTCATGCCCATCTGGTTCGAGCCGCGCGGCTGCAGCCATGGAACATCGTCGATGGCTGCTTGCGGCGCGCACGCCTCTTCGGTAAAGCTGTCTGACATGGCGGGGCGGGTCCGGTTTCTACAGGCGTAAAAGAAGGACATTTTATTACATATCCACCGCCCCGCCAGTGAAGCTCCAGATGGCTGGAGCTTCCGTGCAGCTTTAGCGCTTGGCCCAGATCGACTTCAAAGGCCAGATGGTCAGCTCTTTCAGTGTTGCCGCGCCGCCCACGGCGAACAGCGCGACACCGTTGCTGGACGGTTGCGGAAAGATCTGGTCGGTCAACACCACCTCGTTGCCCGCAAATACCATTACCGACGAGGTATCGACCACGATGCGCAGGTCCACCGTGCCGGTGCGCAGGGGCAGCGGGGCGGTATGGCGGGCGGCAAAGCTGGCGTTGAAACTGGCGTCGCCCGATTTGCTGCGGTCGATGTAGACCTCGCCCGCTACCGCGTCATAGCCGATGACGGTTTCTTCGCCATTCGTGCCGGTGCGCACCTTCAGGCCAAAACCGGTGGCGCTGCCCGGTTGGAATTTGGCCACGATGTCCAGGGCCTGGCCCGGGGCGGGGGCGATAGCTAGCGTTTGCACGCCGGCGGCCACGGAACGGTCCTGGGCGCTGTACAGCGCTTTGCTGCGCAGCGTACTGAAGTTGTCCACCGGCTGCTGCACCAGCCGCACCTGGCCGGCTATGGTCCGCAGTGTGAATTCCCGGGCGAAGGTCTGGGCGCTGCGCCATGGCGTGGTGGGCGTGTTGCCAGCGTAGTCCCAGTTGCTCATCCAGCCCAGGCCGATGCGCTTGCCATCGGGTATGCCGTTCCAGGTCACGGCGGCATAGAAGTCGGCGCCGTAGTCGAGCCAGTTGGCCTCTTCCTTGGCGCTGTCCGAAAAGACGATATGGTCGACCAGGATATGGCCCCAGCCGCCCGTGTTTTTGTCCACCACCTGGATCTGCGCGCTCTTGCCCCGGTAGGCGTCCACGTTCCAGCTGCGCCAGTTCAGGGTTTCGGCATTGGCGCCGGTTGCGCTTTTGACCACCTGGCCGTTGACCAGCAGGTTGACCGTCGTTTCATCGCTGACGGGCTTGGCCGGCTGGTCCGATGCCTCGAACACGTCGGCAAGGATGTGTCCCCAGGCGCCGTCGTTGTCGTCGATGATGACGATCTGGGCCTGCTGTCCGGCGAACTCGCGCACGTCCCAGTTTGTCCAGTTCAGTTCGGAGTCCGCCCCGGTGGCGCTGCGCACCACCTTGCCGTTGACCTTGAGCACTACCGCCACAGGATTCGGGCTGTCATAGGGATGGTTGCCGCCCCCGACGAGGAAGTTGATATAGGCCCTGGAAATGGTGAAGGTGGGCGACGTCAGGCTGCCCTTGGGCGTGTCGCCGGCACCGAAGAAGGAATTGAACACACCCGCGCCCAGCTTGCCAGCTGCCGCTTGCCGGTCGGCGTCGCTTCCGGCGGCAACCTTTTGCCCCACCAGGTCGCCGGCGGGCGTCCAGCCCAGGTCGGCGTAGGTGGCATTGGCCGGGCCTTCAAAACCGGCGCCCGGGAACAGCAGGGTTCCCGCAGGCACCGTGCCGTCGCCCGCACCGGCCAGACGCGGATGGCGCCCGCCGCCGACCATCAGATTGATGTACTTGCTGGACACGGTAAAGGCGGGCGAGGTGAGCGTGCCCGTGGCGCCGTCATCCTTGCCCAGCCGGTAGGTGTCGAGCAACTGGCTGCCCTGGTTGTCGGCCACGCCATGCGAGGGGACCACGGGCGTCTTGCCTGCAAAGTCGCCCGTCGATGCCCAGCCGGTGGCATCGAAGCTGGCCGCTTCAAAGTCCTGGTAGACGGTGCCCGTGGGAGGCTTCTTGTCGATCACGCTGTTGGCGTCGGCCACAAAGCGCGTGCCGTCGAATTTCCCCACAAAATAATGCGCCCCGGAACCGCCAGCCACCGAGCCGGGGTTGATGTTGATGTTCATCACCCATTTGCGTTTGCTGGCGTCGCCATCGACGGGCAGTTCGAACAGGTCGGGACATTCCCAGATGCCGCCGACCGCGTTGGCCGGGCCAAAGGCGCTCATGTAGGTCCAGTCGCGCAGGTTTTTGGACGAGAACAGCAGCGCCTGGTGCTTCTCCGAGGCCACGGCAACCATGACCCATTTTTGCTCCGGTGCATACCAGAAGACTTTTGGATCGCGGAAATTTTGCCCTTCGGTTTCAAACGGCGCCGGTGGCGCGGCAATCACCGGGTTCGCGGCGTACTGCGTCCAGGTGCGTCCCCGGTCCAGGCTGTAGGCGATCGATTGGGACTGGGTGTTGGGGGCGAGCACCTGTCCGTTGGCCAGCGTTTTTCCTTGCGGATACACACTGGTATAGATGGCCACCATGGCGGGATTGCCGGCGCTGCCAAGGCCGCTGGTATTGTTGGTGTCAACCACCACGCTGCCGGAGAAGAACATTTGCGTGAGCTTGCCGCCAGCATCTTTTTCCGCCGTCAGGGCGACGGGCAGCTCGTTCCAGTGCAGCAGGTCGGTGCTGACGGCGTGGCCCCAGGACATGTCGCCCCAGGTATTGCCGTTCGGGTTGTACTGGTAGAACAGGTGGTATTCGCCGTCGTGGTAGACCAGTCCGTTGGGATCGTTCAGCCAGTTTTTTGCGGCGGTGTATGAGAGCTGGGGACGGTAGGTTTCCAGGTGGCTGGACTGGGGCGGTCCGCTGGTGCTGTCGCTATCGCTGCCGCAGCCCACCAGCAGGGTGGCAAGGCAAGAGGCGAGAACAGGGAAGTACTTTGACATGGTTGTCTCCTTATATTTTATGTTTTATTCCAGCTGCACGTTTCTCAGCCCGCCAGCGGATCGCTGATCACACCCTTCTTGAACAGGAAATTGGCGTACGGCTGCATTTCGCCGGTCTGCACGATGGCGTAGGCGCCCTTGACGCGTTCGTAGAAGGCGAAGCGCTCGACCGCCTCGCATTGCTCGGGCGTGGCGGCGCCGGTGGCGGCGATCTGCTCGAGCATGGTGCGCTGCAGCGCAGACAGGTAGCCGTCGGCGGTGTTGCATACCTTCATGAAGGCGACCGGCTGGTCGACCATGGCGTCGAGCGGAAACACCGACAGCAGCGCCGCGCTGGCGCGCTGCAGGTCGATGCCGGGCAGGCGCGCCAGCGGCTTGCCCTGACCCAGGGTCTGGCTGGTGAAGTTGGCGTCGACCAGCACGACTTCCTCGCCATGGCCCATTTCGCACAGGATCTTCAGCAATTCTGGGCTGAGCAGCGGATCGATTCCCTTAAGCATGGGCTTCCTCCGGAAATTCTTCGGCGCTCTTCGCGCCCGTCATCACTGCCACGGTGTCGGACATGCTGATGTGCTTGGGGTTCAGCACGGCGACGCGCTTGCCCAGGCGTTGCACGTGGATGCGGTCGGCGATCTCGAACACGTGCGGCATGTTGTGGCTGATCAAAATTACCGGCAGGCCGCGGTCGCGCACATTGCGTATCAGTTCCAGTACCATATTGCCCTCCTTTACGCCGAGTGCGGCGGTTGGTTCATCGAGAATCACGACGTGTTTGGCAAACGCCGTGCTGCGCGCCACGGCCACGCCCTGGCGCTGGCCGCCAGACAGGGTGCCGACGGCTTGCTTCATCGAGCGGATGCCAATTTTCAGATCGCGCATATGGGCTTCCGCCTCGGCCAGCATCCGCTTCTTGTCGATGCAGCGCAGGAAGCGCGACAACATGCCCTTGCGCAGCAGTTCGCGGCCGAGGAACAGGTTCTCGGCGATCGTCATGGCTGGCGCCACGGCCAGGTCCTGGTACACCGTCTCGATACCGTAGCGGCGGGCGTCGATCGGCGACTTCAGATGGATCGGCTTGCCGTCGAGCAGCATCTCGCCCTCGTCGGGTACGAGGGCGCCCGACAGGGCCTTGATCAGCGAGGACTTGCCGGCGCCGTTGTCGCCGATCACGGCGAGTATTTCTCCCGGCAACAAGTCAAAATCGGTGCCGTCGAGCGCGGTCACGCTGCCGTAGCGCTTGACCAGGCCGCGGGCCTGGAATACCGGTTGCACATGCGTTGTCATGCTTATCAACCTTTCTTGTGTGTCAGTTGATCGGTGGCCACGGCCAGGATGACCAGGATGCCCGTCACCAGGATCTGGTACACCGAGGACACGCCCATCAAGGTCAGGCCGTTGCGGAACACGCCGACGATCAGCACGCCGACGAGGGTGCCCATGATCGAGCCGCGCCCGCCGAACAGGCTGGTGCCGCCGAGCACGACGGCGGTGATGCTGTCGAGGTTGTCGGTCTGGCCGCCTTGCGGGTCGCCCACGCCCATGCGCGCCACGGACATCAGCGCGGCGATGCCGTAGCACATCCCGGCGATCATGTAGACGCCCAACAAGACTTTATTCGTGGCGATGCCGGTCAGGCGGGCCGCTTCCGGATTGTTGCCGACGGCGTACAGGTGGCGGCCGGGCGCGGTCTCGCGCAAGTACAGCCAGGTCAGCACGTACATGCCCAGCATCAGCACGGTGCCGTAGGTAAAGGTGGCCTGGCCGAGCTGAAAGGTGTTGCCGAAAAATCCCATCGCTTCCGGCAGACCGGTGACGGTCTGGGCCTGCGAATACAGCTGCGTGACGGCGAAGGCAATGTTCATCGTGCCCAGCGTGACGATAAACGCCGGCAGCTTGATCGAGGTCACCAGCGCGCCGTTGATGAAGCCGATCAGCACGGTGACGGCGATGCCGCACCCGATCGCGAGATAGGGGTTCATGCCGAGGTCGACGGCGAATTTGGTCATGATGACCGAGCCCAGGGCCATGGCCATGCCGCAGGACAGGTCGATGCCGGCGGTCAGGATGATCAGGGTCTGGCCGATGGCGATAATGCCGACGACCATGACTTGCTGCAAAATCAGGGAAAAATTCTGGCTGCTGAGGAAGCGGTCGCTTTGCGACGCAAAGAACACGCAGGCGGCGAGCAGGGCAATGACCGGGCCCAGTGCCGAGAGCGGCGGCATAAATGTCGGGATGGTGGAACGCATCTGTTATCCATATTCAAGAGGGGAAAAAGGAGGCGCGCAGGCGGCCGCGCGCCGGCAAGGCACGCAGCCTTGCCGAACGTGGCCGCCTGCGTGGATTTATTTACCCCAGCAGGAGTTCAGGCCGAACGCCGTGTCGCGGCTCTCGATGCCTGCTTGCTGCTTGTCGCTGATCAGGGTGACGCCGGTGTCGACGTAGCCGCTGGCCTTCTTCCCGTTCTTGGCGTACTCGACGCCGGCTTCGACGCCCAGGCCTGCCATGTTCAGCGGATACTGCTGCGCGGTCGCCGCGATGACGCCGGCCTTGACGTCGCGCACGCCCGCGCAGCCGCCGTCGACCGAAACGATCATCACGTTCTTTTCCTTGCCCACGGCCTTGAGCGCCTTGTAGGCACCGGCAGCGGCCGGTTCGTTGATGGTGTACACGAGATTGATGTCGGGATTTTTCTGCAGGCAGTTTTCCATCGCCGTCTGGCCCTTGCCCTGGTCGCCGAAGCTGTCGGCCATGCACACCACGTCGGCGGTTTTCGCCGGCCCGACCGTCTTGGCGCTGATGCCCGGCGCGCCAAAGCCGGCCAGGAAACCGTTGTGGCGGGCTATGCCCACCGGATGGCCGGGGAACAAGTCCAGCATGGCGATCTTGACGGGCTTGCCGGCGAAGGCGGCTTTCGCGTATTGGCCGATCAGCAAGCCAGCCTTGTAGTTGTCGGTGGCGAACAGTGCATCCGTGGCGTCCTGCGGCTCGGTCGGGCTGTCGAGGGCGATCACCAGCACGCCGGCCGCGCGCGCCTTCTTGATGGCCGGCACGATGGCTTTCGAATCGCTCGGGGTGATCATGATCGCCTTGGCGCCGGCGGCCACCATGTTCTCGATCGCCGTGACCTGGCCGGCGTTGTCGCCGTCGGCGCGTCCGGCCGCCGTCAACAGCTTGGCTCCCTTCAGTTTCGCGCGTTGCTGCGCGCCTTCTTTCATCTTCACGAAGAAGGGGTTGGTATCGGTCTTGGTGATCAGGCCGACGATTGCTTCCTCGGCCATGGCGGCGCCGCCGGCTGCCGTCAGGACAGCCAGTGCGATGCATTGTTTGACGTTCATTGTGTTGTCTCCAGAATCTATTTATTTTTTACCGGGAGGCGATTGCCTCGGCCTGGGGGCGGCCGTCAATGCGGTGCCCGAGCCAAATATACGCCCGGCTAATTAATAAATCAAGCGGCTTTATATATTGTGTGTGGTAAAAAAGATCAGCCCATCGCGGTCGGCATGGAGGCCGTTTTGCTGAAAAATAGTATTTGAAAACTCGCCGCTTTTGCAGTGGTGGCAGATGGACTTTGTTTTTATAGTTGGCATACCGGTGGAAAACCGCCGGACTATAAAAATGGAGACGTGTTATGAAAATCATGACTGCTGTTGCATGGGGCACCCTCATGTCCGCCGGGTTTGCAGACGCCTCGGCGCAAAGCTGCTCGGTGCCCGTGATCAAGGTGCTGGCGCAAAAAAGCCTGGGCCTGACGGTGATGGAAAAGACTCTCGCCGAGTATGAAAAGAAAAGCGGCACCAAGGTACAAATCAGCTATTTCGGCGAAAACGACCGCCGCTCGAAAGCCCGCCTCGATGCTTCCACCAAGGCCGGCTCCTACCAGATCTATTACATCGACGAAGCCAACGTGGCCGAATTCGCCACGGCCGGCTGGGTCGTCCCGCTGCTCAAATACCTGCCCAAGGACGCCGACTACGACGACTTCCTGCCGGGCCGCCGCGCCGTCGCCTCGTACAAGGGCGTGGCGTATTTCGCGCCCCTGATCGGCGGCAGCGATTTCCTGTTCTACCGCCGCGACCTGCTGGAAAAAGCCGGCATCGCCGTGCCGAAGACGCTCGATGAACTGGTCGCCGCCGTCAAGAAAATGAATAATCCGCCGAATGTGTATGGCTGGGCGGCGCGGGGCCAGCGCGGCTCGGGCATGAATGTGTGGCGCTGGGCGCCGTTCATGCTGGCCGCCGGCGGCAAGTGGGAAAACAACGGCGTGCCCGCCTTCAATTCGCCGCAGGCCGTCAAGGCCACCACCCTGTACCGCGAGCTGTTCAAGTATTCGCCGCCGGGCGGCGCCACCTACGACTGGAGCAACGCGCTCGAAGCGTTCAGGTCGGGCAAGGTGGCCTTCATGATCGAGTCGACGCCGTTTGCCGACTGGATGGAAGACCCGAAAAAATCATCGGTGGTCGACAAGGTCGGCTATGTGCGTCCGCCAGCGCCGCTGCCATCGGCCGCATATGGCCACGGCCTGGCCATTTCCGCCACCGGCGCGAAAGATGAATGCACGCGCCAGGCGGCCGGCAAGTTCATCGCCTTCGCCACGGGCAAGGAGCAGGAGCAGGCGCGCCTGAAGGACAACGTCTTCAGCGACTACAACCGCACCAGCACCATCAACAGCGACTACTTCCGCAAGCACGTCAAGCCGCAGATCCAGGCGGGCCTGACGGACACCACGCCCGTCTCGCGCGTCACCATCTGGCCCAGCCCCGAGTGGCCGGACATTGGCGACAACCTGGGCGTAGTCTTGGAGGAAGTGTTTACGGGCACGCGCGGCGACGTGCAAAGCGCGTTGGATGAGGCGAATGAGTATGCGACCGAGGTGATGCAACGGGCTAAGAAACGTCAGTAAGCCCGTATCGCCGACGACTCCGCTAGCTTAAATCAGGGGTCAGACCCGGCGGGTCTGACCCCAGCTCTTGCTTTTGGGGTAAAGCCAGCGCTTGCATCTTCACGTCTGAAAGCCATCCTATGCCACACACCATCCATAAAAAACGCCACACCTGGCTGCCGGCCGTCTTCCTGACCTTGCCGCTGCTGGTCCTGCTGGTACTGGGCCTGGTGCCCAGCATCGCCGCCATCAACCTGGCCCTGCAAAATCGCGTGCTGCGCTACAGCGACAGCGATTACGTCGGCTTTGCCAATTTTCTCCGCCTGTTCGGCGACCGCCGCTTCGTCAATGCCGTGCAGGTGTCGGCCATCTGGGAAGTGGTGACTGTGGCCGGCTCGCTGATCGTCGGCGTGCTGCTGGCCGTGTTCTTGTTCGAGAAGGTGAAGGGACGCACGCGTGACATCATCGCGCTGCTCTTGATCGTGCCCGTGCTGCTGCCGCGCGTGTCGGCCGCCTTCATCTGGAAGTTCATGTATTCGCCATTGATGGGCATCCTCAACTGGATGCTCGAATGCGTTGGCCTGGGCGGCACGGCCCTGCTGTCCGATCCCGCCACCGCCCTGTACGCGGTGGCCTTGGTCGACATCTGGCAGTGGGGCCTGTTCTTCGGCGCCGTCATCCTGAAGCTGCTGGAAACTCTGCCCGGCGAACCGCTGGAAGCGGCGCGCCTCGACTACGCCAGCACGCTCCAGGTGTATGCCTACATCGCACTGCCCATGCTGAAGGTACCCATCATGAGCCTCGTCTTCATCAAGATGGTCGAGTCGCTGCGCTCGTTCGACCTGATCTACGTGATGACCAAGGGCGGCCCCGGCATCTCCACCGAAACCCTGGACATGTACGCGTATGCGCAGGGCATCGGCTTGATGGGCAAGGTGTCGTACGCGTCCAGCATGGCCGTGCTGATGATGCTGGCCACGACAGTAATATTCACCCTGCTCTGGAAGCGAGTCGCCAAATGGGAAAACTGACTATCCGGCGCGGTGTGGACCATGCCGCCACCACCGCCATTACTACCGCGATTATCCTCGTGGCGCTGTTCCCCATCCTGTGGGCCGTGCTCAACTCATTCAAGGAGCTGATGGACATCGTCACGCCCGTGCCCCGCTTTTTCTTCAGCCCGACCCTGGCCAATTACAAGCAGGTGCTGGCCAGCCCCGAAGTGCTGACGGGACTGGGCAACAGCGTGGCCATCGTCGGCGTCGCCGTGCTGCTGGGGGCTGTGCTGGGCGTGCCGGCCGCGTATGCGATCGCCCGCTATCCGATCCCGGCCAAGAAGGATATCCAGTTCTTCCTGCTGTCGCTGCGCTTTTTGCCACCTGTCGCCGTCGCCATTCCCTTGATCTCGATCTGGATCGACCTGGGCCTGTACGACTCGCGCCTGTCGATGGTGGTGACGTATCTGCTGGTGACCCTGTCGACCATCATCTGGCTATCGATTCCCGCGTTTGCCCGCATTCCGAAAGAGATCGAGGAAGCGGCCGCGCTCGACGGCTACGGCCCTTACCAGGTGTTCTGGTACGTGGCCCTGCCGGTGGCCTCGAAAACCCTGATGGGCGGCATCGTCTTCAGCTTCGTGCTGGTCTGGAATGAACTGATGATCGCGCTGGCGCTCACCTCGTCGAAAAGCATGACCCTGCCCGTGGTGGCGTCGGCCTTTACCTCGATGGGCCAGGAAGTGCCGTGGGGCGTGGTGAACGCTTCCACCGTGCTGCTGGCGCTGCCGCCGCTGCTGTTCGTCGGCATCCTGGGACGGCTGCTCAACTCCATGCTCAAACATAAATAAGGAAACCCATCATGCAAGCACTCGTACTGGAACACGCGCATTCCATCACCCTGCGCGACATCGATTTGCCGCTTGCCGTCGGCCCGCGCGACGTGAAAATCAAGATCCATACCGTGGGCATCTGCGGCAGCGATGTGCATTACTTCAAACATGGCAAGATCGGCCCCTTCGCCGTCGAAGCGCCGATGGTGCTCGGCCACGAGGCGTCCGGCGTGGTGGCCGAAGTGGGCGATGGGGTGACGCACCTGAAGGTGGGCGACCGCGTCTGCATGGAGCCGGGCGTGCCGCAGTTCGATTCGCCGGCCACCATGCGCGGCCTGTACAACCTGGACCCCGCCGTACGCTTCTGGGCCACGCCGCCCATCCACGGCTGCCTCACGCCGTATGTCGTGCATCCGGCTGCCTTTACCTTCAAGCTGCCCGACAACGTCAGCTTTGGCGAAGGCGCCATCGTCGAACCGCTGGCCATCGGCCTGCAGGCGGCCAAGAAGGCGGCCATCAAGCCGGGCGACGTGGCCGTGGTGATCGGCGCCGGCACCATCGGCGCCATGAATGCGCTGGCCGCGCTGGCGGGCGGCTGCTCGCGCGTGATCCTGGCCGACCTGGTGCCGGAAAAGCTGGCCCTGTTCGCCGGCAATCCCGCCGTGACCACGGTCGACGTGCGCCACGCCAGCCTGTTTGATACGGTGCGCGAGCTGACCGACGGCTGGGGCGCCGACATCGTTTTCGAGGCCAGCGGCAGCATGCGCGCCTACGACAACATCGTCGACCTGCTGTGCCCGAACGGCTGCCTGGTGCTGGTCGGCATGCCGCCCGAAAATGTCCCTTTCGATATCGTTGCCATCCAGGCGAAGGAAGTGCGCATCGAATCCGTGTTCCGCTACGCGAACATCTTCCCGCGCGCGATCGCCTTGCTCGCCTCGGGCAAGATCGACGTCAAACCCTTCATTTCGCGCACCTTCGGCTTTGCCGACGGCGTGCGGGCGTTCGAGGAAGCGGCCCAGGGCCATCCGCGCGACGTCAAGATCCAGATCGAACTGGCAGGAGACTAACCATGGCAAACATCGCTTGCAGGCAGTTGCACAAGACTTATGACGAGAAGACGGCCGTGCTGCAGCCGTTCGACCTGGAGATAGCTGACGGCGAATTCATCGTCCTGCTGGGGCCATCGGGCTGCGGCAAGTCGACCTTGCTGCGCATGATCGCGGGCCTGGAAGACATCAGCGGCGGCGAGCTGCACATCGGCGGCGCCATCGTCAACGATTTGCCGCCGCGCGCGCGCAACGTGGCGATGGTATTCCAGAACTACGCGCTGTATCCGCACATGACGGTGTACGACAATATCGCCTTCGGCCTGCGCCGCCTGAAGGTGCCGAACGACGAGATCGAGCGCCGTGTGCGCGAGGTGGCGGCCATCCTCAGCCTGGACAGCCTGTTGGAACGCAAGCCGCGCGCCATGTCGGGCGGCCAGCAGCAGCGCACGGCCATTGCGCGCGCCATGATCAAGACGCCGCAAGTGTTCCTGTTTGACGAACCGCTGTCGAACCTGGACGCCAAGCTGCGTGCGCAACTGCGCGCCGACATCAAGCGCTTGCACCGCCGCCTGCGCACCACCACCTTGTACGTCACGCACGACCAGCTGGAAGCCATGACCCTGGCCGACCGCGTGGTGCTGATGAAGGGCGGGCATATCGAGCAGATCGGCACGCCGGCGGAACTGTACAACCATCCGCGCACCCTGTTCGCGGCCGGGTTCATTGGCACCCCTGCCATGAACTTCATCGATGGCGTCGTCGAGAAGGATGGCTGGCAAACGGTGCTCGTGTGCGCCGGCTACCGCTGGCCATTGATATCGCCCCGCTTCACCGCGCTGGCCGAGGGCACGCGCGTGGTATTCGGCCTGCGTCCGAATCACTTGCGCGCGGCGCTGCCGCAGGAGCATGCAGGCACGCATGGCCTGGCGTGCGTGATCGACCTGGTCGAGCTGCTGGGCGCCGAAGCGCTGATCAGCTTCCAGTGCGGCGCCCTGACCTTGTCGGCGCTGCTGCCGGCGAACGCGGCCAACAGCGCGGCGCAGGTGGGCCAGACCCTGGCGCTGGCCTTCGATGAAGAGCACATGCACCTGTTCGACGCCGACAGCGGTCTGGCTTTGGCGCTCAATGCCCAGGTAAGTGGTTAGAATAGCTGGCAACGAGACCGCGCAAGGGAACTGCCGTGACGCCTGACCTGGAACTGATCCACAAACCGATCCATGAATCGTTTCGCGCGTGGGCGCACGGCTTTCCGCATACGGTGGCGAAATGGCATTTTCATCCCGAGTACGAACTGCACTTCATCATCACGTCAAACGGCAAATTTTTCATCGGCGACCATATCGGCAGCTACGGGGCGGGCAATCTGATCTTGACGGGGCCGAACCTGCCGCATAACTGGGTCAGCGAATTGCCGGAAGGCGTGGTGCTGCCCGAGCGCGACCTGGTGCTGCAGTTTTCCAGCGACTTCATCGAACGCTGCGCGCTGCTGTTCCCGGAAATGGCACCGCTGAAAGCCCTGCTGGGCGAGGCTGGCAGGGGCTTGCAATTTCCCGATGCGCTGGGCCTGCGCCTGGTGCCGCTGATGAAGGAATTGACGACGGCGCAGGGCTTGCGCCGGGTCGAACTGTTTACGCGCCTGTTCGGCGAGTTGTGCGAGTGCCGCGAGCGGCGCCCGCTGGCCAGCGTCACTTACTTGGCACAGGCCGGCCGCTACATGTCGTCGACCATCAACCTGGTGCTGGCGTATATCAAGCAGAACATCACGCTCGATTTTTGCGAGCAGGACGTGGCCGACGTGGCGGAAATGAATACCTTGAAATTCACGCGTTTCTTCCGCAAGCATACGGGCACCTCGTTCATTCAATACGTGAACCAGGAGCGCATCGCGCTCGCTTGCGAGCTGCTGATGAACACGGACATGAAGGTCACCGATATCTGCTACCGCACGGGCTTCAACAACCTTTCCAATTTCAACCGCCAGTTTTTGGCGCACAAGCACATGTCGCCGTCGAAATTCCGCTCCTGCCTGCTGATGAACATGCCCGATCCATCCGGCGACGGCCATTCTTAACTTTATTCTGGAATCAAATGACTTATCTCGGTATCGATATCGGCACTTCCGAAGTCAAGGCCATCCTCACCGATGACGCGCAAACCATCGTTGCCAGCGCCGGCGTGACCCTGCGCGTATCCAGTCCCCATCCCGGCTGGTCGGAACAGAATCCCGAGGACTGGTGGCACGCCACCCTGGACGTCATCGCCGCCATCCGCGCCGCCCAGCCGGTGGCGTTTTCCGGCTTGCGCGGCATCGCCCTGTCGGGCCAGATGCATGGCGCCACCCTGCTCGACAAGCAGCAGCACGTGCTGCGCGCGGCCATCCTGTGGAACGACACGCGCGCCTTTGCCGAATGCGTGGAACTCGAGGCGCTGGTGCCCGAGTCGCGCGCCATCACGGGCAACCAGGCCATGCCCGGCTTCACGGCGCCCAAGCTGCTGTGGCTGCAAAAATACGAGCCATCGCTGTTCCGCGCCACGGCCAAGGTCTTGCTGCCCAAGGATTACGTGGCCCTGCGCCTGACGGGCGAGTATGTGTCCGACATGTCCGACGCTTCCGGCACCCTGTGGCTGGACGTGGCCAAACGCGACTGGTCCGAGCGCATGCTGGCCGCCACCGGTTTGACGCGCGAGCACATGCCGCGCCTGGTCGAAGGCAGCGCCGCCGCCGCGCAGGTGCGGCCTTCGCTGTGCCAGGAATGGGGCATCGTGCACCCGGTGCTGCTGGCCGGCGGCGCGGGCGACAATGCGGCGGCGGCTGTCGGCCTGGGCGTGGTGGAGCCTGGCGCCGGCCTGCTGTCGCTGGGGACCTCCGGCGTACTGTTCGCCGGCAGCGACGGTTTTGCACCGAATCCCGGCCAGGGCGTGCACGCGTTCTGCCATTGCCTGCCCGAGCGCTGGCACCAGATGAGCGTGATCCTCAGCGCCGCGTCCAGTCTCAGCTGGGTGGCGCGGCTGACGCAGTCGGGCGACATCGGCGAATTGGTCAACCTGGCGGAAAACGTCGAGGCGCGCACGGCGCCCATCTTCCTGCCGTATTTGAGCGGCGAGCGCACGCCGCACAACGACGCTTCCGCGCGCGGCGTGTTTTTCGGCCTGTCGACGGAACACGGGCGGGCCGAGCTGGCGTACAGCGTGATGGAAGGCGTGGCCTTTGCCATGGCCGACGGCAATGCGGCCCTGCGCAGCGCCGGCACACAGCTGGAAGAAGCGTCGTTCGTGGGCGGCGGTTCGCGCAGCCGCTTCTGGGCGCAGCTGTGCGCGAATGCCTCGGGCTTGAACGTGCTGCGCCACGACCACGGCGCGGCTGGCGGCACCATGGGCGCTGCGCGTCTGGCGCAGATGGCGGTGACGGGCTTGCCGCCCGCGCAGGTGTGCACGCGGCCAGCCGCGCAGGAGACAATCGCGCCGCAAGCGTCCTCCATGCTGGACGAACGGCTGGCGCGCTACCGGCGTTTGTATCCGCTGCTGCGCGCGGAGTTTGCGGGAGCGGCTGCGGTGTAGCGCTGAAGCGACCGGCAAGATTGCCGGCCTGACCATGCTGCGAGCGCGTCATTATAGCCAGGCAGTCAACCTTTCCTTGTAATTTGTTGTTTCTATGTTGAAAGTGTTTCTCTAGCGAAAGCGTTGCTTGGTTTTTCACGGGGCGCACCGCATGATTTCCCCATTTGGTGAGAATTGGATAGTTTTGGCGGCGCCTTTGTTGCCATCCTGTTCTTGCCGCCGGGAGAAACCCATGCAACTCGCGAATCTGAAAATCTCCATCCGCCTCGGTCTGTTGGGCGCCTTCTTCTTTCTTGCGCTGGTGTTCGTCGGTGCGCGTGGCTGGAGCGCGCTCGACGCGGCCAGTGCGCGCAGCGCGGACGCCATGCAGCGCTCCGTGGCCCTGACGGAAGCGGTCGATGCGGCGCGCAGCGCGCAGGTGGAATTCAAGATCCAGGTGCAGGAGTGGAAAAACATTTTGCTGCGCGGCGGCGATGCGGCCGCCTTCCAGCGTTACCGTGAAGCGTTTGTCGCCAGCGGCGCGCAGACGCGCAAGGAATTGAAAAGCCTGCAATCGATGATGGCGGCGCTGGGGCTCGACACGGCGCCCGTGGTGCAGGCGCTGCAGGCGCACGATGCGCTGGGCGTGAGCTACCTGGCGGCCCTGCAAAAATTCGATGGCGCGCGCGCCGACAGCGCCCACGTGGTCGATGCACTGGTCAAGGGCATGGACCGCGAACCGACGCGCCAGATCGATGCCATCGTGACGACCATCGGCAAACAGTCGCACAGCCTGATGGCGCAGATGAAGGAGCAGGACGCGGCCGCGCACCGCAGCGCCAGCATCGCCATGCTGGCCACCGTGCTGGTGACCCTGGTCGTCGGCAGCGTCACCGTGTGGTGGCTGATCCGCAGCATCACGGTGCCGCTGGGTGCGGCTGTCGGCATCGCCCAGCAAGTGGCGGCCGGCGACCTGCGCGCCGTGGTGGCCGATGGCAGCCGAGATGAAATCGGCGACCTGCTGCGGGCCCTGAAAGCGATGAGCGGCAACCTGGCCGCCATCGTGGGACGTGTGCGCACCGGCACGGACGCCATCGCCACGGCCTCGGCGGAAATCGCCAGCGGCAATATGGACCTGTCCTCGCGCACGGAAGAACAAGCCAGCTCGCTGGAAGAGACGGCCGCCTCGATGATCGAGTTGACGTCTACCGTGCGGCAGAATAACGACAACGCAGACCAGGCGCGCCAGCTGGCTGGCGGCGCGTCCGACGTGGCGCAGCGCGGCGGCGCAGCCGTGGCGCAGGTGGTGCAGACCATGAGCCATATCAATGCCTCGTCCAAGCGCATCGTCGACATCATCGCCGTCATCGACGGCATCGCTTTCCAGACGAATATCCTGGCCCTGAATGCAGCCGTGGAAGCGGCGCGCGCGGGCGAACAGGGGCGCGGCTTTGCCGTCGTGGCGACGGAAGTGCGCAGCCTGGCGCACCGCTCGGCCGCGGCGGCCATGGAAATCAAGCAGCTGATCGGCGAATCCGTGCGCACGGTGGAAGAGGGCAGCGTGCTGGCCGGCCAGGCGGGGCGCACGATGGATGACGTGGTGAGCAGCGTGCAGCGCGTGAACGCCATCATCGGCGAGATCGCCGTGGCCAGCGTGGAGCAGCGCGACGGCATCGAGCAGATCAGCATCGCCATCAGCCAGATGGATGGCGTGACGCAGCAGAACGCGGCCCTGGTGGAGCAGGCCGCCGCCGCCGCAGACGCGCTGCAGCAGCAGGCGGCCAGCCTGGCCGACGCCGTCAGCATCTTCAAGCTGCACGGCACGCCCGGCGTGGTCGCAGCGGCGGGCGCCGCCCCGGCCCGGACGCTGTCGCTGGCCTGAAGCGGGCGTGCCACGCGCCGCTTGATGCCAGTCAAGCGGCGCCCGATCAGGCAAATATCGCGCCAAAATTCTTATATTATTTCCTTTCAGCATGTATCTGCGCCCGGCCGCATGGCGCACGTTGCAAAGGAAAACCATGTTCCGTACTTTCCGCCTGCCGGGTGACGCATGACGGCGCTGCTGCTGGCGCTGTGCCTGGCCCTGGCCATGGTGCTCGCCGTGCTGCTGGCCTGCCAGTGGCGGGCGGCGCGCATGTGGCGCATGCGCCATGCGACGGGCGTGGTGCTGCAGGCGGCGCAGGCGCAACGCATGGCAGATGCGCTGTCGCTGCTGCATGCGCTGCCGGCGGCCGTCATCGGCACCGACCACGATGGCGTGGTGCGGTACCTGAATCCCCGCGCCAGCGCCATGGGCGGCTTGCAGGGCGACGATGGCCCGGGCCAGGCCGTGACGCAGCTGCTGCCGCTGTTTCATGATGGCACGCCCATCGATGCGGCGCGCCAGGTGCGCGACTGCGTGGCGCGGCAGGAAGTGCTGGAAGTGGCGCGCGGCGCCGTGCTGCTGCGCCATCTCGACGGCAAGCGCATCGACGTGCAGTACAGCTGCGCGCCACTGGCGCAGGGCGGCGCGGTGCTGCTGCTGCACGACGTGTCGGCCCGCCGGCGCGCCGAGCAGCAGCTGGAATTCATCGCCCACCACGACGGCTTGACGGGCTTGCCGAACCGTTTGCATTTCCAGATCCGCTTCGAGCACGGCATCGCCTACGCGCGCCGCCACCAGGGGCTGCTGGCCGTGCTGTTCGTCGACATCGACCGCTTCAAATCCATCAACGACAGCCTGGGGCACGACGTGGGCGACCAGGTGCTGACGGAGTTCGCGCGCCGGGTGCAGCAGTGCGTGCGCAAGGTCGATACGGTGGCGCGCCAGGGCGGCGACGAATTCATCATCCTGCTGACGGAACTGCGCACGGCGCACGATGCCGAGCGGGTGGCCGAGAAAATCGTCCGCGCCATCGCCGCGCCCTTCGTCATCGGCGAATACAGCCTGTCGGTGGCGGCCAGCGTGGGCGTGGCCCTGTACCCGGACGACGATGACGACGTCAATGCGCTGATCGAAAAGGCCGACCTGGCCATGTACGCGGCCAAGCGCCACGCGCCCGGTACCTGCCAGCGCTATGCGCCGCGCATGCAGACGCAGTCGTATTCGCGCACCATCCTCGAGACAGCCCTGCGCCACGCGCTCGAACGCAATGAATTCGTGCTGTACTACCAGCCGCGCATGGACTTGAAGACGCGCAGGATCACGGGCGTGAAGGCGCTGCTGCGCTGGAAGCACCCGGAACTGGGCCTGATGATGCCGCTCGACTTTTTGCCGGTACTGGAGGAAAGCGCCTTGATTCTGCCGGTCGGTGCCTGGGTGCTGGCCACGGCCGTGGAGCAGGCGCGCAGCTGGATCGCGCAGGGGCAGATGCTGACGGTGTCCGTCAGCCTGTCGGCGCGCCAGTTCTACCAGCGCGATATCGCGCGCAATTTCGCCGCCGCGCTCGAGGCGGCCGGCGTGCCGGGCCATTGCATCGAACTGGAAATCGCCGCCGGCATCCTGATCGACAGCAACCAGAACTGCGAACTGATACTGCGCCAGTTCCGCCAGCTGGGCATGGCGATCGCCATCAGCGATTTCGGCACGGGCGACGCTTCGCTCACTTACCTGAAACGCTTTCCCACGGATGCTGTGAAGATCGAAAAGTGCTTCGTCGACGACCTGGGCAAGCCGGGCGGCGATAGCGCCGTGGTGCGCGCCATCGTGGCGATGGCGCGCACGCTCGGACTGCGCACCATCGCCGGCGGCGTGGAAAGCGGCGAGCAGCTGGAACTGCTGGCCGAGATGGGCTGCGACGAAGCATTCGGCTATTTTCTCGGCCGCGCCGTGGCGCCCGAGGACATCGAGGCGCTGCTCAAAAGTAGCGAAGCCATTCAGAACTGATAGCGCAGCGCCAGCATCGCGTTGCGCGGATCGCCGTAGTAGCCGCCCATGCCCGTCGAATAGTACTTCTTGTCGAAGACGTTATTGACGTTCAGGGTCGCCACCAGCTGTTTGCTGACCTGGTACTGCGCCATCAGTCCCGCCACCGCATACGCCTTCTGCGTGAAGCGTTCGCCATTCGGTCCGCGATCATCCATGTAGATATCGCTCTGCCAGTTCACGCCGCCGCCCAGCACCAGGCCCGGCACGCCTTGCGCCAGGCGCCAGGTGGTCCACAGCTTGGCCATGTTCTGCGGCTGGTTGGTCTGGATGCGTGCGCCGGCGGCATTGCGGATGCGGCTATGCGCATAGCTGGCCGTCAGTTGCCAGTCGGGGCGCAACTGGCCCGATACTTCCGCCTCGAAGCCGCGCGTGGTGGCGCCCTTGACCGTGTGATAGGCGTAGGAACCGCCGCCCGTGCCGATGATCCAGACATTGCCCGGATCGGCTTCGGCCAGGTTTTCCTGCCTCAGCTGGAAGACGGCGGCGCTGGTGGTGAGCTTGCCGCCGAAGAATTCGCCCTTGGCGCCCACTTCGTAGTTCTTGCCCTCGAGCGGTGCCAGGAAGCGGCTGTTGACGTCGCGCTGGCTTTGCGGCGTGAAGATGCTCGTGTAGCTGGCATAGGCCGACCAGTTTCTGCCCAGGTCGTAGACGAGGCCCGCATACGGCGTGATCTTGCCGTTTTCGCGCATCGCGTCGTACAGGTCCGTGTCGGCATCGTAATCGCTGCGGATGTCGCGCTTCCAGTACGACAGGCGCGCGCCCAGGATCACCGACAGCGCGTCCGTCGGGCGCAGGCGCAGCGTCGAATACAGGCCGCTTTCGCGCTCCTTGTCGTACGAGCTGCCCAGGCGCGTGCCGCTGTAGTCGGGCACCGGCATGTCGCCATTCCAGGCGTGGATATTCGGCACCGCATGGTCATAGCCGGCCAGGCGCCAGCCCGGATAGATGGGGCTATTCGTCTCGAGTTCCGAGGCGCTTACGCCCAGCACCAGTTCGTGCTGGCGGCCGAAGGCCTGGAACGGTCCGCTGACGTACGCGTCGAGCGAGGTCTGTTGCGGCTTGCTGTGCCAGTTGGCCAGCCACAGCCGCATGCCGCCGCCCGTCATGCGGTCCGGGTAGCCATTGCCGGAAAAACCCTGCAAGGCGTCGTACTGGTTGCTGCTGCGGCTGACGGCCAGCTTGGCGATCCAGTCGTTGTCGAAATAATGGTCGAGCGTGGCGAACAGCATGCTCTGCTCGCGGTCATACGTGCTCCACGCGGCCGTGCCGTTCATCGAGCGGGGGAAGCGCGTCTGCGAGCCGTCGGCATAGAACATGGGGAATTCGCGGCCCGCGCCCTTGAGCTTTTCCTGCTGGTAGTTGATGCCGGCGCTGAGCACCGTCGACGGCGTCAGGTCCGCTTCGACGATGGTGTACAGCACGTCCTTTTTCTGCCGGTAGCGGTCGATGAACGAGCGCTGGTCTTCATGCGCGGCGACGAGGCGCGCGCGTACCTTGCCGTCCGCCGTCAACGGCGTCGAGACGTCGCCTTCGATGCGGTAGCGGTCCCATGATCCCAGCTGCGCGCCGGCCGTGGCGGCAAAAGCGCGGCCCGGGCGCTTGCGCACCAGGTTGACGGCGGCCGACGGGCTGCCCGTGCCGCTGATCAGGCCCGTGGCGCCGCGGATGATTTCGACGCGGTCGTAGATGGCCATGTCGTAGGTGCGCGCTTCCAGGTTCTTGCTGGTCGGGATGCCGTCGAACATGTACGACGTCACTTCGAAGCCGCGTGAAAATACCTGGTCGTATTCGCGCGTGCTCGACGAATGGTCGACCGTGATGCCGGGTGCCTGCACCAGCACGTCCTGCAAGGTGCGCAAGCCCTGGTCGTCGATCTGCTGGCGCGTGATGACGCTGACGGCCTGCGGCGTTTCGCGCAGCGACAGATTCAGGCGCGTGGCGCTGGTCAGGCCCGCGTAGCCGCGCTTGCCTTCCGTGGTGCCGTCGCGCAGGGCGCTGGAGCTGACGGCCACTTCGTCCAGGGTGGCGGCAATCGGCGCGCCGGTCGATGCGGCGCCCGCCTTGCGCAGCACGTAGCTGCGTTCCCCGCTGGGCAGCGCCTCGAGGCCCGTGCCGGCCAGCAGGCGGGCCAGTGCCTGCGGCACCGTGTAGCTGCCGCTCAGGCCCGGCGTGCGCACGCCTTGCAGCAGTTCGGCCGCCGCGCCCACGCTCACTTTTGCTTCGATGGCAAAGCTGGCGATGGCGGCGGACAGTTCGCCGGCCGGCACGTGGAAGACCGTTTGCGCTGCGGCTGGCGTGGTGGCATCGGCCGCCATGGCCGGCGCCTGCGCCAGCGACAGCAGGATCAAGGCGCTGCCGATGGCGCGCGCGAGGGGAGTCAAACGGGGTGGGTGCATGGTGTGGCCTTTCCGGTGAGTGTCGTTGTCGTACTTACAGGACAGGCCATGCCGAAAAAAGGGGCCAACTTTTAACAATTATTTTTTGCGGGCCGCGATGGTGACCCAGTACGGGGTGCGGTACAGCACGTCGACGGGCAGCATGCGCGCCAGGCTGTCCAGCACGGCGCCCGTGTCGTCGAGCTGGAAGGCGCCCGACAGGCGCAAGCCCGCCACTTGCGGCTCCACGCGCAGCAGGCCGGGGCGGTAGCGTGACAATTCGGCAGCGAAGGTATCGAGGCGCATGTCCTGCACCGCCAGCATGCCGCGCGCCCACGCATCGGCTTGCAGCGGCTCCGGCGTGGGCAGGCCCGCGTGATTGGCGTCGAAGCGGCTGTGCTGGCCCGCCACGAGCGTGCGGACGGTGGCCGATGCCGCGCGCGGCGTGATTTCCACCGCGTGTTCGAGCACCGTCACGCGGCTGCCGTCGTCGTCGACGCGCACGGTAAAGCGCGTGCCCAGCGCGCGGATGCGGCCATGGCAGGTGGCGACGATGAAAGGGCGGCTGCCCGCATGGTCGGGGCGCGTCTGCACCAGCACTTCGCCGCGGCGCAGCGTCAGCCGTCGTTCGCCGGCGCCATACGCCACATCGACGGCGCTGTCCGTATTGAGCACCACGGTGCCCCCATCGGGCAGCGAGACTTCGCGCCGTTCGCCCACGCCGCTGCGGTAATCGGCCAGCATGTCGTGGCGTACCAGCAGCCAGGCGGCGGGCGCCGCCATCAGCGCCAGCAGCACTTGCACTGCCACGCGGCGCTGCGGCCGGCGCAGCACGGGCACGGCCAGGTCCGGCGGCAGCAGGCCTGCCGTCTGGCTCACCTGCTGCACCCTGTTCCAGGCGCGCGCGTGTTGCGGGTCGCGTGCACGCCACTGGGCGCTGGCGGCCAGGTCGTCCGGCGTGGCCTGGCCCGACTGCTCCAATAAATACCATTCGACGGCCTGGCGCGCCACCTTGCGCGACAACGGTGGATATGGCGAAGTGGCCGCGCTCATGCCGGCAAGTCCTGCGCCAGCAGCACGCATTCGGTCAGCGCCTCGGCCATGTAGCGTTTCACGGAGCGCTCGCCGATGCCCAGCTGTGCGGCGATGTCCGCATAGGCATGGCCTTCGATCTGCGCCATGATGAAGACGGCGCGCACCTTCGGTTTTAGGCCGTCGAGCATCGTGTCGATCGCTTGCAGCGACTGCAGGATTTCCGCGCGCTGCTCGGCCGATGGCACATGCTGTTCGGGCAGGGCGGCCAGCGCGGCCAGCCACGCGCGTTCCAGCGACTGGCGGCGCAAGTGGTTGATCAGCAGATGTTTGGCGACGGTCGCCAGGTAAGCCTTGGGCGTGCGCAGGGCCGGCGTGTGCGGCTGCATGGGCGCGCCGGCCAGCAGGCGCGCGAAGGTATCGTGCATCAGGTCGGCCGCCTCGGCAGCATTGCCCAGGCGCCGCTGCAGCCAGTGCGCCAGCCAGCCGTGGTGCGCGCGATAATGGCTTTCCAGCTGCGTGGGCAGCAGGGGGGGCATGGCCATGATAATTACAGCACTGCCAGCGCGACGGCGGCCAGCAAGGCCGCCACGCCGATGATGCGCGCCAGGCGCATGGCCTGGTGGGGCGCATACGGCAGCAGCCAGATCAGCAGCAAGCCGCAGCCCGTCAGGCTGCCGACCCAGTAGACGAGGCCATAGCCGCCGCCGGCGATGTGCATGGCCCAGGCCAGGGCCGCCGCCAGCGCCAGCCAGCCTGCCCACTGCAGGCGGCGGCGCAGCGGCGCGGGCGGTTCGGCGCCGCGTCCGTGCAGGTCGGCGTAGTGGCGGTCCATGGCCAGGCACAGCGAAGACAGGCCCGCATAGCACAAGGCAAAGACGAGGAAGTTCGACAGCAGCTCCATCACGCGGCCTCCATCGTCTGCGCCGGTTGTACTGGCGCCGCCTTGGCCGCTTTCACGGGCAGCGGTTTCAACTTGAACGCCGCATACGCGAGGCCCAGGCCCAGCACCAGCACCACCAGGTCGAAGGCGGCCACCGCCACCGGGCCACGGCCCAGGAACAGCGTGACGCCCAGGTGCGAATCGGTGGTAAAGACGTTCAGCACGGGCAGCGACGCCAGCAGGAAGGCGCCGGCGGCCAGCTGCATTCGCCACATGGCGCGCGACGGGCGCAGCTGGGCGATGATGGCAGCCAGGGCCCAGGCGCCGAAGAAGCAGGCGATTTCCTCTTGCGGCCGGTCTTCCATCGCCACCGGCAGCAGGCGGTTGGCCCAGAAGTAGGCGCCGAAGGCGATCGGGATGCCGGCGATGGCGCCGATGTTGAGCGCCTCGACCAGGCGCAGGCCGAAGCTGGCGCGCTTGCCGGCGGCCAGCGCCTTGGCCTGCTTCTGGCGCGTCTTGACGGCCCATAGCAGGGCGCCCGTGGCAACCATGGCGCAGCCGGCCAGGCCGGACAAGAAGAACAGGGCGCGCAGCAGCGGGCCGCCGAAATGCGCGACGTGCAGTCCCACCATCACGCCTTGCGTGGCGGCCGCGCCGGGCTGCGCCTCGCCTTCGCTTGACAACAGCTTGCCGGAAACGCCATCGAATTCCATCGACGGCTGTTTCGACGACATGTCGCGTCCACCCGCGCGCGTCAGTGAAATGGTGGCGTTGGCGTCGCCCGGGTGGCTGACGGAGATACGCTCGACCTTGCCGCCGCCCCAGTGCTGTTCCGCCTGGCGCACGAGGGGCGCGAGCGCCGTCAGCGGCGCGGCCACGCCGGCCGGCTTGCTGTCGCCCGAGCGGCCGGGAAACGCCTCGGCGAAGAAGGCATCCTTGTCGCCCTTGTAGGCGGCCGTGGCGCCCGATGGCATGTACAGGAACATCAGCGTGACCAGGCCCGTGTAGGTGATCATGATGTGGTAGGGCAGGGCCAGCACGGCCGTCACGTTGTGCGCATCGAGCCATGAGCGCTGGCCTTTTTTCGGCCGGAAGGTAAACAGGTCCTTGAAGATGCGCTTGTGCGTGACGATGCCGCTGATGATGGAAACGAACATGAACATGGCGCAGAAACCCACGATCCAGCGGGCCCAGATGGCCGGCATGTAGTGCAGGTCGAAGTGCAGGCGGTAGAGGAATTCGCCGCCCCGCGTCTCGCGCGGCTTGAACAGCACCTCGCCCGTGGCCGGATCGGCTTTTTCGCTATGAAAATTGCCGCGCCGTCCGCGTTTCTTTTCGCCCGGTTGCGATGGCTTGCTCCAGCCCAGTTGCGTGGCGGGGCTGCGCTCGCCGGGCAGGCTGATGAACCAGCGCGTGGCGCCCGTGGCCCGCTCTTCCATCGCTTTTTGCGCGACCTTGGCCGCTTCCTCGGTGCTCACTTGGCTGGCGGCGGCGCCATGCAGTTCGGGCTGCATCCACAAGGTGATTTCATTGCGGTAGTAGCTGGCCGTGCCGGCGCAAAACACCAGCAGCAGGATCCAGCAGACGAGCAGGCCGGACCAGGTGTGCAGCCATGCCATCGACTGGCGGAAACCTTCTTTCATGCGAGACTCCAGGATAGTGCGTCCATCCATTGCAGGATGGCGGCGATGACGGCGGCCGGCATCAGAAGGCCCAGCCAGGCGCGCAGGGCGCTGCGCGTGGCGAAGACCCACATCACGGCGCAGGTGTAGATGGCAAACGACAGCAGGGTGGCTGTCATGACGGCTTCGGAACGGGCCATGGGCAGGCTTACCGACAGCAGCATGGTGACCAGCGCGGCCAGCACATAGCCGCCGACGATGGCCGCCACACTGCGCGAGGCCACGCCGAGACGGTAGACCACGCCGGCGGACAGCCGCAGGCGCGGCATCTTAATGATGGCTGGCGCTTGCATGGTCAGTCGTGATCCTTGCTGGGGGGGACGGCCGGGCCGGCCGGCAGCGGCGTCACGCCTTGCGGCTGCACCAGGCTCAGGGTGGTCACGAACATCGCCTTGTCATACACTTGCGCACCGCGCTGGCCGGCCGTCTTGTCCGTGTGCTGCACTTCCAGCACATAGGTGCCCTTCCAGGGCAGCGGGAAGCTGACCAGGCCTTGCGCATCGCTCCACGCTTCCTTGCCCCAGCCCGATTGCACCACGGCGTTGACCTTGGCTTGCGCCAGCGGCTTGCCCTGGTAGCTGACCTGGAACTGGCCTGGTTTGCCGGTCGGCACGAGGTCCAGGGTCAACGCTGGCGTCTGCGCCTTGCCGTCGGCGATCAGGCGCGCGGCCGGGACCCACACGGTGCGCGTGGCCTTGCCATCCTTTTTCTCTTCCCACGACGGGTAGTTGTCTTCCTCGACGATGATGCTTTCGCCGGCGCCCACCTTGCCATTGAGGAGGAACGCGCCGGCAGTCTTGCTTGCCTGCAGCGGCTGCGCGCCCTTGGCCGACACCCACGTCACGTTCTTGATGCTGAACTTGTCGAGCAGGCCGGGCGACGCTTCGCGCAGGTTGTCGCCGAATTCGCCGAAGTAGACGCTGGCCGCCTTGCCGTCCTGCTGCAGCCAGATCTGGTGCGCGCTGGCGCTGCCGGATGCGATGGCCGCGCCCAGCAGGGCGGTGGCGAGGGCGCCGAGGCGCGCGATGGAAGTGATGTGCATGGTGTATCCCTTATCTTGTTATGTGAATGGAAAATCGGCTCGTATCGTGCGTCAGTACTGGTAGCGCAGGTTCAGCGCCACGTTGCGCGGCTCGCCGTAATAGCCGCCGTTATAGAAGCCCACGCGGCGGAAATACGTCTTGTCGAACAGGTTGTTGACATTCAGGCTGGCCGACAGTTTCGGGCTGATCTGGTAGCGCGCCATCAGGTTGGCCAGCACGTAGCTGCCCTGGCTGACCCGGATCTTGCTTTTGTTCGGCAGGGTGGCTGTCGTGTAGATCTCGTTCTGCCAGTTCAAGCCGCCGCCGACGGTGACGTTTTGCAGCTCGCCCGGCAGGCGGTAGGTGGTCGAGACGCGCAGCATATTGGTCGGCTGGATGGTGTTGGTCACCACGCCCTTGCCCGTCTTCGATTTGTTGTGCGTGTAGCCGGCGAACAGCTGCCAGCCGCTCAAGGGGCTGCCCGACACTTCCGCTTCGTAGCCTTTGCTTTTCGTGCCCTTGCCCGAAGAGACATAGGGACGGCTGCCATCGGGCAGCACGAAGGTCAGCGGCACCGATCTGTCTTCCTCGCCCAGGTTGTCCTGCTTGGCTTCATACACTGCGAACGAAGCATTCACGGCGCCGTCGAAGAATTCGCTCTTCACGCCCGCTTCCACGTTGCTGCCCGTGATCGGGTCGAGGAAGGCGTTGTTCTTGTCCTTCAGGTTTTGCGGCTTGAACAGGTCGGTATAGCTGGCGTACAGCGAGGTGCTCTTGCTCACGTCGAGCACCATGCCCGCATACGGCGTGACGACGTCGTCCGTCTTGTAGGCGGAGCTGCGCTTCACGAAACGGCCCTGGGTGTCGATGCGGTCGTTATATGTTTCCCAGCGGGAGACGCGCGCGCCGGCCAGCACCTTGAAGTTGTCCGTGACGTTGATGCGCGTGGCGATGAAAGCGCCCGACTGCTTGGTGGTGGCGATGTCGCGCGCGCCCGTGCGCGTCAGTACCGGCTCGGGCACGTCGCCCGTCCAGTGGCGGAAGTCGGGGATGGTGGTGGCGTAGGGCAGCGGATCGGGCAGCAGGGTTTCATTCGTCGTGCCGGTGCGCTTCCAGCCGTTCACGCCCAGCACCAGGTCGTGCTGGCGGCCGAACAGGGTGAAGGCGCCATTGGCCGACAGGTCGAAGTTGTCCTGTTTTTCATCGTAGGGGAAGGCGCCGCTCCACACTTCCAGGCCGCTGCCATCGCGGTTGGGAAAGCCGCTGCCACCGTAGAACAGCTTGCCGTTCGAGGAGCTGTCCAGGCGGCCGTAGGCAGCCTTGATCTTCCAGTCATTGGCGAATCGGTGCTCGAGGTAGACGTATTTGTTTTCGAATTCACGCTCCCAGCTGCTCCACTTGGCCGCCATGTTGAACGAGCGGGGCATGTTGGCCGAGGTGCCGTCCGAGAAGAACAGGGGCGTGGTGCCCCAGCTCGTGCCTTTCGGCGTGTTCTTTTGATAGTCGATGCCGGCCGTCAGCAGAGTGTCCGGCGTCAGGTCCGCCTCGACGATGACGGCGCCCACCAGCTTGCGTTCCTTGTACAGGTCCATATAGGAATGGCGGTTCTGGCCGGCCACGACGACTCTTCCGCGAATGCTGCCGTCGGCGTTCAGCGGCGCGCTGATGTCGCCTTCGAGGCGGACTTTGTTCCACGAACCCACGGTCAGGCCGGCCGAGGCGGCGAACTCCTTGCCGGGACGCTTGTGCAGCATGTTGATGGTGGCCGACGGGTCGCCATTGCCGCTGACCAGGCCCGTGGCGCCGCGCACGATTTCGATGCGGTCATAGATGGCCGTGTCGAACAGCGCATTGCTGCCGGAATTGACGGCCACGCCATCGATCTGGTAGTTGCCGATGGAAAAGCCGCGCGCCGAAAAGCTCGTGCGTTCGCTGTCGTTTTCCTGCACCGTCACGCCCGTCGACTGCACCAGCACCTCGGCCAGGCTGTTCAGCCCCATGTCATCCATGCGCTGGCGCGTCACCACGGAAATCGATTGCGGCGTTTCGCGGATGGACAGACCCATGCGCGTGGCCGTGGCCATCTGCTTGGTGGTGTAGGAACCCGTGTGCTCGGTCGACGCCTTGTCTTGCTGGGCCTGCACCTTGATTTCGCTCAAGGTGGCTTCTTCGGGCTTGGCGGGCGCTTCCGCTGCCAGGGCCGCGCCCGCGCCCAGCGCCGCCGTCAGCAAGGCCGAATGCACGGCGATGGCCAGCGGGCGCATGGCAACCTTGGAAATGGGTGGGGAAAACGGGCCGGCAACCATGCCGGCCAGCGAACGTGCTCGCGCCATGAAACATCCTTCTTCTCGTGCGCCTGCCTTTGTGCGGCACACAGGTATTGATAGGGGAAGGCTTGCTTGGCGTAGTGCCTGGCTGGCGCAGCGTGTCATCCAGCTGCGCACCAGCCGGTGACTGGGTGCAGACTCTGGTGAGAGTCTAAATGTGAATGAGAACTATTCTTATTATAGTGCGGGGTTGCGAGACATGCAAGAGTGAGCTGCGGCATTGCCGCAGCCAGCGTAAGCGGTTTACCGCACCGTGGCAGACGTACAACGCTTTGTCGCCAGCCCCGCATGCGTTAACATGCAAAGTTAATATGGAGGCAAGATGGCTATTCAAATCATCAATACGGCGCCGATAGCCGGCCAGCGGCCAGGCACCTCGGGCCTGCGCAAGAAAGTGGGCGTGTTCAGCCAGCCGCAATACCTGGAAAATTTCGTGCAGAGCGTTTTCGACACGCTCGGCGATTGCCGCGGCCAGACCCTGGTGCTGGGTGGCGATGGGCGCTACTACAACCGCGCGGCCGTCCAGACGGTGCTGCGCATGGCGGCAGCGCACGGCTATGCGCGCGTGCTGCTGGGTCAGGGCGGCATCCTGTCGACGCCGGCCGTCAGCTGCGTGATCCGCAAGCAGGGCGCCAGCGGCGGCATCATCCTGTCGGCCAGCCATAACCCGGGCGGCCCCGATGGCGATTTCGGCATCAAGTACAACATCGCCAATGGCGGCCCGGCGCCCGAAAAGGTCACCGAAGCCATGTTTGCGCGCACGCAAGCCATCACCGAATACCGGATCAGCGACGCTGCCGATATCGACCTCGATACCCTGGGCACCGTGCGCATCGAGCAGATGACGGTCGAAGTGATCGATTCCGTCGCGGACTACGCGGAACTGATGCAGCAGCTGTTCGATTTCGACGCCATCCGCGCCCTGTTCGCGGGCGGCCTGCGCATCTGCTTCGACGGCATGCACGCCGTCTCCGGCCCGTACGCCACGGCCATCCTGGAAGGCATGCTGGGCGCGCCGAAGGGCAGCGTCATCAACGGTCTGCCCCTGGAAGACTTTGGCGGCGGCCATCCGGACCCGAATCCCGTTAACGCGCAGCAGCTGATCGCCATCATGGCCGGCGCTGATGCGCCGGACTTCGGCGCCGCCTCCGATGGTGACGGCGACCGCAACATGATCGTCGGCCGACGCTTCGACGTGACACCCTCGGACAGCCTGGCCATCCTGGCCGCCAACGCCAGCGTGGCGCCCGGCTACCGCGCCGGTTTGTCCGGCATCGCCCGCTCCATGCCCACGTCGGGCGCGGCCGACCGGGTCGCTGGCGCGCTGGGCATACCGTGCTACGAGACGCCGACGGGCTGGAAGTTCTTCGGCACCCTGCTCGACGCCGGCATGGCGACTCTGTGCGGCGAAGAAAGCTACGGCACGGGCTCGAACCACGTGCGCGAAAAAGATGGCCTGTGGGCCGTGCTGTTTTGGCTCAACTTGCTGGCGGAAAAAAAGCAACCGGTGAAAGACATCGTGCGCGCGCACTGGGCCACGTATGGCCGCAACTACTATTCGCGCCACGACTACGAAGACATCGACAGCGCTTGCGCGGCGCAGCTGATGGAGGCCGTGCGCGGCCAGCTGGCCGCCTTGCCCGGTCAGGTCGTCAATGGCTACACGGTGGCGCTGGCCGACGACTTCAGCTACACGGACCCCGTCGACGGTTCCGTGGCCACGCAGCAGGGCATCCGCATCATCATGACGGACGGCGCGCGCATCGTGCTGCGCCTGTCCGGCACGGGCACCGAGGGAGCCACCCTGCGTTTGTACCTGGAGCGCTACGAAGCCGATCCGGTCCGGCACGATATTCCCACCCAGGAAGCGTTGGCGGGGCTGATCGCGGTGGCGCAGCAGGTCGCGCAGATCCGCGAGCGCACGGGGCGCGATGCGCCCACGGTGACGACCTGACAAATACAACCTTCAAACTGTCATTTCGATTTACAGTTTGAGGGTTGTATTATGAATTTACAGCGTTTGGGTTGTATTTTTAAAATACAGCCTATGACTTGTATCTTGTTTGATTGCTTCTATACTATGAGCTAACCGTCCGGAGTTACCTCATGCGCTACCCCATCAAAACCCTGCAGCAACTACGCCCTTTGCTGATCAGCTACCGCAAGCAGGCTGGACTTACCCAGCAAGCCCTGGCGGAGCGGCTTGGCGTGACACAGCAAAGTTACGCGCAGATCGAAGCCAATCCTGCTTCGACCAGCGTCGAGCGCCTGTATCTGATATTGCGCCTGCTTGGTGTGGAGATGGAATTGGCAAGTGCCGATGCTATCCCCGCGTCCAGAGGTAGCATGGGGGGAATGCGGCCGGAAAAAATCGTTCCCCCATCCGGGGAGAAGGACGTCTGGTAAGTCATGGGAAGAAAAGCACATGCGCAACGCCTGAACGTCTGGCTGAACGGTACGCCTGTCGGCTGTTGGGATGCCATGCCAGGCAAATCCTCGTTCACGTATTTCGATACGTGGCTCGATGACGAGGCCGGACGACCATTGTCGCTCTCCATGCCCTTCAAGCCGCACAACGAGGCTTACCGGGGCGCCGTGGTCCAGCATTACTTCGATAATCTGTTGCCCGACAGTGAACCGATCCGGTGCCGTCTGGCCTTGCATTTTCATACCGACGGTATTGAACCGTATCAACTGCTTGCAGCAGTCGGGCGAGACTGTGTCGGTGCGATCCAGTTGCTGCCGCCCGGTGAAACGCCGGTGGATCTGTTTTCCATTACAGGCGAGCCGCTCGATGCGGCGGGCGTCGCCGGCATCTTGCGCAATACTCTTGCCGAGAAACCTTTTGGGCACGGGACAGAAGCGGATGAGCTGCGCTTGTCGATTGCCGGTGCTCAGGAAAAAAGCGCCTTGCTGTGGCATCAAGGCCAATGGCACCGACCCACGGGCAACACTCCCACTACGCATATCTTCAAATTGCCGATGGGGCTGGTGGGCAATATGCAGGCCGACATGCGCACCTCGGTGGAAAATGAATGGCTGTGCTCGCAAATCATGCATGCTTTCGGGCTACCTACGGCCTCCTGCTCGATCCAGACCTTCGATGGGCTGAAAACCCTGGTGGTCGAACGTTTCGACCGCCGCCTTTCGCATGACGGCAGCTGGATAATACGATTGCCGCAGGAGGATTTTTGCCAGGCTACCGGCACCTCGCCGTTGCGGAAATACCAGGCCGATGGGGGGCCAGGGATTACCAGGATCATGGAGATTTTGCTCGGTTCCGCACAAGCTGAAAGTGATCGACAACGGTTTTTCAAAACGCAGCTCATTTTCTGGCTGCTGGCAGCCACCGATGGACATGCCAAGAACTTCAGCATCGTTCACCTGCCCCATCGCCAATTCCAGGCAACCCCGCTGTATGACATCTTGTCCGCCCATCCGATCATCGGCAATGGCGCGCATCAGCTTGCGTATCGGCGCGCGAGGCTGGCCATGGCGCTGCGCGGAGCGGGAAATCACTATCACATCGACGAGATCCAGCGCCGCCATTGGTCCAGCCATGCCCGGCAAGTCGGCCTGGGCGCGGCCGTTGCCGAACATATCATCGAAGAGGTATTGGCCAGCGTGGATGACGTCATCGCTCAAGTCAGTGCGCTTCTGGCGCAGGATTTCCCCGCTGATGTAGCCGCATCCATTTTCGATGGATTGCGGCGGTCAAGCAAACGGCTGCGCGAGATGCCGGCCTGAATAGTACGACCGGAAATAAAAAAAGCGCCCGACCATTGCTGGCGGACGCTTCTTTTCACTTCACTTACTTACATCACGCCTTGCCCGGCACCACCGCCTGGCGGTAGTTGTCGACCATCTTGTAGCGCTTCGCATACAGGCCGAAGGCCAGCATGGCCACGGCGGCGAAGGCGGCGAAGAAGAACATCTGGAAGGCCGTCACACTGATGCCGCTTTCGGCGATCTTGCCGATCACGCCTTCGTTCATGACGCTGCGGTTGACGATCAGCACCCACAGGTTGCCCACCGTGGTCGACAGATTCCAGAAGCTCATGATGGCGCCCTTCATCGAGACGGGCGCCTGGCTGTAGGCAAACTCCAGTCCCGTCGCCGAGACCAGCACTTCGCCGAACGTCAACAGCGCGTACGGCAGGATCTGCCACATGATGGAGACGGCGCTGCCGCTGTCGAGGGCCAGTTGCAGCAAGCCGATGACGATCCACGCCAGCGAGGAAAAGCCGATACCGGCCGTCATGCGGCGCAGGGCCGTCGCTTCCCAGCCGAAGCGGTTCAGCATCGGGTACAGCACCAGGTTGTTGAACGGGATCAGGAGCATCACCAGCATCGGGTTCAGCGCCTGCATCTGCGCCGGCAGGAACCAGCTTGGTTTTTCCATGGTGTTCGCCTGCACGATCCACGTCGAGGCCTTCTGGTCGAACAGCGAGAAGAACGGCGTGACGAGGGCGAAGATGACGAGGATGCGCAGCACGGCGCGCACGCCTTCGACGGCTTCGTCAGGGTGGATGCCACGTGCGCGTTCCAGCTGCATGGCCGTGCCGATGCTGCCGAAGGCCAGCAGCAATACCAGCGCGGTACACGCGGAAATCACGAAGCCCCATTCGGGAATGCTGTAGAACGCATACAGGGCGCCGATCACGCCGACGTAGGCCACGTACAGGCCGGGACGCGAACCGCCATCGACGCGGGCCAGCAGGGCCGTGCGGGCCACGCGGGTAAACGAATCGGGGTTCGGCGGTGCTGGCGGCACGTGCACGTATTTCTTGGCGCCCATCCAGAAGACGATGGTGGCGGCCAGCATCATCAGGCCGGGGATGCCGAAGGCGATCGACGGGCCATACTTTTTCAGGAACAGCGGCATCAGCAGCGAGGCGAAGAAGGAGCCGAAGTTGATGATCCAGTAGAACAGGTCGAAGACCAGCTTGGCCTTGTGCTTGTTGGTCTGGTCGAACTGGTCGCCGACAAACGAGGCCACCAGCGGCTTGATGCCGCCGGAACCGAAGGCGATCAGGAACAGGCCGAAATAGAAGCCGTTGACGCTGTTTTCAAACAGGGCCAGACAGGCATGGCCGGCGCAATACACGAGGCTGAGCCAGAAGATGGTGTTGTATTTGCCGAAGAAGCGGTCGGCCAGCCAGCCGCCCAGCAGCGGGAAGAAGTACACGCCGATGACGAAGGTGTGGAACACGTGCTTGGCTTCGCCCGTGCGCTGGTCGATCGGGATCATCAGCAGCAAGGTGCTGATGAGGAATGGCGTCAGGATGTTGCGCATGCCGTAAAAGCTGAAGCGTTCGCAGCCTTCGTTGGCGATGATGTACGGTATTTGCCGGGGCATTTTGCCCGTGGCGGTTTGTGTCTCGGCCGATGACATTGGCTCTCCCCAAGTTTTTTTTGTAAGCCGCGATGCTAAGGCCTGCCGCGTTTGCTTGCAACAGAAAAAACGGCCTGTCCGCTATTTCGCAGGGATTTGTAAGGTATTGATTTTCATAAAGACATTACTTTCGGCACTTGCAAGGGCAGGGCGGGGCAGTAATAGTTGCATTTGCAGCATGCCATCCGATGCGGGACCGTCCGCCAGGGTAAAACCGCAGCCCAGGTACAGGGTCAATGCCGCGTTGTTGTCCTGTGCCACGGTCAGGCGCACGCGGGCCAGTTCGGGCACGCCGCAGGCGTGCGCGATGGCGGCCTGCACCAGTTGCCGTCCCGCGCCGTGCCCGCGTGCCTGCGGCGCCACGTACACGCTCCACAGGCTGGCCTTGTCATGCACGACGGCGATCGGTTCGCGGCGCAGGCCGGCAATGCCGATCAATTGTTCCTTGTCGAAAGCGCCAAATATTATTTGGTGCGATGTGGCGCGCAAGCGCTCGGCTATCCGTGCCAGCGGCAAGCCGCTTTCCGCCGCATGCGTGGTGCAGAAGGCGGCGGGCAGTTCGGCGATGCCGGCCAGGCGCAGCGCGCGGTAGGCGCTGGCGTCGTCTGGCGTGAGGGGGCGGACAATGATGGCGGGCATGTGGGCGAGTATCGGGCTTCGATGCCAGAAAGTAAAGCTTGCGCTGCAACGCCAGCGTCCCGCCGCAGGGGATGCCCGCGTGGAGCGTTACTGCGTCGCGATGCGTTGCATGGGCGCGTTGTCCTTGCGCCATTGTTCCAGGCTGATCAGGTCCCCGCTGGCGATGTCGTCGACGAGGATGCGCTTGCCGTCGGGCGTGACGACGAAACTTTCCCAGCGGTGCGCCGCATCGGGCGTGCTTTCGAAAAAGCTCAGCTGATAGCAGGCGACGCCATCGACGAGGCGCGTCTCGGGCGACGTTTCCATCACGGCGCCGTGCGCGCGGCCGCCCGAAGCCTTTTCGATATGCGCCGACCAGGCCTTGATTTCCGGCAAAGCCAGCAAGGCATCGACGGCGCGCGCGTTCTGTTCTTGCGCCGTCGTCTGGCTGCTTGAGGCCTTGGCATTGTCACCGTGCGGCGCGGATTGCTGGTGCAGGTAGAAAGCGCCGAGGCCGGCGGCCAGCAAGCCGGCCAGGATGCCGGCGATGATGGTGGTTTTGGAAGAAGAGGCGCGTGGCGGCATGATGGTGGGATGAGAAAGAACGACGATGGCGGCCATGCTAAAGCAAAACGGGCAGGTGGGCAATCGCCGGGCTTGCCAACGGGTTTGCCAAACGGGTTTGCCAAATTCATAGACGAAAAAAAGCCACCTTCCGTAGAAGGTGGCTTTCGGGGCCGCCGGGGAGGCGCTGACAGTTTTTGGTCTGCCAGCCCTGTCCCGGCGTATGCGGCCAGTCGCGCCGTCGCCTGCGCGACTGGCCGCCGGACATTACATCATGCCGTCCATGCCGCCCATGCCGCCCATACCGCCCATGCCGCCGCCCATGCCGCCGCCTGCTTTGTCGTCAGCGATTTCGCAGACCATGCAGTCGGTCGTCAGCATCAGCGAAGCGATCGAAGCGGCGTTTTGCAGTGCCGAACGGGTCACTTTGGCTGGGTCCAGAACGCCCATTTCAACCATGTCGCCATACGTGCCGTTGGCAGCGTTGTAGCCGTAGTTGCCCGTGCCAGCCAGTACGGCTGCCACGACGACCGAAGCTTCTTCGCCAGCGTTTTGCACGATCATGCGCAGTGGCTCTTCCATTGCGCGCAGGACGATCTTGATACCAGCGTCTTGATCAGGATTGTCGCCCTTGACCGTGATGTTGGCGCGTGCGCGCAGCAGGGCTACGCCGCCGCCTGGCACGATGCCTTCTTCCACGGCAGCGCGGGTCGCGTGCAGTGCATCTTCAACGCGGGCTTTTTTCTCTTTCATTTCGACTTCGGTGGCTGCGCCAACCTTGATCACGGCAACGCCGCCAGCCAGTTTGGCGACGCGCTCTTGCAGTTTTTCACGGTCGTAGTCCGAGGTCGCTTCTTCGATCTGTACACGCACTTGTTTCACGCGTGCTTCGATCGAGGCAGCTTCGCCGGCGCCATCGATGACGATGGTGTTTTCTTTGCCCACTTCGATGCGTTTCGCTTGGCCCAGTTCGGCCAGGGTCACTTTTTCCAGGGTCAGGCCGACTTCTTCAGCGATCACTTGGCCGCCGGTCAGGACAGCGATGTCTTCCAGCATGGCTTTGCGGCGGTCGCCGAAGCCAGGTGCTTTCACTGCGCAGGTTTTCAGGATGCCGCGGATGTTGTTCACAACCAGGGTCGCCAGCGCTTCGCCTTCGATGTCTTCCGCGATGATCAGCAGTGGACGGCCAGCTTTTGCGACTTGTTCCAGTACCGGCAGCAGGTCACGGATGTTCGAGATTTTCTTGTCGCACAGCAGGACGAATGGGCTGTCCAGTACGGCAACTTGTTTCTCTGGGTTGTTGATGAAGTATGGCGACAGGTAGCCGCGGTCGAACTGCATGCCTTCAACGATGTCCAGCTCGTCGTTCAGCGACTTGCCGTCTTCTACGGTGATGACGCCTTCTTTACCGACTTTTTCCATCGCTTCAGCGATACGCTCGCCGATCGAGTAGTCCGAGTTCGCCGAGATCGCGCCAACTTGGGCGATTTCTTTGGTCGTGGTGCAAGGACGGGCGATTTTCGCCAGTTCTTCGACGGTGGCTGCAACAGCTTTGTCGATACCGCGCTTCAGGTCCATCGGGTTCATGCCGGCGGCAACGAACTTCATGCCTTCGCGCACGATGGCTTGTGCCAGCACGGTTGCGGTGGTGGTGCCGTCGCCGGCGTTGTCGCTGGTGCGGGAAGCAACTTCCTTGACCATTTGCGCGCCCATGTTCATGAGCTTGTCTTTGAGTTCAACTTCTTTCGCTACCGACACACCATCCTTGGTGACGGTAGGGGCGCCGAACGAGCGCTCCAGAACGACGTTGCGGCCTTTCGGGCCCAAGGTGACTTTGACTGCGTTGGCGAGGATATTGACGCCTTCGACCATCTTGGCGCGCGCTGCGTCGCCGAATACTACTTCTTTAGCTGCCATGTTCAATTCTCCTGAGTTTCGGGATGTATCTGTCTACAACGTGGAAACAATTACTTGACGACGATCGCCATGATGTCTTCTTCGCGCATGACCAGCAGCTCATCGCCGTCAACTTTGACGGTTTGGCCAGCGTATTTGCCGAACAGGACGCGGTCGCCTACTTTGACATCCAGAGGACGGACTTTGCCGTCGTCGAGAATCTTGCCATTGCCTACGGCAAGGACTTCGCCTTGATCCGGTTTTTCAGCAGCTGCATCAGGAATGATGAGGCCGGACGCAGTTTTGGTTTCCTGGTCGAGGCGTTTGACGATGACGCGATCGTTCAATGGGCGCAGATTCATACAAAACTCCTTAAAGTTCAATGGATAGGTGTTGCTAAATGAATACATGCCTGGCACAGCGCCAGGCGTGCTTTCAGTGACCGCCGTTGAAAGCAGCCCGCAACGGTCAAGCAAACCCCATGTCATCGGGTGCGTGCCAGCTAGGCAGTGGTGGCATCGCGGCGTCGCCCGCCGCGTAGCGTTCCCTGCTGTTGCCCGGCAGACACCATCATGTCCTGAGGATTGCTACGAAAGAGTTTGTTAGCACTCTCTACTAACGAGTGCTAATTATAGGGACGGTAGGGGGCTTATTCAAGGGCTTATTCTCCGGGAAGATAAGCTTAGACGTTCTGCGCAGCCTGCATTTACGCAGGGTTTGCGCAAACGCAAGCCTCGTTCCCGGGCGTCAGCAACAGGCGCGACTCTAGCATGCCCGTCAGGCGAACGGCGTTCCTGTACGTACAGGAAACACAGTTTTACTATGGACTTTGATAAGATGATTGTAATTGCATATCAATATCACCATATATCGCCACCTGCACGAGAAAGCACGCCATGCCATCGACCACTTCCCGTACCGCCCTGCGCCTGTTGGGCGCCACCGTCATCGGCCTCGCCTGCCTGGGCAATGCCGCCGCGCAAACGCCCACCATCGTCGACGAGATCACCGTAGCCGCCCTGACGCCGCAGCAAAAGGAAATGCTGCTGGGCGACCTGTTCAACGATCTGAACAAGGATGACGACGACCAGGAAGCGCACGTGTGGGACAACGGCGGCGACCGCGGCGTGATGGTCAAAGTCACGTATAACTTCAGCAACTCCGGCATGACGGAACACAGCCTGAAGGCGCACATCTGCCGCGACCTGAAATTCGTCGTCACGGCGGGCGGCAAGTCGCAGGATCTGAGCCGCCGCACCTGTTCGCAGAACAGCGGCCGCTGGGATGTGCAGGGCAAGGATCCGGCGCCCGTCGTGTATCCGCCTTTCCTGTCCGACGTCACCATCGCCAAGCTGAATGCCAAGGAAAAGCAAGCCCTGTTGACGGCCGCCGTGCGCACCTTGAAAGATGAAGAGGATGGCAAGACGCGCCAGTGGAGCAACAAGGGACTGGGCAATGCGGTACCGCTGGCGGTGCGCCTGACGCCCTCGGGCACGGACGGCAAACCTGGCAGCTACGGCCGTACTTGCCGCGATTTGACGATGGTGCTTGACGGCAAGAGCGGACAACAGACGCTGACGCGCCGCTCTTGTGAAAACCGCTATGGCGGACTCGATATCGAACCCGATTACGTCGACGAGTAAAACGCTGCCATCACGGCGCTGGCAGATGCGCGCACTTGGCGAAAAGCGCCGGAAAAAGCGTGTATTTCACGGCAACTGACCTGCATTGATGTAAATATGTGTGACAGCGGCGTGATTCGATTGACGCCCATGGAGCGTCCGCCCTATAGTGGCGGGATGATTTCCGAATTCAACGAATTATCCGACAAAATAGGCCTGCTGGCCGAAATGACCCATGCGCTGCGCCGTGAAAACGCGCAACTGCGCAAGGATAACGCCGCGCTGGCCGCCGAGAACGCCCTGTACGTGCAGCGCATGCGCGAGGCGCAGGAGCGGGTGGAAGCCTTGCTGGAAAAAATTCCCGAACTGGTGCAAGCCGGCCTGGAGCAAGCCGCTTCGGAAGCGGGCGCCTATATTGCAGAGAACGAGAAGGAAGCGTGATGCCGCGTGTCGATGTCAATATCATGGGCCAGTCCTACAGCATGGTGTGCCGCGACGGCGAAGAGCGCGCGCTGCGCGAAGCGGCGATCTATCTCGATAGCAAAATGAAAGCCATCCGCGACGCGGGCAAGGTCAAGGGCAACGACCGCATCGCCGTGCTGGCCGCCCTGGGCGTGGCCGCGGAATTCCTCTCCGTGAAGTCGCCGCAAGGTCCGCTGTCGGAATTGACGATCCTGGAAGTGAAGCAGAAAATCTCGGCCATGCACACGGTATTGGATAGCGCGCTGACGCCCCAGGAAAACCTTTTTTAAGCGTGCACGCGACGATTTGTCTTTGAGATGCGCGATCAAAGGAGTAAACTTGGGTCTACCCTGCGGTGTTCGCGATTGCCATATATTCCTTGAACCATTTATGCGCATCGGTTGCGAATTTTGTTTGATGGGAGTGAGCGTCGCTCGTTCGACGAACCCGAAATTGAACTAACGTGACCACCTTGAACCGTTTGGTTCGGGATGCCGGCATAGCGGCACAGGCGGGGCCCAATTCGCAGTAACTTGGTAGTACAACTGAAAACGGTTGCAGCATTGATGCGCAACCGTTTTTTTACGCCTGTCACTTTGATACGGAGTCTGCATGAAACAATACTGGCTGATGAAATCCGAACCCGATGAAGTGAGCATCGACGACCTGATGGCGGCGCCCCAGCACACCATGCCGTGGTTTGGCGTGCGCAATTATCAGGCGCGCAACTTCATGCGCGATGGCATGCAGCCGGGCGATGGCGTACTGTTCTATCACTCGAGCTGCCCGCAGCCGGGCGTGGCGGGCGTGGCCGAAGTGGCCAGCGGCGCGTATCCCGATCACAGCCAGTTTGAAGAGGGCGGCAAATATTTCGATCCCAAGGCCACACAGGAGCAGCCGCGCTGGATCAGCGTCGACGTGCGCGGCCTGAAGAAGACAGCATTGCTGCCCCTGTCCGAGATGCGCCAGATGCCGGAACTGGAAGACATGCTGCTGCTCAAGAAAGGCAGCCGGCTGTCGATCACGCCCGTGACGCCGGCGCAATGGAAAGTGATTACCAATAAGCTGAAAGGCTAGGCTTCGACCCGGTTGCGGCCATTCTGCTTGGCCCGGTACAGGGCCTGGTCGGCGGCGGCCAGCAATTGTTCCGGCGTCTGCCCTGCGTCGCTCAAGGCCAGGCCGATGCTGGCCGTTACCAGGCCGCCGCGCGACGGCGCGTGGACGATGGCGGCCGCGGCGATCGCTTCCTGCATCTTGTGCGCCACGGCCAGTGCGCCGTCGCCATCGGTGGCGGGCAGGATGGCGGCAAACTCCTCGCCGCCGAAGCGTGCCGCCAGGTCGCTGGCGCGCGGCAGCGCCGAGTGCAGGGCGGCCGCGATCCGCACCAGGCAGGCGTCGCCATACGGGTGGCCGAAGGTATCGTTGAGGCTCTTGAAGAAATCGATATCGATGATCAACAGGGCCAGCTCTTGATGGTTGCGCGCGGCGCGCTGCCACTCCAGCTGCAATGTCTGGTCGAAGCAGCGCCGGTTGGCGATGCCCGTCAAGCCATCTGTCAGCGACAACTTTTCCAGTTTGTCATGCGCGACGCGCAAGGCCAGTTCGCTTTGCATGTAGCGGCTTTGCAGGGTGGCCGAGCGCAGCGCGTGGACCAGCAGCGCGACGAACAGCGACGCCGCCGCCAGGTAGAAATGCGCGCGCATGACGGCAAAGCCCAGGCCCAGCAGGGCGGCCGTAAAGAAGATGGGACTGAAATTGTCGATCAGCAGGGTCAGCTTTTGCGGGGCTTGCTGCGCCTGCGTATTTTCGGCTGCGGATTGCGCCGCCGTGACGCGCGTGGCCAGCAGCACCAGCAGCAGGAACGGCAGGCTGGGCAGCACTTCGCTCCATGCTTGCGTCACGCCATGCAGGGTCAGATAGTTATACGCGGCCGCGCAGCCCGCATAGCACCATAAAAACACCGTCAGCAGCAGGTAAAAGCGGCCTTGCCCGCCATCGCGGCGGTGCGCCAGCAGGCGCAGCGAAGCGCAACAGGCCAGGACCAGGTTTTCCACGTTGTAGGTCAGCACCAGCAGACTGGCGGGAATCGGCGCGATCGAGCGCTGGTCGAATGGCGACACGGAAAAGATGGCCGTATAGGCCAGGTAGGCCGCCAGCAGCACTTGCACGGCGTCGAGCCATTGTAAGGTGCGCGAAGGATGGCTGTGCGTCACGGACGACATGGCCAGCAGCAGGGGCGCGCCATACATGAAATAGGCGAAATCGGAAAAATACGTGGCGTCGGATGCCACTTGCCAGCTCAGATCCTGCCAGGCGGACAATATCATGCCCGTGCTCCAGAACAGCATGGCCACGGCGAACAGGGCCCAGCCTGTCCTGGCGGCGCCCGCCGTGCTGAGATAGGCGCAGCGGCAACAGGCCGCCAGCGCCAGCAGGGGCGCGACAATGTTGAACGCATAGCTGACGTACGGCGCGTGCGTGCCGGCCCAGGCCGTCAAGGCCAGCTGCGCCAGCACATAGCTGGCGCCCAGCGCAATCGAGTACGTCAGTTGTTGTCCGGCAGGCGGCATGGCAAGGCACTCCCCGGTGGCGGCATGAAAACGATGATACCGAGATGTCAACAGCAAGTCTATTCCGCGAGGAAATTTAATTGTGTTGAGGGAAATGTTGCCGGGGAGGCGAGGCGGGAGAGCGGCGCGCCTGCTTGGCGCGCCACCTGGGAACAGCGGTTTTACGTGTTGGCCGGGCGGACCTTGGTGGGCGGCGTGCCCATCACCTGGCATTTATACGCCCACACCAGCAGCGCGATGGCGCCGACGATCATCGGCAGGGACAGCATCTGGCCCGAGGTGATCGGCACGCCCAGCCACACGACTTCCCAGTCCGGCGTGCGGAAGTATTCCGTGAAGAAGCGCGCGCAGCCGTACAGCAGGGTGAACATGGCGCCCACGGCCATGCGCGGGCGCTGCTTGCGCGCAAACAGCCACAGGATGATGAACACCAAAATGCCGTCGACCAGCATCTGGTAGATCGGCGACGGGTGCACGGGATAGGGAATACCCGGCCACTGCATGGCCCACGGCAGGGTTTCCGGCGCGATGCGGCCCGGCAGTTCGGCATTGATGAAGTTGCCCAGGCGGCCGGCCGCGTAGCCGAGCGGCACCAGCGGGGCGATGAAGTCGAGCACGTCGAACAGGTTGCGGCCCGCCTTGCGGCTCCACAGATACATGGCCACGATGACGCCGAGGAAGCCGCCATGGAAGGACATGCCGCCATGCCAGACCATGAAGATCTCGAGCGGATTGTGCATGAAGTATTCGGGACGGTAGAACAGCACTTCGCCCAGGCGCCCCCCGATCACCACGCCCAGCATGCCGTAGAACAGCATGTCATCGAGGTCTTCCTTCTTCCAGCCCAGCACGGCGATGTGCGGCTGCTTGATGCGCACTCTGCCCAGGATAATGAACAGGGCAAAAGCCAGCACATACATCAGGCCGTACCAGTGCACGGCGAGCGGGCCGATCTGGATGGCTATCGGGTCGGGCATCGGGTGTATCAGCATGGGGTTTCTTTCTTTGTTTAAAGCCAAGGTTGCGTAGTATGGGGGCGCTGGCCGTTTTTTGTCTTAGCGGCCACTTAATTTTAATCGGCGGTAGCGCCGATCTGCTTGCGCAGCAGCGCCAAAAAACCTTGCAGCACGGCGGAGGGATTGTCGCGGCGCCAGGCCAGGCCCGTTTCCACCAGCGGCGTGGCGTCCTGCAGCGGCCTGTATTCTACGCCCGGGCGCATCAGATTCGATACCGATTGTGGCACAAGCGCGATGCCCATGCCAGCCGAGACGAGGCTGACGATGGTCTGCATCTGGATCGCTTCCTGGCCGATCTGCGGCGTGATGCCGGCCGCGCGGAAGACGCCGAGGATCGCGTCATGCAGGGCGGGAGAAATGGCGCGCGGGAAAACGATCAAGGGCAGGGGCGGCACGTCGCGCAGGCGCACGGGGCCCGGCGTATTCAATATGTCGAGGCCGGACGGCGCGGCCAGCACCAGTGGTTCGGCCAGCACGGGCAGGTAATCGAGTTCCCCTTTCGCTTTTTCGGGCAGGGGCGGGATCAACAGGCCCGCATCCGTGCGCCCGGCCAGCAATTCATCGAGCTGCAGGTCGGACGTGGCTTCCTGCAGGGCGATCTGCACTTGCGGATAGGCCGCCTGGTACGCGCGCAGCAGGGGCGGCAGCACGCTGTAGTCGGCCGACGAAACAAACGCCAGGCTCAAACGCCCCGCCTCGCCCTGCGCGGCCCGCAGCACCAGCGCGGATAAATCCTGCGCCTGCGCCAGCAGCCGGCGCGCCTCGGGCAGCAGGGCCGTGCCGGCCGGCGTCAGCTGCACTTCGCGCCGCGTGCGCACGAACAGCGGGGCGCCCAGCAATTCTTCCAGCGCCATGATGGTTTGCGACAAAGGCGGCTGCGTCATGTGCAGGCGCGCGGCGGCGCGGCCGAAGTGCAATTCCTCGGCGACGGTGACAAAGTAGCGCAGCTGGCGCAGTTCCAGGTTCATATGTGTTTCCATGCGGATTGATTGCTGTGATATGTAAAACGACTCACAGACACGTGCATCATATATTTGACAGTGGGGCGCGCGCAAGGCAATCTGGCGTACCCCCACTGCATGCAGGGTTTTGTTGAAAATCCGGGCAGTCAGGCATTATTCATTTCTCGGAAGGTCCCCATCATGCCTCAATACCGCTCCCGTACCACCACCCACGGCCGCAACATGGCTGGCGCCCGCGCCCTGTGGCGCGCCACCGGCATGAAGGACGGCGACTTCGACAAGCCGATCATCGCCGTCGTCAACTCGTTCACCCAGTTCGTGCCCGGCCACGTGCACCTGAAGGACCTGGGCCAGATGGTGGCGCGCGAAATCGAAAAGGCTGGCGGCGTGGCCAAGGAATTCAACACCATCGCCGTCGATGACGGCATCGCCATGGGCCACGGCGGCATGCTGTATTCGCTGCCGTCGCGCGACCTGATCGCCGACTCCGTCGAATACATGGTCAATGCCCACTGCGCCGACGCCATGGTCTGCATCTCGAACTGCGACAAGATCACGCCGGGCATGCTGATGGCCGCCATGCGCATCAATATCCCCGTCGTCTTCATCTCGGGCGGGCCGATGGAAGCGGGCAAGGTCGTCAAGGTTGTCAACGGCACGCAGAAGATCATCAAGCTGGACCTGGTCGACGCCATGATCAAGGCCGGCGACAGCACCGTGTCCGACGCCGACGTGGCGGAAATCGAACGTTCGGCCTGTCCGACCTGCGGTTCCTGCTCCGGCATGTTTACAGCTAACTCGATGAACTGTTTGACCGAGGCGCTGGGCCTGGCCCTGCCCGGCAACGGCACGATTCTGGCCACGCACTCGGACCGCCAGCAACTGTTCCTGCGCGCGGGCCGTCTGATCGTGGAACTGGCCAAGCGCCACTACGAGCAGGATGACTACTCGGTGCTGCCACGCTCGATCGCCACCAAGGCGGCGTTTGAAAACGCCATGGCGCTCGACGTCTCCATGGGCGGCTCGACCAACACCGTGCTGCACTTGCTGGCCGCCGCGCACGAGGCGGAAGTGGAATTCACGATGGCCGACATCGACCGCATCTCGCGCAAGGTGCCGTGCCTGTGCAAGGTCGCGCCGATGACGGACAAATACCATATCGAAGACGTGCACCGCGCGGGCGGCATCGTGGGGATTCTGGGCGAACTGGCGCGCGCCGGCCTGCTCAACACGACTTTGCCGACGATCCACGCGCCGACCCTGGCCGACGCCATCGCGCAAAACGACATCAAGTGCACGGACGATCCGGCCGTGCATGAACTGTTCCGCGCCGCGCCCGGTGGCGTGCCGACGCAGACGGCGTTCTCGCAGTCGGAGCGTTTTGCGGCAGTCGACACGGACCGCAGCACGGGCTGCATCCGCGACAAGGCCCACGCCTATTCGCAGGATGGCGGCCTGGCCGTCTTGTACGGCAACCTGGCTGAAAAGGGCTGCATCGTCAAGACGGCGGGCGTCGATGAAAGCATCTTGAAATTCTCGGGCAAGGCGCGCGTGTTCGAAAGCCAGGACGCGGCCGTCGCGGCGATCCTGGAAGACACCGTGCATGAAGGCGACGTCGTCATCATCCGCTACGAAGGCCCGAAAGGCGGCCCGGGCATGCAGGAAATGCTGTACCCGACCTCGTACATCAAGTCGAAGGGCCTGGGCAAGGCATGCGCGCTGTTCACGGACGGCCGTTTCTCGGGCGGTTCCTCGGGCCTGGTGATCGGCCACGCTTCGCCGGAAGCGGCCGAAGGCGGCGCCATCGGCCTGGTGGAAGAGGGCGACTTCATCGACATCGACATCCCCGAGCGCACCATCAACCTGCGCGTGACGGATGCCGAACTGGCCGCGCGCCGCGCCGCCATGGAAGCGAAGGGCGACGCGGCCTGGCTGCCCGTCAACCGCGACCGCTACGTGTCGCAGGCGCTGCAGGCGTATGCGGCGCTGACGACGTCGGCCGACCGGGGCGCCGTGCGCGATCTGTCGCAGCTGAAGAAGCGCTGATCTGTTGCGCAGGTAAGACAGCCGGCCCCGTTTGGCTATGCGGGGCCGCTTGTCGTTACATCGCCTTACAAACAACATGGTCATGGACGCGCAGATGGGGCAGAATATGAATGCCTAATCGCTACTACACTGCGTTACTACATTGAAACGCTTGATCTGGGCTCGTGGTGCATCTGCGGAAACACAGTAAAATGCCGCAGGAAGTAACTTTGGAGAAAAGACAATGAAACGTTTTATGTTGGTGAGTGTATTGACCGTATCGGCTCTGGCATCGCAAGCAGCGTTGGCCAATCCGGACCTGGCGAAAGCAAAAAACTGCATGGCTTGCCATGCGGTGAGCACAAAACTGGTGGGCCCTGCGTTCAAGGACGTGGCTGCCAAGTACGCTGGCCAGAAAGACGCTGAAAACAAGCTCGTGGCGAAAGTCATGAAGGGCGGTTCCGGCACCTGGGGCGCGATCCCGATGCCAGCGAACCCGCAAGTGAGCGATGCTGAAGCCCACACCCTGGTCAAATGGGTACTGGCACAGAAATAATCTGTGCCGCAGTACCTGCAATTAGCGCGCCGGCAATCCCGGCGCGTTTTTTTTGCCCGCTGCTTTTTGCAGATTGCCCATGCCTTCCAATGTCGCCCGCACCGCCTCGTCGAGCGGCGTATGCGGCTCCCGGCCCAGCACGGCCAGCAGCCGCGCATTCTCCATGGACAGAGGCGTCTGCCACAGATAGCGCATCTCGCGCATTTCACGCAAGGTCGCCACGAACGGCGACGCCAGCGCCACCAGCCACCACGGGAAACGCCGGATAGCGGGCGCAACTCCCGTCGTTTGTTCCACCACACGGGCGATCGCCCCCGTCATTTGCCGGCCGTCGTGGTCCCAGTGGCCGGCCATGTGAAAGCGGGAGAACGCGGGCAAGGTGGCGCGCATGGCCAACAATTGCACCATCGTGCGCGCCACGTCTGGCAGGTAGGACCACTGGTGGCCCACGCCGGGCGCGCCCGGATACAGCACGCTGCGCACCCTCTGGCCTGGTTTCACCAGACCCTGCGAAAACCAGTTATTGCCGGCGCGGGGGCCGAAGAAGTCGCCCGCGCGCACGATGATGACCCTGGCGCCCTGCGTGCTGGCCCGCTCCAGCCGCGCTTCCAGTTCCACGCGGATGGCGCCCTTGCGCGTCTGCGGGCGCTGCGGCGCGTCTTCCGCCAGTACGGGAAAGGCGTCGGGGCCGAAGTTGTACACGGTGCCCGGCAGCACGATGGTGGCGTTTTCGGCAATCGCCGCAGCAATCGTGTTGTCGAGCATGGGCAGCACCAGCTGGCCCCAGTTGCGGTAGCCGGGCGGGTTGACGGCGTGCACGATGAAGGCGCAGCCTTTGGCGGCCGCCAGCACGTCCGCGCGCGACAGCGCATCGCCGCGCAGCCATTCAATGCCGTCGCCGCGTGGCGATGGCGTCGCTCCCCGCGTCAAGGCGCGCACCTGCCAGCCCGCCGCCAATAGCTGGCGCACCATCTCGCCGCCGATGCCGCCCGTGGCGCCCAGTACCAATGCTGTTTTGTCCATTCTGACCTCCGTGTGGTTGATGAGGCCAGTATCTGCCGCGCAGGGCTAATTGGGAATTGACGAGCATCGACCACAGGCTATACATTTATGTATGACTACCTCGATTGCCTGGGAATACTACCGTTCGCTGCTGGCCGTGCTCAAGCATGGTTCCCTGTCCGGCGCCGCACGGGCGCTGGCCATCACGCAACCGACCGTCGGCCGGCATATCGCCGCGCTCGAGCAGGCACTGGGCGCGACCCTGTTTACGCGCTCCCAGCTGGGTTTGCTCCCGACGGAAGTGGCGCTGGCGCTGCGGCCCCATGCGGAAACCATGGAGCATACTGCCGCCCTGATGGAGCGCGCCGCCAGCAGCCAGGGGCAGGGCGTGGCCGGTGTCGTGCGCATCGCGGCCAGCGAAGTGGTAGGCGTGGAAGTGCTGCCGCCCATCCTGGCCAGCTTGCGCGCGCGCCATCCGGACCTCGTCATTGAATTGGTATTGAGCAACAAGGTGCAGGATTTGCTGCGCCGGGAAGCGGACATCGCCGTGCGCATGCTGCGGCCCCGCCAGGAGCAACTGGTGGCGCGCAAGGTGGGGGAAATCGAACTGGGCCTGCACGCGCACGGGGACTACCTGGCCCGGCATGGCACGCCGCTGGGACTGGCCGATCTGGCGCGCCATGCCGTCATCGGCTACGACGAGGCGAGCCCCTTCGTGCGCAACGCGGGCGCGGCTTTCAACGAATTTACGCGGGAAAATTTTGCCTGGCGCAGTGACAGCGACCTGGCACAACTGGCCCTGATACGGGCAGGCGCCGGCATCGGCGTGTGCCAGGCGGGGCTGGCGGCGCGCGATCCGGCCCTGCGGCGCGTGTTGCCGCAGGCGTTTGCGCTACCGATGGAAACCTGGATTACCATGCATGAAGACTTGCGCGGCAGCCTGCGCTGCCGCGCCACCTTCGACGCGCTGGCCGAAGGCTTGCAGGCTTACGTGGCGGAGCCGGCGCTTATTTGACCACTTCCATCTTGGTCTTCTTGCCTTCCCGATAGGTGAAGAGCGTCAGCGCGCCATCCTTGATGTCGCCGTTGGCATCGAACGAGATCGGACCCGTCACGCCCTGGTAGTGCACCTTGGCCAGGAATGGCAGGTAGACGGACGGTTTCGACGATTTGGCGTCGGCCATGGCGGTGGCCATGGTCATCACGGCATCGTAGACGTACGGCGCGTACAGCTGCACTTCCATGTTGTACTTTTGCTTGTAGCGGGCGCGGAAATCGTCCATGCCTTTTTGCTGCGCGCCCGTCACGCCGCCCGCTTCCGCGCAGGTGACCATGTCTTCGCCCACGGCGTCGCCCGCCAGCTTACCCAGCGGTTCCGTGCACAGGCCGTCGCCACCCATGAACTTGGCCTTGATGCCCAGCGCCTTCATCTGGCGCAGCATGGGGCCACCCACGGAATCCATGCCGCCAAAGAAGATCAGGTCGGGATTTTTCGACTTGATGCTGGTCAGGATGGCATTGAAGTCCGTCGCGTTGGCATTGGTAAATTCCTTGCCGACGATTTGCACGCCGGGTGCCGCCTTCTTGGCGCCCTTGACGAACTGTTCCGCCACGCCCTGGCCGTAGGCCGTGCGGTCATCGATGACGGCGATTTTCTTCGCTTGCAGCTTGCCCACGGCATATGCGCCCAAAGTTCCCCCCAGCTTGTTGTCATTGGCGACGACGCGGAAGGCCGTGTTGAATTTCTGCTGGGTGTATGTCGGGTTGGTGGCCGCCGGTGAAATCTGCGGAATGCCGGCATTGAAGTAAATGCGCGAGGCGGGAATCGTCGTGCCCGAGTTCAGGTGGCCGACGACGCCGTTGACCTTGGCGTCGACCAGTTTTTGCGCGACGGCCGTGCCCTGCTTGGGATCGGCTGCGTCATCTTCGGGTACCAGCACGAATTTGACGGCTTTGCCATCGATCTTGAAGCCTTTGGCGTTCAAATCCTCGATGGCCATCTTGGCCGCGTTCTCGTTATCCTTGCCCAGGTGGGAGCTGGCGCCAGAGACCGGGGCGACGTGGCCTATCTTGATGATTTCCTGTGCGCCCGCATGGCCGGCAAAAGCGAGGGCGAGGGCGAGAGGAAGGACTTTGGTCTTGAGCAGCATAAACATTCTCCAATGGATAAAGATACGGCGGCGTCTCGTGAAAACCGCTTCGACAGGCGGTACGTGTGAAGAAAGGTACAACAAAAAACAGGCGGCGCAAAGCCGCATTTCGGGCTTTTTACATTTTGTCGCAACAATCACCAAAGTGAGGCGCGATGCACCGATTTCGCAGGCGCGAGCGCACCAAAGAATGGCGTTGGAGGGAAGAATAGGGTAGGTCGGGTAGGTCGGGTTAGCGCAAAGCGCGTAACCCGACATTGCGCAGCATGCTCAGGCTTGCGCGGGTGGGTGCAAATGTCCCAGTTCATGACTGACCGCATGCGCCACGATCTGCTCCAGCGACTGCTGCAAGTCTTCGCGCAAGGCGCCCCGCATGCCGATCAGGGCGTTTTGCAGGGCCGTTTGCAGCACGTGGGCGATGCGCTCTTCCAGCAGATGGTCAATCTTGCCCTGCACTTGATGCAGGATGCGCTGCGTCAGCCGCTGTTCGATGGCGTCCCAGTCGGGCTGCGCCACCGTAGGCGGCAACGCCGGCGCTTCCTCGACGGCAGGCGGAGCCGCAACTGGCGCGACGACCTCAGGCACTTCCGGCCCCAGCAGCACCTCCGTCAGCAGGGGGATGCCCTGGTCGAATGGCTGCTGGCTCATGTCTTCCCTGCCACGAAGTGGGTCGGCTGCACGTTCTGCTGGCGGTAGTGCAGGAAGCGCTGGCGGCCCGCCTGCGCATCTTGCTCATCCATGGAAACGATCTCGAAGACGCGCTGGAACTGCGCGTAATTGGCGGGCGGCAGCTGCGACAGGTTGACGAGGATGTCGTGATGCGGCAATTCCGCCGCTTCGTCATCGGTCAGGATGATGGGCGTTTGCGCCGCCAGCGGGTCGCCGGCCAGCACGTGCGGCAGGAAATCCGTGGCGGAAATGGTCCACATGGCGCTGTTCAAGGCGTCGAGCTGGGCGCTGTCGGCCACCAGCACGACGACCTTGTTGCCGGCCATATAGGCCTTGCGCGCCAGACGGCAGGCATACGCCAGCTTGTCCGGCACGTTGCTGTGAAAATCGACACGGCTCATGGCGATCAAGCGGCCATGCCGCTATGGCGCAGCAGGGCATCGATGCTCGGCTCGCGGCCGCGGAAGGCGGTAAACGATTCCAGCGCGGGGCGCGATCCGCCGACGGACAGGATTTCCTGCAAATAACGCTTGCCTGCCGCCGTGGTGGCGTCCGGTCCCAGCGCCTTGGCTTCTTCAAACGCCGCATAGGCGTCGGCGGACAGCACCTCGGCCCACTTGTAGCTGTAGTAGCCGGCCGCGTAGCCGCCGGAAAAGATATGCCCAAAGGCATTCTGGAAGCGGTTGAATGGGGGCGGGATGAGCAGCGAAAACTTGGCGCGCACGCCGTCGATCAGCTGCTGCACGCTCTGGCCCGTGCTGGCATCGTAGTCATAGTGCAGATGCATGTCGAGCAAGGAGAACTCCACCTGGCGCAGGGTTTGCAAGCCGGACTGGAAATTCTTGGCCGCCAGCATCTTGTCGTACAGCGCGCGCGGCAGCGGCTCGCCCGTGACGGCATGCGCCGTCATGTGTTCGAGCACTTCCCATTCCCAGCAGAAGTTTTCCATGAATTGCGATGGCAGTTCCACGGCATCCCATTCGACGCCGGCGATGCCCGACACGCCCAGTTCGTCGACGACGGTGAGCATATGGTGCAGGCCGTGGCCGAATTCGTGGAACAGGGTGATGACTTCATCGTGGGTGAACAGGGCAGGCTGAGCCTTGCCGTCGATCACGGCCGGTTCCGTGAAATTGCATGTCAGGTAGGCGATCGGCGTTTGCACGTGTTGTGCGTCGGCGCGGCGGCCGCGCGCGTCGTCCATCCAGGCGCCGCCGCTTTTACCGGCGCGCGCATACAGATCCAGGTAGAACTGGCCGACCAGCTTGCCGTCGCGCTCGATGCGGTAAAAACGCACGTCCGGGTGCCAGACGGGCGCCGTATCGGGCTTGATCTCGACCGCAAACAGGTTCTGGATCTGGCGGAACAGGCCGTCGATCACCTTGTGTTCAGGGAAGTACTGTTTGACTTCCTGGGCCGAGAACGCGTAGCGGCGCTCCTGCAGCTTTTCGGAGGCGTAAGGCACGTCCCACGCCTGCAGCTCGGCGATGCCCAATTCTTCGCGGGCGAATTGTTTCAGTTCTGCCAGGTCCTTCTCGGCGAACGGACGCGCGCGCTTGGCCAGGTCTTCCAGGAAAGCGATGACTTGCGCGGGCGAGGTGGCCATCTTGGGGACGAGCGACACTTCGGCGAAATTGGCGTAACCGAGCAGTTGTGCCTCTTCGTTGCGCAGCCGCAACAAGGTGACGATATTCTGGGTATTGTCCCAGTCCTCTTTTTTGCTGAAGACGTCGCCCTGGTCCGACGCCTTGGTGGCGTTGGCGCGGTAGATGGTTTCACGCAGCGCGCGATTGTCGGCAAATTGCAGGATCGGGTAGTACGACGGGAAGTGCAGCGAGAATTCGTAGCCTTGCTTGCCCGCCTTTTCGGCGGCGGCGCGCGCGGCGGCCTTCACGTCGTCGGGCAGGCCGGCCAGGTCAAGCTCGTTCTCGACCAGCAACTTGTAGTCATTGGTGGCGTCGAGCACGTTTTCGGAAAAACGCGTCGAGACGGCCGCGTGTTCTTCCTGGATGGCGCCAAAGCGCTCTTTCTTTTCTTCGGGCAACTCGGCGCCGCCCAGGCGGAAGTCGCGCACGGCATTGTCGACGATGCGGCGGCGCGCCGGCGACAGGCTGGCGAAATCGGCGCGGGCCTGCAACTGCTTGTATTTGCCGAAGAGGATTTCGTTCTGGCCCAGCTCGGTCCAGAATTCCGTCACCTTGGGCAGGTTGGCATTGTAGGCGGCGCGCAGTTCAGGCGTATCGACCACGCTATTCAAGTGGTTGACGATGCTCCAGGCGCGGCCCAGGGTTTCGGCGATCTGGTCCTGGGGCGCGACGAAGTTTTCCCAGCTCACTTCTTCCATGGGCGCTTCCAGCTGCGCCACCGTGGCGCGCGCCTGTTCCAAGAGGGTATCGATGGCGGGCGTGACATGCTCGTGCGTGATCGCGTCGAAGCGTGGCAGGCCGGAAAAATCAAGCAGGGGATTGGTATTCATCGTCGGTTCCATCCATATATAAAAGGGCGGTCATGCCGCCCCGGTGATTCTTAAATGCGCTCGGCGGCCTCTACCGTGTTCATGAGAAGCATCGTAATCGTCATCGGACCCACGCCACCCGGTACGGGGGTGATGTGGGAGGCGACTTCTTTCACGCCGGCAAAATCCACGTCGCCGCACAGCTTGCCTTCATCGTCGCGGTTCATGCCCACGTCGATGACGATGGCACCTGGCTTGACCATGTCGGCCGTCAGGGTGTTGCGGCGGCCGACGGCGGCCACGACCACGTCCGCCTGGCGCGTGTACAGGCCCAGGTCCGGGGTCGCACTATGGCAGATGGTGACGGTTGCGTTCGCTTGCAAGAGCAGCAGTGCCATCGGCTTGCCGACCGTGTTGCTGCGGCCGATGACGACGGCGTGCTTGCCGCGCAAGTCCACGCCCGTGCTTTCGATCAGTTTCATGCAGCCGTATGGCGTGCATGGGCGGAAGCCGGGCAAGCCCGTCATCAGTTCGCCTGCGCTCAGGACCGAATAGCCGTCCACGTCCTTCGTCGTGGCGATCGCTTCGATGACCTTGTGCGGGTTGATATGTTTTGGCAGCGGCATTTGCACGAGGATGCCATGGATGGCCGGATCGGTGTTCAGGCTGGCGATGCGTGCCAGCAAGTCCGCTTCGGACAGGTCCGCTTCATATTTTTCCAGCACCGAGTGGAAACCCACGTCGCCGCACGCCTTGACCTTGTTGCGGACGTACACCTGGCTGGCCGGGTCTTCGCCGACGAGGATCACGGCCAGGCCGGGCTGGATGCCCTTGGCCGTGAGGGCGGCGGCGCGCGTGGCGATCTCGCTGCGCAGTTTTTGGGAGAGGGCGATTCCGTCGATCAGTTGTGCTGGCATGGTAGGAGGCTGTGTGGGAGGGAAAAGACAGATTATAAAGCCGGCCGGTGCAAAGGGGCGGTTTTGGCTATGCAAAGGCGTGACAACAGCGGGCCAGAGACGCGGGCCTGAGAAAATGTCGATGGCGGCGTTGCAGCTCCTTGCCGTACTGGCGTACTGTCTGCGTCGCTGCGCCTTGCCCTCGACATTTTTCAGGCCCGCTTGGCCCGGTATGCCTGTGCGGGCGACCGGGGTGTACATTCGTTTTTGGCACTTTGATCACGCTAATTTCCGGACAGAATTTGCGGCAGTGCAGCATAAATTTCATAGGGTAATTTCACAATACGAAATGCTATATCGTAATTTGAAAAATAGTAAATACGCTGTTAGAATCCCCACACTAAACCGACTTAATAGTAAATAATCAGCGAAATACCGTCCGACAGCGATCCGGAAAATCGGGGTGGGGCGTTCACAAAGGAGACTCAACAGATGTCAGCTCAACTGAACCAGGTAACGACACAGATCGGCACCGACCCGGATATGCAGGAAACCAAGGAGTGGCTGGACGCGCTCGAAGCCGTTCTGGAAAATGAAGGTCCGGAACGCGCGCATTACCTGATGGAGCGCATGGTTGACCTGGCTCGCCGCCGCGGCGCCCAGATCCCGTTCTCCAGCACCACCGCCTACGTCAACACCATCCCCACCAAACAAGAAGCACACTGTCCCGGCAACCTCGAATACGAAGAGCGCCTGCGCTCGTGGATGCGCTGGAACGCCATGGCCATGGTCGTCAAGGCCAACCGCGCCGACGGCGACCTGGGCGGCCACTTGTCCTCGTTCGCTTCGCTGGCGAACATGCTGGGCATCGGTTTCAACCATTTCTGGCACGCGCCAACAGCTGACCACGGCGGCGACCTGCTGTACATCCAGGGCCACTCCTCGCCCGGCGTCTACGCGCGCGCTTTTCTCGAAGGCCGCTTGACGGAAGAGCAAATGCTGAACTTCCGCAAGGAAGTCGACGGCAAGGGCCTGTCCTCGTACCCGCATCCGAAGCTGATGCCTGACTTCTGGCAGTTCCCGACCGTGTCGATGGGCCTGGGCCCGCACATGGCGATCTACCAGGCGCGCTTCCTGAAATACCTGCACGCACGCGGCATCGCGAAAACCGACAACCGCAAGATCTGGGCCTTCTGTGGCGACGGCGAGATGGACGAGCCGGAATCGCTGGGCGCGATCGGCCTGGCCGCACGCGACATGCTCGACAACCTGGTCATCGTGGTCAACTGCAACCTGCAGCGCCTGGACGGCCCGGTACGCGGCAACACCAAGATCATCCAGGAACTGGAAGGCGAATTCCGTGGCGCCGGCTGGAACGTCGTCAAGGTCATCTGGGGCCCGGGCTGGGACGCCCTGCTGGCACAAGATAAAGAAGGCATCCTGCAGCGCGTGATGATGGAAACCGTCGACGGCGAATACCAGAACTACAAGGCGAAAGACGGCGCCTACGTGCGCAAGCACTTCTTCGGCAAGCATCCGAAGTTGCTGGAAATGGTTGCCAACATGACGGACGACGACATCTGGCGCCTGACCCGTGGCGGCCACGATCCGCACAAGATCTACGCGGCATTCAAGATCGCCCAGGAACACAAGGGCCAGCCGACCGTCCTGCTGGTGAAAACCATCAAGGGTTACGGCATGGGCAAGTCCGGCGAAGCGCGCAACACGGCGCACCAGACGAAAAAACTGGACGACGAAGCCATCCGCGAAATGCGCGACCGCTTCTCGCTGCCTATCCCTGACGACAAGCTGGCCGACATCCCGTTCTTCAAGCCAGCCGACGACGCGCCGGAAATGGTCTACCTGCACGAGCGCCGCAAGGCCCTCGGTGGCTACCTGCCGCAGCGCCGCCAGAAGTCGGAAGAAACCCTGCCGGTGCCTGGCCTGGACGCGTTCAAGAACGTGCTGGAAGCGACGCCTGAAGGCCGTGAAATCTCGACCACGCAAGCGTTCGTGCGCGTCATTTCGACCCTGCTGAAAGACCCGAACCTGGGCCAGCGCGTCGTGCCTATCCTGGTCGATGAATCGCGTACCTTCGGCATGGAAGGCCTGTTCCGCCAGATCGGCATCTACAACCCGAAAGGCCAGTTGTACGAGCCGGTCGACAAAGACCAGGTCATGTACTACCGCGAAGACAAGGCTGGCCAGATCCTGCAAGAGGGCATCAACGAAGCGGGCGGCATGAGCTCGTGGATCGCCGCGGCGACGTCGTACTCGACCAACGACCGCATCATGATCCCGTTCTACACCTTCTACTCGATGTTCGGCTTCCAGCGCATCGGCGACCAGGTATGGGCTTCGGCCGACATGCGCGCCCGTGGCTTCCTGATGGGCGGCACGGCCGGCCGTACGACGCTGAACGGCGAAGGTTTGCAGCACGAAGATGGCCACAGCCATATCTTCGCCGCGACCATCCCGACCTGCATGCCCTACGATCCGACCTTCAGCCATGAAGTCGCCGTCATCATCCAGGACGGCCTGCGCCGCATGATCGCCAACCAGGAAGATGTGTTCTACTACATCACGATCATGAACGAGAACTACGCCCAGCCAGGCATCAAGCCAGGCCAGGAAGAAGGCATCCTGAAAGGCATGTACAAGCTGCAGGAAGGTCCGGCGGACGCCAAGCTGCGCGTACAGCTGATCGGTTGCGGCACCATCCTGCGCGAATCGATCTTCGCCGCCGAGCTGTTGCAAAACGACTGGGGCGTGGCTGCGGACGTGTGGTCGGCGCCGTCGCTGACCCTGGTGGCCCGCGATGGCCAGGATGCGGAACGCTGGAACATGGTCAACCCGTCGAAAGAGCAGCGCGTGCCATACGTGACGTCGCTGATGCAGGACACGGACGGCCCGATCGTCGCCACGACCGACTACATGCGCGCGTTTGCAGAACAGATCCGCGCCTTCATGCCGAAGGGCCGCACTTATAAAGTGCTCGGTACCGATGGCTTTGGCCGCTCGGACAGCCGCGCCAAGCTGCGCGAGTTCTTCGAAGTGAACCGTTATTATGTCACCGTGGCCGCGCTCAAATCGCTGGCTGACGAAGGCAAGATCGACGTGTCGGTGGTGGAGCAGGCGATTGCCAAGTACGGCATCGACGCGAACAAACCGAATCCGGTGACCCAGTAATCGTTGTGCGGACCCGATGATGCCAGGGCGGTGCGAAAGTACCGCCCTGGCGTGTGTGCGGGTCCATCTGACAAATAAAATAACGGAGCAAGCTATGAGCATTGTGGAAGTCAAAGTCCCGGATATCGGCGATTTCAAGGAAGTCGAGATCATTGAACTGATGGTCAAGCCAGGCGATACGGTCAAGGTCGACCAGTCCCTGATCACGGTCGAATCGGACAAGGCCAGCATGGAAATTCCATCGAGCCACGCCGGTGTCGTCAAGGAATTGAAAGTCAACGTGGGCGACAAGATCGCCGAAGGTTCGCTGGTCCTGCTGCTGGAAGTGGCGGACGACGCCTCGGCGCCTGCGCCGGCCGCTGCCGCCCCGGCCGCAGCACCTGCCGCTGAAGCCGCCCCCGCCGCCGCGCCAGTACCTGCCGCTCCTGCCGGCGCGCCAGCCCTGGTCGAAGTGACCGTGCCCGATATCGGCGACTTCAAGGAAGTCGAAGTCATCGAACTGATGGTCAAGGTCGGCGACAGCATCAAGGTGGACCAGTCGCTGCTGACGGTCGAATCGGACAAGGCCAGCATGGAAATCCCATCGAGCCATGCCGGTATCGTCAAGGAATTGAAAGTCAAGGTCGGCGACAAGGTTGCCAAGGGCAGCCTGGTGCTGGTCGTGGAAACGACCGGTGGCGCTGCCGCTCCTGCTGCTGCACCTGCCGCTGCTGCAGCAGCACCGGCTGCGCAAGCTGCCGCCGCGCCAGCCGCCGCCGTCGCTTCGGCGCCGGTCGCTGCACCAGCTCCTGCCGCCGCTCCTGCAGCGAACGGCAAGCTGGCACACGCGTCGCCATCGATCCGCAAGTTCGCGCGCGAACTGGGCGTGGACCTGACCCGCGTGGGCGGTTCCGGTCCGAAGGGCCGCATCACCCAGGAAGACGTGCAGAACTTCGTCAAGGGCGTGATGTCGGGCGCCGTCGCCGCGCCGAATGCGCCGGTCGCCGCCAAAGGCGGTTCGGGCGTGGGCCTGGATCTGCTGCCATGGCCGTCGCTGGACTTCAGCAAGTTCGGCACGACCGAATTGCTGCCGCTGTCGCGCATCAAGAAAATCTCGGGCCCGAATTTGCACCGCAACTGGGTCATGATCCCGCACGTCACGCAGTTCGACGAAGCGGACGTGACGGACTTGGAAGCGTTCCGCGTCGACACCAACGCGGCCAATGCGAAGAACAAGGATGCGGCCAAGCTGACCATGCTGGCATTCGTCATCAAGGCGTCCGTTGCCGCGCTGAAGAAATTCCCCGCGTTTAACGCTTCCCTGGATGCCAAGGGCGAGAACCTGATCCTCAAGCAGTACTACAACATCGGCTTTGCTGCCGACACGCCGAATGGCCTGGTGGTCCCCGTGATCAAGGGCGCGGACCAGAAGTCGGTCTCGCAGATCGCCCGCGAAATGACGGAACTCTCCTTGCAGGCGCGCGAAGGCAAGCTGAAACCGGCCGACATGCAGGGCGCCAGCTTCACGATCTCCTCCCTGGGCGGTATCGGCGGCACGCACTTCACGCCTATCGTCAATGCGCCGGAAGTCGCGATCCTGGGTCTGTCGAAAGCCTCGATCAAGCCGGTATGGGATGGCAAGGCCTTCCAGCCGCGTTTGATGATGGGCACTTCGCTGTCCTACGACCACCGCGTGGTCGATGGCGCGATGGGCGCGCGATTCTCCGTGTACCTCGGCGAAGTCCTGGCCGACATGCGCAAAATTCTGCTGTAAGGAGCGATTGATGAGCACAGTAGAGGTAAAAGTACCGAATATCGGCGACTTCAAGGAAGTCGAAGTCATCGAGCTGATGGTCAAGGTCGGCGACACCATCAAGGTGGACCAGTCGCTGGTCACGGTGGAATCGGACAAGGCCAGCATGGAGATCCCATCGACCCACGCCGGCGTCGTCAAGGAAGTCAAGGTCAAGGTCGGCGACAAGATCGCCGAAGGCAGCGCGCTGCTGGTGGTGGAAGCGTCGGAAGGTGCTGCAGCTCCCGCAGCCGCACCGGCGGCCGCTCCTGCGCCTGCAGCGGCTCCGGCTCCTGCAGCGGCGGCACCAGCTGCAGCCGTTGCCGCCATCCCGGCCGGCAATTACAGCGGCCAGGTCGACATCGACGTCGACATGATGGTGCTGGGCGGCGGTCCTGGCGGCTATTCGGCGGCGTTCCGCGCGGCCGACCTGGGCATGTCGACGGTCATCGTCGAGCGCTACGCGACCCTGGGCGGCGTGTGCCTGAACGTGGGCTGCATCCCGTCGAAGGCGCTGTTGCACGTCGCCTCCGTCATCGATGAAACGGCGCACATGTCCAACACGGGCGTGACGTTTGCCAAGCCGACGATCGACATCGACCAGGTACGCAAGTACAAGGAAGGCGTGATCTCGAACATGACGGGCGGTCTGGCCGGCATGGCCAAGGCGCGCAAGACGCAAGTCGTCACGGGCGTGGGCCAGTTCCTGTCCGCGAACCACATCGAAGTGACGGCAGGCGACGGCTCCAAAAAAGTCGTGCAGTTCAAGCAAGCCATCATCGCCGCCGGTTCCTCCGTGGTGAAACTGCCCTTCGTGCCGGAAGACCCGCGCATCGTCGATTCGACGGGCGCGCTGGAATTGCGCCAGATCCCGAAACGCATGCTGGTCATCGGCGGCGGCATCATCGGCCTGGAAATGGCGACCGTCTATTCCACGTTCGGCGCGCGCATCGACGTGGTCGAAATGATGGATGGCCTGATGCAGGGCGCGGACCGCGACGCCGTCAAGGTGTGGCAGAAGTTCAACGAGAAGCGCTTCGACAACATCATGACCAAGACCAAGACGGTGGCCGTCGAGGCTCTGCCGGAAGGCATCAAGGTCACGTTCGAAGCGGCCGAAGCAGGTGCTACCGCACCGGCGCCACAGATCTACGACCTGGTATTGGTGGCCGTGGGCCGCAGCCCGAACGGCAAGAAGCTGGCCGCCGACAAAGCGGGCGTGCAAGTGACGGACCGCGGTTTCATTAACGTCGACAGCCAGATGCGCACCAACGTGCCGAATATCTTCGCCATCGGCGATTTGGTGGGCCAGCCGATGCTGGCGCACAAGGCCGTGCATGAAGCTCACGTGGCAGCGGAAGCCGCTTCCGGCCAGAAGTCGCACTTCGACGTCAAGGTGATTCCATCGGTCGCCTACACGGATCCGGAAGTGGCATGGGCCGGCATCACGGAAGACGAAGCGAAAGCCAAGGGCATCAAGGTCGAGAAGGGCCACTTCCCGTGGGCCGCTTCGGGCCGCGCCGTGGCCAACGGTCGCGCCGAAGGCTTCACCAAGCTGCTGTTCGACGCTGAAACGCACCGCATCATCGGCGGCACCATCGTCGGCACGCATGCGGGCGATATGATCGGCGAGATCGCGCTGGCCATCGAAATGGGCTGCGACGGCACCGACATCGGCAAGACCATCCATCCGCACCCGACCTTGGGCGAATCGATCGGTATGGCCGCCGAAGTGTACGAAGGCGTGTGCACGGACTTGCCGCCGCCGCGCAAGCGCTGATGTTGTAGCGCTGTGTCGTAACACTAAAAACCCCGCAAGCGATTGCGGGGTTTTTTTATTATCCTGCCATCGTCGGCACGCACGCGGGCGACAGGGGAACGATGAGGCGGCGAAATCGCGCTGGCCATCGAAATGGGCTGCGACGGCACCGACATCGGCAAGACCATCCATCCGCATCCAACCCTGGGCGAATCGATCGGTATGGCCGCCGAAGTGTACGAAGGCGTGTGCACGGACTTGCCTCCACCGCGCAAGCGCTGATGAAGCGTTAACTTTCAGTACAAAAAAACCGGGACATGTTCCCGGTTTTTTTATTTCCCTTGATCTGCATCATAGTAAAACGTGGTGTAGCGGGGCCTTGTGAAAATTGGTGAGTATTGCCGTGTGGAAAAAGTGGCAGAATGGAGGTCTGTCACCATGTTTTTCTTTTGCTTCGACGGAAACGCGTGATTTTTCCAGGAATGTTGCCAGCGTGGGATACGGTCAAGTTCCGCTGTACTGAGAGAGCTTTGCAACGATGAAAAAATTTACCGCCCTTCATATTGCCGACGTCCGTTTGCGCCGGGCTGACGAACAAGAGCAAGCCGTGATGCTGCATGCCTTGTACCAGGATGTGGCCGCTATCCTGGCGGCGGGCAAGCGGATCGATGCGATTTTCTTCACGGGCCAGCTGGTGGCGCCCGACGCCTGTGCCGGCACGACGCCCGTGTATGTCTACGAATACTTCCTGCGCCCCTTGCTGCAGGCGGCCAGCTTGCCTGGCGCGCGTTTCTACCTGGTGCCGGGCAGCCGCGCGCAGGGTGTCGCCGCTGCGGCGCTGGGCAATGCCGGTTTCAGCTTTTTCTCCGCCGATGAGCACGCCAGTGCCGAGCAGCGCGCGCACTACAAGAATATCCACGCCGTGTTCCATGGCCATCAGCATACGGGCGATGCCAGTTCGCTCATGAAGTCGCTGGGCATCTTGTTCAAGAGCAATTCCGGCAGCCTGTACGATACCAGTGGCCAGATGGCGGCGTTTGCCGTGCTCGAGTTCGGCACGGGCGAGGCAGCGCCCGATGGCGGCGCGCCAGGCACGCGGTGGACGGTGTCCCTGCGCGAGTTCGATGACGTGAGTAAGAACTTCGCCCTGTCGGTGCTGTACACGCCGAATGGCCAGGAAACGGGGCAGGTGGATGCCGAGTATGTGTTTGCCACCTTGCTGCCGCAGCTGGCAGGCGAACGCGATTATCTCGATGGCTTGCTGGGCAAGGCGGGCGCGCAGCAGCGCGTGGACGCCGGCGCGGCTGCTGATGCGCGTGAATTCCTGATCGAGCTGGCGTTCGTGATGTTCGAAGCCAAGAGCGTCTTCCTCAACGAGGCGGAGCTGGAGCGCTTTGCCAGCGATTATTGCGGCGTGAAGGGCTGGAGCATGGCGGCCGGGGATTGGCTGGCGCCGCTGTATGCGCATGGCTTGCTGCTGCGGGAAGATGGCCAGGTGGCGTTTTCCTTCGATTACTTCCGCACGTATTTCCTGGCGCAGCGCTTTGAAACCTCGTTCGACCTGATGCGCTATGGCCCGGACCGCTACGATGGAAGTGAGTCTCCACTCACTGTCGATGGCGCGTCGGCGGCCCAGCCTTTCCTGCGCGCGCTGGGTTTGAACGATGAACACGCCGAAGCGGCGTCGCCGGCAGACTGCAGCCGCCCTGGCTGATTTCCTGGGCCAGCCTTTCCGCGTCAGTCCGCCAACGGCTGGCGCAGGGTGCCGCGCAGGAACAGGTCGAGACTGACGGCAACCTTGGCGCGTAATTGCGCCACGTCCGGTTGCGTCTGCGGCGGAAACAGCAGGCGCGACATCTGGTCGCCCAGCAGGCAATTGAGCAGGTGCAGCGACAGCATGGCCGGCGCCAGTTCCGCGCGGAACAGCGGCGCGATGTCGGGGCGGCTGAAAAACCTCGTCAGCATCTCGCGCGTCTGTCCCGGTCCCACCTTGTAAAACGTTTCCGCCAGTTCAGGATGCGTGGCCGCTTCGGCCACCACCATGCGATTGAGGTGGATGGCCGCCGGCATGGTGACCAGTTGCACGAACAGCAGGCCGAACTCGCCCAGGATGGTGGGCAGGGGCCGCATATCCGTTTCCAGGGCCGGCATGGTCGAGAAGTAGGCGGCGCGGCGCAATTCCACCACGGCATTGAACAAGCCCGACTTGCCGCCAAACTTCACATAAATCGTGCGCACGGCCACATGGGCTTCGCGGGCGATCATTTCCAGGCTCACCTTCCCATATCCTTTTTCCAGAAACAGGCAGCCGGCCGTGTGCAGGAGGTTGTCCATGCGCGCTTCCATGTCGGCCGCGCGCGGGCGGCCGGCGGGTTTGCCGCAGCAGGAAAGCTCCTGGGCGGTGTCGCCCGATTCTTTATCGGTAGGCAAGGTATCGCTGAGGCCGGGATCGGACATGGTCTGGGTCTCTTTATAAGTTGGAAGGTAAGTGATGGCTCACACTGTAGTGCAAATTAAAATGAAATGCAATCGTTTCATTTCTTGACTTTGACTTTTCTTTGCCCAATAATGAACCTATATCATTTCATTTCCGGAGCGAGTATGTCCAACCAGCCAGGCCAAGCAGAGCACAAAGTGCTGAGCGCCGTCCCACCCGCGGCCCCTGCCGCCCCTTCCGCGCCCGCCGCCTCCGCCAGCTCCGCACCACCGAACAACCGCGTCAAAATCATCGCCGGCCTGATCGTCCTCGTGGCGCTGGGCGCCGGCGCGCGCATGTGGTACCGCAGCCACTATTTCGTGGAAACGGAAAACGCCTATGTGGCCGGCCACGTGCATCCCGTCTCGGCGCGCATTTCCGGCGTCGTCACCAAGGTCTTCATCGACGACAATCAAATGGTGAAAGAGGGCGACGTGATCGCCGAACTCGACCCGTTCGACCAGCGCGTGAAGACCGAGCAGATCGCCGCGCAGATCGCCAGCGCCGAGCAGCAAGTGCTGCAAGCGGACGCGCAGATCGCGCAAGTGCAGGCGCAAGCCAGTGGCGCCCAGGCGCAAGTGGCGCAAGCCGATGCGCAACTGCTGCGCGCAAAACAGGATGCGGACCGTTATGGCCAGCTGTACACGAGCCAGATGAAAGCCGTCTCGAAAGCGGAACTCGACGCGGCCAATGCGGCCCGCTCGAGCGCCGTGGCCGACCTGGCCGCCCGCCGCGACAGCGCGTCGGCCGCCAAGGCGCAGATCGGTGCGGCGCAAGCTGCGCGCGACGTGGCCAAGGCGCAAGTGGCCGTGCTGCGCGTGCAATTGAAGGACGCGGAACAGCAGCTGCAATACAACCGCATCCTGGCCCCTGTCGCCGGCCGCATCGGCAAGCGCAACGTGGAAACGGGCATGCGCGTGCAGCCTGGCCAGCAATTGACGGCCATCGTGCAGGACAACGTCTGGGTCACCGCCAACTTCAAGGAAACGCAATTGGCCGACCTGCACCGCGGCCAGAGCGTGCACGTGACCATCGACGCCATGCCGGGCAAGAAACTGGTCGGTACCGTGGACAGCTTCGCTCCTGCCTCGGGCGCGCAATTCGCGCTGCTGCCAGCCGATAACGCCACCGGCAACTTCACCAAGATCGTCCAGCGCGTGCCGGTGAAAATCGTCTTCCAGCCGGAAGACATCAAGGCCATGAATGGCCGCCTGGTGCCGGGCATGTCGGTGATCGCCGAAGTGGAAGTCAATCAGCCTGAAACGCAGCCGGCCGCGCGCCACGCTGCTGCTCCAGCCGCCCAGTCCACCACCCACTAAACTTCCATGAGCAGCCCCTCCACCACGCTGGCGAAGCCGCCAGCGTTTCCCGTGATCGACGAGAAAGTCTCCGGGCGCACCTGGCTGGCGGTCGCCGCCGGCATGCTGGGCGCCTTCATGGCGGTGCTCGACATCCAGATCACCAATTCCTCGCTCAAGGATATCCTTGGCTCGCTGTCGGCCACCCAGGAAGAAGGCTCGTGGATTTCCACGGCCTACCTGGTAGCCGAAATTATCGTCATTCCCCTCACCGCGCTGCTGGCGCGCGTGTTCGGTCTGCGTACCTACATGATCGGCACCACCGCTTTCTTCCTGCTGTTCTCCACTTTGTGCGGCACGGCCTGGAACCTGGAAAGCATGATCGTCTTCCGCATGCTGCAAGGGTTCACTGGCGGCGCCCTGATCCCGATGGCGTTCACGCTGGTGATGCTCAAGCTGCCGCCGTCGAAGCGCGCCGTCGGCATGGCGATTTTCGGCCTGACGGCCACCCTGGCGCCGGCCATGGGCCCGACCCTGGGCGGGTACTTGAGCGAGCTGTATGGCTGGCCATCGATCTTCTACATCAACTGGGTGCCGGGTGTGCTGCTGATCGCCGGCATGATCTATGGCCTCGACAAGGAGCCGATGAAGCTCGAGATGTTCTGGAAGGCCGACTGGCTGGGCATCTTCTTCATGGCCCTGGGCCTTGGTTGCCTGACCATATTCCTGGAAGAAGGCAACTCGAAGGACTGGTTCGACTCCGGTTTCATCATCGCCTTCGCCTCGCTGGCCCTGGTGGGTATCCTGGGCTGGGTCGTCACCAGCGCCACGCGCGCCGAACCGTTCGTCAACCTAGGCCTGTACGGCCAGCGCAATTTTTTAGTGGCCACCGTGCTGTCGGCCGTGACGGGCATGGGCCTGTATGGCTCGGCCTTTTTGCTGCCGCTGTTCCTGGGCCAGATCGCCGGCTACTCGCCAATGCAGATCGGTGAAGTCATCATGTGGGTAGGCTTGCCGCAGCTGTTCATCATGCCGTTTGTCGCCAAGCTGTCATCCGTGGTGGACAACCGCATCCTGTGTTCGTTCGGCCTGTTGCTGTTTGGCGGTTCGTGCATGATGAATGCCTACATGGATGCATCCACCGGCTACGACCAGCTGCTGTGGTCGCAGGTGGTGCGCGCGCTGGGCCAGCCCTTCGTCATGCTGACCCTGTCGAACTTCGCCATGAAGGGCATCGCGCCGAAGGACATGCCGTCCGCTTCGAGCCTGTTCAACATGACGCGCAACCTGGGCGGCTCGATCGGCATCGCCCTGCTGGCCACGGCCCTGAGCACCCGCGAGCATTTTCATTCGCAGCGCCTGGGCGAAGCGATCAATGCCTATTCCAGCGCCACGCAGCTGCGCATCGACCAGCTGACGTCGTCGTTCATGGCCAAGGGCTATGACGCTGTCACGGCCGGCAACCAGGCCTTGCAGGCGATCGACGGCATCGTGCGCCGCGAAGCGTATGTGATGGCTTACAACGATGGCTTCTTCCTGATCGGCGCTATCCTGCTGGCCTGCATCGTGCCCCTGTGGCTGGCCGACAAACTCAAAGCTCCCGGTGGCGGTGGCGGCGGTCATTGACCGCGCACAGCCCGCACGTGCAGCACTCCAAGAACAAGAAGGTACACATCATGCAAACAGTATTGACGAAAATCGCGCTGGCCGCTTCCCTTGCCGTGGCGCTGTCCGCCTGCGGCACCGTGGGCCAGGATTTCACCGCGCCGGGCAATGTCGCCGGCGCCGGCACCTTCCGCCATGGCGCGGCCGCGGCGGACGCCGCGCAACTGCCCAAGGAGTGGTGGAGCATCTACGGCGATGCGACCCTGAACCGCCTCGAGCAGAGCGCGCTGCAGGACAACCCGAGCGTGAAAGCGGCTGGCGAGCGCTTGCTGCAGGCGCTGGCGCAAAGCGGCACGGCGCGCGCCAACCAGGGCCCGAGCGTGAACGTCAGCACGGGGATCTCGAACTCGCGCACCTCGGCCAACACTTCGCAGGGCCTGGCGCAGGGCAACCGCTCCATCAGCGGCAACAATTTTTCCGCGGGCGCCACGCTGTCGTATGAAGTCGACTTGCTGGGCCGTGTAAAACGCATAGTCGAAGCGGCCGATTCCCAAGCCTTGGCGGCGCAAGCGGACCGCGACGGCGTGCTGCTGATGCTGTCGTCGCAAGTGGCCAGCAATTACTGGCAGCTGCGCGGACTCGATGCGGAAATGGCCATTTTGAATGGCGCGCTGGACACACGCCGCGAATCGGCGCAGCTGGTCGAAGCGCGCTTCAACGCGGGCTTGACGAATGAGCTGGACCTGGCGCGCGCGAAAGTCGAGCTGTCGAACGCACAGGCCGACCTGCATGAAGTCAAGCGCCAGCGCAACCAGCTGGAAAACAGCCTGGCCACCCTGACGGGCAAGCCGCCGTCGGCGCTGCAATTACCGGTGGCCGCCGATCCGTCCGTCTTGCCGCTGCCGCCTGCCATTCCTGTCGGCTTGCCGGCCAGCCTGCTGGCGCACCGCCCGGACCTCGTGTCCAGCGTGGCGGGCTTGCGCGCGGCGAACGCGCAAGTGGGCGTGGCCGAAGGCGCGTTTTATCCGACGCTGCAACTGACGGGCAATTTCGGCTATGCGTCGGAAAAGCTGCGCGACCTGGCGCAAGGCGGTTCGCGCCAGTTCAGCTTTGGCCCGCTGGCCCTGTCCCTGCCGATCTTCGACGGCGGCCGCAACCAGGCCAATCTTGACCTGTCCAAGGCGCGCTATGCGGAAGCCGTGGCGAACCATGAAACGAAGCTGTTGACGGCCTTGCGCGAAGTGGAAGATGCCTTGTCCGACGTGGAGCAGCGCCAGTTGCAGGGCGATGCCCAGGCTCTGTCGCAGGAAGCGGCGGCGCGCGCCTACCTGGTTGCGCGCACGCGCTACGAGCGCGGCATCTCGACCTATCTGGACGTCACGGACGCGCAGCGCAGTTCGCTGGCAGCGGACCGCGCCGCCGCGCAGATCAAGACCCAGCGCCTGCTGGCGACGGTGGCCGTGGCCCGTTCTTTAGGTGCTGGCTGGCAGCCGGACGGCGAGCTGGCCAAGCTGGCTTCCGCGCCATCGACCGTCAAAGCGAACTAGGTACGACGATTACGTGAGCGTGGCCGGTGGCGGTGTCGCCGCCGGCCCGTAGCGTTCCAGCAGAAAATCAATGAAGGTTGTCAGCTTCGGCGTGGGCTGGCGGTCGCGCGGATACAGCACATGCATCAGGCGCGGCGCCGGCACGTAATCGGCCAGCAGCGGCACCAGCCGTCCCGCCGCGATATCGTCGGCCAGTAAAATCTCCGCCTGCATGACGATGCCGAAGCCGTGCAGGGCCGCCATGCGCAGCGCCTGGCCATTGTTCGAGCGGAAGCGGCTCTCGGCCGCAGCGCCATCGTGGCGCGCTTCCTTGCCGCTCAGACGCTAGCGCATGTGGCGCGACCACTGCATGAAATCCACGCATTCGTGCCGCGCCAGGTCGTCCGGCGTGCGCGGCGTGCCGTGCTTTGCCAGGTAGGCGGGCGAGGCGCAGATCACCATCGCATACGGCCGCAAGGGCCGCGCCACCATGCCGGAATCTTCCAGCTTGCCGATGCGGATGGCCGCATCGAAGCCTTCCTCCACCAGATCGACCATCCTGTCATTCAAATTGAGCTCCAGGCTCACGTCCGGGTAGGACGTCAGATAGTCGGCCATCAGCGGCGCGATGCATTCGCTGCCGAAGGACACGGGCGCCGTGATCTTCAGCTTGCCGCGCGGCGTGGCGCGCATCGCTTCGGCGCCCGTTTCGGCCGCCGCGATCTGCGCCAGGATCTGGCGGCACTGCTCCACGTATTGCCGGCCGATTTCCGTCAGGCTTTGCCGCCGCGTCGTGCGCGCCAGCAGGCGCGTGCCCAGCCGCTCTTCCAGCTGTTTGATGTGCTTGCCCACCATCACGGGCGAGATGCGGAAGGTGTCGGCGGCCGCCGTGAAACTGCCTTGGTCGACGATGGACACAAAGATTTCCATGCTACGCAATTTATCCATGTCGCCTTGATTGAAAACTGTGAGTTGGTAATCTTGTAAATTCTAGCGCATTTATTCCTTTCTGAAAGCGGCGCATACTGGCTCCATCGTTCAACCCACACAAGGAAGCAGCATGAAAATCGTCATCATCGGCGCCAGCGGCACCATCGGCAAGGCCGTCACCGCGCAACTGGCGCAGCGCCATGAAATCATCGAAGTGGGCAGCCGCACGGGCACGCACCAGACCGACATGGGCGACATCGCGCAAGTACGCGCCCTGTTCCAGCGCATCGGCAGGGCCGACGCCGTCGTCGTCACGGCCGGCAAGCTGCATTTCGGCCCCCTGGCCGAATTCACGCCCGAGCAATTCCAGCTGGGCCTGGACAGCAAGCTGATGGGCCAGGTCAACGTGGCGCAGGTAGCGCAGGAATACCTGAACGATGGCGGTTCGATTACCTTGACCAGCGGCATCGTTGCCGAGCAGCCGATCCGCTTCGGCGCGGCCGCCAGCATGACGAATGCGGCCGTGGAAGGTTTTGTACGGGGCGCCGCCATCGAACTGGCGCGCGGCGTGCGCATCAATGTCGTCAGCCCGACGGTGCTGGAAGAGTCGCTGGAAGCGTATGGCCCGTTCTTCTATGGCTTCGAGCCGGCCGCCGCTAGCAGAGTGGCGCTGGCCTACAGCCGCAGCGTGGAAGGGGCGCAAACGGGGCAGGTCTACCGCGTGTGGTAGGTCTCAAAGCCGCAAAAAAGGCTGCTTTTGACCGGCCTCAGGCAGCCTGCTTCCATTCATGATAAATTAACTTTTATTTCCAAATGTCAACATCATGGTGATGAAGAATTTGGACATTTTCATGAATGAATGGATGAGACGGATATGCAAAGCACCAAAATCAGCACACGGCTTTATACGGGATTCGGCCTGGTCCTGTTGCTGCTGATCATCGTTACCGCACTCGGCATCAACCGCGTGCAAAAGATCGACGCCATCCTCACCAGTATCAGCGACGTCAACAACGTCAAGCAGCGCCATGCGATCAATTTCCGTGGCAGCGTGCATGACCGCGCGATCGCCCTGCGCGACGTGGTGCTGGCGGCCGACGCGGCGTCGGCCAAGCCGGAAATCGCGCGCATCGAAACGCTGGCCGCCAATTACGCGCAGGCCGCCGCGCCGCTCGACCAGATCATCGGCAGCGGCAAGGGCGTGACCGAAGCGGAACGCACGGCCCTGGCCGCCATCAAGGCCAGTGAAGCGAAGGCCCAGCCGATCATCGCCAAGGTGATTCAATTGCGCCTGGCCGACGATGTGGCCGGCGCCACCGCCTTGCTGCAGCAGCAGGGCGCCGCCGCCTTCACGGGCTGGCTTGCGTCCGTCAACCAGCTGATCGACCTCGAAGAAAAGATGAGCCGCGAACAGGCCGACAGCGCAAGCACGGTGGCGCGCAGCTTTTTCTTCTTCATGGTGCTGCTGTGCCTGGGCGCGATCGCCATCGGTACCATCGCGGCCTGGCGCATCAGCCACGGCTTGCTGCGCCAGCTCGGCGGCGAGCCCGACTACGCGGCCGCCATCGCCGGTGAAATTGCCGCTGGTAACCTGGCAGTGACCATCACTACCGGGCCGAACGACCGTGACAGCTTGCTGTACGCCATGCGCGGCATGCGCGACAGCCTCGTGGCCATTGTCAGCCAGGTGCGCGCCGGCACGCAGACCATCGCCACCAATTCGCGCGAAATAGCGGCCGGCAACCTGGATCTGTCGAACCGCACGGAACAGCAGGCCGGCTCGATCGAGGAAACCGCCACGTCGATGGAGCAATTGACGGGCACCGTCAAGCAGAACGCCGAGCACGCGATCGAGGCGAATCAGCTGGCCGTATCGGCCTCGGGTGTGGCCGTCAAGGGCGGCGCCGTCGTGGCGCAGGTGGTGCAGACCATGGCCGCCATCAACGAATCGTCGAAAAAGATAGTCGACATTATTGGCGTGATCGACGGCATCGCTTTCCAGACGAATATTCTGGCGCTCAATGCCGCCGTGGAAGCGGCGCGCGCCGGCGAGCAGGGCCGCGGCTTTGCCGTCGTCGCCACCGAAGTGCGCAGCCTGGCCCAGCGTTCCAGCCAGGCCGCCAAGGAAATCAAGTCGCTGATCGACGACTCGGTCGAGCGCGTCGGCACGGGCGCGCGCCTGGTCGATGAAGCAGGCACGACCATGCAAGATATTGTCGACAGCGTCAAGCGCGTGACCGACATCATGGGCGAAATCAGTGTGGCCACGCGCGAGCAGTCGTCCGGCATCGAACAGGTCAACCAGGCCGTCGGCCTGATGGACCAGGTGGTGCAGCAGAATGCGGCGCTGGTGGAGCAGTCGGCCTCGGCCGCCGCGTCGCTGGAAGCGCAGGCCGGCAGCCTGTCGCAGGTGGTCAGCATCTTCAAGCTCGACAACTCGCAAGTGCCGCTGCAGGCGCCGCAGCCGGCGCGTGCGCGTCCGGCCGCCGTGACTGCTTTCAGGCCGGTCCTCAAGGCGGCAGCGAAGCCGGCACCGAAAAAGCTGGCCTCCAAGGTGCCCGCCGATGACGCATGGGAAGAGTTTTAAGCGGCGCTCGTTTACAATCGGGACCTTACATTGTTTGCTGAGGTCCCCATGAAACGTATCCTGTTCCCCCTGCTGATGGCTGCCGCCGTCGGCAGCGCTTGCGCCGCAACGCCGGCAGCCCCGGCCACCGCGCAACAACTGGCGGCCATGAGCGCGCGCTACGCACCCGTCGCGCTGACGGCCGATGTCACGCACCTGTCGGCCGGCGACCGCCAGGCCATCGCCAAGCTGGTCGAAGCGGCCAAGCTGGTCGACGTGCTGCAGCTGCGCCAGCGCTGGTCCGGCAATGAAGCGCTGTGGGCGGCGCTGAAGAAGGACACGTCAAAGCTGGGACAGGCCCGTCTGAACTATTTCTGGATCAACAAGGGGCCGTGGTCGGTGCTCGACGCGCATGCCTCGTTCATGCCGGCCAGCTATGCCGGCATCGCCATTCCCGCGCACAAGCCGGAAGCGGGCAATTTCTATCCGCAGGGCGCCACCAAGGCCAGCCTGGAAACGTGGATGAATGGCTTGTCGCCAGAGGACAAGCAGCAGGCGCAATGGTTCTTCACGACGATTCGCGCGGGCAAGGATGGCAAATACCAGACCGTCAAGTATTCGGACGAATACAAGGTGGAACTCAAGCAGCTGGCCAAGCTTCTTGATGAAGCTGCCGCCGCCACGGACAACGCGTCGTTGAAGAAATTTTTGACCCTGCGCGCCAAGGCTTTCCTCGACAACGACTATCTGCCGTCCGATTTCGCCTGGATGGACCTCGATTCGCCCGTCGACATCACCATCGGCCCGTACGAGACGTATAACGATGAGCTGTTCGGCTACAAGGCCGCGTTCGAAGCGTACGTGAACATCCGCGACCAGGCGGAAACGCAAAAGCTGAACTTCTTCGCCAAGCACATGCAGGAACTGGAAGACAACCTGCCGCTCGACGCCCGGTACCGCAACCCGAAGGTGGGCGCGCTGGCGCCGATGGTGGTGGTCAACCAGGTGTATGGCGCTGGCGACGGCAACATGGCCGTGCAGACGGCTGCCTACAACTTGCCGAACGACGAGCGCATCATCAGCGCGCGCGGCTCCAAGCGCGTGATGTTGAAAAATGTGCAGGAAGCCAAGTTCAAGGCCACCCTGACGCCGATCTCGAAACTGGTGCTCACGCCCGAAGCGCAGCAGGACGTCGATTTCAATTCCTTCTTCACGCACATCCTCGCGCATGAAATTGAAATAGCCCCTTGATTCACCAGACACAGCCTATGCGTTATTCTTACGGATAGGAATAGGACTGTGCATATGACTAGGAACAAGCAAACAATCGAGGTGGTGACGGTGAGCCAGGAGCGCCGCAGGCGCTGGTCTGCCGAGGAAAAAGCGGCGCTGGTGCGCGAGACTTACGAGCCAGGCATGAACGTGTCGCTGGTCGCTCGCAAGCACGGCGTCGGTGCAAGCCAGTTGTTCAACTGGCGTAAGCTCGAACGGGAAGGCGCGCTAACGGCGGTCACTGCTGGCGAATCGGTGGTACCAGCGAGCGAACTGGCCGCTGCACGCGCGCAGATAGCCCAGTTGCAGCGCATGCTCGGCAAGAAGACGATGGAGGCGGAAATCCTGAAGGAGGCCGTCGAGTTTGCTCGCGAAAAAAAGTGGATTGCGCGCTCGCCCTTGTCGGGCACGGACGACCAGTGAAGCCGGTCTGCTCTGCCCTTGGCGTAGCGCGCTCACACGTAGCCCAGTTGCTGGTTCGTCCCGCAGACTGGATCGACGGGCGTACCACTCAGACGTTCCACCAACCTGCCGACGCCATCCTGGTCGACGCCGTGCGCGCCGAGATTACAGCGCTGCCGACCTATGGCTACCGCCGGGCTGGCGCTCTGGTCAACCGCACGCGCGCCTTGATGGGCTTGCCAGCAATCAATCACAAGCGGTTTTATCGCGTGATGAAGGCGAACAGTCTGCTGCTACCCAAGGCGCCGAAACGCCCAGTGAGCAGCCGCGTGCACAATGGCGCGGTGGCGGTGGACGAACCCAATCAGCGCTGGTGCTCGGACGGCTTCGAGATCGCCTGCGACAACGGCGAAGTGGTGACCGGTGTGTTCATGAAGGATTGCTGTGACCGAGAAATCATTGCCTGGCGTGCGTGGGCCGAACGTGGCCTGCCTGGCGAGCCCGTGCGCGACATGCTGGTGGAAGCGGTCGAGACAAGATTCGGCCAGGCCAGCGTCGGCTCGACCAGGCTGGAATTCTTGAGCGACAACGGCGGCGCCTATCGAGCCCATGAAACGCACGCGCTGGTGCGCGCACTTGGGATTGAACCGGTGCATACACCGGTATGCAGCCCGCAGTCGAACGGCATGGCTGAGAGCTTCGTGAACACGTTTAAACGGGACTACGTGAACTTGATGGACCGCAGCAGCGCAGAAATCGTTCTGGCTCAACTGCCAGACGCCTTTATGCACTTCAACGAGGTCCATCCGCATTCGTCGCTGAAATGGAAATCGCCTCGCATGTTCAGGAGGGAGCTGGCGCGCCGGGCTCAGGAAAGCGGCGCTAACTAAACGATTGGCTGTGTCTGGTTATATGGGGGCAAGATCAAAATCATGCACGGCCTGGGCCCGCACGCGACCGTCGTCGACGGCAAGCCATCGACGCCGCGCCAGGACTTGAAGGAAGCGTATTCGACCATCGAAGAAGCCAAGGCCGACATCACGGGCCTGTTTGCGCTGCGCTACATGATGGACAAGGGGCAGCTCAAGGATACCTTGGGCCAGGGCGACGCGGCTGAGCGCAAGCTGTACAACACGTTCCTTGCCTCCGGTTTCCGCACCCTGCATTTCGGCCTGACGGATTCGCATGCGCGCGGCATGGCCATCCAGATGAATTACATCCTCGACAAGGGCGGCTTTGTCTCGCTGGGCGACGGCAAGTTCGGCGTCGATTTTGGCAAGATCAAGCAGGCCGTGATTGACCTGGACCGTGAATTTTTGACCATCGAGGCAACGGGCGACTATGCGCGTGCGAAAGACATGATGAGCAAGTACGTGGTCATCCGCCCTGAAGTGCAGGTGGCGCTCGACAAGATGAAAGCCGTGCCCAACGATATCCGCCCGGAATTCGTCACGGCCCGCGCGCTGGACCAGGCGGCGAAGAAATAAGCTGACTTTGATTATTGTCAGTCTGAAAAGCCGGCGCCTCTGCGCCGGTTTTTTTTGTCTTTATTTATGAAAAGTTGCCAGTTTTTCCTTGTGGAAATATTTTCACCGCTTACTCTGCAGTAGTAAATCCCCATTTCTCCTGTTGATCCCATGTTGAAACTGTTCTCGCTGTTAAGTGTGTCCCTTGCTTTGCCTGCCGTGGCTGCCGCTCAGCTCACCGATCTGGAAACCCGCTGGCTGCAGGCGGGCCAACCCGTCATCGCGTTTGCACGTGCGCAAGGCTTGCCCATCGATATCATCGTGCAGCCGCAGGATGCGCCCGGCGCCGTGGCGCTGGCGCTGGGCTACGAAGCAGGGCGCTGCAAACTGGTGCTGTCCTTGCGCGGCAATGCGCAGGCGGACAGTGTCTTGCAGGGCGTACCGGCCGCGCGCCACGGCCTGATGATGGAAGCGATGACGGCGCATGAGATCGGCCATTGCCAGCGCTATGCGCAGGGCGACTGGCATGCCTTGCCACGCGGCTTTGTCGAGCCGCGCAGCATGCAGCGGGGCAAGTTGACACCGCTGGCGCAGGAGCTGCGCGAGACGCGCCGCGAAGAGGGCTATGCGGACCTCGTGGCCTTGGCCTGGATGCATGGGCGCCACCCGGGGCAGTACCAAGATGTACTGGCCTGGATGCGCGGCGTGCGCGATGGCGGCGAGGCTGCGGGCGGCGGTGCAGGCGGTTCCCACGCCACGCAGGCATGGCTGGCGCTGGCCGATGGCGCCGGTGTATTTGATGGGCCCGCTTCAATATTTGAACAGGCGCAAGTATTGTGGCGAAAAGGCTTGAGCGGCGACAAATAAACGATGATTTTTATGTGAATGGACGGTCAGCGTGTGCTGTCGCACGGAGCTTTGCTTCCGGCAGGGGTCTAATCTGGGCATCAACTAACCAGAGAGGAACCATCATGAACAAAATGATCGCACTCATGCTGGCCGCCAGTGCCAGCGCCCTGCTTGCCGCCACGCCAGCGTATGCGCAGGATGCCTCGTACAAGAGTTTGACGGACAAGGCAACGGCCGACTACAAGCAGGCCAAGGCCACCTGTGACGCCCAGAGCGGCAACGCGAAAAAAGTCTGCGTGGAAGAAGCCAAGGTGGCGCGCGCCAAGGCCGAATCGGATGCTGTGGCGCAATACCGCAACACGCCGCGCGAACTGGGCAAGGCCCGCAAGGACGTCGCCAATGCCGAGTATGACCTGGCCAAGGCCAAGTGCGGCGACCAGACGGGCGCCGACAAGACATCGTGCATGAACGATGCCAAGGCAGCGAAAACGGCGGCGCTGGCCGATGCCAACACGGGCGCCAGGGCCGGCACCAACGTGGCGCAAAATCCGCCCGCCACGACGAAGGAAAACTGCGACGCCATGGATGCGACGGCCAAGGCCGCCTGCGTGACGCGCAACGCGGCCGGCAGTACCAAGACGGCCGTGGCCGACTCCGTCATCACCACGAAAATCAAGGCTGACCTCGTCAAGGACAATGACTTGAAAGCGCTCGACGTGCACGTGGAAACGGTCAACGGCGTCGTCATGCTCAGCGGCTTCGTGCCATCCCAGGCGCAAGTGCAGAAAGCCGCCGACCTGGCCCGTGGCGTGGAAGGCGTGACGGATGTGAAGAATGGCTTGAAGGTGAAATAAGCGCACTCTGTAATGCATTAAAGTCAGGACTGGAGCCGCACGCAGCAGTGTGGTTCCAGTTTTTTTTGATTGTATAAATTACGATCATAATATAACATGGAAAAAATCCCGTCGGCTGATGCTGATCGGCATCCACTCTTTCTCTTCGCTCTTACTCATGAGGACTGCATGCTTTCCTATCCCTTTTCGCAATGGCTGGAGCGGCGCGGCGTGCACTTTGCCTGGGTCATCGTCGCCATCACTTTCCTCACGGCATTAACCTCGTCCGCTGCGCTGGGCTTGCCGGGCGCGTTGATGCAGCCTCTGAGCCGCGAGTTCGGCTGGGATGCCGAGCAGATTTCCTCGGCCCTGGCCGTGCGCTTCGTGCTGTTCGGTTTGATGGGGCCGTTTGCCGCCATCCTGATGGAACGCTTCGGCTTGCGCAATGTCATTTGCGTGGCCCTGGGCTTGATCGCTGCCGGCATGCTGCTGGCCACGCGCATGACGCAGTTCTGGCACCTGGTGGCCCTGTGGGGCATCCTGCTGGGGCTCGGTTCGGGCATGACGGCGCTGGTCTTGAGCGCCGTGGTGGCGAACCGCTGGTTCGAGACGCACCGTGGCCTGGTGGTGGGCGTGCTGACGGCCAGTTCGGCCACGGGCCAGCTGCTGTTCCTGCCCGTGGGCGCCTGGCTGATCGAGCACTACGGCTGGCGCACGGCCGTCATGCCCTTGTTCGTCGCCTGCGCCATCGTCGCCGTGCTGGCCTTCCTGTGCATGCGCAACCGTCCGCAGGATATTGCCTTGCGTCCGTATGGCGCCGACCCGGCCACGCCCCTGACGGCGCCAGTGGCCGCAAAAATGACGTTTGCCACGCCGTTCGTGATCCTGCGCAGCGTGGCGGCGAACCGCACTTTCTGGATACTCTTCAGCACCTTTTTCATCTGCGGCCTCAGCACCAATGGCTTGATCCAGACACATTTCATTTCCCTGTGCGGCGATTCGGGCTTGTCCGCCGTGCCGGCCGCGTCCGTGCTGGCCATGATGGGCGCGTTCGACCTGTTCGGCACGATCTTGTCCGGCTGGCTGTCGGACCGCTATGACAACCGCAAACTGCTGTTCTGGTATTACGGCTTGCGGGGCTTGTCGCTGTTCTGGCTGCCGTATTCGGAATTCACCTTGTACGGCCTGTCGCTGTTCGCCATGTTCTATGGCCTCGACTGGATCGCCACCGTGCCGCCGACCGTGAAACTGGTGGGGGCCACGTTCGGCCGGGAGCGGGCGGGCATGGTGTTCGGCTGGATCTTCGCCGGCCACCAGCTGGGTGCCGCCGTGGCCGCCTATGGCGCGGGCCGCATCCGCACCCTGATGCTGACCTACAACCCGGCCCTGTTCGCGGCCGGTGCCGCCTGCCTCGTCGCCGCGCTGATGGTGCTGGCGATCCAGCGTCAGAAGGCGGCCGTGAGCGCCGCGCAAGCGGCATGAAAAAAGCCAGGCTCGCGTGTGCGAAGCCTGGCTTCTGTTTATCAAGAACGTTTCAGGATTTATTTGAGATATTTAGCCAGCCATCCTTCGACTTCGCTATAGAAGAAGCGGCTGTTCTCGCCCTTCAAAATCCAGTGGTTTTCGTCCGGGAACACCAGCAATTTCGCCGGCACGTTCAGGCGCTGTTGCACGGCAAAGTTCATCAGCGCATTGTTGGCTGGCACGCGGTAGTCGAGCTCGCCCACAGTGATCAGGATCGGTGTCGTGAAACCCGTGCCTTTTTCGTGGTTGCCCGCTTGCATGATGGGGCTTTGGTCGCGCCACACGGGCAAGTTCGACCAGACGGGGCCGCCCGCATTCGTTTCACGGCCGAAGCCGCCATCGCTGGTGCCCCACTGCATGATCAGGTCCATTTCACCCGCGTGCGAGACGATGGCCTTGTAGCGCGTGGTGGTCGCCTGCAGCCAGTTGGCCAGGTGGCCGCCATAGCTGGCGCCGCCGGCGGCCAGTTTCGTGCCGTCGATGAATGGATATTTCTTGATGGCTTCATCGACGCCCTGGTTGACTTCATCGCCCGGACCCTTCAAGGGGTCGAATTGAATCGAGCGCGAGAATTCCTCGCCATAGCCGGTGGAACCCTTGTAGTCCGTCAGCAGCACGACATAGCCTGGCTTGGCCAGCAAGTGATAGTTCCAGCGCAGCACGAACTGGTCGCGCCACATGCTGGCCGCGCCGCCATGGATGACGGTAAACAGCGGGTATTTCTTGTTCGGATCGAAATTGGCCGGCTTGACGAGCATATTGTGGATCTTGCGGCCGTCGGCCGTGGTGAACCAGAAGTGCTCGGGCGCCTGCCAATCGATTTTATCGGCCTTGTCCGTGTTGAATGCCGTCAGGCGCTTCGGCTGCTTGCCGTTGAAGGCATAGATTTCCGGTGGGTTGATGGACGACTCCCACACACCGACCAGGGCCTTGCCGCCGCTGCTCAGCGAGTTGATGGTACCCGTCGGCAAGGATGGCTCCTCGCGCACGTCGCCACCCTTGGCGTCGATCGAGTACAGCTTTTCCAGGCCCGCATGTTCATAGCTGAAGATGACGCGCTTGCCGCCTTCGGGCAGCACGAAGCGGGAGATTGAACGGTCCAGCTTGGCTGTCAGGATGGTCGGGGCAGGGTTGCTCATCGGCCAGGCGAAACTGGCCAGGCGCTTCACGTCATACACCTTGCCTGGCGTTTCCGCGTCGCTCAAGGCGAACAGGGTCTTGCCGTCGGCCGCGAATTTCAGGCTGCCATAGCTGTGCTTGTCTTGCGTCAAGCGCTGCGCTTCGCCACCGGCCACAGGCAGCAAATACAGTTGCGAAACGACGGCTTCGCGCTGGGCCGCGTCGCGGTTGGTGGCAGCGTTGAAGACGACAGCCTTGCCGTCCGGCGTCCAGACGGCGTCCAGCGATTGTCCTTCGTCGCCCTGGCCGCCGCCAAAGCCCGGCAGGGTGACCAGTTGCGTGCCCGACAGGATGTCGCGCGGCTTGGCGTCCGCTTGCGCATCAACGACGAACAGGCGCACCTGCTTGTCGGTCAGCCATTTGTCGAAATAGCGCGGTGCCGTCGTTTCATACGAGCGGGCGCTGACTTTGCGCTCCTTGCGTTCTTTCGCGCTTTGCTTGACGTCGGCTTCCGTCTTGTTGCCTGGATAGATATCGCTGATGAACAGCAACTGCTTGCCGTCCGGGCTCCATTTCGGCATGCGCGCGCCCAGGGTGAGCGAGGTCAGGCGTTGCGCTTCGCCACCGTTGGCCACGTCGAGGCGGTAAATCTGTCCAGCTTCATCGCCGTCGCGCTTGGCAACGAAGACCAACTGGCGGCTGTCCGGCGACCAGGCCACGGCGCTTTCGCCGCCCTTGGAATAGCTCAGGCGGCGCGCGGGGCTGTCGTCAAGCAGCGACTTGATCCACAGGTCCGACCATTGCTCCTTGCTATCGTAGGCGCTGTCGACCACGGAAAACACGGCCCACTTTCCATCGGGGCTGGCGACGGGCGCGCCCACCCGTTTCATCAGCCACACGTCTTCATGCGTAATGGCGTGTCTGGCTTGCGTTTGCGTAGCGGCAACTGTGGTGTTGGCTTTGGTATCGGCGGCCTGGGCAAGCGAGGCACAGGCCGCTGCGATCAGCAGGGAGCCGAGGGAACGGCGAAGACGGGGTGAGGTCATGGGCGTGGTCCGGAGTAGTGAAAAAAGTACAGCGGGCAACATTATTGCCCATGCTTTCCTGCACTGCCAAGGCTGGGTACCGTTACTTACCAAGCAGGATGGCAACGTATCGGGCGGGTGCGCCATGGCTGATCAGTTAAACTTGTTCTTTTACTGACGCTACCTGTGGCCGGCCATGAAAATTAGTCTACCCTTATTGAAAACGATATTGCTGGGCGCGAGCTGCCTGCTGGCGGCCCCGGTTTTTGCCGCCGCACCCGCTCCCTACCCGAACACGAGCGCCATGGGCGTCGGTCACGCGGAAAGCACGGCCTGGTATGCAGGCTGCCTGAAGGTCAAGGATGCGGCGCCGCCGCCCGCCGACCTGCCGGCGCCATCGGCCGTGGTGTCCCTGCAGCAATGCCAGGCAACGGACCTGTATTACGATACCAAGAGTATGTCCTCGCCCAAGCCGGCCGACTGGCGTCCCGTGCGCCATTGCGCCATGGCCACGCAAAACAGCGCCGTCCTGATGATGCTGTACCAGAATGGACAGGGCGTGCAAAAAGACCCATTGCTGGCGCTCAAGTATGCGTGCAGCATCGATGCGGCGCCCGCCGAGATGCGGGGCCGCATTGAACACTTGCAGCAGATCAATGCCAGCGGGCGCGGCATGATCGACCTGTGCGACGACATCAGGAGCGGCTACATGATGGGCGTGTGCAGCGCCATCGATGCGCGCCAGAAACAAAGAGTGCGCGGGCAGGCGACAGCCAAAGTCAGCGAAGCAATGCCGGCCGTGGCGCAAGCGTCGCTGCAAAAGCTGCAGGCGGCGGCAAGCAAGTTTGCCGATGCGCGTGCGGCCAATGAAACGGACTTGAGCGGCACGGCGCGCGCCGCCCTGAGCATCGCCGCCCGCATGGCCGAGCTCGATTTGCTGGCGCACGATCTGCGCGAGTACGAAGCGGGCAAGCTGCCGGCCAGCATGTCCAAGGAACAGGCGGCGGCGCTCGACAAGGAGCTCAACGCCATCTACGGCAAGCTGATGAAAAAGCCGGCGCAAACCCATGCGGGCGCCGTGAGCAAGGATGGCATCCGCGCCACCCAGCGCCTGTGGCTGGTGTACCGCGATGCCTGGATGAACTTTGGCGCCGTGCGCTATCCATCCGTGACGAGCGAAACCTGGGCGGCCATGCTGACGTCGCGGCGCAATGTACAACTGCAAGACTTGCTGGAGAACTAAAACATGCGGGAAGCGTACTACCACGAAGACGATTTTTGCATGATCGAACTGCTGCCGCTCGATAACTTGCAGCACTGTTTGACGCAGATGGGCGAGCAAGAGGCGTTTGCCGACGCGCACCGCAGCGGTGCCGGCTGGACGCAGATGTACGTGCCCGAGGCGCCGCCGTCGCAGATGGGTGCGCTGGGCCTCACGATGGAACAGCTGCGGCTGGCGCTGGCCGACGCCTTGCCGCCGTATGACGCCGTCTACACGGGCTACAGCACTTACCGCGTGGAATGCAAGAACGTGCTGGCCTTTGGCGGCGAGAACACGGAGACCTTGTTTGCCGGCCTAGACGACAAGGGCATCGTGTGCGACCTGTGGTGCAGCGACGCCATGCCCGAGCTATTGCTGCTGCCCTTGAAAGAGCAATTGCTGCTGGCCGACTGGGGCGCGGGGTTTGCGTGTCCGCTATCCGATGGGGAACTGTTTGCCCGTTATTTGCAGGAATACGAACTGGACTAGCGTAGGTAAACTTACTACTCGCAGGCGATGGCGTTCGGCTGCGCCACTTTGATGACCGACGCCAGGCGCGCCATGTCGTTGCCGTCGCCTTGCTCCACATATGGCTGATAGCTGTCGATGACGATGCGCGCACGCGCCTGCCAGCCGCAATTGTCGGTCTGGCGTGCGGGCACGCGTAGCAGCCGGCGCGCCTCGCCATCGTTGGAAAAACAGAACCACGCATCGTGTGTGGCGGCAGGCCGGGGCAGACGGCCCCACTGCGCCCTGTCGGGCGCAAAGCAGACGCGCTTGCCGATGATCTCCAAGCTCATCTCGTCCGTGCGCGCACTGTACTGGCCGTCGAGCACGATCGGTGTTTGCGTTTGCGCGTGGGCGGACAGGCAGGCGGTGGCCAGGAGGAGGGCGGCAGCAAGTTTCATGCGTTTCTTTCAGGGCTGGCAAGACGATGAGCCAGTATAACCGCGAGGGCCGGAAACGAAAAAAGCCCATCCGTGAGGATGGGCTTTTTAGTACTGCGCATTCGTGGTAGGCCGTGCGGGATTCGAACCTGCGACCAACGGATTAAAAGTCCGCTGCTCTACCAGCTGAGCTAACGACCCGAAAGAGGCCGCATTATATATCAGTTGAAAAAGAATGCAAAGCATTCCTGTGAGAAAGTGCTGGTCGGCTAGTGCAGGGCAGCCGTGAGTTTCAGCACTTCGTCGATGCTGGTCGTGCCATCGATGATTTTGCGCGCGCCGGCGATGCGCAGCGGCGTCATGCCGTCGAGGATGCTCTGGCGGCGCAGCGCGTGCAGGTCGGCGCCGGCCTTGACCAGCTGGCCGAACGTTTCCGTCACGCTCAGCAGTTCGTAGATGCCGGCACGCCCCAGGTAGCCGCTGTGCCGGCACAGGGCGCAACCGACGGGGCGGTACCCGGCGGCCGGCCGCTCCAGCTGGCCGCCCGTCAGGCGTTGCCATGTCGCGGCGTCGGGGGCCTCGTCCAGCTGTTTGCAGCCCGCGCACAGGCAGCGCAGCAATCGCTGCGCCAGCACGCCGATCAGGCACGCTTCCAGCAGATAGGCGGGCACGCCCAGTTCCAGCAGGCGCATGACGGCCGAGGGCGCGTCATTGGTGTGCAGGGTCGACAGTACCAGGTGGCCCGTCAGCGCTGCCTGGATGGCCATCTCGGCCGTGGCCAGGTCACGGATTTCTCCCACCATGATGATGTCGGGGTCTTGCCGCATCAGCGCCCGCACGCCATCGGCAAACGACAGTTCGATGCCGGCCTGGGTTTGCACCTGCATCTGGTTGAAGGCCGGCTCAACCATTTCGATGGGGTCTTCCACCGTGCACACATTGACTTCGCTGCTGGTCAGCGCCTTCAAGGTGCTGTACAGCGTGCAGGTCTTGCCCGAGCCGGTGGGGCCCGTCACCAGCACGATGCCGTGCGTGCGCGCCGTCAGCTGGCGCCAGCGTTCGGCATCCGCCGGCGGAAAGCCCAGGTCAAACAGGCTCTTGACGGCCACTTCCGGGTCGAAGATGCGCATGACGAGCTTTTCGCCGAAGGCCGTGGGCAAGGTCGACAGCCGCAGTTCGACTTCCTGGCCCTGCGCATTGCGCGTCTTGATGCGGCCATCTTGCGGGCGGCGCTTTTCCACCACGTCCATGCGTCCGAGTAACTTGATGCGCGCCGTCATGGCCAGCAGTACGACGGGCGGCAATTGATAGGCCTGGTGCAGGCGGCCGTCGATGCGCAGGCGTACGAGGCCCGCGTCGCGCTTCGGTTCCAGGTGGATGTCGGAAGCGCGCTGGGCAAACGCGTATTGCCACAGCCAGTCGACGATGCGCACGACGTGCTGGTCGTTGGCGTCGAGGCTGGTCTTGTTGCGCCCCAGTTCCACCAGTTGTTCGAAATTGTGGCGCAGCGCCAGGTCTTGCGTGGACGCTTGCCTGGCTACCTTGACGGAACTGGCCAGGCTGAAAAATTGCGCGATGGCGTCGGCGATGTGCAGCGGGTTGGCGATGACCAGGCTCAGCTTGCGTGGCGCAAGATTCCCCAGCTGCGCCTGCCAGGCGAGCGCATACGGCTGGGCCGTGGCGATGACGATGCGGTCAAGCGTGCTTTCCACGGGCAGGATGTTGAAACGGGCCGCATAGCCGGCCGTCATGACGTCGGCCACCTGGCTGAAATCGATGTGCAGGGGATCGATGCGCACATACGGCAAGCTTGAACGTTGCGCCAGCCACGCGCACAGGGTGTCGAGCGTGAGTGCGCCGTGGGCGATGCTGCACAGCGGATGCAAGGCCGGCGCCGGCAGCAGGGCGGCCTGGGTGCCGATGGCGGCCGCCTGCACCGCATCGAGCAAGCCGTCTTCCTGCAGCCAGGCCAGCAGTTGCGGCAGTTCCAGCGGCGTGTCGGGCGAGGTGGAAGAGGGGGGAGGGGAAGCGGGCATGGCCGGCGCCTTTCCAGGCTGCCGGCCTTGCCTGGACAGGCCGGCGGTTACAGGGTGCTGACGATGCCCTTGACCCAGGATTTGGCGGGCAGCTTGGTCTCGGCGACGATCTGCTTGGCGCGCTCGAGCAGGGCGGCTTGCGCTTCGGCATCGAGTGCCACTTTCGTCTTGAACGCGATCGCCACCACGTTCCCATCATGGACTTCCGGCAGGCAGATCACCTGTTCAAACGCAAACTTCATCGCCTTGATGTTTTTCGCGTAGCTGGGATGGTCGCCAAACAGGTTGACCGTCATGATGCCGTGCGGCGCCAGGCAGGCGCAGCAGGCGGTATAGAAATCGGCGCTGTCGAGCACGGGACCGCGCGCCGTGGCGTCATACAAGTCCACCTGCAGGGCGTCCAGGGTGCCGTGATTGGCGTCGTCGTTGACGTAGTCGAGCGCATCCATCTCGCGCACGTGCAGGCGCTCGTCGTTGGGCGGCAGCTTGAACATCGATTCGCAGATGGTGATGACGGACGGATTCAGTTCGATGGCCTCGACTTGCGCCTGCGGGAACTGGCGGTAGCAGAACTTGGTCAGCGCGGCCGTGCCCAGACCCAGCTGGGCGAGGCGCTGCGGTTGCTCGATCCACAGCATCCACGCCATCATCTGCTGCGCGTATTCGAGTTCCGGCCAGTCCGGCTTGCGGATGCGCATGGCGCCCTGCACCCATTCCGTGCCGAAATGCAGATAGCGCACGCCATCCATTTCCGACAGGGTGACAGGGGCGTAGCGGGGCTTGCGCGCGGGGCGCGAGGATTCGACTTGTTCGATGGATTTTCGTTTGATAAGCATAAGGCGGCCTGAAAGTGTGCCGCATTATAGCCCGTGCCGGAGCGCCATAAAAAATGCCAGCCGCTGGGGCTGGCATGGTATGGGCCGGTTGCTACTCTTACTGTTGTGCGGGCTCGATCGATACACGCAGACGGATGCGCTCGCCCGGATCGTAGGACATGATGCTCGTGTAGTTGCGGCCGCGGTAGTCGTAGGTGACCTGGTAGCCATTGTTGCGCGATTCCCAGTGGTCGACCTGGCGGCATTGCTTGACGGCTTGTTCCTGCATGCCACCCTGGTAATTGTTCTGGTTGTCGACACGGTCGCCGACGACGGCGCCGGCAATCGCGCCAGCGGCTGCCGCGGCCGTGCGGCCATTGCCGCCACCGACCTGGCTACCGAGCAGGGCGCCAGCGATACCGCCGACGATGGAGCCGCCAGCGCTGCGCTGTTGCGGCGGCGCCTGGACTTGCACGTATTCTGTACGGCATTCCTGGCGTGGACGGTTGATCTGTTCGACTTGCGGCACGACGCGCACGACCTTGCCGAAATCTTCAAAGTCGGCGGCCTGGGCGAGTGGCAATGCACCGATACAAAGGGCTGACATCATCAATTTGGCTTGCAAGTTCATTTGTAACCTCGTTATCTAGAGAATCTTTCAGGGTATTTTTTACAACTTGGGACTATAGTAATCCCGCCAGACCGGGACAAGTGTTTCGGCTGGCAACAAAATGTAACAGCCCAAGTCCCTTGCCCCACAGTCTGTAACATGCACTTTCAATCGATACAAGATGTTGAAATGACTTGAAACCAGCGGTTTGTAACAAATCTTGCGTTTGACATCATATTCGGGTTGATTCATGCAGGACAACACGTTACCCTAATACGCGTATGGCTTATATAAAATCGTACTGAATCGCATAAAAGTTGATACAGATCGAATCACCGCGTGCGCATTGACCCGCGTGCGGGGATGCAATAAGAAGAGCAGCTAGAAGAGATCCATACATAACAGGTCGATTTGAGGGAAAAATGAGTTTGTTACTAACCGTGCCGCCCAACCTTGTCCAGTCCATCCGTGCCTTTCGCGTGACCGAATTACAAGACGAGGCGATCCGTCTCGGGCAGCACTTTTTATATGCGCATTGCAACGCTGGACAGACCAAACAACAAGTCATCGGCATTATTGCAGAAGCATTCCTGTTTCCGAAAAACCTGGCGAAGAATTTCGATGCCTTGCGCCTGTGCCTGACGGACACCATGTTCAAGGCGGGCACGCAGACAGGCTTCCTGGTGGTGCTCGAGCAGTTGCCAAATACGCAAAAATTCGACAAGGAGGCGCGCGAGATCCTGCTCGACGTGTTCCGCGACGCGGCCGACTACTGGGCCGAGAAGAAAGTCCCGTTCCGCGTCTTCTATTCGTTCGAGTAAACACTTACTCTCGTTGTGGTAGCGTAAAATCAGCCTTTTTCCGGCTTGGCAGGCAGCATTGTCCGGCGAAAGCGCTTATTGTGCGAGTATGTTGCGGCGCAACAATATCGCCGGCCTTTCTTGGTTCGCATCGCCATAGCGGGTACAATGCGCGCTATGAAAAATATCGTTATCCTCATTTCCGGACGCGGCAGCAACATGGAAGCGGTCGTACGCGCGGCGCAAGCCGAGCAATGGCCAGCCCGTATTGCCGCCGTCATCAGTAACCGGGCCGATGCCCAGGGATTGGTTTTTGCCGCGGAACATGGGATAGCGACCGCAGTCGTTGCCAACAAGGATTATGCCAGCCGCGAACAGTTCGATGCGGCGCTGCAAGCCGTGATCGACGGTTTTGCCCCCGACCTGGTCGTGCTGGCCGGTTTCATGCGCATCCTGACGCCGCCCTTCGTCGAGCATTACGCGGGGCGCATGCTCAATATCCACCCGTCGCTGCTGCCGCTGTTCCCGGGCATGGCGACACACCGCCAAGCGCTCGAGGCTCGTGTAACGGAACACGGCGCGACCGTGCATTTCGTGACTGCCGAGCTCGATCATGGCCCGGCCGTGGCAAGCGCGAAAGTCCCCGTCTTGCCAGGCGACACAGAAGAGAGCTTATCGGCGCGCGTGCTGGTACAGGAACATCTGCTTTACCCGCGCGCCATCCGCCTGTTCATTGACGATAAACTGTCAGTCGAGCATGGCCAGGTCCGCGTGGACCCTCAATAAAATATTACAGAAAGAATAACAATGAGATTGCCACCAGCGATACTTGCCAATGCTGAAGAAGTATTGCGCGAAATTTTACGTTTCACGGCCCCGGCCGACACCACCCTGTCGCGCTATTTCCGCGACCATCCGCGCCTCGGTTCGCGCGAACGCGGCGCCATCGCCGAAGGCATCTATGCCGTGCTGCGCAACAAATCGTTCTTCACGGACTTCGCCGAAGCGGGCAGTGGCCCGACCATGCGCCGTTTGACCATCCTCGGCCTGGCCGAAGCGGTGGGCGCCGATTCGTTGGGCGGCCTGACGGAAGAAGAAGTGGAATGGCTGGAACGCATCACGCAGATCGACCGCAGCCTGATGCCGTCGAACATGCGCGCCAACATGCCGACCTGGCTGTTCGACAAGCTGATCGCCCAGTTCGGCGAAGCGGAAACCATGAAGCTGGCCGATGCGCTGAACGCGCCGGCGCCGCTGGACTTGCGCGTGAACTCGCTCAAGGCCACGCGTGACGACGTGATGCTGGCCCTGGCCGAAGCGCCGATCCTCAGCACGCCAACGCCGTTCGCGCCGCTGGGTTTGCGCGTGATCAAGAAGCCATCGTTGCAAAACCTGCCCCTGTTCCAGAGTGGCGCCATCGAAGTGCAAGATGAAGGCAGCCAGATCCTGTCGCAAATCGTCGGCGCCAAGCGCGGCGAGATGGTCGTCGATTTCTGTGCCGGCGCGGGCGGCAAGACGCTCGCATTGGGCGCGCTGATGCGCAACACGGGCCGTTTGTACGCATTCGACGTGTCGGAAAAGCGTCTGGCCAAGCTGAAGCCGCGCATGGCCCGCAGCGGCCTGTCGAACGTGCATCCGGTGCAGATCGCGCATGAGCGCGATGCCAAGATCAAGCGCCTGGCCGGCAAGATCGACCGCGTGCTGGTCGATGCCCCATGTAGCGGCCTGGGTACCCTGCGCCGCAATCCGGACGTGAAATGGCGCCAGCAGCCGAACTCGATCGTCGAGCTGCAAGCCAAGCAGGCAGCCATCCTGGCCGGCGCGGCACGCCTCGTCAAGGGCGGCGGCCGTCTGGTGTACGCCACCTGCAGCTTCCTGAACGAAGAAAACGATTTTATCGCCGAGCAATTCCTGGCGGCCCATCCGGACTTCACCCTGGTGCCGATGAACAAGGTGCTGGCCGAACAGAAGATCGAGCTGGAAATGGGCGACTACCTGAAATTGTTACCGCACTTGCACCAGACCGACGGCTTCTTCGCCGCCGTGTTCGAGCGCAAGGTCATGCCGAAAAAAGTCTACGCCGATGAAAAACCGGCCGACGACGTTGACGCCGAGCCAGCCGAATAAGTTTGTCACCGGCCATCGCTGCAGCATCGCAGCGGTGGCCATGCACTTGCGCCAGCCAGTCTGGCGCAGGCTGTGGGCACCCCGCCCGTTTGTTTTCCCGCACCACCTTCCAGATTCCATCCGCCATGAATGAAACCCCGCTGCTCAACCTGATCACTGACTTTGTCGACGATTTCCGTCAACCGGCCATCCTGTGGCAGGCGCTGGTCATCGTTGCCTGCCTGGCCCTGAGCTGGCTGCTGGTGCGGCAGTTGCGCGTGTTCCTGCACCAGCGGGCCGAGGCGGCCGCCACGCCGGCCACGCCGGAAACCCTGCAGCGCACCGATAGCTTTATCCGCATCCTGACGCCCGTGCTGGCGGCCATGCTGCTGGGCATTGCGCAGCATTTCCTGGCCAAGTTCCAGTCAGTGAATCTGCTCAGCATCGCCATCCCCCTGTGCACGTCGATGGCGCTGGTGCGCTTCGGTTTTTATGTGCTGCGCCGCATTTTTGCCCGTCATGGCGATATCAGCCCCACCATGTTGCTGCTGGAAAAGATCTTCACGGTCGTTGTATGGGCCGGCATGGCCCTGTACATCACAGGCCTGTGGCCGGAGCTGCATACCTTCCTGGAAAGCATCGTCGTGCCGCTGGGACGCAACAAGGTGTCCGTGGCTGCCATCTTGCAAGCCGCTATTTCCGTAGCCGTGCTGCTGGTGCTGGCCATGTGGGCCGGCACTTCGCTCGACGAGCGCCTGATGAAAATGCAGGGCCTGCACACCTCCTTGCGCGTGGTGCTGTCGCGCATGGGCCGCGCCGTGCTGATCCTTGTTTCCGTGCTGGTCAGCCTGTCGCTGGTGGGCATCGACCTGACGGTGCTGTCCGTGTTTGGCGGCGCCTTCGGCGTGGCGCTGGGCTTTGGCTTGCAAAAGATCGCCGCGAACTTCGTCTCCGGTTTCATCATCCTGCTCGACCGCAGCCTTACCATCGGCGACATGATCACGGTCGGTCAATTTACGGGCAAGGTCACGCAGATCAATACGCGCTATACTGTGTTATTGGGTGGCGATGGGGTTGAATCCATCGTGCCCAATGAAATGCTGATTTCCGGCGGCGTGCAGAACATGTCGCTGAGCAACCGCATGGTCTGGCTGTCGACGGCCGTGTCGGTGGGTTACGAAACGGACCTGGACGTCATCTTCCCCTTGCTGGAAGAGGCGACCGCCAAGGTGCCGCGTGTGTCGCAAAGCAATCCGCCATCGGCTACCCTCGTGCGTTTCGGCGCCGACGGCCTCGATGTGCAGATCGGCTTCTGGATCGCGGATCCGGAAAACGGCACGGGCGGCGTGAAGTCGAATGTGAACCGCGCCATCTGGCGCACCTTGCAGGAACATAAGGTCACTGTACCGTTTCCGCAACGCGAATTGCGTATTGTTGGTACGCCTCCTGCCCCGCTCGCCAGCGCGGCAGACGGTGAGTCCGCGCCATCCGGCACCCAGCCTTAACCTCGCTGCCTGCCTCCGATTTTGCCTGATAGCACCCATTAGGGCGTACAATCACGCCTAAAATTAACTCTGCCGGACCTCCAGAGTCACTGGAGCGACCGTGCGCACGCCCTGTCCACTTGGAGTAGTAGTAATGACATTGAGTTCCGTTTTACACGACGTTTTGCAGTTCATGGCAACTGGCATTACCGATCTGTCCGCATGGCAAGTTTTCCTGTACACCATGGTGGTCACCCACATCACGATCGCCAGCGTCACGATTTACCTGCACCGCCATCAGGCCCATCGGGCGCTGGAATTGCATGCGCTGCCCAGCCATTTCTTCCGTTTCTGGCTGTGGCTGACGACGGGCCAGGTCACCAAGGAGTGGGCCGCCATCCACCGCAAGCACCATGCCAAGTGTGATACGGAAGAAGATCCGCACAGCCCCGTGACGCGCGGCATCAAGAAAGTGTTCTGGGAAGGCGCCGAGCTGTACCGCGCTGAATCGAAGAACATGGAAACCATGGCCAAGTATGGCCACGGCACGCCGGCGGACTGGATCGAGTGCAATCTGTACACCAAATACAGCTGGTTGGGCGTGGTCATCCTGTTCTTCCTGAACTTCGCCCTGTTCGGCGTGATCGGCATTTCCGTGTGGGCCGTGCAAATGATGTGGATCCCGATCACGGCGGCAGGCATCATCAACGGCATCGGCCACTACTGGGGCTACCGCAACTACGACTGCGCCGACGCGGCCACCAATATCATTCCCTTCGGCATTTTGATCGGCGGCGAAGAGTTGCACAACAACCACCATACGTATGCGACGTCGGCCAAGCTGTCGTCAAAATGGTATGAAATCGATATCGGCTGGGCGTATATCCGCGCGCTGGAAATGCTGGGCCTGGCCAAGGTGAAAAAACTGGCGCCGGAACCGAAGTTCTCGCACGGCAAGCTGGAAGCGGACTTCGAGACCTTGCAGTCCGTCATCGCCAACCGCTACGACGTGATGGCCAAGTATGCAAAATCGATCAAGCATGCCTGGAAGGAAGAGCTGGAACACCTGAAACACAAGGCCGAGCTGGAAAAACGCTTCCTGAAATCGTCGCGCAAGCTGATGCAGCGCGAACCGGGCAAGCTGGCCGATGCGCATCACGAGCAGCTGTCGGAACTGTTCCAGCACAGCAAGGCGCTGGAAACCATGCACCACATGCGCGTGGAGCTGGGCGCCATCTGGGAGCGCTCGCACTTTACGCGCGAGCAATTGCTGCAAAAGCTGCAAGACTGGTGCACGCGCGCCGAAGCGTCGGGCATCAAGTCGCTGCAAGACTTTTCCTTGCGCCTGCGCAGCTATGCATAGGTAAGCTGCGGCAGCAGATAAAGGCCCTGGTTTCCAGGGCTTTTTTTTCGTCGCGACAAAGGTGAAGAGAGTCGGTCGAAAATCAGGGCGAAAAAAAACCGCTCATCGGAGCGGCTCTTTTTACAGAACACAATATCAATTACTTGATTTTGGTTTCTTTGTACGTTACGTGCTTGCGTGCTTTAGGATCGAATTTCATGATCTCCATTTTCGCAGGCGTCGTACGCTTGTTTTTGGTAGTCGTGTAGAAGTGACCCGTACCGGCGGTCGATTCTAACTTGATTTTGTCGCGGCCTGATTTTGCCATGATAGCTCCCTTATTCTGCTAATTAGACTTTTTCGCCACGAGCGCGCATATCGACCAATACGGCGTCGATGCCGACTTTATCGATGACGCGCAGACCGGCGTTGGACAAACGCAGGGAGACCCAGCGGTTTTCAGATTCAACAAAAATACGACGATTCTGCAAGTTAGGCAAAAAACGACGTTTGGTTTTGTTGTTTGCATGGGAAACATTGTTGCCGACCATCGGCTTCTTCCCAGTGACTTGGCAAACACGTGCCATGGCGCACTCCTTAAAGATATTCCAAATTGGAAAAACGAGAGTATATCCAAAATAAGCAGATTTATCAATGACTTGCGAAAAACAATTGTGTCATGTTGTATTGAAATAATTTAACAATTTGACTTTTACCCTTCCTCATAGGGAAAAGCACTGGTAAACAGCGCTGTTTACTGTTAGACAAGCCTGCTGCCCTTGTCACGTATGTCCTTGTTTACACATGGTTAACTGCGGTGGAGCGGGCTCTGGCCTAGATTTGCCCATGTTCCGCAAACGAATGCACTTGGCGCCCGGCCACGACGAAATGGTCGAGGATGCGCACATCCACCAGCGACAAGGCTTGCACCAGCGCGCGCGTCAGCAGCAGATCCGATTCGCTGGGCTCGGGTGTGCCGGATGGGTGGTTGTGCGCGAGCATGACGCTGGCCGCGTTGTGCAGCAGTGCCTGCTTGACCACTTCGCGCGGATACACGCTGGTGTGGGTGAGGGTGCCGCGAAACATTTCCTGGGTCGTGATCAGCCGGTTCTTGACGTCCAAAAACAACACGTGAAACGCTTCATGCGCCAGGTTGCCCAGAGTCAGGCGTAAATAGTCTTTGACGGCGTGCGGTGAATTGAGGGCCTGGCCCGCCTGCAAGTCCTCGATGATGGCGCGCCGCGCCAGTTCCAGCACGGCTTGCAACTGGGCGAACTTGGCGCTGCCCATGCCATGCACGGCGGAAAAACTCACGAGGCTGGCGCCAAACAGGCCCCGCAAGGAGCCGAAGTGCTCGACCGTATCGCGCGCCAGCTCCACGGCGCTCTTGCCGCGCACGCCAGTGCGCAGGAAGACGGCCAGCAATTCAGCGTCCGACAGCGATTGTGCGCCATCCTCGATCAGGCGTTCGCGCGGCCGTTCGCCGGCTGGCCAATCCTTGATGCCCATGTTGCCTCCCCGGTGCGCCCAGCTGGTCGTGGCGCCTGCCGATGATTGTCGCGCCTTCCCCGGGCGGCCATGCTGCGCTAGCTCGTCTTTATGTCAGGTCGTGCTAAAAAAACAAAAGCCAAGATGCCCGGAGCGGGTATTTTCAGGCGCTATCATTTGCCTGTCGTTGCATTCCATGCAAGTTGCAGCGACGGGGAGTCAGGGCCCTGAACTCAATGTCTTCCACTTGTTTTACAGGAGCAGTCATGCCGTACATCAAAGTTATCAATGGAGTCATGCAAGAGTTCAACGCCGCCGGCGTCAACACGGGCAAGGTCAGCGGCATCGGCCTCAATTCGCACGCGTACCTGGAGCGCCGCACCTGGAGCGCCGTAGCCGCAGCCACGACGACGAATGACAGCAACCCCGATTACCCGGCCGATTTTCCCTATCTCGCCGCCAATGGTTTCAAGTACATCCAGGTGATGATGGCGCCATTTAACGGCACAATGGCCGACGGCACCGGCTATCAGGTGTGGGACTACGTTGTCGGCAAGCCAAAATTTGCCGACGACAACACGGTCGTGGACCTGGGAATCAACGATACATACTGGGCTGCGGTGAAGGCGCTGCTCGACTGTGCGCTGGCCAACGGCATCGGCATCATTGCCTGTCCGTTCTGGAATCCCTATGCCGTGCCGGAGTTGGTGGGGGAGGCGGGCGCTACACGAACCGAGCACGATGTAATCGCGCGCGCCGCACTGATCAATCCTCAATCGAAAACACGCCACTATATGCGTGCCTTTGCCCAGGCGTTTGCGCAGCGCTACAGCAACCACGCCGGCATCGCCGCGTGGATGGCTGCGCAGGAACTGATGGCCGGGGCGAAGATAGACTTGAATTCGACGCGGGAAATCATCCAGGAAACGGCGCAATTGCTGCGCGACAACGATACCCTGGCCCGCATGATTTCGTCCGGCAATGCGGGCATTGCCCATACCTCGCCCCGTCAAGGCTCCTTGCAGCAATATGTTGAGGAAACCCTGCCATTCATGAATCCGGATCCGGTCGACTGTCTGTGCGAAAACCTGTTCCCGGGTAACGAATATGTCAGCAGTGGCCTGCTTGAGGGCGCGGATTTGCCATCCGACTTCGTTTCGTCTTCGCTCGCTTATTTGCAAGTGATGCAGCGCGCGGCCGAGAAATTAGGCAAACCGTATTACCTTGGCAGCTTTTGCCTGTCTAAAAAGCAAGAAAGGGCCTTGCAAGATACCGAACGGCAGGACAATTTGCACGCATTGCTGAGCGCCATACGCCGTACGGGTGTGCAACTGGCATGTTACTGGGCCTGGAATGCGGGCAAAGCCATGGAGGTCGGCGAAATGAACCTGGTGCAGACGCCGACGCATACTAACGAACGCGAGCCTGTCTGGAACGCCTTGCGCGGCGACGACGCCATCCGCCCTGCACCGCCCAAGCCGTGTTTCGGCGTGACGAAGACCTTGCAGTTCCAGCCTGGCCTGATGCTCACCGTGCCTTCGTCCGTGCGCTACGAGAGTGCGGATTTTTCACTGTCGTATTGTATCCGGCAGCAGGCTGTAACCTCGACCAAGGACGTTGATCAAGCGTTCATCAAGCGCCAATCGAATAGCAAAGGCTGGGCGCTGCTGCAAAAGTTTATTACTACGCAGAACAATCTGAGCACCTACCTCCAGTTATGGGGAGGAAATGCCGTGAGCTCGAACAGCAATGGCCACGGTGCGAAGGTGGATGTCACTGACCGCTGGCTGCGCTGCACTTACACCGTCAAGCATGATGGTTCCATCAGCCTATACGTCGACGATTTTCTCATGTACCAGGGGAACAAAATGGCGCAGCCATTCGTGAACGCTGCGGGCACACCCTTGGTGATCGGTCGTGCCGTCAATGCGCTGGAGCAGGGCACGCCCGCCTGGCAGTTGTCGGACGTTATCCTGTACGACCGCGTGCTGACGCCCAAGGAAGTGTATGACTATGGCCAGTACGGCATCGTGCACCGGCCTGTGGGGCGCTGGAAGCTCGACGGCAACCTGGAAGACAGCTCGGGCTTCGGCAATCATGCGAGCACGCCTGGCCAGTTGGTGTACGTCAACGTCGGATAAGTGACAGGGCGCGCGGTCATGTTTTTTGACAAAAGCATGGCCGCGCCGAGATGGCATGGGGCGCGCTGGCTCAGGGTGGCTTACAATATCGTTTTGCACCAGTTACTTGAAAACTACTATGTCCAACGAGCAACCAGCAGTCGTCACCGAAGCGGCTTACCTCACCCTGCATTATCGTCTTGCTACTGTTGACGGTACTGACATTGTCACGACCTTCAGCGGCAATCCCGCGACCTTGATGCTGGGACAGGGCCAACTGGCGCCATTCCTCGAGCAGCGTCTGCTGGGCTTGCCTGAAGGCACGCACCAGACGTTCGAGCTGGCGGCGGGCGAAGGCTTTGGCGAGCGCAATCCCGAGCTGGTGCAGTCCGTCTCGCGCGCTACCCTGGACGAAAACTCCGTGCCGGGCGCCGACTACAAGATCGGCGACCTGGTCGACTTCGCCGCGCCGGGCGGCGGCCGCTTTGCCGGTGTGCTGCGCGAATTGCGTGACGATTCGGCCCTGTTCGACTTCAACCATCCGCTGGCCGGCCAGCCGCTGCGTTTTGAAGTCAAGCTCATTTCGGTCCTGTAAGGAGTAGCGATGGATAAAGAACTGTTACTGGCCCAGCCCCGCGGTTTTTGCGCTGGCGTCGACCGGGCGATTGAAATCGTCGAACGCGCCTTGCAGCAATTTGGCGCACCGATCTATGTGCGCCATGAAATCGTCCATAACGCCTATGTGGTGGCCGATTTGCGCAACAAGGGCGCCATTTTCATCGACGACCTCGATGACGTGCCTGCCGGCAATACGCTCGTGTTTTCCGCCCACGGCGTGTCGAAAGCCGTGCGTGCCGAGGCGGAATCGCGCGGCCTGAGCATTTTTGATGCGACTTGCCCGCTGGTTACCAAGGTGCACATGGAAGTGGGCAAGATGCGCCGCGAAGGCCGCGAGATCATCATGATCGGCCACGATGGCCATCCCGAGGTCGAGGGCACGATGGGCCAGGCCGATATGGGCATGCATCTGGTGGAAACGCTCGACGATGTGGCGAAATTGCAGGTCGCCAATCCGGAGAGCCTGGCCTATGTTTCGCAAACAACGTTGTCAGTTGACGACACCAGCGACATTATTGCGGCTTTGAAAGCGAAATATCCGAATATCGCCGAGCCGAAAAAAGGCGACATCTGCTACGCCACCACGAACCGCCAGGAAGCCGTGAAATTCATGGCGCCGCTGGTGGAAGTGGTGATCGTCGTGGGCAGCCCGAACAGCTCGAATTCGAACCGCCTGCGCGAAGTGGCAGACAAGATGGGCACGCCTGCCTACATGGTCGACAATGCCTCGCAGATCGACCCGGCGTGGCTGGAAGGCAAGCTGCGCGTGGGTGTCACGGCTGGTGCCTCGGCGCCCGAGGTGCTGGTGCAGGCCGTCATCGACCGCTTGAAAGAGTGCGGCGTGAAGAGCGTGCGCCCGCTTGACGGCGTGCAGGAAGCCGTTACGTTCCCGATGCCGAAAGGCCTCGACGGCATCAAGCGCGACGTCGCCTGAGGCTGTACGGCTGCTGAGTATCGATGAAATAGTTACCTCAAAACCGAATTTAATTCGGAAATGATTGATTTATTCCAAGCTTAGTTTTTGCAAAAGATCGTTATGATTGCCTCAAGCTTGAATATGTTGTCGTTATGACTAAGCAAGGTCACGCCCGTTTTGAGTGCGTGCACCATGCTGGTGAGAACGGTCCAGGGATGGCACTGCAGGAATTCTTCCTCCGGTGCCGTTTTTGTATCAGCGGCATGTTCTGGCGGAAGTTGTTCCCGAAAAATGCATATTTGATAGGGCAATCATGGATACATTCATCCAGCAGATCATTAACGGCTTGGTGTTGGGCAGCATGTATGCCTTAGTCGCCCTCGGTTACACCATGGTGTACGGCGTGTTGAACCTGATCAACTTCGCCCACGGCGACGTGCTCATGATCGGGGCCATGGTGGGCTTGACCATCCTCAAGCTGCTGGGCATTTATGTGCCCGATTGGCCCGGCTATCTGAAGCTGGCCACCGCCATCCTCGGCGCCATACCCATCTGTATTCTGGTGAACATCATCATTGAGCGGGTCGCCTACCGCCGCCTGCGCAACGCCCCCCGCCTCGCCCCCCTGATTACCGCCATCGGCGTCTCCATCCTGCTGCAAACCTTCGCCATGATGATCTGGACGCGCAATCCCTTGCCCTTCCCGCAATTGCTGTCGACCGACCCCATCAACATAGGCGGCGCCGTGATTTCGCAAACGCAAGTGTTGCTGCTGGCCCTGGCCGCGCTGTCGATGGGCGGACTGGTGTTGCTGGTGGAAAAAACCCGCATGGGCCGCGCCATGCGCGCCACGGCGGAAAACCCCCGCGTGGCAGGGCTGATGGGCGTCGATTCCGACAAGGTCATCGTGGCCACCTTTGCCATCGGCGCCGCGCTGGCGGCCGTGGCCGGCGTGATGTGGGGCGCCAACTATGCCTCCATTCAATTCTCCATGGGCGCCATCCCCGGCTTGAAGGCCTTCTGCGCGGCCGTGCTGGGCGGCATCGGTAATATCTACGGCGCCATGCTGGGCGGTATCTTGCTGGGCATTATCGAAAGCCTGGGCGCCGGCTATATCGGCGACATCACGGGCGGCTTCCTGGGCAGCCACTACCAGGATATCTTTGCCTTCGTCGTGCTGATCATCGTGCTGACCCTGCGCCCGTCCGGCATCATGGGCGAACGTGTGGCCGACCGTGCCTGATGTGAAACTGGGAGATTAAATCATGGCACTACTCGATTTCGACGCAAAAAAGAATCCGGCCAAGGCCTACGCCGGCATGCTGGGCCTGGCCGCGCTGCTGATGGTGTTCCCGTTTTTTGCCGCCCAGTTCGGCAACTCGTGGGTACGCATCATCGACATGGCCTTGCTGTACATCATGCTGGCCCTGGGCTTGAACATCGTTGTCGGCTTTGCCGGCCTGCTCGACCTCGGCTACATCGCCTTCTACGCCGTGGGCGCCTACCTGACGGCCTTGCTGGCGTCGCCCCAGTTCGCCATTCTGCTCGAATCGGTGGTGAATCAATATCCGGTGTTGGGCGAAACCCTGGTGCAGCTGATGGGGCCGGAAATCCGCGAGAACGGCATCCATTTGTCGATCTGGATCATCGTGCCGTTGGCCGCCTTTGTTGCCGGCCTGTTCGGCGCCCTGCTGGGCGCGCCCACCTTGAAGCTGCGCGGCGACTACCTGGCCATCGTGACCCTGGGCTTTGGCGAGATCATCCGCATCTTCATGAACAACTTGAACGACCCGATCAATTTCACGAACGGGCCGCAAGGCATCAATCTGATCGACCCGATCCGCATCTTCGGCGTCAACCTGGCGGGCGAGGCGGGCACCAACAGCACCGTGACGGTGGCCGGTTTTTCCATGCCGTCAGTGAACGCCTATTACTTTTTGTTCCTCTTCCTGTGCATCGCCGTCGTGTTCGTCACCAAGCGCCTGCAGCATTCGCGCCTGGGCCGCGCCTGGGTCGCCATCCGCGAAGACGAGATCGCCGCCAAGGCCATGGGCATCAATACGCGCAACGTGAAATTGCTGGCCTTTTCCATGGGCGCCTCGTTCGGCGGCGTGGCGGGCGCCATGTTTGCCTCGTTCCAGGGTTTTGTCTCGCCGGAATCGTTTTCCCTGACGGAATCGATCGCCGTGCTGGCCATGGTGGTGCTGGGCGGCATCGGCCATATCCCCGGCGTGATCCTCGGCGGCGTGATCCTCGCCTCGATACCGGAAGTGCTGCGCCACGTGGTGGAACCGGCCCAGCAGGCGCTGTTCGGCCACGTGGTGATCGAGGCGGAAGTGCTGCGCCAGTTGCTGTATGGCCTGGCCATGGTGTTGATCATGCTCAACCGTCCTGCCGGCCTGTGGCCATCGCCGAAGCACGAAGACCGGCCCGACCACGACGTCGACCAGCCGAACAAATCCACCGGCGTCGTGTCCGCTTAAGGGAGGGATAGCATGAGCGAACAGATCATTCTCAATATTGCCGGCGTGAATAAACGTTTTGGCGGCTTGCAAGCGCTCACCGACGTGGGCATCACCATCCGGCAAGGGCAAATCTATGGCTTGATCGGCCCGAACGGCGCCGGCAAGACGACGTTTTTCAACGTGATCACGGGCCTGTACCAGCCCGACACGGGCACTTTCGAGCTGGCCGGCAAACCATATTCGCCATCCGCGCCGCACAAGGTGGCCAAGGCGGGCATTGCGCGCACCTTCCAGAACATCCGTTTGTTTGGCGACATGACGGCGCTGGAAAACGTCATGGTGGGGCGCCATGTGCGCTCGCATCAGGGCGTGTTCGGCGCCATCTTCCGCCACAAGGCGGCGCGCGAGGAAGAGGCGTCCATCCGCAAGCGGGCCATGGAGTTGCTCGACTTCGTCGGCATCGCCCAGTTCGCCAGCCGCACGGCGCGCTTCTTGTCGTATGGCGACCAGCGGCGCCTGGAAATCGCCCGCGCGCTGGCCACGGACCCGCAACTGCTGGCGCTCGACGAGCCGGCGGCGGGCATGAATGCGACGGAAAAGCTGGCCCTGCGCGAGTTGCTGGTGAAAATCAAGGCTGAAGGCAAGACCGTGCTGTTGATCGAGCACGACGTGAAACTGATGATGGGATTGTGCGACCGCATCACCGTGCTCGAGTATGGCAAGCGCATCGCGGAAGGCTTGCCGGCCGAAATACAACAAAACCCGGCCGTCATCGAGGCTTATCTGGGAGGGTCGCACGCATGAGTAACGATGGCTTGAGCAAGAATATATTGAAGGTATCGGGTCTGCACGTGGCCTACGGCGGCATCAAGGCCGTGAAAGGCATCGACCTGGAAGTCAACCAGGGCGAGCTGATCGCCCTGATCGGCGCGAACGGCGCCGGCAAGACGACGACCTTGAAAGCCATCACGGGCACTTTGCCGGCCTGCAAGGTCGAAGGCACGATCAGCTACCTGGGCGAATCGCTCAAGGGCACGAAATCGTTCCACCTGGTGGAAAGGAAACTGGCCATGGTGCCGGAAGGGCGGGGCGTATTTACCCGCATGTCGATCCGCGAAAACCTCATGATGGGCGCTTACACGCGCATGGACAAGGCCGGTGTCGAGGACGATATCGCCCGCTGGTTCGACGTCTTTCCACGACTCAAGGAACGGGCGGCGCAGATGGCCGGCACCTTGTCGGGCGGCGAGCAGCAGATGCTGGCCATGGCGCGCGCCCTGATGAGCCATCCGAAGCTGCTGCTGCTCGACGAGCCGTCGATGGGCTTGTCGCCCATCATGGTCGAGAAAATCTTCGAGGTGATCCGCAAGGTGTCGTCCGAAGGCATCACGATCTTGTTGGTCGAACAGAATGCCCGTTTGGCCCTGCAAGCGGCGCACCGCGGCTATGTGATGGATTCCGGCCTCGTCACCATGGGCGGCAACGCGGCCGCCATGCTCGACGACCCGCGCGTCAAGGCGGCGTATCTGGGAGAGTAAGCGCGCATAAAAAATGCCCCAGCTGGGCTGGGGCATAATGGCATCCGTCGGGGAAGTACGGGATGGATGCCTGGAGGAGCAGGTACAGCGGACCGCCGTAGCGGTCGCGCAAGAATTACTTGGCGGCAGCGCGTGGCACGACTTTTTCAGCTGCTTGCGTGAACTGGTTCACGGCCGAGGTCAGGTTCGCTTCGATAGCTTCGACGGTTTGCTTGCTGGTTTTCGAGAATTGCTCGTAGCCCGCATTGGCGTTGCCGATGGCGCTTTTCAGGATGGCGACGGCGTTTTCCGAACCAGCTGGCGCGTTCTTGGTGACTTCTTCCACCAGGGACAGGACTTTGCGGTTGGTTTCAGCGATTTGCGATTCAGCAGCTTTGCTGAATTCGGCTTGGGTGCCCGACGTGATGGCAGCCAGGTGACGGCCGTAAGCGATGGCTTTTTCGGCGCTAGGCTGGGCTTGAGCAGCGCTCAGCGAGAAGAATTCTTGTGGATCTTTTGCCGACAGCAATTGCTTGGCGGCGGCGGTCGATTCTTCCAGGGTCGCTTTGGCAGCGGTCAGGTTCAGTTCGACGATCTTTTCGATGCCTTCGAAGGCTTTGCCCGTCAGCGACGAGAACAGGGCGAATTGGGCTTCCAGGTTGGCTTTGGTAGCGGACGAAAATTGCTCAGGAATTGAAAACATATAAATCTCCAAAAAATCGAAATCTGGTTAATTTGATGCTGCGTGTACCGTTTGGGAAAGCAGGTGAATCTAAATTTTTCAAGCTGAACAAGAATTGTGCAACGCAACAAACCCTATTCTACGGTGAAAAAAAACGAAGTCAAGCGTTTCTTGTGCGATGCAACAATTGAATAGATTTGGATCAAAAGTCATTGTTTCTAAAGAGAAATATTTGATTTCTGGGTGTCAATGGTTTATGCCTAAACTATCGTTTCCGGCGGCTACGGGGACGATTGCGGCGCAGCATGCTAGACTTTGCCTCCCGTACTGGCGCAGCGCCCCGGTGCCGATCCTGTTTCCCGAGTTGATACCATGTCCAATCTTCCCGCCGCGGCTGGCGCCAGCGGCAAAGCCTCTCTTCTGACCACTCTGACGCCGATGGCCTTGCCTGGCTTCTTCGTATTGTTATGGAGCACAGGCTTTATCGTGGCCAAGTTCGGCCTGCCGTACGCGCCCCCGCTGACCTTTTTGCTGCTGCGCTTCCTGGGCGTGCTGGTGATCCTGTTGCCGCTCGTGCTGCTGTTGCGCGCACCGTGGCCCGTGGGACAGTTCCGCCAGATCGCCGTGGCCGGCATCCTGATGCAGGCCGGCTACCTGGCTGGCGTCTGGTGCGCCATCAAGCTGGGCATGCCGGCCGGCCTGTCCGCGCTGATCGTGGGCATGCAGCCCGTGCTGACGGCCTGCGCCGCGCCGCTGATCGGCGAATCCGTGCGCCCGCGCCAGTGGCTGGGCCTGTTCTTTGGCTTGCTGGGCGTGGCCCTCGTCGTGTATGCGAAGATCAACCTCGTGGGCCTGACCGTGGAAAGCGTGCTGCTGTGCGTGTTCGCGCTGCTGTCGATGACGGCCGGCACCATGTACCAAAAACGCCACTGCCCGCAATTCGACTTGCGCACGGGCACCGTGGTGCAGTTTGCCGCCTCCATCGTCGTGGTCTTGCCATTCGCCCTGTATTACGAAGGGCTGGACCTGCATTTCAGCAATGTGCAATGGACGGCGAATTTCATCGGTGCCTTGCTGTGGTCGGTACTCGTGCTGTCCATCGGCGCCATCTTTTTGCTGTTCGCCCTGATCCGCCGCAGCGACGCGACGAAAGTGACGGGCTTGCTGTACCTGACGCCGCCCACGACGGCCGTGATGGCCTGGCTGATGTTCGGCGAAGCGTTCAATATGCTGGGCATCGCCGGCATGCTGGTGGCCGTGATCGGCGTCGTGTTTGTCGTCAAGAAGTAGAGATAGCGGGAGAGCAGGGCAGTGAACAAGCAAGCATCTGAAACACCGTCAGCGCAGCAAGCCGTCGACGCCGTCATCCTGTCGCGCCGTTCGATCCGCGCCTTTTTGCCCACGCCGGTGGCGCAGGACGATATCGCGCGCATCCTGGAAGTGGCGGCGCGCGCGCCTTCGGGCGCCAACATGCAGCCGTGGAAAGTGTATGTGCTGTCAGGCGAGGCGCGCGCGCGGCTGTCGCGCCGCATCCTCGACGTCTATGCCGCACCGAAGGCGCCCGATGCGCCCGCGCGCACGGCGTCGTATATCTATTACCCGCGCCAGTGGACGGCGCCGTTCATCGAGCGCCGCCGCAAGATCGGCCTGGACCTGTACCAGCTGCTGGGCCTGGAACGGAGCGACACGGCCGGCATGGCGGCTCAGCATGGACGCAATTTCCAGTTTTTCGATGCGCCCGTCGGGCTGATCTTTACCATCGAACGGGTGCTGGAGCAGGGTTCCTGGCTCGACTACGGCATGTTCTTGCAAAATATCATGCTGGCGGCGCGCGCGCGGGGACTCGACACGTGCCCGCAAGCGGCCTTCATCCACTACCATGACATCATCCGTGACGAGCTGGGCGTGCCGGCCAGCGAAATGGTGGTGTGCGGCATGGCCCTCGGCTATGCCGACCCGGACAAGGTCGAGAACCGCTTGAACACTGAACGCGAGCCGCTGGCCGGTTTTGTTAAAGTCATGGACAAATAGACACGCCAGCGATGAGCACCAGCAAATAGCCGTCAAGGATGAGCTTGTTTGCTGATCGCTAACGATTTGTATTTCAGTACTGCAATAAATACTGTCCTAACTGTTAAATAGGCTTGCGAATACTCTGCATTTCGCTACACTGCAATAAGGCAACAGCTTCACGGGGAATTATCGAATGGCTAAGTTTAAACTTGCGCTGGGTATCCTGGCTTCCCTGCTGTTTGCACTGGCGCCGGCTGCGGCCGTGCACGCCAAGGAAGCGAACGGAAAATCCTCAGCCTCCAAGAAACAGAACACCAAGAAAGTCAAAGTCGTGCTGCGCAAGAGCGCGACGGCCGCGCCGCGCGAAAAGAGCGTGCGCCGGGTTGTCATGGTGCGCGGCAAACGCAAGGTCATCTATCAAAAAATCAGCAGCGTGGCCGTGCCCATGGCCGCGCCGATGCCCACCATGGGCGACCTGGCGGGCCTGAACCTCACGCGCGATCCGCTCGACCTCAAGTCGAGCGTGGCGCTGGTGCTGGACCAGAACAATTCGGAAGTGCTGTTTGAAAAGAATTCGAATGTGGCCCTGCCCATCGCCTCCATCACCAAGATGATGACGGGCCTGGTGGTCGTCGAAGCGCATCAGGACATGGAGGAACTGCTGACGATTACGGACGAGGACGTCGACCGCGCCAAGTTCAGCAGCTCGCGCCTGAAAGTGGGTTCGCAATTGACGCGGGCCAATATGCTGCACATCGCCTTGATGAGCTCGGAAAACCGTGCTGCCTCGGCGCTGGGCCGCAATTATCCGGGCGGCTTGTCGGCGTTTGTCGACGCGATGAACAGCAAGGCGCGCCAGCTGGGCATGATGGATACGCATTACGTCGATTCCAGCGGCTTGTCGAAGATGAACGTGGCCAGCGCGCGCGACCTGGGCAAGCTGGCCATGGCCGCCTTCCGCCATCCGCTGTTGCGCGAGTACTCGACGGACCCGAAAGCCATCGTCGAAGCCAGCGGCCAGCCCATGCAGTTTGGCAATACGAATCACCTGGTGGCGAATCCCGGCTGGGAAATCGGCTTGCAAAAGACGGGCTTTATCAATGAGGCGGGACGTTGCCTGATGATGCAGGCTGTCATCGAAGGACGGGCCGTGATCATGGTCTTCCTCGATTCCAAGGGAAAACAGTCGCGCACGGCCGATGCGGGCCGCATGCGCAAGTGGCTGGAGGCATTGAAACCTGCCAACATGAGCCTGCCAGGCGGCTAAAAGAAACAGGGCAGCGTTGCTGCCCTGCTTCTTTAGTCTTGGGGTATAAAACCCAAAGTCACTGAAATCTGGTTCGCCGTTTCCACCAGGTCCACCAGCCACTCATCCTGCAGGCGGTCGGCTGGCGCCGAGATCGACAGGCCGGCGATCAGCTTGCCTGTATCGTCGCGGATGCCGGCGGCCATGCAGCGCACGCCCAGTTCCAGCTCTTCATTGTCGCGCGCATAGCCGCGCTCGCGCACCAGGCTCAGTTCGCGCTCAAGCTTTTGCAGATCCGTGATGGAATTCTTGTTGTGTCCGGCCAGGCCCGTGCGCGTGGCGTACGCGCGGATGGCTTTCGGCTCGTCCACGGAGAGGAACAGCTTGCCGGTCGAGGTCAGGTGCAGCGGGCCGCGGCCGCCGATGGCGCGCACCACCTGCATGCCCGAGCGTTCGGAAAAGGCACGGTCGATGTAGACGATCTCGTCGCCCTGGCGCACGGACAGGTTGATCGTTTGCTGGGTTTTCTTGTGCAACTGGCGCATGAAGTCCAGCGCCGCTTCGCGCACGCTGAGGCGGCTTTTCACCACATTGCCCAGTTCCAACAGGCGCATGCCCAGCCGGTACGTGCCCGGTTCGATGCGGTCGACAAAGCGCGTCAGCACCATGTCGTTGAGGATGCGGTGCGCCGTCGAGGGGTGCAGGCCCGATACTTTGGACAATTCCTTCAGGCTGACCGGGTCGGAATATTTGGCCAGGGCATCGAGCAGGGCGACCATGCGTTCGATGACCTGGATCGTCGTCTTCGGGGCAGCGACCGGTTCAATTTTCATGATGGATTTGGTGCAATGCAGTATTCATCCTTCTTTATACCATGATGTGAAAAAATAGTGAAATGTTCCGAGATAGATAGCGAATAAATTGTCACAATCCCTATTGTGCCCGTCATAATGCGTGGATAGCATGTGCTTTGAACCATGGAAAACTATGCAACCTGTAAATGAATTCAAGAGCAAAAGCGGCTTGAAACGGATTTTCTCCGCCTTTTTCTACTCGCTCGATGGCTTGAAAGCGGCCTGGCGCCACGAACATGCGTTCCGGCAGGAACTGGGCCTGTTCGTCGTCGGCACGGTGATCGCCTTGCTGCTGCGCGTTTCCGCGTTTGAAAAGCTGGTGCTGATCGGCGTGCTGCTGCTGGTGCTGATCGTCGAACTGATCAATTCGGCAATTGAAGCCGTGGTTGACCGCATTTCGCTCGAACGTCATCCGCTGTCGAAAAACGCCAAGGACTTTGGTAGCGCCGCCGTGCTGCTGACCTGCATCCTGGCCTTCGCCACCTGGGCCGTCATTTTGTTTAACCGTTTTTATTAACTGCTAAATCCCCGTTGCGCGCCGTCCATATGTGAAAAACGCATATCAAACGGCGAAACGCTTCGTTCTCTTTGCGGCCATGGCGCCGTAATCTGGTGGCTCTGCAAGTTCAACCACACGGGGATCTTAGATGCTGTCGAAAAAAATCATCATTGCCGCCGCCATCAGCGCGTTTGCCATTCTGCAAACGGCGCAGGCTGCCGATATCACCCTGCTCAACGTGTCGTACGACCCGACGCGCGAGCTGTATCAGGATGTGAATACGGCGTTTGCCAAGGAGTGGAAAGGCAAGACGGGCGACAACGTCAAGATCAAGCAATCGCACGGTGGTTCGGGCAAGCAGGCGCGCGCCGTCATCGACGGCCTGGAGGCGGATATCGTCACCCTGGCCCTGGCCTATGACATCGATGCGCTGGCCGAGCACAAGCTGCTGGCCGGCGACTGGCAAAAGCGCTTGGCGCACAACAGCTCGCCTTACACCTCGACCATCGTCTTCCTGGTGCGCAAGGGCAACCCGAAAGGCATCAAGGATTGGAACGACCTGATCAAGCCAGGCGTCTCCGTCATCACGCCGAATCCGAAAACCTCGGGCGGCGCCCGCTGGAACCATCTGGCTGCGTGGGGTTACGCGCTGCGCCAGCCGGGCGGCAACGAAGCGAAGGCCAAGGATTTCCTCGGCAAGCTGTATAAAAACGTGCCCGTGCTCGATTCCGGCGCGCGCGGCGCCACCACCACTTTTGTTGAGCGCGGCATCGGCGACGTGCTGATCGCCTGGGAAAACGAGGCTTACCTGGCCGTCAAGGAACTGGGCCCGACCAAGTTCGACATCATCACGCCATCCGTCAGCATCCTGGCCGAGCCGCCCGTCGCCGTCGTCGACAAGTTTGCCGACAAGCATGGCACGCGCAAGGTGGCCGAGGCTTACCTGAACTACCTGTACACGGATGAAGCGCAAGACATCATCGCGAAGAATTACTACCGTCCGGCAACGGACAAGGCGGCGAAGAAATACGCGTCGCAGTTCGCCAAGGTCAACCTGTTCACCATCGAGCAAGTGGCGGGCGGCTGGACGGCTGCACAGAAGGCGCACTTTGCCGACGGCGGCATCTTCGACCAGATCTACCAGCCTAAGTAATACCGGATGGCACGATTGCCAGACCGTTACTAAAAGGACACATCATGGCGCTGCGCAGCTTTTCCGATTACCGGGTACTGATCGTGCCGGGCTTGCATAACAGCGGTCCCGAGCATTGGCAGAGCCGCTGGCAGCGCCTGTATCCGCAATTCGAGCGGGTCGAGCAGGGCGACTGGAACGCGCCCGACCTGGCCACCTGGTCGGCGCGGCTGGACCAGGTGCGGCGGCAGGATGCGCGCCCGACCCTGATCGTCGCCCACAGCTTCGGCTGCCTGACGACGGCGCACAGCCTGGCGCGCGATCCGCAGGGCGTGGCCGGCGTGCTGCTGGTGGGACCAGCCGATCCCGACAAGTTTGGCGTGGCGAAGGCATTGCCGCAAAAGCGGCTGCCTTGCCCCGGCATCCTGATCGCCAGCCAGACCGATCCGTGGATGACGGCCGAACACGCGGCGCAGTGGGCACGGCGCTGGAATTGCAAGTATATTGATGGCGGTGCGCTGGGCCATATCAACGCCGAGTCGCGCCTTGGCGACTGGGTCTACGGCCAGGCGCAATTGCAAACGCTGTTTGATCTGGCGCAAAGCGACAAGCGCCACCGTCAGGCAGCCTGATTCGACCAACATCCCGATACACAACCTCACAGGAGATCACGATGACTTTACGCCTGGGCGATGTCGCCCCTGATTTTGAACAAGACAGCTCGATAGGCCCGCTCAAGTTCCACGAGTGGGCGGGCAATTCCTGGGTGGTGCTGTTTTCCCATCCGGCCGACTTTACCCCCGTATGCACGACGGAACTGGGCTTGACGGCCAAGCTCAAGCCGGAATTCGACAAGCGCAACGTAAAGGCCATCGCCCTGTCCGTGGACGCGGCCGAGTCGCACAAGAGCTGGATCAAGGATATCGAAGAGACGCAAAACACGGTCGTGGGCTTCCCCATCATCGCCGACGTCGACAAGAAAGTGTCGGTGCTGTACGACATGATCCACCCGGAACAGTCCGTCACGGCCACCGTGCGCTCCGTCTTCATCATCGACCCGAACAAGAAAGTGCGGCTGATCCTCACGTACCCGCTGAGCACGGGCCGCAACTTCAATGAAATCCTGCGCGTCATCGACGCCTTGCAACTGACGGACGGCTATACGGTGGCCACGCCAGGCAACTGGAAAGACGGCGACGACGTCATCATTCCATTGACTGTGCAAGATCCGGACGTGATCAAGCAGAAGTATCCGAAGGGGTTTACGGCAGCGAAACCTTATCTTCGTCTGACGCCGCAGCCGAACAAGTAAGAACGGGGTCAGTCGCTTCGCGATTGAAATGCGTCCTACTAGGACGCATTTCCCCGTCGGGTCTGACCCCAGCCGTCAAGGTGTTGGGTTAAGTGTGTGCCCACCCCAACCCCACCCCAAAAGCCGGGGTCGGACCCGCAGGGTCCGACCCCTTTTTTTCGCCCATAGATTCCGCCAGCAAGTATGCAAAATCCATCTAAGCAAATGAGAAATGGTTAGTTCTTTTTATAACGGTTGCATGTGATTATTGCGCCCTATAACTCAAAAATGTAATAAGAAGGGGTTTCTATGTCTGCAGCATCAGCAGCACCGCTCAAGGCGCGCGGAGCGCCGTTTCGGGTCATGCCGGGGTTTAAGCTGTCTCTGGGCTTCACGCTCTTTTACCTGGCCCTGATCGTTCTCATCCCGCTGTCGTCGGTGTTCCTGAAGACCTTCACCATGACATGGGACGCCTTCTTCAGCGCCGTCACGTCCGACCGCGTGATGGCGTCCTACCGCCTGACGTTTGGCGCGTCGTTGATCGCCGCCCTGTTGAACGTGGTGTTTGGCGGCATCCTGGCCTGGGTGCTGGTGCGTTATAAATTCCCCGGCAAGCGCATCATCGACGCGCTGGTCGACTTGCCGTTCGCCTTGCCGACGGCCGTGGCCGGCATCACCCTGACGGCCCTGTATTCGTCGAACGGCTGGTTCGGCCAGTTCATCGAAGGCGTGCTGGGCATCAAGGTGGCGTTTACGCCGCTGGGCGTGGTGGTGGCGCTGACCTTCATCGGCTTGCCCTTTGTCGTGCGCACTGTGCAACCGGTGCTGGAAGACGCGGAAAAGGAACTGGAAGAAGCGGCCGCCAGCCTGGGCGCCAATTCCCTGCAAACGTTTATCCGCGTCATCTTCCCCACGATCTTGCCGTCCTTGCTGACGGGCTTTGCGCTGGCCTTTGCCCGCGCCACGGGCGAGTACGGTTCCGTGATCTTTATCGCCGGCAATATGCCGATGGTGTCGGAAATCACGCCGCTGTTCATTATTACCAAGCTGGAACAATACGATTACGCAGGCGCCACGGCCATCGCCGTGGTGATGCTGGTGGTCTCCTTTTTGCTGTTGTTGACGATTAACTTGCTTCAAGCATGGACGCGCGGAAAGGCGAAGAAATCATGAGTACGAATACGACTGCCGCCGCTGGCGTGGACAAGGCGCTGCCGACAGCGCGCCGCTTCGAACCGAATGTCGGCCCCGTTGTGCTGGAACCATTGTGGGTACGAACGGTATTGATCACCATCGCCTTGCTGTTCCTGACAGCCTTCCTCATCGTGCCCCTGGTGGCCGTGTTTGCGGAAGCGTTCAAGAAGGGCTGGGAAGCGTATATCGCCGCCATCATTGATCCGGACGCGATTTCCGCGATTAAATTGACCCTGATCACGGCCGCCATCGCCGTGCCGCTGAACCTGGTATTCGGCGTGGCCGCTTCCTGGTGCATCGCCAAGTTCGAGTTCCGCGGCAAGAGCATCTTGCTGACCCTGATCGACTTGCCGTTTTCCGTCTCGCCCGTCATTTCCGGCCTGATCTATGTGCTGATGTTTGGCGCCCAGGGCTGGTTCGGCCCGTGGCTGCAGGCGCACGACATCAAGATTTTGTTTGCCGTGCCCGGCATCGTGCTGGCCACCATCTTCATCACCTTCCCGTTCGTCGCGCGTGAATTGATCCCGCTGATGCAGTCGCAGGGCAGCGAAGAGGAAGAGGCCGCTATCGTGCTGGGCGCGTCGGGCTGGAACACTTTCCGCCGAGTCACCTTGCCGAATATCAAGTGGGGTCTGCTGTATGGCGTGATCCTGTGTAACGCCCGCGCCATGGGCGAGTTCGGCGCCGTGTCCGTGGTCTCCGGCCATATCCGCGGCGAAACGAACACCATGCCGCTGCAAGTGGAGATTCTGTACAACGAGTACAACTTCGCCGCCGCATTTGCCGTCGCCTCCCTGCTGGCCTTGCTGGCCTTGGTGACCCTGGCCTTGAAAGCTTTCATTGAGTGGCGTTTGAACGAGAGCGACGCCGACGATTCCGCCTTACGTTCTACGGAGCACTGACATGACCATCGCAGTTAAAAACATCCACAAGCGTTTTGGCGATTTCGTCGCCCTCGACAATATCTCGCTGGACTTTCCCGCCGGCGAATTGACGGCCCTGCTGGGCCCTTCGGGTTGCGGCAAGACCACCTTGCTGCGCATCATTGCCGGCCTCGAACATCCGGACAGCGGGCAAGTGCTGCTGGACGCGGAAGATGCGTCGAACCGCCACGTGCGCGAGCGACAAGTCGGTTTCGTTTTTCAACACTATGCGCTGTTCAAGCACATGACCGTGTTTGAAAACGTGGCCTTCGGCTTGCGCGTGAAGTCGCGCAGCGAGCGCCCGTCGGAAGACCAGATCCGCCGCAAGGTCAAGGATTTGCTGGAACTGGTGCAGCTGGACTGGCTGGCCGACCGCTATCCGCCGCAGTTGTCGGGCGGACAACGCCAGCGTATCGCCCTGGCGCGCGCCTTGGCCGTGGAGCCGCGCGTGCTGCTGCTCGATGAACCGTTCGGCGCTCTCGATGCCAAGGTGCGCAAGGAATTGCGCCGCTGGCTGCGCCGCCTGCATGACGACTTGCACGTCACCAGCATTTTCGTCACGCACGACCAGGAAGAAGCGCTGGAAGTGGCCGACCAGGTCGTGCTGATGAACAAGGGCACCGTCGAGCAACTCGGTTCCCCTGAGCAAGTCTACAACCACCCGGCGTCCCCGTTCGTCTACGGCTTCCTCGGCAACGTCAACCTGTTCCACGGCCGCGTGCATGACGGCGTGATGGCCACCGGCGACGCCAGCTTCGAGGTGCCTGATTATGCGGGCGTGAGCGACAGCAAGGGCACGGCTTATGTGCGGCCGCATGACCTGGAAATCGACCGCTACACGCAGGGCGCGGAAGGCATCGTCGTCAAGCTGAGCCGCGCGCATGCCATCGGTCCGCTGGCCCAGCTGGACTTGCAGCGCGTCGATAACAGCGAGCTGATCGAAGCGGTGATGTCGAACGAGCGTTTTACGCATCTGCAGCTGAAAGAAGGCGAGACGTTAGTTGTCCGCCCGAAACGTCTGCACGTATTCGTTGAACCGACAAGAACCTGAGAGGCTGGGACACTATGAATTTTCAACAACTGCGTTCGATCCGCGAAGCGGCCCGCCGCGGCTATAACCTGACGGAAGTGGCCAACGCCCTGTTCACGTCGCAGCCGGGCGTGAGCCGGCAAATCCGCGAACTCGAGGACGAGCTGGGCGTGGTGATTTTCGAGCGCAACGGCAAGCGCTTGACGGGTTTGACGGAGCCGGGCAAGGGCATCCTGAAGATCGTCGACCGCCTGTTGATCGAGGCGGAAAACCTGCAGCAGGCCAGTCTCGAATACAGCGGCCAGACCAGCGGGACGTTATCCGTGGCGGCCACGCACACACAGGCGCGCTATGCGTTGCCGAAAGTGGTGCAGGGCTTCCGCGCCGCTTTCCCCGAGGTCCGCATCGCGCTGCAGCAAAGCGCGCCCGAACACATCGCGGAATGGGTGCTGTCGGGTAAGACCGATATCGGCATCGCCACGGAAGGCTTGAGCCAGTTTCCCGACCTCGTGTCGTTTCCGTGCTACCGCTGGAGCCATCTGATCGTCGTGCCGGACGGCCACCCGCTGCTCGAGCACTCGCCGATCCGCCTGGAAGACCTGGCGAAATACCCGTTGATCACCTACGACAAGGGGTTCACGGGACGCGGCCATATCGACGATGCATTCGCCAAGGCGGGCGTGACGACCGACATCATTTTGACGGCCATGGATTCGGACGTCATCAAGCAGTACGTGGCGCTGGGCTTGGGCGTGGGCATCGTGGCTTCGATGGCCTTCGATCATGGCCGCGACAAGGGGCTAAGGGCCGTGGAAGCGTCGCACCTGTTCGCCACCAACACGACGCGCCTGGCCGTGCGGCGCGGCGCCTACCTGCGCGCCTACGCCTACGAGTTCATCCTGCAGCTGGCGCCGGACTTGACGCGCGAAGACATCGACCGCGCCATGGCGGGAGAGGAAGCGCTCTAGGCGATGGCCGCCCGCTGCGTGCGCGTCAGGCTGGCCACGGCGCGCGCGTGGCTATCTTGCACCAGTTCCGCCAGGTAATCGGCGGGGAAGCGCGCCACGTCGACGATGGTCACCCAGTGAAAGCGGCCCATGTAGCGGGCCGGTTTGACGCCGGGCATGTCCGTCAGTTCGATAAAGCGCTCGGCGCTGACCCGCAGGCTGAAGCGCCACTGCTCGGGTGCGCTGGTCTTGAAATAGGCAAATTTCTTGCCGCTCACTTCACACACGAGGATGTTCGACGGCGGGCCATGCAGCACTGCTTGCGCGCCGGGCAGGGCCGCGCAAAATTGCTTCAGTTCATCTGTTGTCATTCGTCCACCGCCATGAATTGTTGCGTGTTGTGGTCGAAGGCATAGGCCGATCCGGCCGGAGAATCCAGCAGCGCAATACAACGATCGTCCACGCTGAGCACGGCGCCCACCGATACGAGGGCCACGTTGGCGCTGTCGTTCATGTAGTCGTCGCTTTCGTCGTTGGCCGTGAAGCGCCAGCCGCTGTCGTCGTCGTTGTCCGGTTCCTCGCGGTAGAGATAGCCGACGGGCGCGCCGTCTTCCAGCACTTTTTTCGTCACGAAGCACAGGCCCGCGTAGCGGTTGACGAGGTTATCATCATCGTCGTGCTGGGTATTGATGATGTGGCGCGCCGTGAAGGCGATGGGGTCTTTCGCCTGCAAATCGGCGATGTAGCCGGGCATGTTGTCGAGCTTGCCGGTGAAGTGCCCATACGGCTCGACCGTATCGACCAGCACCCACATGCGCTCGGCACCCGGCGCTTGCGGGTCGTCGCTGTGGAAGGCGAAGATCAGCTTGACCACTTCGCCGGGGCGCACCTGGGCGATGGCCTCGGGCGGCGATTTATAAAAAGTATAGGGATGGCGCGCCGCCAGTTCGGCGGCGTCGGCCAGGTGCCAGCTGGGCATGGTGGTCCGTCATCGGAGTCGAAGAGCTCCCATGGTAGCTGATTGCCCGCCGGCCTGGCTACTCCCCACGCCAGTTCAGGCTGCCTTGCGGGCAAACAGCCTGGCCGCCAGCAGTACGCCGGCCGCGCCCATGACCCAGGCCGTGGTGCTGCTGGAAAAACCGACCAGCGTATTGGCGGCGATCTTGCCCGCTTGCGGCTTGACCAGGGCCATGCGGCGCTGAGTCATCTGTGCGCCCAGCTCGCTCAAGCGCCTTGCTGTCAGCTGCGTCTCGGCTTCCGGCAGCAGCACGGTTTCTTCATCGGCGACATGGTGCAGCACGCCGCGCATCATTTCCAGCAGCAGGGTGTCATGGCGCGTGGTCGCCGCATCGGTCGCGCGCAATTCGGCGATCAGGCGGCGCATTTCCTGGTGCTCTGGCACGCTTTTCTGGCGAACCGCGGCATCGCCGTCCAGCTGGCGCATCTGCGGATAGAAAATTTCCTCTTCCAGCTGCGCGTGGATGTCCAGTGCGCTACAGATGGTTTCTGCCAGGGCTTTTTTGACGGCAGGTTTTTTGCTGGTGGTGTACTGATGGAAGGCCAGCAGCACGTGGCTATGGTCGAAGCGGATCATGTCGGTGATGGAGGGACTCAATTTGCTTAAAGTCAGCATGGCGTGCTCCGTGATGGATGTCGGCAGGAGCATGCATGATAGGGCGCGGCGAGGGGCCGTCCGGCAGGAAGCATGGCGTTTGTCTGCGCTGGCGCAAGACGGCGTGCGATAAAGTCGGCCGGGCTTGCCTGAACGGCGCATGCGTCTGTGTGCATTAACAACACTTCCATCCAGTCAGCAGGTTTCGTCGTCCCGGTTGTACGAAGCATGACACTACGCAAAGCAGGCTAATGCATTCAATGCATGAGACCGATTGAAATTTTCAATGACTCAAGATGTTTCTTTTATTGCATTTTGATTTCCTGAATGATATCTTTTGTCCAATCGCAAAGAAGCGTAATAAAAATATAAACAACATTGTAATTTTTGAAATTCATCAATAGGGGAAACTATGAACATGACTAAACGTGCTGTACTGGGTCTCTGCCTTGCTGTCTCGGCTTGCCTGGCGCCACTGGCCCAAGCTGCGAGCTGGGTGGAAATTACCGATCCTGCCATGAGCGGCTTCGCTGTGGGCAGCAAGACCGTCACCTACGGCAGCGTGGCAGCGGACTCGGTCTGGGTCTTTGACGGCGCCAACCCGTCGGGCGCGCAAAGTGCGGCCGCCATCAAGAGCTTGGTCAGCAGCAAATTTGGTCTGCCATCGAGCGGCACCGGTTCGCTGGTCTTGGCCGCCCAGGGCGACCTGGTCAGCAGCAAGTCCGGTTCGTTCACTGTCAACTCCAGCTTCGACTACCTGGCCGTGCATTATGGCCGTGGCGAACTGTTGTTCCACTGGGATACGCCGCTGGCCGCCAATACGGTTTTCAGCATTGCTAACCTGCCGCGTGGCCTGAGCAATTTCCGCGCGTTCAACTCGGTCTCGGCCGTGCCTGAGCCAGCGACCTACGGCATGATGCTGCTGGGCCTGGGCCTGGTCGGTTTTGCCGCGCGCCGCCGCCGCGCCTGAGCCTGATGCGCCTGCGGGCGCAAGACGTGAAAAAGCCCGGAAACGCACTGTGCGTTCCGGGCTTTTTGCATGGCAGAGCGTTATTTACCAGCTATAGCCAGCCTTGGCGTAGTAGTAGCGGCCGTTGAAACCGTTCGGCGCGAAGATGCTGTAGGGCTGGGTACCGTTGACGTTCAGGTTGCCGGCGCTCGTCACTTGCGCCGGGTAGCGGTTGGTCACGTTGTCGATGCCAGCCACGAGGCGCCAGTTCTTGCCCAGTTTCACGGAACCGGACACGTCCAGCACCCATTGCGGGTCATACGTCTGGTCCAGCTTGACGTCGTTCTGCGGCACGGTGAAGCTGCCGTAGCGCGTCACGACGCCATGCGCATTCCAGATGCCGAAACCGTAGTCGGCGGCCAGGCTGAACTTGTCCTTCGGCGACGCCACCGTGATGCGGTCGATGCTCTGGCGGTCGATCAGTTTCAGGTTGTTGGCCGTCAGAATGGCCGGATTGTCGGCGATTTTCTGTACCTTGCTCTTGTTGTGGTTGTACGCCACGGTGAGGTCGAGGCGGTCCTTGTCCTGCAGGTCGATGCGGTAGGTGCTGACGATGTCGACGCCTTCCGTGCGCGTGTCGACGGCGTTGGTGAAATAGCGTCCCGAGCCCACAGGCGTGCCTTGCGCGGCCAGGACGCTTTTCAATGCATTGTTGAGGACCAGATTGGCCGAGAACAGGATGCGGTTGTCGATGTCGATGCGGTAGGCATCCACCGTCGTCGTGAAGTTGCGGTTAGGCTGGAACTGCAGGCCCAGGCTGTAGTTGCGGGCCTTTTCCGGTTTCAGATCCTGTGCACCGAGGGCGCGCGCCTGCGGCGTGTTGACGGCGAAGGTACCCGTCTCGATCGGCGTGTTGACGCCGTTGACGACCTGGAAGTTGGTGGTGGTGATGGTGTAGTACTGCTGCGCCAGCGATGGCGCGCGGAAGCCGCTCGACACCGTGCCGCGCAGGGACAGGGCATCCGTGAACGCATAGCGTGCGGAACCCTTGGCCGAGGTGGTGCTGCCGAAATCGCTGTAGCGCTCATGGCGCAGGGCCACGCCGCCCGACAGTTTCTTCGTCGCTTCCGCTTCCAGGTTCACATAGATCGACTCGTTGTGGCGCGAGTGGCTGCCCGCGTTGGCAGGACGGAAGCCGGCAAAGCCTTGCGAGCCGCCGCCCGTGTACGACGCCTCGTCGCCAGCGCCGATGCTGTACTTTTCATGGCGCGCTTCGGCGCCCACGGCTACCGTCAGCGGGCCCGTAAAGTAGGAGACGGGGAACTCGCGCGCCGCATCGAGGTTGAATACGGTCTGTTCGTTTTTCAGCGAGCCGGCATAGAAATGCGTGGGGCTGTTCGCGCCCAGCGACTGGTTGACCGTGTTGTCGAGGTCCAGTTCGAACTTGTTGCTGCCGTAGTTCAGGCTGGCATCCCAGCGCCAGCCGGCCGCCTCGCCGCGCAAGCCCGTGACGATGGACTGGTCCGTCAGGGTGCTGTTTTGCAGCGGCAAGAAGCCTTCCGGGAACAGCGGCGTGCGCAGGGCGGTGCCGTTGTAGGCCGTGCGCCAGGTGGCGGCGGCCGACGTGTCGCGCTTGCCATAGTTGCCGAAGGCGTACCAGTCGATGTTGTCGTTGATGCGGTATTCGCTGTTGATGAAAATCGTCGCCGGCTTGCTTTCCGGATCGCCATAGCGCTGGTTGACCTTGCCGTAGCGCGGCTCCAGCGGATTGCGGAAGTCGGCGCCGGCGCGGTTGGTCGGATCGCGTTCCGCCACTTCCGCCGAGACGCGCACCCAGCCGTCGTCGCCCAGCGCGAAGCCGGCCGAGCCCTTGATGGATTTCTGCTTGCCGTCGCGTTCCTGCGTCTGGCCATAGCCCACTTCGACGTCGCCGCCGGCCGCGCCTTTTTTCAGGATGATGTTGATTACGCCGGCAATCGCGTCGGAACCGTACTGGGCCGCCGCGCCATCGCGCAGCACTTCCACGTGGTCGATGGCGGCCAGCGGGATGGCGTTCAGGTCGACGGGCGCCGAGCCGCGGCCCAGCGAACCGTTGACGTTGACGACGGCCGACGTGTAGCGGCGCTTGCCGTTCACCAGCACCAGGGTCTGATCGGGCGACAGGCCGCGCAGCTGGGCCGGACGCACGGCGTCGCTGGCGTCGGCGCCCGTGGCGCGGGCAAAGTTCAGCGATGGCAGCAGGCGCGCCAGCACGGTCGCCAGTTCGCCCGAACCCGTGCTTTGCAGGTCGCGCGAGGTGAGGATGTCGATCGGCGATTCGGAATCGATGGTGCGGCGGTTCTTGGCGAAGGTGCCGGTGACTACCACCGATTGCAATTCGCCTTCGGCCGGCAGCTCTTGCTGCGCTTGCGCCTGCATCGGCAGGCTGAAGCAGGCGACCAGGCTGACGGCGATAACGGTTTTGACGGGGAGGGCGGGAAGCTGGGAGCGGGCGGTGCTTGAACTCATCGACGATATCTCTTCGGTTGGTGGTTGCGCGGACCATGGCGGTCCGATGATGCAATCAGATTAACAGTGGGCACGCGGCGTGCTTACGAATCGTTCTGTCTATCGATATGCAATAAATATCTGAAAGACGTCAACATGGCGCGAGTAGCGCATATGGCCTCGTTTCCAGCATACGACCGGGCAAGGCAAGGCCGCAATGCTGCACAGCAGTAAATTGCCAGCTGTTGTATAAATACGACTATCTGCGATGAGAGTGGGAAGCCTGGCGGCGGCCTGCGCCGCCAGACGGAGCGCGCTTACTGCCCAGGGTTGGGCAGGCTGGCGTGGATGGCGTCGACGGCCGCCACGAGGTCTGGCGACAGGCTGACTTGATGGGCGTCGATATTTTGCTGCAACTGCGCCACGCTGGTGGCGCCGATGATGGTCGAGGCCACGAACCAGCGCGAGTAGCACCAGGCCAGGGCCAGCTGCGCCGGCGTCAAGCCGTGCGCGCGGGCCAGCGCCGCATACTGGGCGGCTGCCGCTATGGTAGCGGGGCGCACGTAGCGTGGACTCCAGCCGGGCGGGAAAATCGTCAGGCGGCCCCTGGCTTGCGGATTGTCGAGGTATTTCGCCGTCAGCTGGCCGAACGCCAGCGGGCTGTAGGCCAGCAAGCTGACATTTTCCCGGTGGCAGGTTTCGTCGAGCAAGCTCGTCTCGAAATGGCGTGCCGTCAGGTTGTACAGGTTCTGGATCGAGGCGATGCGCGGCAAGCCCTTCAGCTCGGCCTGCTTGATGTATTCGCACACGCCCCACGACGATTCGTTCGACACGCCGATGTGGCCGATCTTACCCTCGTCGACCAGCTTGCCCAGCACGGCCAGCGTGTCTTCGATGGCGACCGACGCGTGTTCCTTGCGCGGGTTGTACACGCTGGCGCCGAAGATGGGCAGGTTGCGGCTGGGCCAATGCAACTGGTACAGGTCGATGTGCTCCGTCTGCAGCCGGCGCAGGCTGTCCTCGACGGCGGCGCGGATGTTGACGGCGTCGTGGTCCGTCTTGCCATTGCGTATCCAGTGCATGCGCGAGTTCGGCCCGGCCACCTTGCTGGCCAGCACGATCTGGCCGCGCTTGCCGCTTTTCTTCAGCCAGCTGCCGATGTAGCGCTCGGTGCTGCCCTGCGTTTGCGCGCTGGCCATCACCGGATACATCTCGGCCGTGTCGATGAAGTTGATACCGCGTTCCAGCGCGTAATCGAGCTGGCTGTGCGCTTCGGCTTCGCTATTCTGCTCGCCGAAGGTCATCGTGCCCAGGCAGATCGTGCTCACTTCCAGGCTGCTGGAACCCAGCTTGACCTTGTCGATCATTTCGCCTGCTTGCCGCGCAACGCGCGGGCGCAATCCTTGATCAGGGCGGGGCCCGCGTAGATCAGGCCGCTGTACAGCTGCACCAGCTGCGCGCCAGCCTCGAACTTGGCCACGGCGTCCAGGCCCTGCATGATGCCGCCCACGCCGATGATGGGCAAGGCGTCGCCCAGTTCCGCTTTCAGCAAGCGGATGACATTGTTCGACAGTTCGAACACGGGCGCGCCCGACAGGCCGCCCGCTTCCGCGCCGTGCGGCATGCCTTCGACGGCGCTGCGCGACAGGGTCGTGTTGGTGGCGATGACGCCGTCGATCTGGTGGCGCGTGAGCGACTCGGCGATGCTTTTCACCTGTTCGCCATCCATGTCCGGCGCGATTTTCAGGGCCAGCGGCACGTAGCGCTTGTGCTTGTCCGCCAGGCGTGCCTGGGCTTCCTTGAGCTGCGACAGCAGGGCGTCGAGTTCGGACGCGCCCTGCAACTGGCGCAAATTCTTCGTGTTCGGCGACGAGATGTTCACCGTCACATAGCTGGCATACGGGTAGACTTTTTCAAGGCACAGCAGGTAATCGTCGGCCGCGCGCTCGATGGGCGTGTCGGCGTTCTTGCCGATGTTCAGGCCCAGCACGCCCGCGCGGTTCTGGTAGAACTTCGACGCCTGCACGTTGGCGACAAAGGCGTCCACGCCGCCATTATTGAAACCCATGCGGTTGATGATGCCCTGCGCCTGCGGCAGGCGGAACATGCGCGGTTTCGGATTGCCCGCCTGCGCGCGCGGCGTGACGGTGCCCACTTCGATGGAACCAAAACCCAGGTCGGCCAGCGCGTCGATGTAGGCGCCATCCTTATCCAGACCGGCGGCCAGGCCGACCGGGTTGGGGAAGGTGATGCCCATCACCGTGCGCGGGTCCGCCGCCGGTTTGCCGGCCAGCTTCGTCAGGCCCAGCGCGCTGGCGCGTTTCAGGGCGGGCAGGGTGAGATGGTGGGCCGCTTCGGCATCCATCGAGAACAGCAGCGGGCGGGCGAGGGAGTACAGGAATTTTTCAGACATGGGGCGCTTTGAGTAGGTGTGCGGGCTGCCGGGAAGGGCTGGCGGCGCGCGAAATAAGTGCCGTATTTTACCGTGTTCCGCGCGGCTGCCGGGTGTATAGTTCTCTTTGGTCTAATGCAACATTAATTCATTCATAATTCGCATCGGGCCGCCGACCTTCCTGTTTTTTCTCTGTTCTGTTGACTTCATAAGCGAGACATCGATTGAAAAAGACACGCATCTTGACGGCCATCGCGGCCGCCAGCGCACTGCTGCTGAGCCACCCGGCCCTGGCCCTGCCCAATACGCAAGACACCCGCATGCTGAGCGAACCGGCCGTCTCCAGCCGCCACATCGCCTTCATCTATGCGGGCGATTTGTGGCTGTCGAACCTCGATGGCGGCGGCGCGCGGCGCCTGACCTCGGACCTGGGCGACAAGTCCAACCCCGTGTTTTCGCCCGACGGCAGCCTGATCGCGTATAGCGCGAATATCGACGGCAATATCGACGTGTATGTGATCGCGGCGGCCGGCGGCGTGCCGCGCCGCCTGACCTTCCACCCGGGCGTGGACCTGGCGCAGTCGTTCACGCCCGATGGCCGGTCCGTGATGTTTACCTCGCCCCGCGCCGCCTTCAACAACCGCTTCCAGAAGCTGTTTACGGTGCCGGTGGCGGGCGGCGTGGAAACGCAGCTGGAAATTCCGAATGCCTCGCGCGCCACGTATTCGCCCGATGGCAAGCGCATCGCGTACAACCCGCTGGCGCCCGCCTTCAAGCAGTGGAAGCGCTACCGGGGCGGCACCAATTCCTGGTTGTGGCTATTTTCGTCCAGCGACAAATCGATCGAGAAAATCCCCCAGCCGACGACGCGCTCGAACGACGTCGATCCCATGTGGATCAAGGACACCGTGTACTTCCGCTCCGACCGCAATGGCGAATTCAACCTGTTCGCCTACGACGTGAAAACGAAGGCCGTGCGCCAGCTGACGCGGCATGCGGACTTCCCCGTGCTGAACGCGTCGGCCGCGAACGGCACCATCGTCTACGAGCAGGCCGGCTATCTGCACGCGTTCGACATCGCCAGCGGCCAGGCGCACAAGCTGACCATCGCCGTGGCCAGCGACCTGGGACAGACGCGCCCACGCTGGGTCAAGAATGCGAAATACATCCGCGACGCGTCGATCTCGCCATCGGGCGCGCGCATCGCCTTCGAGTACCGGGGCGAGATCGTCACCATCCCCGCCGACAAGGGCGACGTGCGCAACCTGACGCAGACGGCCGGCGCCCACGAGCGCACGCCGATCTGGTCGCCCGATGGCCGCTCGGTCGCATATTTCTCGGACGAGTCGGGCGAATATGAACTGCATGTGCGGGCGCAGGATGGCAAGGGCGCGGTGCGCAAGTTCAAGCTCAATGGCAGCGGCTTCTATGACAACGCCGTTTGGTCGCCCGACAGCAGGAAGATCGCGTTTGCCGACAATGGCTGGAGCATGTATGTGATCGACGTCGGCACGGGCAAGGTGCAGAAGGTCGCCACGGAACCGATGTATGGCGTCGACAAGAGCATGCGCGCCTCATGGGCGCCCGACTCGCGCTGGCTGGCCTACACGCTCAACTCGCCCACCTACACGCGCAGCGCCTACATCTATTCCGTCGAGCAGAACAAGTCGATGCCGGTGACCGATGGCCTGTCCGACGTGGCCGAACCTGTGTTCGACAAGAGCGGCAAGTACCTGTACTTCTTCGCGTCGACGAATGCGGGCCCCAGCAACAACTGGTTCTCGCAGCAGAACGAAGACAATCTGGTGACGCGCACCGTGTGGATGGCCGTGTTGCGGCGCGACTTGCCGTCGCCCCTGATCAAGGAAAGCGACGAGGAAAAGGCCGCCAGCACGGAGAGTAAAAAAGACACGGCGAAGGCGGAAGCGGAGCCGAAGACTGAACCGAAGATCGATCCGAAGACGGGCCGCGACGATCCGAAAGTGGTAGTCGCACCGGTGGCGCCGATCAGCATCGACTTCGACGGCATCGCCACGCGCATCGTCGACTTGCCGCTGCCGGCCGCGCAGTTTTCCAGCCTGGCTGCCGGCGCCGCCGGGCAGATCTTTTTGCTGCGCGAAAGCGATGGCAAGAAGGCCGTGCAGCGCTTCGATCTGAAGGAGCGCAAGGCGGAAACCGTGGTCGCGGAGGCCGACGATTTCGAGGTCTCGGCCGACGGCAAGAAGCTGCTGTACCGCCAGAAGGATAACTGGGCCATGGGTTCCGCCACGGGCAAGCTGCTGATGCCGGGCGAAGGCAAGATCAAGGTCGACGCCATCGAAGTAAAAGCCGACCCGCGCGCCGAATGGACGCAGATTTTCAACGAAGTGTGGCGCATCAACCGCGATTATTTCTATGACCCGGGCATGCATGGCGTGGACTGGAAAGCCATGCGCGACAAGTACGCCGTGTTCCTGCCTGAGCTGTCGAGCCGCGCCGACCTGAACCGCCTGATCCAGTGGATGTGCAGCGAACTGGCCGTGGGCCATCACCGCGGCGGTGGCGGTGACGATTTTATCGAGGCGAAGAAGGTGCCGGGGGGGCTCCTGGGCGCCGACTATGAAGTGAGCGACGGCCATTACCGCTTCAAGAAAGTGTATGGCGGCTTGAACTGGAACCCGGCCCTGCGCGCGCCGCTGACGGAGCCGGGCCTGAACGTCAAGGCGGGCGAATACCTGCTGGCCGTCGACAGCCGCCCGCTGGCGCCGCCCACCAATTTGTACAGCGCCTTCGAGAACACGGCCGGCAAGGCCATCGACCTGACCGTCGGTCCATCGGCCGACGGCAAGGGCGCGCGCACGATCACAGTCGTGCCCGTGCCGACCGAGGATGCCTTGCGCAACCGCGACTGGATCGAAGGCAATATGCGCAAGGTCAATGCGGCCACGGGTGGCAAGGTGGCGTACGTGTACGTGCCGAATACGGCGGGCCTGGGCCACACCTACTTCAAGCGCTATTTCTTCCCGCAGGCGGACAGGCAGGCCATCATCGTCGACGAGCGTTTCAATGGCGGCGGCAGCGTGGCCGATTACTACATCGAGATCCTGCAGAAGAAGGAAATCGCCTGGTGGACCATGCGCTACGGCGCCGACATGAAGACGCCGTCCGCGTCGATCCAGGGCCCGCGCGCCATGCTGATCGACGAGACGGCCGGTTCGGGCGGCGACCTGCTGCCGTGGATGTTCCGCAAAAATAACTTGGGCCCGCTGATCGGCAAGGCCACGTGGGGCGGCCTGGTGGGCATCCTCGGCTTCCCCGTGCTGATGGATGGCGGCGCCATCACGGCGCCGAACCTGGCGTTCTGGACGCGCGAAAACGGCTGGGGCGTGGAAAACGAAGGCGTGCCGCCCGATATCGAAGTCGAGCAAACGCCGGCCGACGTCATCGCCGGCCGCGATCCGCAGCTGGAAAAAGCGATTGAAGTGATCCAGGCCGAGCTGGCGAAGAATCCGCCCGTGCTGCCCAAGCGTCCGGCGTTTCCGGATAAAAGTAAATAAAAGGCGTAGGTCTGATTAGCGGAGCGTAATCCGACAATATTGTTGGCGCCGCCGGTGGTGTCGGATTACGCGCTTGCGCGCTAATCCGACCTACCAACTGCCCTCCCAGCGACATGCGCCTGGTTTTACATCACCACCCACTGTCCTTTGATCCTCGCTTCCAGCGGCTTGAAGTTGATTTTATAGGCCATCTTCGGGCTCTGCGCGATCCAGTAGCCGAGATACACATACGGCAGCCCCAGTTCGCGTGCCTGGGCGATCTGCCACAGCACGTTGTAGGTGCCGTACGAGGCACCCGGCACGTCCGGGTCGAAGAACGTATAGACGGACGACAGGCCATCGGCCAGCACGTCGATGATGCTGACCATGCGCAGGATGCCGTCGGGGTCACGGAACTCCACCAGGCGCGTGTTGACCCGGCTTTGCAGCAAAAACTGCGCATACTGGTCGCGGCTGTCCTGGTCCATGCCGCCGCCCGCGTGGCGCGTGCTCTGGTAGCGCAGATACAGTTCGTAGTGCTCGTCGAGGAAGGACAGGGTGGCCACGCCCGCCTGCAGGCCGGCGTGCCGGCTCCAGGCGCGGCGCTGGTTGCGGTTGGGCGTGAAATCGCCCGTCACCACGCGCACGGGGATGCAGGCCTGGCAGCCATCGCAATACGGGCGGTAGGTAAAAATGCCACTGCGGCGAAAGCCGTTGCGCACCAGTTCCGAATACACGTCGCTGTTGATCAGGTGCGAAGGCGTGGCCACCTGCGAGCGGGCCTGGCGGTCGTCCAGGTAGCTGCACGGGTACGGTGCCGTCGTGTAGAACTGCAGGGTGGCAAACGGTAGTTCGTTCAGGTGCGTCATGCTGATCCTGTCTGGTCTGTCCGCGGCGGTGTGCCTTGAGCTATCATAGCTTTTTTACGTCGGTGGCGCAGCATGCCAATCGGTGATTTGCGCTGCTTCAATGGCGATCCGTACATGGGCCAGGAAGCGCGCGCGCGAAATGGGCGCCGCGCCCAGCGAGGCCAGGTGTCTGGTTTCTTGCTGGCAGTCAATCATGGCCACGCCGCGCGCCTGCAAAAACCGTACGAGGTGGGCCAGCGCGATCTTCGAGCCATCGGAAACGCGGGCGAACATCGATTCGCCATAGAACATGCGACCGATCGATACCCCATACGCGCCGCCCACCAGTTCACCGTCAAACCACAGTTCCGACGAATGCGCGTAGCCCAGCTTGTGCAAGCCCGTGTAGCCGGCGATGATTTCGTCCGAAATCCAGGTGCCCGGGCCATCCTTGCGCGGCGCCGCGCAGGCGCGCATGACGGCCTCGAAATCGCCGTCGAAGCGCAACTGCCAGCGCCCGTCCGTGGCGGCACTGCGCTCGACCTTGCGGATCGCCTTGCCCAGGCTGTCGGAAACCTTGAAGTCTTCCGTCATCAGCACCATGCGCGGATCGGTGCTCCACCACAGGATGGGCTGGCCTTCGGAAAACCAGGGGAAAATGCCGCGCCGGTAGGCGTCGAGCAGGCGCGCGGGCGACAGGTCGGCGCCGGCCGCCAGCAGGCCGGGCGCCTCGTCGGTCAGGGCGCGCGAGACGTCGGGGAACGGGGTGTGGATGTCGAGCCAGGGAATCATGCGGCGGTTGCTTATTCTGCGTCCGCGCGCGCCATCGGGCGCGTGATGTCGCCCGTATGGACGCCATAGCTGCCGCCTTCGCGGATTTTCACGCGGTCGGCAAAGAACAGTTCCAGGGTGGCGCGGATGGTGGGGAAGGCCAGGTCATCCCAGGGAATCTGCGCTTCCGTAAACAGCTTCACGTCCAGGCTTTCGATGCCGGGCGCGAAATCGAGGTCGCGCAAACGCGCCAGGTAGAACAGGTGTACCTGGTGCACGCGCTGCACGTTGAGCAGCGAAAACAGGGGGCCCAGTTCGATATTCGCGCCCGCTTCCTCCACCGTTTCGCGTTCGGCCGCGTCGGACGTCGTTTCATCGTTTTCCATGAAGCCGGCCGGCAGGGTCCAGTAGCCGAGGCGCGGCTCGATGGCCCGCTTGCACAGCAAGACCTGCAGCTGGCCATCTTCTTCCCAGACGGGAATCGAGCCGACCACCATTTTCGGGTTCTGGTAATGGATGGCGTCGCAGTTGGCGCACACATAGCGGGGACGGTTGTCGCCTTCCGGAATGGACAGGCTGACAGGATGGGCGCATTCGGAGCAGAATTTCATGGGCAGCTTAGGATAAGAGATGTCTCGTGTAACGCTTACTGTACACCGATTGCGTGCCGTGTGGCGAGCAGCGCAGGCACGATTGGCTGCCGCTCGTGCCGCCCGCTTATTCATTAGATTGGTCTATTACGGTTGAATTTGAGATAGCTATTGCCTAAGCCACCCGTTTGCCCTTATAATTCTTGTGCGGGGTGGAGCAGTCTGGCAGCTCGTCGGGCTCATAACCCGAAGGTCACAGGTTCAAATCCTGTCCCCGCAACCAATACCGGAAAGCCGCTGATACTTGCAAAAGATCAGCGGCTTTTTCATTCTCAAGCCGCCCATGCAGCTCTTCCAGCCCGCTGCCGAGATTAGCTCCCCGCAGTGCAGCAAACTGGTATATAATTCGCCTGCGGGGTGGAGCAGTCTGGCAGCTCGTCGGGCTCATAACCCGAAGGTCACAGGTTCAAATCCTGTCCCCGCAACCAATTCGAAGCCGCTGGTTCCTCGCAAGAGGGCCAGCGGTTTTTTCGTTGTGCGCCCCGTTGTGCGCCCCGTTTACTCCGGCGCCTGGCGCGCATACACGACCAGGCGCAAGTGGCGGTCCGCATCGATGGTCAGCGAGGTGTGTTCATAGGCGACCTGCTCGCCGTCGATTGTCAGCTGGCGCATGCCTGCACACGGCGCATGTACATCGTGGCGGCGCCACCACAGCTTGAATTCGGGTGACACTTTTTCCAGTTCCTGCACCAGCGCGTGGATATCGGCTTCCTGCGTGGCGCGCGCATAGTCGCGGCGAAAGCTCGACAGCATCAGCGGCGCCTGCTCTTCCCAGGCCGTGGAGCGTGAGCGCAGCAGCGGGTCCGTAAACAACAGCCATAGCAGATTGCGGCGCGAGGCGGCATGCGCGCCGAAACCAAACAGGGCGTCGGCGCCCGCATTGAACGCCAGTACGTCCCAGCGCAGGTTGAGCACATAGGCCGGATGCGCCAGCTCGTGCATCAGGCGGCGCACCGGTGGCGGCACCACGCAAAACGTCTTGCCTTCTTCGGCCGGCGGGCGCGCATGCGCGAGCAGGAACAGGTGGCGGCGTTCGCCCGCGTCCAGTTTCAGCACTTCGGCCAGCTTGTCGAGAAAGGCGCTCGAGACGCCGATGTCGCGCCCCTGCTCGAGCCACGTGTACCAGGTCAGCCCCACGCCGGCCAGCGCCGCCACTTCTTCGCGGCGCAGGCCGGGCGTGCGCCGCCGTCCTCCGCCGGGCAAGCCCACGTCTTCCGGCGACAGGCGCGCACGCCGCGCCTGCAGGTAGGCGGCGAGTTCGTGGCGGGTGCGGGCTAAAGTGCGCATGGTACGGTCTTTCCGGTGAGCCTGTTGCTATCAGTAATAGCATAAACAGTTAAATTGTAATTGTTTATATTGTATTCCAGAATGCCTGCTTTCTTTCCGAAGGCTTGCCCATGTCTGACTCTTTCCACAGCGCTCCCGCAGTTGACACCACCGCGCTTCCCGCCACCGTCTACCTGATCGCCATTGGCGCATTCGCGCTGGGCATGGCGTCGTATGTGACGGCGGGCCTGATGTCGATGATCGCCGGGGCGTTTTCCGTTTCCCTGGCCATGGCCGCGCAACTGGTGACGGCGTTCACCCTGGCCTATGGCCTCGGCTCGCCCTTGGCCGTGGCCTTGCTGCCGGCGCGCGCGCAGCGCTCCGGCCTCTTGATCGCCTTGGGTGTGTTCGTGCTGGCGAATGGGGCTAGCGCGCTGGCGTCCGGTTTCAGCGGTTTGCTCGCATGGCGCGCCATTGCGGGCATCGGTGCCGGCGTCTACCTGGCGCTCGGTATCGCGGCGGCGGCGGGCGTGTCGGCGCCGCAGCAGCGGGGCAAGGCCATCGGCGTGATCATGGGCGGCATGGCGGGCGGCACGGTGCTGGGCGTGCCATTGAGCTTGCTGCTGGCGCAGCAGCTGGGCTGGACGGCGGCCCTCTGGCTGGTGACTCTTTTGGGCGGGCTGGCGCTGGCGGGCTTGCTGTGGCAGCTGCCCGCGCTGCCGGCGGCACCGGCGATTTCTCTGCGCCGCAAGCTGGCCTTGCTGGCCGATGGGCAGGTGCTGGCCATCTTGCTCGTGTCCTTGCTGGCGGCCATCGCCAGCCTGGGCATGTACACGTTTATCGCGCCGCTGCTGGCGTGGTCCGCGAACGGTATGGCGATGTCCGCCACGCCCTTCCTGTGGGCGTGGGGCGTGGGAGGGATCGTGGGCAGTGTGCTGGTCGGACCATGGGCGGACAAGGTGGCGGCGCCGAAGCTGACCTGCATGATCTTGCTGCTGCTGGCGCTGGCCTTGTGCGCGCTGCCGCTGGCGGCCGGCTGGTCGGCCTGGCTGATGCTTGCGCCGATCGCGCTGTGGGGCGCGGCTGGCTGGGCCCTGCAAGTGCCGCAAAACCAGCGGCTGCTGGCCGTGCGCGCGCGGCAGGGCGACGGCAATCTGGCCATCGCCCTCAACGAATCGGCGCTGTACCTGGGCAGCGCCATCGGCGCCGCCACGGGCGGCCTGCTGCTCCTGCTCAACTGGCCGATGTGGCTGCTGGCGGCAGGCGCCGCCTTGGTCGCCACTGCGGCGTTGCTGCTGCAGTGGCCTGCCGCGCGGCGGACTTAAGCCTTTTTCGCCAGCTGCATGCCCACGGGCAGGGCGCGGATGCGCTTGCCCGTGGCGGCGAAGATGGCGTTGCACAGGGCCGGGGCGATGGGCGGCGTGGCCGGTTCGCCCACGCCGCCGAGCTCCATGTCCAGGGTGCCCGGCACCAGATGCGTGTGGATCACGCGCGGCGCGTCGGCGGCGCGCAGCACGGCGTAGTCGTGGAAATTGCTTTGCTCCACCCGGCCATTTTTAAAGCTGATCTCGCCGCTCATAGCCAAGGACAGGCCCATGATGCAGGCGCCCTCGATCTGCGAGCGCACGCGGTCCGGGTTGATCTGCGGGCCGCAATCCATGGCGATGTCGACTCTCGGCACGATGACTTCGCCGGCCGCATTGATCTCCACTTCGATCACGGCAGCCACATAGGTGACGAAACTGTAGGACACGGCCAGGCCCAGTCCCCGTCCCTTGGGCAGCTTGCGGCCCCAGCCCGCCTTGGCCGTCGCCAGCTCGATCACGTGGCGCATGCGGCCGATATCGACCGGATACTTCGCAGGGTCTTCGCCATAGTTCCAGCCGTCGGACAGGTCGGCCGGATTGATCTTGCGCGCGGGACCCAAGAGCGCCAGCAGGTAGTCGCGGTGGTCCTTCTTTGCCGCGTGGGCCAGTTCGGCCGTGAACGACTGGATGGCAAACGCGTGCGGGATGTTCGACACGGAACGGAACCAGCCAATGCGCGTGTGGGCCGGCACTTCGGGCACTTCGACGCGGACGTTTGGAATAGCGAACGGCACGTTGATGGCCGACATGCCCAGTTCGAACGGCGCCTGCTTGTTCGCGCCGGCGGCAAAGGTCGAGGTGATGGTGGGCGCGGCTGTGCGGTGCAGCCAGGCCGTCGGCATGCCTTTCGCGTCGAGCGACGCTTCCAGCCGTTCGACGGACACCGTGTGCAGATAGTCGTGCTGCAGGTCGTCGTCGCGCGTCCATGTCAGCTTGACGGGCGCGCCATCCATGGCCTTCGACAGCAGCGCCGCCTCGACGGCGAAATCGGGTTTCGATTTGCGCCCGAAGCCCCCGCCCAGCAAGGTCACGTGGACGGTGACGTCGTCGTACGACAAGCCCAGGGCCTTGGCCACGTTGCTGCGCGTCGCTTGCGGCGCCTGCACGCAGGCCCACACTTCGGCCTTGCCGCCGGCGATGCGCACGGTGGCGGCGGGCGGCTCCATGGTGGCGTGGGCCAGGTGGGGCAGATAGTATTCGGCGCTCAGTTTGCGCGCGGCGGGAGCGGCGGCCAGGGTAGCCACCGTCTTGCCCTGGTCGCGCGCCGGGCTGGCCGGCTGGCGCACGGCCGCTTCCAGCGTCTTGCGGAAGGCTTTCGAGTCGTAATCGCCGTTCGGGCCGTCGTCCCATTCCAGCACCAGCGCTTCGCGGCCCTTGATGGCGGCCCAGGTGTTCTTAGCGATGACGGCCACGCCGCCCAGCGGATTGAACATGGCCGGCGGCGGGCTGCCCGCCAGTTCGACGATGCGCAGCACGCCAGGCACTTTCAGGGCCGCCGTCTTGTCCACGCTTTTCAGCTTGCCGCCGAAGACGGGCGGACGGGCGATGACGGCATACGCCATGCCATCGAGGCGCGTGTCGATGCCGAAGTGGGTATTGCCCGTGACGATGTCGCGCAGGTCGATACCGCGCGTGCTGGTCTGGCCGATGTAGCGCAGCTCGTCCGCCGTTTTCAGGCTGATGCGCGCGCGTGGCGGCACCGGCAATTTGGCCGCTTCCTCGGCCAGGGCGCCGAACGACAGCGAACGTCCGCTGGCCGCATGCACGACCGCATGGTTGACGGCTTTCACCTCGGTGACTGGCACGTCCCAGCGCACGGCGGCCGCCGTTTCCAGCATCAGGCGCGCCGTGGCGCCCACGTGGCGCATGGCGCGGAACGAGTGGCGCATGCTGCGCGAACCGTCCGTATCCTGGCTGCCGTAGCGCGCTTCGTCGGCGGGTGCCTGCTGCACGCGCACCTGCGCCCAGTCGGCGCCCAGTTCATCGGCCGCCACCATGGGCAGGCTGGTGCGGATGCCCTGGCCCATTTCGGAGCGGTGCACAACAATGGTGACGATACCATCGGCGGCCACCGACAGGAAGACCAGGGTGTCGTCGACCACGCCGCCGGCCATCTTGTCACCGCCATATTTGACGGCGTCGGCCGCCATCACGAGGCCGGAAGGGCCTGCCACCAGAGTCAGACCGGCCAGCGCGCCGGCGGCCTTGAGCCAGTTGCGCCGCGCAGGCGAATGGACGGCGGGAGTGTCATGGATGCTCATTTGGCCGCTCCTTTTGCGTTGATGCTGGTGGCGGCCTGCTTGATGGCCGCGTGGATGCGCGTGTAGGTGCCGCAGCGGCAGATATTGCCGCTCATCGCTTCGCGGATTTGCTGGTCGTTCGGCTTGGGCGTCTTGTGCAGCAGGGCCGTGGCCGACATGATCTGCCCGGCCTGACAGTAGCCGCATTGGGGCACGCCGTGTTCCTGCCACGCTTGTTGCAAGGCCAGGCCGACCTTGTCTTCGCCCACGGCTTCGATGGTGGTGATCTTCTTGCCGGCGGCGGCCGACACCGGCGTCACGCAGGAGCGGATGGCTACACCATCGAGGTGCACGGTGCAGGCGCCGCACAGGGCCATGCCGCAGCCGAACTTGGTGCCGGTCATGCCCAGTTCGTCGCGCAGGGCCCACAGCAGGGGCGTGTCTTCAGGCAGGGCAAGGTCGTGCTGTTTGCCATTGATGGTCAGGGTCGTCATGTGTATTCCTCTGTGGGGGCTGGTACGGAAAGCGCGACGGCCATCCGCCATACGGATTAGCTCATCAGTAGGGGATGGTAGCACCAGCCGCCATGCGCTGCAGGGAGTGGGGCCCGGTGGCATACTGCGGCTTCTGATATTGGAGTTCTCCATGACATACATCGCAGCGGCGCAAGGCTTGCCGGACATCCTCGCTCCCGGCTTGCAGGTGGTTTTTTGCGGTCTCAATCCCGGCGTGGACGCGGCGGCGGCCGGCCACCATTTTCTCGGCCGCGGCAACCGCTTCTGGCCCGTGCTGCACCTGTCCGGCTTCACGCCGCATCTGGTGGCGCCGCAGGACGATGCCAGCGTGCTCGATTTCGGACTGGGCTTGACGGCGGCCGTCGGCCGCCCGACCAGCCGCGCGGACCAGGTGGGGGCGGACGAATTCGCGCAAGCGGCGGCGGGCCTGCAACATAAACTGGTATTGATGCGGCCGCAGTGGATCGCCTTCCTGGGCAAGGCCGCCTACGCGGCGATGACGGGCAAGCGCCAGCTGGAGTGGGGCGAACAGGCAGAGCGCTTCGGCGGCGCGCGTGTGTGGATCTTGCCCAATCCGAGTGGGCTCAATCGCGGCTATTCGAAGGAGCGGCTGGTCGACGCGTATGCCGAACTCCAACGCGCGCTGGGCTGACGTCCAGTGCCACGGCGCGCAACAGCGGCGTGACGAAATCGAGGAAGGCGCGCAATTTCAAGGGCAGCGGTGCTTGCCCCTTGTGCAGCAGGCTGACGGGCAAGGGCGCCGCTTCGAACGGTGCGAGCACGATGCGCAGCCTGTCGCCGCGCAGGGCGTCCATGACCTGATACGACAGCACGCGGATCACGCCCGCGTCCAGGGTGGCGGCGGCGATCGCCGCGTCCACCGTATTGACGGCCAGGCGCGAGTGCACGGGCACGGACTGCGCAGCCTTGCCCGTGCCGAAGACCCAGGCGCGCCGTGATTCCAGCACTTCGAAACTGATGCAGGCGTGCGCGGCCAGATCGCCCGGCGCAGTTGGCGTGCCATGCGCGGCCAGGTAGCCGGGGCTGGCGCAGACGACCCGGCGCACCGTGCCGACCCGCGTCGCCACGAAGCTGCTGTCGGGCAGGTCGCCGATGCGCACGGCCACGTCGACCTGCTCGTCCATCAGGTGCAGGACGCGGTCCGTCAGTACCAGCTTGATCTCGATGTCCGGATAGCGGGCGAGGAACGCCGCCACCACGGGTACGATGTGCAGGCGTCCGAACATGACGGGCGCCGTGATCGTCAGTTCGCCTTTCGGCACCGCGTATTCGCCCGTCGCAATACGCTCCGCTTCGCCGATCTCTTCGAGGATGCGGCGGCACGCGGCCACGTAGGAGTGGCCCGCCTCCGTCAGCGACAGCTGGCGCGTCGTGCGGTGCAGCAGGCGCGTGTTGAGGTGCGCTTCCAGCGCCGCCACCTTGCGGCTGACGTTGGCCAGCGGCATGCCGAGATGGCGTGCGGCGGCCGACAGGCTGCCCGCGTCCACCACGGCCAGCAGGATGGTCATGGATTCCAGTCTATCCATCGCGTGTTCTCATGTGAGTCTATCGAATTTTGGAAGAATGATTCTCAATCTTATGGGATTCTCTTTGTTGGTGCAAGTACGTAAGCTGGTCTCCTTCGCTGCGGCATGTTGCCGCGGCAACTTGAAAGGAGAGCGCCATGCGCCCCACACCCATTCCCCCGCCCGATGCACACACCGTGGCGTCCGCGCCGCGCGGCAAGATCCTCATGATGGCGGTGATCGCCGGCGCGGTCATCACCAACATCTATTGCACCCAGCCTATCCTGCCCCTGATCCAGTCCGGCCTCGGCGTCGACCTGGCGGCCGTCAACCTGGTCGCCGGCGCGGCGCTGCTGGGCTTTGCCACAGGGCTGGCGCTGCTGCTGCCGCTGGGCGACCGCGTCGACCGGCGCACCCTGGTGCTGGGGCAGATCGCGCTGGCTTTTGTTTGCGCCCTGGCGGCGGCGCTGGCACCGGGCATCTGGCCGCTGATCGGCGCTTCGTTTGGCCTGGGCATCGTCAGCTGCGTGCCGCAGCAACTGGTGCCGCTCGCCGCGAGCATGTCGCCGCCCGCTGAGCGCGGCCGTTCCGTCGGCACGGTGGTCAGCGGCATCATGGTGGGCATCCTGCTCGGGCGCACGGTGGCCGGCGTGGTGGGCGAGGCCTGGGGCTGGCGCGCCGTGTACGCCATGGAAGCGGCATTCATGGTGCCCGTGTGGATCGCGGCGGCGGCCTTGCTGCCACGCGGGAAACCGGGTAGCCAGCTCTCCTACCTTGGCTTGCTGGCGTCGTTGTGGCCACTGGCGCGCGACCATCGTCCCCTGCGCGAATCGATGCTGATCCAGGCGCTGTTGTGGGCCTGCTTCAATGCGTTCTGGGTCAACCTGGCGTCGCTGCTGGCCAACGGTCCATGGCACCTGGGCAGCGCCTGGGCTGGCGCCTTCGGCATCATCGGCGCGGCCGGCGCGCTGGCCGCCACTGTGGGCGGCAGGGCCACCGACAGACTCGGTTCGCGCACGGTCATTGGCCTGAGCATCGCCATCGTGACCTTGTCCTACGTACTGCTGGCGGGCGCCGCCTCGTCGCTGGTCTTGCTGGTGATCGGCGTCATCGTGCTCGACATCGGCGTGCAGGCTGCCTTGGTGGCCAACCAGACGCGCGCCTTTGCCGTCGATCCGGCCGCCCAGGGCCGCATCAACAGCCTGTACATGACGGCGACCTTTATTGGCGGCGCCGCCGGCGTGGCGGTGAGCGGCTGGCTGATGCAGCGTTTCGGCTGGACGGGCGTGGCGGTGTTTGGCGTTGCATTGGGCTTGCTGGCCGGAGCGATCCACCTGGCCGGATCACGCGCACAGCGGCGCGCGCCAACCTTAACTTAACGCGGCTGTTCCAGCTGCGCGTACACGGCGCCGGCGATCTTGCCCAGTTCCTGCTTGGGCAGGTTCGCCGAGAGGGCATAACCGAGCTGGCCGTCGATCCAGTAAAACACGCTCAATTCCTTTTCCTGCGTGTAGCGGAAGGCCGTTTCCTGCCTGCCGGCCCGCTCTTTCGCCACGTACAGGGTCAGGCGCTTGCCGCCGCCATCTTCATACATGAATTGCGCCACGGGGCCGGCGCCATCGCCGGGCAGCAGGCGTCCGCCGATCAGGTGATAACCGAGCGGCGACAGCGCGGGCGGCTGCAATTTCGTACCCAGGCGTTTCGACAGCCATTGCACCAGGTGCGCCTCCTGTTCCGCGCCCACTTCCACAGGGTGGCGCACTTCGGGTGTGTAGACGGCGTGGGCGATGGCGGCGCTGCGCGCCAGGGCAAGGGGGCTGGCGCTGGTGGTGATGCTGTCGCTTGCATCGCCGCGCAGCAGCCAGCCGCCCGCGCCGCCAGCGATCACCAGCACGACGGCCGCTGCTGCCTGCATGGCGGGGCGCTGCCAGGCGCCGTTCGCGGCCGGTGGCGATGCCGATTGCAGCAGGGCCGGTGGCACGGTTTCGTCCAGCACGGGGTCGAACAGGGCGCGCAATTGCCGGTTCTGTGCACGCCAGGCGTCGACTCGGGCGGCGTCTTCTGGATGCGCGCGCAGGTGGTCATCGATGGCCGCGCGCTGTTCCTCGGGCAGGACGCCGTCGGCCAGGGCGTGCAATTGCGCTTCGCTGATGGCTTGCGTTGTCATTTCACGACTTTCAGGGTGGGGGCGCCATGGCTGCCAACGGGGCGGCCGTCGAGCAGTTCGCGCAGCCGCTCGCGCCCGCGCGATAAACGCGACATGACGGTGCCGATGGGGATGTCCAGGGTGGCCGCCACCTGCTCGTACGGCATCTGTTCCAGCGCGACGAGCAGGATCACTTCGCGCTGCCCCAGCGGCAAGCGGGCCAGCGCCGCATCCATTTCGCCGATGGCGATGGACTGCCCGGGCGTGCGCTCGGGCGCGGGCAGCAGGGCGTCGTCGTCGAGCTCCTGCAGCGCCAGGCCGGGACGGCGCAATTGATCCACGTGCAGGTTGTGCATGATGGAAAACAGCCAGGGCCGCATCTCGCCGCCGCGCTGCCGCTGATCGAGCTTGCGCCACGCCCGCTCCACGGTGTCCTGCACCAGGTCGTCCGCGTGCAGGGCGCCCGCCAGCGCGCGCGCATAGCGGCGCAGGCCGGGCAGGCACGCTTGCAGCTGGCGGCTATCGTCTTGCGTGGCCATCGTGGCGGCGGGAAGGGCTGCTTACGGCTTGACGATGTGCCACACATTCTTGAAATTGTCGCCGGCCACGTCGCCCGGCTTCTTGTCTTCCTTGTACAGGTACAGAGGCTTGCCCTTGTAGGTCAGCTGCATGGCGCCGTTGTCTTCGCGCTTGATGCTGCCATATGGTGCGGCGGGCGCCGCTTCGGTGGCGATGACGGCGGGCCAGGCTACCAGGCAGCCGCCGCTGCAGGCGCTCTTGCCGCTGTCGGCGACATCCTTGTCGAACACGTACACGGTCATGCCGCTGGCGTTGACCAGCATGCCGTTGGCGGGCATGACGTCGGCGGCGAAGGCCAGTGGGGCGGACAAGGCGGTGAACAGGGCGGTGGCGGCAAAAGTGGTAAAGCGCATGATGGTCTCCTTGAGGTTTTGGGGGCTTGCAAGGGATAGACGCGTGCCGCCCGCCGTTTATTCCCGCGCTGGCGGATTATTTTTTGGATGCAGGCTGGCCCACAGGTGGGCCGCCGCCATGGTGCGGTGCGGCGCGTACTGGCGCAGCCACTGTTCCGTGCGCGCCATGTCAGGTTTCGTTACTTCGCCGAGCAGCTTTTGCAGGGCGGCGCGGATGGCCACGTCGCCGTGCAGCGAGCAGTCGGCATAGCCGTAGCCGCGCAGCAGCGCGTAGTTGACGGTCCACGGGCCGATGCCCTTCACGGCCAGCAGCGCTTGCGATATCGCCGCCACGTCACCGGAGGGCGGCAGCTCCAGCGACAGTTCTCCCTCATCGACGAGGCGTGCCAGGCGCAGCACGGTTTCCGCCTTGGCGCGCGAGAATTTGCGGCTGGTCAGCTCTTCCACCGACAACCGTGCCACGTCGCGCGCCTCGGGATAGCACCACAAGCCGCTGGCGTGCCGGCGTCCCGCTTGCAGAATGAAAGTGCGGCGCAGGGAAATGGCAAACGGCAGGTTGATCTGCTGGCCGATGATGGCCCAGGTCAGCGCTTCGAACGGGCTGGCCGATTGCACGATGCGCAAGCCCGGATTGACGCTGACCAGAGGCGCCAGCAGCGGGTCGCCGGCGGCCAGTTGCGCGAACGGTTGCGGGTCGATGCGCAGGCCGAGGATGTTCAACAAGGCGCCGTGCAGCGGCGTTTGAAGGTCCGCATCGCCATCGATGTCTGCCTGGCAGATGACCGCAGCGTCCGTGAAGGCCACGTCCAGCACGACCGGCACGCCCTGCATCAGGATGCCCTTGCGCAGGCCCGTTGGCGTGACTTGTTCGGCCACGGCTTCCCCATCGCGGCTGTGGAAGGCGATGACGTCGTCGCGGCGGTAGCCGGCGGGCAGGGGGAGGGTCCAGTGCAGCAGGGTCATGGTGGAGGGGACAAAGTCAGGGACGGTATCAGGGAGGCGATGCGGGCGCACCGCGTTTCTTGCTTTTTGCCTTAGCGCGCGCAGATGTCGGTGGTGGGCGGGCTCAGGGCCGCCGCGTGCTGGATCTGCAGCGTCTCGGGCACGCCATTTTTCACGGCCGTCAGTTCGGCCAGGATGGAGATGGCGATTTCGGCCGGCGTCTTGCTGCCGATGTACAGGCCGATGGGGCCGTGCAGGCGCGCCAGCTGTTCCGCGCTGACGTCGAACTGCAGCAGCCGCTCGCGGCGCTTGGCATTGTTGGCGCGCGAACCGATGGCGCCCACGTAGAACGCGGGCGATTTGAGCGCTTCCATCAGGGCCAGGTCGTCGAGCTTGGGGTCGTGCGTGAGGGCGACGACGGCGCTGCGGCTGTCGAGTTTGAGTTCGAGCACGAGGTCGTCGGGCATGGCGTGCAGCAGGGGCACGCCGGGCACGTTCCAGCCGCCCCGGTATTCCTCGCGCGGGTCGCAGACGATGACGTGGTAATCCATGGCCGTGGCGATCTGCGCCACGAAGCGCGACAGCTGGCTGGCGCCGATGATCAGCAAGCGCCAGCGCGGGCCGTGCTGCGTGGTGAGCATGCCATCTTCCAGGGCCAGCACGGCCCCCGGCGTGGCGCGCCGCAGGGTGACGGCGCCGGTATCGAGATCCAGGCGGCGTTCGACCAGTTCATGCGCTTCCAGGCGTGCCAGCAGTTCGGCCACCTTGCTGTCCGCATGCAGCGGTTCGATGGCCAGTTCGATGGTGCCGCCGCAGGGCAGGCCGAAGCGGTGCGCCTCGTCGGCGCTGATGCCGTAGCTGACGATTTCCGGCTGCGCGCGCACGATGCCGTGCACGCGCACGGTATCGATCAAATCATCCTCGATGCAGCCGCCGGAAACGGAACCGACCACCGTGCCATCGTCGCAGATGGCCAGGGTGGCGCCCACGGGGCGGGGGCTGGAACCCCACGTCTTGATGACGGTGACGAGTTCGCAGCGGTGGCCGGCGGCCAGCCAGGCGGCGCTGGTTTTCAGAACTTCAAGGTCGATGCTGTCCATGGGGCGCGGAAGGAAAGCCGCAGGTAGGCGGCAAAGTATGGAATATTTTTTAATATTGTGGCTATACTACGCTCTCCAACAGCCTGCGGAGAGTTTCATGTCGAACGACCAAAAGACGCAAGATGACGGCATCCCCAAGTTTGGCAAACTGCTCATCGCCCTGTTCCTGGCGGTGGTGTTTTGCGGCGCCCTGACCTGGGTCATGGGCACCTACTTTCCGAATTTCCCCGGCGCCTGAGCAAACCTGCTGCATCAGGCGCCTTTGGCGTTTAAGGCTTCAACGGCTTCTTCGCCGCCTGCTTTGCGCGCACGTCGATGACGGCGCGGTTGACGGCCGCCATGCGCGAGTTGGTACCCGGGTGCAGGGCCGTGTAGCCGTTGGCGACTGTCGCCGGCACTTGCGCGGCCAGGCGCTGCCAGAAGCGGGCGGCGTTGTCGACGTTGTAGCCGGCGCGCGCCAGCAGGTAGATGGCCAGGGTGTCGGCTTGCACGTCGAGTTCCTGCGGCATGGCCTTGATGCCGGCGGCGCCCGTCAGCATTGACACGTCGGGCTGCACGGCACCGAGGCTGTCGATGATGCTGCCGGCCGTGCCTGCCGTGCGCTGGCTGCGCGCGTGGTCGAGGATGTTGTGCGCCATTTCGCGGGCGATGACGAAGGCGATGCCTTCGTCGTTTTGCGCCGCATTGACCATGCCGCGCGTGAGCATGATACGTCCGCCGTCTGAATACGCGTTGATATTGTCCGCATTGCCCAGGGCGACGCGGAAGGCGCAGGCGCGCGTGACGGGAATTTTGAGGTCCTGCTGCTGGCCGTCGCGGGCGATGGTCATGTTCAGGCTTGCGCTTTTCGAGGCCAGCGGGCCGACGATGGCGCCGAACGGGCCTTCCGCTTTCGGGCCGGCCGGCAGCGGCTTGCCTTCGGCTGCCAGCAAGCCGTCGCCCTTGCGCAAGCCGGCGCGCGCGGCGCCGCTGCCCGGCAGGACGCCGGACACCTGCATCTGTTCGCCATAGCCGAGCGCCGCCTGCGCCGCGTCGGCATAGATGCCAGGGTAGGAATACTTGTTCTGCGCCGTGAAGCCCAGCAAGTTGCGCGCATACGTCTTGCACAGGTCCGCATTGTTGATCAGCAGGGGCGCCGAGACTTTCGACAGGCGGTCCTGCAGCGCCACCATCTTCACCAGTTCTTCCTGCGCCGCCTTTTGCTGCGCCGTCGGCGCGGGCGCATCGGGCGCCGGCACGACGTTGAACGGGCCGCTGACATTCGTCATCGGGGTGGTGCAACCAGCGAGGATGGCCGCACTGGCCAACAGGAGAGGAGTGGCCAATCGGCGCAGCGAAGTTGGGGCTGGGATCAGATGGCGGAAACCTGGCATGGACTATTCCTTCGTGTAGCTCCTGACAAAACCTACTGCGCGGCGCGATTTGCGGCCTCCGATGCTCACTGTGCATTCGCACAGCTCCGCTTCTCAGCCACAACTCACATCCGCTCGCTACGGTTTGTCAGTCGCTGTTAATGTTTGCCGGTGCTGCCGAAACCGCCAACACCGCGTTCGCTGTCGCCGAATTCCTCGACGACGTTAAAGCCCACTTGCAGCACCGGCACGATAATCAGTTGCGCCAGGCGTTCCATGGGATTGAGCGTGAAAGCGCTCTGGCCCCGGTTCCAGGTCGATACCATCAGCTGGCCCTGGTAATCGGAGTCGATCAAGCCTACCAGATTCCCCAATACGATGCCGTTTTTGTGGCCCATGCCGCTGCGCGGCAGGATCATGGCCGCATACGACGGGTCGCCGATGTGGATGGCCAAGCCAGTGGGAATGAGCACGGTCTGGCCGGCTTCGATGGTGATCGCTTCGTCGATGCAGGCGCGCAGGTCCAGGCCGGCGCTGCCGGGCGTGGCGTAGGCCGGCAGCAGTTCTTTCATGCGGGCGTCGAGGATCTTGATGTCGATATTTTTCATGAATCTAACTAACTAAGCTAAGTCGTTTAATGGGATTATTTGAGCAGCGAATTCTTGGCAATGCGCTTCGAGATTTCCGAAATCAGCTGGCGCGCCAGGTTCAGTTTCGAGGCGCGCGGCAGCACGGTATGGCCTTCCTCGTCGAACAGGATGATGGTGTTGTCGTCCTGGCCAAACGTGTTCTGGCCGATATTGCCGACCAGGAGGGGAATGCCCTTCTTTTCACGCTTGGTCGAGCCGAATTCCACGAGGTTTTCCGATTCGGCGGCAAAGCCCACGCAGTACGGATAGCCGGCCAGGTTGGTGCGTGCCGCCACGGTGGCCAGGATGTCGGGGTTTTGCGCGAACTGCAGTTCGGGCACGGAGCCGTCGGCCTGCTTTTTCATCTTCTGGTCGCTGGCGTTGGCCACGCGCCAGTCGGCGACGGCGGCCACGGCGACGAAGACATGCTGGCCGTCGACGTGGGCCAGTACGGCATCATGCATCTGCTGCGCGCTTTGCACGTCGATGCGGCGCACGCCGAATGGCGCGTCCAGGGCCGTCGGGCCGGAAATGAGCAGCACCTCGGCGCCCGCTTCGCGCGCCGCGCGCGCCACCGCATAGCCCATCTTGCCCGAGGACAGATTGGTAATGCCGCGCACGGGGTCGATGGCTTCGAACGTGGGGCCGGCCGTGACCAGCACGCGCTTGCCCGCCAGGACTTTCGGCTGGAAGGAAGCGATCAGTTCCGTCAGCAATTGCTCCGGTTCCAGCATGCGGCCCAGGCCAACTTCGCCGCATGCCTGTTCGCCGGCGGCCGGGCCGAACAGCTTGATGCCGTCGTCGCGCAGCTGCTGCACATTGCGTTGCGTGGCGGGGTTCTGCCACATTTCCACGTTCATGGCCGGCGCCACCAGCAGGGGCAGGTGGGATGGGCGGGCCAGGCACAGGGTCGACAGCAGGTCGTCGCACACGCCATGCGCGAGCTTGCGCATGAAGTCTGCCGAACACGGCGCGATCAGGATGGCGTCCGCATGGCGCGTCAAATCGATATGCGCCATGTTGTTGTCGATGCGCGCATCCCACTGGCTCGTGTGCACGGGGTGGCCGGACAGCGCCTGCATCGTGACGGCCGTGATGAAGTGGCTGGCCGCATCCGTCATCACCACTTGCACCGAGGCGCCGGCCTTTGTCAGCGCGCGGCACAGTTCCGCCGCCTTGTAGCAGGCGACGCCGCCTGACAGTCCCAGGACGATTTTTTTGCCGGACAATTCCATGCCGTTCTCCCGCGTGTCTATTTGTTTACCCGGCGCAGTTCATCGATGATGAACAGGGCCGCGCCGATGCAGATGGCGCTGTCGGCGATATTGAAAGCGGGGAAATGGCCCCAGCTTTTCCAGTGGAAGTCGAGGAAGTCGACCACGTGGCCGTACATCAGGCGGTCGATGGCGTTGCCCAGCGCGCCGCCGAGTATCAGCGCCAGGGCCCAGCAGAACATGCGCTGGCCCGCGTGCTTTTTCAGCAGATAGATGATGTAGATGGCGGCCGCCAGGGCGATGCCGGTGAAGAAATAGCGCTGCCAGCCGCCTTGGTCGGACAGGAAGCTGAACGCGGCGCCCTTGTTATACGCGAGCACCAGGTTGAAATACGAGGTGATGACCATCTCCTGCGCATAACGGAAGGTCTTCAGGATTGTGATCTTGGTGATCTGGTCGAACAGGATGACGATGGCGGCAATGCCCAGCCATGGCACGAGCGACGCCGACGATGACGATTTCGATGAAAAACGGTTTTTAGTGGCCATATTTTTCCAGGGAAGATAAAGCCGCCGCTACCCTTGGGGCAGCGGCGGTGGGAGCGGGGCGGAAGTCACCCAGCCCCGGCTTGCTGTTTTAGGCGAAGCGGCGTTTCTCGCCCGCGCCAAACAGATTGCTGACGCAGCGGCCGCACAGGGTAGCATGCGCGGCGTCCGTACCCACGTCCGCACGGTAGTGCCAGCAGCGCTCGCACTTCGGCGCCGTCGACGCGGCCACGACCACCTCTTCTGCCGCTTCGTCGGCCACTTCAGCCACGGTTGCCTGCGAGGTGATGAAGACGAACTTCAAGTCTTCGCCCAGGGTGGTCAGCAGCTTGTACTTCATCGGCGCGGCCTTGATCGTCAGTTCCGCCTGCAGCGACGAACCGATGGCGCCCGAGGTGCGCAAGTCTTCCAGCTGTTTCGTCACATCCGTGCGCACGGCGCGCAGTGCCGTGTATTTCTCCAGCAGGCCGGCGGCATCCGCCACTTCCGGCAGCTGCCACCACGTTTGCGTGAAGATGGTTTCATCGCTGGCGGCATACGCTTCGCTTCCTGCGAAGACAGCCCAAGCTTCTTCTGCCGTGAACGACAGGGCCGGAGCCATCAGGCGCAGCAGGCTTTGCGTGATGTGCCACAGGGCCGTCTGCGCCGAACGGCGCGCATGCGACGTCAGGCCCGAGGTGTACAAACGGTCCTTCAAGATGTCCAGGTAGAAGCCGCCCAGGTCTTCCGAGCAGTACGTCTGCAGCTTCGACACGACCGGGTGGAACTCGTAGCGCGCGTAATTGTTCTCGATCTGCGTTTGCAGCGATGCCATGTTGGCCAGCGCATAGCGGTCGATTTCGAACATGTCCGCCACCGGCACGGCGTCCGTGGCCGGATTGAAGTCCGACGTATTGGCCAGCAGGAAGCGCAGGGTGTTGCGGATGCGGCGGTACGATTCCGTCACGCGTTTCAGGATCTCGTCGGAGATCGACAGCTCGCCCGTGTAGTCGGTCGAGGCGATCCACAGGCGCAGGATGTCCGCGCCCAGGGTGTCCGAGATCTTTTGCGGCGCCAGCGTGTTGCCCAGCGACTTAGACATCTTCTTGCCTTCGCCATCGACCGTGAAACCGTGCGTCAGCAGGGCTTTGTATGGCGGACGGCCGTTCAGCATCGACGACACGAGCAGCGACGAGTGGAACCAGCCGCGATGCTGGTCCGAGCCTTCCAGGTACAGGTCGGCCGGGAATTGCAGCTGCGTCGAATGCGAACCGTGGCCTTGCGGGCCGCCCAGCACCGTCTGGTGCGTGGCGCCGGAATCGAACCACACGTCCAGGGTATCTTTGTTTTTCGCGTAGATGGCCGCTTCGTCGCCAATCAGGTCTTTCAGATCGAGCGCCTGCCATGCCTCGATGCCGTTCTTTTCGATCAGCTTGGCCACTTGCTCCAGCAGTTCCGGCGTGCGCGGATGCAGGTCGCCCGTTTCCTTGTGCACGATGAAGGCCATCGGCACACCCCACTGGCGCTGGCGCGACAGGGTCCAGTCAGGACGGTTGGCGATCATGCCGTGCAGGCGCGCCTGGCCCCAGTCCGGGAAGAACTCGGTGTCGGCGATGCCTTTCAATGCCGTCTCGCGTAGGGTCGCGCCGCCGTCTTTCGGCGTCACGTCCATGCCGGCGAACCACTGCGAGGTGGCGCGGTAGATGATCGGCGTCTTATGGCGCCAGCAGTGCATATAGCTGTGGTCGAACATCTTGACTTCGAACAGCGCGCCCGCTTCGCGCAGGGCGTTGCAGATCGGCTTCGACGCTTCCCAGATGGTCATGCCGCCGAACAGGGGCAGGGTCGAGGCGAACTTGCCGTCGCCCATGACGGGCTTGATGATGTCGTCGTCCTTCATGCCGTGCGCCTTGCACGAGATGAAGTCGTCCAGGCCGTAGGCTGGCGCCGAGTGCACCACGCCCGTGCCGCTTTCCGTGGTCACGTATTCGGCCAGGTACAAGGGCGACAGACGGTCATAGAAAGCGTCGCTCGCATGCAGCGGGTGGCGGAAGCTGATGCCGGCCAGGGCCGCGCCGTCGCAGGTGGCGATCGTCGTGCCTTCGAGCTTGAAGCGCGCCAGGCTGGCCACGACCAGGTCTTGCGCCAGGATCAGCAGCAATGGCTGGCCATCGCGCTCGGCTTTCACCAGCGCGTATTTGACTTCCGGGTGCACGTTCAGCGCCTGGTTCGACGGGATGGTCCACGGCGTCGTGGTCCAGATGACGATGAAACCGTTATCGGTCGGCAGCGATGGCAGGCCGAAGGCGGCCGCCAGTTTGGCCGGCTCGGCGAACTTGAAGCCGACATCGATGGCGGGATCGCGTTTTTCCGCGTATTCCACTTCCGCTTCGGCCAGCGCCGACTGGCAGTCGAAGCACCAGTTGACGGGCTTCAGGCCGCGGTAGACATAACCTTTTTCCAGCAGCTTGCCCAGCGAGCGCAATTCGTCCGCTTCATTGCCGTGCGCCATCGTCAAATACGGGTTGTCCCACTCGCCCAGCACGCCCAGGCGGATAAAGTCTTTCTTCTGGCGCTCGACCTGCACGTTGGCGTAGGCGCGCGCCTTTTCCAGCACTTCGGCCGTCGGCAGGTTCTTGCCGTGCAGTTTTTCGATCTGGATCTCGATCGGCATGCCGTGGCAATCCCAGCCCGGTACATAGGGCGCGTCGAAGCCGGCCAGTGAGCGCGACTTGACGACCATATCCTTGAGGATCTTGTTGACGGCGTGGCCCAGGTGGATGTCGCCATTCGCGTACGGCGGGCCGTCATGCAGGATGAATTTCGGACGGCCGGCGGCGGCCTTGCGCACGCGCTCGTAGATTTTCTTGTCTTGCCATTGCTGTACCCATTGCGGCTCGCGCTTGGCCATGTCGCCGCGCATCGGGAATGGGGTTTCCGTCATGTTGACCGGGTATTTGCTTTCAGGCTTCTTGTTCTGCTTGGGCGTGGCTGGCTTGTTTTGATCGGACATAATCTTCTTTAATGATATTGAATGGTTTGCGGCGGCAGGTGCCGCCAGTCGGCGGAGTTGGCCGGCGTCAAATTCGGTCGGTGGCGGTAATGGCGCCGCTGCGCTGCTCGAAGTAGGCGCGCGCCTGGTTCGAGTCGCGCTCGATGGCGGCCGTCAGGGTGGGCAAGTCGTCGTACTTTTCTTCGTCGCGCAGCTTTTCCAGGAATTCCACGCGTACCAGCTTGCCGTAGCAGGACTGGGCGAAATCGAACAGATGCACTTCCAGCAAGACGCGGCCGCTGTCGTCGACGGTGGGGCGCACGCCGAGGCTGGCCACGGCGGGCAGCGGTGCCGGTCCCAGGCCGTGCACCTGCACGATAAAGATGCCGGACAGGGCGGGGCGGTGCGCCACGCGCAGGTTCAGAGTGGGGAAACCGAGCGTGCGGCCCAGCTTCTGGCCGTGGATGACGTGGCCGGAAATGGCGTACGGATGGCCGAGCAACTGCGTGGCCAGCGGGAAATCGCCGGCGGCCAGGGCCAGGCGCACGGCCGACGAGGAGATGCGCGTGCTGCCATTCATCACCGTCGGTAAAGTTTCTACGTGGAAACCGTATTGGCGGCCCGCTTCCTGCAGCATGGCGACGTCGCCGGCGCGCCGGGCGCCATAGCAGAAGTCGTCGCCGACCATCAGCCATTTCACGTGCAAGCCGTCGACGAGGACTTTTTCCGTGAATTCCTGCGGCGTCAGGGCGGCGAACTGGGCGCTGAAGTGCTCGACGACGACACGGTCGATGCCGGCGTCGTCCAGCGACTGCAGCTTGTCGCGCAGGTTGGCGATGCGCTGCGGCGCCTTCGACAGGTCGCCCGCGCGCTGCGCGAAGAACTCGCGCGGGTGCGGCTCGAACGTCATCACGGCCGCTTCGATGCCGAGTTCGGTGGCAGCTTCGCGCACGCGCGCCAGCAAGGCCTGATGGCCGATGTGGACACCGTCAAAATTGCCGATGGTCAGAGCGCAAGGCGCTCGTGCCTGGGCATTGGGAAGTCCGCGGAATACCTTCATAGGAATCTGATGAAAAACTGTGCCAAAAGGGGGATTATACGGACTGTTTCAGGGATGCACACCCGGCAGGGCGGGCGCAGGGGCAATTTCCCTGCTGAAATGATAAAAAGCGTTGCCGGCGGGTGTGCTGGCAACGCTTTTCGGGACGCACTAACTATTCAGTGCAATCTCAACATGAACTTATTTGTTCATCAGGGCCCAGTAACGGGCCAGGTCAGCCGCGCCATCCGTGCCCTTGACGGCTTTCAACGCGGTCGATGCGTTGGATTTCTTGCCGGCGTGGATGTAGGCGATGCCCAGATGCAGCTTGGCTTCTTCCGGATACTTGGCGGTGCCCATTTTCACGGCGTCATTCATCAGGCCCAGGCCTTTGTCGGCCTGGCCATCGTAGACCAGGGCGAAGCCCAGCTTGCTCAAGCTGTCGGCGTCCTTGTTCTTGACGTATTCCGCTTCCGACTTGGCGGCGTTGGCCTTCAGGTCAGCCTGGGTCTTCAGGGCCAGGTCTTTCAGGCGCTGGTGACGGGCGGCATCGGTGCCGGTGCCCAGCACGCCTTTTTTGTAGCCCTGCTCGATGATGGCCAGCGCTTCGCCAGGATTGCCTGCTTGCAGGGCCAGCTGGCTGATTTCCATGTATTCGGATGGCTTGGTGAACAGGCCGTTGGCCAGGCGCAGGCGCTGGACGTCCAGGCCCAGGCGCTGCGAGAAGCCAGGTTTGCCGGAAACGCGGTTCAGCAGGTCGGCCCAGTAGCTGGTTTTCGGATAGCTCGATGCCAGTTTTTCCAGGGTGGCGACATAGCCGGCCTTGTCGTTCTGTTTCAGCTGGATGTTGGCCAGCATTTGCAGGCTCGCTTCCGAGTTGCCGCCGCGCGATTGCAGTTCCTTCGCCGCTTCGGCGTAGTTGCCGCTGACGTAGTAGGTCTGGATCAGCAGTTCGCGCATCTGTGGATCTTCGCGGTCTTTCAGCGAACGTTTGATCCAGGTGATGGTGTTCGGCCAGTCCTTGGCGCGGTAGTACATGCCTGCCAGCGCTTGCGTGAATTTGGGGGCTTCGGCGGCGCTCAGGCGGCCGGAATTGATGACGGCTTCAAACGCCTTGATGGCGGTGCCGTTGTCGCCGGCGGCAGCAGCGGCCGAGGCGCGCACGCGCTCGATCTGGTAGCTTTCAAAGGCGGTCTTGCCGCCGACGCTGTCAGCTTCGCGCAGCTTGGCCAGCGCTTCCTTGTTTTTGCCGCTGCTAGCGAGTTTTTGCGCTTCTTGCAGTGGCTTGCCCACTTCGGCACGCACGGTGTCCGCGGCGTATGCCAGCGAGCCCAGGCCGATTACGGGAGTTGCTGCGGTAAAACCGATAGCGGCCATGACGAGGCCGAGATGAGCGAGACGAAACTTGGACATAAGAAAGTCTTTCAGTAAAAAGCGAATAGGCAGGAAGTCCTGCCTATTCGGATGTAAAGAGAACCTGATTGCTGCAGCTTACTGGAATTGCTCGTTGCCGACCAGACCGATTTTGGTCACGCCCAGACGCTGCGCCGACGCCATCACACCGGCGACGACTTTGTATTCCACCAGCTTGTTCGGACGCAGATGCACTTCCGGCTGGTCTGCTTGCGCAGCGACGTTGCTCAGCTTGGCTTCCAGCGAAGCGCGGTCAGGAACGACCTGATTGTCCCACAAGATCGTACCGTCAAAATCGACATCGATCGTGACGACCACTGGTTCGGTTGTCGGTGGCGGCGGGGTGCCGACCGGCATGTTCAAGTTCACCGAGTGGTTTTGCTTAGGAATCGTGATGATCAACATGATAATCAGCACCAGCATCACGTCGATGAGGGGCGTCATGTTCAGTTCCATCATTGGTTCCGGATCCGCGCCTGGAGCGCTTCCCGAACCGACATTCATACTCATAGTGTTTCCTTTAAGAAGTCCAACGAAGCACCGGGCGAAACTGCCGCCCGGTCAGCTTCCGGCAGTGGCGCGCCCTTGTTGCCGGGGCGCCGCTGCCAGTCGCTATCAGCCCTTGTCAGGTGGTTCGGTGATGAAGCCGACCTTCTGGATCCCGGCACGTTGGGTCGTGTAAATAACCCGGCCGATCGATTCGTAGCGTGTTTCTTGGTCGCCACGAACGTGTACTTCCGGCTGCGGTACTTTCACTGCTTCAACTTTCAGATAATCGAACAGTTCGCTCGTATCTTTCAGTTTCTTCTGGCCCAGATAAATCTCGCCATCCTTGTTGACAACGATGTTGACGTTTTCTGGCTTGCTTTGAAGGGCTTGGTTGGCCTCGATCGGCAGATCGATTTTCTGCAATTTGAGGACAACCGGACTGGTGATCAAGAAAATGATCAGCAAAACCAACATGATGTCGACGAGCGGCGTCGTGTTGATTTCTGACATTACTTGATCTTCATCTCCGCTGTCGGAGCCGACGGACATCGACATGATTCTTATCCGATCTTTTTAGCGCCGGCAGCACGGCCAGCTTCGCTGGTCGACATTGCGCCGGAGATCAGTACCGAGTGAACGTCGGCGCTGAACGAGCGTACGTCTTCCATTGCGGTTTTGTTACGACGCACCAGCCAGTTGTAACCCAGAACGGCAGGAACGGCGACCAGCAGACCGAAAGCGGTCATGATCAGTGCTTCACCAACTGGACCTGCAACTTTATCGATCGAAGCGTTACCGGTCATGCCGATGTTGGTCAGCGCGCCATAAATACCCCAAACGGTACCGAACAGACCGATAAACGGTGCGGTCGAACCAACGGTTGCCAGGAACGACAGGCCATCTTGCAGACGCGATTGGACTTTGTCCGAAGCGCGCTGGATCGACATCGTCACCCAGGTCGACAGATCGATTTGTTCCAGCAGGGCGCCGTCATGGTGAGCCGTTGCCTTGGTGCCCGATTCAGCGATGAAGCGGAATGGCGAGCCTTCGGTCAGCGTTGCCGAACCAGCAGCGATCGAAGGTGCTTTCCAGAATTTGGCAGCGGTTTCTTTAGCTTGCTTGAAGATCTTCATTTGATCCATCAGCTTGGTGATGATGATGTACCAGCTGCCGATCGACATGATGGCCAGGATGATCAGGGTGGCGCGTGGCACGAAGCCGCCGTCCCATACTGCTTGCAGGCCGAACGGGTTGTGGACTTCTTCGGTTTTGGCTGGAGCTGCTGCGTCAGCGGCTGGAGCGGCTGCGTCTGCTGCTGGAGCTGCTGCGTCAGCAGCTGGTGCTGGTGCTGCTGCAGCGTCTGCCGCTGGAGCCGTAGCTGCTGCCGATGCTGGCGCGTCAGCGAATGCCGGAGCTGCTACCAGAGCGGTAGTAGCGGTAACGGACAACAGAACCGCGGCAAAAAATGCGGACAAACGGGTATTCTTAAACATGCTTCCTCCAAAATTAAAAATAACAGATCGCTGAACGTAATGACAACGAAATCATAGTGTGAGACAGGGGATAACTGTCTCGGGTTTTAATCCAGCGACCAAACGTATTGCATTTGCTGCCAGCCTTGTTCCGGCTTGCCGTCAACTGTTGCCGGCTTAAATGTACAGCGGCTGATACCTTGCACCGCGGCTTTGTCCAGGTCTCTGAAGCCGCTGGACTTCACGATCTTCGAATCAGCGACCTTGCCGTCTACACCGATCAGGAACGACAGTGTCACCACACCGGTTTCCTCATTGCGCTGCGACGACTTTGGATAAGCCGGCTTTTCGCAGACACTGAAGTCAACCACGGCCGGTGTACGCACCGATTTGGCTGGTCCAGGAGTTGGCGCAGGCTGTGCAGGCGGTGCTGGCGGTGCCAATACATTCGTGGCTGGCTTCACAGCAGTCGTATTTGCAATCACGTTTTGCTGTGGTGGCGGCTGCTGCACGTTCACCTCGACTGGCGGAATGAATGGCGGCGGTGGCGCTTTCATTTCTGGCGGCGGTGGTGGCGGTGGAAGATCCTTCGGTGGAGGCGGTTTGACTTCCTCGATAATCTTGGTTTCAACCGGTTCCATCATTTTGGTGACCAACCGCTTGCCCAAGCCCGTCACGATCCCGTAAGCCGCGAGAACGTGCAGCAGGACAACGATAGTGATGCCTGTGTAGTTCTTGGGACTTTTCTCGTTCGAAAAATTCATGCCTGCTTTCTCCAAATACCATCTCTTGTCTTGCAACTGAACCCCAAAATGACGACACAAAGCTCCAGCCGTATCCGGGACGTCGCCGAATTATACATACGAATTCTTTATTTTACACAGATTTTTAACGCCTAAAACCGGTTAAATTTTCGGCGCTTTTGCGCCCTGAAAACGTACTTGCTTATGTCATCTTTGCACGCTTTCGGACAGAAAAAAAGGCGGTCTTATCGGTTTTTTACAGCCGTTTTGGGCTACCACTGCTAAGTTCTCCGATGTGCCCATATGGCGGAATTATATTTCGTGATATTCAATATGGAAACTGCTAAATTTGGAGGAAAATCTTTCCTTTTGGAAATGTTTTACCTCGGAACCAGACCACTTAGCGGCACGCGCGCACCAAACGGGTGCGGAAGCCACTTCACCCAGGTCAAAAAAGGCGGTCCTGGCGGCCCATTTGAGGCCGCCAGGCCATACTGAATTCCTATGTAGGCATAGGAAACGCTTATATTCTTGCCATTGATTATTATCAACAAATCATTTCATGGCCGGACAACGGGGTCGTCGCGCCGGTTGCGTTTTTCCCGTCGGCAATTCAGGGTGCCCAGGACGACGCCCTGCGGGTCGACCGTATCGAGGTGCACATCGAAGCCCCACAGCCGCGCAACGTGCTTGAGCACCTCGGCCGCCTGCTGGTTCAGCGGGCGGCGCTGGAATTGCGTGTGGCGCAGGGTCAATGCACGGTCGTCGCGCGTATTGACGGACCAGACCTGGATGTTCGGCTCGCGGTTGCCCAGGTTGTACTGCTCGGCCAGCTGCTGGCGCACGTAGCGGTAGCCGGCATCGTCGTGGATGGCGGAAATGGCCAGCTTTTCATTCTTGTCGTCGTCGAGCACGGCAAAGAAATGGAATTCGCGGATCAGCCGCGGCGACAGATACTGGGCGATGAAGCTTTCATCCTTGAAATTGCGCATGGCAAAGTCCAGGCTCTTGCGCCAGTCGCTGCCGGCCATGTCGGGAAACCAGGCGCGGTCTTCGTCCGTCGGGTGCTCGCAGATGCGGCGGATGTCGCTCATCATGGCAAAACCCAGCGCATACGGGTTGATGCCGCTGTAATAGGGGCTGTCGATGGGCGGCTGGTAGACCACGTTGGTATGGCTTTTGAGGAATTCCATCATGAAGCCGTCGCCCACCACGCCTTCGTCGTAGAGCTGGTTCAATATCGTGTAATGCCAGAAGGTGGCCCAGCCTTCGTTCATGACCTGGGTTTGGCGCTGCGGATAGAAATACTGGGAAATCTTGCGCACGATGCGCACCATCTCGCGCTGCCACGGTTCCAGCAGCGGCGCATACTTCTCGATGAAGTACAGCAGGTTTTCCTCGGGTTCGGGCGGAAAGCGGGGGGCGGCCTTGCGCTGGTCGTCCTCGTCCTCGTCTTCGTCGCGCCGGGGCAGGGTGCGCCACAGCTGGTTGATCTGCGACTGCACATAGGCTTCGCGCTCTTTCTGGCGCGCATATTCCTTCGCCATCGACAGTTTCGCCGGGCGCTTGTAGCGGTCCACGCCATAGTTCTGGATGGCGTGGCACGAATCGAGCAGCAGTTCCACGGCATCGACGCCATGGCGCTGTTCGCATTCGGCGATGTAATTCTTGGCAAACACCATATAGTCGATGATGGCGTCCGCATCCGTCCAGGCGCGGAACAGGTAATTGCCCTTGAAGAAGGAGTTATGCCCGTAGGCCGCATGCGCGATCACCAGCGACTGCATGGTCAGGCTGTTTTCCTCCATTAAATAGGCGATGCACGGATTCGAGTTGATGACGATCTCGTAGGCCAGGCCCATCTGGCCCCGCTTGTAGCTTTTCTCGGTGGACAGAAAATGCTTGCCGAACGACCAATGGTTGTACGAGACGGGCATGCCCACCGACGTGTAGGCATCCATCATCTGTTCGGCCGTGATGATTTCCAGCTGGTTCGGATAGGTGTCGAGGCCAAATTGTTTCGCCACCCGGCGGATTTCCTCGTGGATTTGCTCGATCAGCTCGAACGTCCATTCCGACTGCTCGGGCAGGGCGTTCGGGTGGCGCAGGCGCACGAACGGTTCGCCCGGAGTATTGCTGGCGCGGTCAAAGGCTGCACTCATCATTTCACCTGTTTCTTGAACAGTTCGCGGAAGACCGGATAGATATCGGCCGGCGTGACGATCTTTTGCATGGCGAAATGGGCGTGGTGGTCGAGCACGCCCGCATATTGCTCCCACAGGTTTTGCTGCGGGCCGTCGGTGATCTCGACATAGGTGTAGTACTGCACCTTGGGCATGATGGTATTGATCAGCAACTGGCGGCACAGCATGGAATCGTTGTCCCAGTTGTCGCCGTCCGATGCCTGCGCTACATAGCTGTTCCATTGCCCGGCGCCATAGCGTTCGTCGATGATGGTGTTGAGCAAGTGCAGCGCGGACGACACGACGGTGCCGCCCGACTCGCGCGAATTGAAGAATTCATGCTCGTCCACTTCGGCCGCCGCCGTATGGTGGCGGATGAAGACCACCTCGATCTTGTCGTAGACGCGCTTGAGGAAAAGATATAACAGGATGAAGAAGCGCTTGGCCGTGTCCTTGCGCGACTCGTCCATGGAGCCGGAGACGTCCATGATGCAGAACATGACGGCTTGCGTCATCGGCTTGGGCACCTTGATGCGGTTGCTGTAGCGCAAGTCGAACGGGTCGATGAAGGGAATGGCCAGCAATCGCGTGTGCAGGTGGTGGATCAGGCGGCGCAGTTCCGTGACGAGCGGGTCGCTGTCGGGCGCCCCTTCGTGCAGCAGGGCCGCCAGGTCTTCCTCGGCCTGCGCCAGCTGCTTGCGGGCGCCGCCGCCGACGGCGATGCGCCGGCCCAGCGCGCCGCGCAAGGAGCGCAGCACGTGGATGTTCGATGGCGTGCCCGACATATTGTAGCCGGCGCGCTGGTTCTTGAATTCCGTGGTGGCCGTCAGCTGGGTTTTCACCATGTGCGGCAATTCCAGGTCCTCGAAGAAATAATTCATGAATTCTTCGCGCGACAATTCGAAGATGAAATCGTCTTCCGTCGTCTCGTCGCTATTGCCCGCCTTGCCCCGCCCGCCGCCACCGCCGCCTTTCGGCCGGGCGATCTGGTCGCCTTTCAGGTATTCCTTGTTGCCGGGATTGACCACTTCCCATACGCCGCCATGCGCGTGGCCAAACGACGGTTCGCCCACGTCCTTGACGGGGATGCTGACCTTCTCGCCATTCTCGACGTCCGTGATCGAGCGCCCCTTGATGGCGCGCCCCACGGCATCCTTGATCTGGCCCTTGTAACGCCGCAGGAAACGCTCGCGGTTGACGGCGGATTTATTCTTGCTTTGCAAGCGCCTGTCGATGAGATATGTCAAAGGGTGCCTCCTTGCCTCTCGTCTTGCGCGCCCCGCCGGTCGTCAGGCGGGAGCGCGCCTCCGCTGTCCGCGCTATGACGACTTGCGTACGCGCAAGTACCATTCGCATAACAGGCGTACCTGCTTGGCCGTATAGCCTTTTTCCACCATGCGGGCCACGAAGTCGGCGTGCTTGTTGGCATCGTCGGCGCTGGCCTTGGCATTGAAGGAAATCACGGGCAGCAATTCCTCCGTATTCGAAAACATTTTCTTTTCTATCACGGTGCGGAACTTTTCATAACTGGTCCAGGCGGGATTCTTGCCGCCGTTCGAAGCCCGCGCGCGCAAGCCGAAGTTGACGATTTCGTTGCGGAAATCCTTCGGATTGGAAATGCCCGCCGGCTTCTCGATCTTTTCCAGTTCATTGTTCAGCGACTCGCGGTCAAAACTTTCGCCCGTGTCCGGATCGCGGTATTCCTGGTCCTGTATCCAGAAATCGGCGAACGTCACGTAGCGGTCGAAAATATTTTGTCCGTATTCCGAATAGCTTTCCAGGTAGGCCGTCTGGATCTCCTTGCCGATGAATTCCACATAGCGCTGCGCCAGGTGCTCTTTAATATACGAGAAGTAGCGCTGCTCGAGTTCCGGCGCGAACTGCTCGCGCTCGACCTGCTGTTCCAGTACATATAATAGATGCACGGGATTGGCGGCCACTTCGGAATTGTCAAAGTTGAACACCTTAGACAGGATCTTGAAGGCAAAGCGCGTCGACAGGCCGTTCATGCCCTCGTCCACGCCCGCGTAATCGACGTATTCGTGCATGGACTTGGCTTTCGGGTCCGTATCCTTGAGGTTTTCGCCATCGTAGACGAGCATCTTCGAAAAGATGCTCGAGTTTTCCGGATCCTTCAGGCGCGACAGGATGGCGAACTGCGCCATCATGCGCAGGGTGCCGGGCGCACACGGCGCCTTGACCAGCGAGGAATTGGCCACCAGCTTGTCGTAGATCTTGATTTCATCGGATACGCGCAGGCAATACGGCACCTTGACTATATAGATACGGTCAAGAAACGCCTCGTTGTTGCGGTTGTTCTTGAACGTCTTCCATTCCGACTCGTTCGAGTGGGCGAGGATGATGCCGTCAAACGGAATCGCGCCGAAGCCTTCCGTGCCCTTGTAGTTGCCTTCCTGCGTGGCCGTCAGCAAGGGGTGCAAGACCTTGATCGGCGCCTTGAACATTTCCACGAATTCCATCAAGCCCTGGTTGGCCAGGCACAGGCCGCCCGAATAGCTGTAGGCGTCCGGGTCGTCCTGTGCATAGTCTTCCAGCTTGCGGATGTCGACCTTGCCCACCAGCGAGGAAATATCCTGATTGTTCTCGTCGCCCGGCTCCGTTTTCGAGATGGCGATCTGTTTCAGCACGGAAGGATAGCGCTTGACGACGCGGAACTGGTTGATATCGCCATTGTATTCATGCAGGCGTTTCACGGCCCACGGGCTGGGGATGTTGCGCAGGTAGCGGCGTGGGATGCCGTAATCCTCTTCCAGGATGGTGCCGTCCTCTTCCTCGTTGAACAGGCCCAGCGGCGATTCGTTGACGGGCGAGCCTTTCAGGCAATAGAAGGGCACGTGTTCCATCAGCGACTTGAGTTTTTCCGCGATGGACGACTTGCCGCCGCCGACAGGCCCCAGCAAGTACAGGATCTGCTTGCGTTCTTCCAGGCCTTGCGCCGCGTGGCGGAAATACGAGACGACTTGCTCGATCACTTCCTCGGTGCCGTAGAACTCGCGGAAGGCGGGATAGATCTTGATCACCTTGTTGGCGAAGATGCGCGACAAGCGCGTGTCGTTGCGCGTGTCGACCAGCTGCGGCTCGCCGATGGCGGCCAGCATGCGTTCGGGCGCGCTGGCATACGTCAGCTTGTCCTTCTTGCACAGGGCCAGGTATTCGGTGAGCGACATTTCCTCTTCGCGGGTGCGCTCGTAGCGTGCTGCATAGTTATCAAAAATGGTCATGTCAATGTCCTTTAATGTAAACCTGAACTGCCAGTCACCATGGCCGCCCGCCTGGCACTCGCCTGGGCTTGCCGTCTGAATTTTTTCTGTACCCCGTACCGATTTTTATTGTTGTTTCAAGCCCGGCTGTCTTTGCGAGTCCGGATTGCCCGGACCAAAAAACTGGCGCTTGATGCCGTGTGCTGACGTGGCCAGCTGGCTTATTTTTTCACTGTTGATAGCGCTTGTTGCACTTACCTTTACCCCATGAAATTAATTATTGCTCTAAAGGATCAGGAAGTCAAAAGATATGTCAGCATATCCTTAATACTTGTTTGTAAATTGTTGATTTAATTGGATAAATCATCAAATTTTTCCTCAATTTCAATGAACCTTTGTAGGCCTTTTAAACCATCATACGACAATTCGCCAGCGCGTGCCGATGCCGGCCGTGGCGCTGCCGCAGCCGGCGCCATGGCGGCCGGTCGCCGGTGAGGCTGGCCATCTTGCGCTAAGATGCCTGCATGTCTGATGGCCCTGCGCGCCGCGCGTGCGCGTGCGCGAGCCAGCATTTTTATCGTCACCCTATAAGGAACACCCATGATGAACCCCCAATTGCGCGCGATCGTCCGCGGCATGCCGAAGGCCGAACTGCATATCCATATCGAAGGCTCGCTGGAGCCGGAACTGATTTTCGCACTGGCAGCGCGTAATGGCGTGCCGCTTGGCTATGAATCCGTGGAACACTTGCGCAGCGCCTATGCTTTTACGGATTTGCAGTCTTTTCTCGACATTTATTACGCTGGCGCAAGCGTGCTCTTGAAAGAGCAGGATTTCTACGACATGACGCAAGCCTACCTGCAGCGCGCCGAGGCCGATAACGTCTTGCACACGGAAATCTTTTTCGATCCGCAAACCCACACGGCGCGCGGCGTGGCCATGGCCGACGTGATCAACGGCATCCACCGCGCCTGCCAGGACAGCCCCGTCAGCGCGGCCCTGATCCTGTGCTTCCTGCGCCACCTGAGCGAGGAAGAGGCGTTCGAGACCCTGGAAGACGCCTTGCCGCACCGCGACAAATTCATCGGCATCGGCCTCGACTCGTCGGAAGTGGGCAACCCGCCCGAGAAATTCTCGCGTGTGTTCGCCCGTTGCCGCGAGCTGGGCTTGCACCTGGTGGCCCACGCGGGCGAGGAAGGTCCGCCAGCCTACATCCGCACGGCGCTCGACGACTTGCAGGTCGAACGCATCGACCATGGCGTGCGCTGCCTGGAAGACGCGGAACTGACGGCCCGTTTGGCGCGCGAACAGATCGCCCTGACCGTCTGCCCGCTGTCGAACACCAAGCTGCGCGTGTTCGACCAGATGCATGACCATAACCTGGTGCAACTGCTCGACGCCGGCCTGCTGGTGACGGTGAACTCGGACGATCCCGCGTATTTCGGCGGCTACATGAACGACAATTTCGACGCCATCTTCGACGCGCTGCCACTGGGCCTGTCCCACGCGCATCGCCTGGCGCGCAACGGTTTCATCGCCGCCTTCCTGCCGCAGGCACAGAAAGACGCCTTCCTCGCCACCGTCGATGCGTATTTCGCCCAGCACGCGGCTGCCCACGGCATCGCGCAATAACGCATCACAACCAATTCGCATAAAGACCCGCCGCCCATGTTCCGCCTCTCCCTGAAAATGACCGGCCGCGACTGGCGCGCCGGGCAACTGCGTTTCCTGCTCGTCGCGCTGATCGTCGCCGTGGCGGCCCTGTCGGCCGTCGGCTTCTTCGTCGACCGCCTGCGCGCGGGTTTGAACCGCGACGCGCACCAGCTGCTGGGGGCCGATCTCGTCATCAACGCCGACCAGCCCGTCAATGCGGCGTGGCGCGCCGAGGCGCAACAGCGCGGCTTCATCCTGGCCGACACGGTGACGTTTCCCAGCATGGCGCAGGCGGGCGAGGGCGAGCAGTCGCTGTCGCAGCTGGCGTCCATCAAGGCCGTCTCGCCCGGCTACCCGCAGCGGGGCAAGCTGAAAATCACGACCACACTGAGCGAAGCGCAGGATGCCGTGGGACGGCCCACGGACCAGGTGCCGGCGCCCGGCACCCTGTGGGTCGATGCGGCGATCCTGTCCAGCCTGAACGCCAAGCTGGGCGATACCCTGACCCTCGGTGACAAGGCATTTACCGTCACGCAACTGATCGCCAGCGAACCGGACCGCGGCGCCTCCTTCTTGAACTTCGCGCCCCGCGTGATGCTGCCCCTGGGCGACCTGGCCGCCACGGCGCTGGTGCAGAACGGCTCGCGCGTGTCGTACCGGCTGCTGCTGTCGGCGCCACCGGCCAAGGCCGCCGAGCTTGCGCAGTATCAAGCCAGGCTGGAAAGCCAGATCAAGACGCAGGCCATCAAGGGCGTGCGCATCGAATCGCTGGAATCGGGCAGCCCGCAGATGCAGTCGACCCTGGACCGCGCCGACCGTTTCCTGTCCCTCGTCGGCTTGCTGTCGGCCATGCTGGCGGCTGTCGCCGTGGCCATGGCCGCGCGCCGCTTCATGCTGCGCCACCTGGACGCGTGCGCCATGCTGCGCTGCCTGGGATTGACGCAAAACCAGGTCACGACCATGTACGTGATCGAATTCCTGTTCGTCGGCCTGGCCGGCAGCGTCGTCGGCGTGATAGTCGGTTTCGGCGGCCACCTGGTGCTGCTGGAGTTATTGGGAAAACTGGTACAGAACGACTTGCCGCCCGTGTCCATGCTGCCCGCGCTGCAAGGCGTGGCCACCGGCATGCTGCTCTTGCTGGGTTTTGCCCTGCCGCCGATTTTGCAGTTGCGCAATGTCCCGCATAACCGCGTGATCCGCCGCGAGCAGGAGCCGCCGCAGGCGCTGGCCGTGGCCACGTATGGCCTGGGCATCGCCGCCTTCGTCGTGCTGCTGTTGTGGCAGGCGGGCGACGTGAAACTGGCGCTGCTGACGGCGGCCGGCTTCCTCGGCGGCTTCGCCCTGTTCGCGCTGGCCGGCTGGCTGGGCATCAAGTCGCTGAAAACCCTGCGCGGCGTTTTCAACCACCAGGGCTGGCGCTTTGCCGTCACGTCCTTGCAGCGCCGCCCGGGCGCCACCGTCATCCAGGTGGTCTCGCTGGCCCTGGGCTTGATGGCCTTGCTGCTGCTGACGGTGGTGCGCGGTGACCTGATGGTGGCCTGGCGTAATGCCACGCCGCCGGACGCGCCGAACCGTTTCATGATCAATATCCTGCCCGAACAGAAAGAGCCGATCGCCGCGCGCCTGTCGCAAGCGGGCGTGGCCAATGCGCCTTTGTATCCGATGATACGCGGGCGCCTGGTGGCCGTGAACGGCAACGCCATCACGGAAAGCACCTACGAAGACGACCGCGCCAAGGGCCTGGCCGACCGCGAATTCAACTTGTCGACGATGTCCACCATGCAGGAAGAAAACAAGCTGGTGGCCGGCAAGTGGTTCGCCAATGCGCCCGGCGCGCCTGCCGAAGCGTCGGTGGAAGAGGGCATCGCCAAGACCCTGAAGCTGAAACTGGGCGACAAGCTGCGCTTCGACATCGCCGGCCAGCCCGTGGAGGCGGCCATCACGAGTTTGCGCAAGCTGGAATGGGGCTCGATGCGCGTCAATTTCTTCGTCATCATCAACCCTGCCGCCATGGCGGACACGCCGCAGACGTGGATCACGGCGTTTCACCTGCCGCCCGCGCAGGCGGACCTGGGGAATGCTCTGCTGCGCGACTACCCGAACCTGACGGTGGTCGACGTGGGCGGCGTGCTCAAACAGATTCAGGGCGTGCTGGACCAGGTGGTCACGGCCGTTGAATTCCTCTTCGCCTTCACCCTGGCCTCGGGCTTGCTGGTGCTGTATGCGGCCCTGATGGGTTCGCAGGATGAGCGCACGCGCGAAGCGGGCTTGCTGCGCGCCTTGGGCGCCACGCGGCGCCAGCTGGCGCAGGCGCAGCTGATCGAGTTCTCGCTCGTCGGCGCGCTGGCCGGCTTGCTGGCCGCATCGGGCGCGGCCGCCATGGGCTGGGCCCTGGCCACGTACCAGTTCAAGTTCGCCTGGAGCTTCGCGCCCGGTGTGTGGGCGTTCGGCCTGCTGGCCGGCGCCCTGTGCGCGATCGCCGGCGGCTGGCTGGGCTTGCGCAATGTGCTCAAACATCCGCCGCTGCAGACCCTGCGCGAAGGCTAGTCCTAAGCGCTGACGCTGTCGCCCGCGCCCGCGCGCAAAAATTGCGAGTAGGACATGACTGCTTGCCCCAGCTGGTGCGCCGGCACGTCGAACAGGGCCCAGAAATACGTCACGCGACCCAGGCAGATGGTGGGCGCGGCGCAGTAGCGGAACCAGTTTTCTCCGATCTGCGCCGCGTACATGCCGTCGCTGTCGGCGTCGGAGAAATACGGGATCACGCGCATTTCCAGCAGCGCCAGCAGCAATGACTCGGGCGCGTCGCTGTCGCGCGCCATTTCGTACTGCGTGTGCAGGCTGCGTTCCGTCTCGATGATCATCAGCTTGGCGTGGCCGTCGCGCGTGAAGAACAGGATGCCGCTGGGATTGGGAAAAATATAGTATTCGACAAAGCCATGGCGCTGGCACAGCTCGTGCACGACGGCGGCCAGCGCCTCGTCTTGCAGGAAAGTGTAATCGTGCAGCATCAGCAAATCGCGCACGGTCTCCGATTGCTGCAGGAAGAATTCGCGCTGCAAGGCCACGATTTCCTGTTCCAGGATGTCGAGCGCATCGTCGTCGCTTTTCTTGATGTAGCGGTCGATCAAGCCCCGGTTGAAGGCCGTCACGGCCACTTTTTCATCGGCCGCGCCCGTAAATAAAATCTTCTTGCACGGCAGATCGCGCACGGCCTCGCAAAATTCCAGGCCATTCATCTGCGGCATCGAATAATCGACCACCAGCACGGAGGGCACGGCAAAGCGCTGCGCCTGGCCGCTGATGCGCCAGATGCGTTCGATATCGAGCGCCACGTTGCATTGGTCGGGCGGCAGGTTTTGCGTGTCGAAGTTCACGTGCAGCGGCGTTTCGCCCGGTTGCGCACTCTGGCGCAGCCAGTGCAGGGCGCTGCTGGTGTCGTGAAAAGTCTTGCGCGCCAGGCCAGGATCGAGCTGGAACGCCAGGCTTTTCAGGAAGGAATCGCTGTCGTCGATCAGTACGGTCAGGGTCGGATGGGTGTAGACGGGCAGTTGCATGCGTCACCTCGCGCGGTGGATGGATGGAAAACGGTTGTGCGTGGGCACGGGCAGGGGCTGGGGAAATTCCAGTACGAAGATGGCGTAGGCGCCTTCGCGCGCGACGCAGCGGATGCGCGCTTGCCAGGCTTGCATGATTTGTCGGCACAGGGCCAGGCCGATGCCGCTGCCGTTGTGCGAGGGATAGGAATAGAAGCGGTCGAAGATCAGCGGCAGGCGGCTGGTGGCGATGCCGCAGCCCGTGTCGATGAACAGCAGGCGCGGCACGGGATGGGCGCCATCGATGATGATGCGCACGCGGCCCTTGCCCGCGCGGTGGATGCTTTTCAAGGCATTGCGCAGCAGGTTGAGCAGGATCACCACGCACAGTTCCGACTGGCCGGGAAACGTGAAATCGGCGCGCACGTCGATCTTGACGATGTCGCGCTGGGCCGTGCTGGTAAACGGATAGCGGCGCAGCACGGCCGCCACGCTGTCGTGCATGGCCACCGCTTCATTCGCTTCGAGCTTGCGGTTGACGGCGCTGGCACTGAGCAGGAACAGATCGATCATGTGGTGCATATGGCGCACTTCGAACTGGATGCGCGCCAGCGCTTCCAGGCTGGCCGCGTCGGGTGGCTGGTCTTGCAGGTTTTGCTGTAGCCCGCGCTGCAGCCCGCGCACGTTCGCCTCGACGCTGACGAGCGGCGTGCGCAATTCGTGTGCCACGCTGCCCAGGCCTGCCGCCAGCCCGGCCAGTTTCTCTTGCGCACCCACATTGCGCCCCACCTTGACCACGGACAGTACGGCAATCGTGAACCAGTGCACGGGCAAATGCTGCAAGACGTCGCCGTTGAGCAGGAAGGCGGGATCGCCGGCCACGGCAAACGCCAGGCAGGCCAGCAGGGTGCCGCTCAGGTAGGCGAGTATGGCGATGCGCGTATCGAAGTGAAACAGCACGACCAACGCTACCAGCAGCGAATGCGCCCACATGGTCGAGGCATGGTTCATCAGGAACATGTATGTGAAGAAAAACGGCAATTCGAAGGTCAGCCCCAGGAACAGGTAGACGCTGAACCAGGTATTGCTGAAGCGGTCGGGCCATAGCGCGGGCAGGAACAGCAGCGCCGCCACGATGCGCAGCAGCGACGATTCATATTCCTGCGGAAAAAAATAATGCCATAGCGCGTAGTACAGGGGCATGCCCAGCGCACCGATGAGCGCCAGCTTACGCACCTGTGCGCGCCGCACAGGCGTGTGTTCGATGGCGTCGTGGAAATGCAGGAAAGGCTGGAGCAGCTTGCCTTGCCATCGTTTTCCGGAAGGGGACTGCGCATGCTTCATGATCAGGGGGCGCGTTCGTTGAGGCGTGTCAATGCAACATGATCGGCGGGTTCCCTCTGTATCAGCAGGATATCGGCATAACTGTTGAGCTGTATCAAACTCTTGCCCGATGGCTCGCGCATGTTGGATGCGGTAGTTCCCTCGCAACCAATCAGGAGTTCCTATGTTAAACGCCATTTCCCCCCTGTCGTCCCGCGCCATCCACGCCGAACAACGGATGCCCGCCTTCGTGCGTGTGCGCATGGATGAACATTACGTCGAGCGCATCGAGAAGCTGCTTGGCGGCCAGCATTTGCACGAATGGCAAGCCATGCCGGCCAGTGCGGTCATGCTGGCAGGTAATGATTACCTGAACATCGCCGGCGAGGCGGCGCTGCTGGCGGCCCAGGCGCGCGTCTTGCAGGGCGGCGGCGCCATGCTGATGTCGTCCGTCTTCCTGCAGGAAGGCAGCCGCCAGCACCGGCTGGAACAAAAATTCGCGGACTATCTGGGCAGCGAAGCGTGCGTGCTGGCGCAGTCGGGCTGGGCCGCCAACGTGGGCTTGCTGCAAAGCCTGGCCGGACCCGGCATCCCCGTGTACCTCGACATGCAGGCCCATGCTTCGCTGTGGGAGGGCGTGCAATCGGCGCAAGCCGTGCCTGTTGCTTTTTTGCACAACGATGGCACCCACCTGCAGCGCCAGATCGACAAGCATGGCCCCGGCATCATCATCGTCGATGCGCTGTACAGTACGAATGGCAGCGTGGCGCCGCTGCTGGAGATGGTGGAAATCGCCGAGCGCAGCGGCAGCATGCTGATCGTCGACGAGTCGCACTCGCTGGGCACGCACGGCCCGCAGGGCGCGGGGCTGGTGGTGGAGCTGGGGCTGGCCGAACGCGTGCATTTCCGCACGGCGTCGCTGGCCAAGGCGTTTGCGGGCCGGGCCGGGCTGATTACCTGTTCGGCCCGTTTCAAGGGGTATTTTTTGTCCGCCTCGCGGCCCGCCATCTTCAGCTCCTGCCTGCTCGAACACGAGCTGGCGTGGTTCGATGCGGCGCTCGACTTCATCCGCGCCGCCGATGGCCGCCGCGCCGCGCTGCACCGCCACAGCGTGCAGTTGCGCCAGGGGCTGATGGATCTGGGCTACAACGTCAGCGACGGCACCGAGCAGATCATCGCGCTGGAAGCGGGCAGCGAACCCGATACCCTGATCCTGCGCAAGGCGCTGGAACGGCATGGCATCTACGGCGCCGTCTTCTGCGCGCCGGCCACGCCGAAAAACCGCTCGCTGGTGCGCCTGACCCTGAATGCGGGCTTGCGCGAGGACGAGTGCGCCAGGGTGCTGGCCACCTGCGCCGCCATCCGCGACGAGACGGGCATGGCGCGCTGGCCATCGACGCGGCGCCTGCGCAAGCTGGCGCTGGTGTAGACCTCAGACTTGGCCGGGCTGGTTGCCGGCGATGCCGTTCAATAGCAGGGACAGGGGCGCCAGCTGTTCCGCGCTGGCATTACCCAGCAATTCCTGGCCCAGCGCCTGCGCCGTCGTATTCGCGTGCGCCAGCAATGCCAGTCCTGCGGCCGTGATGGCGGCGTAGCCGACGCGGGCATCGCGCGCATCGGCCTGGCGCGCCACCAGACCGATTTTTTCCAGCGGCATCAGCGAACGCGTGATGCCGGACGCCGTCAGCGCCAGGCGCTCGGCCAGGTCGATGCGGCGCAGGCGTCCGCCGGGTGCCCGCTGCAAGTGGTACAGCAATTGATAATCGCCAAAGCTCAAGCCATGCAGATTGCCCAGGGTGCTGTCGAAGCGGCGCACGAGCATGGCCTGGGCGCGCGCCAGGCGCAGGCAAAAGTCCAGCGCGCTGCCGCCGTCCGGCGGCGGGGGAGTGAGATCGGTCATGGCATCCTTTTCATTTGCTGCGCAGTGCGTGAGTGCACAAGTGTAAAGCATGGCCGCTCAATAGCGTGATTGCCCCTGTTCCAGCAGCTGCGCCTGGTGCAGCGCCAGCAGGGCGTCCAGTTCTGCATCCGCATCGAAACCGGGATCGGCCGATGGCTTGACGGTGTCGATGATGTCGAAGCGGAAAGCCGCCTCGCCGTCGCGCCGCCAGTCCGCCTGCAGGCGCGCATTGCGGTGCGAGCCCAGCGCGAGTTCGAAGCGGTGGCGGTTCAGCGCGCCGGGCGCATTGCGGCTGCGTTCGAGCAGGGTGCGGCCGCTGGGCAGGTGGCGCAGCGCGATGATGCCCAGTGCGGGTGCTTGTTGCCGGTAAGCTGCTTTCAAGGCAGCTTGCTGTGTTTTATCCATGGTGCGGTTTCCTCAAGCTTGGGTGATGTAATCGGTGGCCGCGATGCGCGCAATATCCGTGAGCAGGGCGGCGGCGATGGCGGCGGCCAGCAGCAGGGTGCCGCCGGCGCAGAACAGTTCGCCCACGCTCAGGTGGCGCAGCAGCGCGCCCGTGGCCGCCGCGGACAGCGGCGCCAGTCCCAGGAAGATGCCCATGAACAGCGCCATCGCCCGGCCCAGCATGGCGGGCGCCACGCGCCGCTGTATCCAGGTAAAGATGGTCACCTGCACATAGCCGCCCAGCAATCCCGTGACGGCCAGCAAGGCCGCGCCCTGCCAGGCTGTATCGATTTGCCCCAGCGCCATCAGCAGCAGGCCCACGACCGCATCGACGGCGAGCAGGGTGGCGCCGAAGCGGCGGCGCAGCCAGGCGCCGCTCAGGCTGGACGCCAGCATGCCGGCCAGGGTACCGGCGCCGTGCGCGCCCATCAGCAAACCGAGCGCCGGGGCGCCGTGCAGGCGCTCGCTGGCCAGTACTGGCAGAGCCACTTGCAGCGGACCCATGACGAAGAACGCCACCACCGCCCAGTAGGCATAGCAGCTGCGCAAGGCCATGTCGCGCCACACCATGCACAGGCCCGCCGCCATGTCGCGCCACATGCCTTGCGCCGCTGTGGCCGCTGCCAGTGGCCGCAGGCTGACTTGCCGCAAGGTCCAGGCCGAGAACAGAAACGTCAGCGCATCGATGGCAAAGGCGGCGGCCAGCGCCGCCATGCCGGTTTGCTGCCCGCCATCGTGGGCGCCGAGTACGAGCGCCGCCAGCAGCGGGCCGGCCAGCAAGGACAACTGGCGCGCGCCCATCTGCAGGCTGTTGGCCGTTTGCAGCACTTGCGGCAGCACGGCTTGCGGCAGGATGGCGGTGCCGGCGGGAATGCCGAAGGCGGAGGCGACGCCCAGCGCCAGCGCGGCCGCATACGCAAGCGCCACACTGGCCAGGTCCAGCATCAGCAGGCCGGACAGCGCCAGCAGGATGGCGGCGTTTGCATATTTGCTCAGCAGCAGCACGCGCCGGGGCGAGTAACGGTCGGCGATGGTGCCGCCGAACAAGATGAGCACGGCGCGCGGCGCGCCCATCAGGGCCACGGCGATGCCCAGGCTCAGGCTATCGTTTGTCAGGCTCAGCACCAGCCAAGGCAGGGCCAGCATGCTGAACTGGTCACCGAGCATCGACACGAGGCCGCCGCCGAGCAGCCAGCGGAAGTTGATATTGCGTAGCAAAGGAGCTTGGGTGGTGGTTGACATGCTGTTTTGTCCCGGGTTTAAAATTGCATAGTATTTGATAAAAGCTTGATTGGTCAAGTATATTGCCATTTATTGTGGCAGAGGGTGCTGGCGCCGCATGGGCCGCCAGCGCTTGCGCTATCATGGCGGCCATGACTGATACCACTGCCCCCACCCTGTACGAGACCATCGGCGGCGCCCCCGTGCTGCGCGAAATGGTCGACCGTTTTTATGACTTGATGGAGCTCGAGCCCGAGTTTGCCGGCATCCGCGTCATGCATCCGCCATCGACGGACGGTTCGCGCGACAAGCTGTATTTTTTCCTGACGGGCTGGATGGGCGGACCGGATTTGTATATCGAGAAATTCGGCCACCCGCGCCTGCGCGCCCGTCACTTGCCGTATGCCATCGGCACCAGTGAGCGCGACCAATGGCTGCGCGCCATGGCCTGGGCCATGGAAGACACGGGTATCGAAGAGTCCTTGCGCGTGCGCCTGATGGAATCGTTCTATCAGACGGCCGACTGGATGCGCAACAAACCTGACTGATCCCATGAGCCCAATCGAGTTCTACAGCCTGCTGGGCGCCGCCATCGTCGCCATCATCCTGTTGCTATTGATCTTGCTGCGCCCGCGTGGCGCGGCTGGCGATGGCGCCACCACCCTGGCCCTGGTGCAGCAGCACCAGCAGCAAAGCCTGGAGCGCATCGACCGGGTCGAGCGCGAAGTGCGGCTGCAGCTGCAGGCCTCGGCACAGGCCACGCGGCAAGACCTGGCGGCGGGCCTGGCGCAATTCCAGGCGGCGACCCTGCAACAGCTCGACAGCCTGCGCACGCAGATGCAGGCGCAGGGCAAAGTCGGACGCGAAGAACAGGCGCAAAGCCTGGCGCGCTTTGCCGAGAGTACCAATCAAACTCTGGCGCAACTGACGGAATCGAATGCCCAGCGCATGCTGGAAGTGCGTGCCACGTTGGAAAACAAGATCCGCGACTTGCAGGCCGACAATGGCGCGCGTCTGGAAGAGATGCGCAAGACGGTCGACGAGAAACTGCACGCGACCCTGGAAACGCGCCTGTCCGCCTCGTTCCAGCAAGTGTCGGAGCGGCTGGAAAAAGTCCATCAGGGCTTGGGCGAGATGCAGCAGCTGGCGCTGGGCGTGGGCGATTTGAAGCGGGTGCTCACCAACGTCAAGACGCGGGGAACGTGGGGCGAAGTGCAGCTGGAAATGCTGCTGGAGCAGGTACTCACTGTCGACCAGTACGCGAAGAATGTGGAAACCTTGCCGGGCAGCGGCGCGCGCGTGGAATTCGCCTTGAAACTGCCGGGCATGGTCGACGGCGGGCCGCCCGTGTGGATGCCGATTGACGCGAAATTCCCCAAGGAACAATACGAGCGTCTGGTCGAGGCGGCCGAGCGGGCCGATGCCGACGGCGTGGCCCTGGCCGGACGCGAACTGGAGCGGGCCGTGCGGGGCGAAGCGAAAACCATCGCCGAGAAATACCTGGCGCCGCCGCTGACCACCGACTTTGCCATCCTGTTCCTGCCTACCGAGGGGCTGTATGCGGAAGTGCTGCGCCGCCCGGGACTGGCCGACGAATTGCAGCGCGTGCACCGGGTCAGCATCGCCGGGCCATCGACTCTGACTGCCTTGCTCAACAGCTTGCAGATGGGTTTCCGCACCCTGGCGCTGGAAAAGCGCTCGTCCGAAGTGTGGCAGGTGCTGGGCGCCGTCAAGACGGAATTCGGCAAGTTCGGCGAGGTGCTGTCGCAAACCCGGCTGACCCTGGAAAAGGCGGCGAAGAATATCGAAAGCGCGGAAGTGCGCAGCCGGCAGATGGCGCGCAAATTGAAATCGGTGGAAGCCTTGCCGGGCGAGGCAGCCGCCTTGCTGCTGGGTAAGGCGGATGCCGAATAGCGCCGCTTCGTTCGCCGCAGCGGCCGGCTAAGTCTGCTGGTCTTGCTGTTCTTGCGCCATCTGATGGTTGACTAGTTCAGCGGTGATGCTGCCTGGCGCATCGAGTTCGCGCTGTGCCAGTGTGCGCATGGCGTCATTCGCCAGGCCGGCAAGCAAGGCAGCGCCCAGTGCGTCCGCCTCGGCGCTTTGCCCTTGTCCACGCAGTATGGCAGCGGAGATCCGCACGTCTTTTGCCAGATTCATCAACTCCGCCGCCAGGCGCGGCGGCGTGCCCGGCGCAGGAAACAGGGGCAGGCTGGCGGACAGGGCATTGACCATATCGAGGTGCTCCAGCGGGGCGCGGTGATAGCGGTCCGCGAGCGCGAAATTGCCCGCCTCGACAACAGCTGGCAGGGCTTGCCAAGCGTATTGGCGCGCCAGTTCGGGGGCGCTGGCGTCCAGCTGGGCGAACAGGTCGGCGGTGGAGCGGGCATCGCCCAGCGTGTCGTTCATCTCGGCGATGAGAGAGAAGCGCGACCTGCGGCCAAACGTGCTGCCTGCCTGTGGCGCGCGGCTGTCGTGGTGGCCGAAATCATGCTGGCCCGACAGCAGCAACTGGATTTGCGCATCACGCTCCGCCTGCAGGGCGGCGTACGCTGGCGCGTATGCCTCGGCCAAAAACTTCCACTCCAGCATGACAATGAAATAGCTCGACCTTGCCGGATTCAGGGTTTGCCCGGCCTCGGCGAACAGCTGTTGCAGCAGCGGCAGCGCTTCCGCGTGCCGGCCTTCGTTGCGCAGTGCAACGAGACGTGTCGAACGGCTATCGATGTCGGGCATGGCGGTCCTTGTCTGGAATGCACCATAGTAACAAGTCCGCATACGGCTGGCTACGCCTCAAGCGGCATGCTTGCTGGCAAGGCGTTTTCTGGCGCCGAAGGCTGTCAGCGCCAGTCCCGCCAGCAGCATGGCCCAGGTTTGCGGTTCCGGCACGGCCGGCAAGACGGTCGGCACGGTCGGTGGCAAGGTAGGGATGATCACGGTGGGCGGCACGATGATGCTGCTGCCCTGGTCCGGCGGCCGGCCGCTGCCGCCACCACCACCACCACCTCCGCCGCCCATGCCGGCCGGCGACGTGATGCCGCCGACGGTACGCACATAATCGAAGGGTAGGAAAGGAATGCTGGCCACCTCGGGCGGCATGGCGCCGCCCGTGAAGGAACCGCCGCGCAAGGCGTCGGGGTTGTCGATCAGTGGTACGCCTGCCGCTGCCGGGGCGGCGGGCGCGGCGGCAACGGGTGCCGCACCGCCGGGAGCGGCACCGGCCGCTGGCGGCGCTGATGCGGGCGCTTGCGTGATACGGCTGACGTTGCGGCAGATCGTCGGCACCAGGATGCACTGGCCCTGCACGCAATACACGAGTCCCCGTTCCTGCATCTGCTCGTTCCAGCCCGCGCGCGTGACGTTGCGGCAAACGCGACCCGGGCCGAAATGCATGTCGCTGATGCGCGCGTTGTAATTGCCCTTGCCGCGGATGGCGTCGCGGCTGATCACGACGATCTCATCGTACTGGCGCGCACGCATGCGCTCCTTCAATTGTTCGCGTACGGGCGGCGCGATATCCGTATAGCGGTCCACGGCCGCCACCACGTCACCCATGAACGGGTCGACGCCGGGACGATTCCAGTTGCAGTTATCGAGCACATCGGCGCGCGCGATGCCTTTCGCGCTGGCAGGCAAGGGCGCCAGGGACAAGGTGGCAAGCATGCAGGCCGTACCCAGCAAGCTGGCTCCCGCGATCCATGAGCTGTGTCTCATTGTTGTTCCTCGTGAAAACAATATCAAAATTGAACTTTTTTGTATGAGTTCGAATGTTATCACCGAAGAAACTTCAATATCAACTAATAAATAAAATTATTGCAATTAGTGTTGTGTTTATTGATTTGTTTTAAGGGGAAATGATTGATATTTTTATCTCGATAGGCGAACATCGGCCGCGCAGGGGAATTGATTGCAATGGGGAAATGCAAACGGCCCGCGCAGGGCGGGCCGTTCAGGAGACGGGAAGGGGGAGCTGCTTAGATCAGCCCATGGAACAGCACGACGTCGACGAGGTCGCCGGCCGCCACGTGGCCTTGCGCTTCATGCAGCACGATCATGCAATTGGCTTGCGTCATCGAACGCAGGATGCCCGAGCCTTGCGCACCCGTCACGCGCACGTGCTGGCGCCCGTCCGCGTCGCGTTCGACGATACCGCGCTGGTATTCCGTGCGGCCCCGTTTCTTGCGGATGGGCGTTTGCGCCGCCACTTGCAGCAGCGGCAGGGTGGACGTGTCCGCATCGGCGCCCATCAGGCGCAGCAGGGTGGGGCGGGCGAGGAAATAAAACGCCGCCATCACGGCCACGGGGTTGCCGGGCAGCCCCAGCAGCAGGGCTGTGTCGCCCTCGCTGGCAATCCGGCCAAAGGCCATGGGGCGGCCCGGGCGCATGTTGATTTGCCAGAAGGCCACGTCACCGAGGCGGGCGAGGATCTCGCGCGTAAAATCGGCCGCGCCGCTGGACACGCCGCCCGAGGTGACGATGACGTCGGCCTTGGCGCAGGCGCCGCGCAGGGCAGCTTCCAGCGCTTGTGGATTGTCCTTGACGATGCCCATGTCGAGCACTTCGCAGCCCAAACGGGTCAGCATGCCCAGCAGGGTGTAGCGGTTGCTGTCGTAGATGCAGCCCGCGTCGAGCGGTTCGCCGATCGAGCGCAATTCGTCGCCCGTGGAAAAGAAGGCCACGCGCAGGCGCCGGCGCACGGGCACTGTGGCGATGCCCAGCGAGGCCAGCAGCCCCAGTTCGGCCGGTCCGAGTAGTTTGCCCTGCAGCAGCGCAGGCTGGCCTTGCATCAAGTCTTCGCCCTTGAAACGACGGTTGTCGCCGGGGCGGATGCAGTCCGGCGCCATGGTGATGCTGTGCTCGCTGGCGTGCCGCACCAGTTCCTGCGGCACCACGCTGTCGCAGCCGTCCGGCATGACGGCGCCCGTCATGATGCGTGCGCATTGCCCGCGCCCGACGTTGACCGTGCCGGGACGTCCGGCCAGGATGGTATCGACCACTGCCAGGGTCACGGGTGCGTCGCCACCGAGGTCTGCCCCATGCAGGGCATAGCCATCCATGGCGGAATTGTCGTGCGCGGGCACGCTGATGGGCGAGATGATGTCGGCCGCCAGGATGCGCTCGAACGCTTGCGGCAGCGCCAGTTCCTCGATCTCGGCGACGGGCGCGACGGTGTCGGCCAGGATGGCTTGCGCCATCGGCACGGACAAGCCCTGCGCCTGCAGGGCGGCCAGCTCGTCTGGCGTATTGATGTTGCCGAACGCGCTATTGTTCTCGAAGAGTACTTCGGCCAGCTTCAAGGGGCCGTGCCAGGTGCGCATGCGGCGTTCTCCGCTGCGCAGATAAGAGTCTAACTGGGGCAATGCCGATGTCTTGACGAGACAGAAGACGGGGTGCGGACGGCGCACGGTCGATCCCGTCGCTGCATCGATTTCCTCGGTGACAGCGATGGCCAGGTCGGCATTGTTCTCGATCAAACCGGCCGCCAGGCGCGCTGCCAGGTCGGGCGGCAGCAGGGGTGAATCGCACGGCACGGTCAGCAGGTAGGGCGTGCCGGCGTGCCGCATGCCGCTGTGCAGGCCGGCCAGGGGACCCAGCTGGCCCGGCAGTGCGTCCGGCCACACGGGCAGGCCGAAGCTTGTGTAATCGCCGGCATCCGCGTGGACACTGATGGCCAGCTGGCCCACTTGCGGCGCCAGGCGCTGCAGCACGTGGCGGGCCAGGGGCTGGCCATGCAGGTGCAACATACCCTTGTCGCGCTGGCCCATGCGCGTGCCGAGGCCGCCGGCCAGGATCAGGCCGGTAATGTCGTGTTTGTTGATCATGTCAGATAGGGAAATTGGTGCATGCGCCATGGTAGCAGCGCGGGGCGTGCGCCGCCCCGGATTCAGCCGCCGATGTACGACATTTCCACTTTCTTTTTACCGTGCTCAAGTGCACCGCCCGTCAAATCCGTCTGGCTGGTGCGCAATTGCGAATAGCGGTCGCCGCGGCCGCGCCACAGCTGCGCCACGGCCGAGGATATTTCAGCATCGCTGCGGCCGCCGCGCAGCAGGCTGCGCAGGTCGTGGCCGCTGCTGGCAAACAGGCACGTGTACAGCTTGCCCTCGGTCGAGAGGCGGGCACGGCTGCAGTCGGCGCAGAACGCTTGCGTGACGCTGGAAATGAGGCCGATTTCACCGCTGCCATCCGCATAGCGCCAGCGCGCCGCCGTCTCGCCCGTGTAGTTCGGGTTAATCGGCCGCAAGGGCATGTGCGCGCTGATGCGGCGCACGACTTCAGCCGAAGGGATGACTTCCTGCAAGTTCCAGCCATTCGACGCGCCCACGTCCATGTATTCGATGAAACGCAGGATATACGGCGTGCCCTTGAAGTGGCGCGCCATGGGCACGATTTCCTGCTCGTTCATGCCGGCCTTGACGACCATATTGATCTTGATGGGTCCCAGGCCCGCCGCGTGCGCCGCATCGATGCCGTGCAGCACGTCGGCGACAGCGAAATCGACGTCGTTCATGCGCTTGAAGGTAGCGTCGTCGAGCGAGTCGAGCGACACGGTCACGCGGTTCAGGCCTGCATCCTTGAGCGCCTGCGCTTTTCTGGCCAGCAAGGAACCGTTGGTGGTCAGGGTCAGGTCCAGCGGCTGGCCCGACGGCGTGCGCAGTGCGGCCAGCATGGCGATGAGCTTTTCGATATTCTTGCGCAGCAGCGGCTCGCCGCCCGTCAGGCGGATCTTTTCCACGCCGTGTTCAACGAACAGGCGCGCGATGCGCGTGATTTCCTCGAACGACAGCAAATCCGTGTGCGGCAGATACACGTGGTTCTTGTCGAACACGTCCTTCGGCATGCAATACACGCAACGGAAATTGCAGCGGTCGGTAATCGAGATGCGCAAGTCGTGCAGGGGCCGGCCCAGGCTGTCGGCCACGTTGCCGCTGGGACTTTCCAGCCGTGCGGGGATCGCCGGTGCCCCATTGCGGGCTTCGGCGAGGTAGATAATCTTGTCAGCCATGAAAGGTCATGCCACTTACGTAAAATCGGTCAAGGCAGATACGATAGCACGAGGCCGAAGATGGCACAGGCGAGCAGCAATTTGATGGTGCCCACTTGAAACCGGATCAGCGCCACGCCGGCCGCCAGCGCGATGGCAATCGCCAGCCAGTCCCAGTGCGGCAGCGGGCTTGTTTGCCAGAAGACATGGTGGCCAAAGAACAGGGCCAGGCTGGCGATGACGCCGACCACGGCTGCCGAGATGGCCGTCAGGGGCGCGCTCAGGCGCAGATTGCCGCGCGACGCTTCCACGAGGGGCGCGCCGGCCAGGATGAAGATGAACGAGGGCAGGAAAGTAAACCAGCTGGCGACGAGCGCGCCGCACACGCCTGCCAGCCACAGCTGCTCACCTGTCACGGCATGGCTCCAGCCGCCGACAAAACCGATGAAGGCGACGATCATGATCAGGGGGCCGGGCGTCGTTTCGCCCAGCGCCAGGCCATCCATCATTTGCGCGCTGGTGATCCAATGGTAGTGGTCGGCGGCGCCCTGCACCAGGTAGGGCAGCACGGCATACGCGCCGCCGAACGTGAGCAGGGCCGCCTTGCTGAAAAACACGCCCATCTGCGCCAGCGGCTGGTCCGCGCCGCCCGCCAGCGCCAGGCCCAGCCAGACGAAGAAGGCCAGCGCCAGGCCCATGGCGGCCGTGCCAAGCAGGCGCGACCAGCGGAAGCGCGCGTGGTCCGGCGTCGGCGTGTCGTCATCGATCAGGGCTGCGCCGTAGCGGGCCGCGCCGCCATGCGACGCGCCGTTGGCATGAAAGTGGTCCGGCAGCCAGCGCCCGCCCGCCATGCCGAGCAAGGCGGCGGCGAGCACGATCAGCGGAAATGGCAGCTGTAGCGCGGCGATGGCGACAAATGCGGCCGCCGCGATGGCGATCAGGGCGGGGCTGCGCAAGGTGCGCCGGCCCAGGCGCCACGCGGCCGCCAGCACGATGGCGACGACGGCCGGCTTGATGCCGTACAGGACGCCGGCGATGGCGCCCACGTGGCCATACGCCATGTACAGCCAGGACAGGGCGATCAGCACCAGCAGCGAGGGCAGCAAAAACAGCAGGCCCGCCACCAGGGCGCCGCGCGTGCGATGCATCAGCCAGCCGATGTAGATGGCCAGCTGGGTCGCTTCCGGCCCCGGCAGCAGCATGCAGTAATTGAGCGCGTGCAGGAAACGCTGCTCGGAAATCCAGCGCCGCTTTTCCACCAGCTCCGCATGCATCATGGCGATTTGCCCGGCCGGGCCGCCAAAGCTGACGCAGCCCAGCTTGAGCCAGTACCAGAAGGCGCTGCGCAGGCTGACGGGGGCGGGAGGCAGGTTGGCGTTCTCGTGCATGGCGGGTGGATGGCAGCAAAAAAGTGGACATAAAAAAGGGGAAGCCTGAGCTTCCCCTTTTATCATTGGCGGCTGGGCGAACCCGGCGCGCTTATGGACGTTGCGTGTTGACCTGGATCAACGGCTCATCCGATTGCGGCGGCAATGGCTTGCGTTCGCGTGGCTTGCGGACCGGAGCGACTGCCTTGGCGGCCGCTTCCTGCGCCAGGCGCAGTTTTTCCGGATCGGTGGCAGCCAGGGTCAGACCGGCCGAACCGAGCACCGCGCTCAAGTCCAGCGGCGCGGCAGGAGCAGGAGCAGGAGCAGGAGCAACGACAGGCGCTGGCGCTGGTGCCGGAGCAGGCACGGGAGCCGCTTCGGCAACCACCGGGGCCGCTTCCACCACGGCTGGTGCCGCTTCGGCGACTGGCGCCGCTGCTGGAACTTCCTCCGCCACGGCGGCGGTTTCCACGGCAGCTGCCGTTTCCACGACTGGCGCCGCTTCGACGATGACTTCCGCCGGAGCCGGCGTCGGTGCTGGTTCCGCTTTCTCGGCAAAGCTGTACTCGGCAGCTGGTGCTGGTTCGGCAGCGGCTGGTTCAGCTTGCGCTGCAGCAACGGCGGCTTCGACAGGGGCTGGCGGCACGATCACTTCAGCGGCTGGTGCGGCTTCTTCAACCTTGACCACTTCCACCACTTCGACCACTTCCACGACTTCAGCCACGACGGCAGGAGCGGCATCCAATGCAGCTTCCACTGGTGCGGTAACGGCGACGACAGCGGCGGCGGCCACGACGGCGACTGGAGCGGCATCCGCTGCAGCTTCCGGCGCCGGAGCGACCGTAAAGCTGATCACTGGTGCGTCCTGGCCTTCGTTGTCACCGTTTGCCGATTCGATCAGCTCGCCCGTTTCGCGATCGCGGCGGTTGCGGTTGCGGCCGCCACGACGACGGCGGCGGCGCGGTTCTTCGCCTTCCACGTCATTTTCCGTCTCTTCGCCTTCAGGGCCGGCATTTGCCGACGCTTTCAGCAGGTTTGCCGGTGCGGCGTCGGATTCAGGACCGTTTGACGGCACGACGACATTGACTGCGCTGGCGGTGGCGCCAACCAGTGCCAGCTCTTCAGCTTTCACTTCAGCAACAACAGCCTTGTCGGCGCGTGGTTCGCGTGCTTCGCGTGGCTGGCGTGGCGGACGCTCGGCGCGCTCTGGACGTTCCGTGCGTTCCGGACGCTCGGCGCGTTCAGGGCGTTCACCGCGTTCGCGTGGTGCTGCTGCCGTATCGCCGTTCTCGCGCGCTTCACGCGGTTCGCGTGGTGGACGCGGTGGACGTGGCGGACGGGCCGCTTTTTCCAGTGCTTCCGCTTCTTTCGCTGCATCGTCCTGGGCTGGACGGCCCTGGCCCGGTTCGCGTTCTTCGCGGCCAGGCTTGCCGTTGCGGCCACGGCCACGCGGGCCACGGCTGTTGCGGTCGCCACGGTCGGCGCCGGCCGGCTTGGCTGGTACGACAGGAGCAGGTGCGGGCGCCACCGGTGCCGGAGCGCCGGTGAAGAAGCTGATGATCTTGGCGATCAGGCCCTGTGGTGCGGCGGGCGCGGCCACTGGAGCCGGTTTCGCTTCGACGGGCTTGCGCTCGACCAGCGGTGCCGGCTGGTCAGGGGTAATCGTCTTGACGACGGCTTCCTGGCGCGGCTTGGCTTCTTCCTTCTGGCGCTTGCTGTACGCCATGTCGGTTTCAGCGCTTTCCGCCAGGTTGTAGCTGGCCTGGCTGTCTTCCAGACGCGGGTCGTCGTGCTTGATGCGTTCCAGCTTGTAATGCGGCGTTTCCAGATGCTTGTTCGGGATCAGGATCACGGCGATGCGGTGGCGGTTCTCGATCTTCAATACTTCGCCGCGCTTTTCGTTGAGCAGGAAGGCGCCCACGTCCACGGGCACTTGCACGTGGATGGTGGCCGAGTTTTCCTTCATCGCCTCTTCCTGGATGATGCGCAGCACCTGCAGGGCGGACGATTCCGTATCGCGGATGTGGCCGGTGCCGGAGCAGCGCGGGCACGTCACGTGCGAACCTTCGGACAGCGAAGGACGCAGGCGCTGACGCGACAGTTCCATCAGGCCGAAGCGCGAAATCTTGCCCATTTGTACACGGGCACGGTCATGGTGCAGCGCATCTTTCAGACGCTGTTCCACTTCGCGCTGGTTTTTCGCCACTTCCATGTCGATGAAGTCGATGACGATCAAGCCGCCCAAGTCGCGCAGACGCAGCTGGCGGGCCACTTCTTCGGCCGCTTCGCAGTTGGTGTTGAAGGCGGTCGTCTCGATGTCCGAGCCGCGCGTGGCGCGGGCCGAGTTGACGTCGACAGAGACCAGCGCTTCGGTATGGTCGATAACGATGGCGCCGCCCGATGGCAGCGGCACGGTGCGGCTGTACGCCGTTTCGATCTGGTGTTCGATCTGGAAGCGCGAAAACAGCGGCACGTCGTCGCTGTAGCGTTTTACGCGGTGCACCATGTCGGGCATCACGTGGCTCATGAACTGGTGCGCCTGGTCGTAGATCTCGTCGGTGTCGATCAGGATCTCGCCGATGTCGGGCTGGAAGTAGTCGCGGATGGCGCGGATGACGAGCGACGATTCCTGGTAGATCAGGAAAGCACCGTTGGCCGACTTGCCGGCGCCTTCGATGGCGCGCCACAGTTGCATCAGGTAATTCAAGTCCCACTGCAGTTCATCGACGTTGCGGCCGATGCCTGCCGTGCGGGCAATCACGGACATGCCAGCTGGCAAGTCCAGTTTGTCCATGGTTTCGCGCAATTCCTGGCGCTCTTCACCTTCCACGCGGCGCGATACGCCACCGCCACGCGGGTTGTTCGGCATCAGGACCAGGTAACGGCCGGCCAGCGAGACGAACGAGGTCAGGGCGGCGCCCTTGTTGCCGCGCTCTTCCTTCTCCACCTGCACCATGATTTCCTGGCCTTCGCGCAGCGCTTCCTTGACGGAAGCGTTACGGACGTCGACGCCTTCGCGGAAATACGTGCGGGCAACTTCCTTGAAAGGCAGGAAGCCGTGGCGGTCTTCGCCATAGCTGACGAAGCACGCTTCGAGCGATGGCTCGATGCGCGTGATCACGCCCTTGTAGATGTTGGATTTGCGCTGTTCGCGCCCGGCTGTCTCGATATCGATGTCGATCAGTTTTTGTCCGTCGACAATCGCTACGCGCAGTTCTTCTTGCTGCGTGGCATTAAACAACATGCGTTTCATTTTTATAACTCCGCGACCCGTAGGCCATCTCAAAGCCGCTTCCGGGGAAGCGGCGAAGTACAGGGATATATGCGAGAACGGGAGTGCTGGCGGGGGAAATGCCCAGGCGTGCGGAGCAACAACGCGTACGAGGTATACGTTACGGCCGCAACAGGCGCGGTGAGGTCGATCGTCATGCCGAGTGCACAGGACACTTGCAACTCATCTGAAACAGCCCGGATGAGAATGAACTGCATCGGGGGCAGAGAATGCAAGTGGTCAGCAAATTCAGAGCCAAAATCGTTAGCCGGCTCATTACAGGGATCGCGATGGCGAGGCTTGGCCTCAGCCTATCATCGACAACCCTCAGTATTTGGCCACATACGGGGTTTGGCGAAAACGGCAAGCGTTATCAACTTCATCAACCCGCGAGCCCGACTCGATAAGTCGCGCTAACGGGTACTTATCCTTATAATCCCACACTCACTTCAGCATCTCCACGCGTTATCCGATTACAACTACGGTGCAACCTTGATTCGCGCAGGGATGGTGCATATACATTTTTTTCCACCGAATTTGCAATTTGGCGAGGCCGGTGGAGACGCCCCTGTGTAAAATGTGCTTTTATTCTTACACTCGCAGCAGCCAGGGCCGCAGCAAAAACAATTATATATTCAAAATGAAGGACTTAGAGAGATTTCTGGGAAGACATAGTAAATGAAGAGTCAAAATGATGTTGTTCCCCCTTCAACACCCCCGGTTCAGCCGCAAGCCCAATTCGTAACGATCGCCGAGGAAGAAGCAGGCCAGCGCATCGACAACTACTTATTAAGAGTGTGCAAGGGAGTGCCTAAAAGCCACATCTACCGGATCTTGCGATCGGGAGAAGTGCGGGTCAATAAAGGCCGTATCGATCAGCTGTACCGTCTCGCCGCTGGCGACGTGGTGCGCATTCCACCCGTGCGCGTGGCCGAAAAGGCCGCTACGGGCGCGCCGGCCGCCGAATTCAAGATCATCTTCGAAGATGCGCAGCTGCTCGTCATCGACAAGCCGGCCGGCGTGGCCGTGCATGGCGGCTCGGGCGTGTCGTTCGGCGTGATCGAGCAATTGCGCGCTTCGCGCCCCGACGCCAAGTTTTTGGAACTGGTGCACCGCCTGGACCGCGACACGTCCGGCCTGCTGTTGCTGGCAAAGAAACGCACGGCGCTGACCAACCTGCACGAGCAGATGCGCGCCGGCGTCACCGACAAGCGCTACCTGGTGCTGGTAGCCGGCGACTGGAAGAATGCGCGCCAGCATATCAAGTTGCCGCTGCATAAATATACGACGGCCGAAGGCGAGCGCCGGGTGGCCGTGCAGGCCGATGGCCTGGCGTCGCACACGGTGTTTTCACTGTTGCATAAATATCACAACTTCGCCTTGCTGGAAGCGGAATTGAAGACGGGACGCACGCACCAGATCCGCGTACACCTGTCTTCATCCGGTTTCCCCATCGCCGGCGACGATAAATATGGCGACTTTGCCCTCAACCGTGCCCTGTTGAAGGCCGACAGCACGCGCGGCGCCCTGAAACGCATGTTCCTGCACGCGCACCAGATCACGTTTACGCATCCGGAAACGGGCAAGACGATGACCCTGAACGCACCGCTGGCTGCCGAATGCGAGCGTTTCTTGGTAAGCTTGGGCAAACCATTGGCCGTTGCCGCACGATAAGTATGCAGCGCGTGCGCGCGACACTACTCATAAGGTAGTCAGTCGCCATCATTCATTCTCAAGGAGCCGGCGGCTATGCTGTCGGGAAACATGGCAAGAAAGCAATTTGATCTGATCGTCTTCGATTGGGACGGTACCCTGATAGACAGTACCTCGACCATCGTCAAGTGCATCCAGGCATCGGCCAAAGACCTCGGCTTGCCCATTCCCACCGAGTTGCTCGCTTCGCACGTGATCGGCCTGGGCTTGCAGGAAGCCATGCAGCTGGTGATGCCCGACGTGGAGCCGAAATACCATGCGCGCATGGCCGAGCGCTACCGCTATCACTACCTGTCGCGCGACCATGAGCTGACCTTGTTTCCCGGCGTACATGAGATGCTGCAGGAACTGTCGCAGCAGGCGTACTTCCTGGCGGTGGCCACGGGCAAGAGCCGTGTCGGCCTGAACCGCTCCCTGAATGCCGTCAAGCTGCTGTCCCTGTTCGATGCGACGCGCTGCGCCGATGAAACGTTTTCCAAGCCCCATCCGGCCATGCTGCAGGAACTGACGCGCGAATTGGGACAGGATATGCGCCGTACCGTGATGATCGGCGACACCAGCCATGATTTATTGATGGCAAGCAATGCAGGCGCGGCAGGTATTGCCGTAGAGTATGGAGCGCATCCGGTGGCGCAGTTGCAAGCTTGCAATCCCCTGTATTCGGCCGCCACCGTGGCCGACCTGCATCAATGGCTGAGCGAGCACGCATGATGACTGATGTTGCGGAAGTGTTGATTTGTGCGGCCGATGCCGTGGCCGATGGTGGCAAGGGCGTGCGCTTTCCCGTCGCTGCCGGCGGCGAAGCCACCACGGGCTTTGTCGTGCGCCATGGCGGCAAGGCGTATGGCTACCTGAACCGCTGTGCCCACGTGCCGATCGAACTGGACTGGGCCGAAGGCGAGTTTTTCGAGTCCAGCGGCTTGTACCTGATGTGTTCGACGCATGGCGCCATCTATGTGCCGGAAAGCGGCTTGTGCGCGGGCGGCCCCTGCAAGGGAGGGCGCCTGCGTCCGATCGCCGTGGCCGAACGCGATGGCCAGCTGTACTGGCAACCCGACGAGTATGTCCAGCCGCTGCCGGCCTGAGGCCGGGGCAGGCTTTATTGCAATTTAAACAAAGTTAATCATGAGCGATAACACGAATGACAAGCTGGACAGTAGTGCGCCAGCCGCCGGCCACGGCGTCCCTGCGGGGAACTGGGAGCGCGACGTGCTGGAAAAGCTGGTATTTGCCACTTTGCAAGAACAACGCGCGCACCGCCGCTGGAGCATCTTTTTCAAGGTCTTCGGCCTGCTGATCGTGCTGTTCGCCCTGTGGGTGTTTTATGACTACAACACGGCCGACGACAGCGAAACCCTGGGCCGCCACACGGCCCTGATCGACATCAACGGCGCCATCGAGTCCGAAGGCAGCGGCTCGGCCGCCGTCGTCATCCCCGCGCTGGACAAGGCGTTTTCCGATAGCGGCTCCGTGGCCGTGGTGCTGCATATTAATAGTCCGGGCGGCAGTCCCGTGCAGGCCGGCATGATCGTCGACGAGATGCAGCGCCTGCGCAAGGGCTATCCGGACAAGCCTTTATATGTGGTGGTCGATGAAATGTGCGCTTCGGGCGGCTATTACATCGCGGCCGCCGCCGACCGCATCTACGTCAACAAGGCCAGCGTGGTCGGCTCCATCGGCGTGCTGATGGATGGCTTCGGCTTTACGGGCGTGATGGAAAAGGTCGGCGTCGAGCGCCGTTTGCTGACGGCGGGCGAGAACAAGGGCTTCATGGACCCGTTCAGCCCCCTGACGGAAAAGCACAAGGCGTATGCGCAAGGCATGCTCAATGAAATCCACCAGCAGTTCATCGAGGTGGTGCGGGCGGGACGGGGCAAGCGCCTGAAGGAAACGGCCGATACCTTCTCCGGTTTGTACTGGACGGGCGCGAAAGCCGTGGAAATGGGCCTGGCCGACGATTTTGGCACGGTCGACAGCGTGGCGCGCGACGTCGTCAAGGCGGAAGACATCGTCGACTACACGCAGCATGAAGGCTTGCCGGAACGGGTGCTGAAAAAGTTTGGCGCCGCCATGGGCGCGGGCGCCATGAAAGCGACCGTGCAGCAGTCACAACCGGCGTTGCGCTGAGGACATCACTCTTGGCTGGCAGGCAAGCCAATCGAGAATGATTTTCAATAAGGTGGTAAATTGGCTTGAAAATGGAGCTGCTTGGGCTATAGTGAAAGCGTAGTTCTTTTCAAGGAGGGGCGATATATCAACTATGTTGTCAGTACTAACTTGATTGGCAGGTCATGGAACTACTCACCGCATCGCAGATGTGGTTTTGAGTGAATTTACATTCCTCACTAAAGTCCCGATGGGGCTTGGGAACGGCGGCGCAATGCCGCCGTTTCCTTTTGTGCGTCGTTCGTGCCGGACGGGTGAGTGTTGCTCGATGTTGTAGCTGGGCGTGCTGGCAAGGCAGGCATGCGAGGGCGGGGCATGGCCGGTGGTCGGATGGGGGGCGCTCAGACGGCGCAGCCGTTGCAGTGCGCGGGCAGGGCGGCTGCCTGCCGGGCCGGCGCTACGCCGGTACTGGCGCCGGAACTGATCTCGGGCACTGTGTCCACCATGGCGGGCGCCGTCACGTTGTCGGTTTCCGCGTTTGCGTCCGCATCCGCGTGGGCAAAACCGCCGAGTTCCAGCCAGCACATGAAATGGCATTGCGCCTCGGCATGCCAATGCGTCTGGCTCGCTGGCGATGGCGTTGCGTCCGCATCCTGCGGCGCCGGGGCGCTGCTCCAGCGCGCCACGCCGAGTCTGACCTTGTGCATGGCCGCCTGTTCCGTAGCGATGCGCAGGCGCATGTCGGCGATGCTGCCTTGTAAGGCGATGGTATCGGTATGCTTCATACAATGTCCTTGTGAATCGTTGCTTGGTTATTATTCCTAAAGCTCGTTAGGCGGATTCCTAACGAAGTTTCAGTCTATCAATGCGATATTCCGAGCGCTTGATATTGCTCAAAGGAATTGGCCATTTATATCGAAATCTCACCTTGTACTTCAGCTCATCTGTGCATGCGCAAGGCTGGTGCGCCCTCGGCGGCCTGGCGCAGGCCGCGCGCGCGGCCGCTTCACGCTGCCAGCCGCTTCTGGTAAAGTCACGCCCATGAGTAAATTATCCCTAGACCGCATCCTGCAATCGCAGGGTTTTGGCACCCGTAAATATTGCCGTTCCCTCATCGAAGATGGCGATGTCGTCATCGATGGCGTCACCCAGACCAATTACCGCACCACCGTCGAGACCGAAGGCCTGGTGCTGCACGTGTTCGAAGAAGAGTGGGTCTACCGCGCGCACCTGTACCTGGCGCTGAATAAGCCCGCCAACTTCGAATGCTCGCGCAAGCCCAGCCATCATCCTGGCGTGCTGACCCTGCTGCCGGAGCAGTTCACCTGGCGCGAAGTCCAGCCCGTCGGCCGGCTCGACCACGATACAACCGGCATGCTGCTGATGTCGGACGATGGGCCGTTTATCCATGCACAATCGTCGCCGAAGCGCCACGTTCCCAAGATTTACCAGGCTACCACGCAAGAGCCCGTGACCGATGAACTGGTGGCCCTGCTGCTGGCAGGCGTGCAATTGCACGACGAGCCGGCCCCGCTGGCGGCCCTCGTCTGCGTCAAGCGCGGCGAACACCAGCTGGAAATCGTGCTCGAGCAAGGCAAGTACCACCAGGTCAAGCGCATGCTGGCCGCCGCCGGCAACCATTGCAGTGCGCTGCACCGTTCCGCCATCGGCAGCCTGACCCTGGAATCGCTGGGCATCGCCGAAGGCGAGTGGTGTTACCTGACTCCCGAGCAGATCGCGCTGCTGGCGTAAATCCCTCCAGACCGTCAAAGCCGGGGATGTCCCGGCTTTTTGGCGTCTTTAGCCCCCTATTGCCTGCATTTGACGAAATTTCCCGCACATGAAATTAGCTACCCTGAACGATGGCACGCGCGATGGCCAGCTCGCTGTCGTCTCGCGCGACCTGAAAACGGCCCACCTGGCTGATGGCATCGCCTCGACCATGCAAGCGGCGCTCGACGACTGGAGTTTCATCGCGCCCCAGCTGGACTTGCTGTACCAGACCATCAATAGCGGCCGCGGCCATCGCGCCTTCGAGTTCGACCCGGCCAACTGCATGGCGCCCTTGCCGCGCAGCAGCCTGCGCGTGGCGGGCGCGTCCTACCTGCAGCAGATCGAGCGCGCCTGCAAGGCGGCGGGAATTGAGGCACCCGCCAATCTGCGCGATGCGCCAAGGATGTACCAGGGCGCCAGCGACGATTTCCTCGGCGCCCACGATGCCATCACCCTGGCGCACGAGCAGTGGGGCATCGATTACGAGGCCGGCATCGCCGCCATCACGGACGACGTGGCCATGGGCTCGACGCCGGATCAGGCCCACCTGAACATCAAGCTGTTGATGCTGGTCAACGACATTACCCTGCGCAACTTGGCGCCCGACGAACAGGCCGGCGGCTACGGCTTCCTGCAAGCGAAGCCGGCCATGGCTTGCTCGCCTGTCGCCATCACGCCCGACGAACTCGGTGACGCGTGGCGCGGCGGCAAGGTGCATTACGCCTTGCGCTGCAGCCTGAACGGCAAGTTGACGGGCCAGCCCCAGGCGGGCGCCGACATGGCGTTCAATTACCCGCAATTGCTGGCCCATCTGTGCCAGACGCGCAATGCGCGCGCCGGCAGCGTGGTCAGTGCGGGCGGCGTCGCCAACAAGGAAGTCAAGAAGGGATTTTCCAGTATCGTTGAGCGACGTAACCAGGAGATGATCGCCGATGGCGTCGCCAGCACGCCGTATCTGCTGTTTGGTGATGTTGTTCGCCTGGAAATGCTGGGTGACGACGGCAAGTCCTTGTTTGGCGCGATCGAACAGACGGTGAAGCAGGCGGAAGCGCGGAAAAATCGTTAGTGACCCGAGAAAATGGCCATGACTGCGTTGCAGTCCCTCGCCGTACTACTCGTACTGTCTTCGGGGCTGCGCCTTGTCCTGACCATTTTTCGGCCCCCTCTGAAATGGGCGCCTGCGGCGCCTTTAATATAGGCAAGGGAAAAGGAGGGCAATTGCCCCCCTTTTCCCTTGATGGCGTTGTGTTGATTGAACCGATAATGCTCCATGCCCAGTCCGTATTGCGCCTAGCCAGGCCGCAGGACTTCACCGGAGTTGATTGATGTCGGAAGACAGCGACGCAGAAAAGACCGAAGCCGCGTCACCGAAGCGCCTCGAGCAGGCGCGTGAGGAAGGCGACGTTCCGCGATCGCGTGAAGTGGCCACGTTTACGGTGTTGATGGCGTCCGGCTGCTGCCTGTGGTTTGCCGGCGACGCCATCGTGCGGCGGCTGACGGCTGTCATGGTTTCCGGGCTGACGCTGGACCGGGAGCAGATACTCAATCCCGACGCGATGATGTTGCGCATCGGCTATGACGTGGGCTCGGTCTTGCTGACCTGCCTGCCGTACGCCGCAGCCATCATGCTTGTCGCCCTGGCCTCGCCCGTGCTGGTGGGCGGCTGGCTGTTCAGCTCCAAGGCGTTTACTCCCAATTTTGGCAAGCTCAACCCGATTCGTGGCCTGGGCAATATGTTTTCAAAGAATGCGCTGGTGGAGCTGCTCAAGGCCATTGCCAAGACCCTCGTCGTTGGCGTCGTCGCCTGGATGGTGATGCAGCATCAAAAGGACGCCGTGCTGGGCCTGTCGGTGGAATCCTTGCGCGCCGGTTCGGCCCATCTGATCAGCCTGCTGATCACGGCCTTTTTGCTGATCGTCGGCGCCCTGGGCCTGATCGCCGCCATCGACGGTCCGTACCAGATGTGGCACTACGCTAACAAGATGAAAATGACCTTGCAGGAAGTCAAGCAAGAGTCGAAGGAGTCGGACGGCAATCCGCAGATCAAGGCGAAGATACGCCAGATGCAGCATGAAATGTCGCGCCGCCGCATGATGGCCGACGTGCCGACGGCCGACGTGGTGGTAACCAATCCTACGCACTACGCCGTGGCCTTGAAGTATGGCGAGAATTCGCGCGGCGCACCGCAGGTGGTGGCCAAGGGCATCGACGAAGTGGCGGCGAAGATCCGCGAACTGGCCGGCGAACACAAGGTCGCCATCCTGGAAGCGCCGGCCCTGGCGCGCGCGCTGTACAAGCACACGGACATCGGCGACGAGATTCCCGAGGCGCTGTACGGCGCCGTGGCCGAAGTGCTGGCCTACGTGTTCCAGCTGCGCAGCTACGGCAGCGGCCACGGCGAGCGCCCCGACAAGCCGAAAAAACTCGATGTCCCGCCCGAGCTCGACCCGCTCGACCCCGCATCGCAGACCAAACCCGCAGCAGACGCGGCAGACAAGAATAAAGGAAGCACACCATGAACGGCCTGACCATGCCAGCCTGGCTCAGCGGATTGAAAGGCAACGCCAGCAAAGGCCTTGCCGCGCCGATCATCATCATCATGCTGCTGGCGATGATGGTGCTGCCGCTGCCCGCCTTCATCCTCGACATCTTCTTCAGCTTCAATATCGCACTGTCCATCATCGTGCTGCTGACGGCGCTGTACACGGTCAAGCCGCTCGACTTCATGGCGTTCCCGACCATTTTGCTCGTGTCGACCATGCTGCGCCTGTCGCTGAACGTGGCGTCCACGCGCGTGGTGCTGACGGAAGGCCATACGGGTGCCGACGCGGCCGGTAAAGTGATTGAAGCGTTCGGTCACTTCCTGATCGGCGGCAACTTCACGGTCGGTATCGTGGTCTTCATTATTTTGACGATCATTAACTTTACCGTCGTGACCAAGGGTGCGGGCCGTATCGCCGAGGTGGGCGCCCGCTTCGCGCTGGACGCCATGCCTGGTAAACAGATGGCCATCGATGCCGACCTGAACGCCGGCCTGATCGGCGAAGACGAAGCGCGCCGCCGCCGCACGGAAGTGGCGCAGGAAGCGGAATTCTATGGCGCCATGGACGGTGCCAGCAAATACGTGCGCGGCGACGCCATCGCCGGCATCATGGTGACCGTCATCAATATCGTCGGCGGCTTGCTGGTGGGCTTGCTGCAGCATGACATGGGCTTTGCCGACGCACTCAAGAACTACACCTTGCTGGCCATCGGTGACGGCCTGGTGGCGCAGATTCCTTCGCTGATCATTTCCACGGCGGCCGGTATCGTTGTCTCGCGCGTGGCCAGCGAACAGGACATCGGCACCCAGCTGGTGGGCCAGCTGTTTGCGAAACCGCAAGTGCTGTATATTACCGCCGGCATCATCGGCGGCATGGGCTTGATCCCCGGCATGCCGAACATGGTCTTCATCCTGCTGGCCTCGCTGCTGGCCGGCTCCGCCTATTTGATCAGCAAGAAGCGCACGCAGGAAAAAGAAGCGGCCGAGAAACCGGCCGAAGCGCCGCAGGCGACCGTGGCGCCCGAGCAGGAAGAAGCCAGCTGGCAAGACATCATGCCCGTCGACACCCTGGGCCTGGAAGTCGGCTACCGCCTGATTCCCCTGGTCGACAAGACGCAGGGCGGCGAGTTGCTCAAGCGTATCAAGGGCATCCGCAAGAAATTCGCCCAGGAAGTGGGCTTCCTGGCGCCGCCCGTGCATATCCGCGACAACCTGGAATTGAAGCCGTCCGCCTACCGCATCACCTTGAAGGGCGTGGAAGTGGGCGTGGGCGAAGCGTTCAACGGCCAGTTCCTGGCGATTAACCCCGGCATGGCCAGCGGCACCTTGCCGGGCCTGGCCACGAGCGACCCCGCGTTCGGCTTGCCGGCTACCTGGATCGACGCCAGCCTGCGCGACCAGGCCCAATCGATGGGCTACACGGTCGTCGATGCGGGCACCGTAGTGGCCACGCACTTGAACCATTTGATCACCTCGCATGCGTCGGAGCTGCTGGGCCGCGCGGAAGTGCAGTCGCTGCTCGACCACCTGGGCAAGGATGCGCCGCGCCTGGTGGAAGACTTGGTGCCGAAGATGCTGTCGCTGTCGGCCCTGCAAAAAGTACTGCAGAACCTGCTGGCCGAAGGCGTGCACATCCGCGACATGCGCACCATCATCGAAACCCTGGCCGAGTACACGGTCAGCACGCAAGACCCGAACGAGCTGACGGCGCTGGTGCGCGTCTCCTTGGGTCGCGCCATCGTGCAGCAACTGTTCCCCGGCGCGGCCGAGCTGTCCGTGATGACGCTCGACAGCCGCCTGGAACGCCTGCTGATGCAAGCGATGGGCAATGGCGGCGACGGGGCCGGCATCGAGCCGGGCCTGGCCGACACCATCGCCCACCAGGCGGGCCTGGCTGCCCAGCAGCAGGAAGCGCTGGGCCTGACGCCGGTGCTGCTGGTGCCGGCGCCGCTGCGCGCCCTGCTGTCGCGCTTCCTGCGCCGCGCCTTGCCGCAACTCAAAGTACTGTCGCATGCGGAAGTGCCGGAAACCAAGACGATCCGCGTCACGGCGCTGGTGGGCGCGCAGTAGTTATCTTCATTAGCATCGGGGTCAGACCCCCGCTAGCGTTAGCGCGGAGCTTTGCGTTAGCGTCAGTGGGGGTCTGACCCCAGCAGTTGCTTTTGGTCAAAAAAAACATCAATTTCCTCCCGGCAAACTGAATAACGGGTACTTTCCCGTCCTGTTCCTTCGATCGTTTCCTGCAAGCATCGCTAATAATGGAAACTGTCCGAGTGATCTGTGTCCATGTGGAAGACAGCACTCAAGCAACAGGAGTCGATGATGGTCACACAGTTCAGCCAATATTGCGCCACCCCCGCCTTGGGAGGCCGGTCATGAATGTGAAGAAATTTACGGGCGCCTCGTCGCGCGATGCGCTGCGCAAGGTGCGCGAAGCGCTGGGCCCCGATGCCGTGATCCTGTCGAACCGCCAGGCCGATGGCGTGGTGGAAATCCTCGCGCTGGCCAATGACGATGCCGCTTCGCTGGCGTCGCCGCCGGCCGCGTCCGAAATGGCCCAGCCCCGTCCCCAGTTGCAGACCCAGTTCGCCACGCCGCAGCGTCCGGCCGCCCCGGCCCAGCGCCCGGCTGCGCCCCGTCCTGCCGCGCCGCGCCAGGCTGCCTCCGAGCCAGTGGACATGGCCCGCATGCAGCAGATGATGGCCAGCGCGCTGGCGCACGTCAAAGAGAACGCCGCCGCCGAGATGAGCGGCATGATGAATGAAATCCGCGCCATGCGCGGCATGATGGAAACCCAGCTGGCGGAAATTTCGTGGGGCTCGACGCAGCAGCGCGAGCCGCAAAAAGCCGTCGTGCTGCGCGAAATGCTGGCCGCCGGCTTTTCCGCCAGCCTGGCGCGCTATCTGATCGACAAGCTGCCCGCCGGCCTCGACGGTGCGCAAAGCATGCGCTGGATCAAGACCGTCCTCAGCCGCAACCTGAACACGGTGGCCAATGAAGACGCCATGCTGGAGCAGGGCGGCGTGTTTGCCCTGGTGGGCCCGACCGGTGTCGGCAAGACCACCAGCACGGCCAAGCTGGCGGCCCGCTGCGTGATGCGCCACGGCCCGGAAAAGCTGGCCCTGATCACCACCGATGCCTATCGTATCGGCGCGCATGAGCAACTGCGCATCTACGGCAAGATCCTCGGCGTGATGGTGCATTCCGTGAAGGATGAAGCGGACTTGCGCATCGCCTTGAAAGAATTGAAGAACAAGCACACGGTGCTGATCGATACGGTGGGCGTGAGCCAGCGCGACCAGATGGTGACGGAACAGGTGGCCATGCTGTCGGGCGCCGGCGCGGACGTGAAGCGTTTGCTGTGCCTGAACTCCACGGCGACCCAGGAAACCCTCAACGAAGTGGTGCGCGCCTATCAGGGCAGCGGCCTGGCCGGCTGCATCATGACCAAGCTCGATGAAGCGGCGTCGATCGGCAACGTGCTCGACGTGGTGATCCGCCAGAAGCTGAACCTGTTCTATGTGTCGAACGGCCAGCGCGTGCCGGAAGACCTGTACCTGGCCGACCGTGGCTACCTGATCGACCGTGCCTTCAAGCTCAAGCGCGACTCGGCGGCCACGCAGTTTTCCGATGCCGAACTGCCGCTCCTGATGGCACAGGCGGCCGCCCGCAACAATGAAGCGCGCGGGGTGCATCTTGGCTAATTTTGATTTCGACCAGGCTGAAGGCTTGCGCCGCATGCTGGCCGGCCCGCAGCCGCGCGTCATGACGTTCCTCTCGGCCACGCCGCAGGACGACAAGGGCGCCATGCTGGTCAACCTGGGTGCTTCGCTCGTCTATGGCGGCAATGACGTGCTGCTGCTCGACGCCAGCGGCGGCAGCGATGGCGTGGCCGCGCGCCTGGGACTGGCGCACGGCGCCAGCCTGCGCGACGTGGCGCGCCAGCAGTGCGGCTTGAACCAGGTCATCCACCAGGTGCCGCAAGGCTTTGGCGTGGCGAGCCTGGGCGCGCGCAACCATTTGATGGACAGCATGGACTATGCGGGCGAGGAGGAATTGCGCCGCCTGGGCAAGACTTTCGACGTGCTGGCGCGCCGGAGCGGCATCGTGCTGGTCGACGGCGTCGTGGCAGACGAGGGCGCCTGTTTCCCCGTGCCCTTGATGGCGTCGTCCGATATCGTCGTGCAAGTGTCGACCAGCGCCACCTCGATCAAGGCGGCGTACTGCCTGATCAAGCGCCTGAGCCAGGAACTGGGACGCCGTCCGTTCGGCATTCTCGTCACCGGCGCTTCCGAATCCGAAGCAAAAGTGGTATACGATAATATGGCACAGGCGGCGAGCCGTTACCTGGCCGTGAAGCTGACGTCGATGGGTTCGGTGCCTGCCGATGAGTATCTGCACCGCGCGGCGCGCCTGGGCCGCAGCGTGGTCGATGCGTTTCCGCTGGCCGGCGCCTCGGTGGCGTTTCGCGGACTGGCCGAGCGGCTGGCCCGTTCGGCGGCGCCCGTGCTCGGCGGCACCTTGTACCAGACGGGGAGCCCGCACCAGTTCAGCGCCTGAAGCCAACCGTAGCACCAGATAAGATGAGAAAACAATAAGCAGCCTATGTACACGGTCAAAGGGAAATCGAACAAGGACTATTTGCTGACGGAGCACATTCCGCTGGTGAAGCGTCTGGCGCACCATATGAAGGCGAAATTGCCGCCTTCGGTCGAGGTCGATGACCTGATCCAGGCCGGCATGATCGGCCTGCTCGATGCCATCAGCCGCTATGAAGAGACGCATGGCGCGCAGTTCGAGACGTATGCCGTGCTGCGCATCCGCGGCGCCATGCTCGACGAATTGCGCACCAGCGACTGGCTGCCGCGCAGCATGCGCCAGAACATGCGCAAGATCGAAGAGGCGATGAGCACCTTGCAGCAGCGCCTCGGCCATCCACCGACAGAGTCGGAAGTGGCGAAACTGCTCAAGATGTCGCTGGCCGACTACCAGGAAATGCTGGGCGACGGCGGCGGCCACCAGCTCGTGTACTACGAAGACTTTCATGACCCGGACGGCAATGACAGCTTCCTCGACCGCCATTGCGTGGACGAGGACAGCGACCCCTTGCGTTCCCTGCTCGATACCGATTTCCGGCAATCCGTGATCGATGCCATCGACGCGCTGCCACCACGCGAGAAAATACTCATGGGCCTGTATTACGAAGAAGAGCTGAACCTGAAGGAGATCGGCGCGGTGATGGGCGTATCCGAATCGCGCGTCTCGCAGCTGCATACCCAGGCCGTCGCGCGCCTGCGCGCAACCTTGAGGGAGCAGGCGTGGACTGGTCCAGCGTAATCGGGCTGGCGCTGGCGCTGGCTGGCCTGTTGGTCGGCCAGGCACTGGAAGGCGGCAAGATGGCCTCCCTGCTGCAGCCGGCCGCCTTTGCCATCGTGGTCATCGGCACTTTCGGCGCCGTGCTGCTGCAAACGCGGCTGCGCACTTTCGTGCGCGGCCTGGAAATGCTGCGCTGGGTCTTCCTGCCGCCAGCCGACACGCGCGCCGCGCTGGCGCGCGATATCGGGCAATGGAGCTTGACGGCGCGCCGCGACGGCCCGCTGGCGCTCGAGCGCCTGATGGAAAACACGGCCGACCGCTTCAACGCCAAGGGCTTGCGGATGATCGTGGACGGCATCGCGCCGGACAAGCTGCGCCAGCTGCTCGACGTGGAAATCTCCGCCTACGAAATGGCGGAGCGCCAGGCCGTCAAGGTGTGGGAGTCGGCGGCCGGCTATTCGCCCACCATCGGTATTCTGGGCGCCGTGCTGGGCCTGATCCACGTGATGGAAAACCTCACCGACCCAAGTAAATTAGGCAGCGGCATCGCCGTGGCGTTTGTCTCGACCATCTACGGCGTGGGCCTGGCCAACCTGCTGTTCCTGCCGGTGGCGAATAAACTCAAGGCCATCGTTTCGCGCCGCGTGCTGCAGTACGAAATCACGGCCGCCGTGCTGTACGACATCGCCACGGGCGACCACACGCGCATCATCGAAGAGCGCGTTTCCAGCCTGCTGCACGAGCACTGACCATGATGCGGCGCGCGCGCAGGAAGTATGACGAGGAACCGGACAACCAGGACCGCTGGCTGATCTCGTACGCCGACTTCATCACCCTGCTGTTCGCGTTCTTTGTCGTCATGTACGCCATTTCGCAAGTCAACGAAGGCAAGTACCGCGTCTTCCAGAACGCCATCGGCCAGGCCTTCAGCCTGGAAAAGGGCGCGCCGCCCATCATCATGGAAGCGCCGCAAGCGATCCCGCTGCCGAACCCTGCTCTGAAACGCCGCACGGAAGCCATCCGCCGCGAGCGTGAACACATGACGCGCCTGGCGCAGGACTTGACGTCGACCCTGGCGCCGCTGGTCAAGGAAGGCAAGGTGCGGGTCACGCAAACGAGCCGCGGCGTGAGCGTGGAAATCAATGCCAGCGTGCTGTTCGACCCGGGCGCGGCGCGCCTGACGGCTGAGTCGGACCAGGCCCTGCGCGCCGTCGCCGTGCTGCTCAAGGACGATACGCACGACGTGCAGGTGGAAGGGCATACGGACGTGCAGCCGATCAGCAATTCCAACTTTGCCTCGAACTGGGAATTGTCGGCCGCGCGCGCCAGCGCCGTGGTGCGCCTGTTCATTGCCAGCGGCGTCAAGGCGTCGCGCCTGACGGCCGTCGGTCACGCCGACAATATCCCCGTGGCGCCCAATGAAACGGCGGAAGGGCGCGCGCGCAACCGCCGGGTCGCCGTGACGATCCTCTCGGGCATCCCGGAAACGGTGACGGAAGTGCCGACAGCGCCCGTGGCGCCGGCACCGGCACCTGCTCCGGCCAACTGACGGTCGTCAACTGCGGGCCGCCGCTTGGTACAATCGCGGCCTTCTTTCTTTTTATTTCTCCATCATGAAAAGCAGCTCCCAGGGCGGTCTCGTCTATTCCACCGAAACGGGCCGCATGTGTCCGGCCTGCCGCCAGCCGCTGGCGCAATGCGCGTGCAAGGCGCAAGCCAAGGCGGCGCCGGCGGGCGACGGCGTGGTGCGCGTGTCGCGCCAGACCAAGGGCCGCGGCGGCAAGAGCGTCACCGTGGTCAAGGGCTTGCCGCTGGACGCCATCGCGCTGGCCCTGCTGGGCAAGCAGCTGCGCACGCAGTGCGGCTCGGGCGGCACGGTCAAGGATGGCGTGATCGAAGTGCAGGGCGACCATGTCGACACCATTCTTGCCGCGCTGACCAGGCTGGGCCACCAGCCGAAAAAGGCTGGCGGCTAGCCGGGGCGCGTGCGAGCGGAGGCGTGCGGCCCGCTGCCGTGCGCCTGTGGTAACGTGCATTTCCTTTTTATGCATTACCTCATATGAATAACAAACTGACCGGTATCGCCATCGCCGCTGCCATCGCGGCAGTGCTGGCGGTCGTGTACTGGCCCGCGCCCGATGGCGGCGCACCGGACACTGCCGCCACTGCCGCCACTGCCGCCGCCAGCGCGCCGCCGGGGCGCAGCCTGGCATCGTATTTGAATATCGATGCCACCCCGGCCGCCGATGCCGCGCCCGTTGTCGTGTCCCTGGCGCAGCGGCTCGAGCGCCTGGCCTCCAGCGGCAAGCCGGAAGACGCGTATGCGGCCTACAACCTGATCGACGACTGCATCGTTTTCCAGCGCGAAAGCCGCTTGCCGGGGATGGAATTCGAGCTGGGACGCGAGATGACGGCGGAAGAAAAAGCAGCCCAGCAGCAGTTGTGCGCGGGCATGACGCAGCGCCAGCGCGAGGATCGCCTCGGCTACCTGGCCACTGCCGCGCAAGGCGGCGTGCCGGGCGCGGCCACCCTGTTCCTGTCGGAAGGCCCGTTCGGCGACCGCAGCGCGCTGCGCAACCGTCCCGACGATCCGCTGGTGCAGGCCTGGAAGCGGCAAGCGATCGCCCAGCTGACGGCACAGGCGGACGCGGCGGAACTGACCAGCGTGTCGACCCTGATGATGGCTTACCTGCGCGATGGCGACGTGGTGCAGAAGGACGCGCCGCAAGCGTATGGCTACCTGCTGGCCCTGCGCATGGTCTACAACGACATCCTCACGCCAGGCACGACGAACCCTTACCAGGATGAATACTGGCACTGGCTGCAAAACGAGCTGACGCCGGAACAGCAGGCCGCCGCCCTCAGCAAGGCGAATGGCATCGCCGCGAAATTCCGCCAGCATACGGGCCGGCCCGCGCACGGTTGAGTGCGTAGGCCTGCCCCTGCCTGGGCTGGCCCGTGCAGAGGCCAGCCCGTGCGTGGAACCGCTGCGCCTGCCCCGTGTCTGCCAGCTACGGCAGTGCTTGCAGGCGCCCCGATGCCGATCAGGCAGCCATCTTGCGGCGCCGTATGCTATACCCGATCAGGCCCAGTCCCGCCAGCAGCATGCCATAGGTTTCCGGTTCCGGTACGGCCGTGGTGATGGAAATGTCCAGCACGGAATCACGCACGCCGATGCCGCTTGCCACCAAGGTGTAGGTGCCAGGTCCCAGCAGGCCGTCGAAGGTCGAATGGGCAAACGCGCCCAGCACGCCGGTGAAGGTATCCGATTGCACCAGGTTATTGCTGGAGTCGAACAGGTCAATGTTGACGCCAGTCAGGCGGGGACCGAAGTCGTTGGCGCCCGTGACCAGCCAGGCCGCGTTGCCCGTGAACGACTGCACGCCGGCGCCGACCGTAAACGTGGTCGTTTGCAGCAGCGAGCCGCGCTCCGTCGTGAAGGTGTCGACGAACAAGGTGTCTTGCGCCAGCAGCGGCGTGGCCACCACGGCGGTCGATACGAGGTGGTTATAGAACACGGCTTGCGTTTCGGCCTGCGCGACCGGCGCCAGCAGGGTGCAGCCGAGCAGCAGCGCCGCGCCAGCCTTGCTTACTGAGAGAGAGTTCATATCATGCTCCTGTGTACTTGCGATTGAGGTGGTGTGCGTCGTGGCGCAGCGCAAAAGCGCAGGCTGGGGCGTGAAATGGATCAGCTATGCCTGCGGGAACGAAGTTCGTGTCGGCGAGGAAAGTCCCACCTGGAGATGTACGGCGTACGCCAGGGATTAGCATATAGTCATCACCTGTCTCAAGTTTGAGCATGCTCAAACGTGCGGCGTCAAAAAGGGCTTGTGTTGTTTCTGCGTGCGGTGTTGTGGGGGGAATGCGGACGCGCTGGCACCGCCGCAGTCTCCCTGGAGGGAGCGACACGGCGATGATGTTCTCGATGGCAGCCGTATGGGTGCCGCTGCTCGGGACGGCGTCAGGCGTGCAGCAATGGCTTCTTGCTGGGGTGAAACGGGAAGACGCTTAGCCGATGACGACGCGCCGGCTGGCCGGGTTCGACATCGGTTGGCCACTGGGGCCGTAGAAATTGCCGCTTTGGGCCGTGGGGCGCATGGCGTTCAGGGCGCCTTGCGTGTGCAGCATGTGTTTGTTGACCAGCAGGCTGTTCAGCCGGTTCTGTTCCTTCGCTTCGCGCGTCGTCTCGAGCAGGGCTTTCCACAGGGGCGCCGCCTCGGCTTCGCTGGCGCTGACCAGCCAGTCTTCCATGCCCGCTTCGGCGGCGGTAAAACCTGCTGCCGCCAGCGCCTGGTGGCGTTGCGCCGCCAATTGGCTCAATTGTCCTACGAGTGCCGTCTTGCGCACCGTGAGCTCCGTGATTGCATCGATGTCAGCGGCAACCAGATGCCGCTGTTCTTCTTTCATCAATGCCAGCAATGTGGTCATGAGCTGTTGCTCGTCGCGCAGGCTGGAAAACGGAGTCACTGATTGCATGAGGGAACCTATCTATTTCGTGAGTGCAGCAAGTCCTTGACTGTGTCGAGGAGACCGTCCGCCACTTTTTCAGAGTTGACCTGGAACTGGCCGTCGGCGATCGCCAGCTTGATGCGTTCGACTTTTTTCGTGTCGAACACGGCGCCGCTGCCGGCAGTTGCACTGGCCGCTAATGCCTGTCCTTGTGGCGACAGGCGTACATTGTCCGACGTCGTCGGTGTTGCCTGGGCTTTCTCGGCATTCCGGGCGCCGGAGGTACTCGCGGGCGCCACCGGCAGGCCGGGATTGCTTTTAATGGTGTTATCGGTAATTTTCACAGCGTGATCCTCGTCTGGTCGAAGTCAAAAAACTCCGGGATATGTGTCATTATCGGCACCTTCTTCCGAAACTTTAGTGCGCCAGACCACAATATCGCTGTCCATCCGGGTTTAAAAGGCGACCTCCACCAAGCCGCCCGGGCGCGCCACGCCGCTGATCTGCTGCCCGCTCTGCGTGCGCACCTGCACCGTCTGGCCATCGCCTGCGCTGCCGATGGCGCGTCCTTCTGATGCCACCTGGAAACCGTTGCCACTGGAAACGACACGCACCAGCTGGCCCTGCATCACCACCGGCTTGCGGCGCAGGGTGTCGAGGCGCATCGGCGTGCCTGGTGGCAAGGAAATATTCGTGCTCGCCCCTACTACCTGGGCCATGTCCGTGGCGATACCTGCCGGCAATGCGGCCAGGTCGCCCTGCATCGTCACCAGCTGGCTGGCGTCGATGGCTTGTCCTTGCGCCAGCGGCACGGCGCTGGCCACGTAGTCGCCCACGACGGCCACGTTCGCCTGCAAATAGATAGTCCAGCTGGAGGGCGCCGTGCAGCGTACGCCGACGGTGGTCTTGCCCCAGGCGCGCGCGCCTGGTGCCATGAACGCTTGCGGCGCGGGGCAGGCGGCCAGGTTCAGGCGCGGATCGACGGCGCCGACGGTGATGGTCACCTTGCCCGGCAAGCCATTGCTTTGCACTTGCAGGAATTGTTCCACGCTGTTGCGCAGCGCTTCCGGCGTTTGCCGGCCGGCGTTTTGCGCCTGGGCCAGCAGTGGCAGGGCGGCAAGAGCGAAGAGGAAAGCAAGCGGTGTTTTCATGGTGGTAGGCCTCTGGAATACTGCCATGATAGTGGGCGAGGCCCTGTTCGAAGCGCCGATTAAGGGGTAAAAGTACGGTCTGATCCGGCGATGGTCTTGCTGGTGGGCACCGTACTATGTTTCCTGTCATCACTATACCGCCATCCTTCCGCCATCTCGGGCGCCAGTGGCAGATCTTTCCGGAGCCTGACATGATAGGGAAACTCGACGATTACATGCGCTTCAACGAGACGGCGCTGAGCCTGCGCTCGACGCGCCAGGAATTGCTCGCCTCGAATATCGCCAATGCCGACACGCCCAACTACAAGGCGCGCGATGTCGATTTCGCCGCCGCCCTGAAGGGCGCGATGGCGCGCAAGGATGGCGTGCCGCCGGCCCTGAAGGGCACGGCGCCACAGCATATGCCGGGCAAGGGCGTGGCTGCCGCAGCGGGCGCGGCCGGCGGCGGCAAGGTCGAGACCCTGGCCGACGGCACGCCGCTGCTGTACCGCGCGCCTGCCCAGGGCGCCGTCGATGGCAACACGGTCGACATGGACCTCGAGCGCAATGCCTTTGCCGACAACGCCATCCGCTACGAGGCGGCCGTGACGTTCCTCAACTCGCAGATCAAGGGCATGCTGACGGCCATCCAGGGAGGACAATAATCATGTCGCTATTTAATATCTTCAATGTTTCCGGTTCAGCCATGAGCGCCCAGGCGCAGCGCTTGAACACGGTGGCCAGCAACCTGGCCAATGCCGACAGCGCCACCAGCGCCACGGGCGAAGCCTACCGCGCCAAGCAGGTGGTGTTCGAAGCCGTGCCGATGGCCAACGGCGCCACGGCCGTCAAGGTGCAGAAGGTGATCGAAGACCCGTCGCCGATGAAGCTGGTCTACGACCCGAAGAACCCGCTGGCCGATGAAAAGGGCTACGTCACCATGCCCAACGTGAATACGGTCGACGAGATGGTCAACATGCTGTCGGCTTCGCGTTCGTACCAGACCAACGTGGAAACCATGAACGCGGCCAAGTCGCTGCTCCTGAAAACCCTCACCATCGGCCAATAAGGCTGACTGACCATTATGGCAACCATCGATACCAGCACCGCCACCGTCACCGACCTGATGGCGACAATGAATCCGAAGAAGAACTCGGCCGCGAAAGGCAGCGTCGAGGAAGAAACGAACAAATTCCTGACCCTGCTGGTGACCCAGCTGCAAAACCAGGATCCGATGAACCCGCTGGACAATGCACAGCTGACGAGCCAGCTCGCCCAGCTGTCCACGGTGACGGGCGTCAACAAGCTCAATACCACCCTGGAAACGCTCAAGACCAGCTACCAGCAAGCCGAATCGATGCAGGCGGCCAATATCATCGGCCATGGCGTGTTGACGGCAGGCAAGAACATCAACTTGACCAAGAGCGCGGCCCTGCTGGGCGTGGACCTGGCGACGCCGGCCGACAAGGTCAAGGTCATCATCTACAACAGTACGGGCAAGGAAGTCCATTCCATCGACCTGGGCCCGCAGGACGCGGGTACCTTGCCGCTGGGCTGGAACGGCTCCACGGCCGAGCTCGACAAGGATGGCAAGAACATCGTGCTGCCTGACGGCGCCTACACGTTTTCGGTGGAAGCCACGCGCGGCGGCGCCAAGCTGACCGACGCGGCGGCGCTGATGTTCGGCTCGGTTGCCAGCGTGTCGACGGGCGCGGGTGGCGTGAAATTGAACGTGCCAGGCGTGGGCAGCATCACCATGGCCGATGTGAAGCAGATTTTGTAAGCCGCTCATTTGTAGCGTAGACCCTCTACCCCTAATTTATACCAGGAGAACACAATGTCTTTCCAACAAGGCCTGAGCGGCTTGAACGGCGCCGCCAAATCGCTGGACGTCATCGGCAACAACATCGCCAACTCGGCCACCGTGGGTTTCAAGCAATCGCAGGCGCAGTTCGCCGACATCTATGCCAACTCGCTGTATGGCGTGGGCGGCAACCAGCCCGGTATCGGCGTATCCGTGTCGCAAGTGGCGCAGCTGTTCAACCAGGGTAACCTGGAGAGCTCGTCCAATCCGCTCGACATCGCCATCAATGGCGGCGGTTTCTTTCGCACCAGCGTGAACGGCGCCATCCAGTATTCGCGCAACGGCCAGTTCCAGGTCGACAAGAGCGGCTTCATCATCAATGCGCAGAAAGCCCAGCTGACCGGCTATCCGGCCGATGCGAACGGCAAGATCCTGGCCGGCGCCACCGTGCCGCTGCAGATCGACCCGTCCGACATGGCGCCGCAGGCGACCACCAAGGTCGATACCCAGGTCAACCTCGATTCCAACTCGGCCATGCCGACCGTGGTGCCGTTCAGCGTGGGCGAGCAAAAATCGTGGACCAAGCAATTCCCCGTGCCCGTCTTCGATTCACTGGGCAATGCGCACACCATGTCCAATTTCTACGTCAAGACGGGCACCAATACGTGGGATGTCTACACGGCCACTGACGGCAAGGAAATCACCAGCGCGAAAGTAGCGTCCGCGGCGCAGACCGATGCCGCCTCGCTGGCTGCGCGCGCCGCCTACCAGGCCGCCGTCACGGCCGTGCCGCTGGTACCGGCCAATATCACGGCCGCCGCCGTCGCCTACGGCAATGCGGCCGGCGCCGCCGTGCGCACCGCCGCCGCCGCGGCCGGCGCCAGCCCCGCTCAGCTGGCCGCCATCAGCGCCACCTTTGGCAGCGCCGTGCCCAATGGCGTCAATTCCAGCCTGACGCCAGACCAGATCGACACCAATATTTCCTCGGTGACGGAGGTGCCCGCCGTGAAGTCGGCTTCGCTGGTGTTCAACAGCGTCGGCAGCCTGGACAAGGCCGCCATGCTGGGCCTGACGCCGCCGCAAACCTTGCCGGTGACGGTGAACCTGCCCGTTTTCCCCGCCACGGGCGCGAACGCGAACCTGGCGATCAAGGTCGACTTCACCAATTCCACCCAGCTCAGCTCGTCCACCAGCGAAAAGCGCACCGTGGCCGATGGCTATGCGGCCGGCCAGCTGAGCCGTTTCGTCGTCGGTTCCGATGGCGTGATCCAGGGCCAGTACAACAATGGCAAGACGCGCGACCTGGGCCAGGTGGTGCTGACCAACTTTTCCAATCCGAATGGCCTCGAACCGCTGGGTAACAATGCGTGGGCGGAAAGCTCGACCTCGGGCAGCCCCATGACGGGCGAGCCGAGCTCGGGCAACCTGGGCGACTTGCGCGCCTCGGCCGTGGAAGTGTCGAACGTGGACTTGACGGCGGAACTGGTCAACATGATCACGGCCCAGCGCGCCTACCAGGCGAATGCGCAAACCATCAAGACGCAGGATTCCGTTTTACAGACCCTCGTCAACCTGCGTTAAGAGTAAGGGGAGCCGTCCTCGGACGGCTCCCCGCTTTCGTTTTGCACGGAGAAAACACATGGACCGTCTCATCTACACCGCCGGCTCGGGCGCCAAGCATATCCTCGACAAGCAGGCGACTACGGCGAACAACCTGGCGAACGCCACCAGCACGGGTTTCCGTGCCCAGCTCGACTCGTTCCGCGCCGTGCCCGTGGTGGCCGACGGCATGATGCCGACGCGCGCCTTTGTCGTCGATTCGACGGTCGGTTCCGATTTCACGCAAGGGCCGATGCAGCACACGGGCCGCGCGCTCGACGTGGCCGTGGAAAACGGCGGCTGGATCGCCGTGCAGTCGGCCGACGGTTCCGAAGCCTACACGCGCAACGGCGCCTTGAAGCTCAATGAAAACGGCATGCTGCAAACGCAGTCGGGCCTGATGGTGCAGGGCGATACGGGCCCCATGGCCATTCCGCCCGGCGTGACGGTGGCCATCGCCAGCGACGGCACGGTGGGCACGATTTCCACGGACGTGCCGCCAGGCCCGTCGACGGTGCTGGGACGCATCAAGCTGGTCAACCCGCCCGAGCAGCAACTGGTGCGCGGCGACGACGGCCTGTTCCGCCTCAAGGATGGCACGGTGGCGCAGGCCGACCAGGCCGTCAAGCTGACCACCGGTGCGCTCGAGGGCAGCAATGTCAGCCCCGTCGACTCCATGGTCAGCATGATCGCCCTGGCGCGCCAGTTCGAAACGCAAATGAGCTTGTTGAAGAATGCCGAGAATAACGCGGCGAAAGCCACCCAGATCCTCGCTTTGAATTGATGGGGGCCACCGCATAATGGTCACATAGAAATAGTCTACAGAGCTGACTAGCGCTGTTATTGGAGAAAAATCATGATTCGTTCCCTTTGGATTGCCAAAACCGGCCTGGAAGCGCAGCAGACGCAGATGGACGTGATCGCCAATAACCTGGCCAACGTCAGCACCACGGGCTTCAAGAAGTCGCGCGCCGTGTTTGAAGACTTGCTGTATCAAAATGTGCGCCAGCCGGGCGCGCAATCGTCGCAGCAAACCCAGCTGCCATCGGGCTTGCAGATCGGCACGGGCGTACGCACCGTGGCCACCGAACGCATCCATACGCAGGGCAATCCCCAGGCATCGGGCAATTCGCGCGACGTGATGGTCAACGGCACGGGCTTTTTCCAGGTGCTGATGCCGGACGGCGCTACCGCCTACACGCGCGACGGCTCATTCCAGACGGACGCCAACGGCCAGCTCGTCACCTCCGAAGGTTTCGTCATCCAGCCCGCCATCACCGTGCCGACCAATGCGCTGAGCCTGACCGTGGCGCGCGACGGCACCGTGTCCGTCACCTTGCCCGACACCGTGGCGCCATCGCAGATCGGCTCGCTGCAACTGACCACCTTCGTCAATCCGGCCGGCCTGGAATCGAAGGGCGAAAACCTGTACATGGAAACGGGCGCCTCGGGCGTGGCGCAAACCAACACCCCGGGCACCAACGGTGCCGGCGTGCTGATGCAGGGCTATATCGAGACGTCGAACGTCAACGTGGCCGAGGAAATGGTCAACATGATCCAGACGCAGCGCGCCTACGAGATCAACAGCAAGGCCATCACCACATCCGATCAAATGCTGCAGAAATTGTCGCAACTTTAATTTTCATAGTCGTCATGCCATCCGCCGCCGGATGGCAGCGGAGGTTCGCCATGCAATACCCCATCATCGCTTTGTTCTCCGCAGTCCTGCTGTCCGGCTGCGCCATCACGCCTACGTCCATCGTGCAATATCCGACCACCACGCGCGCGCCGATGCCGGAACCCGTGGTCGCCAACAATGGCTCCATCTACCAGCCGTCGACCTACCGCCCCGCCTTCGAAGACCGCCGCGCGCGCCACGTGGGCGACACCATGACGATCGCCATCACCGAGCGCACGAATGCCGTCAAGGCGGGCGCCAGTTCCGGCAACAAGTCGGGCAGCGTGGGCTTCAGCACGCCGGGCATGCTGCAGGGCCGCCTGGGCGGCACCGTCTCGGCGAGTGGCGCGACGAAATTTGCCGATGGCGACAACCAGTCCGCCAGCAACACGTTTTCCGGCGTGATCGGCGTGACGGTGATTGAAGTGCTGCCGAACGGCAACCTGATCGTCGCTGGCGAAAAACAGATCGCCATGAACAAGGGCACGGAATTCATCCGCTTCTCGGGCATGGTCAATCCGGACACCATCGGCACGGGCAACGTCGTGCCGTCGACCCAGGTGGCCGACGCGCGCGTCGAATACCGCACCAACAGCCAGATCGACCGCGCTGAAATGGCCTCGATGGCGTCGCGCTTCTTCCTCAGCCTGCTGCCGTTCTGATCATGGCAACGATTACTTTCCCCCGCTTTTTAGTCATCTGCGGCCTGGCTGCTTCCCTGCTGGCGCCCGTGGCGCAGGCCGAGCGTATCAAGGACCTGGCCAGCATCGCCGGCGTGCGCCAGAATCAGCTGATGGGCTATGGCCTCGTCGTCGGCCTCGACGGCAGCGGCGACCAGACCACGCAAACCCCATTTACCATCCAGAGCGTGGCGGCGATGTTGCAGCAGCAAGGTATCAACTTGCCGCAAGGCACGAGCTTGCAATTGAAAAACGTGGCCGCCGTAATGGTGACGACGGCCTTGCCCGCGTTTGCCCAGCCGGGCCAGCTGCTCGACGTGACGGTGTCGTCGATGGGCAATGCGAAAAGCTTGCGCGGCGGCACCTTGCTGATGACCCCATTGAAGGGCGCCGATGGCCAGGTGTACGGCATGGCGCAGGGCAATGTGCTGGTGGGCGGCGTGGGCGCGCAGGCGGCCGGCAGCTCCGTTGTCATCAACCACCTGAGCGTGGGACGCATCTCGGGCGGCGCGACCGTCGAGCGCACCGTGCCTTCGGCGCTGGGCGCCAACAATACGATCCGCCTGGAATTGAACGCCACCGATTTCGCCACCGCCAGCCGCGTGGTCGATGCCATCAACAGCCGCTACGGCGCTGGCACGGCCGCCGCGCTCGATGGCCGCGTGATCCAGGTGCAGTCGCCGGGCGGCAGCGACCAGCGCGTGTCCTTCCTGGGCCAGCTGGAAAGCATCGAAGTCAATCCGGCCCGCCTGGCGGCCAAGGTCATCATGAATGCGCGCACCGGTTCCGTCGTGATGAACCAGTCCGTGACCCTGGAAACGTGCGCCATTTCGCACGGCAACCTGTCCGTCACCATCAATGTCGAGCCGCAGGTGAGCCAGCCGGCTCCCTTGTCGGGCGGGCGCACGGTAGTCACGCAGACGGCGCAGATCGATATCAAGAAGGAACCGGGCAAGGTCATGCTGGTCAAGGGCGGCGCCTCGCTGTCCGAGGTGGTGAAAGCCTTGAACGCCATCGGCGCCTCGCCGCAAGACTTGCTGGCCATCCTGCAGGCGATGAAGGCGGCCGGTTCGCTGCGCGCCGAACTTGAAATCATTTGATGGACACGCCATGATCAGCCAAACCGACCTCAGCAATACCGCCGCCTATGACGTCAAGGGCATGGATGGCTTGCGCCAGTCCGCCAAGGCGAAGGACCCCGCCGCCCTGAAAGAGGCGGCCACGCAATTCGAAGCCATGTTCATCAACATGATGATGAAAAGCATGCGCGAAGCGACGCCGCAGGACGGCATCATGGATAGCCAGCAAAGCAAGATGTACACCTCGATGCTGGACCAGCAGACGAGCCAGAACCTGGCCAAGCGCGGCACGGGCCTGGCGGACGTGCTGATCCGCCAGTTGTCGTCGTCGAACCAGGCACTGGCCGCCGATGGCACTGAAGCGCCGTCGCCCCGTTCGTCGAGCATGGCGCAGGCGCTGGCCGCCTTCCGCCAGCAGCAGGGCGCACTCACCGAGGGCGCGAGCGGCGCCACCGGCACCGGCAAGACCCTGAGCGACAAGGCCAACGCCACGCAGGCGCCGCACGTGCGCGCCTTCCAGGAAAAGCTGGGCGTGCATGCGGAAGAAGCGAGCCGCGCCACCGGCATCCCGGCCAAGTTCATGCTGGGCCAGGCGGCGCTGGAAACGGGCTGGGGCAAGCGCGAAATCATCGCCCGCGACGGCAGCAGCAGCCACAACCTGTTCGGCATCAAGGCGTCCAGCGACTGGAAGGGCAAGGTCACGGAAGCCGTCACCACGGAATATGTGAATGGCAAGGCGCAGCGCAAGGTGGAGAAATTCCGCGCCTACGACAGCTATGCGGACAGCTTCAAGGATTATGCGCAGTTGATTACCAACAACAAGCGCTACGAAAAAGTACTGGCCAGCGCGGGCGACGCCAGTACGTTCGCCCACGGCTTGCAAAAGGCCGGCTACGCGACGGACCCGAATTACGCTGCCAAATTGACAAAAATTATCAAGAATTCGCTGGTCGGCTAGCAACCCGCCGTGCTCCCGTGCAGGCCGCGCGCTTCAAGTTTTCGCCGCGGCTGCCGTAAATACATTTGACGGTAACCAATAAGACACCATGACTTCGAATCTACTCAGCATCGGTAAGAGCGGTTTGCTTGCAGCGCAGGTGGGCCTGTCGACGACCGGGCATAACATCACCAATGCCAACGTGGCCGGCTACAACCGCCAGGTGGTGCTGCAGCAGACTTCGCAGTCCAACTATGCTGGCTATGGCTTCGTTGGCACGGGCACGGAAGTGTCGCAGATCAAGCGCCAGTACGACAGCTTCATGGCCACCCAGGTCAATGCCGCGCAAAGCGCGACCAGCTCACTCGACGCCTATTACACGCAGATCAGCCAGATCGATAACTTGCTGGCCGATCCCACGGCGGGCCTGTCGCCCGCCATGCAGGATTTCTTCAAGGGCGTGCAGGATTTCAGCGCCAATCCTTCGTCGGTGGCGTCGCGCCAGGCGCTGCTGTCGAGCGCCGGCTCGCTCGCTTCGCGTTTCCAGGGGCTGAGCGCGCGCCTGACGGAGATCGGCGACGGCGTCAATTCGCAGATCACGTCGAATGTGACGGTCATCAATACCTACGCCAAGCAGCTCGCCGAGTTGAACAAGTCGATTTCCCAGTTGTCGGTCGACGCCAGCAACCAGCCTAACGATCTGCTCGACCAGCGCGACCAGCTGATCACGGAATTGAACAAATACGTGAAGGCGACGGTGCAGCCCGCTGCCAACAATACCGTCACCATTTCCATCGGCGCGGGGCAGCCCCTGGTGGTGGCCGACCGCAGCTTCGAGCTGGCGGCCACGCCTTCGCGCACGGACCCGAACCGCATCGAGGTGGGCTATGTCACGGGCAATACCGTGACCGTGCTGCCGGACAACTCCCTGACCGGCGGCTCGCTGGGCGGCTTGCTGGAATTTCGTAGCGGCACCCTGGACAATGTCCAGAACTCGCTGGGCAAGGTGGCCATCGCGCTGGCCAGCACCTTCAACGACCAGCACAAGCTGGGCCAGGACTTGAATGGCGCCATGGGCGGCGATTTTTTCAAGATCCCCGATCCCGTGATCGGCGCGGACCGCGGCAACAACACCAGCAGCACCACCGTGCTATCGGCCAAGGTCAGCGACCCGACCAAGCTGACGGCCAGCGATTACAGCCTGAAATATGACGGCAGCAACTATGTGGTGACGCGCGAGTCCGACGGCGCGCACACCATCATCAATCCGTATCCGCAAACGGGGCCGCAAACCATCGACGGCGTCGATTTCTCGATCTCGGGCACGGCCGCCCAGGGCGACAACTACGTCATCCGGCCGACGGCGAATGGCGCGGCCGGTCTGAACGTGCTGATCACCGACCGCAACAAGATCGCCGCCGCCGCGCCGATCGCCACGTCGGCGCCCGTGGCCAATACGGGCTCGGGCAAACTCAGCGCCGGTTCCGTCGACAAGGCCTACCTGACCCCTGGCAATGCCCTGACGGGTCCCGTGACCTTGACGTATGACAAGGCGACCACCTCGCTGACGGGTTTCCCTGCGGGCCAGGCGGTGACGGTCAAGGGTTTGAACGGCGCCACCACGACGTATCCGGCCGGCACGGCGAACATCCCGTATACGGAAGGCGACAACTTCAGCTTTGGCGGCATCAATGTCAGCATGACGGGCGCGCCGGCGCAGGGCGACACCTTTACCATCAAGCCCAATACGGGCGGCGTGGGCGACAACCGTAACGCCGCGCTGCTGGCGGGCTTGCAGACGAAGAACATCCTCGATGGCGGCAATGCCACGTTCCAGGGTTCGTATGCGCAAACCGTCAGCTTCGTGGGCAACAAGACGCGCGAAGTGCAGGTCAGCGGCCTGGCCAGTCTGGCCTTGCTGCAGCAGGTTAGCACCCAGCAGCAGGCTGTCTCCGGCGTCAACCTCGACGAAGAGGCGGCCAACCTGCTGCGTTATCAGCAGTCCTACCAGGCGTGCGGCAAGGTCATGCAGATTGCCAGTACCCTGTTCGACGTGGTGATCGGCCTGGGACGTTAATCAATTTTTGCCGCGACGTAGCGCGCGGCGGCTTTCTGGAAGGGCAGCATCATGCGCATCAGCACACGAATGATTTATGACCAGGGCAGCTCGCAGCTGAACAATCTGCAGGGCGCCTTGAACCGTACGCAGATGCAGCTGTCGTCGAACCGCCGCAATCTGACGCCGGCCGACGATCCGATCGCCTCGGCGCGCGCGCTGGAAGTGACGCAGTCGCAATCGATCAATACCCAGTTCGTGACGAACCGTTCGAACGCGAAGAACTTCCTGTCGCAGGAAGAGCTGGCGCTGGGCAGCACCACCTCGCTGATCGCCGACGTGAAGGACCTGGTCCTGAAAGCCGGTAATCCTGCCCTGAAGGACGTCGACCGCGATACCCTGGCCAGGGAACTGGAAGGCCGGCTGACCGACTTGCTGGGCATCGCGAACACGGCCGATGGCGCGGGCGGCTACCTGTTTTCCGGCTATAAATCCACGACCCAGCCATTCAGCCAGACGCCGACGGGCGCCAGCTACGTGGGCGACCAGGGCCAGCGCGAACTGCAGGTGGGTTCGGCGCGCTACCTGGCCACCAGCGATTCCGGCGCCACCGTGTTTGAAAACAACCTGACGGGCAACGGCAAGTTCACCACGGCCGCCGCCGCCGCCAACTTCACGCGCGGCGGCTCGGGCGTGGTCTCGGGCGGCACGGTGACGGACCCGTCGGCATTGACGGGGCATAAATATTCGATCGACTTCAAGGTCACGGGCACGGGGACGGACGCCGTCACCACCTATACCGTCACCGACGCCACCCTGGGCCAGACGGTGCCCAATCCTGCCGTGCCCATCCCCTACAAGGCGGGCGACGCCATCACCTTCGACGGCCAGCAAGTGAACATCACGGGCAAGCCGGCCGACCAGGACAGCTTTACCCTGGAGCCGAGCGCCAAGGAATCGTTGTTTACCACCGTGAAAAACCTGATCGGCGTACTGCGCCAGACGGGCAGTGGCGATGCGGCCCAGGCGCGCCTGACGAACGGCTTGAACGCCGCGCATAATATTCTCGACACGGCCTACGACAACGTGCTGTCCGTGCGCGCCGACGTCGGTTCCCGCATGAAGGAACTCGATTACCTCGACAGCGCCGGTGACGACCTCGACATCCAGTACGCCACCACCCTGTCGGACCTGCAGGACCTGGACATGGTGAAAGCCATTTCCACCTTCAGCCAGCAACAGGTAACCCTGCAGGCGGCGCAAAAAACGTTCACCTCGATCTCGGGCTTGTCGCTGTTTAACTACATCAGCTAAGAACGGGCATCGGCAGGATGACCGGCAAGCCGGGGCAGGGAGGATATCTCCCGCCCCGGCTTTTTTGCGTCCGTATTCTGGTCACTTCGGCAAGATATGCAGGCAAACTGTGCAGTCTTCCTGCATATCTGTTATAGTAGGGGCCGTTGATCCACTTTCGCTCCCCATGCACACGACACAAGAAGACCACGAACAAGTCCTGCAACTGGCCGGCGAATTGCGCATCCTGATCGGCAAGTTGCGCCGCCGCCTGCGCGAAGAGGCGCACCTGGGGGATGTCAGCATGTCGCAGGCATCCGTGCTGAGCCGTCTGGAGCGCGACGGCCCCGCCACCGCCAGCAGCCTGGCCCGTGCCGAAGGCATGCGGCCCCAGTCGATGGCCGCCACCGTGCAAGCCTTGACGGAAGCGCGGATGGTGACGGGTTCGCCCGATCCGGCTGACGGCCGGCAAACGATCCTGACCCTGACGGACAGCTGCCGCGCCTGGATCGCGGCCAGCCGCGCCGCGCGCGAAGACTGGCTGGCGCGCACCATCGAAACCCGGCTCACGCCGGACGAAGTCACCGAACTGGACAAGGCGGTGGCATTACTCAAACGCTTGGCGGAATGATCCGCTGCTAGACCTTAACACCCGGCAAGGAGCCCGCACGCCCAGATGAACAACACATTCCGTTCGCTACGCATTCCCAATTACCGTATCTGGGCCGGCGGCGCCCTCGTGTCGAATATCGGCACCTGGATGCAGCGCACGGCGCAGGATTGGCTGGTGCTCAGCGAATTGACGCAGCACAATGCCAGCGCCGTCGGCATCGTCATGGCCTTGCAATTCGGCCCGCAGCTGCTGTTGCTGCCCCTGACGGGCATGGCGGCCGACTTGCTGGACCGGCGCAAGCTGCTGCTGTGCACGCAGGCGGCCATGGGATTGCTGGCGCTGGGCCTGGGTTTGCTGTGCATCAGCGGCCTCGTGCAACTGTGGCATGTGTATGTGTTTGCTTTCCTGCTCGGTTGCGTGACGGCCTTCGATTCACCCGTGCGCCAGACCTTCGTTGCCGAAATCGTCGGCGAGGAAGACTTGACCAATGCCGTGGCGCTCAATTCCACGTCGTTCAATGCGGCGCGCATGCTGGGCCCGGCCGTGGCCGGCTTGCTCATCAGCAGCGTCGGCAGCGGCTGGGTCTTCATCATCAACGCCGTCTCGTTTGCCGCCGTGATCGGTTCGCTGTTGCTGCTGCGCGTGGAATTGCTGCGCCGCGCGCCGCGCCTGAAGGCCACACGCGCCAGCCTGGGCGAGGGTTTCCGCTACGTGCGCCAGCGGCCCGACCTGATGGCCATCCTGCTGATGCTGTTCCTGATCGGCACCTTCGGCCTGAATTTTCCGATTTTCCTGTCGACCATGTCTGTGACGGCTTTCCATGCGGGCGCGGGCCAGTATGGCGTGCTCAGTTCCGTGATGGCTTGCGGCTCCGTGGCCGGCGCCTTGCTGGCGGCGGGGCGCGGCCAGCCCACCCTGGCCTTGCTGCTGGGCGCGGCCGCACTGTTCGGCCTGGCGTGCGCGCTGGCGGCCGTGATGCCCAATTACTGGCTGTTCGGCATGATGCTGGTGGTCATCGGCATTGCCGCGCAAACGTTTACCACCAGCGTCAACAGCAGCGTGCAACTGTCGACGGCGCCCGCCATGCGGGGCCGCGTGATGGCCATCGTGCTGGCCATTTCGGCAGGCGGCACGCCACTGGGCGCACCCATAGTGGGCTGGGTGGCCGACACCTTCGGCCCGCGCTGGGCGCTGGGCATCGGCGCTTTGTCCGGTCTGGCGGCGGCCCTCGTCGGCGTGCGCTATCTGGTCAAGCATCACCAGTTGCGCTTGAACGTCGACCTGCGGCGCTGGCGCTTCGCACTCAGCAGCGACCAGCGCTGACGCCAGCGGTCAGAGCGGCAGCAGATCCGTGCGGGCGGCGGCCAGGATGGCGTCGCTCAAGCCATCAAGCAGGCTCGACGCGGCGCGCGCCGTATGCCAGTGCAGGGGCACGTCCAATGGCGCGGCGGGCAGCAGTTCGACCAGGCTGCCATTATCGAGATGGGACTGGATCAGCGCCTGCGGATGCAAGCCCCAGCCCATGCCGGCCAGGGCGGCCGTGACGAAGGCGTGCGACGAGGGCAGGGTGTGGCGCGGCAGTTCCACGTGCCGGTGGCACAGGCGCCGTACCCAGCGCGCCTGCAGCTCATCCTTGGCATTGAACACGAGGCTGGGCGCCAGCGCCAGGCTGGCGGCGCCCACGCCATGGGGAAAATACCGCCGCAGGAAGGCGGGACTGGCGGCCGCCAGGTAGCGCATGGCGCCCAGCGGACGGCTGTTGCAGCCGGAAGCTGGCCGGGCCGTGGCGCTGACGGCGGCCAGCACGGCGCCGCTGCGCAGCCATTCGGCCGTATGGTCCTGATCGTCGACGGCCACTTGCAGCAGCACCGGATGCGCGGCCCCGAAGGCGGCGATGGCGGGCGCCAGCCAGGTGGCCAGGCTGTCGGCATTCACTGCGATGGGCACGCTGGCGCGCGACATGCCCTGCGCTGCCAGCGCCGGCAAGGTGCCCTGCAAATCCTGTTCCAGCAGTTGTACCTGGTCCACGTGCTGGCACAAGCGCCGGCCCGTTTCCGTCGCGCGGCAGGGCTGGTCGCGTATCACCAGCGCGCAACCGACGCGCTCTTCCAGCAGGCGGATGCGCTGCGAAATGGCCGATGGCGTCACGTGCAAGGCGCGCGCCGCGCGCTCGAAACTGCCTTCGCGGATGACGGAAGCCAGCGCGGCGAGGGCGGCATAATCGAGCATGAATGAAGTTTTCCTTAACTTGCTGTAGAAAAGGTAGTTTGCCTTCATTTCGTTCGGCTGGCAAGATCGCCGCATGACACTCTCGACCGCCACCACACCACTCGTTTTTTCCGTCTTTCTCCAGGGCTTGACCCTGGGCCTGGGACTCATCGTTGCCATCGGCTCGCAAAATGCCTTTGTCTTGCGGCAAGGCTTGCGCCGCGAACACGTGGGCGCCATCGTGCTGTTTTGCGCGCTGGCCGACGCGGCGCTGATTGCCGCTGGCGTTCTGGGCATGTCCCGGGCGCTGGGGCAGCGTCCCATGCTGGCCAGGGCGCTGGCGCTGGGCGGCGCCATCTTTCTGGCCGTCTACGGTTGGCAAGCGCTGCGGCGCGCCCGCCGTCCCCAGCAGTTGCGTGCGGCCGAGGGCGGGGCCGGCCTCGGCCTGGCTGCCATCCTGGCGCAGGCGGCCGCCTTTACCTTGCTCAACCCCCATGTCTATCTGGATACGGTATTGCTGGTGGGAAGTATCGGCGCCCAGCAGCCGGGCGCGCTGCGCGCCTGCTTCATTGCCGGCGCCAGCGCGGCCAGCCTGCTGTGGTTTGCCTCGCTCGGCTATGGCGCGCGCTGGCTGGCGCCGTGGTTTGCGCGGCCGCGGGCCTGGCAAGTGCTCGATGGTTTGATCGGCGTGACCATGTTCGTACTGTCGGCGCTGCTGCTGCGCCACGCGCTGGGCTGATAGGTCTGATCAGCGCGCGGGCGGCAGCGGCGCCGGCGCAGGCAGTGCGGGACGCAAGGGGTTCGGCGGCGCCGGCGGTGGTGGCCGGTCGCGCATGGCAAAGCCGCGCGGCAGCAAACGCGCCGTTTCTATGCCGCGCAGGAACATGTTCTGGAAGGGCGTGGCCAGGTAAGGCAGGACCATGCCGATCACCAGCAAGCCCACGCCCAGGGTGACGGGAAAACCGATACCGAAAATGTTCAGCTGCGGCGCGGCGCGCGTCAAGATGCCCAGGGCCACGTTGGTCAGCAGCAGGGCGGCGATGATGGGCAGCGAAATTTGCAGGCCGGAACGGAAGATTTCCCCGCCCCAGGCAGCCAATTGCTGGAAACCGCCGCCGCTGATGGGGCTAGCCGAAATGGGCAGGCTGACAAAGCTTTCCGCCAGCGCCGCAAGCAAGACCAGGTGGCCATTGACGGTCAAAAACATCAAGGTGGCCAGCATGACGAGGAACTGGCTGATGGCGGACGACCTGCCCTTGGTTTGCGGATCAAAGAACGAGGCAAAGCCCAGGCCCATGGTGAGACTGCTGAGTTCGCCGGCCATTTCGATGGCGGAAAACACGATGCGGATGGAAAAGCCCATGGCCAGGCCCACCAGCATTTCCTGCGTGAGGATCAGCAAACCGGGCAGGGACATCGGGTTGACGGCCGGCAAGGCCGGCACGGTGGGGGCGATGATCATGGCCAGCAGCGCGCCCAGGGTCACCTTGACGGTGGCCGGCAGGGCCGCATTGCCGAACAGCGGCGCGGCCGCGATCAGGCCGAGGATGCGGCTAAGCGGCCACAGCAATGCTGCGATCCACGTATTGAGTTCGATGCTGGACAGGGTCAGCATGGCAACAGTGGCTGCACTAACCCACCAGGTTCGGGATGCCCGTAAACACCTGGCGCATGTAGTCGAGCATGACGGACAGCATCCACGGACCGGCCACGACGATGGCGACAAAGATGCCGACCAGCTTGGGAATGAAGGAGAGGGTCGCCTCGTTGATCTGCGTGGCCGCCTGGAAGATACTGACGATCAGGCCGATGATGAGGGCGACGAGCAGCATGGGCGCGGCCACCATCAGCGTGATTTCCATCGCATGGCGGCCCAGGGTCATGACGCTTTCGGGTGTCATCTGCTTCCCCTAGTAAAAACTCTGAGACAACGAGCCCAGCAGTAACTGCCAGCCATCGACGAGCACGAACAGCATCAGCTTGAACGGCAGCGAGATCGTGGCGGGCGACATCATCATCATACCCATCGACATCAGCACGCTGGCGACCACCATGTCGATGATCAAAAACGGGATGAAGATGGCAAAGCCGATCTGGAACGCCGTCTTCAGTTCACTGGTGACGAAGGCGGGCACGAGGATGCGCAGCGGCACGTCTTCCGGACCTTGCAGGGCCGGTGAGCGCGACATTTTGGCAAACAGGGCCAGGTCGGCCTGGCGCGTCTGCTTGAGCATGAAGGTTTTCAGGGGATCGACGCCCTTGTCCATCGCCTGCTGCATGGTGATCTTGTTTTCCTGGTAGGGCTGGTAGGCTTCCGTATAGATCTTGTCGAACACGGGTCCCATGACGAACAGGGTCAGGAACAGGGCCAGGCCCACCAGCACCTGGTTCGGCGGCGCCGATTGCGTGCCGATGGCCTGGCGCAGCAAGGACAGCACGATGATGATGCGCGTAAAGCAGGTCATCATCAACAGGGCCGCCGGCAAAAAGGTGAGCGACGTCATCAGGATGAGCGTCTGCACCGGCAGCGAGTAATTCTGGCCGCCGCCCGGCGCCGGCGTGCTGTTGAAGGCCGGGATGCCAGGCTGGGCCATCGCCCACAGCGGCAAGGCCAGGGCAACGGCCGCCAGCAGCCAGGTCAGGGGAGTCTTCAAGGTGGACCACGCCATCTGCTGCTTATTTCCCATTGCGTTTTTCGATGGTCTGTTTCAGCCACTCGGAAAAATTGGCGGCCGCGGGGCCGTTTTGTGCCGTGGCCAGTTGCGGCAGGTCGCCTTCCTGGCGCGGCATGGTGGCCAGCGCGTTGATCCGGCCTGGCGAGGCGCCGACGACGATCCACTGGTCGGCCACTTCGACGAGGACGATGCGTTCGCGTCCGCCCAGGTTGAGCGAGCTGACGACGCGCATCTTGTTGTTGCCGCCCATGACCTTGGGGCCATAGCGCTTCATGAACCAGGCCAGGCCGATCAAGAGGGCCAGCACGAACATCAGCGCGAAGATGGTTTGCAGCAAGCTGCCGGCCGAGCTTGCCGGCGCCATCGTCGCCGGTGCGCCAGGCGGCATGGCGGGCAGGGCGGCAGCAGGCGAGGCAGCCGGAGAAGCTGCTGGCGCCGTTGCGGCGGCAGGCGGCGTCTCGCTTGCCACGGCGGCGGAAGCGCTGGCGGCGCTGGCCGCTGGTGCGGACGCGGCTGGCGCTTCAGCCAGGGCAATGCTGCATGCCGCCATCAGCGGCAGCATGGTGGAAATCAACAGGCCAGGCTTCATTTATTCAATTTTCGGATGCGTTCGGAAGGCGTGATGATGTCGGTCAGGCGGATGCCGAACTTGTCATTGACCACCACCACTTCGCCCTGGGCGATCAGGCAGCCGTTGACCAGCACGTCCATCGGTTCGCCGGCCAGGCCGTCGAGCTCGACCACGGAGCCCTGCGCCAGTTGCAGCAGGTTCTTGATGGCGATCTTGGTGCGGCCCAGTTCGACCGTCAGCTGCACGGGGATATCGAGGATGAAATCGATATCGTTGTGCGTTTCCGACTTCGACGCCTGCTTGGAAAAGTCCTTGAACACGGCGGCGCTGGCGGCGCTGGCCGTATTGGCGGCCTGGTTCTGCAGCGCTTCGGCTTCCGCCTTGGCCTGCTCGGCAATGGCCGCGCCCCAATCGTCTTCCGCGCTTTGGTCGTCTTGGTTGTCAGACATGTGTTTCTCCTGTTGTACAGAGTTGGCCGCCAAGCGGCCAGTGTATATATTAATTGTAACGCCTGGCAAAATCGTAGCGAGCGGCAGTGATTTGTGGCTAAGAAGCGCAACCGTGCTGGAACACGGTGAGCATCGCAGGCCGCACAAAGCGCGACGCGCAGTAGGTTTGGTCAGGTGTTTAGTGGTTGTTCATGTTATCGGCATTAGCGAGGAGTTTCTCCACCTTCAATGCATATTGTCCGTTCAGCACGCCGTACGTGCAATCCATCACGGGCACGCCGTCGACGGTGGCGGCGATCAGTTCCGGAATATTCAGGGGGATGATGTCGCCCACCTTCATGTTCAGGATTTCATCGAACGAGACGCGCGCCGTGCCCAGCGAGGCCACCAGCTCGACTTCGGCGATCTGGATCTGCTGCGTCATCAGGCGGATCCAGCGCTTGTCCACTTCCAGCGCCTCGCCCTGCAGGCTCGAGGTCAGCGAATCGCGGATCGGCTCGATCATCGAATACGGCATGCAGAAATGGATTTGTCCGGAAACGGAGCCCAGTTCCACCGTAAACGTGGAAGCCACCACCACCTCGTTCGGCGTGGCGATGTTGGCGAACTGCGTGTTCATTTCCGAACGGATATATTCGAACTCGACGGGGAAGACCGGCTCCCACGACTTGGTATAGGCTTCAAAGACGATGTCGAGGATGCGCAGGATGATGCGCTGCTCCGTCTGCGTAAAGTCGCGTCCTTCGACGCGCGTATGGAAGCGCCCGTCGCCACCGAACAGGTTGTCGACCAGCAGGAAGACGAGTCCCGGGTCGAACACCATCAGGGCCGTGCCGCGCAGCGGCTTCATGTGCACCAGGTTCAGATTGGTCGGCACCACCAGGTTGCGGATGAACTCGCTGTATTTCGAGACGCGCACGGAACCGACCGACACTTCGGCGCTGCGGCGCAGGAAGTTGAACAGGCCCACGCGCAGCAGCCGGGCGAAACGCTCGTTGATAATTTCCAACGTTGGCATCCGGCCGCGCACGATGCGCTCCTGGGTTGCCAGGTTGTAGGTACGAACTCCCGTGACATCTTCCGGCGCCTGCGCGTCGTCCTGGTCTCCGTTGACTCCCTTCAGAAGGGCATCGACTTCTTCCTGGGAGAGGAAATTATCGGCCATGGCTGCTTATTGAATGATGAATGCGGTAAATAATACGTCCGTCACGTCCTGCTCCGGCCCTTTGTCCTCGAACGGCTGGTTCACCTGATTGATGATTTCGGCCGCCAGCTGCTGCTTGCCTTCCACGGTATTGAGTTCGGACGCCTTCTTGCCCGACAGCAGCAACAGCAAGCGGCTGCGCACTTTCGGCATGTTCAGCTTGATGGAATCCATTTCTTCCGGGCTGCCCACCTGCAGGGTAAACGCGATCTGCAGGTATTGCTCGCCATTTTCCGGCTGCAAGTTGACGGTGAACGCATCGACGGGCACGAATACGGGTGGACCTGCCTTGGAAGCGGCATGTTTTTTCTTGCTCGGTGCCGATTCTTCTTTATCGGCCTTGCCATGCAGGAAGTACCAGGCGGCACCGCCACCGATGCCACCGGCCACCAGCACCGAGGCCAGCACAATGATCAGAAGCTTCTTTTTCGAGGCGCCGGCGGGAGCCAGGCCTGCATCTGCTTTCGGATCTGCTTTCATTTTTGGATTTGCTTTCAATGGTACTCGGGTGCATGGAAGTGGATCACGACGCCATTATGTCATTATCGGCAAATTCTGCGCAGAAGGATGCAGTGAAAAGAGGGCGGAAGCGCCCTCAACTCGCTGTTTTTATACGAAAAGTTATGCCGTGGGGCGCGCCTGTGGCCTGCGGACGACGAATTGTCCTCAGGCAAAGGTATCCACGGCACTCAGGCTGGCCCGGCTGCGTCCGCCCGTCGCCGGGGCGATGGCGATCTCGCCTCCGGAAGTGCCGCCGCCCTGGCCATTGCCACGGCGTTCGCCCGAGGCGGCGCGTTCGCCATTGTTTTGCTGTTCCGGCGTGCCGGCCGAGACGGTGGCGCTGCCGAAGGCGATGCCCGCTTCGCTCATCATTTCGCGCAGGCGCGGCATGGCCGCTTCCAGCGCCTGGCGTACTTCCGGCTGGGCCGACATGAAGGCGGCATCGGCCTGGTCATTGGTCACCGTCAAGACCACTTGCACGGGACCCAGATCGGGCGGATTCAGGGTCAGGGTGGCGCTCTGATCGCCACCGGCCGCCATCCACACGACTTTCTGCCCCAGTTGCTGGTCCCAGGCTGGCGAACCGACCCGGCCCGTCAGCTTGTCGGCCGGCACGGCCAAGGCGGCGGCAGCCTGCTGCAGCGCGCCTGGCTGTAACTGGGCCGCCAGGCGGCTCAGGTCGGCTGGTGTTTCCTTGAGGATCGGTTCGGCCACGGCGGCGCCCGCCTTGGCGGTGGCTGCCAGCTGGGCGTCGATGGCCAGCTTGCCCGGTTCGGCCTTGCCTGCCGGCACGCCGGTGCCTGGTGTGGCGGCCGCCTTGCCCTGGGCCTGGCCCAGGCTGTCGGCAAAGTCGCCGCCGTCCGCTTGCGCGATGACGGTGGCCTTGCCGCTGCCCTGGCCGGCTGCCAGCAATGGCCCCGTTGCCAGGCCTTTGCCGTCGGCCTTGACGCTGGAACGTGCGGGCAGTTCCGGCGCGGCCTTGGCCGCTGGCGGCTGGATGGCCAGCTGGATGTTGCCCACGAGGGCCAGCATCGCGGCGGCCGGATCGGCTGGCGGCGCTGTTTCGGCGGGGACGCTGGCCTCGGCCACGGTGCTGTCGGTGGCGGGGGGGGCCGCCGCTTCGGTGGACTGTGCTGGCGGCTGTTCGCTGCTGGCAGCGTGTTCTGTGCCCGCTTGCGCCGGCTTCGCTTCATTGGCGGGCGCCGGGGCCGCGGGCGCTGGCGCTGGCGTGGCGGCGGGGCTGGCAGGACGGGCCGCCGGTGCTGCCGCTTGCGTTTGCGCCATATTGCGGCTGGCCTGGCGTTGCTCGATCTGGCGGTTCAGGGTGCGCTGGAAGTCGCCCGCCGTGCCGCTGGTGGTCGGCTGGCTGCGGTTGGCGGCACCCGGCGTGGCGTTCGGCGAGATAATCTGGGAAATCGGGGTTGGCTGGGTTTGCATGATGCTGCCTTAGTGTTGCTTAGCGTTTGTAATAGGCTTGTCGCGCCGCGTGCTCATCCATTGCTTTCTGGTCGCGCTTGTTTTCCAGCTTCAGCGCCTGTTCCTGCGCCCGGTTGTTCAGGGTGGTGTACGACATGCGCTTGCGTTCGGCCAGCTGCCAGCGCATCTTTTCATTGTCGCTGCGCGCTTGCGCATGCTCGACCACTTGCTGCTGGCCCATGATGGCGCTGTCGAGCTTGCCCATGAAAGCCTGGAAATTGCGGTAAGCCATCGGCGTGATGCCGCTGCTCATGCTCGCCTCGAAGCGCTGGGCATAGTCGTCGCGGTAGCCGGACAGCATGTCGAGCTTCTGGCGGCAATCGTCGAGCGCTTTCAGGGCCGCGCCCAGGCGCTTGGCGCAGTCGTCCGTTTCGCGCTGGGCGAGGTCGATCAGGGTCGCAAGTTGGGAAGGAGAAGCCATGGCTGATTATATTCCCGCTATGCAAGTCCTAATCAGTCGAATAGAGCGGTAAGTTGCCCCAAGCTCTCGTCCATGCTGACCCGCTCCGTGATTTGCTGTTGCAAAAACGCTTCAATCTTTTCATGCAGGGCGATGGCCTGGTCCAGCACGGGGTCGGTGCCGGCGCTGTAGGCGCCCACGCTGATCAGGTCGCGGCTGCGCTCATAGCGCGAATACAGCTGTTTCAGCTTGCGTGCCTGCTGCTGGTGCTCGTGCGTGGTGATCGAGTGGGCGGCGCGCGAGATCGATTGCTCGATGTCAATGGCCGGATAATGGCCCGCCTCGGCCAGGCGGCGGTTCAGCACGATATGGCCGTCCAGGATGGCGCGCGCCGAGTCGGCGATCGGATCCTGCTGGTCGTCGCCTTCGGTCAGCACGGTGTAGAAGGCCGTGATCGAGCCGCCGCCTTCCTCGCCATTGCCGGCCCGCTCCACCAGCACGGGCAGCTTGGCGAAGACGGACGGCGGATAGCCCTTGGTGGCGGGCGGTTCGCCGATGGCCAGGGCGATTTCGCGCTGCGCCATGGCGTAGCGGGTCAGCGAATCCATGATCAACAGCACGTTCTGCCCCTGGTCGCGGAAATACTCGGCAATGGCCGTCGCATACGCGGCGCCTTGCAGGCGCATCAGCGGCGGCGTGTCGGCCGGCGCGGCCACGACGACGGAGCGGGCCAGGCCTTCGGCGCCCAGGATTTGCTCGATGAATTCCTTCACCTCGCGGCCCCGTTCGCCGATCAGGCCGACGACGATCACGTCGGCTTCCGTGTAGCGGGCCATCATGCCAAGCAGCACGCTTTTACCGACGCCGGAACCGGCGAACAGGCCCATGCGCTGGCCGCGGCCCACAGTTAGCATGGCGTTGATCGAGCGCACGCCCACGTCCAAGGTGTCGACGATGGGCGCGCGGCCCAGCGGATTGGCGGGGCGTACATTGATGGGGGCGCTGTCGACCGTGTGCAGGGGACCGAGCTGGTCGAGCGGCCGTCCCGCGCCATCGAGCACGCGGCCCAGCAGTTGCGGCCCCACAGGCAAGTGGCGCGCGCGGTCGCTGGGGCGGCGGCGCGGGTGCGCCACGCTGCCGGGGCGGGGGATGGCCGGTTCGACGGAAAACACGCGCGTGCCGGGCACGATGCCCTCGACGTCGCTTTGCGGCATCAGAAACAGGCGCTCGCCTTCAAAGCCCACCACTTCCGCCTCGACCCGGCCGCCATTTGGCAGCGGCACGGTACAGGCGGCGCCGACGGCCAGGCGCAAGCCCACGGCTTCCATCACGAGACCGGCCACGCGCGTGACCCGGCCTGAAATTTGCATCGGTTCGACAAAGCCGACGACGGCCGAACAGTCGCTCAGGTAGGCGCGCCAGCGCGCCGCATGGGCAGTGGGGCCTTTGACGGGCTCGCTCACGGCGCCAGCCAGTCCAGGTCTTTGCCCAGCGCATGCGTCAGGCGGTGCCAGCGGGTGGACGTCTGCGCGTCGATCTGGTTGCTAGCCGTGTCGATCTTGCAACCGCCGCGTTCCACGCTGGGGTCTTCGATGACACGCCAGCCGCCCTTGTCGAGCTCATCGCCGATGCCGTCGCGCACCACTTGCGCGTCTTCCGGATTGAGCATCAGCAAGGCCGGTTGTTGCAGCACTGGCAAGTATTCAATGGCTTCGCGCACCACGGGCAGCATCAGTTCGGGGCGCACGGGCAAGGCAGTTTTCAGCATGCCCTTGGCCAGCTGCAGGGCCAGTTCCATCACGTCGTTGGCGATCAGTTCGTCTGCCTGGTGCACGGCCGTGCCGAAGTCGACGGCGATGGTTTGCAGGTGCGCCAATTCCACGGCGGAGGCCGCCTTGCCTTGCGCATACGATTCGGCATGGCCATCGGCATGTCCGGCCGCATGGCCTTCCGCATAGCCGGCCGCGCGGCCTTCCTCGAAGGCCGTGGCGCGCGCTTCCTCGCGGATGGCGTCGAGTTCTTCCTGCGTCGGGTATTCGAGCGGCGGGGCCAGCTCTTCCTCGTGCAGTTCGGCAAACGGGTCTAGCTCGGGCTCGGGGTCCGGTTCCAGCAGCTTGCGCGCCGCCACCACGCTGGGACGCTCGTCGCCAAACGAGGTCATTTCCCAGCGCTGGTAGGCGGTTTGCTGCTCTTTGGGAATCAAATTAGACAAACGAATCCTCGCCTTTTCCGCCTAGGACAATCTGCCCTTCGTCCGCCAGACGGCGCACGATCTGCAGGATCTGTTTCTGCTGCGATTCCACTTCCGACAGGCGCACGGGGCCTTTCGACTCGAGGTCTTCGCGCATCATCTCGCCGGCGCGCTGCGACATGTTCTTGAAGATCTTGTCGCGCAGCTCCTGCGAGGCGCCTTTCAGGGCGATGATCAGCATTTCCGACTGTACTTCGCGCAGCAGCAACTGGATGCCGCGATCGTCGATGTCGATCACGTTGTCGAACACGAACATTTCGTCCATGATCTTTTGCGCCATGTCGTTGTCGTAGTTCTTGATGTTGTCCATGACGGAGCCTTCTTGCTCGCCGCTCATGAAGTTCAGGATCTCGGCCGCCGCGCGCACGCCGCCCAGCGACGATTTCTTGATGTTCTCGTTACCCGACAGCAGTTTCGTCAGTACGTCGTTGAGTTCGCGCAAGGCGGCCGGCTGCACGCCGTCCAGGGTGGCGATGCGCAGCACCACGTCGTTGCGCAAACGGTCCGTGAAATGGCCGAGGATTTCGCAAGCCTGGTCGCGTTCCAGGTGGACGAGGATGGTGGCGATGATCTGCGGGTGTTCGTTGCGGATCAGCTCGGACACGGATTGCGAATCCATCCATTTCAGCGATTCGATGCCGGACGCATCCTTGCCGCCCAGGATGCGCGACAGCAGCACGGACGCCTTGTCGTCGCCCAGCGCCTTGGTCAGCACCTGGCGGATATATTCGTCCGAATCGAGGCCGACCGTGGAATTGAGTTCCGTCTGCGCGCGGAAGTCGCCGAGCACCTCGACCACCTGCTCGTGCGCGATACCCTTCATGGTGGCCATGGCGGCGCCCAGTTTCAGCACTTCGCGCGGGCCGAGGAATTTCATCACTTCGGCCGCTTCGCTTTCGCCCAGTGCCAGCATCAGGATCGATGCTTTTTGCAGTCCCGTTGTCTCAGTCATTATTGCCTATCCATGCTTTGATCACGTTGGCCACCACGCGCGGGTCTTCCTGCGCCAGTTTTCTGGCCATCGCCAGGTTTTCGCGATAACCGCGGGCAGTGTCTTCTTCCAGTTCTTCCAGTTCCGCTTCGCTGAGCAGGACTTCGTTTTCTTCGTCCGTCTTCTCCAGTTCCGGCTCGATGACGGGCGGCGGTGCGCCGAAATCGTCGATCTTGCGCATCACGGGGCGCAGCATCGGGCGCACGATCTTGATGAAGATATACAGCAGGATCAGGGCCGTGATGAGGAATTTCGCCAATTCCTTGGCCAGCGGCAAGTTGGCCGGGTCGCGCCACCACTCGAGCTTGCCTTCCGGCGCACGGTCGATGCCGTCGAACGGCGAGTTGGCCACGCTGAAGCTGTCGCCGCGCTCCTTGTTGTAGCCCATCGCTTCCTTGACCAGATTATTGATCTGGACCATTTCGGCAGGGGAAATCGGCTTGACCGTGACCTTGCCATCCTTGTCGAAAGTACGGCGATAGTTGACGACGACGGCCACCGACAGGCGGCGCAAGCCGCCCATGGACTTCTGCTCGTAGCGCACGGTCTTGTCGACTTCATAATTCGTCGTCGATTCCTTCTGTGTCGGCGCCGTCGGCGCGCCGCCCGGGGCGCCTGGCGCCTCGGCCGTCAATGGCGCCGTCGCCACGCCAGGCGGCTGGTTCGACAGCGCACCCGGCACGCCGGATGGGTTGGCATTGCCGGCGCCCGTCGACTCGCTCGTTTGCTGGCTGCGGATGGTGGACGCTTCCGGCGGCGAATTCGGCTTGTAGGTTTCGGCCGCCTGCTCGCTTTGCGAGAAATCGACATCGGCCGTCGCTTCGGCGCGCACATTGCCTTCGCCGACGATGGGCAGCAAGATCGATTCGACCTGCTTGATCACGCTTTGCTGCAACTGCTGCACGTACTTCAGCTGGTTCGGGTCCAGGCTCTTGATGCCGTTGGCGCGGTCCTTGTCCTTTTCCTGGTTCGACAGCAAGGTGCCGGCCTGGTCGACCACGGTGACATTGATCGGCAGCAATTCCGGTACGCTGGACGCCACCAGGTGGACGATGGCGCTCACCTGCAGCTGATCGAGGCCGCGGCCCGGATGCAGGTTCAGCAACACGGAAGCCGTCGGTTTTTGCTGTTCGCGCACGAAGACGGACGGTTTCGGCAGGGCCAGGTGGACACGCGCCGTGTCGACGGCGGAGACGGATTCGATCGATTTGGCCAGTTCGCCTTCCAGTGCGCGCTGGAAATTGACCTGCTCCAGGAATTGCGAGACACCCAGCTTCTGGTTTTCCATCAGCTCGAAGCCCACGTTGCCGCCCTTCGGCAAGCCTTGCGCCGCCAGTTTCAGGCGCGCGTCGTGGACTTGTTCGGATGGCACGAGAATGGCGCCGCCGCCTTCGGAAAACTTGTGCTTGATGCCCAGCTGGTCCAGCGAAGCGGTGATGGCGCCGCCGTCGCGGTCCGTGTAGTTCGAGAACAGGACTTTGTATTCAGGCGGCTGGTTCCACATGTACAGGGCCACGCCGATGGCGATCAGTGCCGCCACGCCCAGGCCGCGCAGGAAATTCTTGCCCATCGGCGTCTTGGCGAACGCTTGCACGGACTCCACGGGCGAGCGGGCAGGCGCCGGTTCCGGCGGTATGCGGTTCACATCGATTTCTTCGGCTACAGCCATGATTGCCTTCCGGGGCGCGTATGTTTGGTATTGAGTGGGGGCCGCTTCCACTGGAGGAGGGGGCGATATGCAGAATTATCCGCCACTGTCACGCGCTTCAATCGTCCAAATAGAAGGCGCTTTTGCCGCCTGCTCGGCCGAGCGGCTGGCGTTGGCGCTGGTATTGTGGAACCCTGGCAACATGTGACGGAAGTTATTGTACCCGTCGTTGCCTTGCAAGCCAGGGTTTTGTTCTCTGGGTGCAACAGGCATGGAACAGATATGAAGCAGACCAGAATCGGGAGGCAAAGTGAAAACAGGCGGTATCGATAGCAGCAGGATCGAGGCGATGATCGCGCAACTGAAGTCGGCGGCCACGCGGCCGGAGGCGAAAATACCGGCGATCCAGACCGAGATGCCGGCGGCGAAGGTGAATTTTGCCGATGCCTTCAAGAGCGCGCTCGACTCCGTGAGCGGCGCGCAAAAGGCTTCGTCGGCGCTGGGCCAGCGCTTTACCATGGGCGACGAAAAGGTCAGCCTGTCGGACGTGATGGTAGCGATGCAAAAGTCGAGCATCGAATTCCAGGCGACAGTGCAGGTGAGAAACAAGTTGGTTTCTGCGTATCACGAGATCATGAACATGCAGGTATAAACGTCGCACCAAAGCTATTGCGCGGCGCCCTTTGCGGCCTGCGATGCTCGCTGTACTTCAGTACAGCTGCGCGTCTCGGCCGCAAATCATCGCCGCTCGCTACGCTTTGGCGGGACGTTTGGTGGCCTTCAATTCTGCCTTACCCCAATCCAGCCATGCGCGCATTGCGCTCGCGCTCCAGTCGCGTGATGTAGCGCTGCACGTGCGCCAGCATGCTGCGCGGCAGGTCGACGAACTGGCAGCCGAGGCGGCGGTTCAGTTTGTTGTTCAGCAGGGTCATGTCCAGCGAATTGCGAATTTGCAAAGTCGCGGTGACGATGCCGACGTCGGGCAAGTCGATGCGGCAGCCCGGATAGTCCCTGCCGATGGTCTCGCCCAGCATCAGTTTATTGTCGAGGATGGCGATGCCGCCGCAGCTGATGTCGGCCAGCGGGAACAGGGTATCGGCGCCGCCCAGCGAGGGTGGCAGGGGAATCGAGACGCGCACGGGATTGCTCACGGGCGTCGTCATGCGGTAGTACTCGCGCCGCTGCAAACGGATCAGTGTTTCTGGAATGGCAATTTTCAAGGCGGGCGTGCCGCCGTAATTACACTCTTCCACCTGGGCGCTGGCAAACAGGATGCGGATCTTGTCGAGCGAGGTTTCAAACGAAATGCCCGTGGCGGCCAGCATGCGCCGGTTCTGGTCGGCGTTCACGGAACGGTCGAGGATGACGGTGTTATGGTCGGCATCGACTTCCAGGATGGACGTGACGCACACATCGGATTCACCGTGGATCAGCATGCGGATCAGCTGGTTTTTTTCGCTGATGCCGCGCAGCAAGGCGATGATTTCCCGCCGCGATTCCACTTCAAAATCATGCCAGTTTTCGAGACCGGAATCCATAATATGTGCTTGCATTGATGCCTGTCTATGTATCGGTGAGGTTGACGCTGGTGTCGGGCGGCGGCGGGATCGGCCCGCCATTCGCAGATTCAATATGATATAACCAGGCCAGCAGTTCCGCAATCGCCCGATACAGGCCGGGCGGAATCTGGCGGTCCAGGTCGACATCCATCAGCAGCGCCACCAATTCCTTCGATTCATGCACGAAGACGCCGTGTTCGCGCGCCGTGCTGATGATCTGGTCCGCGATCAGGCCGCTGCCCTTGGCCACCACCTTGGGCGCCGGCGTGCCGCTCTGATAGGCCAGCGCGACGGCCGTCTGCGGCACCTTGCGTCTGCTGTCGTCAAGCATCGTCTTCTCCAGCCGCCGCCTCCGGCTTGCCGGCGATCGTCAGCGACGACAATGGCCAGCCGGCCGCATCGAGCGACGCTTCCAGCCGCGCCGCATGCTGGCGCAAGGTGTCGGCGCTGCCTTCGCTGCCTGCCTGCAACTGGATGGATACGCGGCCGCCCTGCAGGACCACATGCGCGGCCAGGTCGCCTAGCAGGGGGAACTGGAAGCGCACATTGCTGCGCCAGGCCGTCGCTTCCTCGTCGCCATCGCGTCCTTCGTGCTGCTGCCCTTCCGGCGCATCCTTGCTGATATCCCACTGCATCTTCTGGCCGGGCCAGGCTTCGCCCTGCCACTGCACGCGTGCCTGTTCGTGCGTATGCAGCTGCAAATTGATCAGTTGCGCCGAAGCGAGGTCGGTGCCCGTTCTGGCCATGTCGCCCTGTGCCGCCTTCTGCATTTGCGGCTCCAGCAGCAGCGAGGCCAGCGGCCGCTTGCCTTCGGCCCATTCGGCCACATGCGATTCATAGAACAGGCCGCTGCTGCCGACGGCATCGCGCAGGTTCTGGGCCACCTGGGCCGGAGCGGCGCCGGGCGTGGCCATCAGCGGCGTCTTGCCGACCAGCGACAGGGGTGCGCCGGGCACGCTTTCGGCCTGGCTGAGCACCGTGCTGATGGCGCGCGCGGTGGTGCTCAGCTCTGGCGCGGGCGTGTCGCCGGCCAGGGCGGGCAGCAGATTGGCGGGTGTCAGGGGTGCACGGCTGAGCAGGGTGGCGGCCGTGCTGCTGGTGCGCGTGCCCGCCTGGGCGGCACCGGCCTGGGGGCCGCGCAGGTCGGCTGCTTCCGGCTCGGCTTCCGCGTCCGCATACGTCAGCAGGGCGCTGGCGGGCTGGTCGTGGTTATTGCCGATTTGAAAAGAGGGGCGGGGATTGATGCCGATCAGGGTCAGCGGGATTTCCGTGCCCGGTTGGGCGCCGGCGGGCAGCTGCATGCGGGCCGGCGTGCCGGCCACGCGCACAAGGAAGCTGCCGTCGCCCATGCGGGCCAGCACCTGTCCCTGCATGGATTTGCCGATCAGTCCCTGCAGCGAGCGCTGGAATTCGGCCTGGCGCGGGTCGGCGACGCTGTCGGCCGCTCGCGTGCCCTTGACCGGGGTCAGGGGCGTCATGCCGATCGCATCCATCTTCGGCAACATGATAGCTGACCTTGCCCCGTGGGCGTTTAGACGCCGTAGGCGTTGGCCAGGCGCCGCTCGGTGCCGGTGCTGTTGATCAGCTTGGACAAGTGGGCCATCCACGGCATGGTCAAATCGCGGATCTTGCGGTCGTCTTCGAGGATCTGTTTGATCAGGGCGACCTTGCGCTGGCGGCCGGCGCTTTCCAGCACGACTTTTTCTTCATTCGCCTTCAGCGCAGCCACATGCGCGCTCACTTGCTGTTCCAGCGCTTCGAGCTCGTCCCAGTCGGCATTGCTGGCGGCGGTCACCATCCGGCCCGTCAGGGTCTGCATGGCTTCGTAGGTGGTCAATACTTCTTGATTGGTCATCATGGGTCAGGCGCTCGCAAGGCTGGGCATACGTTTCAAATCGGCGCCGGGAATGGCGGCCGGCGTGGCGCCGATGGCGTTCCAGGTTTCGCGCAGGTCGGTCAGCAGGCGCTGCACTTCTTCCAACAGGCTGATGTCGTTTTTCAGGTTGGCCATCAGCAGGCGCGCGCTCATGTATTCGTACAGGGCGTCGAGGCCTTCGGCGATTTGGCCGCCAGCGTCCTTGTCCAGGCTGGCGCGCAAGCCATTGTCGATGATCTGGATGGCTTTCGAGATGGACTTGCCTTTTTCCGGCACATTGCCCGATTTCATGTGCATCTGTGCGCTGAGCACTGCCACCAGGGCGCCGTCGTACAGCATCACGATCAGCTTGTGCGGCGAGGCCGAGACGATGCCCGTCTCCAGGCCGACCTTGGCATAGGCGTTGACGCCGCGTTGTTGGGTTCCAAACATGTAATTCTCCTGATGATAGCGCTTAACGGTTGGCGGCGATGGCGGCCAGCTGCTGGGTCAGATAGGTCTGCGTGGTCTGCATGGCACTCAGCGACACGTCGAGGCGCGAGAACTGGGCGCGATAGCGCGCTTCGATGGCGGTCAGTTTTTCGCTGAACTTGTCGCGCTGCGCCGCCACCGATTTCAGGGTTTCGTTGATGCCATTCGTGCGGCCGGTGATCATGCCGTCCGTCCCCAGGAAGGAGGTGGCCAGATTGTTCAGCTGGTAGGCATAGCCTTGCGAGAAGCTGACGGTGCCGCGCGGGCCGATCGTGCCGCCAGTTACCTCGATTTTCAAGCCTTCCGACGACGAACCGGGCGCGCCCGTCAGCGTCTGACCGGAGCCGATGACCGGTTGTCCGCCCAGGGTGCCAGCCACGTCGGCGCCCTTGACGGGCTTGGCCGTGCCAAACAAGGTTTCAATGGTGGTTCCCGTGCCGTTGCTCAGGGCCAGGTTCGACACGGAACCATAGCGGCTCGAGGCCAGCACCAGCTTGCCCGTGCCATCGATCGAGGCGGACACGGTGGCGCCATTGTCCGAGAAGGCTTTCACGCCATTGATCGACGATTGCACCAGCGCCGCCAGCTGGGTCGGTGTGTAGGTGCCGGCCGGTATCGTCACCTGGGCCGTGTTCTTGGCGGATGAAGGATCCGTATCGTTCAGGGTCACGTTCCAGGTGGTATCGCTGGCGATGGTCGTGCTGGCGCCCAGCACGCCGGTCGAGGTGAGCGAACCCTGGCTGGCCATGGTGGTGATGCTCAGTTCATACGTGCCGGGCTTGGTTGCCGCCGTCGAGCTGGTAAAGGAGACGTTGCTGTCGCTGGTCTTGCCGATGGCCGAGAACAGGCCAGCGATATCGCTGAAATTGGCACTGATGGCCTTGTCGAGTTTGCTGGAATCCAGCGCCAGGCTGCCGTCTTTCTGGAAAGAAATACCCACCTGGCTGAGGGTACTCATAGTGCTGTTCAAGCCGGTGATCGGCGCGCCCAGCTGTCGGCGCAGCTGGCTCTGGATCGATTGCACGGTCGAGTCGCCCAGCAGCACGCCGCCAGTCTTGGTGTCGGGATTGTACGCCGTCATTTTACCGATCGCCGTGTTCAGTTCGTTGTATGCCTTGACGAAGGAGTTGATGCTGGTCTTGACGGTGGTGGTGTCTTTGGCAACGGACAGGCTGCTGCTGCCGACCTTGGCGATGTTCAGGGTAATGCCTTCGATTGCCGTATCGACGCTGTTCGAGCTGCTGGTGATGGGAATGCCGTTAACACTGAACATGGTGTTCTGTGCCGCGCTGTTCTGCTTCAGATTCTGCGCGCCGCCAACGTCGTAGGCCAGCAAGGATTCCAGGGCACTGTCCGCAGGCTGGCCGTCACTGCCGCTCAGCGAGATTTTCATGGCCGAATTGGCGCCCGTCTTGCTTGAGCTGAGCACCAGGTGGAACGGTTTATCCGTGCCGTCGGAAACGATGCTGGCCGTGACGCCCAGACCGGCGTTGTTGATGGCGTCGCGGATGCCTTGCAAGGTATTGTTTGTCGAATCAATGACGACCGACCCCGTTGCCTGCGTCGCATCCTGGGTAAAGCCGGCACCCATGTAGCTGCCGACGGTGCCCGCCGTCAGGCCGGCCGCGGCCGGATTGCTGCCAGCGATGATGATGGGGCTGGCATTGCCCGATGTCAGGGTGATGGCGCTGGCAATTGTCACATTCGAGCCATCGTTGCTTGCGCCCGCTGCCTTGCCGATGCCACCGCTGACGCCACCCGTGACGACCTCTTCAATATTGATGTTGGAGCCATCGGCGCGCGTAAATTGCAAGGTGCCATCGGCAGCCTTGCCCGTGACCGTGATATTGGCTGCGGCCAGCGCATTCGAGACGGCATTCGGCCCTTCCAGCTTCGCATCGAGGCTGGCGGCGGTGATACCGGCGCCGGCGGCCACGTTCTCGCCTTGCGAGACGATTTCAATGCCGCCAACGGACAGGGAATAGCTGCTGCCCGCGCCGCTGGTGGCGACATTGCCATACGTGCCGAACATGGCGGCATCACTGCTTGCTGGCTGGGCTGTCGCCGTGACGCCCGTGGTGCTGCTCTTGGCATTGATGGCATCGGCCAGCGCGCGTGCGCTTTTCGTGCTGGCGTCCGTCGGGATGGCCGTGCCGTTGAGGCTCAGCGAACCGTTGCTCACGCCGTTCAGCAGTGTGCTGCCGCTCAGGGCCGTGCCTTTGGTGCCAAAGGTGCCGCCGCTTGCCGAGCCGAGCTGGAAGGAAATCGTCGTCTTGGCGCCCAGGCCGATGGTCGACAGCTTGCTGGCCATGCCACCTGACGTCAGGGTCTGCGCCTGCGCCAGCTGCGAGACATTGATATTGTAAGTGCCGGCCACGGCCTTGGCGCCAGCGCTGGCGGACAGCACCAGCGGATCCGATGGCGTGGCGCTGACGGCGCGAAAATTGTTCGAGTTGGTCAGTGACGACAGCGAGCTCTGGAAGGTGCTGATCGAACCGCCCAGTGTACCCAGGGCGCTGAGCTTGGCCTGGTAGGAAGCCGTTTTCTTGTCGTAGAGATTCAGCGGCGCCGACTCAGCCGTCATCAGCTTCTCGATGATGGCATTGACGTCCAGCATGCTATTGCCGATGCCCGGAGAGGATAAGGTTGGTGTGATGGCCACTGCATGCTCCTAGGAAAACACTAATATAAGCTGTTATCGGCAGAATCAATCAGGACTTGAGAGGGGGATTTACCGCGCTGTTTTCATTTCGGGGAAAAAAGCGGCCTGGTGTGCGTAAAGGGTTGCTCTTGTGGTAATAAGAATACGGGGGCCGGCAGGCTGGCTGGCGGACCCCGGTGTCGTGCTGATGCATGGCGAAACATGGCAGCGCGGACGGTTTTGCATGGCATCCGTCAGGCGCTTTGGCTGATGAGCGCGCCTTTGGCTGACTCGAAGGCCTTGGCCAGCGCCAGGGCTTCCTTGGTCGGGATCTGCCGCAAGACTTCCTTGGTTTCCTGGTCGATCACCATGACGACCGTGCGCTGACTGTCCTCATCGACGGAAAATTCCAGGCCCTGGGTCTTGATTTGCGATGACTGGTTCAGTTCAGATACCGCCTGGTCCAATTGGGCGCGGCTGGGTTCCTGCTCATTTTGCTGCGTTGTCACGGCGTCAGTGGTGCTGCGAGATGCCGCGGCACGCGCCGGCGCGATGTCTGCCGGAGTGTAACTCTTCTCGATCCGGCTGGCCGAGGCGGCTGATATCGTGTCTATAGTCATGGTGCTCTCCTAGTGAAAATTCCCCTGCCGAAAAAATCCGGCAGGGGAACCTGGGTCTGGCGATGTGACGAGACTAATCGAAGATTAGCCGCGCAGCAGGCTCAGCACGCCGTTAGGCAGCGAGTTTGCTTGCGCCAGCATGGCGGTACCAGCTTGTTGCAGGATCTGGCCGCGGGTCAGGCTGGCCGTTTCTGCTGCGAAGTCGGTATCGACGATGCGGCTGCGCGATGCGGACAGGTTTTCCGTCGTCGATTGCAGGTTCGAAATCGCCGAGGAGAAGCGCGATTGCAAAGCACCGTACTGGGCGCGTTGGCTGTTGACCGTCGACAGTGCCGCATCGGTGATCTTCAGGGCCAATTGCGCGCCCGCAAACGTCGTGACGTCCAGCGATGCAACCGATTTCAGCTGCGAACCTGCATTCGTGGTTCCAGCGGCCGCCGCACCCAGGCCCAGGCCGGAACCCGCATCGGTCACGGAGAAGCTGCTGTCCGAATCGAACGTCACGCTGCCGTTGGCGATACCAACTGCAGCTGCACCTTTGGTATCAGCAGCCGCCGACAACGTGTTATCCAAGTTGTAGGTTTTGACGTCCAGCTTGACAGCAGCCGTGGCGCCATTCGTCACCTGGATGTCGGCACCATTGGCATTACTCAGCTTGATGCCAGGATTTTTGGCGTCAAAACTTGCCGTGATGCCCGTTTTGGCGGTTTGTGCATTGATCGCGTTGATGCCGGCGGCAAAGTCGGCAGCCTGATTGGCGGCGCCGGTGACGGTGAACGAAACAGTCACGGCATCAGCAGGTGCAGAATTATCGCCGTTCAATTTGAACGAGTACGATTCCGCGCCCAAACCCAGGTTGGCTTCGGTTTTTGCCGTGGCGGTGACGCCGGTGCTTGCCGTTTTGGCATTCAATGCGGCAGCGATCGACTTGGCGGTGTCGCCTGCAACGGTGGTGTACTTGTCGGTACCCAGCTTGCCGTTGACGGTGACATCTTTGGCTGCAACGACGTTGGTCGTGGTCAGTTTGGCTGCAACAGCGTTGTTTTCAACGCGGTTGTTGCCATATGTGTTCGTCAGGAAGTTCGCGCCGTTGGCGGAAATCAGCTGGTTGGCATCGGCGCCGACCTGGAAGTTGGCCGTACCCATGGTGCCATCGAGCAGTGCCTGGCCGTTGAACGAGGTGGTCGTGGCGATACGGTTCAGTTCCGAGTTCAGCTGCGTCACCTCGGTTTGCAGCGCCTGGCGGTCGCTCGACGAGTTGGTCGAGTTCGACGACTGTACGGCCAGTTCGCGGATACGTTGCAGGATGTCGCCCGAGCTCGACAGTGCACCTTCGGCCGTTTGGGCCAGCGAGACGCCGTCGTTTGCATTGCGGGTTGCTTGGGTCATGCCGCGGATTTGCGACGTCATACGGTCGGAAATCGCCAGACCAGCAGCATCATCCTTGGCGCTGTTGATGCGCAAGCCAGAGGACAAGCGTTGCAGCGAGGTGCTCAGGGATGCTTGCGAGGAGCCCAGGTTGCGTTGCGAGTTCAGGGAAGCGATGTTGGTGTTAATTACTGCAGCCATGTTAATTCTCCAGACAGGTACTACATTGCGCTATGTGCTAGTCACTTTGGCCTGCCCCGCTGTTCCGGGACAATCAAGCCGCTGTTGTTTAGGGTAACGGTTGCTCTGCGGGAAAATTTATGGCGAAAAGTGCTTTAAATTTTAATTTTTAGCCCTTCAGTTTGTCGCATGCCGCGCGCTAGACGACATGCTTTTTGGAAACTTTAGGGTGAAAATAATTTTATTTTTATATGGTGCGCATGCTGGCGGCATGCTGGAGGGAGGGGGTGTTATTGTTTACGCCATGAAGTTGCCGTCCAGCTGGGCAGCGGGACGGCATGGCGTAGGCCGGCCGGACTCAGGCGGCCAGGATCCTCGTCCTCGTCCTCGTTGGCAGGGGCCGGGATAGGCGAGGAAAAAGTGGATCAGGACTTTTTGGTGAGGTCATATGGCGGACGGATCGTTCGTGCCCGACAAGCGATAGCATATTATCCGCCAGTTGTTGTGTTCACGATTTCCGTTTACGTCGAACAATGAAACCCATCAAGCCTAAACCTGTGAGTAACATGGCATAAGTTTCGGGTTCGGGAACTGCGGAGGTAAATGTCAGGGACAATGTTTGAGCGCCAGATGGAAAACCGGTGAAGTCAGTCCAGTTTTGTCCTTCTATAGAGGATTTCATCATGAATCCCACAGGCGTACCATTTTTATAAGCCTTGTTCAGATATTCTGTCAGGTCGATGGGTTTTTTTTGGCTTATATTGGTTGCTGTCTTTGCTACCAATCCCCCGATGGGATTCGGAGCGGTATAGTAATTAAAGGATACCCAGGTTCCATCGGTAAGATAAACCTCCATGCTACGGGCAGTTATCGGTGTCCATAAAAGCCCCGATGTCAGCGTGACGGAGGGATCATAGGCTGGCAAGATGAACTTTTCATACAGGCGGCTATATCCTTCGCCAAAAATAGCCCCTACTTCACCTCTATCTAAGGTGTTTGTGTTGCCGTTGCGGGTATTGTAAAAAGTTGATAGGTGCTGGCTGCTTGTGATGGAAATTTCTTTGGCAGCCGCCTGGGAGACCGCAGGCATGATTGCAGCCATGAAGATTGCGAGCGCGAATAAGGTATTTGAGGATATATTTTTAATGCACTTAAGTGGACTTCTTTTCATATGGCATGCCCTGAAAGGTTGATTTAATAAAATTATTGGCATAACTGGTGTGTGTAGCCTTTTCTTAAAAAAAAGCACACAACCATGTTACATTGCCAATTAAGTCATTAAAACGATCAAGGTTAATTTTTTAGTAATTCGCCGAGTGATTTTTTTTCGGTAATGCCCCGAGGCAAAGTGATTGAGGTGCTGTGTGTTGCTTCGCACCACATGGGTTCACTCCGCCACCACCACCCGGTTCTTGCCCGTCTGCTTGGCTTGGTACATGGCGCGGTCGGCGCGCTTGACCAGCTCGGCCTGGTCTTCGTTGGGCAGGCGCAGGGCCACGCCGGCGGAAAAGGTGATCAAGACTTTTTCGTTGTCGTGCAAGAAGAAATGCCGGGTCAGCTCGCGCTGCAAGCGCGTCATCGTCGACGAGGCCGCCTCGACCGTCGTTTCCGGCAGCAGGATGAGGAATTCCTCGCCGCCGAAGCGGGCGATGACGTCCATCGAGCGCAGGGTTTCCTTGACGATTTTCACCAGGTGTTTCAAGGCGGCATCTCCGGCCAGGTGGCCGTAGGTATCGTTCAGGCGCTTGAAGTCGTCAAGGTCCAGCATGGCGATGCATAGCGGCGTGCCGCGGCGGTCGGAGCGGGCCGTCTCGCGCTCGAACACGTCGTCCAGGCCACGGCGGTTCAGGCTGCCCGTCAGCTGATCTTCCCGCACCAGTTCGCTCATATGCTGGAGCTTTGCTTCCAGGGTGTGGATGCGCTGTTCCGCATCCTGCACTTCCTGGCGCGCCAGTACCATCTTGTCGCGTGCGCGCAAGGCCTCGTTCTGCACCATGCGCGTTTCGCGCAGGACTTCGTCGAGAACGCTGTTCAGTTCGCTGATATTTTCCGCCTGGCTGATCTTTTCCGAATAGCCGCCGATCTTTTCATGGAAGTCGCCCGTACTGGCCGCCACTTGGCCCAGGCGGTCGATGAAGGTCATCATCATGTTCTTGACCGTCAGCTTGACGTCGGACAGGCTGTGCTTGAGCTGGCTTTGCTTGTAGATGACTTCCTTCAGGCTGCGCGTGGCGTCTTCCAGCGCGCGCTGGTCGAGCGGGCCGGCGATCAGGTTTTGCACGGCATCGACCTGGCCGCGCAGCCAGCTGTCGTCGTCGAGCAACTGGCTGACGTTATCGAGCAGCAGCTTGAACAGGCGCAGCAGCAGTTCCTGCTGCTCGGCCGTGTCGCCGCTTTTCAGTTCGATCTGGTAGCACAGCTGTTTCAGGCGCAGTGCCGCTTCGTTCAGCGCTTCTTCCGTATGGGCCTGCTTGATGGCCGCGCCCAGCGATTCGGCCTCTTCCACCAGTGCGGGCGTGCCCGTCAGCAAGGTGGCGACGGCAAAGCCCAGGGTGCGGCTGAGCAATTCACGCAGGGTGCGCGTCTGTTCGCCGTCCGGCAAGGGCGGCAATTCGATGCCGCCGCCTTTCTTGACCTGTTTCTCCGCCAGCTGCGCCAGGGTGCGCGCATAGCTGTCCCAGTCGCGCGCTTTCAGTGCGCGCTGGAAACGCTTGCCAAAGTCGCCCAGTTCGCCCGCCGATTCGCTCATCTTGGCGGCAAATTGCGTCAGGACGTTTTCCGCGCCGCTCTCCGTCGGTGCGCTGGCGGCCAGCACGGCGCCCGGCGCCGCAGGGCTGTCCGCCGATTCGCTGATGCCGGCGATTTCATTGTAGATATCGCGGTAGGCGCTCGGCGTGGGGGCGATGCGGCGCGTGGCCAGGCGGCGAAACGCTTCGCGGGCGATATCGGCCGGGTTCATCGCGGCGGCGGCGGTATTCGTGGCGCCAGCGGGAGCGCTTGCTGGTGAAGATGGCAATTTACTGGACATGTAGGCACAGCCTTTTCAGATATTTCTCATTATCCCCATGATATGCGAGTTGGCAAAGAACTTATTGTGCGAGAAGCAAGGAGAAGTCCTGTCAATTCGCCCGATGCCAGCGGGCATGCCGCTTTGCCGTCAATCCACCAGCTGGTTGCGGATCGCGTAATGTGTCAGTTCCGCGCTATTCTTGAGTTTCATCTTGACCAGCAAGCGGGCGCGGTATTCGCTGACGGTTTTCACGGACAATTTGAGCTCTTCGGCGATGGCGCCCACGGCCTTGCCCGAGGCAATCATCACCAGGGTCTGGTATTCGCGGTCCGACAAGGTGTCGTGCAAGGCCGTTTCGTGGTCTTCGCCCACCGTGTTGGCCAGTTCCTGCGCCAGCGAGGCGCTGATATATTTCAAGCCCTGCGCCACCTGGCGGATGGCCGTGACCAGCTCGCGCGGCGCGCTCTGTTTCGTCAGGTAGCCGGCCGCGCCCGCCTTGAGCGAACGGATGGCGTATTGGTCCTCGCGGTGCATGGACAGCATCAGCACGGCCAGTTCCGGCTTTTCCTTCTTGATCTGCTTGAGTACCTCGATGCCGCTGCGGTCGGGCAGGGATATGTCGAGCAGCAACACCTGGCATTTGGAGCCACGGAACAGCTTGATGGCGTCGTGGCCATTTTCGGCTTCGCCGGCCACGATGATGTCCTTGGTATCGGCGAGGATTTGCTTCAAGCCTTCGCGCACGATCGCGTGATCGTCGGCGATGAATACCCGGATGGTGGCTTTTTCTTTCATGACTGCATTGTTTCCTATCTGATTCACCCACTAGGCCGCGTCTGGCGGCGGCCCGCTGTGCGCTGGCGCACTGGCTGCAGCCGCTATTATCGCCTCTCGCGCGGTGGTCAGCCGGATTTTTATGCTCAGGATGGTGCCGCCATCCGACCCATCCATCAGGCTCAGGGTGCCGCCCAGCGCGCTGGCCCGTTCTGCCATGCCGCGGATGCCGAACGACTGCGGCTTGGCGCGGTCGGACAGGCGCATGCCGACGCCATTGTCGGCGATCGACAGGCTGATATGCTGGCGCTGCCGGGCCAGGCGAACGCTGACCTTGCTCGCCTGCGCATGCTTGGCGATATTCGTCAGCGCCTCCTGGGCGATGCGGAACAGGCTCGTCGCCTGGTCCAGCTCGAGGTCGATGTGCTGGCGGTTCGAAATGAACTGGCATTCGATGCCTGCCTGGCGCGCGAATTCCTTGACTTGCCAGTCCAGCGCGGCGACCAGGCCCAGGTCCAGCATGGACGGGCGCAAGTCCAGCGAAATGCGGTGCACGGCGTCGATGCTGCGGTCGACCAGGGCGTCGACATAGTCGGCCTTTTCCTGCAATTGCGGATCGTCCGGCGGCAGGCGGCGCGCCAGCATGGCCAAGGCCATCTTGATGGCCGTCAAGTTGCCGCCCAGGTCATCGTGCAGTTCGCGCGCCAGGCGCGTGCGTTCGTGTTCCTTGACCTTGTCGATATGCGCAGTCAGCTCGGCCAGGCGGGCGCGCGACTGGCGCACTTCGATCTGTTCGAGCCGGCTTTCCGTGATGTTCGTCATGATGCCTTCCCACTGCACCGTGCCGTCGGCCAGCGCGCGCGGCGTGGAGCGCAGGTTGATCCATTTGACGTCCTTCCAGGCGTCGATCCATATGCGGCCTTCCCAGTTCCAGCTCCACAAGGCGTTTTTTGAGGCCTGCATCGATTCCAGATACGAGGCGCGGTCGTCGGCGAGGATCAATTGATAGAATAGTTCCGGGCGCGCGTGCAGCAGTGCCGGGCTTAGGCCCAGCAGGGCTTGGCAGCCGTCGCTCAGGTAGGCAAAGGACGCCCGTCCATCCGGATGCAGGCAGAACTGGTACACGAGGCCCGGCGTATTCGAGACGATGGCGTTGAAGCGCGACTGCACCTGCGCCAGGGCGGCGGCCGTCGCCTGCGGCGTGCGCAAGTCTTCGCCTTCGGCCAGCAGCAGGGCGCGGCCGTGGCGGTGGGCGCGCGACAACTGCAGGCTGAGCGAATACAGGCTGCCGTCGCGGCGGCGCTGCTGCACGTGCAGCCGGGCTTGAGCGCCGATGCTGTCGTCCAGGGTAGCCAGCACGGCGGCCAGTTGCTGCCCATCGAGCTGCGGCGCCAGCGTGAAGGGTGTCATCGCCAGCAATTCCTTGCGTGCGTACTGCAAGTTGCCGCAGGCGGCATCGTTGGCGTCCAGCAATTGCAAGCTGGCCGCGTCGTACAGGTAGATTTCCGGCGCCGCCGCGCGCATGGCGGGGGCCAGCCGGGGAGTGTCGTGCATGGAGTTGGCTTTCTTCATCAGCGGCGGGCGCGCCAGAAGGCGGCGAAGCGGCGCAGGACCCTGGCCGGGTGGGAATTATGGCGTCCTGGCGTACCTTTGCGCAAGCGCTGCCACCAGGCACGGCGGGCGCGGCCCAGCGCGGCCGACAGCCGGCTGACTCGGCGCCATGGACGCGTGGCGCGCAGGCGGGCGATCCAGCGGTCCTTGGTTTCCATGAACAATCCATGCCAGCGCGCAAACCATGGCAAACTCAACAGGGTAGGGCGCGTCAGGCTGTACAGGCGCGCGACGGCGGCCGCGCCGCCCAGCTTGGCGATGACGATCACGCCGATGCCGGAAAACGCATGGCCGCGCGCGATCGCCAGCAGGGCCAGCAGCTTGACGGGAAACAGCAGCACGGCCGGCAGCACGAAGATGGCCAGTGCCCAGTAAGGCGGCAGGCGCTTGATCCACGCTTCGAGTGCATGCAGGGGCGGAAATTGCGCGATCACCTGCATGATGCGGGCCCCGGTCGCCCACAGCCATTCCTCGATCAGCAGGAAGATGGCGGCCAGGTAGACCAGCGGCGCGAACAGCCAGCGCCTGACTCTGTAGAATTTTTTCATCCGTCTCCGTGTGCGGCGCAGGTTTGCCGCGATTGCCACGATGATACGTCAAAAAAGCCCGTTTGCCCCCGCATCCCGTGTGCCCGCGGCTCTCTGGCGGGGCTACAATAGACAGATGAATAAAGCCTTTGTAAAAGAATCCGACAACGACGACGATGAAGAAGCGGCCGCGCTGGCGCTGGCCATTCCCGCCGGCGCCAAGAACTACATCACGCCGGCCGGTTACCAGCGCATCAAGGAAGAGCTGCTGCAGCTGATCGACGTCGACCGTCCGGAAGTGGTGCGCATCGTCCATTGGGCGGCGTCGAATGGCGACCGTTCGGAAAATGGCGACTATATCTACGGCAAACGGCGACTGCGCGAGATCGACCGCCGCATCCGCTTCCTCACCAAGCGCATGGACCTGGCCGCCATCGTCGACCCCAGCGTGCACCATGGCAACGACCAGGTGTTCTTTGGCGCCACGGTAACTTACCGCACCAGCGACGGCGAAACGCACACCATCACCATCGTCGGCATCGACGAGTTCGATCCCCTGAACGGCAAGATCAGCTGGGTCTCGCCCATGGCCCGCACCATCACCAAGGCGCGCGAAGGCGACGTGATCACTCTCACCACGCCGCTGGGCGAGCAGGAACTGGAGTTGCTGGAAGTGACGTATCCGGCGCCGGGGGAGGGGTAGTTTGCGGTGACGCAGGGTTCGTCTTGATAAGCCTGTCACGCTGGGACTTTTCTTGATGGGAGAACGACCATGGCCCGCGTCCAGCGTTTGTTTATGCCTGGCATGCCCTTGCATGTGGTGCAGCGTGGGGCGGACAGGCAAATCTGCTTCTTTGATCCCGCCGATTTCCTTTGGTATTTGCAGCAACTGCAGCGGCACTCACATGCGCAAAGCTGCGCGCTGCATGCCTATGTCCTGATGACAAATCATGTGCATTTGCTGCTGTCCGCAGATAGTGTTTTGGCTGTCTCGCGCATGATGAAGGCGCTAGGGCAAGAGTACGCACATTACATCAACTGGCGGCGCCATCGTAGCGGCCCGTTGTGGGACGGGCGCTACAAGTCCTGTGTTGTGCAGGATGTGAGCTACTTGTTGATATGCCAGCGCTACATCGAACTCAATCCCGTGCGGGCCGGCATGGTACGTTATTCGGGGCATTACCGATGGTCCAGCTATCGTTGCAATGCAGAGGGGCGCGAGGATGCATTGGTATGTCCACATTCACTCTACTTGAGCATGGGCAAAAACAAAGGCGAGCGGCAGCAGGCCTATACTGCGTTATTTCATGCTGATGAGGAAACGGCGCTTCAGGTATTGCGTGCCGCCAGCCGTGGCAATGCGGTCGTTGGAAGTGCCAAATTTGTGAGGGAACTGCAAACCCGCAAAGCATGAGGGCCGGGGTCGGACCCTGAGGGTCCGACCCCAGTCTTCGCTTTGGGTTTTAGTTACGCTCGCGCAGGATGCGGTTCACGCCGGCCACTCTGCGCACATTGCGCAGCAGAGCGGCCAGGTGGACCCTGTCCTTGACTTGCACGGTGAAGCGCAGCTGGTCGAGGACGTTGTCCTTGTCTTCGTCCATGCCGACATAGATGATGTTGGCGTCGGATTCGCCGATTTCGGCGGCCACGCGTGCCAGGATGCCCCGCTCGCTGTTGATCAGCACCTTGATGCGGCAGTCGAAGCGGCGGTTCAGTTCGGTTCCCCAGCGCACGGCGATCCAGCGGTCCGGTTCCTTGGCGCGCTGGCGTTTCGCTTGCGAGCAGTCGCTCGTGTGCACGAGCAAGCCCTGGTCGCGGCGCAGCTGGCCGATGATCTGGTCGCCCGGAATCGGCAAACAGCATGGCGCCAGTTGCACGGAGACGCCTTCGCTGCCGCAGATGGTGACAGGGTCGAGCTCGCTGCCGCTGTTGTGTTCCACGGGCATGCTGGCCGCTTCGCCGCCGATCAAGCCGAAGATATGGCGCGCCACCAGGGTGGCCATGCGCTTGCCGATGCCGATGTCCGCGTACAGCTCGTCCATGGAATTGGCGCTCGATTCGTTGAGCAGGCGTTCGACCAGTGGCGCTTGCAGGTCGGCGTCGATGTTCAGGGTGTGCAGCGCCTGCGACAGCAACTGCTGGCCCAGGGCGATCGATTCGGGCAGGTTGATCGTGCGCAAATGGTGGCGGATGGCCGAACGGGCCTTGCCGGTGCGCACGAACGACAGCCACGTCGGGCTGGGGCGCGACGAAGAATCGGTGATGATTTCCACGATGTCGCCATTGTGCAGCTCGGTGCGCAGGGGCGAGGTTTCGTTGTTGATCTTGACGGCCACGGTCTGGTCGCCGATGCCCGTGTGGATCGAGTAGGCGAAGTCGATCGCCGTGGCGCCGCGCGGCAGGGCGATGATCTTCGACTTCGGCGTAAACACGTAGACGGAATCGGGAAACAGGTCGACCTTGACGTGCTCGAGGAATTCGGCCGAGTCGCCCGTCTGCTGCTGGATGTCGAGCAGGGATTGCAGCCACGCATGCGTGCGCTGCTGCAGGTCGGACGGGTTCGATTCGCCGCTCTTGTAGAGCCAGTGCGCCGCCACGCCCGATTCGGCCGTGCGGTGCATTTCCTGCGTGCGGATCTGGAATTCGACCGGTGTGCCGTACGGGCCGATGACGGTCGTGTGCAGCGACTGGTAGCCGTTCAGCTTGCGGATCGCGATGTAATCCTTGAACTTGCCCGGCATGGGCTTGTACAGGCTGTGCAGGGTGCCCAGGGTCACGTAACAGTCGGCAAAGCTGCCCACCACCACGCGGAAGCCGTACACGTCCAGCACTTGCGAGAACGACAAATGCTTGCTGCGCATCTTTTTATAGATGTCGTACAGGGTCTTTTCGCGGCCCGTGACGTCGGCCTCGAGCTCGGCCATGGACAAGGTGCTTTTCACCGCTTCCATGATCTTGTTGACCACTTCGCGCCGGTTGCCGCGCGCCGCCTTGACGGCTTTCGCCAGGGTACGGTAGCGCATCGGGTACAGGTGCGAGAACGACAGGTCCTGCAGCTCGTGGTAGATGTTGTTCAGGCCGAGGCGGTGCGCGATCGGCACGTACACTTCCATGGTCTCGCTGGCGATGCGGCGCTTTTTCGCCGCCGTCATGAAGTCCAGGGTGCGCATATTGTGCAGGCGGTCGGCCAGTTTGATCAGGATCACGCGCACGTCGGAGGCCATGGCCAGCAGCATCTTGCGGAAGTTTTCCGCCTGCGCTTCGATCTGGCTCTGGAATTCGATCTTTTCCAGTTTCGACAGGCCGTCGACCAGGTGCGCGACCGGTGCGCCGAAGCGCTCGATCAATTCATCTTTCTTGACGTCCTGGTCTTCCATCACGTCATGCAGCAGGGCGGCCATGATGGCTTGCGCGTCGAGCTTCCAGTCGGCGCAGATTTCGGCGACGGCGATCGGATGCGAGATATACGGCTCGCCCGAGCGGCGCATCTGGCCCAGGTGCATTTCGTCGGAGAAGCGGTAGGCTTCCTTGACTTTCTTCAGGTCGGCGGGAGACAGGTATTCGGCCAGCTTGTCGGCCAGATGGCTGACGGAGGCCACGCCGAGGGCGGGCGCTGGCGGTGCTGCGGGGGTGTTGCTGCCGGACGTGCCGGTGCCGGGCGCGGAAGCGCCCTGCGGTTTTGCCGCCTGGCGCGGGGCCAGGGGCGGCAGTGCTGCGGAAGTCGTGTCGGCTGGGGTCAGACTCATAAAACGTCGCGTTGCTTCACAGTGTGAATAAAGGATACGGTAGAACCAGGGGTCAGCACTGTTCCGGCACGCGGGTTCCCAATTACATCGGGACCTTTTTCAGCATTTCGATGCCGACTTTACCGGCAGCGATTTCACGCAGTGCGACAACGGTAGGCTTGTCCTTGGCTTCCACCTTCGGGGTGTGGCCTTGCAACAACTGGCGTGCGCGATAGGTCGCAGCCAGGGTCAGCTGGAAACGGTTAGGGATCTGCTTCAGGCAATCTTCGATTGTGATACGGGCCATAGTAACTCCTAAATTTGTGTGCGTGGTGCTGTGTGAACTGGCGTGCAGAAACGATTATTCTGCGTGCAGGCCCAGCTGGGCGAATAGCGATGCGTTGCGGGCCGCTTGTTGCGCAAACCGGCAACGGGCCGCTCTCACGATCGCGCTCAGTTCGGACAAAGCGACCGTAAACTCTTCATTGATAATAACATACTCGAACTCGGGAGCGTGTGCGATTTCGCCGCCGGCCGCCAGCAGGCGGCGCGTGATCACGTGCGGCTCGTCCTGGCCGCGCTTGTTCAAGCGTTCTTCCAGCGCATCGATCGACGGCGGCAGGATGAAAATGCCGGCCGCGCGGGGGAATTGCTTGCGCACCTGGCGCGCGCCCTGCCAGTCGATTTCCAGCAGGATGTCGGTGCCGGCGGCCATTTGCTGTTCCACCATGATGCGCGAGGTGCCATAGTAATTGCCATGCACTTCCGCCCATTCCAGGAATTCGCCCTGGTCGGCGCGCGCGACAAAGTCTTCCGCCGTCGTGAAATAGTACTCGCGCCCATGCTGCTCGCCCGGACGGGGCGCGCGCGTGGTGGTCGAGATCGACAATTTGATGCCGGGCTCTTGCGCCAGCAATGCATTGACCAGTGTCGATTTGCCGGCGCCCGATGGCGCGGCAACCACGAACAGGCTGCCGGAGAAGGCGGTAGGGTGGCTCATGCGGATCTTTCAATAATCGTGTTGTTGGCGCCGATGCTCGCGCAAGCGGCGCCCAATCCGCTATTTTACCAAGAGGCAAGGCGGCGAGCCAGTCCCAAAGCGGCCGGCATGGAGGATGCCTGGCCAGGCTGGCCCTTATTCCAGGTTCTGCACCTGTTCGCGCATCTGCTCGATCAGCAGCTTCAAGTCCATCGAGGCGTCGGCCAGTTCCTTGACGGACGCCTTGGCGCCCAGGGTATTGGCTTCGCGGTTCAGTTCCTGCATCATGAAGTCGAGGCGCTTGCCCACTTGGCCGCCCTTGGTGAGGATGTGGCGCGTTTCGCCCAGGTGGGCCGACAGGCGCGCCAGTTCTTCCGATACGTCGATGCGGATGCCGTACAAGATCACTTCCTGGCGGATGCGCTCCATGGCGTCCTGGCGCGACAGGGCCGAATTCGAACCCTGGCTGGCCAGGCCCAGCGCGTCCTGCATGCGCTCGATGGCTTTTTGCTGGAAAGCCGCCACCACTTGCGGTATCAATGGCGTGATGCGCTTGACGATGGCTTCCATCGCTTCGATGCGCGACACGAGCACGGCTTCGAGCGCCGCGCCTTCGCGCTTGCGGCTGTCGACGAAAGCGGCCACGGTGCGCTTGGTCAGCGCGCCCACGTCCGCCTGCAAGGATTCCTGTCCCACTTGCGCTTCTTCGATGACGCCAGGCCAGCGCAGCAGTTCGGCCACCGTCATGACGGGCGCGGAGACAAAATGCTGGCCCACTTCGTTTTGCAGGCGCGCCAGTTCGGTCAGCAGGGGCAGGTTCAGCGCCTGCGTGCCGGCCGTCGCGGCCTTGCGGCCAAAGCTCAGGCGTACCTCGACTTTGCCGCGCGTGATGGCGGACATGACGGCGGCGCGCAAATCAGGCTCCAGAGCCCGCAGATCGTCGTTGATCCGGAATTGCAGGTCGAGAAAGCGTGAGTTGACGCTCTTGATTTCAATTGTCAGTGTGCCTGCAGCACCTTCGCTGGTGGCAACCGCGTAGCCTGTCATGCTTGAAATGCTCAAAGGATTCCCCGATTTGGTCTTGTATACAGTCACTTATACACTTAATCAGCCAGCGCAGGCAATACCGCCCGCGCCGCAAAACAGGACCGAAGTGCTCGATGGCCTGGAAATTGCTGAATAGTGTGCGTTTTACGGCATTGTAAAGAAAATTGTGTTTGGCGGGGCAGGATTGTATGGATCATGTGTGCGCCGCCCGCCATTGCGCCTTGCGCTGTTGCATGGCCGCAAATAGACGGGCGCGCGGTGGTAGAATCGCTGCCGCAACCCCAATCACACAGGACATCCCCATGACATTCGAATCCCGCCCGAGCGGCCGCGCCGTCGACGCGCTGCGCGCCATCCGCATCACCCGCCAGTACACCAAGCATGCCGAAGGCTCGGTGCTGATCGAGTGCGGCGACACCAAGGTCATCTGCACGGCCAGCATCGAAGACAAGGTGCCGGGCTTCCTGAAGGGCAAGGGCCAGGGCTGGTTGACGGCCGAGTACGGCATGCTGCCTCGCTCGACGCACACGCGCATGGACCGCGAAGCGGCGCGCGGCAAGCAGTCGGGCCGCACGCAGGAAATCCAGCGCCTGATCGGCCGATCGCTGCGCGCCGCCTTCGATCTGCAGGCATTCGGCGAACGCACTCTGCACCTCGATTGCGACGTGATCCAGGCCGACGGCGGCACGCGCACGGCCTCGATCACGGGCGCCATGGTGGCCGCGTATGACGCGTTTACCCAGCTGCAGGCGCGCGGCGCGATCGCCGCCATCCCAGTGAAAAGCTTTGTCGCCGCCATCTCGGTGGGCGTCTACCAGGGCATGCCGGTGCTGGACCTCGACTACGTGGAAGACTCGGGCTGCGACACGGACATGAACGTGGTGATGACGGAAGCGGGCCACTTCATCGAAGTGCAGGGTACGGCAGAAGGCGCCGCATTCGACCGAGCCGGCATGGACCGCTTGCTGGACCTGGCGCAGGGCGGCATCGCCGATCTGATCGCCATGCAGAAGCAAGCCCTCGGCATTTAATCTTTACACAGATTTACACATCGCCGCCCGCCGCGCCGGGCAACAAGCCCGTTTTTGCCGCCGTTGAGCGCGGCGGTGGGCCAAGGTGAGGGGAGCGCAAAAGGTTTACAATGTCGGCACTTCAACCGGACTACTGACATGACCCAACGCCTCATCCTCGCCTCCAACAACGCCGGCAAGCTCAAGGAATTCAACGAGCTGCTTTCGACCATCGGTTTTTCCGTCCACGCCCAGGGCGAGTATGACGTGCCGGAAAGCGACGAGCCGTTCCACACCTTCGTTGAAAACGCTCTGCAGAAGGCACGCCACGCGTCGCGCCTGACGGGTTTGCCGGCGCTGGCCGACGATTCCGGCGTGTGCGTCAATGCGCTCGGCGGCGCGCCGGGCGTGTACTCGGCGCGCTATGCGGGCGAGCCGAAATCGGACGCCGCCAACAGCGCCAAGCTGATCGCCGACCTCGAGGCGCATGCCGACAAATCCGCGTACTACTACTGCGTGCTGGTGTACGTGCGCCATGCGGACGACCCGCAGCCCGTGATCGCCGACGGCCGCTGGAATGGCGAGATGATCGCCACGCCGCGCGGTAACGGCGGCTTCGGCTACGATCCGCATTTCTTCCTTCCCGCGCTGGGCAAGTGTGCGGCCGAACTGACGTCCGATGAAAAGAACGCGCTGTCGCACCGTGGCCAGGCCCTGCGCGCGCTGGTGGAAAAGCTGCGATGATCCCGATCAAACTGGTGGGCGCCGTTGCCAAGTCGGCAGCCAAGCCCGGCGCCGCTCCCGCGCCGCAGGAAGGCATTTCCGGCGCGGCCGGGGCGGCTCTGAAATACCTGCAGCCGGGCGCGCTGAACCTGACGGCCCTGCCGCCGCTGTCGCTGTACATCCATTTCCCGTGGTGCGTGAAAAAATGCCCGTATTGCGACTTCAATTCGCACGAGGTGCGCGGCGACTTGCCGGAAGCCGAATACCTGGCGGCCCTGCGGCTGGACCTGGAAATGGCGCTGCCGCTGATCTGGGGCCGCAAGATCCACACGATTTTCATCGGCGGCGGCACGCCCAGCCTGATGTCGGCGGCGGGCCTGGACCGGCTGATGTCGGATGTGCGCACCCTGCTGCCACTGGAGCCCGATTGCGAAATTACCATGGAAGCCAATCCGGGCACCTTCGAAGCGGAAAAATTCAAGTCCTACCGGGCCAGCGGCATCAACCGTTTGTCGATCGGCATCCAGAGCTTCAATGGCCGCCATTTGCAGGCGCTGGGCCGCATCCACGACGACAATGAAGCGCGCCGCGCGGTGGAGATCGCGCACGCCAATTTCGACAATTTCAATCTCGACCTGATGTACGCGCTGCCCACGCAGACGCTGGACGAGGCGCGGCAGGACCTGGAAACGGCGCTGTCGTTCGCGCCGCCGCACCTGTCGCTGTACCACCTGACGCTGGAGCCGAACACCCTGTTCGCCAAGTATCCGCCCGTGCTGCCGGACGACGACGAGAGCGCCGACATTGCCGACATGGTGGCCGCGCGCGCGGCGCAGGCGGGCTACGGCCGCTATGAAGTGTCGGCCTATGCGCAGCCGGGCCGCCAGGCAAAGCACAACCGCAATTACTGGGAATTCGGCGATTATCTCGGCATCGGCGCTGGCGCGCATTCGAAGATATCGTTCCCGCACCGCGTGCTGCGCCAGGCCCGCTACAAGCAGCCGCGCGCCTACATGGATGCGGTACTGGCCGGCAACCCGGTGCAGGAAGAGCGCGAACTGGCGCGCGAGGAAATGGGTTTTGAATTCATGCTCAATACCCTGCGCCTGACGCAGGGCTTTTCGCCGAACCTGTTCGCCGAGCGCACGGGCCTGGCCCTCAACGCCATCGAGCAGCCGCTCAATGCGGCCGAAGCGAAAGGCTTGCTGTACCGCGACCACCAGGTCATCCGCCCGACGGAACGGGGATTGTGCTTCCTGAACGACCTGCAGCAGATGTTCCTGGAAGATTAATGCGTGGTGACGGCGCGCAGGCGCTGCAGCTTGGCCGCATAGAGCGTGTGGTCGCTGCGCGTGGTGCTGCTGCTCATCGCCAGTTCCAGCTGCTTGCCGGCCTGCTCCAGCTGGCCCAGGCGCGCATAGGCTTGCGCCAGCCAGAAGTGGAACTCGTGGTAGTACGGGTCGCGCGCGATTTCACGTGAGAACAGCTGTATCGCCCGCACGTAATCGTTTTGCTGCATGGCCGCCTTGCCCAGGTTGAAGTAGTGGAAAGGCGGCTGCGGCTGCAGCGCCAGCAGGCGCCGGCGCAGCGGCAGCGCTTCATTCTGCAGGCCGGACGCTTCCAGCGCCTGCGCCAGGTTCGACAGCAGCACCGTGTTGTCCGGCGCGCGCGTCAGCGCATGGGCGAACGTGCGCCGCGCTTGCGCCAGGTTGCCATGGCGGAACTGGACCACGCCCAGGGTGTTGTAGGCGCCGGTGAACGAGGGGTCCTGCAGCAGCGCTGCCCTGGCCCACCAATACGCCTGGTCCAGCTGGCCTTCGCTCATGCTTTCGGCGGCTCGGTTGTTCATGTACATGGCGAGCACGGTTGCTTCGTCGAGTTCCCGGGTGCGGTAGCTGCCCATCTCCGCGGACGGCAGGAAATCGATCACCATCATGCCCTTGGCATCGTATCGGCCGGATTTGTCGTCCAGCCGCTGGCCCAGTACGAGGTTGACGTGGCCGGCGACAAAATACATGTCGCCGCTGCGGCTCCAGCTTTCTTCACCGAGCACCTCCTGGTAGCGCACCTGCAAGCCCATTTCATGCGCCAGCGCCGCCGTCATGATCACCAGCGACAGGCAGTTGCCCTGGCGCGCCGCGAACGTTTCGCGCGCATTGCGCGTCATGGCCGCATCGTATTCGAGTTTCAGCCTGCTCTTGTCGTACAGGGCGTCATACAGGGCCGCGCGGTCGTTCTTGTTGCGCGCCTCGCGCCGCACTTGTGTGCGCACATACTGGCGCATGGGCTCGTCGATGGCAAAGACCTGGCTGGCGTCGATGGCGGCGGCCGGGGCGAAATCGCTGTTGTTGAAGATGGGGGGCAGGCTGGCAGGCGGTGCGACGCTGCAGGCCGCCAAAACACAGCAGAGCATGGCGGCGCCCAGGTGCTTGAAGCAAGGGGCGGAAACAAGATAGGGGCGCATGGTCTCTCCCTGGAGGCGCCGGCTGTCTCATGTCGCGGTGGCGCGCCAGTCCCACCTGAAACCAGTATCGGCGCGCCTGGCGCCGCTGTCAAATAGTTTCAAGCGCCTTGCCGCCGCCGGCACGGCGCTTGAAACTGTGCTTGAAAACCGGGCTTGAACCTCCGGGCTTAAAATTCTTCCCAGTCGTCGCCGGCGATGTGCGATGGCGTTTTGTGCGCCGCCGCACCGGCCGCTTTGGGTGCTGCCGGCTTGCCGGCCGTGGCCTGAGACTGGCGTGGCGCGAGTTTTTGCGTGCTGGCAATGGCGGCCTTTGCCGGCCGCGCAGCGCGCACGGGCGCCGCCGCGACGACGTGTTCGAGCTGGAAGCCGGCCGCCACTTGCGCCAGGCGCGCGGCCTGGTCTTGCATGCTTTCGGCCGCGGCGGCCGCTTCTTCCACCAGGGCCGCATTTTGCTGCGTCACCTGGTCCATCTGCGCGATGGCCTGGTTGACCTGGTCGATGCCCAGGCTTTGTTCGGCACTGGCGGCGGTGATCTCGGCCATGATGTCGGTCACCCTGCGCACGCTGTCGACCACTTCACCCATGGTGCTGCCCGCCTGCTGCACCAGCCGCGTGCCATTGTTGACCTGTTCCACCGAGTCGCCGATCAGGGTCTTGATTTCGCGCGCCGCCGCGGCCGAGCGCTGCGCCAGGCTGCGCACTTCCGTGGCGACGACGGCAAAGCCGCGTCCCTGCTCGCCGGCGCGCGCCGCTTCGACGGCCGCGTTCAAGGCCAGGATATTCGTCTGGAAGGCGATGCCGTCGATGACGCCGATGATGTCGACGATTTTCGTCGATGCCGTATCGATGGCGCCCATGGTGTCGACCACCTGGCTGACGATGCTGCCGCCCCGTTCGGCCACGCCGGACGCGGCCACCGCCATCTGGTTGGCCTGGCGCGCATTGTCCGCATTCTGCTTGACGGTGCTGGTCAGTTCTTCCATCGACGACGCCGTCTCTTCCAGCGAGCTGGCCTGCTGCTCCGTGCGCGCCGACAAATCCTGGTTGCCGGCGGCGATTTCGCCCGACGCCGTGGCAATCGCGTTGGTGCCCGTCTGCACTTCCGACACCACCTTGCGCAGCGCCTCGTTCATGCCGTGCAGCGCGCGCATCAGGTCGCCGATTTCATCGCTGGCGGCCTTGCCGAAATGCGTGCGCAAGTCGCCGTCGGCCACCGTTTCCGCCACTTTTACGGCAGCCTTCAACGGCTGCGTGATCGAGCGCGTGATCAGCCAGGCGCAGACGCTGCCCAGCGCCACCACCAGCACGCACAAGGTCAGCAGCAGGGTGAAGCTGCGCCCGTTGGCCGCCTCGATCGCTTGCGCCGTGGCGTCGATGGCCTGGCGCTGCTGCGACAGCAGGGCCTTGACGTTGTTCTGGTATTTGGCGGCGGCCGGCGCGAAGCTGTCGCGGTAGGTGCTTTCCGCCTGCGCCGCGTCGCCGGCCTTGCGCGCATTCATCACCAGGGTCTTGGCATCCTGGTACTTGACGCGCTCGGCGATGGACGATTTGAAGATGGCTTTTTCTTCGTCGCTGTCGAGCAGCGCCTCGATTTTCTTCAGCAGTTCGCTGCCCTGTTTGGTGCTGTCGGCGATGGTGTCGGCAAACACGCTGGACAGGGTTTCATCCGTGCTTTTGGCGATCATCGAGGTGCGCGCGATGGCCGAATAGATCAGCACGTACCAGTCCGATACGAGGCGTTCCTTGGCCAGCGGTTTTTCCATCATTTGCCGCGTCGCTTCGGCATTCACGTGGGCGCTGTACAGCGCGTACGAGGTGGAGATCACGGACAGCAGCAGCACCAGCGCGAAGCCTGCAGCCAGGCGCGTGCCGATACGAAGGTGGGAGAGGGCGTGCATGGTTGGAGCTCCTGTCGCAAGGGGATTTAATTGCCTGTGCGACATAGTATGCACTGAGAAGTGACCAAGAGGCGAGCGAAACGCGCGCTTGTTTTGGCGTCTGTTGCAGCCACGCCCGTGCTACAGATCGCCCGCCTGGCGCAAGTCCGGCTGCTCGGCCCAGCGGGCGAAGGCGGCCGCCATGCGCTCGCTTTCCGCGATGGCGCGGCGCCAGTCGCGCATGCGCGCCGCGTGGTCTTGCCCGTAATGGGGGAAGTCGCGCCGGTCCGGCAGTTTTCCATTGGGCAGGCTGGCCACGAAGGCGGGCGACGGCGAGACGAGGATCATGTTGTCGAGTGCGCTATCGCCGCTGCGCGCGCGGCGCCAGGGCATGGCCTTGTCCAGCCAGCCCGGTACGATATGGTCGGCAAAATGCGGATACAGCACGAGGTCCGGTTCGCGCTGGTAGGGCAGGTGCAAATGGTAGTCGACCAGGCCGCCGTCCCAGTAGCGCCCGGGTGGCGCGCCGGCGATGTCCGTGACCGCATCGAGCACCAGCGGGATGGAGCCGGAGGCCAGCAGCGCGTCGCGCAGGTTGTCTTGCGCCAGCGGCACGAAGTGGGAATGAAAGGCGTCGAAGCGCGAACGCAGCCAGCTGGCGCCGTCCGGTCCGGCATGGAACACGGTGCGCTCCAGCGAGGCGGCCAGGCGCGCGCGCGCCACGGCGTTGCCGGCGGCCGCCAGCAGGAAGCCGCGCCGGTCGCGCCATTTGCCCGGCTGCGCCAGCGCGCCAATGCCGCGTACGGCCAGCACCGACAGGCTGTGGCGCTCGTGCCGCAGCAGCTGCGCATCCTGGCCATCGAGGACGGCGTCGAGCAGGGCGCGGCAGGTGCGGCTGACGTGCGCCGCCTCGGGTTTGTCGGGATAACGCTGGCCCACGTATTCGCGCACCAGGCGGCGCTGCGCGGCCACCGGATCGGGGAACACGGCGGCGGCCATGCGCCAGGCGCCGATTGAGGCGCCGACGAACTGGCGCGGACGCGGCGCTTGCGGCAGGAAGTGGCCGAACAGCCAGCAATCGAGCTGGTGCAGGATCAAGCCTTTCGGCCCGCCTGCGGCGGCAGGGACGATGGCGATATCGATGGCGCGCACCCCGTTGTCGGCGATGCGCGCCCGGGCGCGGCGGCCCAGGCGGATAGTGATCGGTGATTGCATGAGTAGTCGTTGGCGGCCTGTAGCCAGGTATTTTACCGCCAGCGTGGCGCCACGACACAGTCGCGCTCGCTATAGTCCCATTGTTGGTATTAATAAATTTCTTTAAGGCAACCATTCTCTTGAGAAATGTTGCATAATATTGGACGTTGAATTTTTGGCATGTGCCAAGGATTCCGTATGTCTTGCTTTTTTTATTGGAATCGTATGCAACTGAATCACGCTTTTGTTCTGACCCTGATCGCCGCTTCGCTTGCCGCTTGCGGTGGTGGCGGTTCTTCTTCCCCATCCGATACGGCGGTTGCCGTGAACACGACCAAGCCTGCCGATCCGGTGGCGCCCGTCGTTCCTGTCGTTCCCGCCGTGCCAGCGGCCACCGGCGAAAACACGGGTAGCGTCAGCGCCCGTTTCGTCAATGGCGACAATAGCCGCTTCATCTTTACGGCTATCGGCTTGCAGAGCAGTGGCAAGGCCAGCCTGCTGGTCCAGGATACCTCCGGCGCCTTGAGCAATATCGGCAGCATCGTGCTGACGGGCAACCCGTCCGTGACGCGCGAAATCAGCGGCGACGCGGCTTTTGCGCAGGGACGCTGGTTCAAGGGCTCGTTCAGCAACAGTACTGGTGCCACGACGTTGACCGGTAACAATGCCAGCGCGCATTACGTCGCCTACAACGTGCTCGCCGCATTGCCAGCGACCGGCACGTTCACCTGCGATGCCGGCACGTTCACGGCGCCAAGCTATACGGGCGGTACGAACATCTCGTCGAGCGGCTACTTCGGCACTGCCAGCGGCACTGCCAGCATGTCCTTCGATGCCTCCGGCGCGAAAATAGCGCTGGCCATCGACGCCAGCGCTGGCGGCAGCACGGGCAAAGTATCGGCTTCGACGACCATCGCTTCGCCAGGTTCCAGCAGCATCACCGGCGGCTACCTGTCGAACGGCACGGGCGCGCAGCTGATGCTGGGCGACGGCGGCGCCGGCCGCTATCTGCTGATCGCCGCCTACAAGGCGCAGCTGGCGAATGGCGCCAATTACCAGGGCGTGGCCACGTTCCGCTGCTCCTGATCGCACGGGCATGAAAAAAGCGGCGTCCGTGCAATGCACGGCGCCGCTTTTTTTCGTCCGTCGCGATTGCCGCGATTAACGCAGCGCCGCGATCATCTGTTTCAGCTTGCCGGAATCGATGCAGAAGGCGCGGATGCCTTCGGCCAGTTTTTCCGTCGCCATCGCGTCTTCATTCATCATGAAGCGGAACGCTTCTTCGTTCAGCGACATTTGCACGATGTTGGTCGATGGCGCCGCTTCGGCGCTCAGCTTGCGTTCCACCGGCGCGTCGCTGTCGGCCAGTTTTTGCAGCAGGTCGGGGCTGATGGTGAGCAGGTCGCAGCCGGCCAGTTCGAGGATTTGCGACGTGTTGCGGAAGCTCGCGCCCATCACCTCGGTCTTGTAGCCGAACTTGCGATAGTAGTTGTAGATGCGGCGGACCGATTGCACGCCCGGATCTTCCGCGCCCATGTAATCGATACCCGTCGATTTCTTGTACCAGTCGTAGATGCGGCCGACGAACGGCGAAATGAGCTGGGCGCCCGCTTCGGCGCAGGCAATCGCCTGGGCCAGCGAGAACAGCAGGGTCATGTTGCAGCGGATGCCTTCCTTTTCCAGGATGGCGGCGGCGCGGATGCCTTCCCAGGTGGAGGCGATCTTGATCAGCACGCGCTCGCGTGGAATACCGGCATTCGAATACAGGGCGATCAGGTCGCGGCCCTTGGTGACCGTGCCTTCCGTGTCGAACGACAGGCGCGCATCGACTTCGGTGGAGACGCGGCCGGGGATGGTTTGCAGGATTTCCACGCCAAAGGCGATCAGCAGGCGGTCGATAATTTCGGCGGTCGAGGCGTTAGGATGGTCGCGCACGGCCTTTTCCAGCAGCGGCTTGTATTCATCCTTTTGCACGGCCTTCAGGATCAGCGACGGATTCGTCGTCGCATCGCGCGGCGTGTAGGCCTGGATCGATTGGAAGTCGCCGGTGTCGGCCACCACGGTAGTAAATTGCTTCAGTTGTTCGAGTTGGTTCATGGCTGCACGGGAAAGAGTGAATGGGCTTGCCGGGCTATTGTACCGAATTCACTGCCTGAAGCATCGACTATTGGCTTGCCCGCGCACTACTTACTCAATTGAATCTTGCTTTTTTGAGAACTCGCGCATAATTGCCTGGACTTGTTTATTTTGTACATTGTTTTAATAAGCAATGTGCGATGCCACTCTCCAGATGAAGAGCATCTTTTGACACAAGATATCGTTAGCGCGGTAGCCGCCTTCAACGGCGCGACACGCCTGTATGCATTGTCCATCGGCGACGATGGACAGGACAGCGGCTTGCTGGTCGAAGCCTTTGCCGCCGACGAGCGGCTGCAGGAGGTCGGTGCGCGCGACATCATCGCCTTGTCCACCAGCGCCCATGTGGCGCTGGCGTCGCTGCTGGGCCAGCCTGCCAGCCTGCACGTCAGCCTGGCGGACGGCACGCGCACCCCATTTTCCGGCTATATCAGCGCCGCCGCCACGCTGGGCAGCAATGGCGGCCTGGCGCGCTACCGGCTGCGCATCACCCCATGGCTGTGGCTGCTGACCCAGGCGCGTAACAGCCGCGTCTGGCAAGACAGGAGCGTGAGCGCCATCGTCGACGAGGTCTTGCAGGCGTATGCGCCGTACGCGCTGTGGCGCTGGAGCGACGAGGTGGCGTCATTCATGCAGGAGGCGGGCGAGCGCAGCTATTGCTGCCAGTACCGGGAATCGGATTACGATTTCGTGCGCCGCCTGCTGACGGAAGAGGGGCTGGCCTGGCGGTTTGACGGTCAGACCATGGTCGTCTTTGCCGACAGCAGCCAAGCGTGCGCCACGCCCGAGGACGCCAGCAGCGCGCAGGGCGGCGGCTTGCGCTTTCATGGCGCCCGCTTCGGCGAGCCGGGCGACAGCGTGCAGGCCTTGAGCGCGCGGCGCAGCCTGCAGGTGGGCCTGAGCAGCGTGCTCAGCTATGACTACAAGGCGAAAAAGGCCGTAGCCGCCAGCGTGCCGACCAACACTGCGCTCGGCGGCAAGAATGCGCCTATGCTGGAAAGCTACGATACGCCGGGCCAGTACTGGTACGCCAGCGCCGCCCAGGCGCAGCGTTACGCGCAGTTGCAGATGCAGGCCCATGAAGTGGGCGCCCAGCTGTGGCAGGCGCGCTCGACCGTGCGCACCTTGCGCGCCGGCACGCGTTTTACCCTGACGCAGGGTCCGTTACCGCCCGCCGATGGCGCCGCATCCGAATATGTCGTGCTGCGCGTGGCCAGCATCGGCGTCAACAACCTGCCGGCGCCGGCACTGGAGGGATTGGCGGAACTGTTCGGCCCGATACCGGAATTGCTGGAGGAAACCGTGGCGCAGTGGGGCGACGGTTTTCCCGATGTCGCCGCCGCGATCGCCCAGGCGCAAGCCAGCGGTTACGCCAACTGCATCGAGATGATCACAGCAAGCACGCCGTGGCGTCCGCTGCAGGATGGCAGCGATGCGCGCCAGCACGCCACGCCGACTGCCCTGGGCAGCCAGAGCGCCATCGTCGTCGGCGCCGAGGGCCAGGACGCGGCCAGCGGCGCCGATGAAATCTATTGCGACAGGCTGGGCCGGGTGCGCATCCGCTTTCACTGGCAACAGGAAACACATGCCACCTGCTGGGTGCGTGTGGCGCAGCGCGCGGCCGGCGGCGGCATGGGTAGCCAGTTCCTACCGCGCATCGGCCAGGAAGTGCTGGTGCAATTTTTGGAAAACGATATCGACCGGCCCGTCATCATCGGCGCGCTGTACAACGGCCAGGGCGAGGGCGGTACCAAGCCGACCCCGGGCGGCGTTGGCGGCGAGTCGGGCGACGCCGGCGTTTTCCAGCCGGCACACGATCACGCGGTAGCGGGCCAGGGCAATGTGGCGGGCGGCAACAGTCCGCTGTGGCACGGGGCAGCTGGCGCCAGCGCGGCGCACCGCAATGCCAGCGCGCAATGGGGCATCCGCAGCAAGGAGTTCGGCAAGGCTGGAGGAGCGGCGGGCTACAACCAGCTGCTGTTCGACGACACCGACAGCCAGGGCCGGGTGCAACTGAAAAGCAGCCATGCGGCCAGCGAACTCACTCTTGGCCACTTGATCCACGGCGCCGACAATTACCGGGGCAGCCTGCGCGGCGCGGGCGCCGAGCTGCGCACCGATGCGTATGGCGCGGTGCGGGCGGGCGCCGGGCTCCTGATTTCCAGCTACCTCGTCAACCACGACGCCCGGGCGCGCGATCCGGCCGGCGACAATGCGCCCGGCATGGCGCTGCTCAAGCAGGCGGCCAAGCTGGGCGAGACCTTCAGCGAGGCGGCCGTCACGCATCAGGGGGTGGCCTATGCGGGGCACTTGGGGGCGACGGCGCCCGGCAGCAGTGTGCTCGATGCCAAGGCCGCGCCGTTGTCGGCATTCTTGACCAGTGCCTCGGGCATGCTGAGCCGCGACAGCGCGGACGCCGCCAGGAGCGACGCGGCCGGCAAGCCCACGGCGCCGGCTGACGACAAGCTGCCGCACAGCAGCGACGCCATCATCGCGGTGGCGGCCAAGGCGGGCCTGGGCGTGGTGGCGGGCCAGGATATGCAACTGGCCAACGGCGAAACGGCAACACTGATGAGCGGGCTCGATACGCAGTTCGCCAGCGGCGGTCAATGGCGACTGCACACGGGCCAGGCGATCGGCATGCTGGGCGGTGTCGTCAAACCGGGCGAGGGCGAGCTGGGCGTCCAACTGGTGGCGGCCAGCCAGCCCATCGAGGTGCAGGCCCAGTCCGACGAGATCAAGGTGCAGGCGCGCGAAGAGGTCAATGTCGCCAGCGCCAACGCGCACATCGACTGGGCGGCGGCGAAAAGCATCCGCCTGTCGACGGCGGGCGGCGCCAACATCACGATCGAGGGCGGCAACATCACGATCCAGTGCCCGGGCAAGATCACCGTGTTTGCCGGGAAGAAAAGTTTTATCGGGCCGGTACGGCTCGCTTATCCATTGCCGGCGCTGCCTGCCAGCGTCTGCAAAGCGTGTCTGCTGGCAGCGTTGCGTAGCGGCAGCCCGTTTGTCGCGCCCACGGCAGCCTAGAAAAGGAGCCATGATGTACTTTGCCATCGATCTTCCCGACCCGGAAGTTCCAGCACTGATCGCGCAGCAACTGCAGGCCTTGCGTGCGGACGCGGTAGTGGCGAACGGCGGCCGGCCCCTGCATCTGCTGGCGCTGCTCGACGGCGCCTGCGACGAGGAATTTTTCACCAAGCGCTACCCGAGTCGCTTGCGGCGTCAGTCGCTGTATGCGTATACCTCGCTGCAAAACTTCAAGAGCGCCGCACCGCATCTAATGGCGGCACCATCGGCAAGCAGCGAGCAGGCCGAGTGGCTGCAGCGCCTGTTTTCGCTGTGCGCAGGCAAGCCCATGCTCAGCATCATCGCCAGCACGCTCAATATCGACCAGCTGGAGCAGCATCTGCGCCCCTATTTGATTGCCATCACGCCAGACACCGTCGAATGGCCCGTGCGCTGGGCCGATACGCGCATATTGCCGGCCTTGCTGACGGCTTTGACCCCAACGCAGTCTGCGCATTTGCTGAGTCCCATCTACCGCTGGTGGTCACTGCGGCGCGATGGCTCGCTGATCAGTTGGCAGGGCGAGGCGCAGACCAGTCCCGTCCCTGCGGAGTTTGATAAATTTCCCCTCGGCGACACGGCCTTTGCCGCCCTGGTGGATATCGCCGAGGCCGACGCCATCCTTGCCAATCTGCATGATGTGCAGCCGGACCTGTTTCATTCCGGCACCCCGGCCGAGTGCCACGCGCGCGTGGTGCGTCATTTGCTTGTGGCAAACGCCAGCGGCATCGAGGCGGCAGGCCAGCGTCAGCATTTCAGCGCCCTGGCCTTGATGCTGGCCGATGATTTTACCTTGCATCCTGCGATGGCCAGCCTGTTGCGGCGCACGCGCCAGGGGGCGAATTATCTGTCCGAGCTCGACACGCTGCCCGACGATTTCTGGCAGGCGCGCTCTGCTGCCTAGCTTTGCTCCCTCAACTGCTTACTTTTATAAAAGGAAAATCATGAAATGGATTATGTATCTTGGCATCGCCTTGTTGCTGAGCGGTTGTGCGGTCAAGGCCAGGCAGATTGAAGAAGCCGGCCCAAGTCCTACCGCGACGGCGCAGGTGGGTATTGTCAACCATACGGGGAAGTATATTTATTCCGCATCGGTGGATGGAGCGGGAGGGGCCAATATGGCCAGATGGGGGGCGGGCGGGGCAAATATTTGCTGTACATCGATTCCCCGCGTATGGCATCCAGGAATGAATGTCTTGGTGCGGTGGAATATGCCTGAAGGGCACACTGATGTCATTAAGGAAAAAATGGTCGAAATTGAAAAATATGATAGGCCAGGAGATATTTATATGCACTTTTTTGAGAATGATGAGGTGAGAGTTGTTGTGTCGAATGATGCAGGATATGGAAAAGATCATCCGATTCAACACATGGCTAATCCATCGACTAAAAAATGAATCCTTAAGATTAAAGCACCACCTTTCAAGGCTACGATCCCTGTCGATGTTTTCTTAAAGCCAGACGTGCGTGATCAGCCAAAAAAATGCTCAAGGTACATGTGATGTGGCTTCAGACGCACTGTGTAACATAGCTGGCCAGCCAGTTGCGGCGGACGCGCCAGGGTGCGAATTACCTGTCCGAGCTCGACACGTTGCCCGACGATTTCTGGCAGGCGCGCTCTGCTGCCTAGCCTTGTTTCTTCAACTGCTAACTTTTATAAAAGGAAAATCATGAAATGGATTATGTATCTTGGCACTGTCTTGCTGCTGAGCGGCTGCGCCTTAAAGACCCGGCAGGTCGAGCCAGCTGGCCCAAGTCCTACCGCGACGGCGCAGGTGGGTATTGTCAACCATACGGGGAAGTATATTTATTCTGCATCGGTGGATGGGGCAGGAGGGGCCAATATGGCCAGATGGGGAGCGGGGGGAGCTGATGTTTGTTGTGCTTCTATTCCGCGGGTATGGTATCCGGGAATGAAAGTCTTGGTGCGTTGGAATATGCCTGAAGGGCGTACCGACGTTATTAAAGAAAAAATGGTGGAAGTGGAAAAATACGATGAGCCTGGGGATATCTATATGCATTTCTTCCCCAATGATGAGGTGAGAGTTGTCGTGTCAAATGCCGGAGGGGGGGCAAAAACTCATCCTATTCTTCACTCCGGCAAACCTGCCAATATTCCTTGATATTATGATCAGTGAAACTCCCAATTCAGCGCCGTTTCCCGTCGATTTTTTTCTAAAACCGTCGACGAAAGAACAATCCGAAATTGCCAAGGAGGCATGTGCTAAGAAAGATAGCGCGCCGTGCAGTATTCCAGTAAGGGTTGGACTTTTCTTTGATGGAACCAATAATAATCTGGAGCGCGATAGGAATGGGGTTAGAACAGGCGTGCTCGACCCGAAAACAAAGAAGCCTATTCCTATAAGTAATGCTGTGGTCGACGCCAATAGTGCCAGTCATAGCAATGTGGCGCGGCTATTTTCGAGTTTTCCATCGAATAAACGGGGTACGGGATATTTTCGAAATTATATTCCTGGCGTCGGAACTCCATTTGTTGAAATCGGTGAATTGACTGAATCGGATGAGGGGAAAGCTTTTGCCAAAGGAGGGCAGCCGCGCATTATCTGGGGATTGTTGCAGGTTTTAAATGCAATTCATCGAACGGTATATGGAGATGAAATTCCATTATATAAATCAGATAAGGCTGGCGAACTTGCCCGTGCTTATGATAATGCCGTAGGCCACAAAAAGGTGCCGCATCCCTCAACCGGCAGGGAGCGCTTCATGACTCACTCGGACTGGTTCGCTGAGCATATTGAAAAACTAAGGGAGGCGATGGCGGCACGGCCCAAGCCGCATATCCCATCGCTGACCCTGTCCGTGTTCGGTTTTTCGAGGGGCGCCGCCGAGGCGGTGGCGTTCTGTCAGCTGTTTGCCGATTTGCTCAAGCCGGGCGAGAAGGGGCCGGAGTTTGCCGGCATCCTCGCCAGCATCGATTTTCTTGGCGTCTTTGACACGGTGGCAACCGTCGGCAGCTCGGCGTCTGTGGCGCAAACCACGATCGCGCCTGGCGCGATGTTCGATGGCCATTGGGCCTGGGCCAATGAATTGCTCAAACCGTTGCCGTCCTGCGTCATGGCAGGCTTGCATTGTATTGCCACGCATGAGCAGCGCATGAATTTTCCCGTCACGCGCCTGACAGGGAAAATCGAGGAAGTGTATTTCCCTGGCGTGCACTCGGACGTGGGAGGCGGCTATGGTCCGGGCGAGCAGGGAAAGGGACGCGGCGGACAAGCGGCCTTGCTGTCGCAAATCCCGCTCGCGCATATGTTCAAGGAAGCGCGCCTCAAGGGCGTGCCCTTAATACCGTTCAGCGAACTGGAACTTCGCGATCAGGAGGATTTCCAGGTCAGTCAAGAGCTTGCCAAAGCATGGGAAGCATATACCGCCGAGCTTAACAAGCAAGGCGCCTTGCTGAGCAAGCACATGGAGCTGTATTACCGCTGGCGCGCCGTGCGCGTCAAGACCCTGGAAGCCACGGCCAGCTTCAAGGCGGCCAACGCGCAGGAGCGGGAGGATCTGGGTTCCTACAACCGCTTGCTGGCAGGCGATCTGGAAGCGCTGCGCGCGCGCAAAGCCTTCCGTCATGGTGATGAGGGGCAACCGTTCAGCGCCAGGGATATTGCGCGCATCAATCACTGGCAATACTATCGCGCGCAAAATCACACGTCCCTGGATAAATGGGAAGAATTTGCGCTCGATATATTCGATCACCCCAAACCGCTGCCGCCCGAAGTGATGCGTTTTTTTGACGACTATGTACATGATTCCCTGGCCGGCTTTTATATGGCCGGCGAAGTGACGGAATACGACAAGCGCGCCAGGATCGCTTCGTTCGCCAATAAACCGCCTAAGGACGGCTTTTATAAACGCGCGTATGAGTTCAGCCGGAAGACCGAAGCCGCGCAACTGAAACAGAAGAATGGCGAAGCATTGACGCCGGAAGAGGAAGCACTGGTCAAGGAAGCGCAGTACGGCACTCCCTATCCGATCCGTACGGATGCCGACAGCGCTGACATGCGCAGCGGGGTGATCACCACGCAAACCTATACGCGTCGCGAGGGCGGTGGCTATATCCTGCGCCGTGGCTATTACCCGCAAAGCGGCTTCTTCCGGAAAAGCGTGCACGAAAACGAGTTGCAACGCATGCCGACGGCTGGTATCAAGGCGAAAGAAACACCCGAAGAATTCGTGTGGAGCGAAAACTTGATACAAGATATTGCGCAAGCCAAAGCCGATGAAGAGATTTACCTGGCGCAGCAGCGCTACGCAACGCGGGCCGAGGCGCTCGCATAGGACGTAATTTCAGCGTGGCTGGAGCCGAAAGGAAAAATATGAAATGGATTATTTATCTTGGTACTGCTTTGCTGCTGAGCGGCTGCGCGTTCAAGGCCAGGCAGGTTGAGGTAGCCGGCCCAAGTCCTACCGCGACGGCGCAGGTGGGTATTGTCAATCATACGGGGAAGTATATTTATTCCGCATCGGTGGATGGGGCCGGAGGGGCCAATATGGCCAGGTGGGGAGCGGGAGGGGCAGAAATTTGCTGTGCCTCTATCCCGAGAGTGTGGTATCCGGGGATGATGGTTCTAGTGCGGTGGAATATGCCTGAGGGGCATACCCACGTAATCAAAGAAAAGATGGTGGAAGTGGAAAAATACGATAGACCGGGAGATATCTATATGCACTTTTTTCCCAATGACGAAGTGAGAGTTGTTGTGTCAAATGTGGATGGTGATAGTAAAAATCATCCTATTCTTCATTCCGGAAAACCTGCAGATATGCCTTGATGTCTGTCGCGAAAAGGATGAGCGCCAGCGAGGCTGGCGCCGATGGGGGATCAGCCGATGAAGGAGTCGAACTGCATGTCGAATTCCTGCAGCGCTTTCTGCGCATTCTGCATTTTCTTGCGGAATTCCGGTCCCCGCTGCAGGGCCAGGCCCACGGCCAGCACGTCGATCACGACCAGGTAGGCCAGGCGCGCGGAAATTGGGGTGTAGGGGTCGGTGTTGAAGACCAGGTCGATCGGGATCAGCACGGTCGCCAGGTCGGCCAGCGGCGTGCCCGATGGGGCCAGCACGACGACGTCGGCGCCGCCGCGGCGCGCCAGTTTCACGGAGCGCACGAGGGCGGGACTGTTGCCGCGCTGCGAGATGGCCACCAGACAGTCGCCGCCGCGCAGCAGGGCCGCGGCGATGCTGTGGATATTCGGATCGCTGTAGGCGACTGTCGGCACGCCCGAGCGGAAGAACTTGTGCTGCGCGTCTGCCGCCACGATGCCCGACGTGCCCTGGCCATAGAATTCGATCTTGCTGGCGCGCGACAGGATGTCGAGCGCGCGCTGGATCGCTTCCGGATTCAGGTTGTTGCGCAGGTCGAGCAGGGTGTTGATCGAGCGGCTGCAGATTTTGTTCACCAGGTCGGCCGCCAGGTCATCCTGCGCTGGCTGCTCGTTCGCGCCCGGCATGGCCAGGGCCAAGCCCTGCGCCAGCTTCAGCTTGAATTCATGCCAGCCGTCATAGCCCAGGGTGCGACAAAAGCGCACCACGGTCGGTTCCGACACCTGCGCGCTTTTCGCCAGTGCCGTGATGTTCTGGCTGACCGTCTGGTTAGGCTGGTCAAGCACGGCCAGCGCGACCTTTTTCTCCGACTTGGAGAGCGAATCGAGCTGGGTGCGGATGGAATCAAGCAGCATCAGGGTAGTCTTCTGGTAGGTGTTCAGGAGTGTAGGGATAATAGGTAAAGGGCCTGCCCATCTGCGGGCAGGCCCCTGTTTTGCCTGTTAATCCTCGGGTAATGCTTCTTCACGCCACTGCAAGCCATCGCGGCCGATCAGGGCGCTGGCGGCCGCAGGGCCCCAGGTGCCTGCCGTGTACGGAATCGGCGCGCTGTCGTTCTGTTCCCAGTTGTCGAGAATCGGCTCGACCCATTCCCAGGCCGCTTCCAGTTCGTCGCCGCGCATGAACAGGGTCAGCTGACCGCGCAGGACGTCGAGCAGCAGGCGCTCGTAGGCGTCCATGCGAGGGGTCTTGAACGATTCGCGGAAATCGAGTTCCAGTTCCGCCGGTTTCAAGCGCATGCCGTCGCCCGGGGTTTTTGCCATCAGGTTCATGCGCAAGCCTTCGTCCGGCTGCAGACGGATCACCAGGCAGTTCGGCTGGAAGCTGGAGGTCGGCTGGTTGAAGATCGAGTGCGGGATCTGCTTGAAGCGCACGACGATCTCGGCCAGGCTGTCGGCCATGCGCTTGCCCGTGCGCAGGTAGAACGGCACGCCGGCCCAGCGCCAGGTGTCGATTTCCGCCTTCAGGGCAACGAAGGTTTCGGTGCGCGAATGTTCCGGCGCATCCGGTTCGTCGCGGTAGCTCGGCACGGTGGCGCCGTCGACGTGGCCGGCGCGGTACTGGCCGCGCACGATGTTTTGCGCCAGGGTGGTGGGCGTGAATTTTTTCAGCGAGCGCAGCACTTGCAGCTTTTCATCGCGCACGGCGTCCGGCGCGATCGAGGTCGGCGGTTCCATGGCGACGATGCACAGCAGTTGCAGCAAGTGGTTTTGCAGCATGTCGCGCAGCGCGCCCGAGGTGTCGTAGTAACCCATGCGGTTGCCCACGCCCAGCTTTTCGGCGATGGTGATCTGCACGTCGGAAATCCATTCGCGGCGCCACAGCGGTTCGAACAGGATATTGCCGAAGCGCAGGGCCAGCAAGTTCTGCACGGTTTCCTTGCCCAGGTAATGGTCGATACGGTAGATCTGCGATTCCTGGAAGACCTTGCCCACTTCGGCGTTGATCTGCTTGGCGCTGGCCAGGTCGCGGCCCAGCGGTTTTTCCAGCACCACGCGCGAATTCGGCGTCACCAGGCCGTTGTCTTCCAGGTTGTCGCAGATCAGCGCGAACAAATGCGGCGGCGTCGCCAGGTAGTACACGCGCGTCAGGTCGGCATCGCCGCGCAGCGCTTCGACCAGCGGCGCGTACGTGGCCGCATCGCTGGCGTTGAGCGACACATACACGATGCGCGCGCAGAATTTGCTCCAGGTCGCGGCATTCAGGGTGCTGGCCTTGATATGCGGGCGCGAGTTGGTTTCCACCATTTTCAGGAAGGCATCCTGGCCGCTGTCCTGGCGGCCCACACAGATGATGCGCGCCGTCGGCGGCAAATCGTTCGCGACGTCGCGCGCATACATTGCAGGCAACAACTTGCGCATTGCTAAATCGCCGCTGCCGCCAAACAGGACCAGGTCAAAATCGGTAAGTGCCATAAGTGAGTGTCGTCGCAAAAGTAAAAGGGCCGGAGCGGGGAGGAAGCCGACCGGAAGTGCCAGTCTGTCGCTACTATAATCGGTGGTGTAAATTTACTACGTAGAACAGGCAATTGCAAGAAATTTTACTACATTCCAACGGCTGCCGTCGCCATTTTGCCCGCTATGCATGGCTGCGATGCCGGCATGGCCATTATATGCCGTTCGCTGGCCTTGGTAAGCTATCGCGATTTGCACGCGGCGTTTCAAAGTAACCATGGTTGCCAGGGAAATTTCTAGTTCTCCACGTCATCATTTGCGCTGTAGCAACAGGCAAAGCAAGAAATGCTGTCAGGATCGCCGTTGGCAGCGTAAAGTAGCTTTGGAGAAAGTAAAAAACCGTATAATTCAAGCTCGAATCGATAGCAACTATTGGTTGTAAGAAATTGTACGATACATACTGCACCGCTAGCGCCGGCCATGCCCCGAACCCGCCATCCGACGTCCATGCGACGTGCAGTCCGCACTGTCCGCAGCATCAGGGGCAGGCGACTTAACTTTACAAGACGGCTCAAGGGGACACAATGAATTCAATGCAGCAAGATGTCGATGAACGCACCAGCCTGACAGGCAATAACAAATTCGAACTGTTCCTGTTCAAGCTCGGTACCAGTGATCACTCGACCAGCCGCGAACTGTTCGGCATCAATGTGTTCAAAGTCCGTGAAATCATGGAAATGCCGGCCATCACGGCCGTGGCCGGTTCGCACCCGCACATGCTGGGCGTGGTCAACATCCGTGGCCAGATCGTGCCCGTGATCGACTTGCCGATGGCGGTCGGCTGCAAGAGCAGCGGCTTGAAGATACTGATGGTGACCGAATTTGCCCGCTCGACACAGGCGTTTGCCGTGGAAGAGGTCGACGAAATCGTGCGCCTGGAATGGAATCAGGTGCTGTCGGCCGAGTCGAGCGTTGGCGGCGGCCTCGTTACCAGTATCGCGCGCCTCGATGGCGATACGGACAAGACACGCCTGGCGCAAGTGCTGGACGTGGAGCAAATCCTGCGCAACGTGCTGCCGTCGGGCGACCCGGACGTGGACGAGAACAGCATCGGCCCGCAAGTGCGCTTGCCGGCCGGCGCCGTGATCCTTGCGGCCGACGATTCCTCGCTGGCCCGCTCGCTGATCGAAAAGGGCCTCGAAGCGATGGGCGTGCCTTTCATCATGACCAAGACGGGCAAGGAAGCATGGGAACGCCTGCAGGCCATCTCGGCCCAGGCGGCCACGGAAGGCAAGACGGCGAAAGACAAGGTCGCGCTGGTGCTGACCGACCTGGAAATGCCGGAAATGGATGGCTTTACCTTGACGCGCAACATCAAGAACGATGGCCGCTTCTCCAACATCCCCGTGGTGATCCACTCGTCGCTGACGGGCTCGACCAACGAAGACCACGTCAAGGGCGTGGGCGCCGATGGCTATGTGGCGAAGTTCGTGGCGGCTGAATTGGCCGAGACGATCCGCAAGGTATTGTCGCGGTAATCCGGCGCGGCCATGGTCAACACTGTTGTCGGATTACGCGGGCCTTCGTCCCGCTAATCCGACCTACGCCGTTGCGCAAGAAAAAGCGCCGGACCCTCGCGGGTGCCGGCGCTTTTTCTTGCTGGCAAACGATTACGGCTGGTCCGCCACGCCTTTGGGCACGTGGCATCCGGTAGGTCGGATTGGCGCAGCGAAGCTGCGCGTAATCCGACGCCGCCACGGTCAACAATGGTGTCGGATTACGCCTGGTAAGCTGTTTCCGGCTGGCCTGCCACGTCCACGCGCACGGATAAGACGTGGCCTGTCAACGGGTAGTCGGCGATTTCGGCGGCGGAGCGGTTGTGGCTGGCGCTGGTGATGTACAGGGTGCGCAGGTCGGGGCCGCCGAACGTCACCATGGTGGGGCAGCGCACGGGCACGGTAATTTCGCCCAGCAGATGGCCATCGGGGGCGAAGCGCAAGATCTTGCCGCCTTCAAACATGGCCGACCAGTAATTGCCTTCGCTGTCGACGGCCGCGCCATCGGGGCGCCCGCCGTAATCAAACGCTTTCTTGTCCGTGGAAAAACGCTGGAACGGTTGTGGCTCGGAAATGGCACCCGTGGCCGCATCGAAATCGAAGCGGTCGATGCGGTGCGTGGTGGTATCCGAATGGTACATGGTGCGCTTGTCCGGGCTGAAGCCCAGGCCGTTCGACACGGTCATGCCGCCCGACCAGACCTTGCGTACTTGTCCTTTTTCCAGCACGAACATCTCTGCAGCGTCAGCGTTGCGCGGCTCGAAAATCGTGCCGACCCAGAAGCGGCCTGCCGGATCGACCTTGCCATCGTTGAAGCGCGTGGTGCTCATGTCGAACGGCGCCGGGGCGATTTCCGCCAGGCTGCCCGTCTTCGTGTCGAGGTGGGCAAAGCCGCTGCGCAAGGCCACGATCAGGCCGCCGCCCGCATTGATGGCCAGCGCCGACGGTTCCGTCGGCATGCTCCATTGGTCATGCTTGCCGCTGGCCGGGTGCAAGCGGTGCACGGCGCGGCCATCGATGTCGACCCAGTACAGGGCCGCTTCCTTGCCATGCCAAAGCGGGCATTCGCCCACTTGCATGGGCTTGTCGCTCACTACTTTGATTTCGTAAATATTCATAAACCTCAATTAAGTTAGTACGCCGCTTTGGCGGCTTTCGCCAAGGCAATCAAGCCATTGGTCGAGCTGTCGTGGTGGTCGGGACGGGCTTCGCCCGTCAGTTCGGCCTGGATTTTCTTGGCCAGCACCTTGCCCAGTTCCACGCCCCACTGGTCGAAACTGTTGACGTTCCACAAGACGCCCTGCACGAAGGTCTTGTGTTCGTACAACGCGATCAGGGCGCCCAGGGTGGTCGGGGTCAGCTGGTCCATCAGGATGGTGTTGCTGGGGCGGTTGCCTGGGAAAGTCTTGTGCGGCACCAGCGCTTCGATCTCGCTTTCCGGCAAGCCTTGCGCCTGCAAATCAAGACGTACTTCATCGCCCGTCTTGCCCGTCATGAAGGCTTCCGACTGGGCGAAGCAGTTGGCGAGCAGGGCGTCGTGGTGGCCCGGCAAGTCGTGCGTGGCGCGCAGGGCGGCGATGAAATCGATGGGCGTGATGTCCGTGCCCTGGTGCAGCAGCTGGAAATACGCATGCTGCGCATTCGTTCCGCAATCGCCCCAGATGACGGGGCCGGTCGGCACGCCGACGGGCACGCCATCCTTGGTGACGCGCTTGCCGTTGCTTTCCATGTCCAGCTGTTGCAGATAGGCGGCAAAGCGGCTCAAGTCCTGGTGATACGGCGCGATGGAGACGGAGCCGCAGTCGAGGAACTGGCGGTTCCAGAAACCGACCATGGCCAGCACGACGGGCATGTTCTGTTCCAGCGGGGCCTGGCGGAAATGCTGGTCCATCGCATGTGCGCCGGCGAGGAAATCGCTGAAGTATTCGAAGCCGACGGACAGGGCCACGGCCAGGCCGATCGACGACCAGACGGAGTAACGGCCGCCGACCCAGTCCCAGAACGGGAACATATTGTCCGGCGAAATGCCGAAGTCGACGATGGCTTGCGTGTTGGTCGAGACGGCCACAAAATGTTGCGCCAGATCCTTTTCTTCGCCTTCGAGCAGGAACCAGGCGCGCGCCGTGTTGGCGTTGAGCATGGTTTCTGCCGTAACAAAAGTTTTCGAAGCCACGATGAACAGGGTCGTTTCCGGATCGACCTTGGACAAGGTCGCTTCCATGTCGTGACCGTCGACGTTGGAAACAAAGTGCATTTCCAGGCCCGGGTTGGCGTAGGAGCGCAGGGCCAGGCACGCCATTTTCGGGCCCAGGTCCGAGCCGCCGATGCCGATGTTGACGATGTCGCAAATCGGCTTGCCCGTGTAGCCGAGCCAGCTGCCATTGCGGACCTTGTCTGTAAATGCCTTGACGCGTTGCAGCACATCTTGCACGTCGGCATCGATATCCTGGCCATCGACGACCAGCTTGGTGCCGCGTGGCGCGCGCAAAGCCGTATGCAGAACGGCCCGATGTTCGGTAAGATTGATTTTCTCGCCAGTGAACATGGCTTCGCGCTGCGCTTCCACGCCGCGCTCGCGGGCCAGGTCCATCAGCAGCGCCATGGTGGTGGCGTCGACCCTGTTTTTCGAGTAATCGAGCAGCAGGCCGGCCGCATCGACGGTCATGCTGGAAAAGCGGGCGGGGTCGGCCGCGAACAGCTGGCGCAGATGCACGTCGCGCAGGCTGGCGCTATGCGCTTGCAGGGACTGGAAACTGGCGGTGGCGGTGATGGCAGGAGTAGGTGCTGGCTGGCGCATGGCGGTCGGCTTGGGTGCTTGTCTCGGTTGAAAGGAGCGCGGCGCGTTCGTGGTGGCGAACAGCGGATCCGGCATTGGTATGAGAATAATACATCAGAAAAACGTAATTTCACTACAGTTTGTGACGCGAAGCGGATTTTGTTGTGCTTTTTTAAGCGATGGCACGCGTGACATATAAGAGCCACGTTGACAGGCGCGGCTACGCGATATTGCCCGGGTTTGCCTTGATACGCCGCAATCTGTCGCTTATTTGTGTTGCTGGCCCATGCAAGAGTGCTTCTTCTTTAGCATTTTGTAGTAAAATTTCACGAAATACTCATTTTTAAGGAAATCCATATGGCGCTGCATCCAGTAGTCGAATCCGTAACAGCGCGCATCATCGCGCGCAGCCGGCCATCGCGCGGCGCCTACCTGGCGCATCTGGATGCGGCCCGCATCCAGGGCGTGCAGCGCGGCGCCCTGTCGTGCACCAACCTGGCGCACGGCTTTGCCGCCTTTCCCGCCAACGACAAGCTGTCGCTGAAGGAATACAAGAAGCCGTCCGTGGCCATCGTGTCCTCGTACAACGACATGCTGTCGGCGCACCAGCCTTTCGAAGGCTTCCCGCAGATCATCAAGCAAGCCGTGCGCGAAGTGGGCGCCGTCGCCCAGTTCGCCGGTGGCGTGCCCGCCATGTGCGATGGCGTGACGCAAGGTCAGCCGGGCATGGAACTGTCGTTGTTCTCGCGTGACACCATCGCCATGTCGACGGCCGTGGCGCTGTCGCACAATATGTTCGACGCCGCCCTGTACCTGGGCGTGTGCGACAAGATCGTGCCGGGCCTGTTGATCGGCGCGCTGCACTTCGGTCACTTGCCAGCCATCTTCGTGCCGGCCGGTCCGATGACGTCGGGCCTGTCGAACAAGGAAAAAGCCCAGGTGCGCCAGTTGTATGCGCAAGGCAAGGCGACGCGTGAAGACTTGCTCGAAGGCGAATCGAAAGCCTACCATGGCGCCGGCACCTGTACCTTCTACGGCACGGCGAACAGCAATCAGATGCTGATGGAAGTGATGGGCCTGCACATGCCGGGCGCCGCCTTCATCACGCCGAACACGCCGCTGCGCGATGCGCTGACTGTGGCCGCCTCCCAGCGCGCCGCCGCCATCACGGCGCAAAGCGCCAGCTATTTGCCGGTTGGCCATATCGTCGACGAAAAATGTATCGTCAACGCCGTCGTGGGCTTGCTGGCCACGGGCGGTTCGACCAACCATACCTTGCACCTGGTGGCAATCGCCAAGGCGGCCGGCATCGTCATCGACTGGAACGATTTCAATGAACTGTCGGCCATCGTGCCGATGCTCACGCGCATCTACCCGAACGGCGACGCCGACGTGAACCATTTCCACGCGGCCGGCGGTACCGGTTACCTGATCCGCGAATTGCTGGACGCGGGCTTGCTGCACGAAGACGTCAACACCATCCTGGGCCACGGCTTGCGCGCGCACTGCATGGAGCCGTTCCTCGGCGAAGACGGCAAGGTCTTCTGGAAAGATGCTCCAGCCGCCAGCGCCGACGAAAACGTGCTGCGCCCCGCCTCGAATCCGTTCGCACCGGACGGCGGCATGGTCCTGGTCGCAGGTAACCTGGGCCGCGCCGTGATGAAGGTCTCGGCCGTCAAGCCGCAGCACCGCACAGTCGAAGCGCCGGCGCTCGTGTTCAATTCGCAGGAAGATTTCATGGCCGCCTACAAGGCGGGCACCCTGGACCGCGACTTCGTCGCCGTGCTGCGCTTCCAGGGCCCGCGCGCCAACGGCATGCCGGAACTGCATGCGCTGACGCCGGCGCTGGCCAATCTGCAGGATGCGGGCCGCCACGTGGCGCTCGTTACCGATGGCCGCATGTCGGGCGCGTCGGGCAAGGTGCCGGCCGCCATCCACGTGTCGCCAGAGATTCTCGCCGGCGGCCCGCTGGGCCTCGTGCGCGACGGCGACATCATCCGTCTCGACGCCTTTACCGGCGTGCTCGAGGCGCTGGTGCCGGCCGACGTCTGGCACGCGCGTTCGCTGGTTACCGCCGACCTGTCGCCGAATCACATCGGCATGGGCCGCGAGCTGTTTTCCATGTTCCGTTCCACCGTCAGCGCGGCGGAAGAAGGTGCAACCACCTTCGGCCTGCCGTCGCCGATTCCCACCACCGTCGCCTTGCACGACGCCGACAATGTCGGTGATACCGTACCGGGTTCCGATGAAGACTTTTTGGCTAGGAAATAAGAGATGACCATGACACTACTGGAAATTATGCGCACCTCGAGCGTGATCCCCGTGATTGCGATCGACGATCCTGAACACGCCGTACCGCTGGCGCGCGCGCTGGTGGCGGGCGGCATCCGCGTGCTGGAAGTAACCTTGCGCACCAAGCATGGCCTAGAAGCGATCCGCGCCATGTCGGAAGTACCGGGCGCCATCGTCGGCGTGGGCACCTTGACGCGTCCCGAGGAATTCGTGCAGGCGCGCGATGCGGGCGCCGTCTTCGGCGTGTCGCCAGGCCTGACGTCGGCCCTGGTGGCGGCGGCCAAAAGCAGCGGCTTGCCTTTGCTGCCAGGCGTGATGACGCCGGGCGAAGTGATGGCGGCGCGTGAAAACGGCTTCCAGCAGCTAAAACTGTTCCCGGCCGTGCCGGCCGGCGGCATCGGCATGCTCAACGCCATCTACGGCCCGCTGCCGGACGTGACGTTCTGCCCGACCGGTGGTATTTCGCAAGAGACGGCGTCGCAGTTCCTGGCGCTGAAAAACGTCGCCTGCGTGGGCGGCTCCTGGCTGACACCGAAAGACGCGATCGCGGCCGGCAACTGGGACCGCATCACGGAAATCGCCAAAGCTGCCAGCGGCCTGCGCTCCGCCTAGTCGTACCTGACATAAGCTACTGCGCGTCGCGCTTTGCGGCCTGCGATGCTCACCGTACTAGAGTACGGTTGCGCTTCTTAGCCACAAATCGCTGCCGCTCGCTACGCTTCTGTCAGGTACTTGCAGTTATAGTACTCGGCAAGCTCCCATGCTTGCCGCTTCTTTCTTCTGACGGAGTGCCATGCGCGTCTTGCGCCGCCCCCTCACCATCGGCGAAACCGCCATGGCCCGCAGCGTCTTCCAGGGCGCCATCGACTACGCGCGCGTGCGCGTCGTGCGCGGCTCCTTTCTACCGTTTGGCTTGCAGGACCAGAACACGGCGATGACGCCGCGCGGCAGCCTGCACTTCATGCCGGCCCAGTACCGCGACGATTTCTCCCGCGAAGGCAACAGCGGCAAGCTGTTCTTCATCCACGAAATGGTGCACGTGTGGCAGTACCAGCTTGGCTACAGCGTGCTGCTGCATGGCGTGCTGCTGGCGCTGCGCGGCGGCTACATCGGCCAACGCGCCTACCGCTACGATGCGCAAGCGGGCGGCGTCCTGTCCGACTTCAACATGGAGCAGCAGGGCGACATCATCGCCCACTACTTCGGCGCGCGCCAGCTGGGCATTCCCGCCTACGTGGCCAAGCTGCCGCAGCTGCAGGATATCCTGCAAGGCTTCCTGATCAACCCCGCCGACCGCCGCCTGCTGCCGCGCTGATTTCACCGTTACTGCGCCAGGTTAGACGCCAGGCGCACGTTCGGCGCGCGCAGGCTGGCTGCCGCATCCTTGCCCAGCAAGATACGCAGGTCGGCGCCCGCGCCCACGCCGCCGTCGTCCGCCGCCTGCAGCTGCGGCATGCCGCCCAAGGCCAGGGCCAGGGCGGCCGCTGCCTCGGCGTGACCGGGGCGGTAGACGATGCTGCTGGCCTGGACGCCATACGGCCGCTGGTTGCCCAGCCGCAGCACGCTGATGCCCATGCCGCCCAGCATGCCGCGCATGCGCGCCGCCATCCCCGTTGCGCCATTGCCGTTGATGACTTCCAGCCGTGGCAGGGTTGCCACCGGTGCCACCTGTTTTGCCGGCGCTGGCAAGGCGGCGTGCGCCGCCACGGGAGTGTCGCGCCAGCTCAGCGTGAAGATATTCGGCTGCGATTGCGTCAGCTGCAGGCGGCTGGCAGGCGCCGCTGGCGCGGGCGCCGGTGCCAGGTCGGGCACGATGGTCTCCGCGGTGGCATCGACTGTGACTATGCTGCGCGCCAGCGCCGCGATGGTGAGATCCAGATTGGCGCGCGCCGGCTGCTGGCCGTTGTCGAGTTGCAGCGACTGGCGCAGCACGCTGGCCGCCTGGGCATAGTCTCCCTGCAGGTACAGCACGTAGCCGAGGTTGTTGTAGGTCCTGGCCGTCGGCGCCTCTTGCGCCAGCGCCTGCAGCATGCTGCGCGCCGTTTCCAGCTGGCCCAGCTGCGCGTGCAGCACGGCGGCGCCATTGCGCGCGTCGGCCGAGTCGGGCGTCAATAGCAGGGCTTCGCTGTACGCTGCCATCGCCGCGCGCGGGTCGCCCAGTTCCTGCATGCGCTTGCCCAGCTTGCAGAAAGCGGCGCTGCGGGTGGCGGGGCTGTCGTCGATGCGCGCCTGGGGCGGCGCAGCATGGTTGCTCTGAGTGGCCGGGCCGGGCAGGTGGCCGCAGGCGGGCAGCAGGCCGGCGCAGGCGAACATGAGCATCAGGGTGGTGTGCTGTGACATGGCGGTTCTCCGGTCAGCTGCCGCTGCCCATGCTGGGCAGGAGCACGCGGTAGATTTGCAGGAAGGCTGGTCCCATCAGGACGACCAGCAGCGAAGGGAAGATGAAAAAGATCAGCGGGAACAGCAGCTTGAGGGCGATCTTCGCCGCTTCTTCCTCGGCCAGCTGGCGGCGCTTCGTGCGCAGCTGGTCCGACTGCACGCGCAGCGAGGCGGCGATGCTGGTGCCGAAGCGCTCGGCCTGGATCAGCATGGCCACCAGCGCGTCGACATCCTCGACGCCCGTGCGCAGGGCCAGGTTGCGCAGCGCCCGCTCCTTGGTGTTGCCGGCGCGTAGTTCCAGCATCACCAGGTGCAATTCCTCGGCCAGCACGGCGCTTTTCAGGGCGATTTCGGCCGCCACCCTGGCCAGCGCCGCATCCATGGCCAGGCCCGCTTCCACGCACACCGTCATCAAGTCGAGCGCATCGGGAAAGCTTTCGAAGATATCGCGCTGGCGCCGCTTGATCATTTGCGCCAGGACGATATTGGGCAGGTAGTAGCCGATGGCGGCCACGATCAGCAGCCAGAACAAGAGAGCTTTGCCCGCCATCTGGCTGCCTGACGCGCTCAGCCCCAGGAACAGCATCAGGGGCAGGCCGATGGCCAGCATGGTCTTGGCGGAAAAGAACAGGATGGGCGCCGACGCCTGGCGCAGGCCGGCATTCATGAAGCGCCGGCGCATCACTGAGCCTTCCCAGCCCTGGTCGGGCAGCGACAGTTTGGCCAGCGGGCCGCTCAGGCGCACCATGCGCGCCAGCCAGGGGCTGGGCGCGGAGGCGCCAGGCGCGGCCGCGCTCTTGCCGGTGGCGTTGTCCATGCGCTGGCGCAGGGGATCGGGGGCAAAGCTGCGCATGGCCACCAGCACGGTGCCGAAGACGGCGATGAAGAGCAGGGCGAGAAAGGCGAAATGGACGGGATTCATGAGGATTCTCCTTGCGGGCTCAGACGCGGATGCGGATGATATTGCGCATGACCAGGATGCCGCACACCATCATCACGAGTGCGCCGACGAGCATCTTGCGTCCGCCCGGATCGACGAACAGCATTTCCAGGAATTGCGGATTGGTCAGCTGGATCATGGCCGCCGCGCCGAAGGGCAGCAGCGACAAAATCCAGGCCGACAGCTTGCCTTCGGCCGACAGCACGCGCACCTGTCCCAGCAGCTTGATGCGCTCGCGGATGATGCGGCTGATGCTGTCGAGCAGCTCGGCCAGGTTGCCGCCCGTTTCGCGCTGGATCAGCACGGCGATGACGAAGTAGCGCAAGTCCGTGCTGGGCACGCGCGTGGCCAGGTTCATCAGCGCGTCCTGCATGGCGATGCCGAAATTGACTTCATCGAAGGTGGCGCGAAATTCCACGGCCAGCGGCGCATTCATTTCATCGCCGACCATCTTCAGGGCCGTGGGGAAGGCGTGGCCGGCACGCAGGGCGCGCGCCATCAGGTCGAGCGCATCGGGTAATTGCTGTTCGATGCGCTGCAGGCGCTTGGCCTTGGCGCGCAAGACCACCAGCAGCGGCAGCAGGGCCGCGCCGGCCACCAGCGGCAGGAGCAGCAGCCACGGCACGCTGAAGTAGCTGAGCAGCAAAAACGCGGCGCCGGCCGAGGCCAGCATCACGCCGGCGAAGCTGGCCACGCTCCAGGTCAGGCCCGACTGTTCCAGCAGGCGGTCGAGCGCATGCACGCGGGGCACGCTGAGCAGCACGCGCTGCAGGGACGGGGTGTCGCTCAGCAGGCGTTTCTTGATCATCGAGCTGCCCGCGTCGCCATGCGCGCCGGCCGACATGATGCGCAGGCGGCGCGCGACCCTTTCCGCTTCCGGGCCGCGCGAGGTGTTCCACGCCAGGTACACGCCCTCGATCAGCAGTACCACGGCGATGAAGGTGAGGATGGCGAATACGTAATAGAGATAGTCCATGATGCTCCCCTTAATGGTACTGGCGGGCGGGATCGAACAGGGTTTCCGGCAGGCTGATGCCGAAGGCGCGCAGGCGTTCCAGGAAGCGTGGCCGTACGCCGCTGGCATGGAAATGCCCCTGCACCGTGCCGTCCTCGCCGATGCCTGTCTGGCGGAAGGTGAAGATTTCCTGCATGGTGATCATCTCGCCTTCCATGCCCGTGATTTCCTGGATCGACGTCACCTTGCGCTTGCCGTCCGTCAGGCGCGACACCTGCACCACCACGCTGATGGCCGAACTGATCTGCTGGCGCATGGCTTTCACGGGCAGGGCCGCGGAGGCCATGCTGATCATGTTTTCCAGCCGCGTCAGCGCGTCGCGCGGGGTGTTCGCGTGGATGGTGGCCATCGAGCCCTCGTGGCCCGTGTTCATGGCGCCCAGCATGTCGAGCGCCTCGGCGCCGCGCACCTCGCCCAGGATGATGCGGTCGGGGCGCATGCGCAGCGCATTGCGCACCAGCGCCCGCTGCGTCACTTCGCCCTTGCCCTCGATATTCGGCGGGCGCGTTTCCAGGCGCACCACGTGCGGCTGCTGCATCTGCAGTTCGGCCGCGTCCTCGATGGTGACGATGCGTTCGGCCGTGCTGATGAAACCGGAAATCGCATTGAGCATGGTGGTCTTGCCGCTGCCCGTGCCGCCCGAGATCAGAATGTTGACCTTGGCCTTGCCCAGCGCCTGCAGGGTGGTGCTCATTTCCTCCGTGAGGCTGTGCTTGAGCAGCAGGTCGGCCAGGCGCAGCGGCTGGGCCGAAAAGCGCCGGATCGACATCACGGGGCCGTCGATGGCCAGCGGCGGGATGATGGCGTTGACGCGCGAACCGTCGGGCAGGCGCGCATCGACCATGGGGCTCGATTCGTCGATGCGGCGGCCCACGCGCGAGACGATCTTGTCGATGATTTTCATCAAATGCGCGTCGTCGGTGAAGCAGACGTCGCTCAGCTCCAGGCGGCCATGGCGCTCGACATACACCTGGCGGTAGGTGTTGACGAGGATATCGGACACGCCGGGATCGGCCAGCAGCGGTTCGAGCGGGCCGAAGCCGAGCACCTCGTCCTGGATGTCGCGGATCAGCGAGCGCCGTTCCAGCTCGTTGATCACTACATTGTCTTCCGTGAGCACGTCGCTGACGAGGATTTTCAGCTCTTCGCGGATCTGTTCGCGCGACAGGCGCTGCATGCCTTCCAGGTCGACGCGGTCGAGCAGCGCCTGGTGGGTGCGATGCTTGAGCTGCTGGTAGCTCTGGCTTGATGCGCCCTGGTGCGCGGCATCGTCATTCAGGCTGGCGTCGTCCTGGGCATAGCCCAGGCGGTCCCGCAGGGTGAGTTTTTCGACAGTCATGATCGGTCTCCGGTAAATGTAGGGGGATCAGGCGCGCTGTAGGGATCAAGCGCGCGCCAGCAGCCGCGAAACCCAGCCTTGCGCGGCGGGCGGGGTTTCGCCGGCCATGCTGGCGGCCAGCTCCTGCAGGGCGCGCGAGACGGCGTTGTGCGGCGTCAGTTTGAGGATGGGCACGCCCTGGCTGACGGAGGCCGCCACCGCTTCGTAGTGGTTGGGGATGGATTTGTAGACGTGCTTGCCATACGCCGCTTCCAGGTCGGCCACGCGGATGCTGTCGCTGCTGGCATAGCGGTTCAGGATCAGGCGGATCTTGTCTTCGCGGTAGCCGAGGCCGCGGAACACGTCGAGCAGGCGTTTGCCGTCGCGCACATACGGCAACGTTGCCTGCAGCACGGGGAAGATCAGGTCGGCCCGGTCGAGCGCGCGCACGCTGACGGGGTCGAGGCCGCGTCCCACGTCGAGCAGGATGTAGTCGTACTGGCTGCGCGCCAGGGTCAGCAGGCGGTCGATATGGTCGGCTTCGACGTCGGCCGCGTGGGCCGGGTCGTCGGCGGCGGCCAGTACGCTGTAGGCGGGCGTGATCTGGATCATGCTGGCGCTCAGCAGCGAAGCGTCGAGGCGCACGATCTGCTGCGACAGCTGCGACAGGGTGGTGGCCGGCTTGTGGTCCGAGACGAACAGGGCGGCGTCGCCGAACTGCAGGTTCAGGTCGAACAGCGCCACCTTGCGCTGTTCGCCGGCGGCCAGCGCGTAGCCGAGGTTGGCGGCGATGAAGGTGGCGCCGCTGCCGCCCTTGCACGAGACAAAGGCCAGCACCTGGCCCTTGCGCGTGACCTGTTTCTGCAGTTTTTCCTCGATGCGGCGCAAGGCGGCGCACAGGGCCGCGTCGTCGTCCGGCTGCAGCACTTCGCGCACGCCGGCGCGCATCGAGCGCAGCAGGAATTGCGGACTTTGCTGCGGGCATTGCACGATGATGGCCAGGCTCGGATGGCGTCCGCCCAGCAGCTCGAGCTGTTCCAGCTCCGCCTCGCCCGTCTGCTCCTGCTCCAGCAGCAGCAAGTCCGGCGTGACGCCGTTGTCGAATACATCGGGTATGCTGGCCAGCAGGGTCACGCGGTCGGCCGTGCTGCGTTCGCGCAGCAAGCGGGTCAGCCGTTTGAGCTGGGCTTCATTCTTCGAGACGATGACGATATTCACTTGGTACTCCCCGGTAAAAGTGTTCGGTAAAGGCGTTCAGTTGATCTGGAAGCCCAGGCTTTCGGCGTGCATGACCACCACCGAGGCTGGTACGGCGATATTGAGAAAACCGAACAGGCTGACCATCGGCGTGTAGCTGACGTTGTCGATCGAGACGCGCACGCTGTCGATGCAGCTGGCCGTGCGCGTGATGTCGCCGCAGGCCGACAGGTTGTCGCCCGGGTCCGTCGGCGGCAAGGTCACTTCGGCGCCGCTCTTGTTCAGGTAGCGGATGGTGATGTTGGCGGCCGTCAGTTCCGGTGCGGCCGGCAGTGCCGTGCCGCCGAACAGGGCCAGGGTCTTGATGGCGTCGGTCTCGTCGACCCAGCGCACCACGGCTTCGCGTGCGGCGCGGCGGCTCACTTCCTGCACCGTGTTGTACAGGTACAGCATGCGGCCAAATTCGAGGATGCCGAACAGCAAGGTGAAAAACAGCAGCGACACCAGGGCGAATTCGACGGCGGCGGCGCCGCGCTGGCGCCCGGCTGGAGGAGAAGATGAAAGGCGGTGGCGCATGGCGTTCTCCTTACAGCATGTAGCGCATGGTGGTGCGCGGCGAAAGCGGCGTGGCATAGCTGCTGGCCGCGCCGATCACGAACGGCAGGTACTGGCCCACCGACAGCGTGTAGTTGACGACTTCGACGCGGATGCCGCCCGGCGCCGTGCCATCGTTGCAGTTGCTGTCGTTGAACGCCGCGTCCAGGCAGGTGACCGTCACGTTGGCCGTGGTGAAGTCGCTGATGCCGGCGCTGAGGGCCGCGTCGACCACGGTCTGCCTGGCCGCCGGCACGCCCTGCGAGGCGATGCCGGCCTTGGCCTTGACGGACATGTTGCGCGCCGCGTCGCGCGTGGCCTTGGTCAGCGCGTCGTAATACCAGAAGGCGCGGCCGAAGCCGAAGATGCCTGCCAGCAGGGTGATCAGCAGGGCCAGCACGATGCCGAATTCGACGGCGGCGCCGCCGCGCTGCCTGAGGGGGGAGTGGTGGATGCGCATGGCCGCCTCACTTGTAGAGTTTGATTTCGGAATTCGGCACGGGCTCGATCAGGCCCGCAAATTCGACGTCGAGGCGCTTGGTGCCGCCACTGAAATCGGCCTTCATCGTCATGAAGAATTTGCCGATGCCGACCGCGTTCATGGTGCCGCACGAAGCCGGCCCCACGGGCGCCGTGCGGCAGTCGACCAGGACCACGTTGAGGATGCGCCGGTTGCGCTGGCCCGGATGGGCCGGCGAAGGCGCCTGGAACGTGGGCCCGCTGGTCTGGTTGTACGGCGAAGGCGGCGTACTGGCAGGAAAGCCCGCGCCGGGGCTGACGGGGTAGCTGGCCGTGTCGAAGTAATTCGCCTTGGCCGTGCTGTACATGGGGTTGGCGTTGCCGTCCGCGACGCTGTAGGCCGTGCCGGCCTTGGCCGGGGTGGCGCCATTGCTTTGGTAGGCGGGGCCGTAGGACCACAGCACGCCGTAGCCCGAGAACTGGGCGAACGTGGCCGATGGCGCGGGAACCGTGCCGGCCGACGGCAGCTGGTAATTCGGCTTGTTGCCGGCCAGGCTGACGGGCTGCTGGCTGGGCAGGGTGCTGGCGCCCGGTTCCATCCAGCTGGCGGGCGGCGAATTGGCGGCGGTGGCGGCGCAGGGCGACGCGGCGCCCACGCATGGATATTCCTTGATGTTGGTGTCGGGCGGCGCCGTCGCGGGGTCGCACACGGAGGGGCCGCCGTAATCGTCGAAGCGGGAATTGAGCGAGGCGGCCAGCGACGCCGTCAGCCCTGTGTTCGTGTAGACCTGGCCCGTGCCGCTGGTGATGACGGCGCTGCTGCCCGTGCACATGAACGGCGCGGTGGAGGCGGCGCTCGCGTGCGAGGCGCTGCAGGTGCCGGGCGGCGCGTCGACGGGATTGATCAGGTAGGGATCGGAAGGGCCGCCCAGCGGATTGAGGCCGAACAGGTTGTAGGTGACGCCGCGGCGGAAACCGAATTCCACCAGTTCCGTCAAGCCCGTGCCGGCCGGCGCGGCCGGATACGTGTATTGCGCCGTCTTGTTGGCCGGATCGACGGCGCACACGCCGATCGGCGTGACGTCGTTGACGAAGCGGCCCGCCACGGCCACGCCCGAGGTGCTGGTGCTGGCGATGCCGGCGATGCCCATCAGGTAGGTGGCGAAGGTCTTGCTGCCCGTGTCGACGCGGATGAAGGTCTGGCCCTGGGGACTGGTGCGGGCGCTGGCGCCGGACGACCAGGGACCGTCCGGGCTGGGGCCGAACTCGATGTTGGCGGCCGTGATGGTCAGCGCGGTGGAAAAGTCGTAGCGGTTCTTTTGCGCGATGGCGATGGCCTTGGCCTGCGCGTTGTCGATGCCGTCCGCGCTTTGATTGAGTTCCACGGCGCCGGCCAGGGCGGCGCTGTCGGCGCCGTTCTGCAGTTCCGCCTTGGCGATGTACAGGTGGCCCAGGTCCAGCACCAGGCCGCCCATGGCAAACAGTACCACCAGGGTCAGCCCCAGCACGATGGCGATCGCGCCCTGCTGCTTGTCGTGCCTGCGAAATGCGGTGTTCATGGCTGTCTCCTGGTGGCCTGGGGGAAGTGCATCGCGGGACAGGCGCCTACTGGCGTCCGCCCACGCCGATGGTGAAGACATTCGGTTGCGGTTCCGGCGCCGCAAACGATTTCTGGTAGCGCTGGTAGGCGCTGACGCCGGCCTTGCCGTCGATGCCGCTGACGGGGTTGGCATTGCGGTAGGCGTCCGGATACATGATCTGTTGCGCCTTGAGCAGGGCCACCGATTCGCCGAAGTGCGAATCGAGCACGGGCGTGGTGGTGGCGGCGCAGCCGGCCAGCAGGACCAGCAGCGACAGCAGGGTGGCGCAAGGCAGGCGATGTGCGGTTTTCATGGTGTTCTCCTATTTGAGGTCGAAGCCGGCGGCAGGCTGGGGCGCGGCCGCTTGCGGCTGCATGGGCGCTGGTGCCGGTGTCTGTGCCGCTGCGGGCGCGCGCGCCGGTGCGCTGCCTTCCATTTTTCCCTGCATGAACATGTCGCCGCGCGTCGGCTGGATGTAGCCGTCGGTGGGCAGCTTGTAGTCGGGCGGCAGCGGCTTGACCAGGTGCGGCGTGATGATGAAGACCAGTTCCGAACGGTCCGTCTGGAAGTCCGTGCTGCGGAACAGGGCGCCCAGCACGGGCACTTCGCCCAGGCCTGGCAGGGCCTTGATATTGCTGGTCACATTGTTCTTGATCAGGCCGCCGATGGCGAAGCTCTGGCCGTCGAACAGCTGCACCGTGGTGGTGGCGCGCCGCGTCGTAAACGATGGCAGGATGGCCGTGGCCGAGATGCCGGTGGCCGTGATGCCGATGCCGTCCTTGTTCAGGTCCGACACTTCCGGCGCCACCTTCAGGTTGATGCGTCCCCCTTCGAGCACGGTGGGCGTGAATTTCACGGCCACGCCGAACTCCTTCTCTTCCAGGGTGATGGTGGGCACGCCGTTATTGTTGCTCTGGCTGACGGGGATGAATATCTTGCCACCGGCCAGGAAGCTGGCCTCCTGGCCGCTGATGGCCATGATGTTCGGTTCGGCCAGCACCTTGATCAGGCCATCGCGTTTTTGCGCGTCGAGGTTGAAGAAGTTGTTCTTGCTGGCGCCGCTCAAGCCGCTGGGATTGTTGCTGAGCAGGCTCGACAGCAGCGAATACGACCAGCTGCCGATGGTCTTGTTGATGCCCAGGCTGGCGCCCAGCTGGTCGACCAGCACCTTCGACACTTCGGCCACTTTCACTTCCAGCATCACCTGCTGCGGCGCGGCGATCGACAGCAGGTTGATCACGCGCGGCATGTTCGCATCGGGCGTGGCGGCGGGGGCCGGAGCGGAAGCGCCTGCGGCTGCGGCGGGTGCTGCGCCCGAGGCGGCGCCGCCGCTGCGGGCGCTGCGCTGCACATAGGCGTTGGCCAGCGACAGGGCCTGGTCGGCCTTGACGACATCGCTGACCATGCCCGACAGGATCAGGGTGTCGCCCGCCACCGTGACGTTGATCTTTTCGTTCGGCAGCAGTTCGGCCATGCGCGCCTGCAGGCTGCTGCTGTCGATGCCGACGGCCAGGTCGATGATGGTGGCGTCATTGCTCTTGTTCCACAGGATCAGGTTGGTGGTGCCGACGGAACGCCCCAGCAGGTAGACCTCGTTGGGGTTAAGCAGGATGACGTCGGCGATGCGCGGGTCGCCGACGGACATGCGGCTGGCTGCGAACGGCAGGCGCATCAGGGTCGACTTGCCTTCGGCCAGGCTCATTTGCGGCGCCATTTCGGTGCGGCCGGCGCGCGATTCGCTTTGCGGCGGCGTGGCCTTGGGGCGGGTGGTGGCGCGGCTGCTTTTGGCTGTCCCGGTGTCGGCGGCAGCGGCGGTGGCGGCGACGGGTTCGCCGCGTGCCTGGGGCGCCAGGGCGCCGATCATGGCGAGGGCAAGCGCCAGGCTGAGTACCCGGCTTCCGCTTGCTGTGCAATATGTGCTCATGGCGTGACTCCTCTGGTGCAGGTTAGAATTGTTGGGAGCTGCGTTCCAGCCCCTTGATGACATCGACCTTTGGACCGGCCGTTGGCGCGGGGGCGGCGGCGGGACGGCGGCGTGGCAGCGGCTTGGCTTGCACCATGGCGGCGGGGGCTGCCATGGCGACCTTTTCATCGAGCAAACTGGACTTGGTGGCGCCTTCCGTGTTGACGGGTTTGTCCTCGATCTGGTTGCGCAGCACCAGCGACAGGGTGCCCACGCTGCGTGCCAGGTCGAGTTTTTCCGCCTGGTCCGGCGTCAGCTCCAGGGTCACGGCGTTGACCACCTTGGGCTTGGTGTCGTCGCGGCTCGATTCCTGGGCGATGGCCAGCACGAGGATGCGTTCGAGCACGATCTTGGAAATGTTCGGATCGCGGTCCGGCGTCTTGCGGGCCCCTTCGCCCTGGGTGTTGACGAGGATGTCGACGAAGTTGCCGGGCAGGGCGAAGCCGGCCACGCCCACCACATCGTTGACGCGCACGGTCATGGCGCGCTTGCCCTCGGCGACGACGGCCGACAGGCCGCCCTGCGTGCCGGGAGGCGCCAGCTTGCCTTCCATGATCGGTTCGCCGTGCTGGATGCTGGTGCGCGTGACGCGCGTTTCCAGCAGTTTCGGATCGTTGATGGCACCGGGCGGCAGCGCGTTCGATGGCCAGTCCACCATGCGTACCATGTCGGGCGTCAGGCGCGCGCCCAGGCTGATGTCGACCTGGGCCACGGCCACCTTGTTGATGTTGCCCGAGGCTTGGGCATTGATCCAGCGCGCGGCCACGATGACCGCGGCGAACGCCAGGATGACCGCAATGGCCATCATCGTCAGAGCGCGTGCGTTTCTCATTTTGCTTCCCCTTTGTGCTGGACCGCTTCCGGTCCGTTATGTGTGCTTGCAAGGTCGTCATCGCTGCCGAAATAGTTTTTCCATGCCCACAGCAGCCCTTCCGGCGACAGCTGCGCCGCGTGGTCTTCATAGCGCGCCTGGTCGCAGATCTGCGCGAGGATGTCGCGCGGATAGCAGGCCAGCAAGGGCCGCCCGTACTGGCTGTGCAGGTGCAGCAGATAGGTGTAGGAGGCTTCGTCGAAATTGATGCCCAGCTGGGCGCAGGTGCTGCGGAACACGGCCAGGTAGTGGTAGGCGCTCAGGGGTCCCACATGGATCTTGTAGCCGATGCGGCGCAGGAAGGAGTCGTCGGCCAGGTGCTGCGGCGCCAGGTTCGACGAGAACACGACGATGACGTCGAAGGGCACGGGGAACTTGTAGCCCGTGTGCAGCGACAGGTAATCGATGTGGCGCGCCATCGGCACGATCCAGCGGTTCATCAGCTCCACGGGCGAGCAGCGCTGGCGGCCCAGGTCGTCGATGATGAAGATGCCGTTGTTGGCCTTCAGGTGCGGCGGCGCCTGGTACAAACGCGTGCTCTGGTCGAATTGCAGGTCCAGCATGTCGAGCGTCAGCTCGCCGCCCGTCAGCACGGCGGGGCGTTCGGCGCGCACCCAGCGCGGGTCGGATGGCACGGGGCCGCCGTGCGACACGGTGTGCAGCATGGGGTCAAGGAAGGGCAGCACTTCGCCGTCGACCATCACGGCATGGGGCAGGGCGATGGCGCCGCTGAGCAGGCCGTTCAGGCGCTCGGCCAGGTAGCTCTTGCCGCTGCCGGCGGGGCCGTGGAAGAACAGGGCGCGTCCGGAATTCATGGCCGCGCCCAGCTGGTCGAGCACGGCCGAACTGGCCACCACGTTGCGAAATTCGCGCTGCACGTCGTCGCGGGTGACCTGCATGTCCGCCACGCTTTGCGCCAGCACCTGGTTGCTGTAATCGGCCAGGGTGACGGGAGCGGGACCGCTGTAGGCATTGCGGCGCATGTACTCGGCGGCGCGCAGGCGGCCCTGGTCGCCCAGCAGATAAGACAGGTCGGCGTCGGTGCCGCTGCCGCCGTTGCGGCGCGCTTCGCACAGTTTTTCGGCGCGCATGAAAGTGAGCAGCGGCTCGAGCACGCCGGCGCCCAGTTTCACGTGCGTCGACAGGGCGGGCAGGCCGATCTGGCCGCGCTGGAAGAGTATCTTGACCAGCAGTTCGACGAGGAACAGGAAGGGCAATCCCGTTTCCTCGACCGTGCGTGGCGCGCGCTTGGCGGCCGGTTCGACGCCGCCGCCGTCGCTGCGTTCTGGATAGGTGTCAGGCATGATGGATGCTCCTCGCTCGGGTGGCCGGATATCAGAAAATGAAGGGCAGCAGGCGGTACTTCACCTGGCGCATGTAGACGCGATAGCGCACGTCGGTGGACAGGAAGCGCTCTTCGCGCAGCAGGCGCATCACCATCATCGTCATCGTCGCCACATAGATGATGGTGTTGGCGAGCGAGGTATTGGCCAGCAGGTAGCCGCTCAGGGAAATCAGGTAGCTGGCATACAGCGGATGGCGTACCACGCGGTATACGCCACCCGTCTTGATCTCGCGCTGCGCCGCCACCAGGCCGAAGCTGCGGTTCAGCGACAGCAGGCCGGCGATCTGCAGCAGGCTGCCGACGGCCAGCAGGTAGCGCGCGCCTGGCCAGATGGCCATGTCGGCTGGCGCGAAGAGGAAGGGGGCAAAGGTGGCGCCGATGGCCAGCAGCCAGTCGCCCGCATCGGTGGAAACGCTGACGGGGGCCGAACGCACGATGAAGAACAGGGCGGCCAGGGTTTCGGCGACGCAGAACAGCAGATAGCTCCAGTCGCCGCTGTGCAGATAACCGACCACGTGGGCACTGGCGAAGAACGCCCACAGGCAAGCCATGGCGATGCTGGTGAGCAGGCTTGCGTGGCGCGAGTGGCAGAAGGTGGCGAGGGTGTCCATGGTCAGTTCCTATGGTGGCGGGTCGTCGGAGCGGCGCGTTTCAGCGCAGGCTCCACAGGTGGGTGTAGTGCAGGAATACCTGCAGCAGGGTGCCGCTGGCAATGGCGAAGGCGTAGGCCAGCTTGCCGGTGGCGGGCGGCGGTTCGGCGATCGTGGCGGCGCCGCCGGCAAGGCTGTGCAGCAGCGCACCCAGCATCATGTGGTAGGTGTTTTTCAGCACCTGGCGCAGGCGCTGTCCCACCAGTGCGGCGGCCAGGGCCAGCACGCCGCCGCACAGGAAGGTCAGCAGGGCCGCTTCGAGCACGGCGTCGGGGCCGAGGAAGGCGCCGCACATGGCCATCAGCTTGACGTCGCCTGCGCCCAGGGCGCGCAGCAGATGCATGGGTAGCAGCAGGGCCAGTCCGGCGGCGGCGCCGGCCAGCGCCTGCAGCAGTCCCAGGCCGCCGAAGGCAGCGTCGAACAGGCCGGAGCCCGATGGCACGAAGCTGTTCAGGATCAAGCCCGCCAGGGTGCCCCACAGCACCAGCCGGTTCGGGATGCGGCGCGTGCGCAGGTCGTGCCACAGGGCGGCAGCGAGCAGGGTGGCCAGCACGGCCAGGCACAGCAGCATGGGCAGGTGGGCGTTCATGATGTCAGTCCTTCCTTGCCCATGCAGGGCGCCGTGGCCAGGTGCACGACCGGCGCCGCGGCCTGGCTGCCCAGCAGCCGTCCCACCAGGTGCCACACGAGCGCCGCGCCGGCCGCGCCGACATAGCCGTCGAGCGCATAGTGCCAGCCCAGGTGGATGGAGCCGAGCAGTATCAGCACGGCGAAGGCGGACAGGGCGATGCCGGCGGCGCGGTTGACGCTCCAGCCCACGATGGCCATCAGCACGGCCGTGGCCACATGCATGCTGGGCATGGCAGAGATGCCCAGCTCGCCGTTCGCGCCCTTGCTTTGATAGCCTTGCCACAGCATCTCCTGCACCTGCAGGGCCCAGACGGGGACGTGCCCGTTGGCCTCATGCAGGTAAGCCATCAGCGGCGCATACGGATCGCTGGCGTGCAGGTGACCGTAGTAGCAGGGGCCGACCGAGGCAAACAGTATGGCCATGACGCTGCCCAGGACGATCCACGTCAGCGCAAAGCTGAGCAGGAACTGCATGCGCAGCAGCGGGCGCCGGGTGTCGAGGATGAGCCAGTACAGGATGGCGTAGAACAGGAAGAACCAGAAGTGGTAGCTAAAGTTGAGCAAGCCCGTGACGAGCGGGTGGCCCAGCAGCGGCTGCAGCCTTTCCCATGGGGCCTTGCCGCCATGCAGCGCGATGTCCCAGGCGGACAGGGTGGCATCCCAGGTGTAGGGATGCAGGCGCGGGATGGCGCCCTTGATGACGGTGAAGCTGGAGGCGAAGACGGGGATCAGCAGCATGGCCGGCAGCGCGTGCAGCAGGCGCTCGTTGCTCAGGTAGTGGCGCAGATCGTGGTACAGATAATGGCACAGGCGGTGCGGGCGTTTCATCACCATGACGTGGATGGTGTAGCCGCACAGGATGAAGACGGGGCCCGTGAGGATGGCCACGAGGAAGCCGGCCAGCACGTTGAGGATGTCCGCTGCGCTGGGCAGGCCGCCGGCCAGCAGCATCGCCGCGGCGGCGTACGGCAGCACGATCAGCAGCAGGGCGCGGTGGGTGCGCAGCGAGAGGCGCAGGGTATTCATGACAGGGCCAGGACCACTTGGTCCTTGACGTAGACAAACAGCAGCTTGACCTGGTCGCCAAGCACGGTGATCGTGATGACCAGCACGACCGCGATCAGGCCCGCCAGCAGCGCGTATTCGATCGCTGTGACGGCGGACTCGTCGGATACACGGCTGAAGAGAGATTTCACGATGGGCCTCGCTATGCGTCGTCAAGGTGGGTATGCCGGGGGAGACTGGAAAGCGTAGTCCGGGCCGGCGCAGGGCCGGTCCGGACAGCACCGCATCAGTTCGCAGCGGTGAGCTTGGTACCGATGGTGCTGAAGGTTTTTTTCAGCTGCGTGCCGACGATGGTGATGGCGGCGATGATCACGACGGCAATCAGGGCAGCGATCAGGCCGTACTCGATTGCGGTGACGCCATCTTCTTCGCGGATAAAGTTTTTGATGAGGTTCATGACAACTCCTGGTGTGGTTAAGGTACGGCGGTGGGTAAAGCGGCATGACGGTGTTGCTTCCTGCTGCTACGACCTGGCGCGCTCATGGGCTTTCGCCCAGTGCCAGCAGTCCGATGATGCATACCACCGCCATGAGGGCCGCCACCAGGGCATAGCGGTAGAACGCAGCCTTTTCCTTGCCCTGCAAATAGGTGATCAGGGCGGTCGGAAGAAACTTGTCAAGGCGCATGCTGTGCTCCGTGTCGTGGTGGGCCGTGCGGTGATTTGCACTCCGGTAAATCCACTATAGAAGTTGGCACCTTGATCTACATCAGAAGAACATCCTTTTATTGCAAGGAGGAACTGCTTGTTTTTTTCGTGACAATTGTCATGGTCGAGTCTGGCGCGCAGACGCAACGGCCGTGCCGCTGGCTGGCGAAGGGGAGGCGGGGAAGAAATACGCGGCCGTGGCCGCGCGGGGATGCAGCAGGATCAGGCGCCGGGCGGCAACTGGCCCAACTGGTGCTTGGTGGCGTAGGCGTACAGTTCCAGGCGGTTATACACGCCAAGCTTGCGGTAGATCGACGTCAGGTGATTGCGCAAGGTGTGCTCGGAGATGAACAGCTGGTCCGCCAGCAGCTTGGCCGGCGTGCCGCTGCCGTGCACCAGCGCGGCGATGATCTTTCTTTCCTTGAGGGTCAGGCTGGCGATGGCGATCGCTTGCGCCGAGCCGCCACCGGGCTGGGTCAGCTGCGTCAGCATGCGTCCCAGCATCGCGTGTTCCAGCCACAGCTCGCCCTGGTAGACCTTTTCGATGGCCTTCAAGACCATCTCCGCCGGCGCATCCTTGCTGACGATGCCGCGCGCGCCCTTGAGTACCGTCTGGTCCAGGACGGCCTGGTCGTGGCTAGCCGTCAGCACCAGCACGCGCGTGCCCCCGCTCTGCGCCAGCGCGGGCAGGATGGACAGCGAGCTGATGCCGCCCAGGTCCAGGTCCAGCACGATCACATCGGGTTGCAGCGCTTTTGCCTGCTCCAGCGCCTCGGTGCCGTCGGAGGCCGTTGCGACCACGCGCATGCCCGAGTGCTCACCGCCGATCAGCCGCTCCAGGCCCCACAGCATGGTCTTGTGATCGTCCACCAGCATGACGCTGATGACATGGCTGGCCGGTGGCATGTGGCGTAAGTCATTCATATGGGGATCTCGATCTGCACGGAGGTGTTGCCCAGCATGCCATGCGTGACGCGGGCCGTGCCGCCGAGGGCGGCGGCGCGCTCGGCCAGCGAGTCGGGCAGGAAATCGGGGACGTGCGCGGCGGCGCATTCGTTGTCGATGCTGATGTGCAGGGCGCCCTGCACGCAGGTCAGCTTGACGGCGCCGTGGCGCGCCGACGTATGCTTGCGGATATTGCTCATGCCCTCGTTGACGATCTGGAACACCTCGGCCGCCAGGCGGTCGTTGATGTGCAGGTCGCCTTCGATCTGCAGGGCGATGTCAATGCCATAGAATTCGCGGATCTGCGTGGCCTGGCGGCGCAGCGCGACCAGCAGTTCCGGCTCGCTTTGCACCTGCCCGTTCTTGAACGTGCGCGCGTAGCTGCGCAGGTCGGCGATCACCTGGCCCGACATGATGATCAGTTTTTCCAGTTCCGGCAGCAGCGGGTTGCCCGGCGTGGCTTCGTTGCGCAGGGCGGCCAGGCCGTGGCGCAAGCCGATATACGGCTGCACGGCCGTGTCGTGCAGGTCGCGCGCGATCTTTTCGCGTTCGCGCGAGGCCGCCTGCGACGCCAGCCGGTCGAGCAGGTTGATGTTTTCAATGACGGGAAACGCCTGCGCGCCGATATGGCTGAGGAACAGGGCATCCGTCTTGCTCATGCTGGTGGCGGAGACGATAAAGATGCGGCCTTTGCCATTGCGCAGGGGCAGCGGCGCGCTGATGAAGGCGTGCGCTTCGAGCAGCTCGGCCAGACGGGCGCCCGCCGCGTCGTCATGCCGCAGCCAGCGTCCGCTGTCGGGCTCGAGCATGCGCGCGCCGCCTATCCACGGCAGCCAGGGGCCGGCGGGCTGGTTGTACAGCGCGATTTTATCGTGCGGGAAAGCGAGCAGGGGACTGGCCGCGTCGTCGCTGAGGAGCGAGCTGGTATGCACGACGCCCGTTGCCGTTTGCAGCACGCTGCGCAGCGACCAGACCCGCGTGCCCTTGTCCTGCATGATCAGCAGGCAGCTGCGGCCGTTGAAATAACTGCGGGTTTTTTCCAGCACCGAGGTAATGGTCTGGTCGACGCCGAAGCGCGGATTGGACAGCTGGCTGACATCGCGCAGCAGCGCCAGGTGGCTGCGCTGCGTGATGGCCGAACCGCCCCAGTAGGCGATCATGTAGCCGAGCGCCAGCAGGAAGGTGGTGCGCAGCAGCAGGCGCGACAGTTCCGCATCCGTTTCGCCGAACAGGGCAGTCGCGGCGAACAGGCCGGCCGAAGCGAGGGTGACGCGCGCGCCTTCCTCGAAGCCACGCTGGAACGACGAGGTCAGGATGGCAAAGAAAAAAAACAGGAAGAATAAAGTGTTGTGGCTGCTGGTGGAAAACACGATCAGCGCATACCAGGCCACGTCGAGCCAGTACAGCAAGATATCCTGGGGCAGGCTGAGGCCCAGCACGGCCAGCACGTAGAGCAGCAGGCTGTGCATGGTGTAGGCGGAAAAGATCAGCCAGGTAATCTTACTCAGCTTGCCGGCGCTTTCGGGATCGATGAACAGGGTCAGCAAGGTGGCGCTCGACAGCAGCAGGCGCATGCCGTTCACCATGGTCGTATCCATGCCAGCACCCGGCAAGCCGGATTTGAGGGGAGGATCGAGTTTCACAAGCGCTCCTGGCCGTGTCCCGCATGGTGAGCCATGCGCAGGGATAGATACCACAGATAAATTCTTGTTGTTGTTGCTGCAATCACTGACGAGTCTACGCACACGCCGTAAAGATGTCTACTGGAATCCTTTGTCCGGCGTTGCTTTTTTTATAGCGGCTGCACCATCACGCGGTTGCGCCCGGCGCCCTTGGCCAGGTACAGGGCGCGGTCGGCGGCGCCGATCAGGGCGGCGATGGTCGGCTGCTGCTGCGGGTGCTGGGTGGCGATGCCGATGCTGACCGTAATGTGCTTGACCTCATTGCCCGTCTTGGCATGCGGAATACGCAGCCCGGCCGCCCGTTCGCGGATCGCCTCGGCCATGCGCAGCGCCTGCGCCGCGTCCGTGTCGGGCAGGATGGCGGCAAATTCCTCGCCGCCATAGCGCGCCAGCAAGTCGGTGGGGCGCTGCAGCATGGCGGCCAGTTCGGCCGCCACTCTTATCAGGCAGTCATCACCTTGCTGGTGACCGTAATGGTCGTTGTAATCCTTGAAATGGTCGATGTCGATCATCAGCAGCGACAGGGGGCTGCCCGTGCGCATGGCGCGCCGCATTTCCTTTTCGATCGCCACGTCGAAGTGGCGGCGGTTGGCGATGCCCGTCAAGCCGTCGGCAAAGGTTTGTGAACGCAACACCATGGTTTGTTCGCGCAGCAGCTTTTCGCGGCCCACGGCGATGGTCACATCATTGATCTGGATCAGGCAGTGGCGCGGCGAACCGGGCAAATTGATCGGCGTGACGGCAATCGCCTGCTGCATGCGCTCCCGGCCTTCGGCCGCGCCATGCGTGTACAGGGGGAATGGCGCCTTGTGCAGGGTTTGCGACAGCAGCGACTGGAAATTGTCGCGCAGGGCCTGGGTGATGGCCGAGGCTATGCGCTTGTGGCGCAGTTCAGGATAGACGGCAAAGAAATCCTGGCCCAGCACGGCGTCGGCCTGGCACGCCGAGTGGCGCGCCATCCAGTGGTTCCACAGCACGATGCGGTGCTGTTCGTCGAGCACGATGGCGCCCAGGTTGACGGCGCCGAGTATGCTCTCGAGCAGGGCGAGTCGGTGCAAGGCCTCCGGCATGATCGTCACGCCTGTCCCAGGACCTTGGCCAGATAGCGGCTGACCTGCTGCTTCAGGTCGTGCAAGGCGGACAGGTCGAGCACGAATGCCACATAACCGTGGATCTGGTGCTTGGACAGCACGAAGTCGATATGCAGCATCAGCACGACGGCGTCGTCATCGTCGCCGCCGAACGAGGACAGGATTTCTGCGCTGGTGCCCACGTGGTACAGGGGCAGCGAGCCATGCAGTTCACTGTCGAACAGGTTGGCCAAAGTTCCCACGCAGGAATTGAGGATGATGTTGCCGATTTCGCTCATCGCCTCCTGTTCCATTTCCGTCAGTTCCTGCAGCGGCATGGCATCGCCCACCATCAGGCGCACGATTTCCAGGCTCTTGTCTTCGGGGAACATCAATATGGCTTCGGTGGCGAAGGCGCCATCGTAATGCTGGCTGACGCCGCAGATGCGTTCGCCATCTTTCTTGCTGCCCAGCAAGGCAGCCGCGTCGGCACGGTTCAGGAAGGTGATCGACGGCACCGACATGGTGACTTCTTCATTGACGATTTCGCTCATCGCGGCGGCCGCATGGCCCACCCCGATGTTGAATATCTCTACGAGGGCATCGTTTTCGAGTTCGGAGAGATTGACCATGCTCACAGTCCCAGTGACGCGATCAGCTGGTGGATGCGCGTTTCCGTGATCGGTTTTTCCATGAAGCCGACGCCGAGCTCAGTGGCGCGGTTGCGGATGGCGTTTTGCACGTTGGCCGTGACGAGAATGATGTGCGTTTGCGGACACAGCGCGCGCAATTGTTCCGCCGCCGCCACGCCGCCCATGCCGGGCATGTTGACATCCAGTAATATCAGCACAGGGCTGATGGTCTTGACTTTTTCCAGGGCTTCTTCACCGGTCGCCGCCTCAATCACTTGCCAGTCGGCATGTTTGCTGAGGATGAACTGATGCGACATCAAACGTGAAACCCGGCTGTCATCGACAACAAGTACCTGTTTACTGTGATTCATGTGCTATTCCTGGAACGTCATATCGGGCAATCGTGCCATTTTCGCATATTTTAGAGTGCATAGAGAGTAATTGGCTGGGAATTGCCCTGGGGCAAAGGTTTCCAGCTTGGCTGTTGTATTCCATCGCATGGCCCGTCATCATGGCCGGCTGGCCGGGCTGGCAATCCGTTAAAATAGCGGCATTCCCCACTTTAGCCTTTTTTTGCCATGACCCAAGACGAATTGAAGCAAGCCGTAGCCCGCGCCGCCATTAACTATGTGGTGGACGGTGAAATCATCGGTGTCGGCACCGGTTCCACCGCCAACTTTTTCATCGATGAACTGGCCAAGATCAAGGACCGTATCAAGGGGACGGTCGCGTCGTCCGAAGCGACGGCCGCGCGCCTGGCAGGCCATGGCATTCCCGTCTTCGACTTGAACGACGTCGAATCGATCGCCGTCTACATCGACGGCGCCGATGAAATCACGGCCAGCGGCGCCATGATCAAGGGCGGCGGCGCGGCATTGACGCGTGAAAAGATCGTTGCCTCCGTCGCGAAACAGTTCGTCTGCATCGCCGACGGCTCCAAGCTGGTGGAAACCCTGGGCGCCTTCCCGCTGCCGGTGGAAGTGGTGCCGATGGCGCGCGCCGCCGTCTCGCGTCAGCTGGCCGCGCTGGGCGGCACGCCCCGCTTGCGCCTGAAGGCTGGCAGCGATCAAGCGTTCATTACGGATAACGGCGGCGAGATCATCGACGTGCTGGGCTTGAAAATTGCCGACCCGGTGGCGCTGGAACAGCAGATCAACCAGATCGTCGGCGTCATCGCCGTCGGCCTGTTCGCCGTGCGCGGCGCGAATGTCTGCCTGCTGGGCATGCCGGAAGGCGTGCGTACTTTGGCCTACTGATACGCAGCAGAAATCCGGGGTCAGTCACTGCGTGATCGGAATGCGCCTCACTGGGGCGCATTCCCCCGCCGGGTCTGACCCCAGCCTTCCATTTGCACCGCCCGGTACACGGCCACAGTGCGCAGCAAGCCGCCGATGAAGAGGCCGCTGAAGCAGCCATAGGCGAGGCACACAGGTGCGGTGAAGCCGGTCGCGTGGGCATAGGCTGGCGCGATGGCCAGGGTCACGGCCACCGCATATTTCATGCAGAAGATACTCATCATCAAGATCAACGGCACCCAGCTGCCGGGACGCTGCACGCTGCTCCGTTCGGGAATGGCGACGATCTTGCGCGCATCGGTCAGCGTCCACGCCAGCGCTGCACCGGCCAGGGCGCCGATTGCCCAGGCGAACGGCGCCACGCCATCGAAGCCGAAACTGCCATGCACGCCGCTCAGCGACAGCGCCAGCATCACCATGGGAATGATGCACAGCTTGCGCAAGGTCACTTCGCGCGCGCGGCTGGCCAGCACGCCCCGGTAGACGAGAAAGCCCAGGATGGCCCAGACGTAGAGGGGAGTGTGGCTGAAGATTTGCTGCAACATGGTGTCCGCCTTGGAATGAGGTTGTCGATGGACGTACTGTGCCAGCCGGCGGCATGGGCGGCGAGCGGTGTGCGACGAAACGGGGAGGCGGTGCCGTGAAACGGCGGAGGCGGGCGTGAAACGTAGGCGAAACTGCCCGTGACGTGGTCACGGGCAAGCGATAAAACTTATTCCGTTGGCGGCACGTAGCCCATGGCGGCATCGGCGCCATCGCCGAAGAAATGCTTTTCCATCTGCGTGGCCAGGTATTTGCGGGCGCGCGCGTCGGCCAGGTTCAGCCGGTTTTCATTGACCAGCATGGTCTGGTGCTTGAGCCAGGCAGCCCATGCTTCCTTCGACACGGATTCGTAAATCTTCTTGCCCAGTTCGCCCGGGTACGGCGGGAAATCCAATCCTTCGGCTTCCTTGTTGAGTTTGATGCAGTGGATCGTGCGGGCCATCTGTGCTCCTGAATCAGTGTAGAGATAAAGCGTGATTATAAGGCACTTTGCGCCTGCCCTCGCGGGGCCGTCGCGGCCTGGCGACACGCCGTTTGCCGCGCCCTTGCGCTGGATCAAATTTGATCTGCGCCGCCCCAGCTAGTAAGATGCCTTATCGCGCCAGCCGCTGGCTGCGCCTCTTCCAAGCAAGTAGTAACAATTAACCAATATGGAATCCCTATGACCTCAGTGAAAGTCCATGGCATCGACGTCAGCAATACCGGCAGCTTCGCGCTGTTTGGCGGCATCAACGTGCTCGAATCGCGCGATCTCGCCATGCGCGCCTGCGAAGAATATGTGCGCGTGACGCAAAAACTGGGCATTCCCTATGTGTTCAAGGCCAGCTTCGACAAGGCCAACCGTTCATCGATCCATTCCTACCGCGGCCCGGGCCTGGAAGAAGGCATGCGCATCTTCCAGGACGTCAAGGCGGCGTTCGGCGTGCCCGTGATTACCGACGTGCATGAACCATGGCAGGCGCAGCAGGTGGCCGAAGTGGTCGACGTGCTGCAACTGCCCGCTTTCCTCGCGCGCCAGACGGACCTCGTCGTGGCCCTGGCGAAAACAGGCAAAGTCATCAACATCAAGAAGCCGCAATTTTTGAGCCCTGGCCAGATGGCCAATATCGTCGAGAAATTCAAGGAAGCGGGCAACGATCAGCTGATCCTGTGCGACCGCGGCACCTGCCTCGGCTACGACAACCTGGTGGTCGACATGCTGGGCTTTGGCGTCATGAAGAAGACGTGCGACGACTTGCCCATCATCTTCGACGTCACGCACGCGCTGCAGCAGCGCGACCCCGGTGGCGCCGCTTCGGGCGGCCGCCGCCAGCAAGTGGCGGATCTGGCCCGCGCCGGCCTGGCCGTCGGCATCGCCGGCCTGTTCCTGGAAGCTCATCCTGACCCGGACAATGCCCGCTGCGACGGCCCCAGCGCCTTGCCGCTGGACCAGCTGGAACCATTCCTGGCGCAATTGAAGGCGCTCGACGACCTGGTCAAATCGTTTGCGCCGCTGAATATCAAGTAATGATCTCAATGTGAAAAAGCCCGGCATGCCGGGCTTTTTCTTTTTACAAGGTTTTGATGAGAACCTGCGATTTGCGCTGCCAGTTATACATGTGCTGGCGGTCCTTCGGCAAGTCGTCGACGGTGGCTGGTACGAAACCGCGCTTCTTGAACCAGTGCGAGGTGCGCGTGGTCAGCACGAACAGTTTGTTCAGGCCGGCGGCGCGCGCGCGGTTTTCCATGTGTTTCAGGATGCGTTCGCCGTCGCCCTGGGCTTGCACTTCCGGGTTGACCGTCAAGCATGCCATTTCCGCCATCTTTTGCGCGGGGAACGGGTACAGGGCGGCGCAGCCGAAGATCACGCCATCATGCTCGATGACGGAGAAATAATCGATTTCGCGTTCGATCAGCTCGCGGCCCCGTTTGACTAACGTGCCGTCCGCTTCCAGCGGTTCGATCAGTTTGATGATGCCGCCCACGTCTTCGATGGTGGCCTGGCGCAGGCTTTCCAGGTTTTCATGGCTGATCATGGTGCCCACGCCATCATGGGTAAACAATTCCAGCAGGGCCGAACCATCCATCGAGAACGGTACGATGTGCGAGCGCTCGACGCCGTTGTGGCAGGCCTTGACGCAATGTTTCAAATAAAACGCCGTGGCGTCGGGCAGGAAGCCTGCCATCAGCACGGCTTCGGCCTGGTGCGACGACAGTTCGCGGATTTCCACGCCCGTCGCATCTTCCATCATTGGCGTTTCGGTAATGAAAATCAGTTTATCCGCGTGCAGGGCGATGGCGGCGCTGCAAGCCACGTCTTCCATGGTCAGGTTGAACGCTTCACCGGTAGGCGAGAAGCCCAGCGGCGAGAGCAGCACCAGGCCGTCCGAACCGAGGATGGAATGGATGGTTTCGGCGTCGACCTTGCGCGTGATGCCCGTCAGTTCCAGGTCCACGCCATCGATCACGCCCAGCGGGCGTGCCGTGATGAAGTTGCCTGAAATGATACGGATGGCCGCATGCGACATGGGCGTGTTCGGCAAGCCCTGGCTGAACGCCGCCTCGATATCGAGGCGCAGCTCGCCGGCGGCTTCCTTCGCGCATTCCAGCGCGGCGATGTCCGTGATGCGCACGCCATTGTGGAAGCGGCCTTCGACGTTACGCAAGGCCAGCTGTTCCGCCACCTGCGGCCGCGAGCCGTAGACGACGGTGACATTGATGTCCAGCGCATGCAGCAGGGACAAATCATGGGCCAGCACCTGCAGCGCCCCGGCGCTGACGAGTTCACCGGGGAAGGCGACCACGAAGGTCTTGCCGCGAAAGGCGTGGATGTAGGGCGCGACGGAGCGCAGCCATTGGACGAATTGGGTAGGGTTTTCCATTAAGCGCATTATAATTCGCTGCGCGATGTGCGCGCTTAAAATACCTGTAAAAAACAATGTCTTCAGCCAGCAATAAGTCTTCCCCTCCTTCCAACGTTGCAAATGTGCCCGCCGGCGGGGATGTTTCCGCGCCTGCCGCCACGCCTGCGCAGGGCCGCCAGCGCCCGCCCGTGAGCCAGCAAAGGCAGCAGCCGCCGCGCGCGGAACAACAGAAACAGCAACAGCAGCAGCGTGCGCCGCGCCCGCCGCGTGAGGGGCAGCCGCCGCGCAATGACCAGGCTAGCCGCGAAGAGCGCGAAAGCCGTGACGCAGCCCGCGCCGCGCGCGAAGCGGAAAAGGCGTTCCGCAATCCGCTGCCACCGATTACGTATCCGGAAGACTTGCCCGTCTCGGGCCGGCGCGCGGAAATCGCCAAGGCCTTGCTGGAAAACCAGGTGATCATCGTCTCGGGCGAGACGGGTTCCGGCAAGACGACCCAATTGCCGAAGATTTGCCTGGAACTGGGACGCGGACAGAAGGGCATGATCGGCCACACGCAGCCGCGGCGTATCGCCGCCTCGTCGACGGCCAAGCGCATTGCGCAGGAGCTGGGCACGCCGCTGGGCGAAACCGTGGGCTTCAAGGTGCGCTTTACCGATACCCTGAGCCGTGGCGCGTCCGTCAAACTGATGACGGACGGTATCTTGCTGGCCGAGACGCAGACCGACCCGTTGTTGAAAAATTACGACACCATCATCATCGATGAAGCGCACGAACGCAGCCTGAACATCGATTTCCTGCTCGGCTACCTGAAACAGCTGCTGCCGCGCCGGCCCGATCTGAAAATCATCATCACGTCGGCCACCATCGATGCGGAACGCTTCTCGCGCCATTTCGGCACACCGGAAAAACCGGCGCCGGTGATCGAAGTGTCGGGCCGTTTGTACCAAGTGGAAGTGCGCTACCGTCCCGTGGAACGCGAGCAGGTGGCCATGCCCGGTGCCGCCAACCCTGACAAACCTGGCCAGCGCACGGCGAATGTACGTGTAGCTGCGCGCGAAAAGCGCGATTTGATGGATGCCGTCGTCGATGGCGTGGAAGAACTGTGCCGGATCGGCTCGGGGGACGTGCTGGTGTTCCTGCCGGGCGAGCGCGAAATCCGCGACTGCGCCGAAGCGCTGCGCAAGCACCATCCGCCGCACGTGGAGATTTTGCCCCTGTTCGCCCGCCTGTCGGCCGAAGAGCAGGAGCGCGTGTTTAAAACCAGCAATGCGCGCCGCATCGTGCTGGCCACCAACGTGGCGGAAACCTCGCTGACCGTGCCCGGTATCCGCTACGTGGTCGACGCGGGCCTGGCGCGGGTGAAACGCTATAGCTACCGCAACAAGGTCGAGCAGCTGCAGGTCGAGCCGATCGCCCAGTCGGCCGCCAACCAGCGTGCGGGCCGTTGCGGCCGCGTGGCCGACGGCGTCTGCATCCGCCTGTACGAAGAGCAGGATTATTTGCTGCGCCCGAAATTCACGGAGCCGGAAATCCTGCGCTCCTCGCTGGCCGCCGTCATCCTGCGCATGAAGTCATTGCACCTGACGGACGTGGAAACCTTCCCCTTCATCGAGCCGCCGCTGGCGCGCGCGATCGCCGACGGCTACCAGTTGCTGCAGGAACTGGGCGCCGTCGATGAGGTGAATAAACTCACGCCGCTGGGTAACAAGCTGGCCAAGCTGCCGCTCGATCCGCGCGTGGGCCGCATGATCCTCGCCGCGCTCGATAACGCGTGCTTGAGCGAAGTGCTGATCGTCGCTTCCGCCTTGTCCGTGCAAGACCCGCGCGACCGCCCGATGGAGCACCAGCAGGCGGCCGACGAGGCGCACAAGAAGTTTGCCGATGAAAAGTCGGAATTCTTGAGCTACCTGAAAATCTGGCGCTGGTTCGAATCGGCCATTGAGCACAAGAAAACCAACCGCCAGCTGCAAGACAATTGCCGCACGAATTTCCTGTCGCAGATGCGCCTGCGCGAATGGCGCGACGTGCATTCGCAGCTGCTGACCATCGTCAAGGAGCAGGGCTGGCGATTGAACGAAGCGCCGGCCACCTACGACAACCTGCACATGGCCTTGCTGACCGGTTTGCTGGGCAATATCGGCTTCAAGGGCGAGGACGAACCGGGTGCCGGGTATCTGGGCGCGCGCGGCATCAAGTTCCATATCTGGCCCGGTTCCTCGCTGCTGAAAAAGCCGGGCAAGTGGATCATGGCGGCCGAACTGGTCGACACGACGCGGCTCTACGCGCGCTGCGTGGCGCAAATCCAGCCCGAGTGGCTGGAAAAAGTCGGCGTGCACCTGCTGAAGAAATCGTGGGGCGAACCGCGCTGGGAAAAACGCTCGGCGCAGGTGACGGCGTCCGAACGGGCGACCCTGTACGGCCTGGTGGTGTACAGCCAGCGCCGCATCAATTACGGCAATTTCAATTTGCCGGAAGCGCGCGAAATCTTCATCCGCGACGCCTTGGTCGGCGGCGACTTCGATACGCGCGCGCCGTTCTTTGCGCACAACCACAAGCTGATCAAGGACATCGAAAACCTCGAGCACAAGTCGCGCCGCCTGGACGTGCTGGTCGACGATGAACTGATCGCCGCCTTCTACGACCAGCTGCTGCCGGCCGACGTGTGCAATGGCGCCGGTTTTGAAAAGTGGCACAAGGAAACCACGCGCGACAATCCGAAGCTGCTGTACCTGAATCGCGAAGAGCTGATGCGCCACGAGGCGGCCGGCGTGACGACGGACCTGTTCCCGAAAACCATGTCGGTGACGGGCCTGGAAATGGGCCTCACGTACCACTTCGAGCCGGGCAGCGTGCGCGATGGCGTGACCTTGAGCGTGCCCCTGTATGCCTTGAACCAGTTGCCGCGCGAGCGCTGCGAATGGCTGGTGCCGGGCATGCTGAAGGAAAAAGTGCATCTGCTGCTGAAATCCTTGCCGCAAAAACTGCGCCGCCACTGCGTGCCGCTGCCCGATTACGCGGCGAAATTCTGCGAGCGCGTGCATGCAGCGGGCGTGTTTGGCCGCGGCGACCTGATCGACGCCATCATCGCAGACATCCGTACGCAGATCACGATCAATGTGCTGACGACGGACTTCAAGCCGGAAACCCTGCCTGCCCATCACTTCATGAATTTCAAGGTGATCGACGAGCATGGCCGCCAGCTGGACATGGGCCGCAACCTGGCCACTCTGCAAGCGGAATTTGGCGGCCAGGCGCGCCAGAGTTTCCAGAAGCTGGCCGAAGTGTCGGGCGTCTCTGGCTCAGGCACACCGGGTGCCAAGGTGGCGGGTGCGCAAGTGGCGTCGCGGCTGCAGGCGCAAGCGCAGGGCGCCGCCGCCAATGCGGCAGCAGGCAAGGGTGGTACGCCGGCCAAGGGCGCGACCGTTGCCGCGCAGCCTTCCGGCAATGCCACCGTTTCGCAGCACATGGGCTTGACGGGCTGGACCTTTGGCGAATTGCCGGAGTTGCTGGAAATCGTGCAGGGCAAGCTGACCCTGATCGGCTTCCCCGCCCTGGTCGACAAGGGCACGCATTGCGACCTGGAAGTGTTTGACGACCCGACCGTGGCCGCCCGCACGCACAAGATCGGTTTGCGCCGCCTGTTCGCGCTGCAAATGAAGGAGCAGATCAAATACGTCGAGAAAAGCATCCCCGGTTTGCAGCAGATGGGCATGCAATTCATGGCCCTCGGTTCGCAGGAAGAGCTGCGCGAGCAAATCATCAACAAGGCGCTCGACATCGCCTGCCTGCAAGATCCGCTGCCGCTGGACGCCGCCTCGTTCGCCAAGCGCCAGGCGGAGGGCAAGTCGCGCCTGGTTCTGCTGGTCAATGAAATCGCCCGTCTGCTGTCGCAAGTGCTGACGGAATTCCACGGCTTGCCGAAGCGCCTGCAGAATATTCCCGCAGCGGCCGCTACCGATATCCAGTCGCAGCTGCAGGGCCTCGTGCATAAACGCTTCCTGACGGAAAACGAATACACGCAACTGGCGCATTTCCCCCGCTATCTGAAGGCGATCAACGTGCGTCTGGAAAAGCTGCGCGCCGACCCCGCGCGCGACACCAAGTTGATGGCCGAATGGCAATCGGCCGCCGCGCCGTACTTGCGCCAGGCCAAGGACCGCCAGGCCGGCAAGAACACGGACCCGAAACTGGTCGACTTCCGCTGGATGCTGGAAGAGCTGCGCGTGTCGCTGTTTGCGCAGGAGTTGCGCACGCCGATGCCGGTGTCTGCCAAACGCCTGCAGAAGGTATGGGAGTCGATGCAGCGGTGATGGCGCCTCTATAAACCTACTGCGCAGCTCACTATCGCGTCGGCGTTGCTCACCGTACTAGAGTACGGTTGCGCTACTCAACGCGATATTGAACTTGCTCGCTACGGTTTCTAGAGGCGCCTTGACGCTAACGATGGGCAGCAACATGCTCCGCTAATCCATCCTACCCGACCTACCCGGCTCAAGTGCGCTTGTTGAGATCATCATCATCATCATCGCTGAGCGTTGAGCGCGAGCCCAAGTTGCCCAGATCGCCCTGGCTGCTGCCCGTGCCGGCGCGGCTGCCGCTCATGGAGCTGCCGGTCAGGCTGCCTTCGCTGCCCGATTGCAGGCTGGCGCCGCTGCGCAGGTCGCTGCCGGATGGCATATGGCCTGCCATGCTGCCGTAGCGCGTGCCGCTGCCATAGAATGCTTCCATTTGCTGGTTCCATGCTTCGCTGCCCATGTCGGGCCAGTTGTCCTTGTCGAAGCCGGGAGCGTTTTTCAGCAAGTCTTTGTCGACGTTCAGCAGGAAGCGCTTGTTGACGGTGTCCAGGGTCAGACGTTCCCAAGGCACGGCAAACAGCTTGTCGCCCATGCCCAGGACGCCGCCGAAGGACAGCACGGCGTAGGCGATCTGGCCGGTGCGCATGTCGAGCATGATTTCCTTGATGTCGCCCAGCTCCTCGTCTTCGTGATTGTAGACATCGTCCCCGATCAGGGTATCGGCCCCCATCAGGGCCGGCCCCGGGCCGTCGTGGTTACGGTACATGCCCAGGATGTCGCGGTCCAGATAGCTCATGGTGTTCTCTCCTCGTGTGAAGTGCTGTTCGAACATCCAGATTAAGCATACGCACTATGTGGCGTTTGATCTGCCTCAATGGTGCTAAGTAACCCCCAATAAATTATTATGATTTCTGACTTCCATAACCGGCGCTCTGCGGCGTTGCCCGCTGCTAGCAGTGCTCGCACTGCGTCGCAGTGGGCGCCTTGCATAGCATCCGGTTCTGTTCGTCATAAATTCACAATAATTTCCTGAGGATTACTTAGCGGCACTTTTATCGGTGTGCAAACGTACGGTGCTGTCAGCCAATTGCGGTACTCTATGCGTTCCAAGGAGGAGGCCGCACATGCTGATGACGCAACGATGCAATGGGATGAACTTGCGGTACGCTCCACAACGACACGCACGCCGCGTGCCATGGTAAAGCCCGCCACCAAATGGCTGCGCGGGCTATTGCGCGCCGGTAAGGCGCAGCAGCGCACGGCGACCAAGCTGGCCAAGGTGCTGTTCGGGCCCGTGCCAGCCAAGCCCAGGGCCAAACCCCGCAGCAAGCCCGTGGTCAAAACCAAGGCCAAAACAATCGCCAAGCCGCGCGCCAGGCCCGCCAGCGACGCCATACCCTCGCTGGCGCCCTTTGCCACGCCCCTGTCGCCACCGCGCGTGCGCAAGCGAACGACGCCCCCGCCGGGCAAGTGGCTGGCCGCCCACTATGCGCCGCTGCCGGAACTGGGGCAGATGCCGGGCCGGCGCCTGCCGTATTTCCTTTACCTTCCCGAGAAGGCGCCGAGCGTCGCCATGCGCAGCCGGGGCCGGCCGTTGCTGGTGATGCTGCACGGCTGCGAGCAGAGCGCCACGCAGTTTGCCGATGGCACGCGCATGAACCGCCTGGCCGAGCGCAAGGGCTACGCCGTGCTGTATCCGCAGCAATCGCTGCGCTCGCATGCGCGCCGCTGCTGGAAGTGGTACGACAAGCTGACGCAGGAGGGCGGCGGCGACGTGCGCCTGATCGTGGGCGCCATCGAGCAGGTGGCGGCCCGCTATGCGATCGACCGCGCGCGCATCTATATCTGCGGCATTTCCGCCGGCGCCGGCATGGCGCATATCGTGGCCCTGAACCATCCCCATCTGTTCGCGGCGCTGGGCCTGCATTCCGGACCCGTCTTTGGCGCCGGGCATAATCTGATCGGCGCGCTGGGCGTGATGCAGCATGGCGCTGCCGCCCGCGCCGACGTGGCCATCGATGAAGTACTGGCGCGTCAGCCCGCGTTTCCTCGCCTGCCCACCATCCTGCTGCAAGGGCTGGCCGACAAGGTGGTGCGGCCCATTAACCAGACGCAGCTGGTGCGCCAGAGCGTGCGCGTCAACCGCTTGCCGTTCGATACCGTGGTGACGGCGCAGCGCCTGCCTGGCGGCGCGGCGGGCGGGCGCAATCCAGCCCATGCGTATGCGCTGCACGATTATCAGGTGGGCAAGGATGTGCTGCTGCGCGTGGCGCAGGTCGAGCACCTCGAGCATGCGTGGAGCGGCGGCGACGCCAGCCTGCCGTTCAACGACAAGGCCAAGCCCGACGCCAGCAAGATGCTGCTCGATTTCTTCGCCAGCCACCGCCGCCGCTAAACCAGCGTGCCGCGCGCCGCAACGGTGCGCTGGCACTGGTACGCATCGTTCTCCCTTTCCCCGCAGGGCCGCGGCCAGCGCGCCGGCACGCTGGCCGTGCCCTTTTCAGCCTGAATTCTAAATACCGCAGTACCATGGATTTCACTCAAGTGGTATTGCTGCGGTATTTAAAAATCACAAAAACAGGCGTTAAAAATACTAACTGGTATACAATTGGTACACGTTTCAGTGTGAAACCGTGTCCGCCGTCCCATGCCCCGACGGCTGATACGCACTGACGGCAGCCACCCACGTTACGGAACGCGCCATGTCCATCAAGTCGAAGCAGTTGCTGTGGTTTTTTGCGTTTTTTCTCGTCTTTGAGCTCAACATCTATCTGTCGAACGACATGATCATGCCGGCGATGCTGGGCATCGTCGAGGAGTTCCAGGCGGAAAAAAAGTTCGTCCCCCTGTCACTGAGCCTGTATCTGCTGGGCGGCAGCTCGCTGCAGATTTTCCTCGGGCCCCTGGCTGACTGCATCGGCAAGCGCAAGCTGGTGTTGACCGGCAATACCTTGTTCTTGCTGGCTACCTTGGCCGTGCCATTGACCGCCTCGATCGAGCAATTTCTCGCCGTGCGTTTCATCCAGGGCATGGGCTGCTGCTTCATCTTCGTCGGCTATGCCATGATCCATGAGCTGTTCGATGACATGGCGGCCGTCAAGCTGAGCAGCATTTTGTCGAGCACCACCATCCTCGCACCCCTGGCCGGCCCCATCCTCGGCAGCGCCATCATCAGCCGGCTGGACTGGCGCTACGTCTTTTTCCTGTCGGCTCTGCTGGCGCTGCTGTCCTTGCTGGGCCTGTTCAAGACCATGCCGCGCGCGGTCCCCAAGGTCACGCGCCCGGACCTGGCCGCCATCATGCGCAGCTACGCGGCCATTTTCAGCAATGGCCGCTTCATGTTCGGCATGTTCACGGCCGGGCTGGCCACCGTGCCTCTGACGGCCTGGATCGGCTTTTCACCCATCTTCGTGCTGCAGGAAATGGGCGCGTCCTACGCCACGTATATCGCCCTGCAATGCGTGATCTTGTCGGGTTTTGTCCTCAGCAGCATCGCCATCCAGCGCCTGCGCCAGGATTTCCCCCTCGTCTCCCTGCTGCGCCTGGGCGGGCTGATCGCGGCCGCCGGCATGCTGGGTGCCGGCGCGGGCCGCCATCACGTCGACGTGTTTGCCGCCTGCATGTTTGTCTATTCCATCGGTTTCGGCCTGTTCAACGGCGCGCTGATACGCAGCGCGATCACGGCCAGCAAGGAGGCGATGACCTTGACGACGGCCGCCATGAGCTTGCTGTACTGCATTTATCTGTCCGCCTGGCTGCAGCTGTACAACGTGCTGTGCCAGCGCTTCGGCTATGCGCTGGAAACGTATGCGTTGCTCAATATTCCCGTCATCGTGGCCATCACGGCCTGCCTGCTGCTGTTTACGCGGGGCATGGCGGGGCGCCGGGAAAGCGGGGTGCGGCTGGCCCGGCACTGATGGCGCAACGATGCGCCTGTTCTCGACCTTGCTTTACCTCCTGCGAAGTTTATTGACACTCTCCTGCGGAAAATGGTGCGCCCATGAAAATAGATGACCTGGCCTCGAAACACGATCAAGCAAAGATTTTCAACCTCGAATACGAGTTCCGCATCAACCGGCTGAAACTCGATTACATCACCCTGGCCGATGTCCGGCCGGCCGGCAGCGACCTGGAGCAACTGGCCGTCGAGCACCAGGCGGGCATCGCGGCCCTGCGCAGCTTTGTCGCCCTGAACTTCAATCATTTCAACGCGGCAAGCTGCTCCTCGCTCAGCTGCATCCCCACGCGCGCGCTCGGCGACGACGAGCGCTACTTGCACCGCATCTGGATGGGCGGACCCTTGCCTGCCATCGCCGCCGAAGCGATCGGGCAGTGGGGCGCGGCGCTGGAAGAGGTGCGGCGCAACGGCGGCGCGCCGTACGTCTCCATCCTGTGGGTATGGGATGCGCAGCAGCTGCGCAATGACGAGCGCTTCAGCCCCACGGGCGGCGCCGGGCGCTACACGATAGGCCGCTACGCGATCGGCGGCACGACCCTGCATATCAACTCGCTGCGCGCGCTGGCGCTCGATTTCGCGCCGGCCCGCTTCGACACCCTCGATACCCTGCATACGCAGCGCTACTTCGCCACCTTGTCCGATTACTTCCGCATCCTCATCATGTGCGAATACGGCGGCCTGTATATGGATGTCGATACGATCCCGCATAATCCGGCGACGATTTTCCTGATGAAGCCGGAAGTGCCCGATTATTTCCAGCGCAAGGAGGATGGCAGCGAAGAGCGCCGGCATGTCAGCTGGATGAATCTGTTTCTCGATGAAACGGGCATGCTGATCGCCAAGAAGAACGATGCCGCGCTGCGCGTGATCCAGCGCAATGTGAATCTCGCCTATGCGGGCATCGACGCGCAGATTCCACGTTCCTGCCCGCAATTCGAGGCGCAGCTGTTTGGCCAGTTCTATGCGGAATGGAAGAAGAACCTGGGCGTGACCGTGCTCAGCCATGCCGAGTTCTACCAGCGCTATTGCGTGCTGTATGACGGTGCGCGGGAGGCGGTGGCGGGCGGCATCCGCGGTATGCGCTTGCTGGACGATATCATTACCGACATGCACATTCCCTTGAGCGACGAGGAACGGCGCGCGTATGCGCGTTGCGTGGCGCGGCTCGACGAGATCGGCTGGCAGCTTGACGATCCTTTGATCCTGCCCGACATCGTCGATGTGTTCGATATCGAGGAAGTGCCGCGTATGGCCTATGCGGCCCAGTTGCGGGCCGACATCGACCATTTTCACTATTACTCGGTGCTGTCGGACGACCCGCAGCTCGACCGCGTGAATACTGTCTTTTGCCGCTACCTGCTGGCCCACCGTTCGCAGCATATTGCCGCCGGTGCTTTCTGGCGCCCGACCGTTGGCCGCCACGGCAGCCGCATGCCGGCCGTCAGCGATGTGGCCCCGCCAGGTGACGAGGCGCAGGCGGACCTGCTGTCGCATGCGCCGCTCACGCTGGTGCCGGGCGAACTGCTGGACGACGAGACGAAGAACCGCATGGCGAAGCTGCTGTTTGCCACCAGCTACCTCGAATACTGCTCGTTCGGTAATAAATTGAATCTGCAATTCGTCGAATTGCAGCGGCGGCAAAACATCGACCCGTATCTGGCGCACATCCACGGCCTGCATGACGAGGACGGGCGTTTCATCGGCTTTTTCACGGCCGCGACGATGGACGAGTTCCAGGCCTGCGGCGCCGTTTCCTATTACCGTGACGACATGAAGGCGCTCGACGATGCGTATGACGCCTTCGTGCTCGCGCATGCGCATGCCGACGACTGTTTCGTCAGCAGCCTGGCCATCGACGAGAAATACCGGGGCCAGGGTTTATTCAGGCAAATGTTCCATGAAATCCGCGACCTGGCCAGCCGCAAGGGCTGCGCGCGCATCACTCTGACGGTGTGGGAAAAGAGCGAAGCGCTGCAAGTGTATCTGCACAAGGGCTTTCGCAGCGTGGGCACGTTCGACTATGCCTACAGCCTGTTCTATGACCGGCTGCATTTCCTCGTGTATGAGGGTAACTGAGGCGGGAAACTGAGGGAAGCGGGGGCGGCCGGCAGCCGCCCCGTGAGTAGCGTTACAAAGCGAGGAAGGCCAAGGCCGCCACAGTCGTCGGCAGCAGGGCGCCGGCCAGCAGGCCGACGGCACCGATCGATTCATCCTTGAAGCCGCGGCGCAGCAGGGCCACGCCGGCCGGGTTCGGCGCATTGGCGATGACGGTCAGGCCGCCACCGGCCACGGCGCCGGCCATCAGCATGTATTTCGCTTCGTCCGTCATGCCGACGATCAGCGAACCGAGGTAAGTGAGGGCCGCATTGTCGGTAATGGCCGTCAAGCCCAGGGCGCCGAAGAACAGGGCCAGCGGCTTCAGGCTCGAGACGATGGGTTGCAGCCACCATTGCTGCATGCCGCCCAGTACCACCAGGCCGCCGAGGAAGAAGCCGACCAGCAAGCCTTCCTTGAGGATCAGCGGGCTTTGATAGCGCTCGTACGCCTGCACGAAGCCGAGGAAGAACAGGAACAGGCCGATGAACAGCACGGGATGGTGCGCCAGGGTCACCACGCCGGCCAGCACGATCATGTGCACGAGGCTGACGGCCAGCGGCACTTTTGGCGCTTCCACCTCGCCGGCCTTCGGCTTGATGTCGGAAGTGTTGCTGTGCAGGTATTTGCGCAGCAGAATGCTCACGCCCGTGGCGTTGACGAGCACGGCGATGGCGGCCTTCCAGCCGAAATGGCTGGCCATGTAGGCGCTATCCCAGTTCCACGTGGTGGCCACCATCAGCACGGGCGGCGCCGCGTACGAGGTCAGGGTACCACCGATGGAAACGTTGACGAAGAGCACGCCCAGCGCGCCGTATTTCAGCCATTCAGGGATGCCCGGGCGGAAGATTTGCGGCGCCAGCATCAGCGCGGCCAGGGTCATGGCGGCCGGTTCCGTGATCAATGAGCCCGTCAGGGGCACGAGCGCCAGGCCCAGCCAGACGAGGCCCAGTTCCGTGCGCAGCGGCATCACGCGCGCCACGCTTTTCAACAGGCGCTGCACGGCGTCGAGCACAGGGCGCGAGGCGGCCACGACCATGACGACAAAGACGAACAGGGGCTCCGTGTAATGGCGCGACTCGGCATACTCGATGGCCGCATCGCTGCCCGAGACAAAGGCCATGATGAGGATCAGGATAAAGGCCCAGAAGCCGAACACGACTTCCACTTCGCCCAGCAAGTGCAGCAGGCCCGCATGGCGGGGATGGCGCCGCGACAAGGTTTCAAACGACTTGGCGGCAAAGGTGTGGATGAGCGCAAGGCTGAAGACGATGGCGCTGATGATTTGGATGGTGGTCAAATGCGTTTCCTTATGGACGGAGGAAGCCGGCTGGTACGTTGCCAACCGGTAAGGAGAGTGCTTATGGTACAGCAATCGATGCCGAAAACGGGGTTTTTCGGACATGGCGGAGCGGCCCCGGCGGTAGCGGCAGTCAGATAAACCTTGCCAAAAGTGGAGCTGGATAGTACTGTATATGCATACAGTATTAATCTATCTATCCAATGATGCAACATTCTCAATTGATGGCCTCGCCGGAAGCCTTGCACCCGTCCTTGTGGCGTGCATCGCAGCTGGGGCAGGGCGCCACGCGCTGCCTGGACACGGGCTTTGCCGCCCTGTCCGCGCAGCTGCCCGGCGGCGGCTGGCCCAGCGGCAGCCTGATCGATCTGCTGGTGCAGCAGCCGGGCAGCGGCGAATTGCGGCTGCTGGCCCCCGCGCTGGCGCAACTGCCGGGCTTGCCCATCGTGCTGCTGCAGCCGCCCCATCCGCCGCAGGCACTGGCCCTGGCCGCGCAGGGACTGGCGCCGTCGCAACTGCTGTGGCTCAAAAGCGCCGGCAGCAAGGATGCCTTGTGGGCGGCGGAAAACATCTTGCGCAGCGGTACCTGCGGCGCCTTGCTGTTCTGGCAGCCGCACGTGCGCGCCGACAGCCTGCGCCGCCTGCACCTGGCCGCGCAAAGCGGCAACACCCTGTTCTGCATGCTGCGCCCGCTGCACGGCGCGCAGGATGCGTCGCCGGCGCCGCTGCGCCTGTCCGTGCGCCCGGCTGCCGGCGGCATCGAGATCGGCTTCATCAAGCGCCGGGGACCGCAGCGCGACGCGCCCCTGTTCCTGCCCCTGCAACCTCCTTCATTATTGCGACGCCATGCGACTCTGGATCGGCCTGTGCCTGCCCCGGCTCCCGCTCGAAGTGTTTTGCCCGCGCTGGTCGGCTGACAGCCTGGGCGTAGTGCTGGAGCAGGAGCAAGTGATGGCCGTGTCGCCGCTGGCGCGGGCGGCCGGCATCAAGCCGGGCATGCGCCGCGCCGGTGCGCTGATGCTGGCGCCGCAGGCGCGCCTGCACGAGCGCTCGCCTGAACTGGAAGCGCAAGCCCTGCAAGCGGTGGCGCTGGCGCTGCTGCAATATTCGCCGCTGGTGGCGCAAGGCGAGGAAGCGACCCTGCTTGTCGATGCGGGCGCCAGCCTGCGCCTGTTCGGCGGCGTGCGTGCCCTGTGCCGGCACATCGCGGCCAGCTTGCGCGCGCTCGGCTACACGGCCCAGCTGTCGTGCGCCCCGACGGCACGTGGCGCCTGGCTGCTGGCGCGCGCCACTACGCGCCGGCGCCGCGTGCTGGGCATGGAGAGCCTCACCCGCCGCCTCGACGGCCTGCCGTGCGCCTTGCTGCCGCCCGCGCGCCCCTACCTCGACTGGTTCGAGGGCATCGGCTGCCGCACCCTGGGGCAGCTGCGCCACTTGCCGCGGCCCGGCTTGCAGCGCCGTTGCGGCGGGGCCTTGCTCGATATGCTCGACGATGCGCATGGCCACAGCACGGAATTGTTCGTGTGGCTCGAAGCGCCGCCCACGTTCCGCGCCAGCCTGGAATTGTTCGACCGCGTGGAGCATGCCGACGCGCTGCTGTTCGGCGCGCGCCGCCTGCTGCAGCAAATGACGGGCTGGCTGTGCGCGCGGCAATTTGCCGTCGAGCGCATCCAGCTGCTGCTGGCGCACGAGCGGGGCAGGGTGGCGCGTCCGCCCACCGTCATCGACCTGGCGCTGGGCGAGGCCGTGTGGCGCGACGAGCACCTGGTGCGCCTGCTCCAGGAGCGCCTGGCGCAGCTGGTGCTGGAGGCGCCCGTGATCGGCCTCACCCTGGAAGCGCTGCAGGTGCAGCCGATGGCGCCGCCCAGCGACAGCCTGTTTCCCGAGCCGGGCGGCACGCCGCAGGAACGCCAGCGCCTGCTGGAATTGCTGGTGGCGCGCCTGGGCACGGACAATGTCTTGCAGGCCGCGCCGCGCGCCGATTACCGCCCCGAAGCGGCCAACCAGTGGCTGCCGCTGCCGGCCAAGGCCGGCGCAAAAAACGCGCTGCCGGACTTGCCGCCAGGCTTGCCCGGCATGCCCCGTCCCGGCTGGCTGCTGGCCCAGCCTATCGCCCTGCTGATGCGCGAGCACCGGCCGTTTTATGGCTCGCCCTTGAAAATGGTGTCCGTTGCCGAACGCATAGAGGCGGGCTGGTGGGGCCAGTCGCAGGCGCGCGATTACTTCATCGCCGAAGGCCTCGACCACGCCCATTACTGGGTCTACCGCGAACGCATCGCCGGCAGCGGAGAAGACGCCGCGCCGCGCTGGTTTTTGCATGGCTTGTTTGGCTGAATGGGCTGTCCTGCTGAAACTGCCATGCTTGGCTATACTGGCTTCCCGGCGCCGCATCTTTCATTGAAACAAAGGATATCCATGACACAGCTTTCCGACTTCCCCATCACCCAAAAATGGCCCGCCCGCCATCCCGAGCGCTTGCAGCTGTACTCGCTGCCGACGCCGAACGGCATCAAGGTTTCGATTTTGCTGGAAGAGCTGGGCCTGGCGTACGAGCCGCACCTGGTCAGCTTCGAGACAAACGACCAGACATCGCCCGCCTTCCTGTCGCTTAATCCCAACAACAAGATTCCCGCCATCCTCGATCCGAACGGCCCCGATGACAAGCCGCTGGCCCTGTTCGAGTCGGGCGCCATCCTGCTGTACCTGGCCGAAAAGACGGGCAAGTTCATCCCCCAGGACGCGGGCCTGCGCTATGAAACGATACAGTGGCTGATGTTCCAGATGGGCGGTATCGGCCCCATGTTCGGCCAGGTGGGCTTCTTCCACAAATTCGCCGGCAAGGATTACGAGGACAAGCGTCCGCTCGAACGCTACCTCGGCGAAGCCAAGCGTTTGCTGGGCGTGCTCGAGCAGCGCCTGCAGGGCCGCGACTGGATCATGGGCAGCCAATACACGATTGCCGACATCGCCATCTTCCCGTGGGTGCGCTGCCTGGTGGGTTTTTACGGTGCGGGCGATCTCGTCGGTTTTAACAACTTCCCGAATGTGCAGCGCGTGCTGGATGCTTTCCTGGCCCGGCCTGCCGTTATCAAGGGGCTCGACATACCATCGCGTGGCTAAAACAGCCGTGGCCGGACAGCGCTACAATGCGCCATCGGCCGCGCTGCGCGGCAGCTTTGATCTGAGACAATGAAATCCACCCGGCAAGACTTTCCCGGCGCGCACGGCCATGTGCTGGCGGCGCGCCTCGATGCGCCCGACGGCGCCATCCGCGCCTACGCGCTGTTCGCCCACTGCTTTACTTGCGGCAAGGACGTGCTGGCCGCGCGGCGCATCGCGCAAGGCTTGACGGAACACGGCATCGCCGTGTTGCGCTTCGACTTCACGGGACTGGGTGCCAGCGAAGGCGAGTTCGCCGCCACGAATTTCTCGTCGAACGTGGACGACCTGGTCGCCGCCGCCGACTTTTTGCGGGCCAGACACGCCGCGCCGCAATTGCTGATCGGCCACAGCCTGGGCGGCGCCGCCGTGCTGGCCGCCGCGTCGCAAGTGCCGGAAGCGACCGCCATCGCCACCCTGGCCGCGCCGAGCACGCCCGCCTACGTGACGCGCATGTTCAGCGACCACCTGGAAAAAATCGCCGCCGAAGGCGAAGCGCTGGTGCAGCTGGAAGGGCGGCCCTTCCGCATCCGCCAGCAATTCGTCGACGACGCTGGCAGCCACAGCTTAAAAGAGCACATCGCCGGCCTGCGCCGCGCCCTGCTGGTGATGCACGCGCCGAACGACACGACGGTCAGCCTGTCGAATGCGATGGATATCTTTACGGCGGCCAAGCACCCGAAAAGCTTCGTTTCGCTCGACGATGCCGACCATCTGTTGACGGGGCGCGATGACGCGGCCTATGTCGCCAACGTGATCGCCGCGTGGAGTGCGCGCTATATCAGCTAAGTAACTAAGCTGCCGCCCATGAAAAACGCCGCGGCAGCAGAAGCTGGCGCGGCGCAGATGGGGGAGAAAACGGATCAGTCTTCGTCAAACTCGGCCGAAAGATCCTTCCAGCCCTTGCTCACGGCAAAGGCCGAGAATTCCTCGGGCGCTTCCAGAACGATCAGTTTCTTGTCTTGCAAGCCCAGGTCGCCATGGCCGAAGTCGGGGCCCACGTAGCCGAGGCTGCGCAGGCGGGACAGGATGTGGCCGACCAGGGTCTTGTCCTTGTAGGCGCCCGCTTCGAGCGGGGCGGCGAAATCGACGTAGACGTCGATGATGCCGTAGCCTTCGTCGAAGATGCGGATGGCCTTGATGTCGTGGGCACGGCCGGAGCCGTCGGTGGCCTTGAAGGGGCCGCTGAGCTGGATGTCGGTGTCATTGTTCATGCCGCCAGCATACACCAAAAGCCGGCCCCGCATGGGGGGCGCCATGCAAATCCTGCTGGATGGGCCATGTAAAAATTTCTTACAAATTGAGCGGTGTCTGGGGCGCTTTTCGCCAATTTCAAGGCCTTGAAAGGGGCTGGAGAGGCCGTATATCGGTAACAGGCGGATGCTCATCGTGAGGTCCGCCCCTCTTATCGCTTCATTTGAAAAGGATATTTATCATGCGTACTTTTGACCTTGCTCCCCTCTACCGTTCCGCCATTGGCTTCGACCGCCTGGCACAGCTGCTCAACGAACAACGCGCCGATGCGCAACCGAGCTATCCACCGTACAACATCGAACTGGTGTCGGAAGACAAGTACCGCATCGTGATGGCATTGGCCGGCTTCTCGCGCGAAGAGATCGACATCATCACCGAACGCGACTCCCTGCACGTCACGGGCCGCAAGCAGAAAGATGGCGTCGAGCGCACGTTCTTGCACCGCGGCATCGCTGCCCGCGATTTCGAACAGCGTTTCCAGCTGGCCAACCATGTGAAGGTCACGGGCGCCACGTTTGAAAACGGCATGCTGACCATCGACCTGGTGCGTGAAGTGCCGGAAGCCCTGAAACCGCGCAAGATCGAGATCGGCGCCGGCAGCGGCACCGCCGCTAACGTCAATGCGCTGGAACAGCGTCAAGCGGCCTGATCTGATCGTGGCGCCCCTTCGGGCGCCCTGGCAGCCGGGAGGGTTCCCTTCCTCCCCATGCAGTAAAATACTGGCCGGTTGATCCGGCCAGTGTCACGTCTGGAGCCTGTTCGGGCCCTTCATTGAGCGCCATGCAAGGTGCATGCTGCAGGCCAGATTAAGCCATGCTTAAAGGCGCAAATACCTGTTTCCAAATAGAAAAATGTTAAGCACCGCCTAAGACTCGTGGCCCACTATTGCAGACATCAAAATCTCATTAAATGAGGAGCAATTCATGGAACAGCAAACGAATACCGCATCCCTGAAAATCAAACGCACCGTAGCCGCGCTGGCCGCGATCGGTGTGCTGGGCGCCGGTGGCGCCATGGTGGTGCATCAGAACAATGCAGGCGCGAATGCCGCTGCCGCTGCCCCAGGCACCCCCGTGGCTGCCGCCGTGGCACCCGCCGCTGCCGCGCCGCTGGTGGCCTTGCCCGACTTTAGCCAGATCGCCGCGCGCAACAGCCCGGCCGTCGTCAATATCAGCGTCACGGGCAGCACCAAGGTGGCCTACGACCCCTCGGCCCAAGCCGGCAATGACGACTTCGGCAACGACCCGTTCTTCGAATTCTTCCGCCGCTTCCAGGGGCCGCAGGGCGGGCAGCGCGGTGGCCGCGACGTGCCCACGCACGGCCTCGGTTCCGGTTTCATCGTCAGCCCCGACGGCGTCATCATGACGAACGCCCACGTGGTGCGCGATGCGCGCGAAGTGACCGTCAAGCTCAACGACCGCCGCGAATTCCGCGCCAAGGTGCTGGGCACGGATCCGAAAACCGATATCGCCGTGCTGAAAATCGACGCCAACAACCTGCCCGTCGTGCCGCTCGGCCATTCGAGCGACCTGAAAGTGGGCGAGTGGGTGCTGGCCATCGGTTCTCCTTATGGCTTCGACAGCACGGTGACGGCCGGCGTCGTCAGCGCCAAGGGCCGCTCCCTGCCCGACGACAGCAATGTGCCGTTCATCCAGACGGACGTTGCAGTGAACCCCGGAAACTCGGGCGGCCCGCTGTTCAACACGCGCGGCGAAGTAGTCGGCATCAATTCGCAGATCTACAGCCAGACGGGCGGCTTCCAGGGCCTGTCGTTCGCCATCCCGATTGACCTGGCCGGCCGTATCAAGGACCAGATCGTCGCCACGGGCAAGGCCAGCCACGCCAAACTGGGCGTGACGGTGCAGGAAGTCAACCAGGGCTTTGCCGATTCGTTCAAGCTGGCCACGCCGGAAGGCGCCTTGGTCGCCAATGTGGAGCGGGGCAGCCCGGCCGACAAGGCGGGCCTGAAATCGGGCGACGTGGTGCGCAAGGTGAATGGCCAGCGCATCATCGGTTCGGCCGACTTGCCGGCGCTGGTGGGCACGTCCTTGCCAGGCGACAAGATCACCATGGATGTCTGGCGTGACGGCAAGATCGTGAGCCTGACGGCAACCCTGGGCAATGCGGCCGACAAGGTGGCCGACGTGGCGAAGAGCGACAGCGCCGCCGGCAAGGTAAAGCTGGGCCTGGCCCTGCGTCCGTTACAATCGGATGAAAAGCGCGAGGCGGGCATCAGCGCCGGCCTCTTGGTGGAAGACGCGGGCGGTGCTGCGGCCAACGCCGGAGTGCAGCCGGGCGACGTGCTATTGTCGGTCAATGGCCGTCCCGTCAACACGGTCGAGCAGGTGCGCGACGTGGTGGAAAAATCCGCCAAGTCGGTCGCCTTGCTGATACAGCGGGGACCCGACAAGATTTTTATTCCCGTGCGTTTGGGCTGAAAACAAGAGTAACGAGATAGAGAGGCAAGCCATGCGCTTATTGCTGGTAGAAGACGATACGATGATCGGCGAGGTGGTGCTCGATTTGCTGCGCGCCGAGCATTACGCGGTGGACTGGGTCAAGGATGGCGACATGGCCGATACGGCCCTGCAGACGCAGACCTATGACCTGGTGCTGCTGGACCTGGGCTTGCCGCGCAAGGATGGCCTCGACGTGCTGCGCTCGATGCGCTTGCGCAAGCTCGACACGCCGGTCCTCGTGGCCACGGCGCGCGACGCCATCGAGCAGCGCATCGCCGGCCTCGACGCGGGCGCCGACGATTACGTCTTGAAGCCGTATGACCTTGATGAACTGCTGGCGCGCATCCGTGCCTTGCTGCGGCGCGCCTCGGGACGGCCGGAACCGGTCTTCGAACACCAGGGCGTTTCCATCAATCCGCTGACGCGCGAAGTGATCGCCGAAGGGCATCCCGTCAACCTGTCAGCACGCGAATGGGCCGTGCTGGAAGCCTTGATCGCGCGCCCCGGCATCGTGCTGTCGCGCGCGCAACTGGAAGAAAAACTGTACAGCTGGAAGGATGAAGTCAACAGCAATGCCGTGGAAGTGTATATCCATGGCTTGCGCAAAAAGCTGGGCAGCGACTTGATCCAGAACGTGCGCGGCCTCGGCTACATGGTGCCCAAGGCATGAGGATGAAGGTCACGGTGACGCACTCGCTGCGCGGCCGCCTGCTGTGGTTTTTGCTGGCGGCCATCATCATGGCGGCCTTGGCGCAAGCGTCGATCGCCTACCGCAGCGCCCTGTACGACGCCGACCAGATTTTCGACTATCACATGCAGCAGATGGCCCTGTCGCTGCGCTCCGGCGCGCCGCTGGCCAACCATGCGCAAGCCTTGCCGGCCGACCCTGTCAACAACGACATGGTGGTGCAGGTATGGACGCCGGACGGCGTGCAGGTGTTCCGTTCGATCACGCGCGCGGAATTGCCGCAGCGCGCCGTGCTGGGCTTTTCGAATGTAAAGGCCAACGGCACGACTTACCGCATCTTCTCCGTGCAGACCAGTTCCCAGACCGTGCAGATCGCCCAGGACATGGCCGTGCGCAAGCGCATGGCCGGCAGCCTGGCGCTGCGCACGGTGGGGCCCATCGCGCTGATGGCGCCGATTTTGATGCTGGTCGTCTGGTGGGTCGTCAGCGGTTCGCTGGCGCCCGTTTCGCGCGTGCGAAAACAGGTGGCGGCGCGCCAGGCGGACGATCTGTCGCCCGTTTCGGAAGCGGGCTTGCCCGACGAAGTGCGCCCGCTGGTGCATGAGCTGAACTTGCTGTTCGGCCGCGTCAAAACGGCATTCGACGCGCAGCAGCATTTCGTCGCCGACGCCGCGCATGAATTGCGCACGCCGCTGGCGGCCCTGAAACTGCAGGTGTTGAGTCTGGAGCGGGCCGAATCGCAGGAAAAGCGCAGCCTGGCGATCTCCCGCGTGAGCGCCGGCATCGAGCGGGCCACGCGCCTGGTCGAGCAGTTGCTGGTGCTGGCGCGCCAGGAAGCGAGCGCCGCCAGCGGCGACCAGCTGCAGGCGGTGGATTTGAACGACGTCGTCAAGCGCGCGCTGGGCGACATGGCCGGTATCGCGCAGGCGCGCAAGATCGACCTGGGCCTGCATCACATGGATGCGGCCAAGGTGGCGGGGCAGGCCGATGCGCTCAACATCATGCTGCGCAACCTGGTCGACAACGCCATCAAGTACACGCCGCAGGGCGGCACGGTCGACATCGACCTGCGCGCCAGCCCCGTCGGCGTGACCTTGTCCGTGGAAGACAGCGGCCCCGGCATCCCGCCCGAGGAGCGCGAGCGTGTCTTCAGCCGCTTCTACCGCGTGCCCGGCACGGACGCCAACGGCAGCGGCCTGGGGCTGGCCATCATCAAGGCCATCGCCGAGCGCCATGGCGCGCGCCTGGTGCTCGATAAATCCGAGCGCCTGGGCGGCCTGTGCGTGCGCGTGGAATTCCCGCAAGCCGTGAAAAAATAGCGTTTTGATCATGATCTTTGGCATGTTGCATTGACGCGCGCGCCGCTGGCATATATTGTCTGCGCAATAAGCAATCAAGCAAACGGAGCGCAGCATGCAGAAGATCGGCTTTTCAGGAACCCTCGACCCCATCACCAATGGCCATATGTGGGTGATCGGCGAAGCGCGTTCGCTCGCCGACGAGGTGATCGTGTTCCTGTCGCAAAACCCCGCCAAGCGCCCCCAATTTCCCGCCGAAGACCGCAAGCGCATCATCGAACAGAGCGCGCGCGAGTGCGGCTGGGACAATGTGCAGGTGGTCATCGTCAAGGGCGACTACACGGCCCGCGCGGCGAAAAAGCACGGCTGTGACTACCTGATCCGCGGCATCCGCACGACGGCTGATTTCGACTATGAAAACCTGATCCAGCAAACGAACGTGGACGTGCTGCAGGGCGCCAAGACGATCTTCGTCATGCCGCCGCGCGACCTCGGCTCCGTCAGTTCCAGCTTCGTCAAGGCGCTGGAAGGGCCAGTCGGCTGGAACTGGACCATGAAGAAATTCGTCCCCGGTCCCGCCTACCAGGCATGGATACTCGACTGCCTGCGCAAGGAGTGGGAAGCGCTGTGGAACTATGCGACCGCCTCGCAAGATGACATCGCGCTGGCGGACCACTGGTTCGCCCACCTGACGGGACCGCAGGCGTATGGTGGCGCGGACCGCCACTATCACAACCTCGACCATTTGGTGCATGGCCTGTCCGAGATCCGCGTGTGGGCCGACAATACCTTTGCGCCCAAGCGCGACAGCGCGCTGGTCAAGAAGGCGTTCTGGTTCCACGACGCCGTCTACAGCCACGACGACGATGCCCTGTATTCGAGCGAAGAGGCGAGCGCCCAGCTGTGGCTGGCCAGCGGCCTTGATGCGGGCGACAACCAGGATGTGGCGCAATTGATACGCGCCACCGATCACTTCCAGGGACCCGGCATCAGCCATGCGCTGAAGGACGCCATGCTCAGTGCCGACCTGGCCATCCTGGGGCAGGATGAAGAAGTGTATCAAGCGTATACGCAAGCGATCGGAAGAGAATACGCGCACGTGGACCCCGTACGCTTCAACGAACAGCGGGGCCTGGCCCTGCAGCACCTGAGCGCCAAGGCGCAGGCGGGCCAGCTGTTTGGCGATGCGTATTTCGCCGACCAGTACAACGAGCGGGCGATAGACAATATGCGCAAAGAGATCGCGGCGCTGGCGGGGAATTGAGTTTAACGGCGGCTGGCTGCTGCATGCAGCAGTGCATCCTTGAGCCGGTCATTGCCCCAGAATAATTCCCCAGCGCTGACGAAGCTGGGGGCACCGAACAGGTTCAGCGCTTGTGCCTGCTCGGTCTGGCGGCGCAGCCGCAGCTTGTTATCTTGTGTCAAAGCCAGCGCCAGCACGGCGCGTGCATCGAGACCCAGTTCCTCCAAGGCTTCGCTGACGGCCTCGATGTTGTCGATATCGCGGTCCGCGGCAAAATTCATCGTCATCATGCGGCGCGCGAATGGCGCAATCCAGCCCTGGTCCGCGCCGATCAAGGCCACACGCATGGGCAACAGGGCCGTGCGGGGAAAGGAACTCGGCTGCTGCCATGGCAACGTGTACTTTTCGCACTGGCGCGCCATGTCGCGCCACGTGTAGTCGCCCTTGAGTTTTTGCAAGATGAAGGGCGATGTCTGCCAGCCCAGCGCCTTGAAGACGACGCCCAGCAGGAAGGGTTTCCAGATCACATGTACCTTCTTTTCATGCGCCAGCGCTTCGATGCGCATGGCGCTCAGGTAGCTGTAGTTGCTGCCGAAATCGAACCAGAATTCCAGTGTGGCCATGGCATCGCTTCCAAGTGGTGGTGCTAGCGGGCCGCCGCCTTGGCGCGCGCCGCGTGCAGTTTCTTGAAGCTGTCGATCAGGCGCTGGTGCCTGTCGAGGCCTTCCAGCTGCATGCTGGTCGGGGTCAGGCCGAAGAAGCGCACGCTGCCTTCCACCGAGCCCAGCACTGCATCCATCCGTTCGTTGCCAAACATGCGGCGGAAATTGACGACGTAGTCGTCCAGTTCCAGTTCGTCATCGAGCTCCACTTCCAGCACCACGTTCAAGGCTTGATAGAACAGTTTGCGCTCGAGCGTGTTGTCGTTGTACTGCAGGAAGGTTTCCACCAGCTCTTTCGCTTCCTCGAATTGCTGCAAGGCGAGATGAATCAGCAGCTTCAATTCCAGGGTCGTCAGCTGGCCCCACACCGTGTTTTCGTCAAATTCGATGCCGATCAGGGTGGCGATGTCGCCGTACTCGTCGAGCTCGCTGTTTTCCAGGCGGTCGAGCAAGTCTTCCAGGCTGGCATCGTCCAGGCTATGCAGGTTCAGGATATCGGCGCGGAACAGCAGCGCCTTGTTGGTGTTGTCCCAGATCAGATCTTCGACCGGATACACCTCGGAATAACCGGGCACGAGGATGCGGCAGGCCGTGGCGCCCAGCTGGTCGTATTCGGCCGTGTACACTTCCTTGCCCATGCCGGCGAGGATGCCGAACAGCGTCGCCGCTTCCTCGGCATTCGAATTTTCGCCGTGACCGGAAAAATCCCACTCGACGAAATCGTAATCGGCCTTGGCGCTGAAGAAGCGCCATGAGACGATGCCGCTCGAATCGATGAAGTGTTCGACGAAGTTATTCGGCTCGGTGACGGCTTCGCTGGCAAACGTGGGCTGCGGCAAGTCGTTGAGGCCTTCAAAGCTGCGGCCCTGCAGCAATTCCGTCAGACTGCGCTCGAGCGCCACTTCCAGGCTCGGGTGCGCGCCGAACGAGGCGAACACGCCGCCCGTGCGCGGGTTCATCAGGGTGACGCACATCACCGGGTACACGCCGCCCAGCGACGCATCCTTGACCAGCACGGGGAAGCCTTGCTCTTCCAGGCCGGCGATGCCGGCCACGATGCCCGGGTATTTCGCCAGCACTTCATGCGGCACGTCGGGCAGGGCGATTTCGCCTTCGAGGATTTCGCGCTTGACGGCACGTTCGAAAATTTCCGACAGACATTGCACCTGCGCTTCAACCAGGGTATTGCCGGCGCTCATGCCATTGCTGACGTACAGGTTTTCGATCAGGTTCGACGGGAAATACACGACTTCGCCATCGGAGTGACGCACATACGGCAGCGAGCAGATGCCGCGCTCGGCATTGCCGGAGTTGGTGTCGATCAGGTGCGAGCCGCGCAGCTCGCCATCGGGGTTGTAGATATCCAGGCAATACTCATCGAGAATCTCTTTCGGCAACGCATCCTTGCGGCCCGGCTTGAACCAGCGCTCGTTCGGGTAGTGGACGAATGGCGCGTTGGCGATGTCCTCGCCCCAGAACGAACCGGCGTAGAAATGGTTGTTGCTGAGTCGCTCGATATATTCGCCCAGGGCCGACGCCAGCGCGCTTTCCTTGGTCGCGCCCTTGCCGTTGGTGAAACACATGGGTGAATGCGCATCGCGGATATGCAGCGACCAGACATTCGGGATGATGTTGCGCCACGAGGCGATTTCAATCTTGATGCCCAAGCCGGCCAGCAGGCCCGACATATTGGCGATGGTCTGTTCCAGCGGCAAATCCTTGCCGACGATATAGGTATTCGCGCCAGGGGCTGGATTTAAAGCCAGCAAAGCCTGCGCATCGGCGTCCAGGTTTTCCACTTCTTCGATCACGAACTCGGGACCCGTTTGTACCACTTTCTTGACCGTGCAACGGTCGATCGAGCGCAGGATGCCCTGGCGGTCCTTGGCCGAGATATCGGCCGGCAGCTCGACCTGAATCTTGAAAATCTGCTGATAACGGTTTTCTGGATCAACAATATTGTTTTGCGACAGGCGGATGTTTTCGGTGGAAATATTGCGCGTATCGCAATACAACTTCACGAAGTAGGCCGCGCACAGTGCCGATGATGCCAAAAAGTAATCGAACGGGCCAGGCGCCGAGCCATCGCCCTTGTAGCGGATGGGCTGGTCGGCGATGACCGTAAAATCGTCGAACTTGGCTTCGAGACGCAGCTTGTCGAGAAAGTTGACTTTAATTTCCATGAGGTAATCCAATACAGTGCTTATGAGTTAGGCGCTATTATCCGTGCTTTCTGCCGCAGGGCAAATATTGTTCACTGCGGCCGTTCTGGCCGGGCACCGTCGGGGCAATGAGGCAGGCTGATAAATATGCGAGGCGACCGAACTGAACATGCGAATAACACTGATGCGTCACGGCGAGCCGCAACTCGTCAAGGGCGGCTGGATAGCGCCCATGCAAATGGGACAGTGGATTGATCTCTACAATCAATCGCTGATCAAGGAGGGCAGTATCCCTGCGGAGTGCCCCGTGGCCGCGCTTTCCGCGTCGACCATCGTGGCCAGCACGGCACCCAGGGCATGCTCGACGGCCAGGGCGCTGGGTGACTTGCCATTCACGCAAGAGGCGATTTTCACTGAAGCGGAGCTTCCCTTTGCGCTCTGGAAAGCGCCTTGGCTGCCGCCTCAAGCCTGGGCAGTGATTTTCCGCCTGCTGTGGCTTTGCGGTTATGCGCGCGGCTCGGACTCGCTGACGCTCACCCGGCAGCGTGCCAGGGCCGCCGCCGAGCGGCTTGTTGCGCTTGCCGCCAAGGGGCCTGTGCTGCTAGTCGGACATGGCATCATGAATCGTTTGATCGGCAAGGAACTGCAGGCATTGGGTTGGCTTGCCCGCAACAGGCAAGGCAGCCGCTACTGGAGCATGGGCGTCTACGAGTTGTGAAACTGGCGGGGCGTGGATCGATACAATAGATGGTGATGTGATCGAAACGCTTGGACCTTCCCATTGCGAAGGTCAGCGTCATTCATAAAGAAGGCCGTGCCGATGCAAATTTCCATGAATGATGTGATCACCGAGCAAGAAGTGATAGCCCTCTACAAGGCCAATCACTGGTCGTCCGCGGAAAAGCCCAAAGAGCTGATGGCTGCGCTGCGCAATTCCCACAGCCTGGTGACGGCCCGTGCCGATGGCAAACTGATTGGCATCGGCAATGCCATTTCCGATGGCCATCTGGTTGTTTACTTTCCGCATATGCTCGTCGATCCGATGGCGCAGGGCCAGGGCGTCGGCAGAAAGATGATGGCGGCCATGCTGGAAAAATATGCGGGATTTCACCAGCAAATGCTGACGGCGGACGGCAAGGCCATCGCGTTCTACGAATCCGTGGGATTTGTTCGTGCCGGGAAAACAGAGCCCATGTGGATCTATGCGGGCGATGAGCATTGAATGGTGATGCCGACATAAAAACAGCGGCTGCCCATGCTGGCGCAGCCGCTGTTTTTTTAGGTGGATACGGTGGTCAGAACTTTACCCACAGCCGTCCGAAATACGAAGCGCCGTTCAGGCCGAACTGCACGCTGTCGTATTTGAAGCCGTTATCCGTCTCATCCGCGTTTTGCGTGGTGGGCTTGACGTTGAAGATGTTGTTGCCGCCGAAAGTCAGCTTGGTGTTCTTGCTGATGCTGTAGGTAAAGCTCAGGTCGGCCGAGGTCTTGGCCTTGTAGCGGGCGTTCGGTACGCCTTCGGCCGTGCCGCTGAAGGTGCCCAGGGTTTGCGGGCCAAAATAGATGATGCGCAGATCCGATTCCAGCTTGCCCGTGATGTAGTCGAAGCCCAGCGTGGCTTTCGCGCGCGGGCCGCCCTGTTCGATGAACAGGCGTTCGCGCTCGGACAGCAAGACATCTTCGAAGCCCGTCAGCGAGGCGGGCGTCTTGACTTTCGTCACTTCCGTCTTGCTCAAGTTCAAGGCCACGAAGGTATTCAGGCGGTTGCCGGCCAGCTCGCCCTTGTGCGAAGCCGTCAGGTCCAGGCCGCGCGTGCGCGTGTCGATGGAGTTGACGAAGAATTGCGCCTCGCCCACGCCCAACAGGGCCAGGCGCGCGGCCAGGTCAGGGTAATTGTCGGCATTGAAGCGGCCCGACAGCACGATGCGGTCCTTGATCTTGATGTTGTACAGGTCGGCCGTGACGGAGATGGCTTGCGTCGGCGTCCAGGTGGTGCCCAAGGTAAAGCTGGTGGATTTTTCCTCTTTCAACTTGGGAATGCCGGCCGCGTTGGCGACGGTGCCGCCGTTCGGCGCCAGCACCACGTCGGTGGGCACGCCGCCGATGAAGTCGGTGAAGGTGGACGAGAAATACACTTGCTGCAACGATGGCGCGCGGAAACCCGTGCTGGCCGAACCGCGCAGCAGCACGTTTGGCGCCAGCTTGTAGCTGCCGGCCAGCTTGCCCGTCACGGTGGAGCCGAAGTCGCTGAATTTTTCATAGCGCAAGGCTGCCTGGGTTTTCAGGCGTTCCGTCCATTCCAGTTCCACGTCGCCATACGCGGCGATGCTGTGGCGCTTGGCCTTGGTGGCGTCGCCGGGCTGGAAGCCGGGGAAGCCCTGGCTGCCCGCATTGCCGCCCACGCCCACGCCGTCGGCGTCGTTGTAGGAGCCCGGTTCGCCGGCCATGATCTTGTATTCCTCGCTGCGGTATTCGGCGCCGAAGGCCACGTTCATGCCGCGCATCACCGTGTCATAGTAGCGGCTGAAGTCGGCGTTGCTGGTCAGCTGCTGGAACGAGAAGCCGCCCGCGTCGTAGCTGCTGGCGCTCACGCCCTTGCCGCCGTTCATCAGGTCGAGGTTGGCGATCGAGGCGTTCAGCGTGTTGCTGATGTCGTAGCGCATCTTGTTGTAGCCATAGGTTTGCGAAAAGTCCGCATGCCATTCGCCGATCTGGCTGCGGTGGCCGATGGTGGCGTACTGATCGTCGATCTTGCCGTTAATGAAAGGCACGAAACCGTCCGGGTACATGGCGGCCGAATTGCGCGACGGGATGTCATCGCTGCCGATGCCGCCCCGGCCAAATGCGGCGCTCGAGGCGTCGCGTGTCTGCGCGCCGGCAGTGAAGTACAGCTTGCCCGTGCCGCTGGTGGCGTAGTCGCCATTCACGTACAGGGTTTTATTTTTGGATTTGGTGTCGCCGATGATGCGCATGCTGTCGGAATCGGCCCGGTTCGAGCGGCCCCGGTCCAGGTATTCGCCGGTGATGGCCAGGGTGCCCTTGTCGCCCAGCGCGATGCCGCAGTAGGCCGAGGTCATGTAATTCTTGCCGTCGCCTTCCGAATACTGGCTGTAGCCGGCCACCGCTTCGCAGCCCAGGCTTTTCTTCAGTTCGATGTCGATCACGCCGGCAATGGCGTCCGAGCCGTACTGGGCGGCGGCGCCGTCGCGCAGCACTTGCACGTTCTTGATCGCCAACAAGGGAATCGCATTCATGTCCGTGCCCGTGTTGCCGCGGTTGCGCGCGCCAAACAGGTTGACGAGGGCCGTCGTGTGGCGCCGCTTGCCGTTGACCAGCACCAAGGTCTGGTCGGAACCGAGGCCGCGCAGGGCTGCTGAATCGATCAGGTCGGCCCCGTCGGCGCCCGTCTGGCGCGTGGAATTGAACGAGGGCGAGATGTATTGCAGCGATTGCGCCAGGTCGAATTGGCCGCCTTGCTCGGCCACCTTGGAAATCGGAATGATATCGACCGGCACCATCGTATCGGTGGAGGAACTGGCGACCCTGCGCGAGCCGACCACGCTGACCGTTTGTACGGGGCCTTCTGTGGCCGCAGGGTCGTTGCTCTGCGCCATGGCGGCGGGACTGAAGGCGGCCAGGGCGGCGCTGCCGTACAGGCTGATGAGGACTGCTTTACGCAAGGTGGTGAGGGTCGGCACGCAGTATCTCCAAGTGGTATTGTGACTTGATTCTAGTGCCATCATTTCATCATTCACCAGCGATACTTTGTTTTCTTATTACAAATTTGTAGTAACTGTTGTTTCCTAGTTGATTATCTTTTCGCCGCTGCCCGGCTTGCCTTGTACTGGTGCGGCATGCCCCGTTCAGGTGCTGCGTTGCACCATGCCGCCCACCCAGATTGCCTGCGCGCTGTATTGCACCTCGATCAAACAAGGTTGCTGCGTCACGTGACCCTGACGCAGGCGCAGCGACTGCTGCAAATGGGCTGACAGCGCGCCCGCCGCCACGCCCGTGGCGCTGTCTTCCAGCGCCGGGTCGAGGTGGTTGAAGTTGCGTCCTTCGTACTCGTGTTCGCCCGTGCGGCAATACGCATAGCAGCCGTTGACCTGATGCAAGGCACTCCAGTCGGCGATCAGTTCCAGGTTCGGCCGCAGCGCGCGCAGGGTGGTGCGGTCGGCCACTTCCAGCAGCAGCTTCGGGCTGCCGACGGAGGCGACCACGGGTGGCGACAGCAAGTGCATGTGCTGGCCCATCAGTTCCGACGGCACATATTTTTCCACTATGACGGCCGGCGCCGGCTGCTGCGCCAAACCAATAAATAAATTTTCTGCGCGGCGCACCAGCTGCAAGGCTTGCCCGCGCATGGCCGTGGCGACCGTCAAGGTTGCCGGGGCGCCAGGCGCCGTCAGCAGCACATGCGCGGCCGCCAGGGTGGCATGCAGGCACAGGGGACTGCGCGTGTGCGGATAAAAATAGTCGAGCACGACGCCTCCGTCCGCTTGCCGGTCGAGGAAGACGCAGGCGCTGACCTGGCGCTCGCTGGCGAATTGCTGGCGCGCCGTTTCGCTGCTGTCGTCGTTTTCCACGACCAGCGCCGCATTGCCGCCACCGGGTGCGGCGCCGAAACATTTTAAGAAGTGGACGATCATGGTGGGCGAGGCATAAGGTAAAACACGAGCATAAACGAAAATATGCGCAACGCCTCTTGCAATCCTGCCAGCCTGTAGCGATAAGGCTCTGCTTATTGACGCCTTCATGGAAGCTGCATATCAACTGATGATATACTTTGCCGCATGTGGATCGATCCTGCCATTGATACATTGCTGGACCTTGATGGTTCCATACTCGACCAGGATGGCGGCTATTGGATCAAGATAGAAGCCAGGCGGACAAAGGTATCGGATGAGATCCCCCACGGCATACGCTACTCGCTGACGTTGCACGAACCGTATGGCAAACGCATCCTCGGTTACGACAATGCCCATATGGTGAAGCCGCCAAAGAAATTCAAATATGCGGGACGTATCGTAACTTTTGACCATAAACATCGGCATCCGTCAGATCAGGGAGTGCCATACGAATTCAAGGACGCACAGCATCTGATCAATGACTTCTTTGCTGACGTGGACCGCATTTTGCTGGAGGTAAAAAAGCAATGAAACCGATTTTTATTGGCATCATGCCGCAAGAGAAAATCCGCGAACGCGTGCTCGCCATCGCTCGCGGTACCTATAAACCGAAGCCGAACGAACCCAAAGTCTGGTTCACTTCCATCAAATCGCTGGCGGAAGTCCTGAGCGACGAAAACCGGGCATTACTGCACGTGATTCTGGAAACGCAACCGGAATCCATCTCGGCCTTGGCTGAGACAACGGGCCGTAAACCGAGCAATCTGTCGCGGACACTGAAAACCATGTCCAACTACGGCATCGTGGAATTGAAACGGGAGCGCAATCAAGTTCGTCCCATCGCCACCGCAACGGAGTTTCGTATTGTCGCGCATTGACTTTTCAGGCTCTCAGCTTTTGACTTTCTAAATCAACAGCTGTTGCGCTTCCCTGCCACCTATCCCTTCCGTTCGCTATGGCTTCTTCATGCAGTGCTGGCCCCTGCTTAAACCGGCCCCTTGCTTCCAGATGAGTATAGTATACTGTGTTTATATACAGTATTGAGGTGGATCATGTGGGGCGCCGTCTTACCCGAGTATGCTGAGCTGTACTGCTTGAGCAATTTCAGCTTCCTGCATGGAGCCTCGCATGCGGAAGAGCTGGTGGCGCGCGCCGTCCAGCTCGGGTACAAGGGGTTGGCCATTACCGACGAGTGCTCGCTGGCGGGCGTCGTGCGTGCCCATGCGACAGCCAAGCGGGCCGGTTTTCCGCTGATTATCGGCGCGCATTTTCATTTGACGCAGGCCGACGGCAGTCCGGCCCTGTCCTTGCTGGCGCTGGTGCGGGACATCGACGGTTATGGCAATTTGTCGGAACTGATTACCATGGCGCGCACGCGGGCGGCCAAGGGGCGCTATTTGCTGACGCCCGACGATTTTGCGGCGCCTTCGGCGGAGTTTGCCCATTTGCAGGGGCTGCCCGGCTGTCTGATGATCTTGCTGCCCAGCTATCCGGCCCAGCCGGAAACCGTGCGCGCACAGGGGGCGTGGATGGCGGCCACCTTTGGCGGCGAGCGCAGCTGGATCGGCCTGAACCTGCTGCAGCGGGCGCAGGATGACGCGCACCGCAGCGCCGTGCAAGAGGCGGCGCAGGCGCAGGGTTTGCCCGTGGTGGCCGTCGGCCACGTGTGCATGCACGTGCGTTCGCGCAAGCCCCTGCTCGACACTTTGTGCGCGATTCGCGTGGGCAAGCCCGTGGGCGAATGCGGCTATGCGTTGGCGCAAAACGCGGAGCAGCATTTGCGCGCGCGCTTGCGGCTGGCCAATGTGTATCCGCCGCAAGCGCTGGCGGAAACCTTGCGCATCGCGGACCTGTGCAAGTTCTCGCTCGACAGCCTGTGCTATGACTATCCCGACGAACTGGTGCCGCAAGGCCACACGCCGGCGACCTATCTGCGCGAGGAAACATATGCGGGCGCGCGTCTCCGCTTTCCGCTGGGCATTCCGGCCAACGTGCAGGAGCAGATCGAGCAGGAGCTGGAACTGATCGCCGAGCTGTCGTATGAAGCGTACTTTTTGACCGTGTACGACATCGTGCGCTTTGCCCGCTCGCAAAACATCCTGTGCCAGGGCAGGGGCTCGGCCGCCAATTCGGCCGTCTGCTATTGCCTGCACATCACGGAAGTGGACCCGGCACGCGGCAATTCGCTGGTCGGGCGCTTCATGTCGCGCGAGCGCAACGAGCCGCCCGACATCGACGTCGACTTCGAGCACCAGCGGCGCGAAGAGGTGATTCAATATATCTACGGAAAATATGGGCGCGAGCGGGCCGCGCTGGCCGCCGTGGTGATCAGCTACCGGCCGAAGAGCGCCTTGCGCGACAGCGGCCGGGCGCTGGGGATCGACCTGGCCATCGTGGAAAAAGTGGCCAAGGCGCACCGCTGGTTCGACGGCAAGCGCGATCTGCTGGAGCGCCTGGCCGAATGCGGGCTCGACCCGGAAGCGGCATTGTCGCAGCAGTGGGCCGGCCTGGCGCAGCAGTTGCTGGGCTTTCCCCGCCATCTGTCGCAGCATCCGGGCGGCTTTGTGATTGCGCATGGAAAATTGTCGCGCCTGGTGCCGATTGAAAACGCCACCATGGCCGAGCGCAGCGTCATCGAGTGGGACAAGAACGACCTCGAGGAGCTGGGCTTGATGAAGGTCGATGTGCTGGCGCTGGGCATGCTGTCGGCCCTGCGCCGCGCCCTGGAACTGGTCGGTGCGCGGCGCGGCGAGGAGTTCCGCCTGCAGGATATTCCCCGCGAAGACCCCGCCACCTACGACATGATGTGCGAGGCCGACACCATCGGCGTGTTCCAGATCGAGTCACGCGCGCAGATGAGCATGCTGCCCCGGCTGCGGCCCCGTGAATTCTACGACCTCGTCATCGAGGTGGCGCTCGTGCGCCCCGGCCCCATCCAGGGCGGCATGGTGCATCCGTATCTGCAGCGCCGCCAGCAGAAGGAACTGGTCGAGTATCCGAAGGGCCTGGAAAAGGCGCTGGGGCGTACTCTCGGCATTCCCATTTTCCAGGAACAGGTGATGCAGGTGGCTATCATCGCGGCCGATTTCACGCCCGGCGAAGCGGACCAGTTGCGGCGCGCTATGGCGGCCTGGAAACGCAAGGGCGGCATGAACAATTACCATGACCGCATCGTCAATGCCATGGTGGACAATGGCTATGAGAAAAAGTTTGCCGAGGCCATCTTCAGCCAGATCGAGGGCTTTGGCGAATACGGTTTTCCCGAGTCGCACGCGGCCAGTTTCGCCCTGCTGACGTACGCCAGTTCCTGGCTGAAATGCCACGAACCGGCCGCCTTCCTGTGCGCCTTGCTCAACAGCCAGCCCATGGGCTTTTACAGTCCCTCGCAACTGGTGCAGGATGGTCGCCGGCATGGCGTGCAGGTGCTGCCCGTCGACGTGGCCATCAGCGCCTGGGAAGCGACGTTGGAAGAGGCCGAGGAAGGGGGCGCGCCCGCCGTGCGCCTGGGCTTGAACAGCCTGTTCGGCATGCGTGCCGAGGCCGCCCGGCGTATCGAGGATGCGCGCGCCATTGCCGCTTTTATCGACGTGGCCGACCTGTCCCTGCGTGGCGGCCTGGACCGTCATGACTTGCAGGTGCTGGCCGCCGGCAACGCGCTGCACGCGCTGGCCGGGCACCGGCGCGAAGCGCTGTGGCAGGCGGCCGGCGCCGTGCCCGACAGGGATTTGCTGCGCGCCACGACGCAAGAGGAAGACTTGCCCATGCTGGCCGCGCCGACGGAAGGCGAGAGCATCGTCAGCGACTACCGCGCGCAAGGCCTGACCCTGGGCCGCCACCCGCTGGCGCTGCTGCGCAGGCAATTGCTGGAACAGCGTTTCATGCCGGCGTCCACGCTGATGACGTACACGAGCGGGCAAGTGGCGCGCGCCTGCGGCATCGTCACCGTGCGCCAGCGGCCGGGCACGGCCAAGGGCGTGATCTTCATGACACTGGAAGACGAGACGGGCACGGTCAACGTCATCGTCTGGCCAGACCTGGTGGAAAGCCAGCGGCGCGAAGTGCTGAGCGCGCCGTTGCTGGGCGTGTACGGCATATGGCAGCGCGAGGGCATCGTGCGCAACCTGGTGGCCAAGCGCCTGGTCGACATGTCGCATTTGCTGGGACGCTTGCGGACCAGCAGCCGGGATTTCTGTTGAGAGTTGCAGGCGGGGAGGAGGGCATGGCATTATTTAAGAATGACAACATTACCCGAACCGACACTGCGTCCCGCCCTCGTCGCCGACGCGCCCGCCATCGTTGCCCTGATCGACGACCTGATGCCCTTTTTGACCCTGCATCCGGATGGCGCGGGGGCGGAAAAGTTCATCGAACACTGCCGCCAGCCCGCCATTGAAGGCTATCTGTCACAGTCGCGCTACGCGTATCAGCTCGCGCATATCGGCGGCGAGCTGGCCGGCGTCGTGGCCATGCGCGACAACACGCATCTGTTCCACATGTTCGTGCCGCGCGCCCTGCACCGGCGCGGCATGGCGCGCCGTTTGTGGCAGGCAGCCCGCGATGCGTCGCTGGCCAGGGGCGATGTGACGGCCTTTACCGTCAACTCCTCGCTGTATGCCTTGCCCCTGTACACGAGCCTGGGCTTTGTCGCCACGGGGCCGAAGGTGGAAGAGGGCGGCATCGCCTTCGTGCCGATGCGCATGGAGTTGACGGCCTGATTACCAGCGCACGATCTTCCCCGGATTCATGATGTTCTTCGGGTCCAGCGCGTGCTTGATGGCGCGCATGGTGTCGATGGCGCCTACACCATGTTCTTCCACCAGGAAAGCCATCTTGTGCATGCCCACGCCGTGCTCGCCCGTGCACGTGCCGTCCATGCCGATGGCGCGCGTGACCATGTCGCTGTTGACCTTTTCCGCGCGCGCGATGTCGGCCGGGTCGTCGGGATTGACCAGCATCTGCACGTGGAAATTGCCGTCGCCCACGTGGCCGATGATGGCGTAGACGAGGCCCTGCGCTTCGCAATCGGCCTTGGTGGCGAGGATGCATTCGGCCAGGCGCGAAATCGGCACGCAGCAGTCGGTGGAAATGGCGCGGCTGCCGGGGCGCATCTGCAGCAGGGCGAAATACGCATTGTGGCGCGCGGCCCACAGGCGCGAGCGGTCTTCGGGCCGGCTGGCCCATTCGAAATCGCTGGCGCCGTGTTCGGCCGTGATGGCTTGCACCAGCTGCGCCTGCTCGGCCACGCTGGCCGGCGTGCCGTGGAATTCAAACAGCAACAGCGGCTTTTGCGGCAGCGCCATCTTGTCGTAGGCATTGATGGCTTTCACGCCATTTTCATCGAGAAACTCGACCCGCGCCACAGGAATGCCCATCTGGATGGTCTGGATCACGGCGCTGACGGCTTCGCCCGTGCCGGGGAACGAACACACGGCCGCCGAGATCGCTTCCGGCAGCGGATACAGTTTCACGGTCACTTCCGTGATGATGCCCAACGTCCCTTCGCTGCCGACGAACAAGCGCGTCAGGTCGTAGCCGGCCGACGATTTTTTCGCCCTCGTTCCCGTCTTGATGATGCGGCCATCGGCCGTCACCACGGTCAGGGCCAGTACGTTTTCGCGCATGGTGCCATAGCGCACGGCGTTCGTGCCCGAGGCGCGCGTGGCCGCCATGCCGCCCAAGGACGCATTGGCGCCCGGGTCGATGGGGAAGAACAGGCCCGTGTCGCGGATTTCTTCATTGAGCTGCTTGCGCGTTACGCCTGCCTGCACGGTGGCCGTCAAGTCTTCACCATGCACGGCGACCATCTGATTCATTTGCGACAGATCAATCGTCACGCCGCCATGCAGGGCCAGCACGTGGCCTTCGAGCGAGGTGCCGCTGCCGTAGGCGATGATGGGCACGTCGTGCGCGCTGCACAGCTTGACGGCGGCCGCCACTTCCTCGGTGGAATGGGCGAAGATGACGGCGTCCGGCAGCATGGGGGGATAGCTCGACTCGTCGCGTCCATGGTGTTCGCGCATGGCTTGCGTCATGGAAAAGCGGTCGGCAAAGATCAGGGAAAGTACGGCAGCAAGAGAGTCTGGCAGCGGTTTTTTCAGTACCGCCAACTGGTCAGTTTGATTCACGCAAGTCCTCCGTTTTTTTTATTCTACCCCGCACCTGGAGATTTCACCGAAGCACCATTTTTGCCAGTTGTAAAAAATTCCGCATGATGCGCCGCGCAGTGGTTGTAAATGAGAATCATTTCTATTAAAATGCCAGCCAGTAGTTATTTTGCAATGCGTGCTTCAACCCGAAAGGCCATGCCCATGAGATTCCCCCTGTCCCTCGCCGCCGTCCTGCCCGCCTGCGTGCTGGCCCTGAGCGCCTGCGGCAGCGTCACGCCCGTCACCGGCGCCACCGCCGTTGCGCCTGCCGCTGCGCAAGACGTGCGCCAGCTGGGCGAGATCGTCGACCTGCGCAGCGGCAAGCGCGTGACTGCCGAGCAATTGCTGGCCCAGCTGGCCGCCGCGCCGCGTGTCATCGTGGGCGAGCAGCATGACCAGCTCAGCCATCACCAGATCGAGCAATGGCTGTTGCAGCAGTTGCAGGGCCAGCGTCCGCAAGGCAGCGTGCTGCTGGAAATGCTGAACCCGGACCAGCAAGCCAAGGTGGACAAGGTCAAGCCATGGCTGCAGACGGACCCCGTCGTGCGCCCCGAACACGTGGCCGAGCTGGTGGCCTGGCAGCCGAACTGGAAGTGGGCGCAATATGGCGACCTGGTGATGACGGTGATGCGCGCGCCGTATCCCGTCTGGTCGGCCAACCTGGACCGCAGCGAGATCAAGCAAATGTTTATCGACAAGCCGGCCGTGCAGGGCAAGCATTCGAACCTGGCCAACGATGGCAAGGTGCATGACAAATTGAAAGACATCATCCGCGTCATGCATGACAACCAGATCGACGAGCCGCGCCTGGCCGCCATGCTGTCGGTGCAGCAGCAGCGCGACCGCCGCATGGCCGAGCGCCTGCTGGCCGCACCCGTGCCGGCCGTGCTGATCGCCGGCGCCTACCACGCGCACAAGGACCTGGGCGTGCCGCTGCACGTACAGGACTTGACGGGCGGCCCCGCGCCGCTGGTGCTGGTCCTGGCGCAGCAGGGCGCGACGGTGCTGGCGCCGCAGGCCGATTTCGTCTGGTTCACGCCGGTTGTTACGCCCGCCGTCGCCAGCGCCAAGTAAGCCTTAGCGCCTCCGCCGGGCGTTCAGCCCGGCATTCTCCCCCAGCAAGCTTCTTCGCAGCAGCTAGGTAGTTCGTCCGATTTTTTTGCATGCGCGTGCGCGCCGTTGGCGCAGCCATGCCTGTTACCTGTTGAAGCTTCCATGCGTATCTCCTGTCTCAAAGCCGCTACCTGCGGCGTATTGCTGTCCCTGTTGCATGCCACCGCGCAAGCGTCCGCCTTGCCGCACGATATGTCGCCGCTGGGCATGTTTTTCGCTGCCGACCAGGTCGTCAAAAGCGTGCTCATCGGCTTGCTGGTCGCCGCGCTGGCCACCTGGGTGGTCTTGCTGGTGAAGGGCGCCAGCTTGCTGCAAGCGCGGCGCGAAGCGGCGCAAGCCGTCGCCGTGCTGAAGACGGCCACTTCCTTGCCCGACGCGGCCGTCAAAGTGGAGGGCGCGGGCAGCACTTCGCTGGCGCAACAGCTGCTCGACGACGTGCAGCAGGAATTGAATTTATCGCACGCCAGCGCGCCAGCGGCGGCCCTGAAGGAACGGGCCGGCTTTCGCCAGGAACAGTTCATTGCGCAGCAGGTACGCAGCATGACGCAAGGCATCGGTCTGCTCGCCAGCATCGGCGCCGTAGCGCCGTTCGTCGGCCTGTTCGGCACCGTGTGGGGCATCATGAACAGTTTCATCGGCATCGCCGTCAGCCAGAGCACGAATTTGGCCACTGTCGCGCCCGGCATCGCGGAAGCCTTGCTGGCCACCGCCCTGGGCTTGGTGGCGGCGATTCCCGCCGTCGTCATCTATAACGTATTGAGTCGGGGCATCAACCAGTACAAGGCGCAGCTGCGCGCCGCTTCCGCGCAAGTGCTGCTGATGCTGAGCCGCGACCTCGACACGCGCAAGCAGGCCTGAGCCATGGCTTCCCTGTTTCCTTCCTCGGATGACGACACCGCCGACATGCCGGAATTGAGCGAGATCAATGTCACGCCCTTCATCGACGTGATGCTGGTGCTGTTGATCATCTTCATGGTGGTCTCGCCGCTGGCCACCGTCGACCTGAAAATCGACTTGCCGGCCGCCACGGCCAAGCCGGCACCGCGCCCCGACAAGCCCCTGTTCGTTTCCCTGAAAGCCGACCGCAGCCTGTACTTGGGCGAGGCACCCGTGGCGCGCGAGCAATTGGGCAGCCTGCTCGACGTGCAAACGGGCGGCGACCGCCAGCGCATCCTGTTTTTCCAGGCCGACAAGCAAGCGGCCTATGAAGATGTGCTGGGCGTGATGGATGCCCTGCGCCAGGCCGGCTATCTGAAAGTGGGCCTGGTGGGCCGGGAGGGCGGGTGAATCCGCGTCCGATATTGAGCTGGGGCATCGCCACGTCGCTGGTAGTGGCGGCCGTGCTGGCGCTGCTGCTGTGGGCCGGCTGGCGGCCCGCCAGCGTCGCTCCCACGCAGCCGCCCGCCAGCGTGATGGTGGTATTTGCCGCGCAAGCGATGTCGCCGGAAACGCAACAGGCGACAGCGGCAGGGGCGCGCCAGTCGGCGGCGTCCAGTGCCGCCCAACCCAAAAAGAGCACGGCCAGGCAAGAAGCGCTGCCCGTGCTGGCGCGCGCCGCCGCGCCGGATATCGTCGCGGCGGAAAAAGAAGCGAAGGCGGAAACCAGTCCGTCGGCGGAGCCGGGCAAGGATGCCGTGAAGGAAGCGTCATTACCCGCGCAAGCCAGCAGCAGCGCGACGCCGGCGCCGGCCGCCGTGCGCGGTCCGCAGGCGGCGCCATTCGATAGCGATACGCCGTCGACCAATGCCGCGCCCGCCAGCTGGCAAAGCCGCGTGCTGGGCCACCTGGCCCATTTCAAACGCTATCCGGGCGATGCGCGCCAGCGCAAGCGGGCCGGCGCCGCCTGGGTGCGTTTCCAGGTGGACCGCGACGGCAAGCTGCTGGCCAGCGAGCTGGTCACTTCATCGGGCACGGTGCTGCTCGACCGCGAAGCCTTGCAAGTGCTTGAGCGCGCGCAACCGCTGCCGGCGCCGCCCGACAACGTCTTGCACCAGGGCACGGTGACGGTGACCTTGCCCGTGTCGTTCAAGCTCGACGCCAAGAGCGGCCACGGCGCCAGCTGACTTTTTCAATTACATAAGAAATCGAGGGTGTATGCATATCAAGACAATGACGCAGGCCGTAGGCATCTGCATGGCCTTGCTCGCGCAGCAGGGATGGGCGCAACAGGCACAAGACAATGGCAAGGTCGTGTTTTCGCCGCTGAACGTATCGGGCGAGGCTGTGTCGGCGGAACAGCAGGCGCTGGAAAAACCGGGCGCCGTCAGTGCGCGCGGCGCCGATACGCGCTTGCAGCCGGTCGACCAGATACTGCGCGGCATGCCGGGCACGTTTACCCAGATCGATCCGGCGCAAGGGGCCGTCAGCGTCAACATCCGTGGCCTGTCCGGCTTTGGCCGGGTCAACACCATGGTCGATGGCGTGACGCAGAATTACTATGGCAGCGCACCGTCGGAAGTGGCGCATGGTAGCGTGCCCAGCAGCCAGTTCGGCGCCCTGATCGACCCGAATTTCATCATCGGCGTGGACGTGTCGCGCGGTAATGTCGTCGGTGGCGACGGCGTCAATGCGCTGGGCGGCAGCGCCAACTTCCGCACCATCGGCGTCGATGACGTGGTGTTTACGGGTGAGAAGGTGGGCGCGCGCACGAAGATGTCCGCCGGTAACAATGGCGTGGGGCGCAGTGCCATGCTGGCCGTGGCCATGAAAAACCCCGCCTTCGATGGCGGCAGCGTCGGCTTCATGGCGGCCACGAGCGCGAGCGTGATCGGCAACAACTACAAGAATGGCAAGGGCACGGATAGCGAGCAATTCGGCTTCGGCTACAACCGTTTCTATCAACAAAAGCCGAAGTCGCAATTGCTCAAGCTGGACCTCAAACTGAACGATTTCCATGCGCTGGAACTGTCGGCACGCGATTACCGCAATACGTTCACGCGCCGCGATATCCGGAGCGATGACTACTATGTGAAATATCACTACACGCCGTTTTCGGAATTGATCGACCTGAATGTGACGGCCAGCAGCAGCCGCGGCAAGCAGAAATACATGCCGGAAGCGTTGATCAATTTCGTCAACACGAGCACGGCCAACCGTGCCGATGCCTTTGACATCAACAACACGAGCAGCTTCAAGCTGGCGGGCGGCGATGCGCTGGTGACCGTGGGCGGCAAGCTGATGCGCAATCAATACAGCAAGCACGTGGAAAGCCTTGTCGACGATCCCGACAATCCGGATGCCAACCGGCAGTCGATTGAAAACAATACCTTTGGCCCGGCCGGCAAGCAAAAGATCGACAGCCTGTATGCGGGCCTGCAATACAACCGCGGTATCTACCAAGTCAATGCCGGGCTCAATTACACGCGTTTCGAATTGACGGGCTACAAGCCGGCCTGCGACGAGCGCGTGAAATGCTTCCCGCAAGGGGCGGCGAATATCGCGCTGAAGGAACACGGGATCAATCCTTCGCTACTCGTTTCCGCACAGGTCACGCCATGGTTCCAGCCGTTTGCCAGCGCCGAGCGCACCATGCGCGGGCCGAATCCGCAGGAAGTGTTTTTCTCGAACGATGGCGGCGCGTCGATGAACCCCTTCCTGAAGGGAGAAAAGGCGACGACCTATCAGCTGGGCTTTAATTCCAGCCTGCACGGTTTGCTGAGCGCGAACGATGCGCTGAACTTCAAGGCCTTGTATTTCAAGAGCAAGATCGACGGCTATATCACCAGCCAATCCTTCCTTGTCTGTGACAACGGGCGCAAGTGCAATATCTCGGAAGTGATCGCCACGGACTGGGAGACGGTCGACGAATACGTGACCAATATGTATATCTACATCAACTCGGCCACGCCCGTACGCACGCGCGGCTGGGAACTGGAAGCGCAATACCAGCTGGGCCCGGCTTTTGCGCGGCTGTCGTACACGCGTGAAAAGACCAGCCAGCCCACCTCGATCGCCAGCGCGTGGTTTGGCGCGTCCGACATCAGCGAGCTGCCCAGCACCTACTACAACCTCGATGTGGGCACGCGCTTGCTGGACAATAAAATGGAGGTGGGCGCCATCATCAAGCACACGGGATCGAACCGCCGCCTGTCGCCGGACAACGAAGCCGATGCGGTGACGGGGGAAGTGGCGAAGGTGGACAATCCGAAGATCCCGGCCGTGATCGATTTGTATGCGAGCTGGCAAGTGACGAAAAACCTGTTCCTGCGCCTGTCGGTGCAGAACGCCATGGACAAGAATTATTCGGAAGCGCTGAACCGGCTGAACTCGATGCCGTCGCAGTCGAACGACAATACGCCGATGAGTACGGCGCGGGGGAGGACGTATGTGGCGGGGCTGGAGTACCGGTTCTAGTTTAAAGCTGGGGTCAGTTCCTTTGGAATCGGCATGCGGTCCATTGGGCCGCATGCCCCCGGCGGGTCTGACCCCAAATGAGGCCAGCTCTTAATACTCGCGCGGCGTCGTTCCATAATAACTGTGGATCGACGTCGCCCAGGCTTGGTCCGCCATGTTCGGCCAGTTATCCGTGTCGAAGCCGGGCGCGTTTTCGATGCGTTCCTTGTCGACGTTGAGGGTGAAGCGCTTGTTGACGGTGTCGAGCAGCAGCGCTTCCCACGGCACGGCGAACAGCTTTTCGCCGATGGTGAACACACCGCCGTGCGACATGACGGCGTAGGCGATTTTGCCGCTGCGCATGTCGATCATGATTTCCTTGATTTCGCCCAGATGTTCATCCTTGGCGTTGTGCACATGGTCGCCGATCAGGGTGTCTGCACCCATCAGTTCCGGGCCGGGACCTTTGTGGCCGCGGTTGACATACATGCCGTAGGCGTCGCGTTCTTCGTAGCTCATGATGGACCTCCTGTTGAAAATGCCAGTGTGCCGCCAGGGTGCGGCAGGGTCTGTTCGCTCTCCCACACAAAGTATGGAATTGGAAATATTTCAGTTATTGCTAGCTTGCAATTTTGTTGTGCGTAGACAGCAGGAGGGGGAGGGATAGTCGGTATTTGGCGCAAATTTCCGCGCGCGGGAGGCGACGCAGGCGGGCTTTAGTGTATAATTTCAATTTCCCGCACGTGCCGTTCGGCACCATCTGCAATGACCAAATTTGTCTTCGTCACTGGTGGCGTTGTGTCTTCCCTTGGAAAAGGGATTGCCGCCGCCTCCCTCGCCGCGATCCTCGAATCGCGCGGCCTTAAAGTCACCATGCTCAAGCTCGACCCGTATATCAACGTCGATCCTGGCACGATGAGCCCTATGCAACACGGTGAAGTATTCGTCACCGACGACGGGGCCGAAACCGACCTCGACCTCGGTCACTACGAGCGCTTCATTTCCACCCGCATGAAAAAGGTGAATAACTTCACCACTGGCCAGATCTATGAATCGGTGATCCGCAAGGAACGCCGGGGCGAATATCTGGGCAAGACCGTGCAGGTGATTCCGCATATCACCAATGAAATCCAGGATTACATCCGCCGTGGCGCCGAAGGCTACGACGTGGCCCTGTGCGAAATCGGCGGCACCGTCGGCGATATCGAATCGTTGCCATTCCTGGAAGCGGCGCGTCAGCTGAGCCTGCGTGCCGGCCGCAAGAACACGGCCTTCGTCCACCTGACCCTGGTGCCTTACATCGCCTCGGCCGGTGAACTGAAAACCAAGCCGACCCAGCACTCGGTGCAAAAGCTGCGCGAAATCGGCATCTTGCCAAACGCGCTGCTGTGCCGCGCCGACCGCGCCATCCCGGAAGACGAGCGCGCGAAAATCTCGCTGTTCTCGAACATCGAGGAAGACGCCGTCATTTCCGTGTGGGACGTTGACACCATCTACAAAGTGCCGCAAATGCTGCACGACCAGGGCCTCGACAAGATCATCTGCGATGCGCTGGACCTCGACCCCGCACCGGCCGACCTGTCGATCTGGAGCAAGCTGATCTACACGATGGAACACCCGAAGGCGGAAGTCACCGTCGGCATGGTCGGCAAGTATGTCGAGCTGACCGAGTCGTACAAGTCGCTGATCGAAGCGCTGCGCCACGCCGGCATCCACACGGAAAGCCGCGTCAACATCGAGTACATCGATTCGGAAGAAATCGAAACGACCGGCTGCGACGGCCTGGGCAAGTACGACGCCATCCTGGTACCGGGCGGCTTCGGCAAGCGCGGCGTGGAAGGCAAGATCAAGGCGGCCCAGTTCGCCCGTGAAAACAAGATCCCTTACCTGGGCATCTGCCTGGGCATGCAAGTGGCCTTGATCGAATACGCGCGCAACAAGGCAGACATGCCGAACGCGAATTCGACCGAGTTCGACCTTGATACGGATCAACCTGTCGTTGCACTGATCAATGAGTGGCAAAACCACGATGGTAAAGTCGAGTTGCGCGATGAAAACTCGGACCTGGGCGGTACCATGCGCCTGGGCGCGCAGACCTGCGCCGTCAATCCGGGCACCCTCGCCGCCGAGATCTACGGCAGCGTGGTGACCGAGCGTCACCGTCATCGCTACGAAGCCAATAATCACTACCTGGCCCGTGTCGAAGCGGCTGGCCTGATCGTTTCGGCCCGTACGCCGAGCGAAGATTTGTGCGAAATCATGGAATTGCCACGCACGGGTGAAAATGCCCACCCATGGTATATGGGCGTGCAATACCATCCCGAGTTCAAGTCGACGCCACGCACCGGCCATCCGTTGTTTACCTCGTTCATCAAGGCAGCGCTGGCGCACAAAGAAGCCAACGCCGCTGCTGAATAACGCGGTCGATCGCGACAGTATTACCCGTAAGACAGCTCCCGGCCTGATGGTTCCCGCCGGGAGTTTCTTTGCCCCCTTTGTGCAATTGCGCATCAGAACGCAGTGTGCAGCCCCCTGTTACGCTTAACTTTGGAGAATGACATGAGTGCTATTGTTGATATTATCGGTCGCGAAATCCTGGACTCGCGCGGTAACCCGACCGTCGAATGCGATGTGTTGCTGGAATCGGGCGTGATGGGCCGTGCGGCCGTACCGTCGGGTGCCTCGACCGGTTCGCGCGAAGCCGTGGAATTGCGCGATGGCGACGCCAAGCGCTACTTCGGCAAGGGCGTGCTGCAAGCATGCGAAAACATCAATACCGAAATCTCCGAAGCCATCATGGGCCTGGACGCCAATGAACAGGCTTTCCTCGACCGTACCCTGATCGACCTGGACGGCACGGAAAACAAATCGCGTCTGGGCGCCAACGCCATCCTGGCCGTCTCCATGGCCGTCGCCAAGGCTGCCGCCGAAGAAGCGGGCTTGCCGCTGTACCGCTATTTCGGCGGCTCGGGCGCCATGCAGATGCCAGTGCCGATGATGAACGTCATCAACGGCGGCGCACACGCCGACAACAACCTGGACATCCAGGAATTCATGATCATTCCCGTGGGCGCCCCGTCGTTCAAGGAAGCCGTCCGCTACGGCGCGGAAGTGTTCCACACGCTGAAAAAGATCCTGCACAAGAAGGGCCTGAACACCAACGTCGGCGACGAAGGCGGTTTCGCGCCATCCTTGGCCAACCATGAAGAAGCCATCAAGCTGATCATCCAGGCCATCGAAGAAGCGGGCTACGAGCCAGGCACGCAGATCGCCATCGGCCTCGACTGCGCCGCGTCCGAGTTCTACAAGAACGGCAAGTACGAAATGGAAGGCGAAGGCCTGAGCCTGACGGCCACCGAGTTCACCAACCTGCTGGCGACCTGGTGCGACAAGTACCCGATCATCTCGATCGAAGACGCGATGCACGAAGGCGATTGGGACGGCTGGGCGATCCTGACGGCGGAACTGGGCAAGAAAGTGCAACTGGTCGGCGACGATCTGTATGTCACCAACACCAAGATCCTGAAAGAAGGCATCTCGAAAGGCATCGCCAACTCGATCCTGATCAAGATCAACCAGATCGGTACCCTGACGGAAACGTTCGCCGCCATCGAAATGGCCAAGCGCGCCGGCTACACGGCCGTCATTTCGCACCGCTCGGGCGAAACCGAAGACTCGACCATCGCCGATATCGCCGTTGCCACGAACGCCCTGCAGATCAAGACCGGCTCGATGTCGCGTTCGGACCGCATGGCCAAGTACAACCAGCTGCTGCGTATCGAGGAAGACCTGGGCGACATCGCCAGCTACCCTGGCCGCGATGCGTTCTATAATCTGAAGTAAGCTGATGTAAAACCCACTGGCCGGCCGGAGATATCCGGCCGGTTTGTTAACCGACTACCCCATGCGCCTGATTACGCTCGCCCTGGCAGCCCTGCTGCTGCTGATCCAATTTCCCCTCTGGCTGGGTAAAGGCGGCTGGCTGCGCGTTGCCGACATGGAAGCCCAAGTGGCGGTGGCGAATAAAAAGAATGTGGAATTGAAGGCGCGAAACGCCAAGCTCGAATCCGAAGTGCGCGACCTGAAAGATGGTACGGGCGCCGTCGAGGAGCGTGCCCGCTATGAGCTGGGCATGGTCAAACAGAATGAGATTTTCGTGCAGATCGTGCGCAAGGGACAAACCCCGCCACTGCAGGAAACGCCGGTGGACACTGCCGCGCCGCACTGAGTACTTCCCACTTGCCAGCCTGGACCGATTGCCAGGCTGACATATCACAGCTTTATTGCTACCTGGTACTTCTTACTTTCTACTGCTATGCACGACTGTCTTGCTGTTTGCTGATCAGAAACGGGCCTTGCCGGTCGAGATCAGGTAGAAATGGATGCCGGTAACGACGACGGCTACGGCGATCAGTGCGGTTTCGAGAATCATCATATAAAAATCCTTTCAGTATTGAGTTAGCCGCGCGAAGCGAGGAAGCGCAACTCAGAAGCCAGATTCGGCATCAGGTTTTCGTAACGTGCCGCTTCCGAGTTCAGCAGGGCGATGTCGCGCTTGCTTGGGCGCACATAGCGCTCTTCATTGGCGACGCTGCTGGCGATGACTTCCTTCTGTGCCAAGTCGCTGTACGGCTTGGAAGCGAGCAGGGCGCCCAGGAAGGCGCGCGTTGCACGGCCCAGGTTGCTGAAATAGTTGACGTTGTCGTTGCTGTAGGTGTTGGTAAAAGTGGACATATGCCCTCCATGAATGGTCTGTTGTTGCATTGCACAATAATGGAGTTCGCGATATATGTCTAATTCCAAATTCCAATTTCAGAAATTCAAGAAACGAATAATAAGGGCGTAGCCGCCGGCCACGCCCTGAAAAAGAATTTGTTACGAAATGTTTATCCGGCGGCGATGCGTCCCAAACCCGGATCGTCGCTGAAAAAGCCGTCCAGCCCCGTCTCGATATAGCGCCGCATTTCCGCCACGGAACCCGCTTCGTTGCGCGCATTCTCGCCATTGCCATCGCGGAAATCGGCCGCCAGGAAACGGTTTTCCGGACGGAAGGTCCACGTGTGCAGCAGCAAGCCCGCCTGGTGCGCATCATCGACGATGGAGGCAGGCTTGGCCAGGCGCTGGTCGGCGCCCAGTGGGATGATTGCTCGCGTTGGCGGCGCCACCACGTCCGCATAGGCGGCGATGTCGCGCAGGCCGGCCGGCGTCGTCATCTGCCCGAACGTCAGCTTGCCGCCCGCCTTGGCCACGTCCATGGGGCGGATATCGCCGCCCACCACCAGTTGCATCAGGCGCACGTTGGCGCGCCGTCCCAGCTTCTCGCGCAAGTATTTCAAATTTGCCACTTCGAAGGACTGGATTTCGATCGGTGCGCGGCGCGTGTACTCGTGCGCCAGCAGGGTTGAGAGGAAACGGTCTTCCAGCGCCAGGCCCGCATCGCGGAAGTAGGTCGAGCTTTTCAGCTCGGGCACGAGGCCGATGATGCGTCCGCTGGCGGCCGATTGCGCTGCAACAAAATCGATGATTTCTTCCCAGGTCGGGATCTGGAATTGTCCATCGTACAAGGTGTTGCCGGTGCGTACCTTCGGCAAGCGTTCGATGGCACGCAGGGTTTTCAGTTCGGCCAGGGTGAAGTCGTCGACGAACCAGCCTTCATGCCATTCGCCGTCGACCATCTTCTTGCCACGCCGGCTGGCGAATTCGGGACGGCGCGCCACGTCGGTGGTGTCGATCAGGTTGCTTTCATGGCGCGCCACGAGGATGCCGTCGCGCGTGGCGACCAGGTCCGGCTCGACGTAGTCGGCGCCGTCGAGGATGGCCTTGGCGTACGACGCCAGGGTGTGCTCGGGACGCAGGGCGCTGGCGCCCCGGTGGGCGAACACGAGCGGACGGGCAGGTGGCGTGGCCAGCAGGCTGGCCGCAAAGCCGGGCGCGGCGGCCAGCGCCAGGCCGCCGGCGGCCGCCCGGACGAAGCTGCGGCGCGAAAAATGCCGTTGCGGCAAGATTGGCGTACGCATCAGAAGTCCGCCGTCAAGGTCAGGAAGCCCTGGCGCGGGGCGATCGGGAAGGTGTTGTAGGTCTTGTCGGCCGCACCGACGACCACGTTCAGCGAGCCTTCGCGGTTGGCCAGGTTGCTGACGTTCACTCTCCAGCGCGGGTTTTTCAGCCAGCTGGCCATGGCCGGCAGCTTGCCCGACACGCCCAGGCCCATCAGGAAATAGCTGGGCACGGACAAATCGTTGGTGTATGTCGCGTAGCGCTTGGCCACATAGTCTCCCGTCAGCTGCACTTCGATATCGCCAAACGTTGCGGAAGCCACGAACTTGTTCAGCCATTCCGGCGAGCCGGGCACGTTCTTGCCAGCAGTCAGGACCAGCGCGGCGCCATTGTTGTAATTGTCCGCGTACTGCGAACGGTTGTACGACAGGGCATTGTAGAACGAAAAATTGTTGCCGAAGTGAACAGTGCCGGCGATATCGATGCCGTCCGTGCGCACGCTGCCCACGTTGGCCAGCACGGGGTTGCCGCCGATGATGGAGGAAATCACGGGGGTCGGGCTGATCTGCAGCAAGCGGTTGCTGAAGTCGACGTGGTAGACGTTGATTTGCCCATCGATGGACGTGATGGCGCCCAGGTTCAATGGATGGCTGCCGCGCACGCCCACTTCATAGGTGAGGGCCGTTTCCGGTTTGGCATCGCGCTTGAACAAATCAAAAGCGGCCTGGCTCGACAAGCTCCATGGCGAGGCGCCGCCACCGCCATAGGTGACGAACTGGCGCATGTTTTTCTGGATGTTGAAATACAGCTGGTCTTGCGGCGTGAAGTCCCAGCGCGCGCCCACTTGCGGCAGGAACCATTTTTTCGTGTTGATGGTGCCGACCGGCAAGGCCGTCGAACCGCCGGCGATGGCGCCCTTGGCCGGCTGCACGGGGAATCGGCCGTCGGCAAACTGCAGGCTGGACTTGAAGCCGGCTTGCAGGGCGATATCGGGGCGGATGCGCCATTCATCCTGCAAGTGCAGCTGCACCACCTTGTTGTCGATCTCGCTGCCGTATTGCGTGATCAAGGGATTGCTGGGGCGGTCGTACGGCGACGTCGGGTTGTTGACGTCGAGCGCATACCAGCGGCGGTAGGCGGACGAGCGGTTCTGTTCCAGCCACAGGCCCGCTTCGAGCTGGTGATTGCCGATTTCCTTGCGAAGTGTGGAAATGAAACCGCCGCGCTTGATGTCGTATTCCGTCGTGCGCACGGCGTAGCCCGAGTTGCCGAAGACTTCTTTCAGGTTCTGCTTCGGATAGTACACGCTGAACAGGCCCGGCAAGCCGGCCACGCCGATGGGGCCGGCCACCACGCCCGCGCCGTCATCCTTGTGGTAATACACCTGGTTCGACCAGGTCATGCCTTCGGATAAGTTGGCGTCGAACTTGGCGTAGGCCAGGTAATCGGTGCGCTGCGCATCGCTGTAGTAATTGCGGTAATTGTTGCCGTCGGCGGCGGGCGTGGCGCCCGTCGGCGACAGGTAATTGAGGGCCGCCTTGAAGTCCGGATACAGGAAGGGGCGCGTGTACGGCGCGCTCGTCTCGCCGGCCACGTGCACGGTGCTGTCTTCGTTCGGCTCGATCTTGTCCGAGTAATTGAAGAACAGGGTCAGCTTGCCCGCATCGCTGCGGTTGACGTATTTGGCGTTGAACTGGTCGCCGCCTTGGCGCGCATCGAAGTCCCAGGCCCGCGCTTCGTGGTGCAGGATGGAAAAGTAGGCGCTGCTGCCGTCGCCGAAGGCGCCCGTGTCGTAGCGGGCAAACGTGCGCGAGGTGCGGTGGCTGCCCACCGTTTGCTGCAGGCTGGTGCCCTGCGTGGCCAGCGGGTCGCTGGAATAGGTTTCGATAGTGCCGCCCAGGTTGCTGGTCGAGGCCGTGGCCAAATCGCCCGCGCCCGACGACAGCACGACGCTGCGCACGTTTTCGCTGATCACGGCGCGCTGCGGCGACAGGCCGTTATAGTTGCCATACTGCTGGTCACCCAGCGGCACGCCATCCATGGTGTAGCCCAGTTGTTGGCCGGAAAAGCCATGCACGAACAGCGACAGGTTCTGTTCGTTGTTGCCCCACGGGTCGGCCGTTTGGAAACTGACACCCGGCAAGGTTTGCAAGGCTTTCAGTGGATTCGTGCCGGGCAGGATTTTCTGGATTTCATTCTTGCTCAGGGCGACCGAGGAGCGCGTCTTGCGCGAGGAAATCTCCACGGTGGCCATAGTCGCGCCATCATCGGCGGCAGTGGCGGGCGCGGCCATCTCGGTCGTGGCCGAGGCCACGGCGGCAGCCACGGCCGTTTGCGCCAGGGCCGGCAAGGAGAGACCTGCGGCGCAAGCGCCCAGCAAAACATGGAAGGAATGGCGGCGCAGGGCCAGCGTCAAGTGGGTGGTCATCATCAGCCTGTGGAAAGTATTGGAAGTAATACAAGCTGCGCAGCGTAACGGCGGCGCGTGACGGGCTGATGACGAACTGATGACGGGAAGATGACAGCAGAAACAAAGGCGCCGCCTGAGAGGCGGCGCGGGGAGTATTACAATTAGTTAATGCTGGCTGCGGGTGGGATGAGCACCTCTGCCGGCGCATCCGTGACGAACAGCTGCGCGCAATCGACCTTGTCGAACTCGTAGTGCTGGCCGCAGAAATCGCAGTTCACGCCCACTTGTCCCACTTCTTCCAGGGTGCTGTTGACTTCTTCTTCGCCCAGCATCTTGAGCATATTGCCCACTTTTTCGCGCGTGCAGCTGCAATGGAAGCTCGGGTGCAGCGGGTCGAAGACGCGGATCGTTTCTTCCCAGAACAAACGCTGCATCAGGGTCTCGATGTCCGTCGACAGGATTTCCGCTTCTTTCAGGGTCGACGCCAGCATCACGGCGCGGTTCCACGTGTCGAGCGCGTCTTCTTCCGACACGGGCGTCGCTTCGGCCTTGCCGCCATGGTGGGGCAGCTTTTGCAGCAGCAGGCCGCGCGAGACGGTGTCGTCCGTGGCCAGCCACAGACGCGTGTCGAGCTGTTCCGAGCGCAACATGTAGTTTTCGATCACGGTCGCCATGTCGTCGCCGTCCAGCGGCACGATGCCCTGGTACGGTTGCTGGCCCGGTACCTTGTCGGCCGGGTCCAGGGTAATGATGAAGCGGCCCTTGCCCGTGGCGTTGAGCAATTGCGGCACGGTGGCCACGTCGGCGATGATGGCGTCCGGGTCGAGCTTGGCCGTGGCGCGCAGGCGCAGGTCGGAGTCGCACTCGACCACCATCAGGCGCACGGGGCCGTCACCATGGATTTGCATGATGATGGAGCCGTTGAATTTCAGGTTGGCCGACAGCAGGGCGGCGGCTGCCACCATTTCGCCCAGCACTTTTTTCACGGCCGTCGGATAGGCGTGGCGCGACACCACTTCCTGCCAAGTGTGGGACACGTCGATGAACTGGCCGCGCACGGCGGCGTTGTCGAAAATAAATTTTTGCAGGGTATCCTGGCCGGTAGCGGCTGCGCTGACGGCGCCCGTGGTTTCAGTCGTCATTCTTTTATCCAATCTTCTTGAGTTGCGTATTAAATAGCTGGCCGCGCTGTACATAGTTCACGGCGTTGCCTTGTAACCTGGTGATATCGTCTGCCGTCAGGGCCCGCACGGCTTTCGCCGGTGAGCCGAGGATCAGCATATTGTCGGGAAATTCCTTGCCTTCCGTGACCAGCGCGCCCGCGCCGACCAGGCAGTTCTTGCCGATCTTCGCGCCATTCAGGATCACGGCCTGGATGCCGATCAGGGCGCCATCGCCGATCGTGCAGCCATGCAACATTGCCTGGTGGCCGATGGTCACGTTCTGGCCGATGTCGAGCGGGTAGCCCGGGTCCGTGTGCAGCACGGCGCCTTCCTGTACATTGCTGTTGGCGCCCACGGTGATGCGTTCGTTGTCGCCGCGAATCGTGGCGCCGAACCATACGGACGTATTCGCTTCCAGGGTCACCTTGCCGATCACGTTGGCCGTGTCGGCAACAAAAGCGGAAGCATCAATCTGCGGCGCATCGGCGCCCAATTGGTAGAGTGTCATCGTTAGCCTGTGGCGGTGGTGGAAGCGCCGGGCGCGGCCGGACGCGGAAGTTTTGCGCTATTTTACGCTGTTGCAGGGCAAGTCCGAGCGCCGACCGCCAATCCGGTATAATTATCGAACGGTCGTACTTTTATGTCCGCACTATCTACAGACACAGCATGTGGCGCCATTCGCGCCACTTTCAAGGCAGGCATGCGATGAAACCCATGAAACTTTCCCGTTCCGAATTCATCAACATCCGCGGCGCCCGCACGCACGTGCGCCACTGGGGCCGTGTAGGGGCGCCCATCCTGTTCATGGTACACGGCTGGATGGACGTGGCCGCCTCGTTCCAGTTCGTCGTCGACGAGCTGGCCGGCGACTGGCACGTGATCGCGCCCGACTGGCGCGGCTTTGGCCTCAGCGACTACACGCAATCGGACACCTACTGGTTCCCCGACTACCTGGCCGACCTGGACGCCATGCTGCTGCATTACTCGCCGGACGCACCCGTCAATCTGCTGGGCCACAGCATGGGCGCCAACGTGGCCGGCCTGTACGCAGGCGTGCGGCCCGAGCGCATCAGCCGCTTCATCAACCTGGAAGGCTTCGGCATGATGGCAACAAAACCGGAGCAGGCGCCGGGCCGCTACGCCAAGTGGCTCGATGAATTGCGCGAGCCGCCCGCCATGCGCAGCTATCCCACGCAAAAGGCCGTGGCCGAACGCCTGCAAAAGACCAACCCGCGCCTGCCGGACGAGCGCGCGGCGTTTCTGGCCGAGCACTGGTCGGCGCAGAACGAGGCGGGCGAGTGGGACATCATGGGCGACCCGCAGCACAAGCGGGTCAATCCCATCCTGTACCAGGTGGAGGAAGTGATGGCGTGCTGGCGCCGCATCACGGCGCCCGTGCTGTGGGTGGAGGCCGATGACACGAATATGTGGCAATGGATGGGGCCCAAGGAACAGGCACGCATCGAGATCGACCGGCGCTTGGCCTGCATCAAGGATGTGCGCTGCGAGATGATGCGCGATGCGGGCCACATGCTGCATCATGACCAGCCGGCGGCACTGGCGCGGCTCGTGGAAGCCTTTTTGGCCTGATGTGTGACGGGAACGCCGCAGCGCGATTTGACAAGCAGCGTACAATGAAAACTTCTTCCATGCTGAGCCCGTGCAGGGTATTGTTTTCACATGCTTAAAGTCGACCTGCATTGTCATTCGAATATCTCCGACGGCGTGCTCGCGCCCGCCGCCGTGGCTGCGTACGCACGCAAGGCCGGCGTCGATGTGTGGGCGCTGACGGACCACGATGAGGTGTCCGGTGTTGCCGCCGCGCGCGCGGCCGCGCTGGACCTGGGCATGCGTTTCGTGGCCGGCGTGGAAATTTCCATCACGTGGGCCGGCGAAACCGTGCACATCGTGGGCTTGCAAGTCGATGAAAACAATCCCGGTCTCGTGCAGGGCCTGCACCAGACGCGTTCCGGCCGCGACGCGCGCGGCCGCGAAATCGCCCGCCAGCTCGATCTGGCCGGTATTCCCGACGCCTATGAAGGGGCCTTGAAATTCGTCGGCAACCCGGACCTGATGTCGCGCACGCACTTTGCCCGCTACATCGTGGAAATGGGGAAATGCGCGAACATTCCCGACGTGTTCAAGAAATACCTGTCGGAAGGCAAGCCCGGTTATGTCGAGCACCGCTGGGCGACCCTGGCCGAGGCGGTGGGCTGGATACGCGGCGCGGGCGGCGTGGCCGTCATCGCTCATCCGGGCCGCTACCGCTTCAGCGACATGGCGCAAGGCGTGCTGTTCGATGAATTCAAGCAGCTCGGCGGCGTTGCCATCGAAGTCGTCACGGGCAGCCACAGTCCGGACCAGTATCCCGAATACGCGCAACTGGCCAACGCCTACGGCTTCCTCGCTTCGCGCGGCACGGATTTCCATGCGCCGGGCGAATCGCGCGTGGATTTTGCCAAGTTGCCGCCTTTACCAGCGAATGTAACGCCCATCTGGCACGACTGGTTCTAGGGCGCGGCTGGCCTGCGCCTGCCATGCGGGCTTGAAAAGTCGCGGCTGCATACTTATCTTTTAGCTATTCTGTTTTTCCGGAGCCAACGCCCATGAAACGTATCGTCCTGTTTATTGCAACCAACCTGGCCGTGATGCTGGTGCTGTCGCTCGTGCTCAGTTTGCTGGGCGTGGGCAATCCGGCGCGTGGCAGTACCTTGAACCTGGGTAGCCTGCTGGTGTTTTCGCTGGTGGTGGGCTTCACGGGATCGATCTTTTCCCTGTTGATCAGCAAACCGATGGCCAAGTGGAGCACGGGCGCGCGCGTGATCGACAACCCGACGTCGTCGACGGAATTGTGGCTGGTCAATACCGTGCGCGCGCTGTCCGAGCGGGCCGGCATCGGCATGCCGGAGGTGGCCGTGTACGAAGGCGACGCGAATGCGTTCGCCACGGGTGCTTTTAAAAATTCGGCGCTGGTGGCTGTCTCGACCGGCTTGTTGCAAAGCATGAACCGCGATGAAGTCGAAGCCGTGCTGGGCCATGAAATCGCCCACGTCGCGAATGGCGACATGGTCACTTTGACCCTGATCCAGGGCGTGGTGAATACCTTCGTCGTCTTCATGGCCCGTGTCGTGGGTTTCTTTGTCGACAATGTGCTGCTGAAAAATAACAACCGCGAAGGCGGCGGACGGGGCATCGGCTATTTCGTCACCGTGATGGTGTGCGAAGTGATCTTCGGCTTGCTCGCTTCCATCATCGTTGCCTGGTTCTCCCGCCAGCGCGAATTCCGCGCCGATGCCGGTTCTGCCAAGCTGTTGGGCAGCCCCACGCCGATGATGCATGCGCTGGCACGCCTGGGCGGCGTGCCGCCGGGCGAGCTGCCGCAATCGATGCAGGCGCTGGGCATCAGCGGCGGCAATGGCGGCTGGGGCGCGTTGTTCGCCACCCATCCGCCGATCGAACAACGCATCGCCGCGCTGCGCGGCGTACAATAATGCTAACTTAACAAGCTGGTTCGCCAGAACGCTTACACATGAGTCAATTTTTCCAGATTCACCCTGACAATCCGCAATTGCGCCTGATCAAGCAGGCGGCGCAGATCATCCAGTCCGGCGGCGTCGTGGCCCTGCCTACGGATTCCTGCTATGCGCTCGTATGCCAGCTTGACGACAAGGGCGCCGTCGAGCGCCTGCGCCGCATCCGTGGTGTGGATGAAAAGCACCATCTCACCTTGCTGTGCCGCGACTTGAGCGAGCTGGGCGTGTACGCCCGCGTGGACAATCGCCAGTTCCGCCTGCTCAAGGCGGCCACGCCGGGCGCCTATACCTTCATCCTGGAAGCGACGAAGGAAGTGCCGCGCCGCCTCAGCCACCCGTCGCGCAAAACCATCGGCCTGCGCGTGCCGCAGCACCGCATCGTGCAATGTCTGCTGGAAGAGCTGGGCCAGCCCCTGCTGGGCGCGACATTGACTCTGCCCGGCGATGAAGAGAGCCTGACGGACGCCGACACCATCCGCGAACGCCTGGAAAAACTGGTCGACCTGATCATTGATGGCGGCGTCTGTGCGCATGGCCCCAGCACCGTGATCGACCTGACGGGACCGGAGGCGGAAGTGGTGCGCGTGGGACGCGGCGACCCGGCCGTGCTGGGCTTGTAGAGGGATATCGCGCGCCTGTTGCCGCGCCGGTCTTCACCTGTTCTTAATGACAACGTAAGAAAGAGGCTGTGGCGCCTCTGGTAGAATCGCGGTCATGAGCGATTTCAATACGATAGTCCAGACCATTGCGGTGTACCTGGTACCGGTGCTGTTTGCCATTTCCCTGCATGAGGCGGCGCACGGCTACGTCGCCCGCTATTTCGGTGACCCCACGGCTTCGAACGAGGGCAGGCTGAGCCTCAATCCCATCCGGCACATCGATCCTTTCGGCACGATCTTGCTGCCCTTGATGCTGTATTTCGCAATCCAGGTACCGTTCGGCTATGCCAAGCCGGTACCCGTCGATTTCAGCCGCCTGCGCAATCCGAAGAAGCAGATGGCCTGGGTGGCGTTTGCCGGGCCTGGCGCCAATTTCGTGATGGGCCTGGGCTGGATGATCGCCTTTGTCGTGCTCAGCGTTATGCCGCCGACGGAAATGGGCATGTTTTTCCGCAAGATGGCGGGCGCCGGCGTCAGCGTGAATGCTGCCATGTTCGTCTTTAACCTGATTCCCGTGCCGCCGCTCGATGGCGGACGCATCATGACAGGCTTGCTGCCGATGCAACTGGCGCGCCCTTACGCCAGCATCGAGCGCTACAGCCTGTATGTGTTCGGTGCCCTGGTGCTGCTGATGTACACGGGCGTACTGAACCGCGCCTTGCTGGCGGCAATCGAATTTGTCATAGGCATTTTTGTCACCATGGTCACGCCCCTGACGGCCCTGTTGACGTGATACAAGCAACCGGATGGTCGCAAATAATTGATGGAAGTACCGATGCAAGCAATTGAACCAACAGTAGAAACCGAAGCGATTTCCGGCTGGCTGCGCCGCTGGGCGCCGCTGATCCCGGGCGGTGAAGTGCTGGACCTGGCCTGCGGCGCAGGCCGCCATGCGCGCCACCTGGTGAGCCTGGGCCACCCCGTGATCGCGCTCGACCATGATCCGGAAATGCTGGAAAAAGCGGCCGGCACGGGCATCACCACCTCGCTGGTGGACCTGGAAGCGCCGGGCGCCGTATGGCCCTTCGCGCCCGGCCGCTTTGCCGGCATCGTCGTCACCAATTATCTGCACCGGCCGTTGCTGGACGCCATGGTCGCCAGCCTGGCGCCCGATGGCGTGCTGCTGTATGAAACGTTTGCCGAGGGTAATGAGCAGTTCGGCAAGCCGTCGAATCCGAAATTTTTGCTGAAGGAAGGCGAAATGCTGAGCTGGGCGGTGCAGCAGGGATTGCGTGTGGTAGCGTATGAGGATGGGCGTGTGGAACAGCCAAAAGCTGCTCTGGTGCAACGAATTTGCGCCGTCCGGCCGGATTTTCCACGGTTGGCGGCGCTGCTGCCGACGTTTTGAGCGGCCATACTATGTCAGAATGCACCACAGGCGCGGGCTATCCGCTACAATCGTTGTTTTATTTATCGGCGCTATAAACTTACTATGATCAAGGGCAGCATTGTAGCAATCGTCACCCCGATGCACGCAGACGGCAGTCTGGACTTTCCAGGTCTGCGCAAGCTGATCGACTGGCATATCGCCGAGGGTACGGACGGCATCGTCATCGTTGGCACAACGGGCGAATCGGCAACAGTCAGCGTGGAAGAACACTGCGAACTGATACAGTTGACCGTCGAACATGCCAAGGGACGCATTCCTATCATCGCCGGCGCCGGAGGCAACTCCACGGCCGAGGCCATCAAACTGACGCGCTACGCGAAAGAAGCGGGCGCCGATGCTGTCTTGCAAGTGGTGCCGTATTACAACCGTCCTACCCAGGAAGGCATGTACCAGCACTTCAAGGCCATCGCCGAAGCCGTCGACATCCCCGTCATCCTGTACAACGTACCGGGCCGTACGGTTGCCGACATGAGCAACGAGACCATCGTGCGCCTGTCCGCCATCCCGAATATCGTCGGCGTGAAAGATGCGACCGGCAATATCGGCCGTGGCATCGACCTGCTGCGTTTGGTCCCAGCCGACTTCGCCGTGTACTCGGGCGACGATCCGACAGCCATGGCGCTGATGTTCTGCGGCGGCCACGGCAATATCTCCGTGACGGCCAACGTCGCGCCGCGCGCCATGCACGAACTGTGCGTCGCGGCCATGGCGGGCGAGCGCGCCACGGCAATCGCCATCAATAACAAGGTTTTCCCTCTGCACCAGAAGCTGTTTGTCGAGCCCAACCCGGTGCCCGTCAAATGGGCGATGGCCGAAATGGGCCTGATGCCTGCCGGCATACGCTTGCCACTGGTGCCGCTGGCTGAAAACTGCCATGCGACCGTGCGCGATGCCTTGCGCGACGCCGGCATCCTGTCTTAAGACCGAACTTCAAGCCCGGACTTGACCAGTCCGGACCTTCCCTGATTCCAGCTGCTACTTAGCTTCTTATCCAGTTACGACATGACTAATTGCAAGAAAAACCAATCGGCGCCTGCCACCATCGCCGTCCGCGGCATCGTCATCGGCGCCATCGCAGCCAGCCTCGCGGGCTGCGGCATGATCAGTTCGGTAGTCGGCGGCGACAAGGTCGACTACAAGTCGGTCAAGAAAGCCGGCACCCTGGACGTGCCGCCTGACCTGACGCAATTGCAGCAGGACAACCGCTACTCGCTGCCGGATGCGAAAAACGGCGTGGCCACGGCTTCCGGCTACAACGCGCAGCGCAACGCCACGGCCGGTACGTCCGTCGTCGTGGGTGCCGACGGCGTGGTCGGTGTCGTGCCGGTCACGGCAGGCGGCGTGAAGGTCGAGCGCGCGGGCAACCAGCGCTGGCTGGTCGTCAAGCAGTCGCCTGAAGTGCTGTGGCCGCAACTGAAGCAGTTTTGGGAAGATTCGGGCTTTACCATTGCCGTCGACCAGCCTACGGCTGGCATCATGGAAACCGAGTGGAATGAAAACCGCGCCAAGGTGCCGCAAGACTTTATCCGCAGCACCATCGGCAAGGCCTTCGATTCGCTGTACTCGACCGGTGAAAAAGACAAGTTCCGCACGCGCGTGGAGCGCCTGGCCGATGGCTCGACCGAGATCTACGTCAGCCACCGTGGCGTGGAAGAGGTTGTCACGGGCCGCGACAAGGAAACCACCACCTGGACCGCTCGCCCGAACGATCCGGGCCTGGAAGCGCAATTCCTGGCCAAGCTGATGACGCGCCTGGGCGCGGCCAGCGACGATGCGCAAGCGAAGACGGCTGTCGATGCCGCCATCGTGCAGCCGCAGCACGCCAAGCTGGTCGGCGACGCCGCCACGCCGGCGCGCGCAATCGAAGTCGATGAAGGTTTCGACCGCGCCTGGCGCCGTGTCGGCCTGGCGCTGGACCGCGTCGGCTTTACCGTGGAAGACCGCGACCGCACGCAAGGCACGTATTTCGTGCGTTACGTCGATCCGGATGCGGTCAAGAAAGACGGTTTCTTCTCGAAACTGTTCAGCTGGGGTTCGTCGTCCGACAAGGACAAGGAAGCGCAGCGCTACCGCGTCCTCGTCAAGGCCGGCACGGGCTCGACCAGCCTGGTCAGCATCCTCAGCAACGAAGGCCAGCCAGATACCTCGCCAGTGGCAGAGAAGATCCTGGGCCTGCTGAACGATCAGTTGAAATAAGGTTCACTGAGTGGCGGCGATCAAAAGCTGCCACGCATCATAAAAAAGGCTGGCCCGGTGCAAACCGGGACAGCCTTTTTATTTTGGGTACGCAATAGATGCTTGCGACGCCCAACAAAACCGTAGCGAGCGCCAGTGATTTGTGGCTAAGAAGCGCAGCCGTACTTTAGTACGGTGAGCATCGCAGGCCGCAAAGCGCGGCGCGCAGTAGGTTTGGTTGGGTGTTTACCCAACAAAAAAGCCGGCCCTAAGGCCGGCTTTCTCTAGTGCAGGGTGCTAAATTACTTAGCAGCCGATGCAGCAGCCGAAGCAGCGGAAGCAGCGTCGGTAGCGGCCGAAGCGGCAGCCGAAGCAGCAGCAGCAGCGTCGGTAGCGGCCGAAGCAGCAGCGTCAGCAGCAGCAGCTGGAGCAGCTTCAACTGCTGGTGCTGGTGCTGGGGTTTCAACTACTGGTGCTGGTGCAGGAGCTTCTTCTTTTTTGCTGCAAGCAGCCAGAGCAACAACCATCAGGGAGGCGATCAGCAGGGATTTTTTCATTTGTTTTCCTTAATTATTTCAAAAAATAAATCAACATTGTTGCGATGAATAATTACCGGTAATTATCGCTCGTTAGGTCGTCTTCGAAGGCTTTTCGTACCAGGTGGTGCCTGCCAGACAACGGAAACTTCCTAACCGAATATTATAGCGATTTTTGGTGCGTCGCAATAGGAGCAAGAGGCAAATTCGCAACTATTTTGTGATATCGCAATATTTGCCGAAGCAAATTGCAAGCAAGTGTAAGTGTTTTGCGAAAGCGCGACAAAACGATATAAAAATAATATCTTTCTTTGCGCTGGCGCAGAAGATGTTATTTTGCTTACTGTAATACCACTTTGCTACGCTGCACCCATTCAAGCCAGTTCGATCCAGCCATCCTGATACCAAGTATATAAGGCATCCATCACGTCATCGGAAGCCATGGCCACGGCGGCGCCATCGAGGGCGCGTTCGTTGGCCAGGGTTTCCAGGGCCGCTTTGTCGGCCTTGCCAATGGCAAACGATTCGCCATTGATGAAGACATTCTTGCCACGATACAGCATCAGCGTCTTGCGCGACAACACGACACCTTTTTTCTGTGCGGCGTCCGCGAAGCGGCCCACCGTCAGCGGCTTGGACAGCGGCGTGAAAAACACATTGTGCTTCGGTTCCGACAGGTGTTCGCCGAGGAAAATGGTGACGTCTTCTTCCGTGAAGCACACCTTGTTCAGTTCTTCCGCGATGGTGCTGAGCATTTCACGGGGGATTTCCGCCGGCTTGCCCGACGCTTTCAGGTCCGGATCGCTGTAAATGCCCGGCAAGTCGATCGAGTCGGCCATGAATTGCAGGAAAGCTTCGCCCAGTTCCTGGAACGAAGGCGAGCGGAAGCCGATCGAATACGTCTGGCAGTCGCCGATGGCCACGCCGTCGTGCGCATAGTGGGGCGGCAAATACAGCATGTCGCCCGGTTCCAGGGTGAATTCTTCGTCGGGCGTGAAGTTGCTGAGGATTTTCAGCGGCAAGCCGTCGATCAGGCTCAGGTCCTTCTGCGCGCCGATGCGCCAGTGGCGCTTGCCCTGGCCTTGCAGCAGGAACACGTCATAGGAATCGAAATGCGGGCCCACGCCGCCGCCATCGGTGGCAAAGCTGACCATCAGGTCGTCCAGGCGCGCGTCCGGCAGGAAACGGAACTGGCGCAGCAGGGCGTCGGCCTTGGCGCTGTGCAGGTTGGCGCCCTGCACCAGCAGCGTCCATTCCTTCTGTTTCAGCGAAGGCAGGCTGGTCAGCGGACCTTGCTGCATGTTCCAGTGGCCATCCGCATGGCTGACCAGGCGCGATTCAACGTGATCGAGGGTAGCCAGCTCGGCCAGGGCCTTGAAATCGAACAGCGCCTTGAAGCCGGGTACGGCTTGACGGATCAACAGGGGCTTTTTATGCCAGTAGTCGCGCAGGAATTGCGCCGGCGTGATATCGCCGAGGAGAGTTAATGTTTTCATGCGCCCATTATAACAACCGGAAATGCAGGAATGCGCCTGCCGTTGGCGGCGTGAAGGTATAATTTGCCAGCTTATACAATGAAAGGAAGCATAATGAAGATTGCCAAAAATACGGTCGTGACTGTCAACTACAAACTGTCAGACGCGCAAGACAATCTGATCGAAGACGGCCGTCAGCCGATGGTCTACCTGCACGGTGATTATGAAAACACCCTGCCGAAGATCGAAGAAGAACTCGACGGCAAGGAAGTTGGCTACTCCAACACGATCCAGATCGAACCGGATGATGCTTTCGGTGAATACGATCCAGCCCTGGTCAAGGTCGAGCCGCGCAATCGCCTGCCTGAGCCGCTGGAAGTGGGCATGCAGTTCGAAGGCATGCCGGAAAGCGATTCGCCGGACGAAGAAGCGATGATCTTCACGGTCACCGATATCGCCGACGACAAAGTCGTGCTGGATGGTAACCATCCACTGGCCGGCATCGCGCTGCGCTTCTCGCTGACCGTCGCTGACGTGCGCGCCGCCACCGACGAAGAAATCGCCCATGGCCACGTGCATGGCGCACACGGCCATGACCATGGTGATGATGAAGAAGAGGGTGACGAAGGCGATCACTTCCGTTCGCATCCGATTCACTAATATCGCTTGTTCCAGGCCGGCTACATGCCGGCCTGTTTGCTGATGCGCTAGCGGCGTACAGTCGACGCTTTGGCGCGCGCTTGCGCCGATGGCCTGACGGCACGTTGACGCACCTCAAAGAATGGCGTCTTGCCTGGCCGTACGGCGATGGCGGACCAGTCGTTGTCGATGCTGACGTGGCCCAGGTTGCCTTTCCAGCTGATTTTCGGCCCGCCCGCCTTGGTTGCGGCCTTTTTACTCTTCCCCTCCTTGCCATCCGCGTCGCCATCGCGCTGCGTATCGACCAGCAGCACCTTGCCGCTGAACTTCTTCGCCAGGGTACGGACTTGCTTGCGCGGTCCGGCAAAGCCGTCCTGTTTTGAGCTGAAGCTGGGTAGCAGCGAATTGTCGTCTTCATCGAGCACACCCATGTCGCCATCGGAAAACAGCACGATGCCGTCGAGTTTCTTGCGCTGCGCCATGGCGAACAGGCGCTGCAGCCAGGAACGGTTGGCGACCAGGCGGTCTTCGAATTCGCTGTTGCGTCCCGCTTCCGGCAGGAAATGGTTGTTATTCGCGGGCAGGTTGATGGTGGCAAACAGCACGCCGCCGTATTCCCAGTGGGCATTTTCCGCATAGCTGCGGAACTTCGCCGTCGATGACAGCCGCGACAGGGTCAGCTTGCGCTGGCCCAGGCTCTGGTCGTCGGCGAAATACACGTCGCGCAAGCGGTTCAGGCGTTCGATGGCGTTGACCCTGCCGCGCGAGTTGCGGCAGTTGGCCCAATCGCTGGCCGAGAGCGAGACGATCAGCGGCGGGCCGCTGGCGTCCAGCAAGTCCTTGCGCTGGCTGTACAGTTTGTCGCTGCACGATTCGCTGGCCGCCTTGATGCCGGTGGCCACGACGAACGAGGCATTGAAAGCGCTCGTGTCGGCGATGGCTTTTTTCAGGGGGCCATCGTCCGGTCCGGCGTTGAAGGAATGGCCCAGCACGGCAAATTCGAAGCCGGCCTGGTCGCTCTGGGCGGCCAGCGCCGCTTGCCATGGCAGGCTGGCAGCCAGCAAGCCGGCGGCCAGCAGGTGGATCGTGCCGCGCCGGAGGGTCATGCGGCGGCCAGCCGTTTCAACTGATACAGCTGCTCGAGCGCATCGCGCGGCGTGAGCGCATCGGGATCGAGGTCGGCGATGGCGTCGAGCAAGGCTTGCTGCGCCGCGTTCAATGCGGCCAGCGGCGCCGCCGCGTCCTCTTCTTCCTCTTGCGCATACGGATCGGCTGCCGGGGCGGCAAACAGGTCGCGCTGCGGCGTGGCGTCGAGCGCCTGCGCTTCCAGGCGTGCCAGGTGTTTGCGCGCGGCCTTGATCACGGGCTGCGGCACGCCCGCCAGTTGCGCCACCTGCAAGCCATAGCTTTGCGAGGCAGGGCCCGGCTGCACGGCGTGCAGGAAGACGATGCTGTCCTTGTGCTCGACGGCCGACAGATGCACGTTGGCAGCGCTCGGGTGGCTGTCCGGCAATTGCGTCAGCTCAAAGTAATGCGTGGCGAACAGGGTGAAGCTGCGGCTTGTGTCGATCAGATGGCGCGCGATGGCCCATGCCAGCGCCAGGCCGTCGAAAGTCGAGGTGCCGCGGCCGACTTCATCCATCAGCACCAGCGAGTGCTCGGTGGCGCCGTTCAAAATCGCTGCCGATTCCGTCATTTCCACCATGAAGGTCGAGCGTCCGCCCGCCAGGTCGTCGGTGGCGCCGATACGCGTGAAGATGCGGTCGATGGGGCCGATGGTGGCAGACGCGGCCGGCACGTAGCTGCCCACGTAGGCCAGCAGAGTGATCAGTGCCACCTGGCGCATGAAGGTCGATTTACCACCCATGTTCGGACCGGTAATCAAGAGCAGGCGGCGTTCGTTGACGAAGCGGCAGTCGTTGGCGATGAATCGTTCGATCTGCTTTTCCACCACGGGGTGGCGGCCTTCGACGATGTTGATGCACGGCTCGTCGACCAGTTGCGGCGCAGCCCAGTTGTGCTGCTGCGCATGTTCCGTCAGCGCGTTCAGGGTGTCGAGCTGGGCCAGGCCCTGCGAGATCGTCTGCAAGGTGCCGATGTGCGGCGCCAGGTCGGCCAGCAGCAGGTCGTACAGCAGCTTTTCGCGCACGAGGGCCTTGTCTTGCGCCGACAGGGCCTTGTCTTCGAACACCTTCAATTCCGGCGTGATGTAGCGCTCGGCGTTTTTCAGGGTCTGGCGGCGGCGGTAGTCGTCGGGCACCTTGTCCGTCTGGCCGTGCGTCACTTCAATATAGAAGCCGTGCACCTTGTTGTATTCCACGCGCAGGTTGGCGATGCCCGTGCGGGCCCGTTCGCGCGTTTCCAGGTCGAGCAGGAACTGGCCCGCGTTTTCCGACAGCGCGCGCAATTCGTCCAATTCGGCATCGAAACCGGTGGCAAACACGCCGCCGTCGCGCACCATCGCGGCCGGTTCCTGCGCCACGGCGCGCACCAGCAAGTCCAGGCAGGCAACAGGCGTGGCCAAGGCCGTGTGGATGGCGGCCAGCAAGCCGGTTTCGCCGCCCTGGCCACGACCATAGCAACGCACGACGTCGCCGCGCAGGGCCGGCAGTTGCAGCAGGCCGTCGCGCAGGGCGGCCAAGTCGCGCGGACGCGCCGACAGCAGCGCGATACGCGTGGTGATGCGTTCGATATCGGGTACTTGCGCCAGGGTGGCGGCGAGCGGACCGGCCGCTTCGCTTTGCGCCAGCGCGGCGATCGCCTCATGGCGCGCGCGCGCCACCTTCTGGTCGCGCCGCGCATGGTGCAGCCAGTGGCGCAGCATGCGCGAACCCATGGCCGTGCGGCAATGATCGAGCAAGGAGAACAAGGTCGGCGATTCCTGGCCGCGGATGGTTTCCGTCAATTCGAGGTTGCGGCGCGTGGCCGCATCCAGGCCGATGAATTCACTTTCCGTTTCCGTGATCAAAGAGCGCACGTGCTGCAGACCGCGTCCCTGCGTCGATTGCGCATAGCGCAGCAGCGCGCCGGCCGCGCCGAACGCGGCGCCGAGGCCATCGGCGCCGAAGCCCGTCAAGGTCGCCACGCCCAATTGGTCGAGTAGGGCCTTGTGGCCGCCCACCACGTCGAAATGCCAGTCCGGTACGCGGTTGATATGTGTGCCCGCATAGTCGTCGAACAGGTTGCCATTGTCGCCGCTCAGGATCTCTGCCGGCACGATGCGCTCGAGCTCCTGCTGCAAGCGCACGGCCACGGTGCTGCTGTCGCCGGAAAACTCCATCAGTTTCAAGGCGCCGCTGGCCAGCGACAGCCAGGCCAGGCCCGTGGTCACCGTCTTGCGCTGCGTGATGCTGCACATGGCCAGCAGCGGGCGCTCGGCCTTCTCTGGCAGCAAGTCCGCATCCGTCAAGGTGCCGGGCGTGACGACGCGCATGACCTTGCGTTCGACGGGGCCCTTGCTGGTAGCCGGGTCGCCGATCTGTTCGCAAATGGCCACCGACTCGCCCAGCTTGACCAGCTTGGCCAGATAGCCGTCGAGCGAATGAAAGGGCACGCCGCACATCTTGATTGGATTGCCGCTGGCCACACCGCGCGCCGTCAGGGTAATGCCCAGCAGGCGCGATGCTTTTTCCGCGTCCTCGAAAAACAGCTCGTAGAAATCGCCCATGCGGTAGAAGACCAACATCGTCGGGTGGTTCTCCTTGATGCCTAAATATTGCTGCATCATGGGAGTGAGCTTTTCAGCCGAATTTTTCTTTGCCGCGGCGGCGTTGATTTCTTTTGGGACGGTGGTCATGTGTTCTTTGTCGTTGGTCCGGCGGCAGGGAAACGCATGCCTGCCGGGCTGTGTGTGGTGCTGTGTGCAGTCAAGGCCGCGCCATGTGGCGGAGCTTGGGTTCAAGGCCGTCATTTTACCGCTTTCGGCGGGCAGGGCGGGGTATTGCGTGCGTATGGAAAAAAGCCACGTCGATGGAATTGACGTGGCTTGGCGCATTTCGCCCGCTGGCGAGGCGCAGTGGATGGCATCGGCTGGCCAGGACGTGCAGTGATGGTTACTTTGCATTGCATTGCCGATATAGTCGGCAATACCACTCTCTACATGGTAGTGCTGCCACCCACCGAGCTTTCCGGGTCGAAGGAAAAGACGCGTAGTTCCGGTTGAACGTCTTCGCCGCGCATGATGCGTACCGTCATGACGAAGGACAATTCCCAGCGTCCAGAGGTATGACCTACGTCCAAATTGTGTTTCCATTCCTGACGGATGCGGTGCAGTGGCATCTGGTCTGGCTCACCCAGCAGTTGCTGGATTTCGAAGTCCAGAGGCAAATGATAGGTTGCACCTACTGCCTGGAGGAATGGTGATGGCGGTGAATAAATGGTCGGCACTTTCGGGCCGATTTGCGTCAGTTGCGGCACGGTGACGATGCAGCAGTCGATGATCTGGAATGAGGTGAAGCCGCTATCCTTGGAGCCGCAGCAAGTAACGTCGAGATAGACATGCTGACCTTTCTGGAAGTGCACGCCGCCCATGTAGGGGCCATGGCGAGGATCGGCTGTGCCGTCGCAGGAGGTGAAATTGTAGTCAAGCTGATTGGTAATCTGGTCTGCATCAAAATGCACGGATAACTTCATCCAAGGGCTTACAGGCGTCATTTTTTACTGTCTCTTTCCAGGTTGATGAGAAGTTGTTGGTAGCGGGCATCTCGCCGCAGGTTCAACAGATCGGGGGCTGATTCGATCAGATTGAGAGGGTAGCCAAGCTTGCTGGCTTGTAAAAGTGAAGCCAATGCGTCACTGCGATTGCCAATTAGTTCGTGCGTGAGGGCTGCACGGAATTGCACGTCGGCCGCTCGCGGTGCCAGATTCAGCGCTTGTCGCATGCTAGCCAGCGCTGCCTGTTTTTCTCCTACATAAGCCAAATAGAGTGCCATGCGGGAATTGACGGTGCCATCGTTTGGCATGCGTTGAAGTATTGGCCGCAGCAGGGTAATGGCGCGTAGATAGGACTGTTTTGATGCCTGAATCTGCGCTGGTATCCAACGCTGTGCATCAGCTAGGTTAGCCCACAACATATACATGTTGGGACTACCCTTGGTTTCAGAGACGGCATTTTCAAACGCTTGTACTGCGCCAAGATAGTCCCCCTTCGCAAACAGTGATGTGCCGAGGTTCGTATACAGTTCCCAATACGGGCTGATCTGCAACCCTTGCTGCAGTACTTGCAGTGCTTCGTCGTTGCGATTTTGTCGTAACAGCGCGGCGTTCAGGTAGGCGTAAGTGCCGGGTGATTGCGGATCCATACTTATGCTTTTGCGGAATGCTTTTTCAGCACCAATGTAGTCGCCTTGCTTGTAACGCATGATTCCAAGTTGGGCGACAAATACATGCTCACTTGGATAAGTGGCGATGGCTTGATCTAATATTTTTTTCGCCGAATTGAACTGATGACCAACTATAAATAGGCGGGCCTTGCCATACAAGGCTAGCAAATTATTCGGTTCCAAGTTCAGCGCAGTATTGATTGCGTGCTGTGCTTCGTCACGCTTTCCGTGTAGCTCATGTACTGCTGCCTGTGCTACATGGGCGAGGGCCAATTGGTCGTCTGCCACTAGTGCCTGTCGTGCGCTGACATCGGCCCGTTGCAGCCAGGTGTCATCGCGGCCATCACTGATATAGCGGAGGCTTGCTGCCAGCGACAGGCCGGCCGATGCAGCCGCATTATGAGGATTGTGTTGCAGCACTGTCGAGAAGTGCGCAAAGGCCTGCTTCTGGCTGCTATCGCGGTCAAACGTACGTAAGGCATCCATGCCAGCCTTCATGGACGCAATTTCCGAGTACGCCGGCGCGCCTGTAGTGCCGCGCAACCTAGCCACCAAATCGGGCCCTTGCAAGACACTCAAGCCTAGTAATAAGAAGGCTCCTGCCGCCAGCATGGTACGCTTGACGGGCACCTGCAGCCGGATAGCGATCGAAGCCGGCGGCTTGGCAGGCTGAGCGGGTTTGCTGTCGGCGTCGAGGGCGGTCGCTGTTGCCGCAGATATTTGCTGCCCACCTAGCGCCTCGCGCACAGCGCGCATGGTGCGTGGCCGTTCGGCCGGGTCGTGCGCCGTCATCGCGCGCACGAGGGCGTTGATGGCGGGTGGTACCGATTCTGGCAGGTCGGGCCACGGTTCCGTTGCCTGCATGTGGGCGGCGGCCAGGGCCAGGCCGTTCAGGTGGGCGAAGTGGCGCTGGCCGGCCAGCATTTCGTACAGCATGGCGCCCAAGGCATACACGTCGCCGCGCGTGTCGGGCAGGCGGCCCATCAGGCGCTCGGGCGCCATGTAGGCAATGGTGCCTTGCAGGTCGCACAGCGTGGTCGTTTGCGTTGCTTGCGGGTCGATGTGGCGGGCCAGGCCGAAGTCGAGGATGCGCACTTGACCGTCCGCTTCCAGCATCAGGTTCGACGGTTTCAGGTCGCCGTGCACGAGGTCCATGGCGTGCGCCTCGTCCATGGCGTCGGCGATCTGGTAGGCGATGTCGAGTGCCGTTTGCAAGTCTGCCTTGCCGCTGTGCATGAACTGGCCTAGGGTCTGGCCTTCGACCAGTTCCATGACGATGGACTGGCCCGTGCCCTGGCCTTCGATGGCGAAGATGCGCACGAAGGCCGCATGCTTGAGCGAGGCGGCCAGGCGCGCTTCATTGATCAGTTTTTCCGGGTGCAGCACGTCGGCTTGCGGTTTCAGCCGTTTCAGCGCCACGCTGCGGCACAGCTTGGCATCCCACGCTTCGAATACATGGCCGAAACCGCCTTCGCCCAGCAAGCGGCGCACTTCATAGTGCCCGCTGATCGTGTCGTCTTGCAGAGGGGGCTGACGCAGGGAGTCGAGCAGTTCCATATACCTTGGCTTCAGAGTGCATCAACATGGGCGTCAAGCATCGAAAAGGGGTAATGCGACGATTGAATGCCCAAGATGATTGATTTTGAGTAACTTCCTGATTTAAAACGATTGTTTAAAATAAGTCAATTAATATTGACAAGGAGTGAACAGAAACTGCTGGCAGTCGCCTTTGCGCGTTTCTGCCGCAGGCATGTGCTGCTACGCCACACAGGCATCGATGGCCGCGCCCAGCTTGTCGACAATTTCATCGACGTGGCTGGCGTCGATGATGTAGGGCGGCGCCAGCAGGATGTGGTCGCCGTGCAGGCCGTCGATGGTGCCGCCCATGGGATAGCACATCAGTCCGGCTTGCATGGCTTGCGCCTTGATGCGCGCGTGCAGGCGGCGGGCCGGGTCGAACGGCTGTTTGGTATTGCGGTCCCGCACCAGTTCCAGTCCCAGGAACAGGCCGCGGCCGCGGATGTCGCCCACATGCGCGTGGCTATCGAAACGCTGGCGCAGCCGCTCTTGCAGCAAGCCGCCCATGGTGCGCACCTTGGCCAGTAAATCGCGCTCCTCGATCTGCCGCTGCACGGCCAGGGCGGCGGCGCAGGCTGTGGCGTGGCCGATATACGTGTGGCCGTGCTGGAAGAAGCCCGTGCCCGCGCGGATGGTGTCGCGGATATCTGTCGATACCATGACGGCGCCGATGGGCTGGTAGCCGGCGCCCAGGCCCTTGGCGATGCAGATCAGGTCGGCGCTGATGCCTTCCTGCTCGCAGGCGAACAGGCTGCCCGTGCGGCCCATGCCGCACATGACTTCGTCGAGGATCAGCAGAATGCCGTGGCGCTGGCAGATCTCGCGCATGCGCGCAAAATAGCCGGCCACGGCGGGCAGGGCGCCGGCCGTGGCGCCGACGACGGGTTCGGCGATGAAGGCCATGACGTTGTCCGCGCCGAGTGCGGCGATATTGTCTTCCAGCTCCTGGCCCAGGCGCGCCACGTAGTCGCCATCCGTTTCATGCGCCTGCTGGTCGCGCCAGGCGTAGCACGGGGAAACGTGGGTGACGCCGATCAGCAGCGGTTCGAACTGCTGGCGGCGCCAGGCGTTGCCGCCCGTGGCCAGCGCGCCCAGGGTGTTGCCGTGGTAGCTCTGGCGGCGTGCGATGACGTGGCGGCGCTGCGGCTGGCCCCGCTCGACGAAATACTGGCGCGCCATCTTGAGCGCGCTTTCCACCGCCTCCGAACCGCCCGAGACGAAATACACGCTGTCGATGCCGGCTGGTGCCCGGGCGACGAGGAAATCGGCCAGCTGCTCCATCGGCTCGCTGGTAAAAAACGAGCTGTGCGCGTACGCCAGCGTGGCAATCTGCCGCTGCACGGCGGCAATGACGGCCGCATCCGAATGACCGAGGCAGGAGACGGCCGCGCCGCCGCAGGCGTCCAGGTAGAGCTTGCCATCGGCATCGATCAGGTAGGGGCCGTCGCCGCCCACGGCGACGGGATAGCTGGCGGTCAAGCTGCGGTGGAAGACATGGCTCATGGCATCGCTTTCTTATCGACAAGTGGGATGGCCGATTATAGGAGGCGTTGCGCCGCAATGCAACGAATGATGTATTTGTTTTTAATTTACATCGTTTGATGTTTTGACATAGGCCCCCAGCGTTCGCAGCTGGTTTTCCGCCGCGCCGATGGCCGTGACGGCATCGGGCCCCGCGCGCGCCACCAGCAGTTCCACCAGGCTTTCCACGGCCGCGACGCCGGCCACGATGGAGGGGAAGAACGAGGGGCTGTCGACGGCGATGACGATGCTGGCATCGGCCTGAAGGGCCAGCGGCGACATGGCGCTGTCGCTGATGGCGATCACCTGGCAGCCGCCCTGGCGCGCCGCCTGCGCCACCAGCAGCGCTTCGCTCGAGTACGGCGCGAAGCTGACGACGACGACGGCTTCGCCCGCCTGCAGGGCGCGCAAGTCCATTTCCAGGGTGCCGCCCTGGCCGCTCAGCAGCTGCACGCTGGGGCGCAGCAGCCGGTACAGATAATGCAGGGTGTAGGCGATCGGGTGGGCGGCGCGAAAGCCGGCCACGTGCACGCGGGGCGCTGCCTGCAGCAGAGCGGCGGCCGCCTCCAGGGCGGCGTGGTTGGCGCTTTCCGTGGCGGCCAGGTTGCGCTGCTGCACCGTGAACACTTCGGTGACAAGATCACCGTCTTTATCGGCCAGCGCGCCCGCTTTTGCCGCGTAGCCGCTTGGCCCCGCGCGCAGGCGTTCGACGAAGATGGCTTTCAGTTCTGGCCAGCCGGCAAAGCCCAGCTGCTGCGCCAGGCGCACGAGGGCGGCCGATTGCACCTGCGCGCGCGCGGCGATGCTGCGCATCGACGAGACGGCCACTTCATCCGGATGGTCAGCCAGGTAGCGTGCGCCGGCCTGGAATTGCGGGCTCAGTTCCGCATGGCGCGCCTTGATCAGGTCCATCAGTGCCGCATAGGAATCGTGGGGTGTCGCTGCCTGCATCGCCGTGCCTCATTGAATAGGTTGCGGCGATGGTACAGGATTCGTCAGCGGGCCGGTAGCGGCGCGCTGTGCGCCAGGGCGGCCGTGCGCGGGCGCAGGCGGGCAAACAGGTGCGGCCCGGCCGGTTTGCGGTGCGGTCCCGTCGTCAGCACGCGCAAGGCGGTGGGCAGTGCCACGTCGTGGCAGTGCAAAAACAGGGCGGCGGCGCCCGTGCCGGCCATTTCCTGCAAGGCCAGCGCATGTTCGACCAGCGCCGCCGTGCGCATGTCGAGCCGCACCGGGATGTCGGGTTGAAATAACTGTATGTCGACGTGCCGTGCATCGCGCATGCTGTCCCCGCCAGGTTCGATGGTCAGACTGCCAGCATAAAAGCGCCCCGGCGCCACCACTTTGCGTTAAATCAATTCCTATGTCGAATAGATTCCACAAGGCAAAAAAACGCCAACCGTCACCGGCTGGCGCTGAACACCCTCAAGGAAGAAGACATGTATTCCAACGACGTTTCGACGCCTGACAAAACCATCGCGAGCGGCAGTGATTTGTGGCCGAGAAGCGCAGCGGCACTGTGGTGCCGTGAGCATCGCCGGCCGCAAAGCGCGCCGCGCAGCCGGTTTGGTCAGGTGTTCATCACAAGCTCCAGCGTACTGATAAACCTACTACCTTGTCGTAGCGCCGCACGTCGCGCACATAGTCCGGCGTGTCGTGGTAGTCGCGATAGGTCGAGTCGAGCAGGTTGTTCGCGTCGAGGGTCACCGTGGTGTTCGGGTTGAGCTTGTACGACACCGACGCGTCCAGGGTCTTGGTGGGCGCCACAGTCAGGTGGATGCCCTTGCCGCGGTAGTTGTAGTCGTCGACGTATTTGTCGCGCCAGCTGTAGGCCAGGCGTGCCGACCACGGTCCCTGTTCGTACAGACCGACGATATTGGCCGACCACTTCGACATGCCCGTGAACGGGTGCACGCTGCCATTCAGCTCTTCCAGCTCGCCCGTCATGTAGGTGGCGTTCGCTTGCAGGCCCAGGCCGCTCATCCAGCCGGGCAGCTTGTCGTAGAACTGCTGGTACGCCATTTCCAGGCCTTGCAGATGGCCCTTCGAGGTGTTGCGCGGGCGCGTGATGTCGTACTCGATGCCGCCATACGTTTCCTTGGCCGAACCGGACAGGATGTAGTTCTTGAAGTTGTGGCGGAACACGGTGGCCGTGACGGAACCCGTCTGCGCGAAATACCATTCCAGCGCCACGTCGAGGTTCTTGCCTTCCACGGGTTTCAGGTCGGGATTGCCGCCGCTGCCCGTCGGGCGCACCATCTCCAGGCTCTGGCCCAGGCTCACGCCGGGGTTGAAATCGGCGAAGTTCGGGCGCTGCACGGCCTTGCCGGCCGTCAGGCGGGCGACCAGGTCCTGGCGCAGCATGGCTTTCAAGGTCATGCTGGGCAGCACGTCCGTATCCGAGGTTTTTACGCGCACGGGCGTGATGATGCCGTTTTGCGAGGAATTGCCCTGCAAGTCCTGCTTGGTCTGCACCACGCGCACGCCCAGGGTGCCGTCGACCGGTACCTGCGCCAGGTCAAAGCCGATGCGCGCCTTGCCGTAGACGGCATTGGTTTTTTCCACATCCTTGTAGTGGGTCATCGGATCGTCGGGGCTGCGTTCGCTGCTGCCCGTAAACAGCTGGCGCAGCGCGGCCGTGTTGTTGAGCATGAAGTCGCGGCACGGCGTGAGCCAGCTTTGCAGGCCGAAGTTGCCCGTGTTGTCGTGCGAGGCGCACGCCAGGCCGGGGATCGCGTCCGCAGTCATGACCGACGCCAGCCCGCCCTGGCCATTTTTTTCGCGGATCGATTCGGCCTTGCGCTTGGCCAGGCGCACGCCGCCCGAAAATTCGCGGAAGAAGCCCGTGCTGTCCATGTCGTAGGTGACGTCGCCGCGCCAGTCGGTCGAGCTGCCTTCGTCGTGGCTGTGATTGTCGTAGAAGCCGAGCAGCGTATAGTTCTTCGGGTCCATCATGTTGTAGCCGGGGTAGCTGATCTGCGCTCCGCCGTTCACGTTCGTGCTGCCGATCACGCTGGTCGGATGGGCGAGGAAGTCGAGGATGGGGAATTCGCGCTCGAAGTTGCTGACCGTGCGCGCCAGTTCCGTCGTGGCGCGCAGTTGCGGCGTGATGTCCCAGCGCGCGCCGATGGCGCCTTGCGATCCGATCGAGCGGTCGCGCCGCGCCTGGGTCGAGCCCAGCGTGAACGGCGACCATGGGCCGTCGATCTTGCCCACCGTGGCCGCCTGATTGGTGCCGGGGATCAGGGTGATGTCCGGGTTCTGGCCCCATGGCAGCGAACCGACGAAGAACTGGCTGTCGAAAGCGTGCTTGATCAGGGTCGACATGCCTTCCGCATACACTTCCACCTGCGAGTTCGGGCGCCACTGGAAGGCGGCGTTGGCCGCGTAGCGCTTGCGGTCGCCCACGGTCGGGATCATGCCGACGGAATCGGGGCCCGTGATGTTGCCCGCTTCCGGGCGCTTGACGGGTTCGGCGTTCCAGATCGTCTCGTCATAGTATCTGCCGCGCTGGTAGGACAGGCCGAGCAGGGCGCCGAATTCGCCGTATTGGGTCTTCCAGCGGTTCGAGACCATGCCGCTGACGTTCGGGTCCGTCGAGCCGGACTTGTCGCGGTGTTCGGCGCGCACGTTGCCCGATGCCGTAAAACCCTTGAAGTCGAACGGGCGGTTGGTGCGCACGTCGATCACGCCGGCCGTGCCGCCTTCGACCATGTCGGCGCCCTGCGATTTATAGACGTCCACGCGCTGCAGCATGGCCGTCGGAATATCGGCCAGGTACAGGCTGCGGCCCACGGAGGTGAACATTTCGCGGCCGTTGAGCAGGGTCACCACGCCAGGCAAGCCGCGGATGATGACGGTACCGGCTTCGCCGCCTTCGCGGCGGACCTGCACGCCCGTCACGCGGCCGAGGATTTCAGCCACGTTCTTGTCGGGGAATTTGCCGATTTCATCGGCGACGATGGAGTCGACCACCTGGTCGCTGTTTTTCTTGATCGTCTGCGCGCTTTGCGCCGCCCTGCGCACGCCCGTAACGGCGACGACGGCGATGCCGCCATTGTTGGCTGGCGCTGCTGCCGGTGCCGCTTCTGCCACTGGTGTTTCCACGGCGGGCGCTTGCTGCGCCCAGACGGAGGCGCTGCTCAGCAGGCCTGCGCCGGCCAGGGCGGCCACCGTCGCCTTCAAGGTCAAGCGTGTATTTTGTCGGGGCGTGCGGGTGCCCGTTGCCATCAATCGCATCATCCTGTCTCCACCTGTATTTTAGTTATGTTGAGAACGCTGCGGCAGTCGCCGCCAGAGCTGGAACTGGCTCAGGAAGCATGGTAGGGGCGAATGACTTTGCGCCACAAATGACTTCTTTTGCGATGTCCATATCAATTCCGGTATCCCTGCCGCATTCATGCACCTGCCGGCCTTGCCCGCTCTCCACACGTGGCGAAAATAGTTTTGTATTTTTTGCCGGTGGCGGCGTTGAGGTAGCGATGCAGCGGCACCAGATGGGGCGTCGCCATCCCACTCAATGAAAGGAAGCACCATGTTGGCATCCACTATCACCGAACCGTTGCTGCGGCACTTGCAAGCGGACGGATATCAGGCGCAGATCGACAGCGATGGCGATATCGTCTTCCGTTTCGAAGGCATGGGCTATGTCCTGTGCTTTGACGCCGATGACGCGCAATTTGGGAAACTGCTGTTGCCGAATGTGTGGACCATCGATACGCCGGAAGAGTTGCTGCGCGTGCGTGCCGCGCTCGATGAAGTCAACCGCCGCATCAAGCTGGTGAAAGGCCATGTGCAGCGCGGTCAGGTATGGTTCTGCATCGAGATGCTGCTGCTCGAGCAGCAGCACTGGACGCATTTCCTCGCGCGTGCCACCCGCGCCATCGCGCATGCGGCGACGCTGTTTGCCAGCGAGATGCGGGCCGGTGCGCTGGCTGCGCAGGCGATCGAGAAAGCCGGCGCCGACTGAGGCGCCGGGATGAAAAAGGGCGGCCCGCAGGCCGCCCTCGTATGCCGTCAGGCTGCGCTTAGGCTTCGGCGACGCGCTTGGCGATGTGCGCCAGCGCTTCTTCCACCTGGTCGATCAGGATCAGGCACAGATCGCCTTCGCCGAGGCGCGCCAGGGCCTTGTCGATAGCGACGAATTCGCCGTTGATTTCATCGATATGGCTGGTGCGCTTGGCGCCGTTCAAGCCCTGGCGCAGCAATGCCACCACTTCGCCGTCGGCGCGGCCGCGCTGGCATTGATCCTGGTACAGCAGCACGTCGTCGAAGGCGGCGCCGAGGATTTCCGTCTGCTGGCGGATGTCTTCGTCGCGGCGGTCGCCGGCGCCGCTGATGACCACCGAGCGGCGCTTGGCCGGCATGCTTTCCACTGCCTGCACCAGCGCCAAGATGGCGTCCGGATTGTGGCCGTAGTCGGCGATCAGGGTGGCGCCCTTGTAGTCGAACACGTTGAAGCGGCCTGGCGCATTGTCGGCTTCATTCGCAAAGGTTTTCAGGCCCAGCGCGATGGTTTTCCAGTCCAGGCCCACGGCCCAGGCGGCGGCCAGCGACGCCATGACGTTGTCGACCTGGAAGCCGATGGCGCCGTTGCGCGTGATCGGCACCTGCGACAGGGGGATTTCGTGGCGCTCCTTGCCTTGCGCCGCGACCAGCTTGCCGTCCTCCACGTACACGACGCGGTTGCCCTGCGCGCGGTGCGTGGCCATCACGGGGTGCGTCTTGTCGGCGGCGAAGAAGGTCACCGTGCCGCTGCAATTCTTGGCCATGCGGGCCACGGCCGGGTCGGTGGCGTTCAGTACGGCCACGCCGCTGTCGGCCACGTTCTGCACGATCACGCGCTTCAGGACCGCGAGGTCTTCCACGGTGGTGATGTAGTTCAGGCCCAGGTGGTCGCCCGCGCCGATGTTGGTCACCACGGCGACCTGGCAGCGGTCGAAGGCGAGGCCTTCGCGCAGCATGCCGCCGCGCGCCGTTTCAAACACGGCCGCGTCGACGTCCGGATGCAGCAGCACGTTGCGCGCGCTGCGCGGGCCGCTGCAGTCGCCGCTGTCGATCTGGCGTCCTTCGATGTACACGCCATCAGTGTTGGTCATGCCCGTGCGCAGGCCGGAAGCCGTCAGCAGGTGGGCGATCAGGCGCACGGTGGTGGTCTTGCCGTTGGTGCCGGTAACGGCAACGACGGGAATGCGGCCATCGTCGCCCTCGGCGAACATGGCGGCGATGATGGCTTCGCCGACTGGGCGCGGCTTGCCGAACGACGGCGCCAGATGCATGCGCAGGCCGGGGGCGGCGTTCACTTCGACGATGCCGGCGTTCTGCTCTTCCAGCGGTTTCAAAATGCTGTCGGAGACGACGTCCACGCCGCAGATATCGAGGCCCACCATGTGCGCGGCCGCGACGGCGCGCGCCGCCACTTCCGGATGCACGTCGACGGTGACGTCGGTGGCCGAGCCGCCTGTCGACAGGTTGGCGTTATTGCGCAGGATGACGCGCTTGCCGACCGGCGGCACGGAGTCGGCCACATAGCCCTGCTTGGCCAGGCTGGCCAGGGCGATGTCGTCGAAGCGGATCTTCGTCAGCGAGGTGGCGTGGCCGCTGCCGCGGCGCGGGTCCAGGTTGACCTGGTCGACCAGTTCGCGCACCGTATGCTGGCCGTCGCCCACCACTTGCGGCGGGTCGCGGCGGGCCGCTGCCACCATCTTGTTGCCGATGACGAGCAAGCGGAAATCGTGGCCCGGCAGATAGCGCTCGACGAGGATATCGTCGCGGAATTCCTGCGCCGCGAGGAAGCCGGCCGTCAGCTGTTCGCGCGTGGTGACGTTGACGGTGACGCCCTTGCCCTGGTTGCCATCTTTTGGCTTCACGACGACGGGCAGGCCGATCTCGCAAGCGGCGGCCCAGGCATCGTCCGCATCGACGGCGACGCGGCCTTGCGGCACGGGCACACCGGCCGAGTCCAGCAGCTTCTTGGTCAGTTCCTTGTCCTGTGCGATGGCTTCGGCAATCGCGCTGGTGCCGTCCATTTCGGCGGCCTGGATCTTGCGCTGCTTGCTGCCCCAGCCGAATGTCACGAGGCTGCCTTCGGTCAGGCGGCGGAACGGGATGTTGCGGGCCACGGCGGCGTTGACGATGGCGCCCGTCGATGGACCGAGACGTACGTCTTCATCGAGCTCCTGCAACTGGTGCAGGGCGCCGGCCAGGTCGAACGGCGCATCGTCGAGCGCGGCCTGGCACAGCTGCTGCGCCAGTTCCAGCGCCAGGCGGCCGACGGCTTCTTCCGAATATTCGACGACGACCTGGAAGATGCCCGTTTCCAGTGTCGGCGTGGTGCGGCTGAAGGTGACGGGGCAGCCGGCTTGCGCCTGCAGGCCCAGCGCCGCCAGTTCCAGCACCTGCGCCATCGGCGCGGCGTTGTAGTTGCCCAGCGGTTGCAGCGGGCTCAGTTGCGGGAAGAGGGCGCGCAGGCGGGCTTCGAAGCCGGGCAGCTGGGCGATGTCGAGTTCCTGCGTGGTGCAGGAAACAATGGCTTCCACGGCGGTGTCGTGGCTCCAGAGGTTAGGGCCACGCAAGGCCCGTACGCGAGATACTTCCATAATTAAACCGTAATCCTGTTGTGTTCTTGTGGGCCCGGCCGTCCTGGCCGGGCTTGAGTGCTGTCTTAATTCCCGATGCAGCCGGGCGCGGCGTCAAACGTGCGCAATCCTGCGCAAATCAGGTCGACTGGCAGGTTCAGGGCCCAGGCGGCGGCCGCGACGGCCAGCACGCTGTCGACATTGCCGGCCGTGGCCGGTTTCAGCAAGTCCAGGCACAGCAGGACCGTTTCGATGCCGCCTTCGGCCAGCACGATGTGGTTGCCGCGCACGAACACGGCGCGCTGGCCGGCGGCCAGTTGCGCCGCGATGGCTGGCAAGCCGCCATCCTGCGCATACAGGGTCACGGTGCCGTCGCACAGTTCGGCCAGTTCCAGCACGTGCGCGTTGGCGGCGTTGAGCACGGCGACGCCCGTCGGCACCACCACGTCAACCTGGCTGCGCACGGCCTTGTACAGGCCCGCTTCGTCCAGCACGTCGAAATCCTTCACGCTATCGAGGCTGCCCATGTCCGTGACGACGCCGATCTGGCATTTGTCGTAGGCCAGGCCTTCGGCCAGGATCATGCGCGGATTGCTCTCGAACAGGGCCGTCTGCACGGTGCGGTTGAGCAGCAAACGCTGGCCCGCGTCCCAGTTCACGCAATCGCTGCTGACGACACGGCGCTGGTCCAGGTACATGCCTTCGCTGCAGACGGCGCCCGTGTGCAGGCCCGACAGGTTGAGCAGCTTGCACAGCATGCGCACGATCAGGCTGGCGCCGCGCGTGCCCGTCACGCCGATCAGCGGAATGCGGCCCGTTTCCTCGGGCGCGAACAGGTGGTCGACGATGGCCGCGCCGACAGGGCGGGGCTGGCCCACGCCCGGCTTGATGTGCGCCAGCAAGCCAGGGCTGGCATTGACTTCGATGATGGCGCCGCGCTGTTCTTCCAGCGGACGCGTGATGTCGGTGGTGACCAGGTCGATGCCGGCGATATCGAGGCCGACCACGCGCGCGGCCAGCAGGGCCGCATGCACGACGGATGGGTGCACGTCGTCCGTGACGTCGATGGCCACGTTGCCGTTCGGCTGGATCAGCACTTTTTGGCCGGCCTGCGGCACGGACATGGCGGTCATGCCCTGGCGCTGCAGTTCCAGCACGATTTCGCCCGACTCGTGCGGCTTGACGGTACCCAATGGGAAATCTTCGCCTTCGCCGCGGCGCGGGTCGGTATTGATCTGCGTGTTCACAAGTTCCAGCACGGTCGAGACGCCGTCGCCGTCGACCCACAGCGATTCGCCCTTGGCGGCCGCGATCAGCTTGTTGCCGACGACGAGCAAACGGTGTTCGTCGCCCGTGATGAAGCTTTCCACCAGCACGGCCGAGCTGTCGCCCTTGCGCGCGGCCAGTGCATAGGCGGCCTTCACGTCCGCTTCCGTCATCAGGTTCAGCGACACGCCGCGGCCATGGTTGCCGTCATACGGCTTGACGACGACGGGCACGCCGATGTCCTGCGCTTCTTCCCAGGCCGCCTCGGCGCTGCGCACCAGGCTGCCTTCAGGGACGCGCACGCCGCACGATTTGAGCAGGAATTTGGTCAGATCCTTGTCGCTGGCGATGCCTTCGGCGATCGCGCTGGTGCGGTCCGTTTCGGCCGTCCAGATGCGGCGCTGCGCCGCGCCGTGGCCCAGTTGCACCAGGTTGCCGTCGTTCAGGCGCAGCGAAGGGATGCGGCGCTCGGTGGCCGCATCGACGATGCTGGCCGTGCTCGGACCCAGGCAGCGCGAGTCGACCATGTCGCGCAGGGGCGCCAGCGCCGCTTCCAGGTCATAGGCTTCATCGTTGATGGCGGCCATCAGCAGTGTGCGCGCGGCGGCCAGGGCGGCGCGGCCCACGTGCTCTTCGCGCGTGCGGAAGGCCATCTTGTAGACGCCGCGCTGGCTGGTCGAGCGCGTCTGGCCGAAGCCCGTACGCATGCCTGCCAGGTTTTGCAGCTCCAGCACCACGTGCTCGAGGATGTGGGCCGCCCACGTGCCTTCGCGCAGGCGCTCGAAAAAGCCGCCCCGTTCGCCCACGCCGCAGCGGTGCTCGATCATGCCGGGCAGCCACGCCACCAGGCGTTCGTACAGGCCCGGCAGGGTATTGGATGGATAGTCTTCCAGTTCGCCGATGTCGACCCAGGCTTCAATCACCGGGCGGTAAGTCCAGATGTTCGGGCCGCGCAAGTGGGTGACGCGGGCAAATTCGATGTTCTTCTTCTTGATCATGTAAGTGGTTTCTTGATAACAAGCCAGGCGTCTGGGCGCCAGATACTTTATGTTGGCTCTACAGAGTCTTTTCAGGCTCGTGCTTGGTTCTTTATCCCGGGTATGCGCAGTGTGCCACTTTTAGCGGCCTCTTGTCGCGTTTGCTGCCCTTATTCTGCTGGTGTTGTCATTCTAATTGTTACTAATTGTTGCCATACTTGTTATAAAGATACCGACTCTGCTTAAAGCTGGAGCATTTGCGCAACAGCGGGCTGTTGTATACTTGCTCCCGTACGACGGACGCTGATTTTTTTGCGCCGTTTTGCCATCATTCCTTACCGGCAGGCATCCATTCGATACAATACAGGAAATTGCCACTGGTGCATCCACCTCGCCATCGCGCAGTACACAAACATTGATCGGGCGTCTGCCCCATCCCCCAAATCCCGCCCTGAAGGGCTTGGCCTCGAGCCGGAGTATGCTTTACGATGACAACTGAACTGAGTGTTCCTGCAACAACTATTCCCCTCACATCGCTGCCTGAACACTGGCTGGCGGAAGTGGAGAGCAACCTTTCTCCAGGGGAGAACGTTTTAAGTAGCGTTGAGGTTGACCTCGATGCGCGATTACGTTTCACAAAAGGCATAATAGTTGTCACCGAGAAGCGTTTGCTGGCCCGTTCGCCGGGCGATACCACCTGGAAAAGTTGGTCTTTCCGCCACGGATTACGCCTGACGCACCATGACCACGCCGGTGTCGGCCACCTGGAACTGTTCGACGACCACGGCCGCCTGGCGTCGTGGCGCTTTACCCTGGGCCAGAACCTGCATGCGATCCGCGTGCTGGAACAGTTCGTCGAGCGCCTCGACAGCCACCTGACGGGCCAGCCCGTGCTGGAAGCGGAGCAGGAAGTGTGCCCCAGCTGCAAGGCGCCTTTGGAGCCGGAACAGGAAGAATGCCCGATCTGCGCCAAGGTGCTGCACACGCCGCCATCGACCTGGACCCTGTTCCGCCTGTGGCGCTTCGCCCATCCCTACCGTGGCCAGCTGGCCCTGGGCTTCATGCTGATGCTGCTGAGCACGGCCGCGCACATGATTCCACCGTATCTGACGGCGCCGCTGATGGACAATGTGCTGATCCCGTATCAGAACGGCAAGCATATCGACCCATGGCTGGTCGTGTATTACATGAGCGGCTTGCTCGGTTCGGCCCTGCTGGCCTGGCTGCTGGGCTGGGGCAAGACCTATGTGCTGGCCCTGGTGTCCGAACGCATGGGCGCCGACTTGCGCTCGGCCACGTATGAACACCTGATGAAACTGTCGCTGGAATTTTTCGGCGGCAAGCGCACGGGCGACCTGATGGCGCGCATCGGCAGCGGCAGCGACCGTATCTGTGTCTTCCTGTCGCTGCATTTGCTCGATTTCGCTTCCGACGTGCTGATGATCATCATGACGGGTGTGATCCTGTGGTCGATGAATCCGTGGCTGGCCATCATGACCCTGGCGCCATTGCCCTTCATCGCCTGGATGATCCACCTGGTGCGCGACCGCTTGCGCACGGGCTTTGAAAAGATCGACCGCGTGTGGAGCGAAGTGACCAACGTGCTGGCCGATACGATTCCCGGCATCCGCGTGGTGAAGGCGTTTGCGCAGGAAAAACGCGAAGCGGCCCGCTTCCGCGACGCCAATGCGCACAACCTGGCCGTCAACGATAAACTGAACAAGGTCTGGTCGCTGTTCTCGCCCACCGTGTCCTTCCTGACGGAGATGGGCTTATTGGTCATCTGGTGCTTCGGCATCTGGCAACTGTCGCGCGGCGAAATCACCGTCGGCGTGCTGACCGCCTTCATCGCCTACAGCACGCGCTTCTATGGCCGCCTCGACTCGATGAGCCGCATCGTCTCCGTGACGCAGAAATCGGCGTCGGCCGCCAAGCGCATCTTCGACATCCTCGACCACGTGTCGAGCGTGCCGGAACCGGCGCAGCCCGTGAAACTGGACAAGATCGAAGGCAGGATCGACCTGCGCGAAGTCGGTTTCCGCTATGGCAACCGGGCCGTCAACCGCGGCATCACCCTGAACATCAAGGCGGGCGAGATGATCGGTCTGGTGGGCCACAGCGGCTCGGGCAAGAGCACCCTGGTCAACCTGATCTGCCGTTTCTACGACGTGTCGGAAGGCGCGATCCTGCTCGACGGCGTCGACATCCGCTCGTTCGCCGTGTCCGACTACCGGCGCAATATCGGCCTGGTGCTGCAGGAGCCGTTCCTGTTCTTCGGTACCATCGCGGAAAACATCGCCTACGGCAAGCCGCACGCGACGCGCCAGGACATCATCGCCGCCGCGCGCGCCGCGCATGCGCACGAATTCATTCTGCGCCTGCCGCAAGGCTACGATTCGATGGTGGGCGAGCGTGGCCAAGGCTTGTCCGGCGGCGAACGCCAGCGCATCTCGATCGCCCGCGCACTGCTGATCGATCCGCGCATCCTGATCATGGATGAAGCGACATCGTCGGTCGACTCGGAAACAGAGAAGGAAATCCAGAAGGCGCTGGACAACCTGGTGCAGGGCCGCACGACGATCGCCATCGCGCACAGGCTGTCGACCTTGCACCGCGCCGACCGCCTGGTGGTGCTGGACCGCGGCCAGGTCGTCGAAGTGGGCAGTCACGATGAACTGATGGCGAAAGAGGGCGCCTATTTCCGCCTCTACGAAGCACAGGCGCGCAACAACGAACTCGCGCTCGACGACAAGGAATAAGCATGGCCAGTACAACTTTTACATTAAGCCGCGACACCTTCGGCAAGCTGGTGATGACGGACGCGGACGGCCAGGTTTTTGAGGGCGTGGCGCCCGTGCGCGCCTTTCCCATCCAGTCGCCCGATGAAGGCATTTCGCTGGTGCTGGGCAATGGCAAGGAAGTGGCGTGGATCGACCGCCTCGACGCCTTGCCGGAACCGGCGCGCAGCCTGCTGCAGGAAGAGCTGGAAGGACGCGAATTCATGCCCGAGATCGCGCGCGTGAAAAGCGTGAGCAGCTTCGCCACGCCGTGCACGTGGTACGTGGACACGGACCGGGGCGAGACGCAGTTCGTGCTGAAAGGCGAGGAAGACATCCGCCGCATCGGCGCCACGTCGCTCTTGATCGCCGACAATCACGGCATCCACTTTTTGATACGCGACATGTTCAATATCGACAAGACGACGCGCAAGATACTCGACCGTTTCCTGTAAGCGTTGGACTTGCCTGAAAACCGCTGCCTGCAGCGGTTTTTTTCGTCTGTCGGGCATGAAAAAGCCGCACAGGAGTGCGGCTTTCGTGGGTAGCACCGGCAGCCATTTCAGGCCGCCGGGGATGGTGCTGCATTACATGAACTTGTAGCCTGCGCCGATGTAGAAGTAACGGCCGCGCACGTTGTACAGCTGGGCAAAGCCCAGGGTGCCATACTGGTTGCTGGCACCCGTCGCGCTAAATGGTGGCATCTTGTCGAACAGGTTCTTGATACCAGCCGTGAAGGTCAGGTTTTGCATCGCCACGTACTGGCCCGTCAGATCCACTTCCGTGTGCGAAGGAATCGTGCGGGTGCCCGGCTTGATTTCGTCGCGGCGCAAGGGCGAGTCGATCATGTCGCCCGTCGTGCGGATGACCAGGGAACCGGACATATTGTCCTTTTCCAGGCTGGCAGTGAACGTGTTGCGGTACTTCGGATTCATGAACGTCTTCAGCGTGCTTTGCACCGGATCGGTTTCCGTATCCTGCGTTTCCATGCGGGTGTAGATGGTGGACGCATTGCGGATCGTGAACTTGCCGAACATCGTTTGCGGCGACGTGTAGCGCAAGTCCGTATCGAAACCCTGCACTTCGGTCGTGGCCAGGTTCTGGTTGTTCAGCAGGATGCGCGCGTCGCCATTCTTGATTTCCACGTTGCCGCGCTCGATTGCCTTCAGTTCCGACAGGGTGCCGATCTCGTTCTTCTTGTTGATCTTGAAGTAGTCGACGCTGACCGTCAGCGAGTTCACTGGCGAGAACACCATGCCCAGGTTGTAGGTCTTGCCCGTTTCAGGTTTCAAGTCCTTGTTGGAACCGGAGACCTCGTAGTAGGAGAAGTTGGTGCAATTGCCGGCGATCGAAGGGAAGGCTTTGCAGATATCAGTATCGTTGGTCGTGTAGGCGCCCGCATCGACGCCGCCAAACATCTGTTTCAACGATGGCGCCAGGTAGCTCCCCGCATACGAACCACGGAACATCAGGTTGTTCAGCGGTTGGTAGCGCAATGCCAGTTTCGGGCTGGTTTTGCTGCCGACATTTGAGATATCGTCATAGCGCACGGCCACTTGCGCTTCGACGTTTTTCAGGAAGGGAATCGACAGTTCGCCGAAGATGCCCTTGGAATTGCGGTCCGCCTTCACGGCAGCCTGCTGGATGCTGCCGAAGACCAGGTTATCGATCTGGTTCTGGTCGGGCTGGTCGCTCAGCGTTTCCTTGTTGTAGGACACGCCGACGGCGTAAGCCATCGCGCCGCCTGCCAGGTCCATGATCGGCGCCGATGCCTTGGCGTTGAAGAAGGTCAGTTCCGACTTGCCGGCGCGCGTAGGCGTGAGACGGATCTTGTCGACGGCGGCCTGCGGGTTGTCGGTGCGGGTCGGGTCGATCGTGCCATTGGCGATCGCTTCGTTGAACAGATCCGACTGCGCATAGTTCGAATCGCGGTTGGTGGCCTTGCTCACGCCCTTGCCGATGGCGACGTCCCAGTCGATGCCGCGCGTCGTGCCTTCCAGGCCCGTCGAGAACTGGGTCATCGTACCCTTGCGGTTGGTCTGGCGCGGGCCCATTTGCATGAAGCGGCCGGCAACGATCTTGCCATTGGATACGAAGTTGCCAGGCGCAGGCTGGGACGAGAAGTCGTCCTTGCTTTCGGAATAGGTAAATTCCGCGAACGCGCGAATGCTGTCGCTGATTTTCAGGCTGCCGATCAGCATGCCGCTGGCGCGGTCGGCGCCGTTGGTCGAGGTCAGCAAGGTCTTGTTGACGTCGAAACGGCAGGAACCGGCGCTCAAATCGCCCGGTGGACAAGGCACGAGGGTGCCGCCGCCGGCAATGTTGCCGCTAGGATGGAAGCCGCTGCGGCCATCCGGACCGCCAAAGCGGCGGAAGTCGGCCGAACTGGTCAGGTCGCGGTCTTTGCGGTAGATCGGATCGCGCTTGAACACGTCGACCGTGGCCAGCACGTTGAAGCCCTGGGTGTCATAGTCGCCAAAACCGTACACGAGGTTGGCCGTCTTTTCCTTGGCGTCCGAACGCGAGCTTTGGCCGTAGCTGGTTTTCGCTTCCAGGCCTTGGTAGTTCTTTTTGGTGATGAAGTTCATCACGCCGGCAACGGCATCGGCGCCATAAATGGCTGAACCGCCATCCTTCAGGATTTCAATGCGTTCCAGCGCGCTCAGCGGGATGGCGTTGACGTCAACCGCGGCGCCCGCGCCCGAACCGTCAGCCAGCGCATTGGTCGGCAGGCGGCGGCCGTTCAACAGGATCAGCACGTTGCGTTCGCTCAAGCCGCGCATCTTGATGTTGGTGGTGCCGGAACCGGAAGGCGAGCTGGCGCTCAGTTCGCCCTGGTCATTGATGTCGATGGAAGCCAGGTTCCGCACCAGTTCAGCGACGCTGGTGGCGCCCGTGCGCTCGATATCTTTCTTGCTGTAGATTTCCACCGGTGCGGCCGTTTCGGCATCCACGCGCTTGATGGCGGAACCGGTGACGACCACACGCTGCACTTTTTCCTCGCCAGCCTTGGCTTCCTGCGCCTGGACGGCCTGGTGCATGAAACCTGCGCTCATGACCAAAGTGCCGGCAAACATCATGCGCAAGGATTTGCTCAATTTCTTTTCAATCATTGTCCATCCTCCAACTAGGAAACTTTAGTTTCCTTAGGGTTTTATGTAGCTATTTGAAAGTATTTTCAAAATGACTATGTTTACAAATTTAGTATTTTAAATTTGCAATTCATCAGACCATTTTTTGATCTTGACTGTCAAGAACTGCCGGGTATTTGTTCAGGTGCATGGCACGAGGCAGAATGAAGGTGGATGAATTTTATTTGTGGCAAGCAGGAAAGTATTAAATTTCAATTGTTAAATAAATTAAATTTGCAATTATGTTCAATTATCATTGAAAGTTTGGTCTTTGCTGATCGCCTGTCTAGACAGCTGTGGTTTTTTTGTGACAATGTCGGGGGTGAACAAGGCGGGCAGCAGGACAAAAAAAAGCCGCCCGGCAGGGGCGGCTGGCGCTGGGAAAGGCGCTATTACTGAAACGCCACTTCCGCAAAGCTGCGCAATTTCCGGCTGTGCAGCCTGTCCACGCCCTGGCGGCGCAGCAGTTCCACGGCGCGGATGCCGATGCGCAGATGCTGGTCGACGCGCTCGCGGTAGAAGTGATTGGCCATGCCGGGCAGCTTGATTTCGCCGTGCAGCGGCTTGTCGCTCACGCACAGCAGGGTGCCGTAGGGGACGCGGAAACGGAAGCCGTTGGCGGCGATCGTCGCGCTCTCCATATCGAGCGCGATGGCGCGGCTCTGGCTGAAACGGCGCTCCGGCGTGCGCTGCGGCAGCAATTCCCAGTTGCGGTTGTCCGTGCTGGCCACGGTTCCCGTGCGCATGATGTGTTTCAGGTCATGCCCAGTCAGCTGGGTGATTTCCGCCACGGCCGTTTGCAGCGCCTGCTGGATTTCCGCCAGCGGCGGGATCGGCACCCACAGCGGCAAGTCTTCGTCGAGCACGTGGTCTTCGCGCACATACGCATGCGCCAGCACGTAGTCGCCCAGGCTTTGCGTGGTGCGCAAGCCGGCGCAATGACCGAGCATCAGCCAGGCGTGCGGGCGCAGCACGGCGATATGGTCGGTAATGGTCTTCGCATTGGCGGGGCCGACGCCGATATTGACCATGGTGATGCCGCTGCCGTCCGCGCGCAGCAAATGGTAGGCGGGCATCTGCGGCAGGCGCGGCGGCGCGGCGCCCAGTGCATCCTCGCTTTCGACTGTCTGGCCGACCCGGCGCGTGACCACGTTGCCCGGTTCGACAAAGGCGATGTAGCCGTCGTCGTCCGAAGGCGCGGCCGCATCGGGCGCGCGGTCCATCATGGCGTGGCCCAGGCGGATGAATTCGTCGATGTAGAACTGGTAATTGGTGAACAGGACGAAGTTCTGGAAGTGCTGCGGCGACGTGCCGCTGTAGTGGCGCAAGCGCTGCAGCGAATAATCGACGCGCGGTCCCGTGAACAGCGACAGCGGCTGCGCTTCGCCATGTGCCGGTTCGTGCGTGCCGTTGGCGATGCCGTCGTCCATGGCCGACAGGTCGGGCAGGTCGAACAGGTCGCGCATGGCCAGGCGGCGGCCCGCATCCATATTGCCTTCGATATGGTCATGCTCGGCGAACGAGAAATGCACGGGGATGGGCTGGGCGCTCACGCCCACTTCCAGGTGCACCTTCTGGCCGCTGTTATGGTTTTTCAGCAGCAGGGTGAACTGGTCCAGGTAGTAATCGCCGAACAGGTCGGGGCGCGTCAAGGTGGTTTCAAACACACCGGGACCGGCGACAAAACCGTAGGCCAGCGGCGAGTCGGCGCGCGCCACGGTGTCCGTCTGGATGCGCACGAAGGGGTAGCAGGCACGCACACGTTCGTGCATGTCTTCGCCGGCGACAAAGCGCTGCAGCGCATCGCGCAAGTGTTCGATGCTGCTGCGGTAAATGGCTTGCACCTGTTCCAGCGCCAGGCGTGGATCGTCGAAGCGGGAGGAGGCGATGAAGGGGGGCGTAAGCAAGCGGATTCTCCTTGTGGCGGTTCGTGCATACCATTGTAAGGCAGCAGGGCCAGTCGTGTTGCCGCTCGTGTGGGTCCATGGTTGGGTGCTTGACGAATTCAAATAGAATCTGTATTCTATTTGAATGGTCAGACTAGCTAAATTCAACGAAAACAACTTCATCGACAGCGCGATCGCCGTCGCCGCCCAGTGCGGCGTGGGCGCCGTCTCGATGGCCGCCATCGCCGTCAAGGCCGGCGCGCCCATCGGCTCCGTGTATCACCGCTTCGATTCGCGCAACGCCATCCTGGCGCGCGCGTGGCTGCGCGTAAAAAGCGACTTCCGCGAGGAAGTGGCCAGCCGCTGGCTCGGCGGCGACACCTGGGCCGGCGTGCATGGCTTGCTGGACTGGTGCCGGCGCAAGCCCGTGTATGCGCGCTTCCTGCTGCAATGCGCGGACAGCCCCGATTTCAACAGTGGCCTCAGCGAGGAATTGCTGGCCGCCGTGGAAGAGGAGCAGGCCGCGCTCGACGCCTGCTTTGTCCGCTGCGCCGAAGCCATGCCCGCCACCACGGAACTGGACCTCGATCACATGCTGCTCAAATTCGTGCTGATCGATGCGCCCGTGGCCGTCGTCAAACCTTACCTGACCCAGGAGCGGCCGATACCGGCCAGCGTCGACGCCATGCTGCGTGCCTCGCACGACGCCGTGCGCGGCTGGGCCGCCCATACCACCTCACACTAACAAAGAAAAGAATCCCCATGCGCTATTCCACCCAGCTTGAACACGGCAAGAAAATCCCGCTGCACGACGAAGAAGGTTTCATCGGCATGCGCGCGGCCGGCCGCATCGCCGCCGACACGCTCGACTACATCGCGCCTTTCGTGAAGCCGGGCGTCTCGACGGCCAAACTCGACGCCCTGTGCGAAGAATTCATGCGCGCGGCCGGCGCCATCCCCGGCACCATCGACTACCACGGCTACAAGCACGCCAGCTGCATCTCCGTCAATAACGTGGTCACGCACGGCATCCCGTCCGAGACCAAGATCCTCAAAGTGGGCGACATCCTCAACATCGACGTGACGCCAAAGTTCAACGGCTGGTTCGGCGATACCAGCCGCACCTTCAAGGTGGGCGCCGTCTCCATCCTGGCCAACCGCCTCGTCAACACGGCGTATGACGCCATGATGGCCGGCATCCACACCGTGCGTCCCGGAGCGACCCTTGGCGACGTGGGCGCCGCCATCGAAGCGGTAGCCAAGGCGCAGGGGTTTTCCTCCGTGCGCGACTTCTGCGGCCATGGCGTGGGCCAGGTCTTCCATGACACGCCGCAAGTGCTGCATTACGGCCGCGCCGGCACGGGCATCGTGCTGGAACCGGGCATGATCTTCACGATCGAACCGATGCTCAACGTGGGCAGCTACCAGGTCAAGGTCTTGCCCGACAAATGGACGACGGTGACGAAGGACCGCTCGCTGTCGGCGCAGTTCGAGCACTCGCTGGCCGTGACGGAAACGGGCTTTGAAATCTTTACCCTGACCGGTTCGACCGAACCGCTGGTGTAAGCATGGATGACGCGCGCCGGCAGCAGCTCACCGATATCGTCGCCGCGAAAGCCGGCGTGGATGTCGCTTGCGCGGCGCGTCACCTGGCGCTGCATGATTACGACGTGGCGGCCGCCTTGCGCGGCATCGACGCCGAACGTTATACGCTCACACAGCGTCTGCTGAACAAGTACCGGCGCGATCCGGAAGACGCGCTGCAGCACGTGGCGCTGGCCGTGCTGCAGCAGGAAGGCATCGGCAGCGACAGCGTGCTGCGCGCTGAGCGCATCGCGGCCCTGGCGCCGCCCGTCGCCGGCATGGTGATGCTGGCCGAGTGGCTGGCCTATGTGGACTGGGAAGGCTACGACAGCGCCCTGTACGCGAATATCGACGCAGTGGCGGCGCTCATCGCCGGTGCATTGGACCTGCCCGAGGTGGCCGCCAATCTGCTGCAAACGCGCGACGAAACGGTGTTCGAAGCGCAGCGCCCCGCGCTGGCCGCTGCCGCCCTGCTGTTCATCGAGCGCCACACTACGCAGTTTCCCTGACGGCTGGCGCTTTGCCGCCGGCGGGCGCGCGTCTTACAATGGCGGCAAGCACTGTTGCCCCATTTTGAAGACTTCCGCATGAGCGATTTTCCCGAAGATATCTACACCGAGCCGTCCGCCGACGTGCACACCCTGAACAACCTGGGCCCCTTGACGGGCATGGCCGGCATCTGGACGGGCACGCGCGGCCTGGACGTCAAGCCGAAAGCGGACGGCCCGCGCAAGCAGGCCTTCGTCGAGCGCATCGAACTGCAGCCGATCGACCCCGTCACCAATGGCCCGCAACTGTTCTACGGCTTGCGCTACTACATCCACATCACCAAGCCGGATCAAGTCAAAACGTACCATGAGCAGGTGGGCTACTGGCTGTGGGAGCCGGCCACGGGCGCCGTGATCCAGACCCTGGCCATCCCGCGCGGCCAGATCGCCATGGCGTCCGGCACGACGACGGCGGACGCCACCAGTTTCGAACTGGTGGCCAAGCGCGATTCGACGGCGTACGGCATCTGCTCGAACCCCTTCCTCGAACACGCGTTCACCACCGTCGAATACCGGATCAAGGTCGATATCCACGCCGATGGCACGTGGGGCTACGACGAAGACACGGTCATGCTCATCCGAGGCAAGGACGAACCGTTCCACCACACGGACCGCAACCTGCTGACGAAAATCGCCGAGCCGACGCCGAACCCGATGGCGCTGCAGGCGCTGGCGGCAGCCGCTTAAGGTTTTCCCTGGGCCACAGCCTTGATGGCCCGTTCTTCGCCCATGGCGGCCGCGATCTTCCAGCGCTGCATGGCGCTGGCGCGGTCGGGGCGTTTCAAGCCCGCGCCTTCCCAGTCCATCAGTCCCAGGTTGTAGATGTCGCCCGCGCTGCCCTTGTCGGCGGCCAGGGTGAACCATTTGCGCGCTTCCTTGTGGTTGACGGGAATCTGGTAGCCGCGCACGTGGTACAGGCCCAATAAGTGCATGGCTTGCGCATTGCCCTTGTTCGCGGCCTGTTTCAGCAGGTCGAGGCCGCGCGCCATGTTGCGCGGTTCCTGCCAGCCTTCGGCCAGCATCACGCCTTTCGCCGCCAGCGCATAGCTGTCGTTCTTCACGAGGCCCTTGCCGATCAGGGGCTTGGCGGCCACATGGCGCGCTTCGCGCTGCTGCGCCGTTGGCGCCGTGATGGGGCCCGGCTTGCCTTCGCCCATCAGCAGCATCCAGCCATACAGGCCATACGCGCCGGCGTCGCCCTTGCCGACCAGGCTTTCCAGCATGGCCAGCGCCTGCACCTTGTCGCCATTTTCGTACAGCTTGACGGCCTTGGCGCTACTCGCATCTGGCGGCACTGGGGCTGGCGCATGGGGCGCGATGGGCGCCGATGCCATGGCCGTTTGCGGCGGTGGAGCAGCTGGGCGCACGCGCACCGGCAAGCCATAGCTGGCGGCCAGCACGGCCAGAGTGGCGGGCGCGAGGATCAGCACTTGCGCCAGCTGGTTGCGGCGGCCCTTGCCGGCGATGCCCATGGCCCGCTCGGCTTGCTGCTCGCCGCCCAGCGCCTCGCTCAGCACGGCTTTCACCTTGCGGTTGAACAGCCAGTAGCCGGCGCCCGTGACGAGCAGGCCTGCGACGGCGGCCGCCCCGCGTCCGGCGAAGAACCAGGTGGCGATGGCGGCGGCCAGTGCGGCCAGTACGCTTTTCCACCAGAATTGCTTGGCCAGCCGCGTGTAGACCTGGCGCAGGGCGCCCAGCACGCAGGTACGTACATTGTTGGCATAGTCGGCGGAGACGACATCGACGTGCGCGTGGTCCGCGTCGCCGCTGAGGACGGACTCGATCACGTCCGCATTCAGTTCCGAGGCGGCCACGTCGCGCAGCGGCGTCAGCAAACCCTGCACGTGGGCCGAGAACAGGCCGTCGTCGGCGCTGCCGGCCAGCGCGTCGCTGAGCGCCTTGAGGTCGCCGCGCAGCAGCTTTTCCACGATGTCGTCCAGGGTCAGCCAGCGCAAGTCCGTGCCGTACGCAACCAGGTGGTGCTTTTCCGCGTTGCACGATGCATCGAGGCGCACGATGCGCAGCTTGGCCGCATACAGGGCGTCGACCTCCTGCGGCTGGTCTTCATTGTAAATGCTCACTTTCGCCAGTGCCAGGCTGCTGGCAATGGCCGCCAGTGAGTGCACGCTCTCCTTGTCGCGGATGCGGCGCGCGTCATCGGGCGCCTGCTTGGGCAGGCTGACGCTGTAGCCGGGCGTCACATGCACGTCGACCCAGGCCGCCTTGCCCACCTTGCCGGAGCCGTCGCACGGGTTGCAGCGCAAGTCGCCCACGCCGCTGCAGGTGCGGCACGTGACCTTGCCGCTGGCGCGGCAGGTGCCGCAATTGATGTTGCCGGAACCGTGGCAAGTGTTACAGCTGACCTTGCCGTAGCTGCAATGGTAGCAAGAGCGGTACTCGGTGCGGTACTGGGGCCGCGTCTCGCTGTGGTAGCTGGTGTGCGAGCTGCCGTTACTGTAGGTGGTAGTGGGCACTTGCACCGTGATGTAGTCGGTGACTTGTTCGGAGACCGTGCCGCTGCCGCTGCAATACGAGCACGACACCTTGCCGCTGCCGTAGCAGCCATACGCGTCGCAGCTGACGGTGCGCCCGCCGTGGCAGTTCCAGCATGTTTCCGTCGTCGAGCCGTAGCAGGTGTGGCAGTTGATGCGGCCGCTGCCGGTGCAGTTGTTGCAGGTATCGAGGTGCCAGTACTTGACGGCGTGCGGCAGGTAGACGCCCGCCTCGACGCCGTTGTAGGCCTGGCCTGGCTGGCGCAAGGCATTGTCGAGCTTGCCCGCCGCGCGGCGCAGCCGTTCCTTCTCCTGCGCGTTAGCGAGCGCTCCCACCTCGTGGGAGCCGCAGCGGCAGTCATTGCCCGCTGGCGTGAAATAGCCATTGATGACGCGCTGCTCGAAGCGCGCCTCGAGCGCGTAGTTCGCTTGCAGCGAAAACTCCTGCAGCACGTCTTCCTCGTCCAGCGGCGTGATGTCGTGCGGTTCGAAACGCGTCTTGTCCTGCACCAGGGTGCGCAGCTTGCCCAGCACCGTCGGTATCTCTTCCTTGTCGAGCTTGAGGGGCGCTGGCGCCGTCACGGCCGTTGCTGATGCCTGGGGCATGTCCTCGTTGCCTTGGGTATCGGTGGCCGTCTCGGTGCTGGGGTTCATGTGCGTCCTTTTGCTCTCTGGAAAGATGTTTGAATTTTAGCATCCCAATATGACAAACCATGACAAAGCGGACCCGCTTTTTCAGCGCAGGCCGCGGCGGAACTGGTCGGGCGTGCCGCCGCTCTGGCGGCGAAACATGGCGATGAAAGCGGAAGCCGTGCTGTAGCCCAGTTCCAGCGCGATCGCCTGCACGGTGTCGCCCCGTTCCAGCAGGGGCAGGGCGGCCAGGAAGCGCTGGCGCTGGCGCCATTCGCCGAACGGCATGCCCAGTTCGCGCTGGCAGCGGCGCGCCAGGGTGCGCTCCGTGACGTGCAGTTGCGCGGCCCACTCGGCCAGTGAGCGGTTACTGCCGGGCTCCGCCTGCAGGGCCGCAAGCAGCGCCGCAATGACGGGCTCGTCGCTGCCAGGCAGATAGTTGCGGCTGCACGGCGCCAGCTGCAGCTGGTCGACCAGCACCTGCGCCAGGCGCTGGTCGGCTTCGGTGGCGGGCGTGGTGACATGGCGCCCGGCAAAGTCGCCGAGGATGGCTTTGAGCAGGGGGCTCATGACCAGCGCGCACGGCTGGGCCGGCAACTGCGCGCACAGGCTGGCGTCGATGTAGGCCGAGTGAAACACGACATCCTGGCGGATATAGCCGTCGTGCAAAGTCTCGGGCGGTATCCACACGGCGTACTGGGGCGGCGACAGGTAGCGCTGGCCCGCGACCATGATTTCCATCACGCCCGTGGAGCAATACGTGAGCTGTCCCCAAGGATGGCTCTGGTAATCGAATTGCTGGTGCGCGCGGTAATCGTCGAGGCGGAAATACACGGGATGGGGCAGGGCGTCGGAAACGGCGGGGAAATGCTGGTTGCTGGCCATGGTGTCTTTGTCCTGTTCTTCGCATCGATTGTCCGCTATGCATTATATCCATGGAATCGGACCATGCGAAAATGGCGGTCCTGAATACTGGAGTACGCCGCATGCAAGTGAAGCACTATCTGTTACCCGTGATCGCCGTGCTGATCTGGGCCATCAATACCATCGTCAGCAAGATGGCCGTCGGCGTGATCGATCCGGCCGCCATCTCGTTCTACCGCTGGCTGCTGGCCGGCGTGCTGCTGGCGCTCGTGTTTGCCCGTCCCGTATGGAAGCAGCGCTCCGTGGTGCGACCGTATCTGGGCAAACTGTTTGTGCTGGGTATGTTGGGCATGGTCATGTACCAGTGCCTCGCCTACATCGCCGCGCAAACGACGACGGCCACCAATATGGGCATCCTCGCATCGATGATGCCGCTGCTGGCCGTGGGCCTGTCCGTGCTGCTGCTCGGTGAGGCGCCCACCGTGGGCGGCGTGTTCGGCGGCCTGGTGTCACTGCTGGGCCTGGCTTACCTGCTCAGCCATGGCGACCCGGCCGCCCTGCTGGCCCATGGCGCGGCCGTGGGTGACGCGCTGATGCTGCTGGCCTGCCTGTCGTATGCGGGCTATGGCGTGCTGCTCAAGCGCTGGAAGATTCCCCTGAATAACTGGCATTCGCTGCTGATCCAGGTGTGGTGCGCCGTGCCCGTGCTGTTCGTGTACTACCTGAGCCAGTCCGCGCCGCCCGTCACCGGTGCCGGTTTGCCGCTGGTGCTGTTTGCCGGCATCCCCGCCTCCATCATCGCACCGTTCTTGTGGATGCATGGCCTGGCCAAGCTGGGGCCTAGCCGCGCGACGACCTTGATGAATCTGCTGCCCGTGTTCACGGTGATCATCGCCATGCTGTTCCTCGGTGAAACCTTGCACAGCTACGATGTGATCGGTGGCGGCGTGACCCTGCTGGGCGTGGTGATGGTGCAGTATCTGAAACGTCCGCTGCGCCGTGCACCGGCATAGTTTTTTTGCTATGCTGGTGTTTTGAACAAGGAGGCGCCATGCCCAGCATCGATACTCTGTTGAGTGAACTCGAAGCATTCGGTAACACCAATGATGCGGCGCACACCGCGCGCGCCAGCCGCATGCTCAACATCACGCGCGACACGGGCGAATTGCTGGCCGTGATGGTGCACGCGCGCGGTGCCCGGCGGGTGCTGGAAATCGGCACCTCGAACGGCTATTCCACTTTGTGGCTGGCGCGCGCCGTGCAGGCGCTGGGCGGCAAGGTGGTGACGGTGGAAAAGGCGCAGGACAAGTTCGACATGGCGCACGACAACTTCGTGCGCGCGCAATTGCAGGGCGTGATCGGCCAGCTGCTGGCGGACGCGGGCGACGTGCTGCGCGATGCGGCGGACGGCGCCTACGATTTCATCTTCCTCGATTCCGCGCGCCAGCAATACGCGCAGTGGTGGCCGCAGCTGGACCGCGCGCTGGCGGCAGGCGGCGTGCTGGTGGTCGACAACGCCAGTTCGCACTACGCGGACATGGCCGGCTTCATCGAAGCCATCCGCGCCGACAGCCGCTACACGACGTGCCTGGCGACGGTCGGCAAGGGCGAATTCATCGCCGTCAAGGCGGGCAACTAGTTATTCAGCAACGATAGCCGCTTCCAGCACGCGCACCAAGGATTCGACGCCTTGCGCGTCGACGTCGTCAAAGCGGCTGACGAGCGGGCTGTCGAGGTCGAACACGCCGATGATCTGGCCATTTGAAAACACGGGCACCACCAGTTCCGAACGGGAATTGACGTCGCAGGCGATGTGGCCGGGAAATACATGCACGTCCTGCACGACGATGGACTTGCCTTCGACCACCGTGGTGCCGCACACGCCGCGCCCCTTCTTGATGCGGATGCAGGCGGGCTTGCCCTGGAACGGTCCCAGCACCAATTCCTCGCCCTTGAGGAAATAAAAGCCGGCCCAGTTGAGGCCCGGCATGGTGTTGAAGACCAGCGAACTGAAGTTGGCCGTATTGGCGATGAAGTCGGTCTCGCCTGACAGCAAGCCTTGCAGCTGCGCGCGCAAGTCCGCATACATGGCTTGCTTGGCGGCGGGGGTATCGGTGCCGTAGGCGGCGTCGCTGATGGTAAACGTCATGGTCGTGGTGGCGCTTGAAAATGGGGAAGGCGATATGGTAGCGCGTCTGGCGCATCCGCGCGCGGCCGTCACTGTTTCAGATATTCCTGCGCCAGCTGGCGCAGCAGGAGCAGGGCCGCATGGCCGTGGTCGGCTTGCCAGGCCAGGCCGATGCCGGCCGCCAATTCCTCGCCTTCCGCCAATGGCCGGTAGATCACGCCATCCATGCGCAGCGCGCGGAACGAGTCGGCCAGCAGCGCCATGCCTTTGCCTGCGGCCACGTCGCCGAGCAGCACATGGTGGTCGGGTGCTTCGCGCAGGAAATGCGGCGCGAAATCATGCCGGCGGAACACTTGCTGGCAATGGTCGAAAAAGGCGGGCTGGCGCGCCCGTTCGAACCAGTAGATGGGTTCCTGGGCGATGTCAGCAAGGCTGAGCTTGCGCCTCTTCGCCAGCCGGTGCCCGGCGGGCAGGGCCAGCATCATGGGCTGGCGCGCCAGCGGCTGCACGGCCAGTTCGAACGTGGCGCTGGGCAAGGCAAGCAGGGCCGCATCGAGCTGGCCCTTGCGCACGGCGGCGACCAGGCGCGGCGACGGGGCCGCCGTCAATTCCAGGCGGACATTGCCCAGTTGCTCCTCCAGTGCCGCCAGCAAAGGACGGAACAGGCCGGCCGCCACGGAACTGGTCAAGCCCAGACGCAGGCGCGCGGGTGCGCTGTCTTGCCGCAGCGATTGCTGTGCCATCTCCAGCAAATCGAGGATGTGCAGCGCCTGCGGCAGCAGGGTACGGCCCGCTGGCGTCAAGGCCACGCCTTGCGTGTCGCGTTCGAACAGGCGTGCGCCCAGCTTGTCTTCCAGTCCCTTGATGGCGCGCGACAATGGCGGCTGGGTCATGTGCAATTGCTCCGCAGCCTGGCGAAAGTTCAGGCAGCGGGCGACGGCGCAAAACAGGGTCAAGGCATGGGTATCGAGGGCTCTCATACCAGAAAGGTATCACGAAATCGGGCATTCCCTTGTCATCCGGCGCGGCCCAGACTGGCGGCATCGAGTCAACAACTGAGGAGAGCAGCATGCAACAGCGACGCATCGGCAATAACGGTATGAGCAGTTCGGCATTGGGCCTGGGCTGCATGGGCATGTCGGAATTCTATGGCGCCACGGACGAGGCGCAATCCCTGGCCACCCTGGAAGCGGCCCTGGCGGCGGGCGTAACCCTGTTCGACACGGCCGACGCCTACGGTTTCGGCCACAACGAACAATTGCTGGGGCGCTTTTTGACCAGCCATCGCGGCCAGGCCCTGGTCGCCACCAAGTGCGGCCTGGCGCGCGAGGCGGGCAGTTATGCGCGCCGCGTCGACAATTCCCCCGCCTACATCCGCCAGGCGTGCGAAGCGTCGCTGGCGCGCCTGGGCGTGGAGCGCATCGACCTGTTCTATCTGCACCGCCTGAACCTCGAGACGCCACTGGAAGAGTCGATGGGCGCGCTGGCGCAACTGCTGCAAGAGGGCAAGATCCGCGCAGTGGGCCTGTGCGAAGTGAGCGCCGCCACCTTGCGGCGCGCGGCGGGCATCTGCCCCGTGGCGGCCGTGCAGAGCGAATACTCGCTGTGGACGCGCGAACCGGAGCAGGGCGTGCTGGCCGCCTGCCGCGACGTGGGCGCCAGCTTCTTTGCCTACAGTCCGCTGGGCCGGGGATTTTTGACGGGTGCCATTGCCGATGCGGCCAGCCTCGACGCGGGCGACTTTCGCCAGTTCAATCCCCGCTTTGCCGCCGATAACCTGGCGCGCAATCAGGCCATCGTCGCGCAAGTGAGGGACATCGCGCGCGCAAAAGGCTGCACGCCGGCCCAGCTGGCGCTGGCCTGGCTGCTGGCGCAAGGCGACGACATCATTCCCATTCCCGGCACCAAGCGCATCGCGTATTTGCACGACAACCTCGGCGCGCTGGCCGTGCGGCTGGACGGGGCGGAACTGGTGGCGATGAACGCGGCCTTTCCCTTGGGCATGGCGGCCGGCGCGCGCTATACGGAGGAAGGCATGAAGGGCGTGGATGCCTGAAAAAAGGCTATGTCACCGTTAGATGTGGGAATGCTCCTAGTGTTGCCTTCAATAATGTTTCTGGCGAGCGGATGCGCCCGGCGTCGAGTATCCAGCGCCAGCCCAGGTAATTCGACAGGTAGCGTGTGGCTACGCCGTGAAACGGCCGTAGCCAATCCCGCAAGCGGCTGTGATACGCATTGACGTTTTGCACGTGGGCGGCGCCCCGCACGCGGATGCCGGCACGCAAGTTGACGGCCTGGTGGCTGACCCCTGCTTCATGGGCGAAGGCGCGGTAGGCGGCATGACCATCGGTGACCAGCAAGATATCCTTGTCGATGACGGGTGGCAGGCAAGCATGTAGCTGTGCCTTGGTCAGTGCTCCTTTCCCGTGACGAAATCGAGGGTTTGCCCAGTGCGGTCACGCGCCACCAGGATGCAGACTTGCTCATTCGATATGCCACGTTTAAAGGCATGACCACCACGGCGCCGCGCCGGGCGCGTCAAATGCCGCGATCCCTTCTCCGATTCCAGTACATACAGCTCGTCCGCTTCGGCGATGCCATGCAGGCGATGGGGCCGGTCCGTTTTTGCCAATGATAAAAACCGGTGGCGCCAGCGAAACGTGGTATTGCGGTGCACGCCCAGCTGTAACGCCGCCTTACGCACGGAATCCGATGTCAGCATGCAATGGGCATACTCAAGCCACAGCGCCTTGTGGCGCAAGCGGGCAAGCGGCGTGCCGGTGAGTGCATTGAAGGTGCGGCCGCAAGGCACGCAACGGTAGCGCTGCAGTCCGTGCGCATGGCCGTGCCGGTGAGCATGGTTGCTGTTGCAAACCGGACAGTGCGGTTGTTGGCGGGCCACGCTTTCGATCAATGCCACGGCGACGTCTTGCGATGCGGCCCAGTGCAGCAGGGCGATGCCCGCCAGGCGCTGGCGGCGGTTCAGTTCGGCGAACTGGGCGATGAAGGTTTTCCATTGGGCTGGCTGCATGGAAGGCTCCCGCTTGTCTGCGATGCTCAGTCAGACAGCAGGGACACGGGAAGATTCCCGGAATTCCCCTACTTGTCGAGGACAGAGCCGAAAAAAACGCGTGAGTGTACGCCAGCGTACCTAACTGAAACTTTCTCTACAGGATAATTGCCGGCGATCTGCTAGCATTTGGCAGTGACTGCGCGCTGCGCTTTGCACGCTGTTCAACGGTCAGGTATCCGATGAGGTGGATGTTGTTAGATGACGATATTTTCGATATAGAACTGAAGTTATTGCTTGAGGGAATACTGCTGCGCTATCAGCACGATTTCCGCGATTATTCCGTGGCCTCCCTGCGCCGGCGCATGCGCCAGGCCATGGAGCGCTTCGGCTGCGCCAGCCTGTCGCAATTGCAGGACCGCATCTTGCACGAGCCGGCCATGTTCGCGCAGATGCTGCAGTTTTTCACGGTGCAAGTGAGCGAGATGTTCCGCGATCCCGCGTATTTCCGTGCCCTGCGCGAAAAAGTCGTGCCCATCCTGCATACCTATCCCTCGATCAAGATCTGGGTGGCCGGCTGCAGCAGCGGCGAAGAGGTATGGTCGCTGGCCATCTTGCTCGAAGAAGAGGGCTTGCTCGAGCGCAGCATGATTTATGCGACCGACATCAATGTGGAAGCGCTGGCCGCCGCTGAAGCGGGCATTTATCCCATCGAACGCATCGCCCAGTTCAGCGAGAATTACCAGCTGGCGGGCGGCAAGCGCTCGCTATCCGACTATTACACGGCCGCCTACAAGGGCGCCATCTTTGACCGGCGCTTGCGGCGCCAGTTCGTCTTCGCCGACCACAGCCTGGCGACGGACAGCGTGTTTTCGGAGGTGCACATGGTTTCCTGCCGTAATGTCATGATTTACTTCAACAAAGACTTGCAAGACCGCAGCCTGGGCCTGTTCCACGAAGCGCTGGTGAACCGGGGCTTCCTGGGTCTGGGCATGAAGGAAAGCCTGCATTTCAGCCGCCATGCGGACAGCTTCAACGAGCTGAGCCCGGCCGAACGCATCTTCCAGCGTGCCTGACATGCTGCCAGGCTGCGACGTCGCGCCACCGCCCGCCGGCCTGCGCCTGATCGCCATCGGCGCCTCGGCCGGCGGCGTGGAAGCGCTGGGCATCGTGCTGCGCGCCTTGCCCGCCACCTGCCGCGCGGCCGTCGTGGTGGTGCTGCATCTGGCGCCGGGCCGCTCGAGCCAGTTGCCGCAGCTGTATGCGGAACGTTGCCAGCTGCCTTTGCGCGAGGCGCAGGACAAGGAACCGCTGCAAGCGGGCGTCGTGTATTTCGCGCCGCCCGACTACCACCTGCAAGTCGAGCCCGATGGCTTTTTTTCCCTGTCGCAGGAAGCGCCCGTGTATTTTTCGCGCCCGTCCATCGATGTCTTGCTGGAAACGGCGGCGCTGGCTTACCGGCGAACCATGCTGGCCATTATCCTGACGGGCGCTTCGGCCGATGGCGCGGCGGGCCTGGCGCGCGTGCGGCAGCTGGGCGGTAGTGCCTGGGTGCAAGACCCGCAGCGGGCCAGTTGTGGCATCATGCCGGCGGCCGCGCTCAAGCTGGCGGGCGCCGACCGCGTGCTCGATTTGCCGCAGATGGCCGCCAGCCTGGCATTGCTCGGCGATGGCGAACACAAGTGAATGAGAGTGGTGTAGTGCGTGTAATATATGTGAGAATTGAAACAATGTTGATGTTCATATCGAAACACGATGGCATCTTGCCGTTGCGATGCCTGAAGATGATTCCGTGACCGCACCTATCCATATCCTCGTCGTTGACGACATCGCGCAAAACCTGGTCGCCGCCGAAGCCGTGCTGGCACGGCCCGGTATTGTCATCCTGAAAGCAAGCTCGGGCGCGCAAGCGCTGGAATTGCTGTTGACGCATGAAGTGGCGCTGGCCCTGATTGACGTGCAAATGCCGCACATGGATGGTTTTGAGCTGGCCGAGCTGATACGCGGCAGCGAGCGCACGCGCAGCATTCCCCTGATCTTCCTGACGGCGGCGTCGCGCGAACCGAGCTACAGCTTCCGCGGCTACGAGGCGGGCGCCGTCGATTTCCTCTACAAGCCCATCGACGTGAAGGCCTTGCAAAGCAAGGTGGCCGTGCTGGTCCAGCTGTACCAGCAGAAACGCGAATTGTCGGCCCAGCTCGACGAGCTCAAGCATGCCTTGCACCTGAATGAACTGTTCACTGCCGTGCTGGGCCACGACTTGCGCACGCCCTTGTCGGTGGTGATGAACGGCGCCATGCTGTTGCCGATGATGAGCGACCACCCGAAGGTGATCGTCACGGCGCAGCGCATCGAAAGCAGCGCCAAGCGCATGGGGCGCATGGTCGACCAGCTGCTGGACCTGGCGCGCATCCGTTCCGGCACGATGGAGTTGCGCAGCAGCACGCACGACTACCTGGCGCTGGCGCGCGCCATCGTCGAGGAATTCGAGACGGCGGGCCAGGCGCCGCTGGTCGAGGTCGACAGCGCGGGTAATCTGCACGGGCAAGGCGATGCGGGTTTGCTGTCGCAAGTCATCTCGAATCTGTTAAACAATGCCATCACGCATGGCGAGCCGGGCACGCCCGTGCAACTGGACCTCGATGGACGCGCCGCCGACCATATCGAGTTGCGCATCGCCAATCGCGGCGCCATCCCGGCCGCCTTGCTGCCGACCCTGTTCGAACCATTCCAGCAGGCGGGCGAGAAGCGCAGGACGGGACAGGGCCTGGGGCTGGGCTTGTACACGGTCAACATGTTCGTCAAGGCCCACGGCGGCACGGTCGAGATCAGTTCGACGGCCGCGCAGGGCACGCTGGCGACCGTGCGCATCCCGCGCCAGTGCCAGGTGCGCGTGCAAGCGGGATTGGTTACATGAGCGCGCCAGCCTGGCCGCGCGGCGGCGGCAATATGGGCGAGCTGGTGCGCCAGCGCGACTGGTCCGCCACCAGCCTGGGCCCGCTCGATGGCTGGCCCGCCCATTTGCGCACCAGCGTCGACATCGTGCTCAATTCGCCGATGGCGATGGTGCTGATGTGGGGCCCGCAGCACGTGATGATTTACAACGACGATTACATCCAGATCGCAGGCGAGCGCCATCCTGCCGCGCTGGGCGGCACGGTGCCGGCCATCTGGCCTGAAATCTGGGGCTGGAATGCGCGCATCCTCGAAACGGGGTTCCGCGGGGAAACACAGGTGCACCGAGAATGCTGCTTGCCGCTGTTGCGCGGCGGACAGCGCACCGACGTCTGCTTCGACCTGTTTTATACGCCCGTGCATGGCGACGAGGGCCAGGTGGACGGCGTGCTGTGCACGGCACTGGAATTGACGGCGCGCATGGAAGAAGGGCGCCAGCTGAAGCTGGCCACGGCCGAGCTGGGCAAACTCAACACGACCTTGCAGGCCGAGAGCGAGGCCGTGCGCGCGGCCAACCGCCGCCTGGGCGAGGAACGCGCGCTGCTGCGCGCCCTGTTCCAGCAGGCGCCCAGTTTCATGGCCATGCTGCGCGGGCCGCGGCACGTGTTCGAGCTGGCGAATGAACATTATCTGCGCCTGGTCGGTCACCGCGATCTGCTGGGCAAGACAGTCGAAGCGGCCTTGCCTGAAGTCAAGGAGCAAGGTTTCATCGAACTGCTCGACCAGGTCTACCGCACGGGCGAACCGTACGAGGGACGCCAGGTGAAGGTGGATTTGCAGACGGCGGACGGGCAGACGGGCCAGCGCCAGATCGACTTCGTCTACCAGCCCATCAAGGATGACGAGGGCGCGGTCACGGGCATCCTCGTCGAAGGCATCGACGTCACCGAACGCATGGAAGGCGAGGAGCGCTTGCGCCTGGCCCAGCAGGCCGGCGGCATCGGCACCTTCGAATGGTTCCCCGAGACGGGCGCGATGCTGGTGTCGCCCACCTTCCGCCGCCTGTGGGGCATTGCCGACGAGGTGGAAGTGACGGAACGCTTGCTGGTGAGCCTGGTCGATGCGCGCGACCAGCAAAAGGTCGGACCGAGCAAGCTTGCTGTGGCGCCCAATCCCCTCGAATACGTGGAGTACCGCATCCGCCGCCCGGCCGATGGCGCGCTGCGCTGGATCGCGCGCCAGGGCGAGGTGGTGGCAGGCCGCGTGCCGGGCCAGCGCCGCTACGTGGGCGTGTCGTTCGATGTGACGGAGCGGCGCCAGATCGAGGATGAACTGAACGCCAGCCAGGAGCGCATGGCGGCCATTTTCGGCCAGGCCTCGGTGGGCTTGTCCGAACTGGGCCTCGACGGCAGCTTCCAGAGGGTCAACGGCGCCCTGTGCTGCATGCTGGGCCGCTCGGCCGAAGAGCTGTTGAGCCTGAACATGAACGACATCATGCATCCGGCGGACGTGCCCGGCAACAGCGTGCTGTTCCAGCGCCTGGTGGAAACGGGCGAATCGTTCTCGCTGGAAAAGCGCTACCTGAAGCCCGACGGCTCGCAAGTGTGGGTGTCGAGTAATGTCAGCCGTCTGGTTGATGAACAGGGACAGACGCGTTCCTTGATCGCCGTCAAGACGGATATCACGGACCGGCGCCGCGTGGAAAAAGCGCTGCATGAATTGAACGAAACGCTCGAGCACCGGGTCGAACAGGAGGTCGGTGAGCGCACGAAGGCGGAAGACGCCTTGCGCCAGGCGCAAAAGATGGAAGCCGTGGGCCAGCTGACGGGCGGCATCGCGCACGATTTCAATAATGTGCTGCAAATCATTTCCGGCAATTTGCATTTGCTGCAGCATTTGGCGGGCACGGATGGCGTCATGCGCCAGCGCCTCGATACGGCGATTGCCGCCGTCGAGCGGGGCGCCAAGCTGTCGTCGCATCTGCTGGCGTTTGCCCGGCGCCAGCCTTTGCAACCGGTGGTGGCCGACCTGGCGCGCGTGGTGCGCAACATGGATGCGCTGCTGCGGCGCGCCCTGGGCGAAGCGATCGACATCGTGCTGGTGGGCGGCGGCGGGTTGTGGAATACCCTGGTCGACCGCGGCCAGATCGAGAACGTCATCCTGAACCTGGCCATCAATGCGCGCGACGCCATGGATGGCGTGGGCAAGCTGACCATCGAGCTGGGCAACGTCGTGCTCGATGAACAGTATGTGCACAACCTGGTCGACGTGCCTGCCGGCCAGTACGTGATGCTGTCGGTGACGGACACGGGCCGCGGCATGAGCGGCCCCGTGCTGCAGCGCGCGTTCGAGCCGTTCTTCACCACCAAGCCGGAAGGCGCGGGCACGGGCCTGGGCTTGTCGATGGCGTATGGCTTTGTCACGCAAAGCCGCGGCCATATCCGTATTTACAGTGAACCTGGCGTGGGCACGGGAGTCAAAATCTATTTACCCCGTTCCCTGATGGCGGAAGCGGACGAGGAACTGGAACTGAGTGGCGTCGTCACGGGCGGCACGGAAACGGTGCTCGTGGTGGAAGACGACGTGGGCGTGCGCACCACCGTCGTCGATATGCTGGGCGCGCTCGGCTACAAGGTGCTCAAGGCTGAGGATGGCGAAAGCGCGCTGGCCGTGCTGCATAGCGGCGCGCAGATCGACTTGCTGTTTACGGACGTGATCATGCCCGGTCCCGTCAGCAGCACGGAGATGGCGCGCCAGGCGCGCGAGTTGCAGCCCGATATCGCCGTCTTGTTTACGTCGGGCTACGCGCAGGATGTCATCGTGCACGAAGGCAGACTCGACGCGGGAGTGGAATTGCTCAGCAAACCGTACCGGCGCGAAGAGCTGGCGCGCAAGCTGCGCCATGTGCTGGCCAACCGCCAGCAGCAAATGCGCGCGCGCCAGTTTGAACGGTCCGGCGCACCGGTGGCCGGCACGCAAGCGGGTGGCGGCCTGGCGGCCAGCGTGCTGGCAGGCGGCACGCCGGGGCTGGACTTGACGGGGCATGCGCCAGAACCGCAGGGGGACATGCCGACATCGATGAAGATACTCGTGGTGGAAGACAATCTCGATTCGCAGCTGATGGTGTGCGAACTGGTGGGCATGCTGGGCCACACGGTCAGCGGCGTGTCCGATGGCGAGGCGGCGTGGAAATTGCTCAACGAGCAAGACTTCGATATCCTGTTTACGGATGTCAGCCTGCCCGGCATGTCCGGCATCGCGCTGGCGCGCATGGTGTTGCGCGATAAACCGGGCATGCGCATCATCTTTTCCACGGGCTATGGCAAGGAGTCGATGGATGAACTGGGCTTTTCCGCCAGCGTCTTGCGCAAGCCCTATGATTTGCTGGAGTTGCAAGCGGCACTCGACCAACCCTGACGGGCACGTGCCGGCATGGCTTGCCCGTCTCACTCTGCAGAGGCAAATGGATGACTCCTGAACTGACGATGCTGGCCTGCACCCTGGTGCTGGCGCTGGTGCAAATCCTGCTGCCCGCCCTGTTTCGCACGCGCGAAACGGGCACGGCCTATAACGTGAGCGCGCGCGACGGCGACGGCCCGCCCGTGGGCAAGATCACGGCCCGCTTGCGCCGGGCCCAGGCGAACCTGTTCGAAACCCTGCCCCTGTTCGCCGCCGCCGTGCTGATCGCCCACGTGACGGCGCAGGAAAGCGCGCTGACCCTGTACGGCGCCGCCCTGTACCTGGCCGCGCGCGTGCTGTACTTGCCCTTGTACGCGTTTGGCGTGCCCGTCGTGCGCACGCTCGTATGGTGCGTGTCGATTGCCGGCTTGCTGATGCTGTTCTGGGCCATCCTGTTTGCTTCCTGAATTCCTACGTCAGCTGTGGCGCCCGTCCTATGGCGGCGCGCCAGGCCCGGCCGTAAAGTAGCTGCACCCTGGCGCTGTGGCGCCGGCATGGCGGTTTTACTTTTAGGATGGCAATGATGCTTGCTTCGCTGAACAAGTCTGGTCGACACATCCAGCGTCTGCTGCGCTCGGTATTTGGCGTGGCACGGCTGCGCACGGGCCAGCAGGAAGTCATCGACAGCGTGCTGGCCGGGCGCGATACCCTGGCCATCATGCCCACCGGCAGCGGCAAGTCCCTGTGCTACCAGCTGCCCGCCGCCCTGTTGCCCGGCGCCACCCTGGTCGTGTCGCCGCTGATTTCGCTGATGAAGGACCAGCTGGAAAAGCTGCACGAACTGGGCATCACGGCCGTGCAGCTCAACAGCAGCCTGTCGCGCGCCGAAGAGGACGACGCTATCGCCCGCATCGCCCAGGGCGGCAGGCTGATCATTTTTTGCACGCCGGAACGCCTGGCGATGCCCGAGTTCCTGTCCTTGCTGGCCAGCGCGCCGCCCAGCCTGGTCGTCATCGATGAAGCCCATTGCATTTCCCAGTGGGGCCATGACTTCCGTCCCGCCTACCTGGAAATCGCGGCCGCCCTGCGCGCGCTGGGCCGTCCGCCCGTGCTGGCGCTGACGGCCACGGCCACCGGGGAAGTGATAGCCGATATCGACGCGCAGCTCGAAGCGCGCAAGCTGCAGGTCATCAACACGGGCATCTACCGCGCCAATTTGCGCTACCGCGTGATCCAGGTCACGAATGCGGGAGAGAAACAGGACGAAGTCTTGCGCCTGCTGCGCGAGACGCCCGGCGTGGGCATCGTGTATGCGGCCACCGTCAGAGCTGTCGAGGATCTGGCGGCGCGGCTGGGCGAATTGGGCGAGAGCGTCACGTGCTACCACGGCAAGCTGGCGGCGCGCGAGCGCAAGCATAACCAGGACTTGTTCATGAATGGCGAGCGCCGCATCATGGTCGCCACCAACGCGTTCGGCATGGGCATCGACAAGCCCGACACGCGCTTCGTCATCCACTTGCAGGTGCCGGCCAACCTGGAAGCGTATTACCAGGAATCAGGCCGGGCAGGGCGCGATGGCTTGCCCGCCGACTGTACCTTGCTGTACTTCCTGGAAGACAAGCGGGTGCAGCAATTCTTCCTGGCCAAGCACTATCCCACGGCCGAAGAACTGGCCGCCATCGTGGCGGCCGCGCAAGAATTGCCTGCCACGTTCGCGTTCGCCGCCCTGGCAGCGCGCCTGCCCGAGTTTTCCGACGGCCACTTGAAGGTGTGCCTGAAACTGTTAAAAGACGGCAAGCTGCTGCGCCAGGACCGCAAGCTCGGCTACCGCTTGACAGCCCAGTCGGCCGCCACGCCTGCGTATGCGCAGCTGTCGCAGATCTATGTCGACAAGCAGGAGCGCGACAAGCAGGCGCTCGAGCAGATGGTGGCGTATGCGCAAAGCGGCCTGTGCCGCTGGAAACTGCTGCTCGATTATTTTGGCGATGCCGGCGATTTCGAGCGCTGCTGCACCTGCGACAATTGCCAGTCGCCGCCCGCGCTGGCCGCGCCCATCAGCCTGGACGAATTCCCGCCCGCGCCTGCTGAAACGCCACCGCCAGCACCGGCGCCCCAGATCGCCGTCGGCAGCCGCGTGCGCGTGCCCCGCTACCAGATTGGCACCGTGCTGTCCGTGGCGGGCGACCAGGTCACCATTGCCTTTCCGGAAAACACCAGGCGTACCTTCATGGCCGAGTTCGTCGTCCCCGCGTGAAGCCATGGTGCGCTGCCGAACAGTGATTTGGCGCAAGAGCGCTAGAATCAGCCCATTCCAACGCGCTTTTTTTAAGGCAGGGGGCAGGGCATGGCAGACATGGTGGTGGTGCGCAAGGAAGGCTTGTACTGTGTGCCGGGGCAGTTCTACATCGACCCGTGGCGTCCCGTCGAGCGCGCCATCATCACGCATGCGCACGCCGACCATGCGCGTGTCGGGCATCGGCACTACCTGTGCGCCGCGCCCGGCGAGCAAGTATTGCGCGCGCGCCTGGGCGCCGTGTCCATCCAGGGCCTCGCGTATGGCGAGACCATCGAGCACCACGGCGTGCGCGTGTCGCTGCATCCGGCCGGCCACGTGCTGGGCTCGGCCCAGGTGCGCATGGAAGTGGGCGGCGAAGTGTGGGTGGCGTCGGGCGACTACAAGCTGCAGCCGGACCCCACGTGCGTACCGTTCGAGCCCGTGCGCTGCGATACCTTTATTACGGAATCGACGTTCGGCCTGCCCATCTACCGCTGGCAGGCGCCGCAGGAAGTTTATGACGACATCAACCAGTGGTGGCGCAGGAATGCGGCAGAAGGGCGCACCAGTGTGCTGTTCTGCTATGCCTTCGGCAAGGCGCAGCGCATCCTGGCCGGGCTCGATCCTTCCATCGGCCCCATCATCTGCCACGGCGCGGCGCAGGCCTTGACGCAGGTCTACCGCGAATCGGGCGTGGCCTTGCCCGCCACCGTGCTGGTGGGCGACGTGACGGACAAGGCGGCCCTGAAGACGGCGATGGTGATCGCGCCGCCGTCGGCCGCCGGTTCGCCGTGGATGAAGCGTTTCGGCGACTACAGCGATGCGTTCGCCAGCGGCTGGATGCTGTTGCGCGGCGCGCGCCGGCGGCGCGGCGTGGACCGGGGTTTTGTCCTGTCCGACCATGCCGACTGGCCTGGCCTGATGCAAGCGATCAAGGCCACGCAGGCCGAACGCATCATCGTCACGCACGGCTCGATTCCCGTGATGGTGCGCTGGCTGCAGCAGAACGGCTGGCAGGCGGGCGGCTTCGAGACGGAGTATGGCGACGACGAGGCCGATGACGGCGTGCCCGGTGCGTCCACGGCAGCGGAGGACGTCGCCCATGCGTGACTTTGCCCGGCTGTACGCGGAACTCGACGAGACGACCTCCACCAGCCGCAAGCTGGCGGCGCTGCAAGCGTATTTTCGCGGCGCCTCGCCCGAGAATGCGGCCTGGGCCGTGTACTTCCTGGCCGGCGGCAAGCCGCGCCAGGCCGTGCCCACCAAGTTGCTGCGCGAGTATGCGACTGAGCGGGCGGGCCTCGACGCCTGGCTGTTCGACGAGGCCTATCACGCCGTGGGCGACCTGGCCGAAACCATCGCCCTGATCCTGCCCGCGCCCGCCAAACGCAGCGACGTCGGCCTGGCCGAGTGGGTCGAGCAGCGCATCGCACCGTTGCGCGGCGCGCCGCCCGAGACCATCCGCGCCGACTTGCTGGCCTACTGGGACGAACTGGAAACGCGCGAACGCTTCCTGCTGATCAAACTGATCGGCGGCGGCTTTCGCGTGGGCGTGTCCAAACTGCTGGTGACGCGCGCGCTGGCCTCCATCGCCGCCGTCGACAGCAAGCTGATCGCCCAGCGCCTGATGGGTTGGACCGATGGCAAGGTCAGCCCCACGAGCGCGGGCTTTCTCAAACTGATCGCCGCGCAGTCCGATGGCGAACATGCGCTGCGCGGCGGCCAGCCGTATCCGTTCTTCCTCGCCCATCCCTTGCAGGCGGAGCCGCAGAGTCTCGGTGATATCGGCGACTGGCTGGTCGAGTGGAAATACGACGGCATGCGCGCCCAGCTGCTGCGCCGCGAAGGCGTGAACTGGCTGTGGTCGCGTGGCGAGGAATTGATCACGGAGCGGTTTCCCGAGCTGGCGCAGCTGGCCTTGCCCGAGGGTACCGTACTCGATGGCGAAATCCTCGTCTGGCAGCCGGGCGACGTGCCGGCGCCGTTTGCCGATCTGCAACAACGGATGGGCCGCAAGAGCGTGTCGTCCAAGCTGCTGGCCGAGCTGCCGGCCGTGCTCGTGGCCTACGATGTGCTGGAACTTGATGGCGTGGACGTGCGCCAGCTGCCCCAGCTCGAGCGCCGCGCGCTGCTGGAAGCGGTAGTGGCCGGCGTGGCTTCTCCCGCGCTGCGTTTGTCGCCGCGCATAGTGGCGGCAAGCTGGGAGGCGCTGGCGGCCATCCGCGCTGAATCGCGGGCGCGCGGGGTGGAGGGCATGATGCTCAAGGCCATGTCTGCCGCGTATGGTGTGGGTCGCACGAAAGATGTGGGCACCTGGTGGAAGTGGAAGATCGACCCGTATTCGATCGACGCCGTGCTGATCTACGCCCAGGCGGGTCACGGCCGGCGCGCGTCGCTGTACACGGATTACACGTTTGCCGTCTGGGATGACGTTGAGGAAGGCGAGCGCAAGCTGGTGCCGTTCGCCAAGGCGTATTCGGGCTTGACGGATGCGGAGATCGGCCAAGTCGACGCCGCCATCCGCAAGACGACGATAGAAAAATTCGGCCCCGTGCGCAGCGTCAAGCCGACGATGGTGTTCGAGATCGGCTTCGAAGGCATCGCCGCGTCCAGCCGCCACAAGGCGGGCATCGCCGTGCGCTTTCCCCGCATCCTGCGCCGGCGTGACGACAAGGCCATCGCGGATGCGGACACGCTGGCCACGCTGAAGGCCATGCTGGTCCAGGCCACATGAGCAAGCGATGAGCAAAAGCGCGCTGGCGCAGCGCATTGATGCGTGGTTTGACGCGCGCGGCTGGGCGGTGTTCCCATTCCAGCGCGCCGTCTGGCGCGCGGCCGCACAGGGGCAATCGGGTTTGCTGCATGCGAGCACGGGCTCCGGCAAGACCTACGCCGTCTGGTTCGGCGCCTTGCTGCGCGCCGAGCGACTACAACGCAAGGGACGAAAGCAGGGCTTGCGCGTGCTGTGGATCACGCCCATGCGGGCGCTGGCGGCCGACACGGTGCGCGCGCTGCAAGCCTCGGGCGCGGAGCTTGCACCGGGCTGGCGCATCGAGGCGCGTACGGGCGACACGAGCGCCGCGCAGCGGGCGCGGCAGGCGAAGGCCTGGCCCGAGGTGCTCGTCACGACGCCGGAAAGCCTGTCCTTGATGCTGAGCCAGGCGGATGCCCGCGAACGCTTCAGCCTGCTGGAAACCGTGATCGTCGATGAGTGGCATGAATTGATGGGCAGCAAGCGTGGCGTGCAGGTGCAGCTGGCGCTGGCTCGCTTGCGCCGCTGGCATGGCGCATTGATGACGTGGGGCCTGTCAGCCACCCTGGGTAATTTGCAGCAGGCGCAGGACGTCTTGCTGGGCGAGGAAAGCACCGGCGTGCTGGTCGAAGGCAAAGTCAAAAAGCGCATCCTCGTCGACAGCCTGATTCCCGTCAACCCCACGCGCTTTCCCTGGGGCGGGCATTTGGGCATCCAGATGCTGCAACCGTTGATCGCCGAGATCGAGGGCAGCGCCACCACCCTGGTGTTTACCAACACGCGTTCGCAGGCCGAGCTGTGGTACCAGCACCTGCTCGATGCGCGGCCCGACTGGGCGGGACTGATCGCCCTGCACCACGGTTCGCTGGACCGCGAAGTGCGCGAGTGGGTCGAGCAGCACCTGAAAACGGGCGAGCTGAAAGCCGTCGTGTGCACGTCCAGCCTGGACCTGGGCGTCGATTTCCTGCCCGTCGAGCGGGTGCTGCAGGTGGGTAGCGCGAAAGGCATCGCGCGCCTGGTGCAGCGGGCCGGGCGCAGCGGCCACGCGCCGGGCCGCATTTCGCGCGTCACCCTCGTGCCCACCAACAGCCTGGAATTGCTGGAAGCGGCCGCTGCCCGCACTGCCCTGGCGCAAGGCCACCTGGAAGCGCGGCCCGTGCCGGACAAGCCGCTCGACGTGCTGGTGCAGCACCTGGTGACGATTGCGCTGGGCGGCGGTTTCCAGTCTGCCGAGCTGTACGCGGAAGTGCGCGCGGCCTGGTCCTACCGCCACCTGACCCCGGACGAGTGGCAATGGGCGCTCGATTTCGTCGCGCGCGGCGGGCAAAGCCTGACCGTGTATCCGGAATACCGCAGAGTGCTGCCGGACGAGGAGGGCGTGTACCGCGTGCCGGACGTGGCGCTGGCGCGGCGCCACCGCATGAGCATCGGCACCATCGTCTCGGAGGCGGCGATCCAGGTCAAGTTCCTCGGTGGCGGCCGCATCGGCAGCATCGAGGAATCGTTCATCGCGCGCCTGAAGCAGGGCGACCATTTTTTGTTTGGCGGGCGCATCCTGGAATTCGTGCGCGTGCACGAAATGACGGCCTACGTGCGGCGCGCCACGGGCAGCCGCGGCGCCGTGCCGCGCTGGCAGGGTGGCAAGATGCCGCTGTCGTCGGAACTCGCGCATGCCGTGCTCGACCAGTTGCAACTGGCGCAGGAAGGCAAGGCCAGCGGGCCGGAAATGCGCGCGCTGGCGCCGCTGCTGGCCATCCAGCAGGCATGGTCGAGCCTGCCCACGCGCGCGGCCCTGTTGGTGGAAACCTTGTCCAGCCGCGAAGGCCACCACCTGTTCGTGTATCCGTTTGCGGGACGCTCCGTGCACCTGGGCTTGGCGTCCTTGCTGGCCTACCGCATCGCGCGCGTGCAGCCGGCGACCTTGTCGATCGCCGTCAACGATTACGGCTTTGAATTGCTGGGCGCGGACGACATCGATTTTGCGCCGCTGTTGACGGGCGCCAGCGGCGCCGACCTTGCCCTGTTCAGCACGGACAATCTGCTCGAGGACGTACTGGCCAGCCTGAATGCGACGGAGCTGTCGCAGCGGCGCTTCCGCGAAATCGCCCGCATCGCCGGCCTCGTGTTCCAGGGCTATCCGGGCCAGCCAAAAAGCGCGCGCCAGTTGCAGGCCTCGTCCTCGCTGTTTTTTGAAGTGTTCCGCAAGCACGATGCGGCCAATCTGCTGCTCACGCAGGCGCAGCGCGAAGTGCTGGAACAGGAACTGGAATTGACGCGCCTGCGCACCACCTTGCGCGAGCTGCATGGACGGCGCATTTCCCTGCAAGCGCTGGAGCGGGCCTCGCCATTTGCCTTCGGCCTGATGGTCGAGCGCTTCCGCGAACAGCTGACGACGGAAAAGCTGTCGGACCGGGTGGCGCGCCTGGTCAGTGCGCTGGAAAAGGCGGCCGCATGAGCGGCCAGCAAGCGCACTGCGTGGTGGAGCTGGCTGGCGAGATAGTCTGGCTGCTGGCGCACAAGGCCATCTATTGGCCGGCGCGCAAGATGCTGGTCGTCGCCGACATCCATTTCGGCAAGGCGGCCGCGTTTCGCGCGCTGGGCGTACCCGTGCCACGCGGCACCACGACGCAAAACCTGCTGGCGCTCGACGCCTTGCTGGCCAGTTACGCTTGCGAGGAAATCGTCTTTCTCGGCGACTTTCTGCACGCGCGCGCCGCCCATGCGCCCGCCACCGTGGCGGCCATGCTGGCCTGGCGCGCGCGCCATCGGGACCTGCGCCTGACGGTGGTGCGCGGCAACCACGATGCGCATGCGGGCGACCCGGCCGCCACGCTGGGAATCCGCATGGTCGACGAACCGCACCAGGTGGGCAAGCTGTCGTTTTGCCATCATCCGGATACGGTGGCGCCCGGCTACGTGCTGGCTGGCCACGTGCATCCCGTGTTCCACTTGCGCGCAGCAGGGACGGGACGACATGGGGGTAGCTTGCGCCTGCCGTGTTTCCTGCTGGGGCAGGAACGCGCCATTTTGCCCTCGTTTGGCGCCTTCACGGGCGGCCATGCGGTGCGGCCAGCTGCTGGCGAGCGCGTCTACGTGACGGCCGACGCGGCGATTTTTCCGCTGCCCGCTAACTGCTGAGTGTCTGGTACTTTTGGTGGAAAACTAAAAGTAACTACGCTACCGTAGGCGGGACTCATCCTACATGCGCTCTTGCCATCCTCCTATTTCTTGTGGCCCATGCGCGCACTAAGATGACGGTTCCCTTGCCATGCGAGGGGGAAGATTTGCATGGTTTGCATTGTTTTTTGCATTGTTTCTGATTCCATCGATCAAGGAGATCATCATGGCCACATCGAGCGACAATAAACAGCAAGGTAATAAAACCAGTAGCAGTAGCAGCGGCGGCAACAAGCAAAGCGATACCAGCAAACGGGGTTTCGCTTCCATGGACCCCGCCCAGCAGCGTGAAATCGCCAGTGAAGGCGGACGGGCCGCACATGAAAAAGGCACGGCCCATGAATTCACGTCCGAAGAGGCCCGCCGCGCAGGCAGCCAAAGCCACAAGAACGATGCCAACCGGCAAAGCGCCTCCAGCTCCAGCGGCTCGCGCGACAATGCCAGCATGAACCAGGATGGCGGCCGCGACAGTGGCAACAAGCAAAGCGGCGGTTCCGGTTCCAGCTCGGGGTCGCGCAACAAGTAGTGACTGGCAAGCAGTAGCACGTTGCAAGTAGCAATGGGCCCTGGCCGGCGGGAGGCAGGCACGCCGCTGGCCAGGGCCGCGCTTGTTTGGCTACCGCTGGCTAGCGAAAATTTTGATGCATTGCAGCAGGCATGGACTATGATGAAATAGCTGCGCCGGCCACGGCCCACGCGCAGTCAACGCAGTGAACGCAGTCAATCCGCACTCACGTACTCACGATCAGGGAGAAGATGATGGGCAACTCCACTACGCCGCAGCCCGGCAATAGCCAGGGCGGTGCGCCGTCCATGGCAGGCAGCAAGCAAAGTACGGCCGAGTCGGGCGAAAACTTTGTGCTGGTCGATAGCGAGCAAGGCCTCGATATCGGCGACGATCTGTTTTCCATCGGCGAAGTGCGGCGCGCCGACCGCTTGCCCCATCACCAGGCCGGCTCCGCCGGGCAGAGCCGGCAGAGCGCCGACGATGCGCCCGATACCACGGGCAGCACGGGCGTCTGATCTTTCCACCGTCGCTTAATCTTCGGACCATCCCCGCTGGGCCAGCCGCGAGACGTGTTCGCGCACATCGGCTGGCCAGTCCTGCACGCATGCGAGGAACGCCGGCTGCTTGCCGGCGAACAGGGCGCGGCTCGCTTCCTCGAAGCCGGGCGCGTCGCCTGCCAGCGCATTCATGACTTTATAGGCCGCTTCGCGTGCCTGGCGCTGCTCATCGTGCGCCTTGTTGCCGCGCTGCGCGTGTTCCACCAGTTTGCGCAAGGCCACGGAAGCACCACCCGGCTGCGTTGCCAGCCATTCCCAGTGACGCGGCAGCAAAGTGATTTCGCGCGCCACCACGCCCAGTTTCGGCCGGCCCGCCGTGCGCGCGGGAATGTCTTCCTGTGGCGCCGGCGTGGCCGCGCGTGGCAGGCGCTGCAGCACGTCGGCCAGGCTGCCATGCAGGTTCAGGTCGACCTGGCTGCCGCTGGCGTCGTCGAAAATCAGGATCTGCGCATAGGGTTCGCGCGTCACCAGTTCCTTCAGTGTTTGCGCCACGGCGTGCAAAGAGCCGGCGGCCACTTTGCGTTTGCCGGCGAAGGCCGTGAGCTCGGGTATTGCGGGGGTATGCATGTCTTGCCTCCATGGGGAATGCAGGCAATTTTACCCGGGTCAAATTGAAAGTCAATAACACCCGGGTAAAATAGGAAAAATCTGCTACAGATCGACCCGGCCGTGTTCGCCCATGTCTTTCGGCGGCTCGCCCGTGATGGCGGCCTTGGCCATTTCATAGAATTGCATCATCTTGCTGGCGCTGCTATCCCAATATTCGGCCGACTGTATCGTCACCTTGATCAGCGACAGTTTCGGATCGTCGAGTCCGCCCGGGAACCATGCTTTCACCAACGGGTTCCACAATTCCTCCGCCTTGGCGCGGTCTTTCAGCAGCTGCGCGTGGCCGCAGACGGACACATACAGGCTGTCGCCCGTGTCGACAAAGCTGACGTTGACTTGCGGATTGTTCAGCAAGTCGCGCGTGTAAGCGGCATCGTCCGAGACAAAAAACCAGATTTGCCCTTCGCTGTCGACCTGCTGCTGCGTCAACGGCCGGCTGGTGAGCGTGCGCATGTCGTCGCTGGTGGTCAGCATGCCGAATTTGACGTCCTTGATCTTGGCCGCGATGTTGGCCAGTTGTTCGCTGGAATACTGTTGCATGTGCTTGCTCCTGTTTGATTGTCCTGAACAACAGCATAGGCGGGTGCTGCAAGCGGCTCTGTACGGCAGCTTACGTAGCAGGCCAGCTTTGTTTCAAAGCTGTTACAAAACGCTGGTCCGGCGGGGCGCCCCATGTATTGACTTAATAAATGATAATCATTATCATTTGTTTGAAAATATGAGCATGCACTTTGATTGAAGGATGGGAATGAAGCACACTGACTTGTCGCGCCACCTGGCCCGCTCCTTGCCGGGAGCGCTCAATGGCTGATGCGGGCGCCGCAGACAAGGCCAGGAACAACGCCAGCCGCGCCGTCTGGCTGAAGAACTTGCATCAATGGCACTGGATCAGCTCGGCGCTTTGCCTGCTGGGCATGTTTCTGTTCGCCATTACCGGCATCACCCTGAACCACGCCGGCCAGATCGAATCCAAGCCGGCGATCACGCGCCAGAAGGCCGAGCTGCCGGCGCCCCTCGTCACGGAACTGGCCGCGTATGCCGCCAAGCACGACGGCGCCAATGCGCCGATGCCGGCCGCCGCCGAAGCCTGGCTCAAGCAGCAATGGTCGCTCAATGCGGGCGGGCGTCCCGCCGAATGGTCGGTCGACGAAGTGTATCTGCCGTTGCCCAAGGCGGGCGGCGACGCCTGGGTGCGCATCGGCCTCGAAGACGGGGCCGCCGAATATGAATTGACGGACCGGGGCTGGGTGTCCTGGCTCAATGATGTCCACAAGGGCCGCAACACGGGCGTGGCCTGGAGCTGGTTCATCGACATCTTTGCCGGTGCCTGCATCGTGTTTTGCCTGACGGGATTATTGATTTTGAAGTTCCACGCGGCCAACCGGCCATTTACCTGGCCGATGGTGGGCCTCGGTATCTTGATACCTTGCGCGATCGCCTTGCTGTTTATCCACTGATGTTTTTATTTTTCCTTTTTACAGGCACACCATGAAATTACGCTACTCCCTGGCGCTTGGCCTTCCCCTGATCGGTACGTCGGCGATGGCTGCCGACCTGTCCCTCAAGATTGAACTGCCGCAACTGAACGTGGCGGAATACCACCGTCCCTACGTGGCGGCGTGGCTGGAAACGGCGGACCAGAAGGTCGTTGGCAACCTGGCCGTGCTGTATGACGTGAAAAAGAAGGACAAGGCCGGCGAAAAATGGCTGAAGGACATGCGTCAATGGTGGCGCAAGAGCGGCCGCGACCTGGCCATGCCTGTTGACGGCGTCAGCGGCGCCACGCGCGCACCCGGTGAACATACCTTGACGTTCCCGGGCGCCAAGGCCTTGCTCGACAAGCTGCCGGCCGGCGAATACCAGGTCGTCGTGGAAGCGGCGCGCGAAGCGGGCGGACGCGAACTGGTGCGCGTGCCGTTCCAGTGGCCGCTGAAATCGGCCCAGTCCGTGCCTGCCAAGGGCAAGGAAGAACTCGGCAATGTCGTCGTCCAACTCAAACCATAAGGCGCACATCATGTTCAAGCAATTCAACAAAACCCTGATCGCTGTGGCCCTGGCCGGCCTGGCCATGAACGCCCACGCCCACCGCGGCTGGATGGTGCCATCGAGCACGATGGTGGAAAGCAAGGATGCCTGGGTGACGGTGGACGCAGCCGTCTCCGACGGCCTGTTCGAGATCGACCACCAGCCGTTGCGTCTGGATGCGCTGCAAGTGACCGGTCCGGATGGCGCGAAGGTCACGCCGGCGAACACCGTCACGGGCCGTTTGCGCAGCGTCTTCGACGTAAAAATGGAAAAGCCGGGCACGTACAAGGCGGCCATCGTGTCGCAAAACGTGATGGGCAGCTACAAGCTCAATGGCGAGCAGAAGCGTTTCCGCGGCAATGAAGAGACGTTCAAGAAGGAAGTGCCGGCCGACGCGCAAGAGCTGAAAATCACGCGCACGGCAGCGCGCCTGGAAACTTTCTTCAGCAATGGCGAAACCAGCACGGAAGTGTTCAAGCCGACCGGCGTGGGCCTGGAACTCGTGCCCGTGACGCACCCGAACGACTTGCGCGCGGGCGAGAAAGCCACGTGGCGCTTCCTCGTCGACGGCAAGCCGGCGGCGAACCAGGCGTTCAGCCTGGTGCCAGGCGGCGTGCGCTACCGTGGCGTGCTCGGTGAAATCCGCCAGAGCACCGATGCCAAGGGCGAGATCACGTTCACTGTGCCGGCGGCCGGCATGTATTACCTGAGCAGCACCTGGCCAGCGGCCGCACCGGCCGTGGCCGGCCAGCCGCCGGTGATGCCCGAGCGCCGCATGACGTACGCGGCCACCGTGGAAGTGCTGCCGCAGTAAGCGGCGGCATCGTCACGAGAGCGCCGATGCGCCGGGTCCTGCTGCCGCAGCATATTTCCGATCAGGCCGCGCCGCCCGGCGCCGCGATCCGGGACTTGCGCGGCTTGTCCATGGGCACCAGCTGGTCGGTGCGCCTGCTCGAGTCCGCCATGCCGGGACGCGCGGGCAGCGCCGACTTGCAGCAGGGCTTGCAGCAGCAGCTGGACCTGGTCGTCGCGCAAATGAGCCACTGGAACGACGAGTCCGACCTGGGCCGCTTCAACCGGGCCGGGCCAGGCAGCTGGCACAGCCTGCCCGCCGCGTTTTGCGAGGTGCTGGGCTTTGCCATGCACGTGTCGCAAGCATCGGGCGGCGCGTACGACCCGTGCGCGGGCGCCCTCGTCAATCTGTGGGGCTTCGGTCCCCGCCACCGTTACGATGAACCGGGCTTTTTGCTGCCAAAAGACGATAGCGTGGCCCTGCTGCTGGCGCAAGGCCAGCGCCGCCGCCTGGAGCTGGACTTGCCGGCGCGCCGCGCGCGCCAGCCGGGCGGCTTGCAGCTCGATTTGTCCGCCATCGCCAAGGGCTATGGCGTGGACCGCCTGGCACGCTACCTGGACAGCCAGGGCATCCACCATTACCTGGTCGAAGTCGGTGGCGAGCTGCGCGGCGCCGGCAGCAAGCCCGACGGCCAGCCGTGGTGGGTCATGCTGGAACAGGTCGATGGCGCCGCCGATAGTGCCGATCATGCGCAGCATCCGGCGGAAATGCTGCTGGCGCTGCACGGCTTGTCCGTGGCGACGTCGGGCGATTACCGGCGTTTCTTCAAGGACGGCACGGTGCGTTTCTCGCACACCATCGATCCGCGCAACGGCATGCCGATCGCCAATCAACTCGCTTCCGTCACCGTCGTGCATGAGCAATGCATGGCGGCCGACGCCTGGTCGACGGCCCTGACCGTGCTGGGTGTCGAGGCCGGCATGGTGCTGGCGGAAGAACAGGGCCTGGCCGTGCGCTTTGTGCAGCGCGACGGTCACGGCTACCATGAAACGCTGAGCAGCCACATGCTGGCCATGCTCGACGAATGAACGATTAATCCATGATTTTTACGCACGATACGACGCGGCTGGCCTTGCTGGCCGCCCTGTCCCTCAGTTATGCGGGCGTGTGCCTGGCGCCCTGGCTGCGCGCGCGCGCCAAGCGCCGCACGTCCGACGCGGCCAAGGCGGCGCTGGCCAACAGCCGTCCCTGGCTGGTGGCGTATGCGAGCCAGACGGGCAATGCCGAGGAACTGGCCACGCAAACGGCGCAGAGCCTGCAGCTGGCCGGCATCCCCGTGCGCCTGTGTGCGCTGGCCGAAGTGACAGCCGCTGATCTGCAACAGGCGGAACGGGCCTTGTTCCTGGTCAGCACGTATGGCGAAGGCGACGCGCCCGACAATGCGGCCGCCTTCATGGGCCGATTGATGACGGGTGAGATTGCGCTGCCGCAATTGCACTATGCCGTGCTGGCCCTGGGCGACCGCAGCTATGGCCAGTTCTGCGGTTTCGGCCGCGCGCTCGATGCCTGGCTGGCGGCGCAGGGCGCGTCGCGTCTGTTCGAACGCATCGAAGTCGACCGCAGCGCCAGCGCCGCCATCGAGCAATGGTTCCAGCACCTGAGCCACCTGGCCGGCACCAGCGATGCGCCGGACTGGAGCGCGCCCGCGTTTGGCGACTGGCGGCTGACGCAGCGCCGCCACCTCAACCCTGGCAGCGCGGGCGGCGCCATTTATCACGTGGAACTGGCGCCCGTGGCGGGCGCCTTGCCGGAGTGGCAGTCGGGCGACCTGGTGCAGGTGACGGCGCCCGCCGACCCATCGCAGCCGCGCGAATATTCGATCGCCTCGATCCCGCGCGATGGCGGCGTGCACTTGCTGGTGCGCCAGCATGCGCATCCCGATGGCAGCCTGGGCCTGGCCTCGGGCTGGCTCACGGCGCAGGCCAAGGTCGGCGACGTGGTGCAGCTGCGTTTGCGCCAGCACCGGCGTTTCCGTCTGGAAGACAATGCCCAGCGGCCATTGATTTTGATCGGTAACGGCAGCGGCATCGCCGGCTTGCGCGGACATTTGAAAAGCCGCGTGCTGGCAGGGCAGCGGCGCAATTGGCTGATCTTTGGCGAACGCAATGTGGCCCACGATTTCCATTATCGCGAAGAGATTGAAGGCTGGCACGCCAGCGGCGACTTGCCGCGCCTGGATCTGGCGTTTTCGCGCGACCAGGCGGAGCGGACCTATGTGCAGGACCGCCTGCGCGGCAATGCCGATGAAGTCAAGCTGTGGCTGGAGCAGGGCGCGGCCATCTATATTTGCGGCAGCCTGGCCGGCATGGCGGGCGGCGTCGACCAGGCGCTGCAAGAGATCCTGGGCCGGCCCGCGCTCGATGCGCTGGCAGCTGAAGGGCGCTACCGGCGCGACGTGTATTAATACGGAGGGGACTGCTTACGGCTGGATATCGGCCAGCGGCGCCGTGTCCATGTCGCCGCTCACTTCCTGCAAGCCGCGCGCCAGACTGGAGATGCTGGGGTTGTCGATGAAGACGCAGCGTTTGCCCGTGCGCTTGCAATAATCCTTCACGCGCCAGTAGGCGCTGTGGCTGATGCAGCCCGTCTGGCAAATCACCAAGTCGGCCGCCGCCAGGCTCGAGTCGAGCAGGTTGGCATTGTCTTCCAGGCCCCCGTCGTGGTGGGCGAACTGCGCGCCCACTCGCTCGATCAGGGCGCGGTAGGTGGCGACATTGCCGCTGCGTCCGCCCACGCACAAGACGCTTTGGTCGACGAGGCGGATCGGCATTTTGAGCTTGCCGCTGGTCGGCACTTCCAGCTTCGGCGCCGGTGGCGGCGCGACAGCGGCCGGGCGCGGCTGGGCCTGTTTCAATTCCGCGATTTGCTGGCGCAATTCCTTTTCGCGCTCATCCATTTGCGCCAGGCGTTCGACCAGGCGCGTGCGCGATTCCAGCGCGGGGATGGCGGCCTGCAATTGCGCCAGTTCCGCGCGCAAGCCGTCGATCACGCTATCCTTGCCGATGGCCTCGGCACGCGTGCGCAGCAGCACGGCTTCCTGGCGTTCCAGCTCGCCCGTCTTTTCCATCAGTGCTGCCTGGCTGCGTTGTTGCAGCTTGGCCAGTTCCTGTGTCAGGCGCGCGTTTTCTTCCTGCAAGGCCGTAAATTTACCCATGTCGGCGCGCACGCAGGCGCCGGCCTGGTGCTGGATCATGTGCAGGTCGCGGCACATCTGCTCTTCCAGCTCGGCATCGCAGCGCGGGTGCGTCAGGCCGGCCCAGAAAGCGCCCGACACGTCGCCGTTGGCGACGGCCGTGCGCCACAGTTGCGCTACCTGCTCCGTGGTCTTGGCGCCGCGAAAGCGCAGGATCACGGGAGCGTAGCGGCGTTCGAGTTCCTTTTGCAGCGCTTCGGACAGGCGGTTGCGCGCGCCGCATTCCGTCACGGCGCCCACGTGCACTTCGTAGTCGTCGGCCAGCACGCGTCCGCCCGTCATCTTGCCTACCAGCTTGCGCAGGTAGCCCAATGGCAGGCCCACGCCCACCAGCGGGCAATGGCAGGTGTGCGACAGTTCCCACAGCCGGCGGCGGCGCGAAGCGAGCGCGGCCGTTTCCGTGTCGGCGTGGGCGCAATTGCTGATGACGGGCAGGGACTGGTCTTTGTCACACATGGCGGTATCCTGTTAGGCGGTGGAAATGTTGAAGAGAACTATTGCGGCAGGGGCGAAGCGGGGCGCCTGGCGCTCAGCATGCGTGCCAGGCGATCCAGCAAGGTGGTCTTCGGCGGCGTGGGTTGGTGCAGTGCCACCAGGGCGGCCCATTGCTGTGACAGTTGCTGGCAAGTTGCTTGCAGCACGGGACTCAGGCCGGGTGAGCCGGCCAGCGCTTGCAGATGGCGTTCGATGACACCGGCCAGTTTCTCGCAGGGACTGCCCGCATGATAGTGCGACATCAGGTGCAGCACGGCCGATAGCAGCAATTCAGGCTGTTGGCTTTGCGGGGAAGAAAACATCGGGGAAGGTCGGTCGTGCGCCATCAAACACTCCTGTGCGGTGGTTTGGCTGGCTGCGCGCACGGGGCGCGACTGGCTGGCGAGTGTGGTGACTGGCTGCCGTGCTGCTTCAGGCAGTCAGGATCAGCTTGTTCAATTGGGTGACGCGCAGGCGATAGATCTTGCCGCTGTGTTCAATCTCCACTTCGCGGCCCTGCTGCAACAGGGCTTCGCTGGTGATGCGGCGCGCCGGCTGGGCCATGCTGACGGGAGGACGGACGTGGGCAGTAGCGGCATCCTGGATCAAGGCTGGTTTTGAGCTTTGCATGTTGGGCTTTCTTTATCTCAGTTGAGAATGATTCGTATTTGCATTATTGTTGAATGTGGCCCGAAAAGCAAGGCTTATTTGTGCGGAATCCGCGCTTTTTTATGGCAGCACGACGCCTTGGCCGACGAGGTCGTTCAAAGGCGGCCGCTGGCGCGGCGTGGAGGGGCGGTGGCGGCAAAAAAGACCCGGCAAGGCGGTGCGCGCCTTGGCCGGGTCAAGCCTGTGCCAAGCTGGAAGAAAGCGGGATGGCGTTAAATCGTGGCCAGCAATTGCGCCGAGGCAGTGGCGGCCGCAGTGGTGTCGGCCTTGAGCTTGGCGGCTGCCAGCTGCTTGGCGCGCGAGCGCGAAGGTGGCAGGCGGCGCAGGGTTTTCAGGGCGTCCGGATCCTTGATGCCGATGGTGCGCTGGTCAACCGAGATCAGGCCGATTTCATTGAAGGCGGATAAGGTGCGGCTCACCGTTTCCAGGGTCAGGCCCAGGTAGCTGCCGATTTCATGGCGCGTCATGCGCAGGTTGAACAGCTTGCTCGAGTAACCCATCTGCGCGAAGCGGTCGGCCAGCGAAACGAGGAAGCGCGCCACGCGGGCTTCGGCACTCAAGGCGCCCAGCATGCCGATCATCGCCTGTTCGCGCACCAGTTCGCGGCTCATCACGCCGTACATGACGTTTTCCAGTTCCAGGTGAACACGTCCCAGCGCCGTCAGCTTCTTGAACGGCAGCAGGATCAGGTCGCAGTCGGACAGGGCCACCGCTTCCGAGGAGTAATGGCGCGAGTGGATGCCGTCAACACCCAGCATGTCGCCCTTCATGGGAAAGCTCAGTACTTGTTCATTGCCGAATTCATCAATGAGCACGGTTTTCAGGAAGCCCGAATTGACGATGTACAAGGTGTCGAACGGCTGGCCGATGGTGTGCACGCGCTGGCCCGTCTTGAATTGCACGTGCTGGAACAGCAGTTCGTCGGCGGCGATGGTGCAGGCGCTGGAGATATGCAGCAGGTCGCACACCTCCTTCAGGTTCGACCAGAGCCGCCCCTGGCGCTGGCGCCCTGCTTCCATCGGAGAGGAGGGGGCCAGCGATGGGGAGGCGGCGCGGGTTTCGGGCGTTTGCGTGGACAGCATGTTCATCTCCTGGTGACAGGTAGTTCAGAGTTGAATAACAGGGTGCGCAGGACGGCGGGCAGGGAAGGGGCGGCGCGCGTCCAGGCAGGTAAAGCTCAATTCGCTGACGACTTGCTGTGTGATGAAATAACTTCCCAGCAACTTGATTACTGGTTTCAGTATGCCAACAACCGTATCCAATTAATATCAGCAGTGGCTGAATATGGCAGTAGGAGCTGTGGTAGGTGAGGTAGGATTGTTCCTACGGTCGACGCGCGGGCGCGCGCCGCCGTGCTCAAGTCTTGAAGGGGGATAAGAGGCGGTGCGCCACGGCGTACTGGACCATTTCCGACAGCGAACTCATGCCCATCTTTTGCATGATGCGCGTCTTGTGCGTACTCACCGTCTTGACGCTCAGGTGCAGATTGTTGGCGATTTCCGTGATCGACTTGCCCGCCACCAGCAGGGAAAAGACTTCGAACTCGCGGTCCGACAACTGTTTGTGCAGCAAGCTTTCATTCGGCATCATAATGTTGAGCACGAGCTGCTCCGCCACCTCGGCGCTGATATACGGACGTCCCGACGCCACCTTGTGGATGGCGCCCACGAGCTGGGTGCCCGCGCTTTCCTTGGTCAGATAGCCTTGCGCGCCAGCGCGGATGGCGCGCACCGCATATTGTTCCTCCTCGTGCATGGTGAGGATCAGGATCGCCAGCTTCGGCGCCTCGCTGCGGATTTGCCGGATCAGGTCGACGCCGCTGCGGCCCGGCATCGACAGGTCGAGCAGCAGCAGGTCGAAGCCGCCCTGGCGTACGTGGTTGAGTACTTCAAAGCCGTCGATGGCTTCACCCACGATATCGATGTCCGGCGCGCCGTCAAGGATGCGCTTCAATCCTTCTCGCATGATGGTGTGGTCGTCGGCAATCACAATACGTATCATAGGCGGGCAATCTGGATGCGTGAAATCTGCTCTGTCCGTCACCGGACAATCAAATGTTGAGAAACGAGAAACGTTGCCATTTTAACTGACGCGGCCGAAAATTTGCCTTTTTCTTAATGTGCCGGCAACGGCGGTCTGCGTGGCCATGTGACCCCTTATTCCGATGGTGGTTCCTTGATCAGCCTATGCACGAGTACCGGCAGTTTTGAGTGCGACAGCACCTTGTTGGTCACGCTGCCCAGCAGCAATTGTCCCCAGCCGCTGCGGCCATGCGAGCCCATGAAAATCAGGTCGCAATGCTGCAATTGCGCCACTTCCACGATTTTCAGGGCGGGGCTGTCGGAAAAGGCCGTCAAGCCCGTCGCTTCCAGACCCCGCTTGGCGGCCGCGTCGAGGATGGGCTGCCAGTGGTCGGCGCCCGCCTTGCGCATGGCGATGCGGTACTCCTCCTCGCTGGGGTAGCTTGGCGGAATGATCTCGATGTATACCGGGTACTGGTATTCGGGCGCCACGTACACGGCAAGGATGTCGGCGTGCATCTGTTCGGCAAAGGCAACGCCGGCACAGGCCGTCAAGTTGGAGACGGTGGAGCCGTCCGTGGCGATCAGAATTTTCTTATACATGGCAGATCCTTTGACGGTGACTGAGCGCACGCAACGCCTCTTATTGTAGACGCGGCGGCAGCATTGTATTCATGTAAAGACTTGATAATTATCAACACAACTGCACCTTCAGTATAGACAACATTGGCAGAAAGATCGTGTTTTAGCTGCAACGATGTCCATACTGCGCTGTTGCGCAGGCGCCCGGAAGCAGGATTTGTTGTACTGCGCGTGGTCTTGCACCCACGCCAATGGTAGTATTTCAAAATACAACAGCAGGAACACTTATTTCCTGGTGGAAAAGCTCTTGTGGACCAGCTTTGCACCAGGAAGCGCGTTTTGAGATTTACCAACAGGGCGGCGCCCTGCTACACTCGCACCATCGCAGCGGTATTGCCTCAAATCATCTTAATCGAGAAATTGTGGGTATCAGTCTGTAAAACGCACAGTTCAGGCGGAATTTTGACAAATTATGGAGAAGCAGGGATATGACCAACGCCGCTGATGATTTCGACGCATTATTCGATGAAGTATCTGCGCAAAGTGCGGCCGCGGCTCAGCCCGCACCTGCCGCCGCGCCCGCTCCCGCCGTGATTGCGGATGACGATTTCGACGCGCTGTTCGACTCCGTGTCGGCCAGCGCCGCCGTGCCGGCAGCCGCTGCGGCAGAAACGCCAGCCGCGCCGGAAGCGGCGCCCGTGGCCAGCGCCGATGCGCCTAGCGACGCGGCCGATCCCGTCGACCAGTCCGACAAGCCGATGTTCGAGCGCCTGGGCGGCATCGTGCGCCTGCTGCACGATTCGCTGCGCGAACTGGGCTACGACAAGGCGTTGACGGAAGCGTCGTCGCAGATCGTCGACGCCCAGGACCGTCTGGAATACGTCGCCACCCTGACCGAACAGGCAGCCAACAAGGTTCTGAACACGCTCGACGAAGGCATGCCGGCGCAAGATGTGCTGTCGAAGAAGGCCAAGGACATGGACAGCCGCTGGACGGCCCTGTTCGATGGCAAGCTGAGCCTGGAAGAATTCAAGGCCCTGGCCGGCGATTCGCGCCAGTTCGCGCAAGCCGTTTCCGAAGCAACGGAAGCGGAAAAAGCGCGCTTGCTGGAAATCATGATGGCGCAGGACTTCCAGGACATCACGGGCCAGCTGATCAAAAAAGTGGTCAACATCACCAAGACGGTGGAAAACGAACTGGCCCAGCTGCTGCGCGACAACGCGCCGGCCGAAGTGCGCGAGAAACTGGCGCAAAAGCCGGTGCCGCTGATGCAGGGCCCGTCCGTGCCGTCGGTGGCGCTGGACCAGGATAATGTAGACGACCTTCTTGCGGATTTGGGATTCTAATGGACGATATGCTCAAGGATTTCGTCGTTGAGGCGATGGATCTTGCGGTTAATGTTGAAGAGCACTTGTTGCGCCTCGAGCGCGATCCTGACAACAAGGAAACACTGAATGCCGTGTTTCGTTCCTTCCACACCATCAAGGGCGGCGCCGGCTTCATGGGCTTGCCCGCGCTGGTGGCGGCCTGCCATCTGACGGAAAACCTGTTCGATGCCTTGCGCACGGGCGCCGCGCCCGTGACCCCGATCGCCATCGAGGCGGCGCTGCAAGCTTCCGGTTTCGTCGCCGACCAGCTGACGGAGCTGGCCAATGGCGCCGCGCCGGAAAGCTTGCCGGCCATGCCGGAAGAGCTGGAACATATCCTGACGAACGCTATCGAAGGCAAGGGCATGGACGCGCCTGCGCCAGCCGCCGCCGTGGCGGAAGTGGCCGCGCCCGTTGCCGAGGTTGCCGAAGTTGTTGTGGCCGCGCCGACCGCTGCCGTTGCCACTGCCAGCGCCGATGGCCTGGACTGGGAAGCCATGTACAACGCCGTCGTGCCCGAAGGTAGCCGGGTCGCAGCCGCGCCCGTGTCCGCCGCCGCTGCGCCTGCCGCCGTGGCCGCCGCGCCTGCTGCACCTGCCGCTGCTGCCGCCAAACCGGCCGCCAAGGCCTGGGATGGCGCCGAACGGCGCGAAGAGCGTCCGGAAGTACGCCATGCCGCGCCTGTCAAGGAAGACAGCATCCGCGTCGACGCCGTCAAGCTCGACGCGCTGCTGGAAGTGGCCGGCGAATCCGTGCAGGCCGCCAACCAGGCTGCCGTGCTGCTCGAGCGCTTGCTGCAATTCAAATTCGAAGGCCAGGCCGCTACTCTGATGGCGACCCTGGCGGAAACCCTGGAACGCGCCTCGCGCTACTCGACGGAACTGCAGCGGGCCACCCTGGCCACGCGCATGCAGCCCGTCGGCCGCCTGTTCCAGAAATTCCCGCGCCTGGTGCGCGAACTGGCGAAAGACCTGGGCAAGGATGTCGAGCTGACCATCGAAGGCGCGGAGACGGAAGTCGACCGCGTCGTCGTGGACAGCCTGTACGATCCGCTCGTGCACATGCTGCGCAACTCGCTCGACCATGGCGTCGAATCGCCGGAAGCGCGCCTGGCTGCCGGCAAGCCCGCCAAGTCGTATATTTCACTGAAAGCATGGCAGGAAGCGAACAGCGTCATGATCGTGCTGCAGGATGACGGCAAGGGCATGGACCCGGTCTTCCTGCGCAGCAAGGCCCAGCAAAAGGGCTTGATCAGCGAAAACGCGCAACTGAGCAACGACGAATGCTTCCAGCTGGTGTTCCTGCCGGGCTTCTCGACCAAGGAAGTCGCCTCCAGCGTTTCCGGCCGCGGCGTGGGTATGGACGTGGTGAAAACGGCCGTGGAGAAAAACCGCGGCGCCATCCATATCGAATCGTCGCTGGGCAAGGGCACGAAGTTCGCCATCCGCCTGCCGATCGAATTGTCGATCGTGCCGACCATGCTCGTGTCGACCTCGGGCGCCGCGCTGGCGCTGCCGATGGCGGTGGTGCAGCGTGTCGTCGAATTGCCGGAAACCTTCATGGAAGTGGGCGGCGCGCCCGTGCTGAAAGACCAGGGCCGTCCATTGCCCGTGCGGTCGCTGGCCGGCTCGCTGGGCTACGAATCGTGCAGCGAGCGCGTCGGCATCGTTGTCGCCGCGCCACAGCCGTACATTCTGGCCGTGGAAGCCGTCGATGGTACGGCCGACCTCGTGATCAAGCCGATGACGGCCATCACCGTGGAAGGCATTACCGGTACTGCCCGCTCGGCCGAAGGCGAGCTGGTGCTAGTCGTGGGCCTATCTTTCCTGATGGATGGTTGCAGGGGAAGTGTGCGCATGGCTGCCTAGAAACACCGGCACTGACACCAAGCCCGCTGCAGACCTCTGCAGCGGGCTTTTTTTTCGGCTTTTTTCGATTTTTATTCGCCCCGCCGGCATTTTGGCGGATTTTCGTATCAGCAATTTTTTCGTCATATCCGCAAAGCATGCCAAATTTTGTATCGCCTATCCCACGCTGGAGCGGCTTTTGGTTCTGCATTGCACAATATATGGCATAATCATTGCCGATCCCTTCGATCAGTACGACAGATCACTTACTACAGGCTGTGGCAACGCTGCATAAATCATGATGAAGACGCTTTACGACAAACTCTGGGAATCCCACGTTGTTCGGGCCGAAGATGATGGCACGACAATTTTGTATATCGACCGGCACCTGCTGCACGAAGTCACCAGCCCGCAAGCCTTCGATGGCCTCAGCGTGGCGGGCCGCCAGCCATGGCGCATTTCCGCCAACCTGGCCGTGGCCGACCATAACGTGCCGACCACCAGCCGCATGGACGGCATTGCCGATCCGGTCTCGCGCCTGCAGGTGGAAACCCTGGACAAGAACGCCAAGCACTACGGCTTGACCTACTTCAACATGAACGACAAGCGCCAGGGTATCGTGCACGTGATCGGCCCCGAACAGGGCGCGACCCTGCCCGGCATGACGGTCGTCTGCGGCGATTCGCACACGTCCACGCATGGCGCCTTCGGCGCGCTGGCGCACGGCATCGGCACGTCCGAAGTGGAACACGTGCTGGCCACGCAGACCTTGCTGCAAAAGAAATCCAAATCCATGCTGGTGCAAGTCGACGGCGCGCTGCCGGCCGGCGTGACGGCGAAAGATATCGTGCTGGCCATCATCGGCAAGATCGGCACGGCCGGCGGCACGGGCTACTGTATCGAGTTCGGCGGCTCGGCCATCCGCGCGCTGTCGATGGAAGGCCGCATGACGGTGTGCAACATGGCCATCGAGGCGGGCGCGCGCGCCGGCATCATCGGCGTGGACGACACCACCATCAATTACGTCAAGGGCCGTCCGTTTTCGCCGGCCGGTCCGCACTGGGAACGCGCCGTTGCCTACTGGCGCACCCTGCATTCGGACCCGGGCGCCCGCTTCGACCTCGTCGTCACCCTCAATGCGGCCGAGATCGTGCCGCAAGTGACCTGGGGCACGTCGCCCGAAATGGTGGTCGGCGTCGATGGCCGCGTGCCTGACCCTGACCAGGAAAAAGACAGCGTCAAGCGCGATGCGATGGAAAAGGCGCTCGTCTACATGAACCTCAAGCCGAACACGGCCATCGAAGACATCCGCATCGACAAGGTCTTCATCGGTTCCTGCACCAATTCGCGCATCGAGGATTTGCGCGCGGCGGCCGCCGTGGTGCGCGGCAAGTACCGCGCCTCGAACGTCACCCTGGCGCTGGTCGTGCCCGGTTCCGGCCTTGTCAAGGACCTGGCCGAGCGCGAAGGACTGGACCGCATCTTCAAGGATGCCGGTTTCGAATGGCGCGAGCCGGGCTGCTCCATGTGCCTGGCCATGAATGCGGACCGTTTGGAGCCGGGCGAACGCTGCGCGTCCACGTCGAACCGCAACTTCGAAGGCCGGCAGGGGCAGGGCGGCCGTACCCACCTGGTGTCGCCCGCGATGGCGGCCGCGGCGGGTATCGCCGGCCACTTTGTCGACGTGCGGGGATTGCGATGACGGCAGGGACTGGCGCCGCTGGTTTACACTAGCGGTATCAGTCCCATCTTTCTTATCGAGAACTCATCATGAAAAAACTCTTCGCCCTCCTCATCGCCACCGTCATCCTGTCTGGCTGTAACACCGTCTCCGGCATCGGCCGCGATGTGCAGAAAGTCGGCCAGGTTGTCACTGGCGCCGGCGGAAAATAAACCGTGACGTGCGGGCGCATTGCGCCGCGCGTCTTACCGAGTAGAAACAGCATGGATAAATTTACGATTTACGAAGGCCTGGTCGCCCCGCTGGACCGCGCCAACGTCGACACCGACGCGATTATTCCGAAGCAATTCCTGAAATCGATCCACCGCAGCGGTTTCGGCCCCAACCTGTTCGACGAATGGCGCTACCTCGACCATGGCGAGCCGGGCCAGGACAACAGCCGCCGCCCGCTGAACCCCGAGTTCGTGCTCAACGAGCCACGCTACCAGGGCGCTTCGATCTTGCTGACACGCAAGAACTTCGGCTGCGGCTCCTCGCGCGAACACGCGCCGTGGGCCCTGGATCAATATGGTTTCCGCGCCATCATCGCGCCCTCGTTTGCCGACATCTTCTTCAACAACTGCTACAAGAACGGCTTGCTGCCCATCGTGCTGTCGGAAAGCCAGGTCGAGCACCTGTTCAATGAAGTCAAGGCTTTCCCCGGCTACAAGCTGGTGGTGGACCTGGAGCAGCAATGCGTGCGCACCAGCAATGGTTCCGTGTCGTATCCGTTCGAGATCGACGCCTTCCGCAAATATTGCCTGATGAATGGCCTCGACGATATCGGCCTGACCCTGCGCCACGCCGACGATATCCGCGCCTTCGAAGAGCGGCATCTGCATAATCAACCCTGGCTCGCCAACGTCATCTAATCGATAAAAATATGAAAATTGCAATCTTACCCGGCGACGGCATCGGTCCTGAAATCGTCGCGCAAGCCGTCAAGGTTTTGCATGTGCTGGGCGAATCGTTCGAACTGGAAACGGCGCCCGTGGGCGGCGCCGGCTATGCGGCCCATGGCCATCCTTTGCCGGAAGCCACCCTGGCGCTGGCAAAAGCGGCCGATGCCGTGCTGTTCGGCGCCGTGGGCGACTACAAATATGACAATCTGGAGCGCCAGTTCCGCCCCGAGCAGGCGATTCTGGGCTTGCGCAAGAACCTGGGCCTGTTCGCCAACCTGCGTCCGGCCATTCTGTATCCGGAACTGGCGGGCGCCTCGACCCTGAAGCCGGAAGTGGTGTCCGGCCTGGATATTTTGATCATCCGCGAATTGACAGGCGACATCTATTTCGGCCAGCCCCGCGGCGTGCGCGAGTGCCCGGACGGTCCGTTCAAGGGCCAGCGCGAAGGCTTCGACACGATGCGCTATGCGGAAGGCGAAATCCGCCGCATCGCCCACGTGGCTTTCCAGGCTGCGCAAAAGCGCGACAAGCGCCTCACCAGCGTGGACAAGGCGAATGTGCTGGAAACCTTCCAGTTCTGGAAAGACATCGTCACCGACGTGCACAAGGAATACCCGGACGTGGCGCTCGACCACATGTATGTCGATAACGCGGCCATGCAGCTGGTGCGGGCGCCGAAGAAATTCGACGTCATGGTGACCGGCAACATGTTCGGCGACATTCTGTCGGATGCGGCCGCCATGCTGACGGGTTCGATCGGCATGCTGCCGTCCGCCTCGCTGGATGCCAACAACAAGGGCTTGTACGAGCCATCGCACGGTTCGGCGCCTGATATCGCGGGCAAGGGCATCGCCAATCCGCTGGCGACGATCTTGTCGGCCGCCATGATGCTGCGCTATTCGCTGAACCGCGAAGAGCAGGCAAACCGTATCGAGGGTGCCGTCAAGCAGGTGCTGGCGCAGGGCTTGCGCACGGCCGACATCCATGAAGCGGGCACGACTTTGGTCGGTACCGAGGCCATGGGTGATGCAGTTGTAAAAGCACTGGGATAAAATAGTCTAATGACGGCAGTCGCCGTCTCATCTTGAGGAATGGTAATGAAATTAGTTGGCTTGGTAGGTTGGCGCGGTATGGTCGGTTCGGTCCTGATGCAACGCATGCAGGAAGAGGGCGATTTCGCCCATATCGAACCGGTGTTTTTCACCACTTCGAACACGGGCGGCTCGGCTCCGGCCATGGCGAAGAATGAAACCATCCTCAAGGATGCCAACAACATCGCCGAACTGTCCAAGTGCGACATTATTATTTCCTGCCAGGGCGGCGACTACACGAGCGCCGTCTTCCCGCAGCTGCGCGCCAGCGGCTGGAATGGTTACTGGATCGATGCGGCCTCGACCTTGCGCATGGAAAAAGACGCCGTCATCGTGCTCGACCCCGTCAACCTGCACGTCATCAAGGATGCGCTGGGCAAGGGCGTCAAGAACTACATCGGCGGCAATTGCACCGTCTCGTGCATGATGATGGGCCTGGGCGGCCTGTTCCAGCACGATTTGATCGACTGGATGACGTCGATGACGTACCAGGCGGCATCGGGCGGCGGCGCGCAGCACATGCGCGAACTGCTGACGCAGTTCGGCACCATCAACGGTTCCGTCAAGGCGCTGCTGGACAACCCCGCATCCGCCATCCTGGAAATCGACCGCCAGGTGCTGGCCACCCAGCACGGCTATTCCCCGGATGAAATCAAGCAATTCGGCGCGCCGCTGGCCGGCAACCTGATCCCGTGGATCGACAAGGACCTGGGCAACGGCCAGTCGAAGGAAGAGTGGAAGGCGGGCGCGGAAACGAACAAGATCCTCGGCCGCGGCCTCGATTTCGGCACCAAGGAAATTCCAGTCGACGGCCTGTGCGTGCGCATCGGCGCCATGCGCTGCCATTCGCAAGCGCTGACCATCAAGCTGAAAAAAGACGTGCCGCTCGATGAAATCAACGACATCATCGCCAGCAACAATGAATGGGTGAAATTCGTGCCGAACACGCGCGAAGCGTCCGTGCGCGACCTGTCGCCGGCCGCCGTCACGGGCAGCCTGACGATACCCGTCGGCCGCGTGCGTAAGATGAGCATGGGCGGCGAATACCTGTCCGCGTTCACCGTGGGCGACCAGTTGCTGTGGGGCGCGGCCGAGCCGCTGCGCCGCATGCTGCGCATTTTGCTTGACGCGTAAGAGCAATAGATCAGCCATAAATTGCTGATCAAGATCAAGCCGGGGCTGTTTTCCCGGCTTTTTTTTCGTCCTGAGCCCGTCAAGGCTCAACCATGCGGAGCTTGCATAGCTCTGGGCATGATGATATGTTGATACCTCTGGAAAAGTAACAGTTTTCCCATGTCAACTAAGATGCCGCCAACTATGCCTGTACACACTCGTCCCCGGGTCGCCTCCCTTGCCATTAAAACACTCAGCAGCGCTGTTGCCTGTGCGGTGTTATTGTCACCGGCGGCATCCGCAGCCGAGCTGGGCAAGATTACGGTGCTGTCCGCCGCCGGCCAGCCGCTGCGCGCCGAGGTCGAATTATCGGCCATCAAGCCAGGCGAGGCGTCGAGCTTGCTGGCCAAGCTGGCGCCGCCGGACGCCTACCGCCAGGCCAACGTGGAATTCAATCCCGCGTTGAACGCGCTGACGTTTGCCGTGGAAAACCGCAATGGCAAGCCTTTCATCCGCATCAGCTCGGCGCAGCCGGTGGCCGAGCCCATGGTGGACTTGCTGCTGGAACTGAGCAGCAAGAGCGGACGCCAGGTGCGCGAATATGCGTTCGTGCTTGACACGCCGGAAGCGCGCCAGACGCGCGGCGCGCAAGTGACGGCACCGGCCGAACCGGGCAAAGGCAAGGCGGCCGCTGAAGCTGCCCCAGCCGCGGCGAAAAAAACGGCCGGCGAATACAAGGTCAAGACGGGCGATACCCTGAGCCGCATCGCCAGCGAACTGAAGCCATCGGGCGTGTCGCTCGACATGATGCTCGTGGCCCTGTACCGTGCCAATCCCGACGCTTTCAAGGGCGAGAACATGAACCGTATGCAGGCCGGGCGCATCCTGGCCGTGCCGGGCGCGGACACCGTGCGCGCCACCGGCGCTGCCGAAGCGAAGGGCATCGTGACGGCGCACGCCATCGATTTTGAAGCCTACCGCAACAAGCTGGCAGGCCAGGTATCGCAAAGCAAGCCGGCCAAGGCGGCGGAAGCGACGCAAAGCACGGCCGGCAAGATCGGCGCGACCAAGGTACAGGAAAAGCCGACGGCCGTGAGCGAGTCGCAAGACAAGCTGAAACTGTCGAAGGCGGAGCCGGCGGCCAAGTCGGCCGGCAAGAGCGCGGTGGCCAGCGAGGAAGACAAGATCGCCAAGGCCAAGCAGGTCGATGAAGCGGCCGCCCGCGTCAAAGAGCTGGAAAAGAACGTCAGCGACCTGGAAAAGTTGATGGCGGTCAAGAGCAAGGCCATGGCCGACAAGAGCGCCCCGGCACCCGCCAAACCGGCCGAGGTCGCCGCCAGCGCACCGGTTGTTGCCAGCGTGCCAGCCGAAGCCCAGCCTCCCGTGCCCAAAGCGAAGCCGGTGCCGTTGGTGAAAAAACCGTCGCCGCTGGAACCGACCATTACCGACAAGATTAATGACCACCTGGGCGCCATCGGCATCGGCATCGCCGCGCTGCTGGCCGCCGTGGCCGCGCTGGTGATCGCGCGCCGCCGCAAGGAGACGCCGCCGCCCGCCCAGGAAGATATCGCGCCCGTGTTCGAATCGGAAGCGCCCGTGACGCCGCCGTCCGGCCTGGCGCCGGAAGACCAGCAGTCCGAAGCGAGCAACCACCTGTTCGGTACGGGCGCCGCCGCTGCCGGCGTGGCCGCCGCGGCGGGCGCCAGCATGCTCGATGCGAATGAAACGGACCCCGTCGCCGAAGCGGACGTGTATATCGCCTACGGCCGCGATGGCCAGGCGGAAGATATCCTCAAGGAAGCCTTGCGTATCCATCCGGAACGCCATGCCGCCCGCCTGAAGCTGCTGGAAATTTATTCGGCCCGCAACGACGTGCGCGCGTTTGAAGACCAGGCCAGCGAGCTGTACAGCCTGACCCGGGGCCAAGGCGAAGAGTGGCCGCAGGCGGCCGCGCTGGGCCTGGCGCTCGACCCCACCAATCCCCTGTATGGCGATACGGAAGACGACGCCGTCGTCAGCCTGAGCAAGGCTGCCGGCGACGACGTGCATGGCCAGAGCATGGATTTGCCCGACGAGCCGCCAGCACCGCTGGCCGACCTGGCGCCGGCCGAGCCGGTGTCTTCCGTGGCGGCCCGCGATACGCGCGATCCCCTCGATTTCGACCTCGACAGCCTCGATTTCGAGCCTGTTTCTACCACCGACCCGATCGTCATGCCGGGACCGGACAGCAAGCCGGTCTCCGCCGCGCAGGATGCGCAGTATGACGCCAGCATGGATTTCGGCCTGGACCTGGAGCCGCCTGCCGGTCCCGTGAATGGCGTGGGCGCCGGCCTGACGCCGTTGCCTGATCCGCTGAAGGATATCGACCTGGCCCATTTCGACCTCGACGAGCCCGTGGCGCCGGCTGCCGCGCCGGTCGCGGTGGCCGAGCCTTCCCTCGACAGCCTGTTCGACGATGCGCAAACGCCTGCGTCCTTGCCGGAAGCCATACCGCCCGCACAGGAGTTCGACCTGTCCGGCATCGACCTGGATCTCAACGATGGCAAGACGGCCAGCGTGGGCGTGGACGACCCGCTGTCGGCCATCCACATGGAAATGGATACCAAGCTGGACCTGGCGATCGCCTATCAGGAAATCGGCGACAAAGAAGGCGCGCGCGAGCTGATCGATGAGGTCATCAAGGGCGGCAGCGAAGAGCAGGTTGCGAAAGCCAATACCATGCGTGCGCTGTTGAGCTAGCAGTGCCCGTCGGTGCGGCAGGCTGCCGCGCCGGTATAATGCTTCGATGCAAAATATTACGACAGCAACGCCATTGAAGCGTATCGTCCTCGGCCTACAGTATGACGGCACGGCCTGGCACGGATACCAGAAGCAGGAAGACGGGCAGACGGTGCAGGACCAGCTGGAAAACGCGCTGGAGCAGTTTGCCCGCGTGCGCCTGGCCACCACGTGCGCCGGCCGTACGGATACGGGCGTGCATGCGCTCGAGCAAGTCGTGCACTTCGATACGGAATTGAACCGCGACGTGCACTCGTGGGTACGCGGCGTCAACGCCTTCCTGCCGAAATCCATCGCCGTGCGCTGGGCCAGGGAACTCGAAGGCGACCCGACGGTCAATGATTTCTTCCACGCCCGCTTCAGCGCCCGCGCGCGCACCTATCATTATGTGTTGTACAACAACGCCACCCGTTCGCCGCTGGTGGAAGGGCGTGCCGGCTTCTTTTTCCGCCCGCTCGACGTGGAACTGATGCGCCAGGCCGTGCAGCCGCTCTTGGGCTGGCATGATTTCACGGCCTTCCGCGCCGCGCAATGCCAGGCCAAGTCGCCTGTCAAGCTCATGCATGACATCCGCATCGAGCGGCGCGGCGATTGCGTCATTTTTACGATTACGGCCAATGCCTTCCTGCACCATATGGTGCGCAACCTCGTCGGTTCGCTCGTCTACATCGGCACGGGGCGCGAAAAGCCGGAATGGCTCGGGCATTTGCTGGAAAGCAAGGATCGTCACGCGGCCGCGCCCACTTTCATGCCGGACGGCCTGTACCTGGCGCAGATCGATTACGATCCGAAATGGGCATTGCCGCAAGACAGCAGCAGCGCCTTGCCCTGGTTCTGACGTTTTACTTCAAGCAATAACTTCAAGGAAAAGCCATGCCACGCACACGCATCAAGATCTGCGGCCTGACCAGAGTCGAAGACATCCACGCTGTCGTGGCGGCGGGCGCCGACGCCATCGGCTTCGTGTTTTATCCGCAGAGCCCCCGCTATGTGACGCCCGAACAGGCAGCTGCTCTGATCGCGACCATGCCGCCCTACGTGACGGCGGTGGGCCTGTTCGTCAACGCCAGCGTGGACGAGGTGCGGGCGACCAGGGCCGTTGCGCCCTTATCGATGCTGCAATTCCATGGCGACGAGACGCCCGAACACAGCGCCGCGCTGGCCGCGGCCGTGAATACGCCGTTTACGCAAGTGTTCCGCGTCAAACCCGACACCAGCTTTGAAGATTTGCTAGAATACGAACAGCGCTATCGCGCCGCCAGTCCCTTGTTTGCCAGCCTCTTGCTGGACACCTATGTGGATGCCTATGGCGGTGCAGGAAAGGTATTTGATTGGTCCCTCATTCCAAAAGAACTCGCGCCTCGGGTCGTTTTAAGTGGTGGCTTGAGCGTACAAAACGCGACTGACGCAGTGGTGCGCGTGCGCCCTTACGCCGTCGACATCAGCAGTGGTGTCGAAGCGTCCAAGGGTATCAAGGACGCATCCCGAGTACGCGCGTTCATCGCCGCGGTGCAGGATGCCGATGCCATCATTGCCAGAGGAAACAACCATGAATGACCACACCACAGCGCCCGGCGCAGCCGCCGCATTGTTCCACGCCACCGATTACCCGTTCCCCGACCTGCGCGGCCACTTCGGCCCCTACGGCGGCTCCTTTGTTGCCGAAACGCTCACGCATGCGCTCGCCGAGCTGAAAGACGCCTACGCCCGCTACAGCGCCGACCCGGAATTCCTCGAAGAATTCCGCTACGAGCTCAAGCACTTCGTCGGCCGTCCGTCGCCGATCTACCACGCCAAGCGCTGGTCCGAGCTGGCCGGCGGCGCGCAAATCTATTTCAAGCGCGAAGACTTGAACCACACGGGTGCGCACAAGATCAATAACGTGATCGGCCAGGCCCTGCTGGCCAAGCGCATGGGCAAGCCGCGCATCATCGCCGAGACGGGCGCCGGACAGCATGGCGTGGCCACCGCCACCATCTGCGCCCGCTTCGGCCTCGAATGCGTGGTTTACATGGGCAGCGAAGACGTCAAGCGCCAGGCGCAGAACGTGTACCGCATGAAATTGCTGGGCGCGACCGTCGTGCCCGTCGAATCGGGCTCCAAGACCCTCAAGGATGCGCTGAACGAAGCCATGCGCGACTGGGTCACCAACATTGAAAACACCTTTTACATCATCGGCACCGTGGCTGGCCCCCATCCGTATCCGATGATGGTGCGCGACTTCCAGTCCGTGATCGGCGAGGAATGCCTGGTGCAGATGCCGGAAATGACGGGCCGCCAGCCTGACTACGTGCTGGCCTGCATCGGCGGCGGTTCGAACGCCATGGGCATCTTTTACCCGTACATCGACCAGAAAGAGGTAAGGCTGATCGGCGTGGAAGCGGCCGGCGAAGGCCTCGATACGGGCAAGCATTCGGCTTCGCTGACGGCAGGTTTCCCGGGCGTGCTGCACGGCAACCGCACCTATCTGCTGCAGGATGAAAACGGCCAGATCATCGAGACGCATTCCGTCTCGGCCGGCCTCGACTATCCGGGCGTGGGACCGGAACATGCGTGGCTGAAAGACTCGGGCCGCGCGCAATACGTGTCGATCACCGATGACGAAGCGCTGCAGGCTTTCCACGACTGCTGCCATATTGAAGGCATCATCCCGGCCCTGGAATCGTCGCACGCACTGGCCTACGCGGCCAAGCTGGCGGCCACCTTGCCGAAAGACCAGATCGTGCTGGCCAACCTGTCGGGCCGTGGCGACAAGGACATGCATACCGTGGCGGAACGCATGGGATTGAATTTCAGTTAAATAACTGACAACCCCAGTATTGCGTAGGTCGGATTAGCGCGCAAGCGCGTAATCCGACACCCTCCACCGATAAAGAAAGCATCCCATGTCCCGTATCGCCACCACCTTCGCCACTTTAAAATCCAACAACAAGACCGGCCTGGTCACCTTCATCACCGCCGGCGACCCCGGCCCCGACGCCACCGTACCGCTGATGCACGCGCTCGTCGAGGGCGGCGCCGACGTGCTCGAGCTGGGCGTGCCGTTTTCCGATCCCATGGCCGAAGGCCCCGTCATCCAGCGCGCCTGCGAACGGGCCTTGAAATTCAACGTCGGCATCCACGACGTGTTCGGCTATGTGCGCCAGTTCCGCGAGACGAACCAGACGACGCCCGTGGTGCTGATGGGCTACGCGAATCCCATCGAGCGTATCGGCAGCGCAGCGTTCATTGCAGCGGCGCAAGCGGCCGGCGCCGACGGCGCCATCGTCGTCGATTATCCGCCGGAAGAGTGCGAGGAATTTGCCGGCGCCATGCGCGAAGCGGGCCTCGACCTGATTTTCCTGCTGGCGCCCACTTCGACCGAAGAGCGCATCGCGCAAGTGGCCAAGGTCGGCGGCGGCTTCAGCTATTATGTGTCGCTCAAGGGCGTCACGGGCGCCGGCAACATTGATACGGAACAGGTGGCCGAGCGCCTCGCCGCCATCCGCCAGCATGTAAAATTACCTATCGGCGTGGGCTTCGGCATCCGCGATGGCGCCACGGCCAAGGCCGTTGCCAAGGTGGCCGATGCCGTCGTCATCGGCAGCCGCATCATCCAGGAGATTGAAAATGCCCCGGCAGGCGGCGCCGTCGACGCCGTGCGCAGCTTTACGGCAGGCATCCGCGCCGCACTGGATGCCTGAGCAAGCTTGTTATTTACGCAAGCCCGGGTGGCGGCAAAGTTCGACAGCCCGGCGATAAACGGCTACACTTCGGCCACTGATTTGCCTGTAATTGTGCAATAGATAAAATTTCTGGTGGTGCCCTATGGGGTGTCGCCGTTTACCGTCTGCCGGGGGCGTCCACCGACGCTACCCCTACAAGGGCCCAAGGAGAAAATATGAGTTGGTTGGAAAAACTGCTGCCACCGCGCATCCAGCGTTCTGATGCTGCCGCGCGCAAGACCATGCCGGAAGGCCTGTGGGTCAAGTGCCCGTCGTGCGAAGCCGTGCTGTACCGTACGGACCTGGAATCGAATTTGCACGTATGCCCGAAATGCGACCACCACATGCGCATCCGCGCGCGTGAACGCCTCGACAGCCTGCTCGACGCGGGCGGCCGCTATGAAATCGGCCAGGAAATCCTGCCCGTCGATACCTTGAAATTCAAGGACAGCAAGAAATACCCTGACCGCCTGAAGTCCGCCATGGAAGCGACGGGCGAGACGGATGCGATGGTCGTCATGGGCGGCGCCATCATGAGCCTGCCGGTGGTCGTGGCGTGCTTCGAATTCGAATTCATGGGCGGCTCCATGGGCTCCGTCGTGGGCGAGCGCTTCGTGCGCGGTGCGCAAATCGCGCTGGAACAGAAAGTGCCGTTCATTTGCATCACCGCCACCGGTGGCGCGCGCATGCAGGAAGGCTTGCTGTCCCTGATGCAGATGGCGAAAACCACGGCCATGCTGACCAAGCTGTCCGAAAAGAAATTGCCATTCATCAGCGTGCTGACCGACCCGACCATGGGCGGCGTGTCCGCCTCGTTCGCCTTCATGGGCGACGTCGTCATCGCTGAACCGAAAGCGCTGATCGGCTTTGCCGGTCCGCGCGTGATTGAAAACACCGTGCGCGAAAAACTGCCGGAAGGCTTCCAGCGCGCCGAGTTCCTTGTCACCAAGGGCGCCGTCGACATGATCGTCGACCGCCGCAAGATGCGCGAAGAAATCGCCCGTCTGCTGGCCTTGTTGCAAAACCAGGCTGTGGAAGTCCTGGCGTAACGCCAAAGTATCAGGCCGGGCGGTGTCCTGCGGACCCGCCCGGTTGCCACGCAACACCGTCTCCGCGCCTCGCGCACTGTCTCCTCATCAAGAAGTCTCCCATGCAAAACCTCCCCACCACCTTGCCGGACTGGCTCGCCATGCTGGAAACCCGCCATTCGGAAACCCAGATCAACATGGGCCTGGACCGCGTGCAAGCCGTCAAGGCGCGCATGCAGCTGGCGTTTACTTGCCCCGTGATCATGGTGGCGGGCACGAATGGCAAGGGTTCCACCTGTGCCATGCTGGAATCGGTACTGTTGCGCGCCGGCTACAAAGTGGGGCTATACATCAAGCCGCATTTTCTCGATTTTAACGAGCGCGCCCGCGTGCTGGGCGAGATGGCCAGCGATGAGCAGATCGTCGCCAGCTTCAATGCCGTTGAAGCCGTGCGCGGCGACACGCCGCTCACGTATTTCGAATTCACCACCCTGGCGATTTTGCATTTGCTGTCGCAAGCGAAGCTCGACGTGGCCATCCTGGAAGTGGGCCTGGGCGGGCGCCTCGACGCCGTCAACGTGATCGACGCGGATGTCGCCATCGTCACCAGCGTCGATATCGACCACACGGATTACCTGGGCGACACGCGCGAAGCGATCGGCTTTGAAAAGGCCGGCATCTTCCGTCCGGGCAAGGCGGCCATCTGCAGCGACCCCGTGCCGCCGCAATCGTTGATCGACCATGCCGAAGCCATCGGCGCCGACCTGTGGCTGATGGGCCGCGATTTCAATTATTCGGGCGACAAGCAGCAGTGGAACTATGGCGGACGCGAGCAGCGCCGCAATTCGCTCGCGTATCCAAGCTTGCGTGGTGCCAACCAGATCCTCAATGCGACGGCCGTGCTGGCCGCGCTGGAAGTGCTGAAGCTGAAATTGCCAGTGGGCGCGCAGGAAGTGCGCACGGGCCTCGTCACGGTGGAGCTGCCGGGCCGCTTCCAGGTCTTGCCTGGCCGCCCCAGCGTGATCCTCGACGTGGCGCACAATCCCCACGCGGCGTCGGCGCTGAACCAGAACCTCGGCAATATGGGTTTCCACCCGTACACCTATGCCGTGTTTGGCTCCATGCAGGACAAGGATATCGATGGCGTATTGGCCGCGATGAGCGAACACGTCGACCACTGGTGCCTGACGGGATTGCCTTCGCCGCGCGCGGCCACGGCTTCGGAGCTGGCCGCCAAGGTGCAGATCATGCTCGAAGATAAGCCCGACAGCAGCGAACATACTGTGTCTATTTTCGATGATCCGGCACAAGCTTTTGCAAATGCAATGAGCCGGGCCGGTGAGAATGATAGAATTGTGGTCTTTGGTTCTTTCCTCACCGTTGCCGGCGTGATGAAGGCCCGAAAATCCTCACTTCACTGAAACGCACTCGACTGAAAATCACGCATGGGCTTGTTCTCGAAACTGTTTAAAAACAAGCAAGAATCCTCTGGCGAAGACAGCGGCTTTTATGTCCCTGGCGAAGCACAGTCGCCGACCCGCAAGCGCGCAGCCAACACCGCCGGTGGCGGCGGATCGCGCCGTGGCGGCAAGGAAGCGCCGGACCCGGTCTTGCCTGAAAAAAAGCGCGCACGCCGCCGCCTGGTCGGGGCCATTGCCCTGGCCCTGGGCGTGGCTGTCGGCTTGCCGATGCTGCTCGACTCCGAGCCGAAGGCGCCGTTCAACGATATCGCCATCGACATTCCGTCGAAGGAAAAGGCCGTCGCACCTGCACCGGCGCCCGTGCCGGCCGTCCCGGCCCAGGCCGCATCGAATGGCCTGGACCAGTCCGAGGAAATCGTCGACGCGCCGTTGCCGCCTGCGGCCAAGCCGACCCCTGTACCGACACCGGCACCCGTGCTGGCGGCCGCCCAGCCTGCACCGGTCAAGCCGACCTATGTGGAACCGAAACCCGAGCCCAAGCCTGAACCCAAGCCGGTCAAGGTGGAGCCGAAACCGGAACCGAAACACGAAACCAAGCCCGAGCCGAAACACGAGTCCAAGCCCGAACCCAAGCCTGAGCCCAAGCATGAAGTAAAGCCGGAAGCCAAGCCCGAGCCGAAGCCTGCCAAGCCAGCGCAATCGGCTGACGATGCCGCGCGCGCGCTGGCGATCCTGGAAGGCAAACCGCAAGAGAAAGCACAAGACAAGGCGCACGACGCCGGCAGCGGCAAGTTCGTGGTGCAGGTGGCGGCCCTGGCGACGCAGGACAAGGTCGACGAATTGCAGGACAAGCTGCGCGACGCGGGCATCAAGTCGTACACGCAGAAAGTCTCGAGCCCGGCGGGCGAGCGCATCCGCGTGCGCGTGGGGCCATTCGGCAGCCGCGAAGATGCTGAAAAGACCCGCGCCAAGCTGCAAAAGCTGGGCCTGGGCGGCAGCCTGGTACCGGCGTGATGTTGCAAGGCTGAACGCGCGTGACGATCTTCGATTACCTGGTGCTGTTCGTGCTGGTGACGTCCGTGCTGATCAGCATGATGCGTGGCCTGGTCAAGGAAATACTGTCATTGGTCAGCTGGATCGTGGCGTTCGTCATTGCCAACGCGTATGGCGCTACCCTGGCGAAATTCCTGCCGGAAGCCGTGCCTGGCGAAGCCATCCGTTTGTTGCTGGCTTTCGTCGTGCTGTTCATCGGCGTGCGCATTTTGATGGGATTGCTGTCCATGACGGTCGACGCACTCGTCAAGGTGACGGGCTTGAGCCTGGCCGACCGCACCCTGGGCACCCTGTTCGGCGTGGCGCGGGGCCTTGTGATCGTGCTGACCGCCGTCATCTTGTGTGGCATGACGTCCATACCGCAGCAGCCATTCTGGAAAAATGCGCAGCTCAGCCCGCTCGCGGAGCAGGGCGCGCGCGCCATCAAGCCTTATCTGCCTGCCGCTTACGCGCAGCATGTGAAATTTTGAATTTTTTTAAAATCAGTAGCACAGTTTAGGAGCACACCATGTGTGGCATCGTCGGCGTCGTTTCCCATCAACCTGTCAATCAATTGCTCTATGATGCATTGTTGCTCTTGCAACATCGCGGTCAGGACGCGGCAGGGATTGCGACCAATCACAGCAGTATGTTTTCCATGCACAAAGCCAACGGCCTCGTGCGTGACGTCTTCCGTACGCGCAACATGCGTTCGCTGCAAGGCACGACGGGCATCGGCCATTGCCGCTACCCGACGGCCGGTTCGTCGAGCGAAGAGGAAGCACAACCGTTCTATGTGAATGCGCCGTTCGGCATCACCCTGGCGCACAATGGCAACCTGACCAACTGGGAACAGTTGAAGCTGGAAATGTTCAAGAACGACCGCCGCCACATCAATACCGATTCCGATTCGGAAGTGCTGCTCAACGTGCTGGCGCATGAAATCCAGGAAGCGACGACGGGCCTGAACCTGGACCCGGAAGCCATCTTCAAGGCCGTTACCGTGCTGAACCGCCGCGTCAAGGGCGGTTACGCTGCCGTTGCGCAAATCGCCGGCGTGGGCTTGCTGGCCTTCCGCGACCCGCACGGCATCCGTCCGCTGTGCCTGGGCATCAATGAAACGGAGCAGGGTCCCGAATACCTGATCGCTTCCGAATCCGTAGCCCTGGAAGGCATGGGCTTCCGCTTCGTGCGCGACATCGGTCCCGGCGAAGCCGTCTTCATCGATGCCGACAAGAAATTGCACAGCGCCCAGTGCGCCGACAATGCCAGCCTGAACCCGTGCGTGTTCGAATTCGTCTACCTGGCCCGTCCCGACTCCGTCATCGACGGCGCTTCCGTGTACGCCACGCGCCTGAAAATGGGCGAATACCTGGCCGAGAAGATCCGCGCCGAATTGCCAGGCGTGCATATCGACGTGGTCATGCCGATTCCCGATTCCTCGCGTCCGGCCGCCATCCAGCTGGCCATGGCGTTGAACATCGAGTACCGCGAAGGCTTCATCAAGAACCGCTACATCGGCCGTACCTTCATCATGCCGGGCCAGGCGGCACGCAAGAAATCCGTGCGCCAGAAGCTCAACGCGATCCCGTCCGAATTCAAGGATAAAGTGGTGCTGCTGGTCGACGATTCCATCGTGCGCGGCACCACCAGCCGTGAAATCGTGCAGATGGCGCGTGAAGCGGGCGCGACGAAGGTCATCTTCGCCTCGGCCGCGCCACCGGTGATCTACCCGAACGTGTACGGCATCGACATGCCGACGCGCGACGAGCTGATCGCCTACGGCCGCACGACGGAAGAAGTGTGCCGCGAAATCACGGCCGACTACCTCGTGTACCAGGATATCGGCGCGCTGAAGCAGGCGATCGCCGACGTCAACCCGGCCCTGACGAACTTCGAGGCATCGTGCTTCGATGGCGTGTACGTGACGGGCGACGTGTCGCAGGAATACCTGGACCGCCTGGAATATGCGCGCCACCATCCGAAGGCGGCAGCGCCCGAAGATACGCCCCGTTCCCAGCTGAACCTGAACCTGGCGACAACGGAAGCATAAGTACCTGCCCGGCCGATGCCGGGCTTTTTTTGGGGTCGGACCTTCAGGTCTGACCCCAGCACTTGCCTTGGGTTAAGCGGCAAGACGAGTATTTGGAACTTCCACCATGACCAACAAAAAAACCTACGGCTTCACCACCACCATCCTGCACAACGACCGCCGCAAGGGCATCGAGCACGGCTCGCTGCACAAGCCCGTGCACACTTCCGTTGCCTTCGGTTACGCCGATGCGCGCCAGCTCGCGTCCGTGTTCCAGGGCAAGGAGCCGGGCTTCCGTTATGGCCGCCAAGGCAACCCGACCGTCTCCGCGCTGGAAGACAAGGTCAACAAGATGGAAGACGGCGTGGCGACTTTGTGCTTCGCCACCGGCATGGGCGCCATCGGCGCCGTGGTGCAATCGTTGCTGCGCGCGGGCGACCATGTCGTGTCGTCGGCCTTTTTGTTTGGCAACACCAACAGCTTGTGGCAAACGGTGACGGGGCAGGGCATCGGCGTGTCATTCGTCGACGCCACCGAGGTGGCCAATGTGGCTGCGGCCATCACGCCGGCCACGCGCATCGTGTTTGTGGAAACCATCGCCAATCCGCGCACGCAGATCGCTGACCTGAAGAAAATCGGCGACTTGTGCCACGAGAAGGGCATCTTGTACATCGTCGACAACACGATGACGACGCCATATCTGTTCCGCCCGAAAGCTGTGGGCGCGGGCCTGGTGGTCAATGCCTTGACGAAATCCATCGGCGGCCACGGCAATGCCCTGGGCGGCAGCTTGACGGACACGGGCGTGTTCGACTGGACGCAGTATCCGAACATTTTCGAGAATTACAAGAAGGCGGCGCCCGCGCAGTGGGGCATCGCGCAAATCCGTGCCAAGGCTTTGCGCGACTTCGGCGCCTCGCTGGGGCCGGAAGCTGCGCATCATATCGCCGTCGGCGCGGAAACCATGGCCTTGCGCATGGACCGCACCTGCTCGAACGCCCTGGCGCTGGCCAACATGCTGCAGGCCGACCCGAGAGTGGCTGCCGTGCATTATCCTGGCCTGGCGTCGCACCCGCAGCATGCGCTGGCCACCGACTTGTTCCGCAGCTATGGCTCGTTGTTCAGCTTTGAGCTGAAAGATGGCATCGACTGCTTCGATTTCCTCAATCGTCTCAATCTTGCCATTCCCGCCAGCAACCTCGGCGACACGCGCACCCTGGTCATTCCCGTCGCCCACACGATTTTCTACGAGATGGGTGCCGAGCGCCGCGCCAGCATGGGCATCGCCGAGTCCCTGATCCGCGTGTCCGTCGGTATCGAGGATGAAGCAGACTTATTGGAAGATTTCAGCAACGCACTGGACGCATAAGCAGCCGCGCACCATGTAAAAAGGGCCGCGACAGTGATGCTGTCGCGGCCCTTTTTACGTGCGGGAGTTTAATGCCAGCTGCGCATCAAGCCTACCGCCAAACCTTCCAGGGCGAATTCATCTTCCGGCGACACGGTAATGACCTTGAAGTCCGGATTTTCCGGCAGCAGTTCGATGACGGAGCCCGTCTTCTTGTAGCGCTTGACGGTGACTTCGTCGCCGATGCGGGCGACGACGATCTGGCCATTCTTGGCGCTGTCGACTTTTTTCACGGCCAGCAAGTCGCCATCCATGATGCCGGCGTCGCGCATGGACCAGCCGCGCACCTTCAGCAGGAAATCGGGCTTGGCCGAGAACAGGGCCGGGTCCACGTTGTAGCTCGCTTCCAGGTTTTCCTGGGCCAGGATGGGCGAACCGGCCGCCACCCGGCCGATCAGGGGCAGCGACATCAGCAGGGCTGCCGGCACTTTCGACGGCGGCGCTTCGGCGGCCGCACCGATCAGGCGGATGCCGCGCGAGGTGCCGGGCGAAATCTCGATCGCGCCCTTGCGGGCCAGGGCCTGCAAATGCTCTTCGGCCGCATTGGCCGATTTGAAACCCAGTTCATTGGCGATTTCGGCACGGGTGGGAGGAAAGCCCGTGTTTTCAATCGCGTCCTTGATCAGGTTCAGGATTTGTTCTTGTCGTGCTGTCAGCTTGATCATGAGCGGTGGGTGCATACTAAAATGCTGTCTATATGAACAGTCTGTATTTTTGTACAGTATCGCCCACTATGCAAGGGGATTTCCGTGTTTTGGGCGAATTTCGCAAGAAATACTTGTCCACGGCCGGAAAGCACGGTGGCGCACGGGTTTTTCGGGCGCTTGTGGAAGGAATGATTGAAACGTTTGCAAAAGGCGGTTATAATCTTCGGCTGACCTTCCCACACCCGTCTTGACGCCGGGGTGGGCGATTATCAATCCGACCTGAAGGAGTTTGCATGCGTCATTATGAAATAGTCTTTATCGTCCATCCGGACCAAAGCGAGCAAGTGCCCGCGATGATCGAACGCTACAAAGCCAGCGTAACCACCCGCGGCGGTTCGGTTCACCGCGTGGAAGATTGGGGCCGCCGTCAAATGGCTTACTCGATCCAAAAGCTGCCTAAAGCACACTACATCTGCCTGAACATCGAATGCGACAACGAGACCCTGGTCGAGTTGGAAACAGCATTCAAATTCAATGATGCCGTGTTGCGTCACCTGACCGTTAAAATGAAGAAAGCTGAAACAGCTCCTTCGCCGATGATGAAATCGGTACAACGCGAAGACGCGGCCAAAAGCCACCGCACCGAAGCACCAGCAGCCGCTCCAGCCGCAGCAGCAGCTTAATTCTTGACCAGGATCGTGCGCTGAACCAGCTACAAGTAACCGCCATCATTGCCGAGCGCGAAATATTGCGCTATACCCCGGCAGGGCTGCCGATTGTGAATGCAGTATTGCAACACAGTTCGCAGCAGATGGAAGCAGGGATTGCCCGTTTGACCGAGTTTGATGTTGCCGCGCTAGCCGCTGGCGAAATCTCAGGCAGGTTCAGTCAGGCAAGCTTGGGCGGGGTATATCAGTTCACGGGTTTCCTGGCCAGGAAGAGCCGCAACAGCAAGAGTTTGGTGTTTCACATCATTGATTTTAGTGCAGTCAATTCTGACTAGCGCATTTTAGATACAGGAGCCTGACATGGCATTCGGTAAAAAGTTCGACAAAAATAAGCTCAAGCTTAAAGAAAAACGCAAACAGCAAAACCCGTTGTTCAAACGCAAGAAGTTCTGCCGCTTCACCGCAGCTCACGTTGAGCAAGTCGACTACAAAGACGTCGACACGCTGAAAGACTTCGTCCAAGAAAACGGCAAGATCATGCCAGCACGCCTGACCGGTACCAAAGCGCACTACCAGCGCCAAGTTGACACCGCAATCAAGCGCGCTCGCTTCCTCGCGCTGCTGCCATACACCGATCTGCACCACGCTTAATCGGTCAGATATTCCTGGAGAAGAACTATGCAAATCATTCTGTTAGAAAAAGTTGTTAACGTCGGTAACCTCGGCGAAGTCGTCAAAGTCAAAGACGGTTACGCACGTAACTTCCTGATCCCGCAACGCCTGGCACGTCGTGCTACGGCAACCGCTGTGGCTGAATTCGAAGTCAAGCGCGCCGAACTGGAAAAAGCTGCTGCCGCCAAACTGGCCGCATCGCAAGCCCAGGGCGAAAAACTGAGCGGCCTGACCGTTCAAGTTGCTCAAAAAGCTGGTGTTGATGGCCGTCTGTTCGGTTCCGTCACCAACTTCGACATCGCTGAAGCGCTGACCAAGCAAGGTTTTGCTGTTGAAAAAGCACAAATCCGCATGCCTACCGGTCCGCTGAAGATCGTTGGCGAGCACAACGTTTCGGTTGCTCTGCACACCGACGTGGTCGTGGAAGTTGTTATCGCTGTCGTTCCAGACGCGAACGCGTAATTGTCTGCGGGCCTGGCCCGCAAGCATTGCCGCACTATGAAAAGCCGGGTTCGCCCGGCTTTTTTGTGGCCTTTTTTTCGCTCAATTTCAGCCCTTTATTTTTGCCATCACGCCGAAGCGGGTATAATTCGCGCCATGAACGCCCCCTCTGATCCGCAACTGGATTCCCTCCGTATTCCGCCGCATTCGATCGAAGCAGAACAATCCGTCATCGGTGGTCTGCTGCGCGACAATGCCGCGTATGACCGCATCGCCGACTTCATGCATGCGGAGGATTTCTATCGCTATGACCATCGCATCATCTTCGAGCAAATCGTCAAGATGGTTAACGCTTCCAAGCCAGCCGATGTCATTACTGTTTTTGAAACCCTGACCCAGCTCGGCAAGGCCGATGACGTGGGCGGACTCGCTTACCTGAATGCCATGGCGCAAAACACGCCATCGGCCGCGAACATCCGGCGTTACGCCGAGATCGTGCGCGACCGCGGCGTGCTGCGTAAACTCATCACCGTCGCCGACGATATCTCTGGCACGGCCTTCAGCCCGCAAGGCAAGGAAGTCAAGCAGATGCTTGACGAGGCCGAATCGAAGATTTTCGCCATCGCCGAAGAAGGCGCGCGCGGCGCCCAGGGCTGGACCGCCATCCAGCCCCTGCTGACGCAGGTGGTCGAGCGCATCGACGAACTGTACAGCCGCGACAACCAGAGTGAAATCACGGGCGTGCCCACCGGTTTCATCGACCTCGACCGCATGACCTCCGGTCTGCAGCCGGGCGACCTGGTGATCGTGGCGGGCCGTCCTTCGATGGGCAAGACGGCGTTTTCCGTCAACATCGGCGAAAACGTGGCCATCGACAGCGGCTTGCCCGTGGCCGTGTTCTCGATGGAGATGGGCGGCGCCCAGCTGGCCATGCGTATGCTCGGCTCCGTCGGACAGCTCGACCAGCACCGTTTGCGTACTGGCCGCCTGAACGACGAAGACTGGCCGCGCCTGACGAACGCCATTCAAAAGATGAACGACGCGCAGTTGTACATCGATGAAACGCCAGCGCTCAATTCCATCGAATTGCGCGCCCGCTCGCGCCGCTTGTCGCGTCAATGCGGCAAGCTGGGCCTGATCATCGTCGATTACTTGCAACTGATGTCGGCCAATACGCCGGGCGATAACCGCGCCACGGAGATTTCCGAGATTTCGCGGGGCTTGAAAGGTCTGGCGAAAGAACTCGGTTGCCCCGTGATCGCGCTGTCTCAGCTGAACCGCTCGCTGGAACAACGCCCGAACAAACGTCCTGTCATGTCCGACTTGCGCGAATCGGGCGCTATTGAGCAGGATGCCGACGTGATCCTGTTCATTTACCGCGACGAGGTGTATAACCCCGACTCGCCAGACAAGGGAACGGCCGAGATCATCATCGGTAAACAACGTAACGGTCCAATCGGCAGCATCCGCCTCACTTTCATGGGGCAATACACCAAATTTGGCAATTACAGTGGTGGCCTGGCGCTTTACCAAGGCGACTAAGACTCAGCAGCACTGGCATTCCATCGGCCGCCCCCGACAACGGGGCGGCTTTCTGTAGTAAATAACACGACTCAATGCTTAACGGAGAATGACATGTTTGGACGCTTGATGCCCACTGAGGGCAAGTTTTTTGAATTGTTTAACCAGCACGCGGAACTGTGCGTCAAGGGCGCCAAAGAGATGCTCGGCCTGATGACCAATTTCGACGACCTGGAAAACCGCGTGCATGCGATCGAAAGCATCGAGAAACAGGCGGACAAAGTCACCTACGCCACCGTGGAAATGCTGCACAAGACCTTCATCACGCCGATCGACCGCGACGACATCCATCAGCTGATCACGCGCCAGGACGACATCCTCGACCTGCTGGAAGATGCGGCGCAAACCGTCTCGCTGTACGACCTGAAGGCCGTCACGCCGGAAGCCAAGCGCCTGGCCGAACTGGTGCTGGCCTGTACCGAAAAAGTGCGCGACGCCGTCGCCATGCTGCACAACATGGACAACTCGCGCAAGATCGTCGCCATCTGCGAAGAGATCGACCGCCTGGAATCGGACGCCGACCACGTGATGCGCGCCGCCATGTCCAAGCTGTTCCGCGACGAACCGGACGTGCGCAATCTGATCAAGCTGAAAGCGATCTACGAAATTCTGGAAACCGTGACCGACCGTTGCGAAGATGTGTCCAATATTATCGAAGGCATCATCGTCGAAAACGCGTAAGCGTTGGGCCTGTCCTGAACCAGAATCAGAAAAGAAACTATAATGACCATACAAATCAGCATCTACGTGCTAGGCCTGTTGATCGTCCTGGCGCTGCTGTTTGACTTCATGAACGGCTTCCACGATGCCGCCAACGCGATTGCCACGGTGGTCTCGACGGGCGTATTGAAACCGCAGACCGCGGTTGCCATGGCTGCCACGTTCAACTTTGTCGCCATCTTCGTGTTCCACCAGCTGACCGTGGCCGCCACGGTGGGCAAGGGCACCATCGATCCGGCAGTGATCGACCAGTACGTGATCTTCGGCGCGCTGATGGGCGCCATCTTCTGGAATTTGTTTACCTGGTACTACGGCATTCCATCGTCGTCCTCGCACGCGCTGATCGGCGGCCTGGTGGGTGCCGCTGTCGCCAAGTCCGGCACGGGCGCGCTGGTCGCGGCCGGCCTGTGGAAAACCGTCGCCTTCATCGTCATCGCACCGGTACTGGGCTTCGTGTTCGGCTCCATCATGATGCTGATCGTGTCATGGATATTCGTGCGTTCGACGCCGCGCAAGGTCGACAAGTGGTTCCGCCGTTTGCAATTGGTCTCGGCGGCCGCCTACAGCCTGGGCCACGGCGGCAACGATGCGCAAAAAACCATCGGCATCATCTGGATGCTGCTGATCGCCGCTGGCTACTCCAGTTCGGCCGACGCCATGCCGCCGATGTGGGTCATCATCTCGTGCTATACGGCCATCAGCTTCGGCACCCTGTTCGGTGGCTGGCGCATCGTCAAGACCATGGGCCAGAAGATCACCAAGCTCAAACCGGTCGGCGGCTTCTGCGCCGAAACGGGCGGCGCGATCACCCTGTTCGTCTCGACGGCGCTGGGCATTCCCGTGTCGACCACGCACACCATCACGGGCGCCATCGTCGGCGTCGGCTCGTCGCAAAAAATGTCGGCCGTGCGCTGGGGCGTGGCAGGCAATATCGTCTGGGCCTGGATCTTCACGATTCCTGCCTCCGCGTTTGTTGCAGCAGTCGCTTGGTGGATTGGCCACCACATCATGTAATGGATAGCCAACGCCAGTAAAAAGGGAGCCTTGCGGCTCCCTTTTTTTATGCGCTGGCCAGTTCCACCGTCAGCCCCTCGCTGGCGAGGAACACTTGCAGGCCATCGAGACGGCTGCTGTAGCGGCCCATCACGTCGGCAAACACGGCTTCGAGCTGATCGTCGCTGCGGGTCGGTTCGTGGTGGGTGCAGTACAGGCGCCGCGCGCCGCAGCGCAGGGCCAGGTCGAAGGCGGCGTCGAAGGTGCCGTGGCCCCAGCCCTGTTTGCCCGGGTATTCCTCGCGCGTGTACGAGCAATCCATGATCAGCGCGTCGACGCCGGCGACGAGCGCATCGATGCCGGCCTGGCGTTGCGCATTGCGCTCTGAGCACGCCGCATGCTCGGCGTGGCCGGGCGGATGCAGGTTGTAGAACGGTTCATGGTCGCCGCTGAAAAACAGCGAAGCGCCGCCGCAGTCGATGCGGTAGCCGAGGTTGACGACGGGATGGTTCATTTCCGCGCCGCGCACGCGCGCGCCGCCCACCTCGACGGCTTCGCCCGGCGCCAGGGTGCGGTACTCGATGCAGGCCGCCATGGCCGCTTCGCTGACGGGAAAATAGCTGCCTTGCAGCTGCACCGCCATCACGTGCTCGATGCCGCGCCCGCTGATGCCGTCAAAGGCGCCATGCAGGCGCATGCGGTTGCCGGCCACGAACAGGGGCGAGAACATGGGCAAGCCGTGGATGTGGTCCCAGTGGCTGTGCGTGATAAAGACGTGCGCGTCGACGGGCTGGCCCGGCGGCAGTTGCTGCGCCAGCGAAAAGATGCCGCTGCCCGCATCGAGAATGATCAGGCTATCGTTGTCGGTGCGCACTTCGATGCACGTGGTGTTGCCGCCGTAGCGCGCCGTGCGCGGGCCGGGGGAGGGGATGGAGCCGCGCACACCCCTGAACGTGAATTTCATTCAGTACCTTGTTACAGTGTAATTATTGTTGATTCTATTCTAATTAATGAGATTGGCGGCAACATTTATGCGTGTTGTGATACGGAAAGTAATTTCATTTTGTTGTGACTAAGTAATGTACAGTGCGCGGGACGGCCGTTACACTGGCGCTTGCCGACTTCCCCTTTTTTTGCTTGCCCATTACCTGATTGCCACCAATATGCCTCAGTTGCACCCTGAGAAAATCGCCCACAGACTGGAGCAATTGACCGAACTCAGTGTCGCGCTCGGCCACGGCCTGGGCGGCGAGGGGCACGACATTGGCGCGCTGTTGCAGCGCATCGTGCTGCTGGCAAAAAGCATGAGCGGCGCCGATGGGGCCACCCTGTACCGGCCCGCGCTCGAGGGCCGCCAGTTGGCGTTCGACATCAGCGTCAACGACAGCCTGGGCATCGCGCAGGGGGCGGACATGGGCTTGCCTGGCGTGCCCCTGTTCGATGGCGCGGACCAGCCGAACCTGGCATCGGTGGCCGCGTATGCGGCGAACATGCGCCGCAGCGTGAATATCGCCGACGTCTACCGCGACGAGGCCTTCAATTTTTCCGGCATGCGCGAGTTCGACCGCCACCACGGCTACCACACGCAATCGATCCTGACGGTGCCCATGAGCGACCATGAGGGCGACCTGATCGGCGTGCTGCAACTGGTCAATGCCAAGGATGGCGAGACGGGCCAGGTGCGCGCCTTTTCCTCCACCGACCAGCGCTTCATCGAGGCGCTGGCCGCGCAGGCGGGCGTGGCGCTGACGAATCAATTGCTGATCTCGCAGCTGGAAGAGCTGCTCGAATCGCTCGTTACCCTGATCAATATCGGCATCGATGAAAAGTCGCCGTACACGGGACGGCACTGCCAGTTCGTGCCCGAACTGACGATGCTGCTGGCCGACGCCGCGCACGCCACGCAAACGGGGCCGCTGGCCGATTTCCGGCTCAGTGACAACGAGCGCAAGCAGCTGTGGCTGGCCGGCCTGCTGCACGACTGCGGCAAGATCACCACGCCCGTGCACGTGGTCGACAAGGCCACCAAGCTGGAAACCATTTTCGACCGCATCGCCCTGATCGACACGCGCTACGAAGTGCTGCTGCGCGACGCCGAGATCGCGGCCCTGCGCCAGCAGGCGGCGCAGCCGCAGCAAAAAGATGCCATCGCCCGCGCGCTGGCACTGGAACAGGCGGCGCTGCGCGAGGAACGCGATTTCATCCGCACGGTCAATATCGGCGGCGAAAGCATGGCGCAGGCCGACCAGGAGCGCGTGCGGCAGATCGCCAGGCGCCGCTGGCGCGCGGCCGACGGCGAACTGCGCGATTTTCTCGACGCCGACGAGACGGAAAACCTGACCATTCGCGCCGGCACGCTGACGGCGGCCGAACGGGCCATCGTCAACAACCATATCAGCGTGTCGATCCGCATGCTCGAAGCGCTGCCGTGGCCCAAGCACCTGCAAAAGGTGCCGGAATATGCGGGCGGCCACCACGAGCGCATGGATGGCAAGGGCTATCCACGGGGGCTGACGAAAGAGCAGATGTCGGTGCCTGCGCGGTTGATGGCGATCGCCGATATTTTCGAGGCGCTGACGGCGCGCGACCGGCCCTACAAGAAGGGCAAGTCGCTGTCCGAATCGCTGCGCATCCTCGGCAATTTCAGCTTGAACGGGCATATCGACCCGGAGCTGTTCGACGTTTTCATCCGCAGCAAGGTCTATCTGACCTTCGCTGAAAAGCACATGCATCCGAGCCAGATCGATGCCGTCGACGAGGCGGCCATACCGGGCTATACCCCTTGAGGCTGTCGCAGGCCTGGCGCAAGCATGGGGTGCGCTGGATGCTGGGGGCGCTCCTGAGCGTGGCGGCGGCCGTGCTGTGCCTGGCCGGCAACGACACGATCGCCCGGCTTGACGCCATGCTGGGCGATTGGCGCATGCGCGCGGAAACGCCGCAGCTCGACCGCCGCATCGTCATCGTCGACATCGATGAGCAAAGCCTGGCCAAGGTGGGCCGTTTTCCCTGGAGCCGCGATGTGCAAGCGCGCCTGGTGCGCCAGCTCGCCGGGCATTACGGCGTGGCCGCGCTGGGCTTCGATATTGCGTTTCCCGAAGCGGACACCAGTTCCGGCTACGCCGTGCTGCAAGGACTGGCGCAGGGCGAACTGGCCGGCGTGGCCGGCTTGCCGGCGCAGCTGGAAAAACTGCGTCCGGCCATGGATTACGACGGCTTGTTCGCCGAGGCCATGCGGGGCCAGCCCGTGGTGCTCGGCTACAGCGTCTCGGAGCAGCAAAGAAAGGGCGTGCTGCCCAAGCCCGCCTTCACGGTCGCCGACCTGAATGGCCGCACGGTGACGGCCTATGTGGCGCGCGGCTACGAAGCCAATATCGCGCCCCTGCAGGCGGCCGCGCAAGGCGCCGGCATCTTCACGGCGCTGACCGATGCCGATGGCGTCGTGCGTTCCTCGACCCTGTTGCAGCGCATCGGCGATGGCTATTATCCTTCGCTGTCGCTGGCTACCGTCGCCGTCTACCTGCAGGCGCGCGCCATCGCCCCCCGTTTCACGGGCACGGCCGATACCCTGTCGGCGCGCGAACTGGCCAGCGGCGGCCTTGAACACATCATGCTGTTCACGCCGCGCGGCGCGCTGGCGATCCCCGTGGGCGAAGCCTTGACGACGACGGTGCAGTACCGCGGCGCGGGTGGCCCCGATGGCGGCGCCTTCCGTTATGTGTCGGCGTCCGACGTGCTGGCCGGCACGGTGCCCCCCACGCTGCTCAAGGGTGCCATCGTGCTGGTGGGCACGACGGCGCCCGGCTTGAACGATATCCGCGCCACGCCCGTGAATGCCGAGTATCCGGGGGTGGAGGTACACGCCAACCTGATCAAGTCCATGCTCGACGGGCGTTTCAAGGCGCGGCCCGATTATGCGCTGGCATTGGAACTGGTGCAGATACTGCTGTTTGGCCTGCTGCTGGCCGGCGCCCTGGCCGTGCTGCCGCCGGCCGGCGTGATGCTGGCGACGCTGGGCGCGCTGGCGGCCGCCATCGGCATCAATCTGTACCTGTACGCCGCGCACGACCTGGTGCTGGGCGGCGCCGTGCTGCTGTTGCTGATCGTTGCGCTGTTCATCGCCAACCTGGCGTGGGGCTACTTTTTCGAGGTGCGCAAGGGACGCGCGCTGGTGGCCCGTTTCGGCGAATACGTGGCGCCCGAGCTGGTGGCCGAGATGGCCGACGATCCGCGCCGCTACACGATGGAGGGCGAGAACCGCGAACTGACGGTGCTGTTTGCCGACGTGCGCGGTTTCACGGCCATTTCCGAGCAGCTGGCGCCGGCCGCCCTGCGCGAATACATCAACGAATACCTGACGGCCATGTCGGAAGATATCCGCGACAGCCATGGCGGCACCCTGGACAAATACATCGGCGATGCCGTGATGGCATTCTGGGGCGCGCCCGTCTCCTTTGGCGATCACGCCAGCCGGGCCGTGGCCAGCGCCCTGCTGATGCAGGGCAGCGCGGCGCGGCTGAACCAGCAGTTTTACGCGCGCGGCTGGCCGGCGCTGCGCATCGGCATCGGCATCAATACGGGGCCCATGCATGTGGGCGACATGGGTTCGCGCATCCGCCGCGCCTATACCGTGATGGGCGACAGCGTCAACCTGGCCGCGCGCCTGGAAGGGGCCAGCAAGCTGTATGGCGTGGGCATCGTCGTGGGCGAGGTTACGCGCGCCGCCGCCCCGGACTTTCTATACCGCGAGCTCGACCGCGTCAGAGTGGTCGGCAAGCAGGAAGCGGTGGCCATTTTCGAGCCGCGCTGCCCGCTGGCCGGCGCCCCTGCCGCCGAACTGGCGCAGCTCGAGCGCTGGCACGCGGTGCTGGCCAGTCTGCGCGCGCGCGGCTGGGCGGCGGCCGGCGCGCAGCTGGCCCGCTTGCAGGCGGACTTTCCCGGCGATGGCTTGTACCGGCTGTATGCGGCGCGCCTGGAGCAATACCAGAACGCGCCGCCGCCCGCCGGCTGGGATGGCGTGACGGAATTGCACAGCAAATAGCCGGCCAATGCGGCATTTTTCATCATTCTCGGCGCACTGTTTGTTGCGTTGCGATAAAAATCAGGGAGAAATGTTAGAAATTTCTGACTGGAAACTAAAAGCCGTCTAAAATTTGTCTTCAATCCATTGTCGGACATGCAGGCGCCTGCGGGCCGCGCGCTTGTCCGGTTACACAAGAAATCCTTCACATGACATATCGTTTGGTGCACCTGCTTGCGGGTTCCGCGCTGCTGTTCGCCGTCGGCGCCGCCGGCGCTGCTGTTTCCATGGATGACGCTACCCCTGCCGCGCAGGAAGACGGCGTGCCGCGCTTCGAAATCCGCCGCTTCGACGTCCAGGGCAATACCCTGCTCACGTCCGCGCAGGTGCAAGCCTTGCTGGCGCCCTTTACGGGCGTGCAGCGCGATTTTTCCGACATCGCCCGCGCCGTCGAGGCGCTGGAAGCGGCCTACCGTGAGCGCGGTTACAGCGCCGTGCAGGTGCAATTGCCCGAGCAGGAACTGGAACGGGACGTGGTGCGCCTGAGCGTGCTGCAAACGCCGCTGGGCAAGGTCGCCATCAGCGGCAACATCTACGCCGATGAGGCCAACGTGCGGCGCGCCTTGCCGTCTCTGCGTGAAGGCGAGACGCCGAACCTGCCGGCCCTGTCGCAAAGCCTGAAGCTGGCCAATGAAAACCCGGCGCGCAAGATCGAAGTGCGGCTGCAGGCCGACGAGCCGGCGGGCGCCATCGACGCCATCGTCACGGTGGCCGATGAAAAGCCGTGGAAAGCCATGCTCAACGTGGACAATACGGGCAATGCGCAAACGGGCAAGACACACGTGGGCGTCGTGCTCCAGCATGCCAACCTGTTCGGGCTCGACCATGTGGCCAGCCTGCAGTACACGAGCAGCCTGGAAAAGCCCGACAAGGTGGGCGTGTATGGCGCCGGCTACCATTTGCCGCTGTATGCGCTGGGCGACTCGATGGACTTTTTCGCCAGCTATTCGAACGTCGATTCGGGCAGCGTCTCGGCCGGCATCTTCGACCTGGCCGTCAGCGGCCAGGGCAGCATGGCCGGCATCCGCTACAACCAGAACTTTGCCCGCAGCGGCGACTTCGAACCCAAGCTCGTGTACGGCATCGATTACAAGGCTTACCGCAACAGCGTGCAGCTGTTCGGCATGGAACTGGGCGCCGACGTCACCGTGCATCCGCTCAGCATCAGCTACATCGGCAACTGGACCTTGCCCACGGGCGAGACGAGCGTGGCGGTCACCTTCGCGCACAATATCCCTGGCGGCAAGCATGGTGCGCAAGCCGATTTCGACCGGGTGCGCGCGCATGCGAAGGCCGCCTACAACACCTTGCGCCTGAGTGCCAGCACGGGGCGCGTGCTGGCCGGCGACTGGCAGTGGCGCGCGCTCGTCAATGCGCAAGTCACGCCGGACGCGCTGGTGCCGGGCGAGCAGTTCGGCGCCGGCGGCGCCGCGTCCGTGCGCGGCTTTGCCGAGCGCGAGGTATCGAATGATTCGGGCGTCAACCTGAACCTGGAGTGGTACACGCCGAACTGGTGCGGCCAGGCGCTCGGCTACCAATGCCGCGCGCTGGCGTTCTATGACACGGCCTGGCTGCGCCGCAACCATGGCTTGCCCGGCGAAAGCGCGTCGCAAGGCATCAGCAGCGGCGGCCTCGGCCTGCGTTTGCTGCTGAGCCGCTACGCCAATCTGCAACTCGATTACGCCCATGTCGTCAATGGCGGCGACACGGGACAGCGGGGCGCCAACCGCCTGCATTTCCGCCTCGCCTTGGCCTACTAGTATCAGGATGAACACCATGCACAACCACGTCCCGCCCGCCTCCGCTTTCATCCTGACGCCGCCCTTTGCGCCGCCTTTGCGCCGCACGGCGCTGGCGCTGCTGCTGGCCGGCTGCTTCGGCGCCGCGCAGGCCAACCCCGCCTTGCCGCAGGTGGTCAACGGACAGGCCACGTTCAACCAGCAGGGCAATATCTTCTCGATCACGAACACGCCCAACACCATCATCAACTGGCAGAGCTTTTCCATCCATGCGGGCGAAATCACGCGCTTCATCCAGCAAAACGGCAATAGCGCCGTACTCAACCGCATCACGGGACAAGACCCCAGCAAGATCCTGGGCAGCCTGGAATCGAACGGCAAGGTCTTCCTGATCAACCCGAACGGCATCGTCTTCGGCCAGGGCGCGAAAGTGGACGTGAACGGGCTGGTCGCGTCCAGCCTGGGCATGACGAACGAGGATTTCCTGGCCGGCAAGCGTCAGTTCACGGCCGGCGGCGTGGCCGGCGGCGTCGGCAATGCGGGCACCATCAATGCGGGCAAGGGCGGGCAAGTGCTCTTGATCGCGCCGAACGTGGAAAACACGGGCATCATCACGGCGCCAAATGGCGAAGTGATCCTGGCGGCCGGGCACAGCGTGCAGCTGGCCGACCCCGGCAATCCGCAGCTGCGCGTGCTGGTCTCGGCACCAGGCGACCAGGCGCTGAACCTGGGGCAGATCATCGCCCAGGGCGGCGGCATCGGCATGGCCGGCGCGCTGGTCAGCCAGCGCGGCGTGCTCAACGCCAACAGCGCCGTCGTCGGCGAGAACGGCAGGATCGTGCTCAAGGCCAGCGGCAAGGCGCTGCTCGAGGCGGGCAGCGTCACCAGCGCCACGGGCGCGGCGGGTAAAGGTGGCGACATCCAGGTGCTGGGCGAGCAGGTGGGTTTGCTGGGCAATGCGAAGGTCGATGCCAGCGGCACTGCGGGCGGCGGCACGGTCTTGCTGGGCGGCGACTACCAGGGCAAGAACGCGGCCGTGCAAAATGCGCGGCAAGTACTCGTCGGCAAGGACGCCAGTGTCCATGCCGATGCGATTGACAGCGGCAACGGCGGCAAGGTCATCGCCTGGGGCAATGAATCGGCCCAGGTGCACGGCAGCATTTCCGCACGCGGCGGCGCACAAGGCGGCGACGGCGGCTTCGTCGAAACGTCCGGCCATTACCTGGCCGTCGACGGCATCCGCGTCAATACAGACGCGGCGCGCGGCAAGCGCGGCAACTGGCTGCTCGATCCGTACGACATCACCGTGGTCGCCGGCGCGGGCGGCCAGCTGACTGACGTCGACCAGTTCGCCGACTCTCCGTCCACCGGCAACACCAGCATTGGCGCCGACCTCATTTCCGACGCCAGCAGCAATGTCACCTTGCAGGCCCTGCACCGCATCAATTTCAACAGCGCCATCCACATCACGCAGCAAGGCGTGGGCTTGACGGCGCAGGCGGGCGAAATCATCAATGTCAATGCGCCCATCACCACCAGTGGCGGGCATATCACGCTGTCGGCCAACGATGCGGCCGCAGGCATGGCTTATGGCGTCGGCTCGAACGTCAACCTGAATGCGGCGCTTGACAGCGGCAATGGCAACGTACGGCTGTCTGGCGCCGGCGTCACTTTCGGCGTCGGCTCGGTCAATGTCGGCAATGGCAACCTGGTCTTGCGCGCGAATGTTGCCGGTGGTGCTATCGATTTGACGGGCAGCGGCGATCAGCTGCTGGGCAGTGGTGTCACCGGCCAGACGGTGCTGTTGGAGGCGGACAACATCAGCATCAACGGCGCCATCAATGTTGGCGGCGCCACGGGCAATGCCGGGGTGACCATGCAGGCGTTCACGGCGGGACGGGAGATCGTGCTGGGCGACAAGCCCGGTAACGGCCTGCGCCTGACAAATGCCGAACTGAACCGCATCGCCGCCGGCAGCGTGCATATCGGCAGCGCCACTGGCGGTGACCTGACGGTGGAGCAGGCGGTCGATCTGGCGACGGTCGCGCCGGGCGGCGGCGTAAAAAACCTGGTGCTCGAAAGCGGCGGCAATGTGCTCGTATCGAACACGCTGGCGTTGCGCCAGGATGGCAGCGGCATTGCCGCCACGGCCGGTGGCCTGCTGTCGGTCGCCAGCGGCGGCGGCCTGTCCGCCGGCGCGGTCAATCTGGTTGCCGACAATATGAGCCTGGGCGGCGGCGCGCAATCGGTAGCGGCCACGGCGGGCGGCACCGTCAGCCTGAGCCGCCGGTCCAGCGTGGGCACCATCACCCTGGGTACGGGGGCGGCGGACAATGCCAGCAGTCTGGGCCTGAGCGAGGCGGAATTGAAAACCATCAGCGCCGGCACGGTGCAGGTGGGCAGCGACAGTTTTGCCGGAGTCGTGAATCTCATCGGCGGGCTGGACCTGGCGTCGCAAGGCGAATTGAACCAGCTTGTGCTGCGCACGGGCGGCAATATCAATCTGAACGCCCCCCTCAGCGTGGCCAGGGGCTTGACCCTTGCTTCCGGCGGCAACATCAGTGCGAGCGGCGCCGTCAGCGTAGGGGGCGACTTCCTGCTCGATGGCGGACGCTGGGTGCAGAACAGCGCCAGCCTGCCCATGTTTTCCGCGCGCGGCTTCGGCATTGCGCAGGGCAGCTTCCTGCGCGCGTCCGGCGGTGACGGCGGCGCGTCCTCGCCCTACCTGATCGCCGATATCTACGGCTTGCAAGGCATCGCCAGCCTGGGGCTGGGCAACAACTATCGCCTGGCCGGCAATATCGACGCCAGCGGCACCGCGAACTGGAACGACGGCCAGGGCTTTGTGCCGATCGCCGGCGGCGGCAGCGGTTTTTCCGGCGTGTTCGATGGCGGCGGATTTACTCTCAGCAATTTGAAAATCGACCGCAGCCTGGCGTCCGGTTCGGCGGCAGGCCTGTTTGGCACCGTGCAGGGCGGCACCTTGCGCAACCTGACTCTGAGCGGCGGCAGCGTCACCGGCACGGCCAACGTGGGCGCGCTGGCGGGCAATGTCGTCAGCGGCACCGTCGATGGCGTGAACAGCAGCATGGCCGTCAGCGGCCAGCGCAATGTCGGCGGTCTGGTGGGCAGCAACGGCGGCGCCATCACCATGTCCAGCAGCAGCGGCGCCGTCACCGGCGTCAATGCCGACAACGGTGGCGCCATCGGCGGCCTGGCGGGATTGAATGCGTCCGTCGCTACCATCGCGACTTCGTACGCCACCGGCGTGGTGACGGGCGCGCGCGAGATGATTGGCGGCCTGGTCGGCAACAACCAGGGTGCGCTGAGCCAGTCGTATGCCACCGGCAATGTCACTGGCGCGCGCAGCATCGGCGGCCTGGTGGGCCTGAACGGCGGCACTATCGACGATGCGTACGCCAGCGGCGCCGTGGGCCGGGCCGGCAGTGCCGACCCCATCCTGGTCAGGGAAAACATGGGCGGGCTCGTTGGTGAAAGCACGGGCAGCGTCAGCCATGTCTTCAGCAGCGGCGCCGTGACGGGCGATGGCTATGCGGCCGTGGGTGCGGTGGCCGGCCGCGTCTCCGCCGGTTCCCCGTTCAGCTATGGTTTTTTCAATTATGAAACGTCGCTGGTGCAGATCGATGGCGGCGGCTCCAGCGGCCGCAGCACGGCGCAAATGCAGCAGCAGGGCAGCTTCAACGACTACAATTTCAGCAGCGTGTGGCGCATCTACGAAGGCTACACGACGCCGATGCTGAAGGCTTTCCTGAAGCCGCTGCAAGTGAATCTCTCGGGCAATGCCACGGGCAAGGTCTACGATGGCCAGCTGGCCGCCTTCCTTGGTTCGATCGGCTATGTGGGATTGCTCGACGGCGACACGGGCGTGAATGGCAACCTTGGCTACGGCAACGCGCGCAACGTGGGCAGCTACGCAGCGACGGGCCTGTGGTCGACCAAATACGACATCACCTTGGGCGGCACGACGACCTTTGCCATCACGCCGCGCGCGCTGACGGTGAGCATCGGCGGCAATGGCAAGGTCTATGACGGCACCCTGGGCTACGACGGCGCCAGTTACGTGCTGGGCAATCTGGTGACGGGCGACAATATCAGCGTCAGCGGTAGCGCCGCTTTCCTCGACAAGAATGTGGGCGGCAGCAAGGCCGTGCACGCCAGCGGCCTGACCCTGAGCGGCAATGAGCTGGGCAACTACAGCCTGGCCGCGACGACGGCGGACGGCACGGCGGCCATCACGGCGCGCGTCCTGAACTATGGCGTCTCGGGCGCGCAAAACCGCGTCTACGACGGCGGCTTGCAGGCAGCCCTGAATGGCTATTTCGAAGGCCTCGTGACGGGCGACCAGGTCGGCATGGCCGGCTTGCAGGGCAGTTTCCGCGACAAGAATGCGGGTACTGGCAAAGTGGTCGATTACCAGGTGGCGACGGGCCACCTGACGGGTGCCGATGCGGGCAACTATGTGCTCAATGGAAATGCTGGCAGCACGACGGCCGACATCACGGCACGCACCCTGAACGTGAGTTTTAACGGCATCAACAAGACGTATGACGGCACGACTGGTGCGCAAGTGAGCTTCGGCGACGACCGTGTGCAGGGCGATACTCTGGCGGTGGCGGGCAATGCGGTGTTTGGCAACAAGAATGCAGGTACCGGCAAAACCGTCACGGTGACGAACGTGGGCGTGAGCGGTACTGACGCGGGCAACTATGTGTTGAACACCAATGCGGGCAGCACAACGGCCGACATCGCGGCGCGCACCCTGAACGTGAGCTTTAATGGCGTCAACAAGACCTACGACGGCACGACAGCGGCACAGGTCGGCTTTGGCGACGACCGCGTGCAGGGCGATGCCCTGACGCTGGCGGGCAATGCGGCCTTTGGCAACAAGAACGCGGGTACCGGCAAAGCCGTCACGGTGACGAACGTGGGCGTGAGCGGCACTGACGCGGGCAACTATGTGTTGAACGCCAATGCGGGCAGCACCACGGCCGACATCACGGCGCGCACCTTGAACGTAAGTTTTAACGGTATCAATAAGACCTACGACGGCACGACCGGTGCGCAAGTGAACTTCGGCGACGACCGCGTGCAGGGCGATGTCCTGACGCTGGCGGGCAATGCGGCCTTCGGCAACAAGAACGCGGGTACCGGCAAGGCTGTCAATGTAAGCAATGTGGGCGTGAGCGGTGGCGATGCGGGCAACTATGTGCTCAATGGAAATGCTGGCAGCACCACGGCCGACATCACGGCACGCACCCTGAACGTGAGCTTTAACGGCATTAACAAGACCTACGACGGCACGACCGGTGCGCAAGTGAACTTTGGCGACGACCGCGTGCAGGGCGATGTCCTGACGCTGGCGGGCAATGCGGCCTTTGGCAACAAGAACGCGGGTACCGGCAAAGCCGTCACGGTGACGAACGTGGGCGTGAGCGGCACTGACGCGGGCAACTATGTGTTGAACGCCAATGCGGGCAGCACCACGGCCGACATCGCGGCGCGCACCTTGAACGTAAGTTTTAACGGCATCAACAAGACCTATGACGGCACGACGGGTGCGCAAGTGAACTTTGGCGATGACCGCGTGCAGGGAGACGCCTTGAGCGTGAGCGGCAGCGCCGCGTTTGGCAACAAGAATGCGGGCACCGGCAAAACTGTCATGGTGGCGAACGTGGGCGTGAGCGGGACTGACGCGGGCAACTATGTGTTGAACACCAATGCTGGCAGCACCACGGCCGACATCACGGCGCGCACCTTGAACGTAAGTTTTAACGGTATCAACAAGACCTACGACGGCACGACGGGCGCGCAAGTGAACTTTGGCGATGACCGCGTGCAGGGCGATGTCCTGACGCTGGCGGGCAATGCCGCGTTTGGCAACAAGAATGCAGGTACCGGCAAAGCCGTCACGGTGACGAACGTGGGCGTGAGCGGCACTGACGCGGGCAACTATGTGTTGAACACCAATGCTGGCAGCACCACGGCCGATATCGGCGCGCGCGCGCTGAACCTGTCCGGCGTGGCGGGCAACAAGGTCTACGATGGCACGACGGGTGCGCAGCTGAGTCTGGGCGATGACCGTGTCGCCGGCGACAGTTTAATAGCCTCGGCCGTAGCCACCTTTGCGGACAAGAACGTGGGCACGGCCAAGGCTGTGCAGCTCAGCGGCGTGGCATTGACGGGCGCCGATGCGGGCAATTACTTTATCGTCTTGCCGACGGGCTTGCTGGCCAGCATCACGCCCGCCAGCCTGACCCTGTCAGGCTTGAACGCCGCCGGCAAGGTATATGACGGCACGACGTCCGCCACTGTCAGCGCGTCGGCGAACGGCGTGCTGGGCCAGGACCTGGTCAGCGTGGTGGGCGGCAGCGGCAGCTTTGCCGACAAGAACGCGGGTGCCGGAAAACTGGTGACGGCCAGCGGTTTCCGGCTGGCGGGCGCCGATGCGGGCAACTACACCCTGGAAACGACGGGCGGCACGGCGCAGGCATCGATTGCGCAAAAACAATTGTCCACCTGGGTCGGCAGCGGCAACGGCTTGTGGAGCGATGCGGCCAACTGGGATGGCGGCGTCGTACCGGAAGGCGCGAACGTGCTGGCTGTCGATTTTACAAACAGCAAGGGCATCGTCACCTACAGCGCGGCGGCCGGCAACACCACCCTGAAAAACCTGAACTCGGCGACGGGCTTGCTGTTGACGGGCGGTAGCCTGACCCTCGGCGAGAGCGCGCTGGACCGCTCCGTGCTGGGCGGCCTGGCCGGCCTGGAAATCAACGGCGGCAGCTTGTTGCTGAACGGCAGCCTGTCGGCGGACCGCTATGCGCAAGGTGGCGGCGTGCTGAGCGGCAATGGCAATCTGCTCGTGGCCAACAGTTTTAATCAGACTGCCGGCGCCATCCGGCTGGCAGGCCAGCTGGCCATTACGCAAGCGGCTGGCGACTTGCGCTTCGCCAGCGTGGCGGCGAACGACGTAAAGCTGAGCGCCTTGACCGGCGCCATCGGCCAGGATGGCGCGCTGCGCGCCGGTAGCCTGGTTGCGCAGGCACGCGATGGCATCGTGCTGGGCAATGCGGGCAACCAGGTAAGCAGTTTTACCGCCAGCAATAGCGCAGCGGGCGGCATTGCGCTGAACAATACCTCGGCGCCGGGCACCTTGACCTTGGGAACGCTCGTCACGGGCGCGGGCAATATCGCCATCGACAACACGGGCGGCGTCGCCGCTGGCAATATCAATGCGAATGGCGGCAACGTCAGCGTGACGGCGCACAGCCCCGTCACCGTCAACGGCAAGATCACGGGCAATGATATCGCGCTCAATGCCAGCACGGACGTGCTGCTCGGCGATGGCACGCAGCTGGTTGCCGCGCGCGATATCAGCCTGGTGGCTGGCGGAGACATCCGCGTCGGCGGCAATGCGCATATCGTCAGCGGCGGCAATTTCAGCGCCAGCGCGGGCGCCAGTGTGCGCTTTGCGGACACGGCAAGTTTTACCTTGCCGGCAGCGGGCAGCCTGAGCGTGCTGGCGAAAACAGGCAGCATCACGGGTGACGCGGGCGTGCGCGTCAACCGCCAGCGCAGCGGCGTGACCCTGCTGGCGCCGAATGGCGCGGTGAGCATGGCGGATGCCATCTTCCTGCCAGCGACGACCATCGACAAACCCGTGATCGACGCCGCCACGAACGCCGCCATCGACGACGCCTTGCGCATCATCAAGCAGGCCGACCGTGCCAATGATGTGCTCGTGTCCACGCCGCCAGCCAAGCCGGACGACAAGAAGAAAGACAGCAAGGATGTTGCCGATGCCACAGATAAACCTACAGGATACAAATTCGATGATGCCGCTAAAAAAATGTACTGCAATTAAGGCCTTGCTGTGGCTGGCCCTGATGTGCGTGGGCGCACACGCCTGGGCGGGGCAGGTGGCCGGTACCGTCATGCAATTGAGTGGTCCGCTGATGGCCAAGAAGATGGACGGCAAGGTGAAAATCCTGGCTATCAAGTCCGAGGTCGAGCAGGGTGACACCTTGCTGACGGAAAAGGAAACCTATGCCTTGATCAAGCTGATCGACAATAGCGAAATCATCCTGAAACCGAATACCAGTTTCGTGATCGAGCAATTCAGCTACACGGCCGAGCAGCCCGATGGCGACCATGCCATCTTCAGCTTGCTCAAGGGCGGCTTGCGCTCCGTCACGGGCCTGCTGGGCAAGCGCAACAAGGAGCGCTTCGAGATGAAGACGCCGGCGGCCACCATCGGCATCCGTGGCACCACCTTCATTGCCAGCTACGTGCCGCCGGCGGCACCTGGCGGGCCAGCGGCGCCCAAGGCTGGCCTGCCAGGTTTGTATGTGCAGGTGCTCGATGGCATGATTCATGTCACCAATCCTGCGGGCACGCTCAACTTTGCCCCGGGCCAGTTCGGTTTTACGCCCAACTTCCAGCAGCCGCCCGCGCTGCTGCCCGTCAATCCTGGCATAAAGTTCACGCCACCAGCTGCCTTTGTGCCATCGTCCTCAAGCGGCGGCGGTTCTGCAGGCGGCAGCAAGCCTGCCGCCATCGATTGCGTGGTGCGCTAGGTTTTTCACGCAAGCCCGGGAAACCCATGAAAATAGGGCTTGACCTTCCCATCGTTGGATAGCAGATCCTGACCTTATTCGTTAATCTTTCGGACAGGATCTGCCATGAACCAGAGTGCACTCGCTCCCGCCACTTCCCCTCCCGCCGCCGCGCATGCGCAGGCGCTGGCCATCGAAGGCATGAGCTGCGCCTCGTGCGTGGGCCGCGTGGAAAAGGCCCTGGCCGCCGTGCCCGGCGTGACCCAGGCCAGCGTCAACCTGGCCACCGAAGTGGCCAAAATCAGTTCCGACACGCCGATTCCACTGGCCACCTTGCAGGCAGCCGTGGAAAAGGCCGGCTACACGGTAGCGCAGCGCGAAATCGACCTGAACATCGCCGGCATGACGTGCGCCTCTTGCGTGGGCCGGGTGGAAAAAGCCCTGCTGAAGGTGCCGGGCGTGCTGGGCGCCAGCGTCAACCTGGCGACGGAAAGCGCGCGCATCAAGGTGACGGGTGGCCTGGAAGCGGGCACCCTGATCGCCGCCATCGACAAGGCCGGCTATGCAGCCACCGTGCCCGCCGCCAGTCAAGCCAGCGCGCCCGCTGCCGCACCCAACCGCGATGGCATGAAAGTGGCGTTCGCGGCCGTGCTGGCCTTCCCCTTGATGCTGCCGATGCTGCTCGAGTGGGCCGGCATCCATTTGATGCTGCCAGGCTGGCTGCAATTCGCGCTGGCCACGCCCGTGCAGTTTTACTTTGGCGCGCGTTTCTACAAGGCGGGCTGGAAGGCGGCCCGCGCCGGCAGCGGCAATATGGATCTGCTCGTCGCACTGGGCACGAGCGCCGCGTATGGCTTGTCCGTCTACCAATGGCTGACGGCGGGCGAAATGCTGCCGCACCTGTACTTTGAAGCATCGGCCGTCGTCATCACTTTGGTGTTGTTGGGCAAATGGCTGGAAAGCCGCGCCAAGCGCCAGACGGCTTCCGCCATCCGCGCGCTGCAAGTCTTGCGTCCGGAATCGGCCCGCGTGCGCCGCGACGGCGTGGAAATCGACTTGCCCGTGGAACAAGTAAAAGTGGGCGACCTGGTGGTCATCCGTCCCGGCGAGCGGGTGGCCGTCGATGGCGTGGTGGTGGAGGGCGCCAGCCAGATCAACGAGTCGCTGATCACGGGAGAAAGCTTGCCGGTCGATAAGCATCCGGGCGACAAGGTCACGGGCGGCGCCATCAATGCCGATGGTTTATTGCTGGTGCGCACGCAAGCGGTGGGCGGCGAGACGACCTTGTCGCGCATCATCCGCCTGGTGGAAGATGCACAGGCGGCCAAGGCGCCGATCCAGCATCTGGTCGACAAGGTCAGCGCGATCTTCGTGCCCGTGGTGCTGGTGCTGGCGCTGCTGACCATGCTGGGCTGGTGGTTCGCCACTGGCGAGCTGGAGAACGCCATTATCAACGCCGTGGCCGTGCTGGTCATCGCCTGCCCCTGCGCGCTGGGCCTGGCCACGCCGACGGCCATCATGGCCGGCACGGGTGTCGCTGCCCGCTACGGCATCCTGATCAAGGATGCGGAAGCGCTGGAAGTGGCGCATGCCGTCAATACCGTCGTGTTCGACAAGACGGGCACCTTGACCATCGGCAAACCTGCGCTGGCGGCCCTGCATGCACACGGCATCGACGATGCCCGCCTGTTGCAGCTGGCGGCCAGCATCCAGCGTGGCAGCGAGCACAGCCTGGCGACGGCCGTACTCGACGCGGCGGCCGCGCGCCACATCGAACCGTTGCCAGCCACGGGCCTGTCGGCCTTGCCGGGCCGCGGCCTGGCGGCCCACGTCGATGGCTTGGAATTGAAACTGGGCAGCACGCGGTTGATGCAGGAATTGAACGTGGACATGGCGCCGCTGGCGGAACAGGCTTTGTCGCTGGAGAACACGGGCAACACGATCTCGTGGCTGGCCTCGGGCACGGAACTGTTGGGTCTGTTCGCCTTTTCCGACCAGGTCAAGCCGAACGCGCAGGCGGCCATCGCCCATCTGCATAGCCTCGGCATCCAGACGGTGATGTTGACAGGAGATAACCAGGGCAGCGCGGACGCCGTCGGCAAGCTGCTGGGCATCGACACGGTGGCGGCGAAAATGCTGCCGGCCGATAAAACCGCTAAAATCGTCGCGCTGAAAGGCGAGGGCGCGAAAGTGGCCATGGTGGGCGACGGCATCAACGACGCGCCCGCGCTGGCGGCCGCCGACGTAGGCATCGCCATGTCGACGGGCACGGACGTGGCCATGCATGCGGCTGGCATCACCCTGATGCGCGGCGATCCGGCCCTGGTGGCGGATGCCATCGATATCTCGCGCCGCACGTACAGCAAGATACGGCAGAATCTGTTCTGGGCCTTCATTTATAACCTGATCGGCATTCCGCTGGCCGCCTTCGGCCTGCTCAACCCCATGGTGGCGGGCGCGGCGATGGCCTTCAGTTCCGTCAGCGTGATCAGCAATGCCCTGTTGCTGCGCCGCTGGAAAGCCCGCAGTGCGCATACCAAGGAGTCATAGGATGAATATCGGCCAGGCGGCAAGCGAAACGGGCGTATCGGCAAAAATGATACGCTACTATGAAAGCATTACTTTGTTAAAACCCAGCGCGCGCAGCGACGCCGGTTACCGCATCTACACGCCGAACGACTTGCACGCGCTGCGTTTCATCAAGCGCGGGCGGGGCCTGGGTTTTTCGCTCGAGCAGATCCGCGAACTGCTGTCGCTGTGGCAAAACGATCAGCGCGCCAGCGCGGACGTAAAAGGCATCGCCCTGGCCCACGTGGCGGACTTGAATCAGCGCATCGCCGAGCTGACGGAAATGCGCGATACCCTGGCCCACCTGGCGCAATCGTGCCACGGCGACGACAAGCCTGATTGCCCCATCCTGCAAAGCCTGGGGCTGGCCGGCGACAAGGAAGCGAAAGCATGTTGCCCTTGATGTAAGTCAACGGAGGTGCATATGGCGTATGAACTGTACTATTGGCCCACGATACAGGGGCGTGGCGAATTCATTCGGCTGGCCCTGGAAGAGGCGGGCGCCGAGTACCGCGATGTCGCCCGTTTGCCTGAGCGCAAGGGGCAAGGCGTTCCCGCCATGCTGGCCTGCCTCGACGGCGGCAGCACGCCACAGGCCGCCTACGCCCCGCCTGTGCTGCGCGATGGCGAGCTGCTGATCGGCCAGACGACGAATATCCTTTTTTACCTGGGCCGGCGCCTGGGCCTGGCGCCGCGCGCGGAAAGTGGCCGTTTGTGGCTGAACCAGCTGCAGCTGACGATGGCCGACTGGCTGACGGAAGTGCACGACACGCACCATCCGCTGTCGATGAATCAATATTACGAAGAGCAAAAGCAGGCGGCCATGCTGCGCAGCGCGGATTTCCGCCAAACACGTTTACCCAAGTTTCTCGATTATTTCACGCAAGTGTTGCTGAACAGCCGCGGCCAGTATCTGGTGGGCGCCAGGCTCACGTATGGCGACCTGTCGCTGTTTCAGATGCTGGCTGGCCTGCAGTATGCGTTTCCGCAAGCCATGGCGCGCCTGGCGCCGCAGTATCCTGCCTTGTTTGCGCTGCACGATATGGTGGCGGCGCTGCCGAATATTGCCCGCTACCTGAGGTCGAAGCGCAGGATACCCTTCAACGAGGAAGGCATCTTCCGCCATTATCCTGAACTGGATGGATAAAAAAACAGCCGGCGCAAGGGCCGGCTGTCGTGACGCTGCTGTGGCTGTTATTGCGCGCTGGTGACGGGAAAGCCCGCCTCCACGATGGCCGCGCTGATGGCGCCCAGTTCGGCGGGCGATTCCACCGTGACGCGTTTGCTGGCCAGGTCGATCTGCACCTGGGCTTGCGGATCGATGGCTTGCACCGCTTTCGTGACCGAGCCGACGCAATGGCCGCAGCTCATGTTTTCAACTTGTAACTGATACATGGCAAGCACTCCTTCAATGGTTAAGTGTGTCCACTGTAAGCCTTCCCCCGATGGTAAGGTCAAGGGGAAAGCTGCCCTACGGGTCAATTCAGCAGGAAATCGACGGCTTGCATGGGCGGCGGCACCTTGTCGTCCTGCACGGATTCGCGCAAGCTGATGTCGATGGCGCGGCACATGGCCGACAGAGGCAGATCGTTGGCATCCTCGCCGAACGGTTCCTCTATCTCGTCGCCCAGCGCGTCGAGGCCAAAGAAGGTGTAGGCGACGATGGCGACGACGAACGGCGTCATGAATCCGAGCGAATCGACGAGGCCGAAGGGCAGCAGGAAACAGTACAGATACGCCGTGCGGTGCAGCAGCAGCGAATACGAGAACGGGATCGGCGTGCTGCGGATGCGTTCGCACGAAGCGCCCGCCGCCACCATGGCCGAGACCGTGTTATCGATCTGCGTGGCCAGGATGCTGTCGATACGGCCCTGCCGGACGCAGTCGGCCAGGTCGTGGCCCATCTGCAGCATCAGGTAGTCGGACGGGTTCGCCGCCTTGCAGGCCGCGTCCCATTCGGCCGGACGCAGCAGCGTCTGCAAGTCGGCCGGCCCGCGCGTGTCGCGCAACTGGTGGCGCAAGGCGTGGCAAAAGGCGATGGTGCGGTAAATCATGCGCACGCGCACGTCTTCCAGGCCCAGCCTGGCGTGGGCCGGCGTGTCGCCGCGTATCATCGTCTGGCACTGGCGCGAGAAATTACGGCTGCGCAAGACCAGTTCGCCCCACAGCTTGCGCGCTTCCCAGTAGCGGTCGTAGGCGGCCGTGTTGCGAAAGCCCAGGAAGATGGCCAGCGGCAAGCCGATCAGGGTAAACGGGATGGTGGTGAGGATGACCTTGTGGTCGAACAGGGTGCCGTGGCACCAGGTGACGAGCGTGGCGATCAGGGTGTTGACGATGAGCGTGATGCGGATGCGCGGCAGGACGGAACCGCGCACCACGAGGAACAGCCGTAGCGCCGATGGACGCTCGCGCACGATCATGTTGTGCTCCCCGTTTGGGAGCTGGCTGGCGGGGAACGGCGCGCCCGGTGATGGTTAAAAGGGGTAAGACGGAACGGCAATGGCCGGGAACAAAAAGCCCGCGATATATGCGGGCTGAGCAGGGTGTGCATGGGAAGCAGAGTAGGGGAGATGGCTTGAGTATAGGCCGCCGCTTCGCTTCAGGCCAATTCACAGTAATAATGGGTATTATTCATTTCATGAATGAATATTTCATTTGTAATTTAAATTCACATAACTACTGAAATTACTGTTTCTTTTTCCGTCGGGGCCAGTCGCAATCGAGCAAGTCGCATGGGTTGCAGGAACAATGGTGGCAGTCCGGCGACGGGATGTCGCAATCGCAAAAGCCTGCCTGGGCCAGATGTCTGCCGCTGCGTCGTGCCTGCGGATGCAGCGCGAGGTGCTGGCGATGCCGTTCGCCGCAGGCGCGCAAGCGGCGTTGCAACAGGGGCAGGCCCGTGCGCAAGCCATGACGTTCAATCATCCGGTAGCCATAGGCGGAGCAGCTGTCGCGCCCCGTCAGCACGCGGTAGGCGCAGGAAAAACCCTTCCATGGGGACAGGTAGCGCTGGTAGGCGCGAATGGCCCACAGGGCCAGGCGTTTGCCGCAAGTGTCGAATGAGAAAATGCCAACTCCTTTACCGGGGGCGTCAAGACGGTGGTGCGAGCATACGACAAGTGTCCAAAAAATAATAGCGTCAGCGGCCTAGGCAGCCATGATTTTCCAGCCATACCAGCCGAACGCTGCCACCCATGCCAGCAAGATAGCCAGCCCCGGCAGCAATAACCACTTCGCCACAGACTCTTCCCACGCCACATACGGCTTGCCGCCGCGCGCGATGGCCAGCAGCGCCTGGCCCCCGTTCAAGCCGGCAAACGGCAGCAGGTTGAACGCGCACAGTTTCAATGAGAACAGGGCGAACACGAGCGCAAAGCCGTGCGTGCGTGCAAAGCTTTCTCCATCACCCAGCAATGCCTGCGCCGTCGACAACGGTGCCAGCGCGCCGTGGATGATTTGTCCGAAGGTAGCGACAAAGCGCTCCCAGCCCGAGGCTCCCATGATGCCCAGCGACAAGGCCAGAAGCACCCCCACGCCGCTCAATGGCAGCAGCACCTGCTTCCACAGCGGCTGGAAGTTATAGGCGTCCAGGCAGCGATCATCGTCATACAAGGTTTCCGCGCGCGTATCTTTCAGCACCACATTGCCGGCCAGCGGCAGCAGCTTGACGTGCACTTTCCCCACGGTCAGCAGGGTCGGCCCCACGCCGTAGCTGATGCCGCGCACGGTGATGCCCAATGCGCGGGCGCACGCGGCCATGATGGAAATGTGGATGAGCATGAAGAGTATGAAGCAGAGCAACAACTGAAAGGCGGGGTGCATCGGATAGGGTGTCCTGAATGAAAGGAGCGGTATTAGAACATACCGTCAAGAAAAGTTGCGCACATGAAAAAAGCCCCGGTCGCATCGCTGCAGCCGGGGCTTCGAATGACTGGGCAGCTTGCGCCGCCCGCTAACACTTACAGCACTTCGCTGGCGTGGTCCGCCAGGCGCGAACGCTCGCCGCGGGCCAGGGTGACGTGGCCGCTGTGGGTCCAGCCCTTGAAGCGGTCGACCACGTAGGTCAGGCCGCTCGAGCCTTCCGTCAGGTATGGCGTGTCGATCTGTGCGATGTTGCCCAGGCACAGGATCTTCGTGCCGGGACCGGCGCGCGTGACGAGGGTCTTGACTTGTTTCGGCGTCAAGTTCTGCGCTTCATCGATGATGAGGAACTTGTTCACGAACGTGCGGCCGCGCATGAAGTTGAGCGACTTGATCTTGATGCGCGAGCGGATCAGGTCTTGCGTTGCCGCACGGCCCCATTCGCCGCCATCGGAGTCGGACTTGTTCAGCACTTCCAGGTTGTCGTCGAAGGCGCCCATCCATGGCGACATCTTTTCTTCTTCCGTGCCTGGCAGGAAACCGATGTCTTCGCCTACCGGCACCGTGACGCGGGTGACGATGATCTCGTTGTAGAGCTTGGTTTCCAGCACTTGCGCCAGGCCGGCGGCCAGGGCCAGCAGGGTCTTGCCGGTACCGGCCTGGCCCAGCAGGGTGACGAAGTCGCATTCCGGATTCATCAGCAAGTTCAGCGCGAAATTCTGTTCGCGGTTGCGCGCCGTCACGCCCCACACATTGTTCTTCGTGTGGCTGAAGTCGCGCAGGGTTTGCAGCACGGCCGTCTTGCCGTTGATCTGTTTCACCTGGCCATAGAACGGCGCTTCGCCGTTTTTCGGTTCCAGATAGATGAACTGGTTGACCAGCAAGGATGGAATGAACGGGCCCGTCACACGGTAGAACGTGGAGCTGTAGCCGTTCTTGCTTTCCTGCCACGATTCCATGTCCTTGCCATGCTTGTTCCAGAAGTCGTCCGGCAATTGCACGATGCCCGAATACAGCAAGTCCGTGTCTTCCAGCACATGGTCGTTGAAGTAATCTTCGGCCGGCAAGCCCAGGGCGCGCGCCTTGATGCGCATGTTGATGTCTTTCGACACCAGCACGACGGGGCGGCCTTCCTGCTCCGACTCGAGCGAGCGCACGACGGCGAGGATCTGGTTGTCGGCCTTGCCCACTGGCAAGCCAGCCGGCAAGTCGGCGCTTTGCAAGCGCGTCTGGAAGAACAGGCGGCCCTTGGCATCCTTGTTGCCCAGCTTGGACAGCAGGATGCCGTGTTCGATGGCGTCGTCGTCCGTGTTGCTGATCAGGGCGTCAAGCGTGCGCGAGACCTGGCGTGCATTGCGCGCCACTTCCGTCATGCCCTTTTTATGGTTGTCCAGCTCTTCCAGGGTCATCATCGGCAGGTACACGTCGTGTTCCTCGAAGCGGAACAGCGACGATGGATCATGCATCAGCACGTTCGTGTCGAGCACGAACAGCTTGCTGATGCCGCGCTGGTCGGCGGCCCGGCTGGCGGACGATTTGAGCTGCACTTCCACAGGCTTGTGCTTGGCCGGATGCGGTTGCTCGGCTTGCTTGAGGGGCTTGATCGGCGTGACCTTGCCTTTTGCCGCCGGCTTGGCTTTCGCTGCGGGCGCAGCAACGGCGGCAGGCGTGGCCGCAACAGGCGCAGGTGCAGGCGCTGCTGGCTTGGCGACCATCAGGGCCGCCACTTGCTTGATCTTCGTGGCCGCATTGCGGACCGGTTTGGCAACTTCGGCGATCGCCGCTTCAATGATCGGTGCAGCCACTTTCTTGGCTGCCGGGGTTTTGGTGGCCGGGCGCGCTGCGCCTGCGGTTGGGTAATCTTGGGTGGCCAGGATGGTGGCTGGCTTGCTCGGTAATTTTGGCAGTGGCATCAGGATCTCAATCAAAAAATTTCTGGAATGAATCTCCCATGGGCAGCCAGCTTCTGGCGGCACTTCTCATGGGGGGATGCGAGGGGAACAACAATGCTACAGGACGAGAAACTGCCGGAAGGCCGGCAGCATGGCCGGTCATGGACGCCATCGGCGGGCTGCTGGCCCGCCTGGCGGAGTGGATGGAGGCGCTTCGTTGACTCAAAATGGCGATAGGTACCGTGAACTGAACTGCGGTTGAACCAGGCTCGCTGGAAGCCGACAACACGCATTGGATCAACATGGACGATCAATTCAGATGCGCTACGAATTCCAGCACTTCTTCCACGTGAGTTGCGACCTTCACGCCTCTCCATTCTTTCACCAATCGGCCCTGGGCGTCAATCACAAACGTACTGCGCTCGACGCCGCGGACCGTCTTGCCGTACATCTGTTTCATCTTCATGACGTTAAACAGCAGGCAAACGGCTTCGTCCGGGTCGGAAATGAGCTCGAATGGCAGCTCGAGCTTGGCCTTGAAGCTTTCGTGCGAGCGCAGGGAATCGCGGCTGATGCCATAGATTTCCACGCCGGCGGCGACGAATTGCGGATACGCATCGCGGAAAGCGATGTTTTCCGTGGTGCAGCCAGGGGTGTTGTCCTTCGGATAGAAAAACAGCACGGTGGCCTTGGCCGGGCGGCCCAGCAACTGAAAGGTTTTGCCGCTGGTCATGGCGGCGCTAAAGTCGGGTATGCTAACGAGGGATTGGCTATCAGCCACAGGTTCTCTCCTGAACGGTGATCATCAGCGCTGGTTTTTAATCTGGCAACGCATCCAGGTGCAACAATACAGCATTCAGGCCGCTTTGCCCTGCACAATCAGGCGTCCCGAACGCCCGGGCAACTCATCCCAGGTGATGGGGCAAACGGGCAAGTCCGCATCTTTTATCTTTTCATAGTAATCGCCCATCGCTGCAAACCGGTAGCCCTGGGCTTTCCAGCCAGCCAGCAGTTGTTCGAAAATGGGGGCGAGTTTCTGTCCTTCAAGTTCCGCATGCAAGGTATACACGTGATCGCGGGGATTATCCGCCGTCAGCGACAATATATGCGCGGCAACGTTGCCGGTGGTGATCAGTTTGCCGTCGATTTCACAACCCAGCAGTTCGTCCAAGGTGGGCAGCGTGGTCGGCAGTTGCACGCATTGCAGGATGGTGTTGCCGTTGCGCACGCGGTGCGGGCCTTGCGACGGCTGCGCCATGGCGCCGCGCGCGTCGAGCATGGCGCGGCCATCTGAGGCAAAGCGGTAGCCGGCCGTGTCGTGCTCGACAAAGGCGCTGACGTTCATTTGCCAGCCGGCCGCGCCGTGCGTGTGCGGCTTGGTGCCAAACACCTGTTCGTAGCGGTTGGCGGCCTTGCGCATCATGTTGATGGTCCAGGCGGCGTTGCGCTTGGCCACGTTGTCTTGCCACAGGGTGTGATCCCAGGTGTGGATGCCGCACTCGAAACCGGCATCGCGCACGGCGCGCAATTGCGCCGCGCATTGCTTGCCGATATCGGGTCCCGGCAGCAAGGTGCCGTACATCAATGTTTTCAAGCCGTAGTGCTCGACTACCGACGTGCGCGACACCTTGCTGAAAAAGCCGGGCCGCAAGGCGCGCCGCAGGGCCCAGCCCGTGTGGTCTGGGCCCAGCGAGAACAGAAAGGTGGCCTTGGCCTGGTGCGCGGCCAGTATGCGCACCAGATTGCCCATGCCTTCACGGGTGCCGCGATAGGTATCGACGTCGATTTTCAGGGTCAGGAACGGCTTGCTCAACATTAATCCATCAGGGCTTTGGCTTGGGCTACCTGGCTGCGGTAGGCGTCGAAAATATTGCGCAGGGAATCGGCCATGGTGGTGGTCGGTGCCCAGCCCAGCTCTTCGCAGGTATTCGTGATTTTCGGCACGCGGTTTTGCACGTCCTGGTAGCCGGCACCGTAGTAGGCGCCCGAGGTCGTTTCCACGATGTTCACGTGTTTCGCGCCTTCGGCGTATTCCGGGTACTCGGCGGCCAGGGTCAGCATCATGCCGGCCAGGTCGCGGATCGAATAGTTATTGGTCGGATTGCCAATGTTGTAGATCTTGCCGCTGGCGATGCCGTTCTTGTTGGCGATGATGCGCATCAGCGCATCGATGCCGTCGTCGATGTAGGTGAACGCGCGTTTTTGCGCGCCGCCGTCCACCAGCGAGATGTTTTCGCCGCGCACGATATGGCCGAAGAATTGCGTCACCACGCGCGAGGAACCTTCTTTTGGCGTGTGGATCGAGTCCAGACCCGCGCCGATCCAGTTGAATGGACGGAACAGGGTGAAGTTCAAGCCTTCCATGCCGTAGCCCCAGATCACGCGGTCCATCAGCTGCTTGGCGTTCGAATAGATCCAGCGCGGCTTGTTGATCGGGCCGCAGATCAGTTCCGAATTTTCCGGATCGAATTCCTCGTCATGGCACATGCCATACACTTCCGAGGTCGACGGGAAGACCAGGTGCTTGCCGTACTTGGCGGCCGAGCGGACGATAGGCAGGTTGGCTTCGAAGTCCAGTTCGAAGACGCGCAGCGGCTGCTTGACATAGGTCGATGGCGTGGCGATGGCCACCAGCGGCAGGATCACGTCGCACTTCTTGACGTGGTACTCGACCCATTCCTTGTTGATTGTGATGTCGCCTTCGAAGAAGTGCATGCGCGACTTGTAGTTGTCATCTTCCAGCAATTCCGTGATGCGGTCCGTGTTCATGTCCATGCCGTAGACATGCCAGTCGGTGGTTTCCAGGATGCGCTTGGACAGGTGGTGGCCGATGAAGCCGTTGACGCCTAAGATGAGGACTTTTTTCATGTGAGATTCTCTTGTGTGATATCAGTGTGTGCTGACGCGGGTGGTCAGACTTGCTTGCAATTGCTGAGCCGAAACCGGCTCCCCGGCAGCCCTCAGCGCGGAAATGGCCAGCATGTGGCCGTCTCCGCAGACGCCAAAGATGCAATTATCCACTACCGCCAAGCCCGGTGGCAAACTTCCTGCTGAATGCTTGCTTAAACGGGCTGTTTCGATGGTGTAAATAACATTGTTGACTTCGGTGAACGCGCCGGGATAGGGCGGCGCGACGGCCCGGTGCAGGTTGTAGACCTGCTGCGCCGGTAACTTCCAGTCGATGCGGCCGTCTTCCGGCGTACGTCCGCCAAAGTAGCCGCCCTGGCGCAAATCGTTGAGCTGGCGCGGCGCCGTGCCGTCCAGCAAGGCCGGCAGCACGTTCCACAAGGTTTGCTCCGCCGCCACGGTGACCTTGCCGAAGACTTCGAAGGCCGTGTCGTCGGGCAGGATGGGCACGGCCGTTTGCGCGACGATGGCGCCGGCATCGGGCTTGACCGTCATTTCATGCAGGGTGGCGCCCGTTTGCGGGGCGCCATGCAGCACGGCCCAGTTGACGGGCGCGCGGCCGCGGAACTGCGGTAGCAGCGAACCGTGCATATTGTAGGCGGGCGCGACTTCCAGGATGCTGGCCGGCAGCATGTGGCGGTAGTAAAAGCTGAACAGCATGTCCGGTGTTGCCCCCCGCACCTGCGCCAGCAGCTCGGGCGCGCGCGCGTCCGAGGGCGTGATGTAGGGGATGCCTTCAGCCTGGCACAGGCTGGCGACGGATTCGAACCACAGGTTTTCCGTGGGGCTGTCTTCGTGTGTGACGACGAGGGAGATATCGACGCCGCCGGCCAGCAGCACCTTGATGCAGCGCACGCCCACATTGTGGTAGCCGAAGACGACGGCGCGCGGGGCGCCCATCAGCGGCCCACCTGGCGTTTTTCCAGGCGCACGTGCGATGGCGCCTCGGCTTCCGCCTGGGCCATGCCGTCCTGCAAGATGGTTTGCACCACGTAGCGGGGACGGGCCCGCACTTGCTGGAAGATGCGTCCCACGTATTCGCCCACGAGGCCGATGCCGAACAGGATCACGCCCATCAGGAAGAAGGCGATGGCGAACAGGGTGAACACGCCCTGCGCCTCGGCGCCGAACAGGAAGCGGCGCGCCAGCAGATAGATCACCAGCACGGCCGAGCTGAATGACAGCAGCATGCCCAGCATCGAAAAGATTTGCAGGGGTATCAGCGAAAAGCCCGTGACCAGGTCGAAATTGAGGCGGATCAGGCTGTACAGCGAGTATTTCGACTCGCCGGCTGCCCGTTCCTCGTGCTCGACGGTAATTTCCGTGGGCTTGCGGGCAAACGTGTAGGCCAGGGCGGGCACGAAGGTGTTGACTTCGGCGCACTGGTTGACCAGGTCGATCACGTTGCGGCCATACGCGCGCAGCATATTGCCCTGGTCCGTGATCTTGATGTTGGTGATGCGCTCGCGCAGCCGGTTCATCATCTTCGAGGCCAGCGTGCGCCAGGCGGAATCTTGCCGCTTGCGCCGGATCGAGCCCACGTAATCGTAGCCTTCGCGCATCTTCGCCACGAGGTTGCCGATTTCTTCGGGCGGATTCTGCAGGTCGGCGTCGAGCGTGACCATGATCTGCCCGCGCGACGCTTCAAAACCGGCCAGGATGGCCATGTGCTGGCCATAATTACCGTTGAACAAGACGACGCGCGTGACGTCGGGGCGCTGGCGGAACTGTTCCGCCAGGATGGCCACCGAATTGTCGCGGCTGCCATCGTTGATGAAGATGATCTCGTAGCTCGTCTGCAAGGCATCGAGGGCCGGATACAGGCGGGCGAACAGGCTGGCCAGGCCATCCTGTTCGTTGTAGATCGGAATGATAACGGACAGTTCAGGTTTCATCGGCGCGCTGCTCATTTGATGAGAATGGATTTGACGGTGGCGACGGCGCGTTCCACATCCTGTGTCGTCATGGCGTAGAACATCGGCAAGGTCACGGTCAGGCGGCCGATCTTTTCCGAGACAGGGAACATGCCCTCGGTAAAGCCGCGTTCGCGGTACATGGTAAACAGGTGGATCGGTGCGTAATGATAGCCCGTTCCCACGTTTTGTTGTGCCATTTGCTGCATGAACGCGGCGCGCGTGCCGGGGCCGTTGTCGGGCAGGATAATCTGGAACAGGTGCCAGTTGCTGTTTTCAAAATCCTGCACGGGCAGCTGGGCACCGCTCTGCGCTTCGAAGTCGCTGCCGAATTGCTCAAAGTAATGGCGCGCCAGCGCGCGGCGGTGGGCTGTGATGGCGTCGATATTGGCGAACTGGCCCAGGCCGATGGCGGCCATGATGTCGCTCATGTTGTATTTGCCGCCCAGCACGTCGACATCGATGCCGTCGACGCCGCTACGCGTGACACCCTGCAGCCGGTATTTCTCGGCCAGCTTCGCTTCTTCCAGGTTGTTCAGGACGAGGCAGCCGCCTTCGCCCGTGGTGATGTTCTTGTTGGCCTGGAAGCTGAACGAGACGAAGTCGCCAAACGCGCCGATGCGCTTGCCCTTCCACGTGGAGCCGAACGCTTGCGCCGCGTCTTCCACGACCCGCAGATTGTATTTTTCAGCAATCGCGTACAGGCGGTCCATGTCGACGGGCAAGCCGGACAGGTAGACGGGGATGATCGCTTTCGTCCGCGCGGTGATGGCCGCTTCCAGTTTGTCGAGGTCGATATTGCGCGTGACGGGGTCGATGTCGGCAAACACGGGCGTGGCGCCCACTTCGATGATGACGTTGGCCGTCGCTACCCACGACACGGGCGTGGTGATGACTTCGTCGCCGGGGCCGATGCCGGCGATGCGCAGCGCGATTTCCATGGTGCACGTGCCCGAATTGAAGGTGCGTACGGGACGCCCGCCGAAATACTCGGACAGCTGGGCTTCGAAGGCCTGCACTTTCGGGCCGCTGGTGATCCAGCCCGAGCGCAGCACTTCGCCGACGGCGGCGATGGTCGCTTCGTCGATGGTGGGTTTGGAAAATGGCAAAAAGGGCAGGGTAGAAGTCATGGGGTGCGGCTCTTGGGTCGGTATGGTGTCTGGGTATCGGTGTCGCCAAGGCTGCCGTGCGCTCAAACGCGGCCGGCAGGCATGGCTATTTTATATCGTCAGTATGGCGGCGCAGCCGGTTCAGCAGTGAAAAATCCTGCCGCTGCGGGGGCGGGGCAAGCTGGCCGGGGGCGCGATCCATGCTGCCTCGCACCCCAGTTAAAACACTATTTGTTGGCAATGACCATGCGGCGCGCATCCTCGGCGATAACACGCATGGGCACGCCACGTTGTTGCAATTCCTTGTAACGGTTCAGGCTGATAATGGCCATGTCGCGCACGCCGGCGTTGGCATCGTTCGTCCATTGCGTGATGAAAGTCTCGATGCTCGGGATGGACAGTTCCGGCTGCTGTTTCAGGCCAAACGTGAACTCATCCCAGTAATCGACGAGGATCACGGGCCGCTGCAGGTAATACGTCAGCGACTGTTCATAGATGCCGACCGAATAGAGCTTGGTATCGGCCGTCAGTTCGGCCTGGATCTGCGGCAGCATGTCGGTGCCCGCGCGGTTCTGGCCATACAGTTCGGAGCCGGCCAGGATGCAGTGCGTGGCCAGGAAACCGGCGCCGGCAATCGTCAGCACCGTCATGTCGCGGCGCAGCTGGCGCGCATGCAGCAGGGCCAGGGCGCCGCCCGCCAGGGCGAAGAAGCCGGCCGCCATCAGCCAGGGCTGGTAGCCCTTGAGCGCGACCAGGGCATCCGCGTCGCGTGCGCTGGCTTTGCTGAAGGCGATCGGACCGCCGATCAGGATGGCCGCGCCCAGTACGCACAGCAGGCCGGCGGCGAACAGGCGCTGGCGGCGCGACGCCGACTCCAGGTACAGCGCCACCAGCAAGGCCAGCGCGGGGAAGATGGGCACGATATAGCCGGGCAGTTTCGAGGTTGAATAGCTGAAGAAGAAGAAAATGAAGACGGCCCAGACCAGCAGCATCAGGCGCGGCTGGAAGGCCCCTTCGTGGCGCTTGAAAGCGGCTGCCAGGCTTTGCGGCAGCACGCCTATCCATGGCAGGATGCCGGGAATGAGCAGCACGAGGAAGTAGTACCAGGCCCCTTCGCGCTTGTGGCCCTTCATCAGGAAGCGCTGGAAATGCTCGTGGATGAAGAAGAAATGCGGCTGTTCCGGATTGCGCAGGGCGACCAGCACGAACCATGGCGTGGCGATGGCAAAGAACACCAGCAAGCCCTTGACCAGGTGCAGACGCGTCCAGATGCGCCAGTCGCGCGCGCACAGCGAATACAGCACCAGCACGGCGCCCGGCAGCACGATGCCGATCAGGCCCTTGGCCAGCACGGCCAGCGCCATGGCGGCCCAGCAAGCCAGCATCCAGTTGCGCCGCTCGATCACCGTGGCGTCGTCGCGCTGGGCGATCAGCAGGCTGCCCATGGTGAGGGTCATCATGCCCGACAGGCCCATGTCCAGCGAATTGATCTGGCCCGAAGCGAGCCAGAACAGGCTCGACGCCAGCACCAGGCCCGCATACAGGCCCACGCGCGGGCCGAACACTTTCTTGCCCGCGTAGGCTGTCATGCACACGCCGATGATGCCGCACAGGCCAGTCCACAGGCGTGCCTGCCACTCGCCCAGGCCGAAGGCGGCGAAGGTCAGCGCATTCATCCACGTTTGCAGCGGCGGTTTTTCAAAGTACTTGATGCCGTTCAGGCGCGTGGTGATCCAGTCGCCCGTGACGAACATTTCGCGCGCCATCTCGGCGTAGCGGCCCTCGTCGGGCGGCACCAGGGTGCGCACGCCCAGCGCATACAGGGTGACGACGATGAAGATGCCCAGCAGGGACCACATCAGCACTCGCGACGAGTGCAGTTCGTTGACGTTGATTTTCATGCAGCCTTGCCTGTGGCCGGGGCCAGGATCAGTGCCAGGGTGACTTTGCGGCCTTCGCCCATGAGGATATTGTAGGTGCGGCAGGCGGCCTGGCTATCCATGCATTCGACGCCGATGCGGCGCATGGTCAGCGCGGCCGTCAGTTTCGGATGCACGAAGCGCTGGCGTTCGCCCGTGCCGAGGATGACCACGTCGGGAGAGTCGGCCAGGATTTGCGCGAAATGCGCTTCGGTCAATTCTTCGAAACTGCCCACTTCCCACGCCCGTGGCGGTGTTTCCGGCATGACGATCAGGCTGTAGTTGTACGGCTGGGCATTGATCTCGACGCCGTTTTCGTCATAGCCGGTGACAGTCTGGTATTGTTGGGTGCTGCTGGCGTGGAGTTTCATGGCGATATCGGGGCTGGTCGTGTCGGTTGATCGGTACGCGCGCGGCCAAACTGGGCGCCGCGGCCAAGGGCGTAAGCATGCCATAAATGACAGAAAAGAGCGACTGAAAAGCAACATCCTTTCCAGATTGCAATGTTCGGCGCCACAGTGGCGGTGCATGCTTGCGCCATGGTAATGCTGCAAGATTAAGGGAAGATGAAGATGGCGCCCGCCCGATTGTCGTCCGGATGCGCCAACGTGGCAGAATCGGCGTCAAATGCTGCGGTTCGCCATGTTTAATTTGATAAAATGCCCTGTTTTCGGCGAGAATGGTTGTTTTCGCCTTGCAGTCTTTCGCATCGCAGTTTCACGGGTTCATAGTTCTGGCGCGGCGGTCACGCTGCAAGTTCTGGTCACCGCGCCGCATCACGACAGGGATTTATTTTGCGACCGATTCAGAAATCGAATAAATTGGCGGACGTCTGCTACGACATCCGCGGCCCGGTCCTGGAAAAATCCAGGCAAATGGAAGAAGAAGGCCACAAGATCACCAAGCTCAATATCGGCAACCTGGCCGTATTCGGCTTCGATCCGCCCGACGAGATCGTGCGTGACATGATGCTCAATCTGCAGAATGCGGCCGGCTATACGGATTCGAAAGGCATGTTCGCGCCGCGCAAGGCCGTCATGCACTACACGCAGGGCAAGAATATCGCCGGCGTGACCATTGATGACATTTACCTGGGCAATGGCGCTTCCGAACTGATCGTCATGTCGATGAACGCCCTGCTCAACAGTGGCGACGAAGTGCTGGTGCCGGCGCCCGACTACCCGCTGTGGACGGCTGCCGTCAGCCTGTCGGGCGGCAATCCCGTGCACTATGTGTGCGACGAGCAGAACGAGTGGTATCCCGACATCGAGGACATGCGCCGCAAGATCACGCCGCAAACGAAAGCCATCGTCGTCATCAACCCGAACAACCCCACGGGCGCGCTGTATCCGGTTTCCGTGCTGCTGCAGATCGTCGAACTGGCGCGCCAGCACCAATTGATCATTTTCGCCGACGAGATCTACGACAAGGTGCTGTACGACGAAGCCGAGCACGTGTCGATCGCCTCGCTGGCCGACGACGTGCTGTTCATCACCATGAACGGCCTGTCGAAGAATTACCGCTCCTGCGGCTACCGCTCCGGCTGGATGGTGGTCTCGGGCGAAAAGCGCCACGCAAAAGATTACATCGAGGGCCTCAACATGCTGGCCTCGATGCGGCTATGCGCCAACGCGCCGGGGCAGTTTGCCATCCAGACGGCGCTTGGCGGCTACCAGAGCATACAAGACCTGGTGGGGCCCGGCGGGCGCCTGTTGAAACAGCGCGATCTGGCGCACAAGCTGCTGACCGATATTCCGGGCGTCACCTGTGTCAAGCCGAAGGCCGCGCTGTACATGTTCCCGCGCCTGGATCCGGAGATCTACCCGATCGCCGACGACCAGCAGTTTGCCTATGAATTACTGGCCGAAGCGAAGGTCCTGATCGTGCAGGGCACGGGCTTCAACTGGATCGCGCCCGATCATTTCCGCGTCGTCTTCCTGCCCAACTCCGATGACCTGACCGAGGCCATGGGGCGCATTGCGCGCTTCCTCGAAGGTTACCGCAAGCGTCACGGCCGGGGCTGAACCAGCCAGCAGCAATCTCGATCAACCATACCGATCAACCTGGCGCCGCCCAAGGGGGCGCCACTTATGAGCAGTCAAGCACAACTATGAAATCCATCAAGATCGGCCTGCTGGGCCTGGGCAATGTCGGTTACGGCACGTTCAGCGTCCTGAAACGCAACCAGGAAGAAATCAAGCGCCGTGCGGGCCGCGGCATTGAAGTCGTCGCCGTCGCCGTGCGCGACGTGGCGCGCGCCGAAGCGCTCGTCGCCGGCGGCTGCAAGGTCGTCAATGACCCGCACCTGATCGTCAACGATCCCGAGATCGACATCGTCGTCGAACTGATCGGCGGCTACGACCTGTCGAAAACCCTGGTGATGCAAGCCATTGCCAACGGCAAGCACGTGGTCACGGCCAACAAGGCCCTGCTGGCCGTGCACGGCAACGAAATCTTTGCCGCCGCCCAGGACAAGGGCGTGATGGTGGCCTTCGAAGCGGCCGTCGCCGGCGGCATCCCCATCATCAAGGCGCTGCGCGAAGGCTTGACGGCCAACCGCATCGAATGGATCGCCGGCATCATCAACGGCACCACCAATTTCATCCTGTCCGAAATGCGCGACAAGGGCCTCGATTTCGCCACCGTGCTGAAACAGGCGCAGGAACTCGGTTACGCGGAAGCCGACCCCACCTTCGACATCGAAGGCGTCGACGCTGCGCACAAGGCCACCATCATGTCGGCCATCGCCTTCGGCATCCCGGTGCAGTTCGACAAGGCCTACGTGGAAGGCATCAGCAACCTCAGTGCTGTCGACATCCGCTACGCCGAGCAACTGGGTTACCGCATCAAGCTGCTGGGCATCACCAAGCGCGCCATCGTCAACGGCGTGGAAGGCATCGAGCTGCGCGTGCATCCGACCCTGATCCCCGCCAAGCGCCTGATCGCCAACGTGGAAGGTGCCATGAACGCGGTGCTCGTGCATGGCGACGCCGTCGGCGCCAGCCTGTACTCGGGCCGCGGCGCGGGCGCCGAGCCGACCGCTTCGTCGGTGATCGCCGACCTGGTCGACATCACGCGCCTGGCCACGGCCGACCCGGAACACCGCGTACCGCACCTGGCATTCCAGCCGAACGCGATGACCGATATCGCCATCTTGCCGATGTCGGAAATCACCACCAGCTACTACCTGCGCATGCACGTGGCCGACCAGCCGGGCGTGCTGGCCGACCTCACGCGCATCCTGGCCGAACGCGGCATCTCGATCGACGCCATGCTGCAAAAAGAACCGGCCGAGGGCGAGACGCATACGGACATCATCATGCTGACGCACCAGACGCAGGAAAAGAACGTCACGGCCGCCATCGAGAAGATGGAAGCGTTGAGCAGCGTGGTGGGCACGGTCACCAAGATCCGCCTGGAAAACCTCAGCTGATCGTTTTCAGCGAGCCATGCAAAACGGCGCCCTCGGGCGCCGTTTTTTTATGCGTGATGTTGTCGGATTACGGCGCCCACGTCCATGTGGTCATGGCCAGTAGGTCGGATTAGTGCGGCAAGGCCGGACGTAATCCGACAACATTGTTGGCGTGACCGATGGTGCTGTCGGATTACGGCCCTTCGGACCTGATCCGGCCTGCGCCTACACCGCTCAAGGCGCGGGGACGGGGCCCACGTCCATGCCGTCATAGCTGGCCAGCTGGTTGTCCTGCGCAAACGCCATCAGTTCGCCATTGCGCGCGTGCAGGCTGTCGACGCCATGCACTTCGGCTTTTTCCACGTGCAGCACCCACACGGGCGGAGCCGCCGGATCGTCGAGTTCCGGCTGGTACAGTTCCACGGGCCGGTAGCCCTGCAGCGCCAGCAGGGTGGCGGCCTGCTCCAGCGGTTCGGAGGTGGGGTTGGTGAAGTAATAGCCCCACAGCAGCGGCTGGGACAAATCCCACGGCGCATTCTCGGCGATATTGGCAAACAGTTCGGTTACGTCGTCTTTGGTCATCATGGCTGCGGGCTTTCATTAAAATCTCAGGGCGCGATCTTAGCACCGACTGGCGCCGGGGCGAAATACACGCCGACTTTCAATCCATGCCCATTCGCCGCCGTCGCCAGTTCCAGCCGTGCGCCGTGCAGGGCCGCAATGTCGCGCACGATGGCCAGGCCCAGGCCGGCGCCGCCCGGATTGCTTTCGAGCGCCGCGCCGACCCGGTAGAACGGCGTGAACACGCGTTCGCGTTCCGCGGGGGGGATGCCGGCGCCGCTGTCTTCCACTTCCAGCAGCGTTTCGTTTCCATCGCCGCCCGCGCGCACGCGCAGGATTACGCTGCCACCCGGTGGCGTGTAGCGCAGGGCATTGTCGACCAGATTGGCGACAAGTTCATGCAGCAGCAGGGCCTGGCCATGCACGGGCGCTTCGTCGGGCGCTTCTAGCGACAGGTCGATATTTTTGGCGACGGCGGCCATGGCCATTTCCAGCCCTACCTGCTGCGCCATGTCGCGCAGCGCGACGGTGTCCATGGCCAGATTCTCGCCGCCATGCTCGATGCGCGCGAGAGTCAGCAGGCGGTTGGCCAGCAGCACGGTCGAATCGGTGGTGACGGCGATCGAGCGCACGATGTCGCGCAGGGCGGCGATGTCCGGCGGCGCGCCCGCCTGGCGGTCGCATTCGCGCATGGCCAGTTCGGCCTGGGTTTTCAGCACCGTCAACGGCGTGCGCAGCTGGTGCGAGGCATCGGCGATGAAGCGGCGCTGGCTGGCGATCAGCTGCTGCAGGCGCGACATGGCGCCGTTCATGGCGCTCACCAGCGGGCGCATTTCCTTGTGCACCAGCGTGGGATCGACGTCGGACAGGTCGGACAGGGTGCGCGTCTCGACTTCCGTTTTCAGGCGCATCAGCGGGCGCAGCACCAGGCGCACGGCAAACCACACGAGGGCGCCCATCACCAGTATCATCGCCGCCTGCCAGCTCAGGGTATCGAACAGGATCTGGTTCGACAGGCCGCGCCGCGCGTCCAGCGTCTCGGCCACCTGGATCAGTGCGATGCCGCGCATCGAGTCGTCATACACGGGCTGCAGCAGGGCGGCAATGCGGATCGGCTTGCCGTGATAGTCGGCGTGGTAGAAGCGCACCAGGGCCGGATAATTCTGCGAGCGGGGTACGTTTTTCGGCACGGGCGGCAAGTCGCCATAGCCCGATACCAGCTCGCCGTTGATGCCCGTGACCTTGTAGTAGATGCGGCCCAGGGTGTCGGTCTCGAAGCTGTCGAGCGCCACGTAGGGCACTTCGGCCACCACCTTGCCGTTGACGATGGAGACTCTTTCGGCTAGCGCCCGCGTCGACGCCAGCAAGGAGCGGTCATAGGCCATGTCGGCCGCGTCGAGCGCGTTGCGGTACACAAAAACGGCATCGAGCAGCACCAGCATCACCAGCGGGATGAGCAGCCAGCGCAGCAGCTGGCTGCGCAGGCTGCCCAGCGGCCGGCCCTGCGCCCAGCGCCGGCGCAGGCGCTCGAACAGGGGCAGGCTTGGGGCGCGCACGCTCATTTTGACGCGGCCGGCGCCATCGCGCTGCGCGGCTGCAGCAGGTAGCCGATGCCGCGCAGCGTGGTGATGACGGCACCGTCGGGCGAACCGGTTTCGACGCCGCTCTCGAGTTTCTTGCGCACGCGGTGGATATACAGTTCGATGGCGTCCAGGTTGGCGTCGTCGGCCAGCGCGAAGACTTCGTCGAACAGCTTTTCCTTCGACACTGCGCGCCCGGAGCGCGTGATCAGCGCTTCGAGCACGGCGTGTTCGCGCGGCGTCAGGGGGAAAGGGGCGCCGGCATAGCTGAACATGCGCGTGACGGTGTCGAAACTGAGCGCGCCGCACGTGTGCACGAGCGCTTCGTTGCCCTGGCTGCGGCGCAGCAGGGCTTTCACGCGTGCTTCCAGTTCGGCCAGTTCGAACGGCTTGGCCATGTAGTCGTCGGCGCCCAGGTTCAGGCCCTGTACTTTTTCATCGAGGCCGCCGCGCGCCGTGAGTATCATGACGGGAGTCTTGCCGCGCGTGCCGCCGCGCGCGCGCAGGCGGCGCAGCACGTCCAGACCATCCATCTTCGGCAGGGTCAGGTCGAGCAGCACCAATGAATATTCCTGCGTATGCAGCAGGGCGTCGGCATCGGCGCCGTTGTGGGCGGTCTCCACCGTCAGGTGCGCGTCGCGCAGGGCCTTTGCCAGCCAGTGCGACAGCTCCAGATGGTCTTCCACTAATAATATGCGCATGGTCTCCGCCATTCGTTTGAATTGGTGCAGTGTAAGCCTGTCGGCACGCCGCCGACAGGGGCCGCAATGAATTTGTTGGTATTGCCTGTGGCTGGCCGGCGACACCTGTCAGTCTGAAAGCCAATTGAAAGGATCGCGATCATATAGTGTGATCCTGATTCATGAAATTGATCAGGCATATCACTAATAACTATATCTAAGGGAGACACTCTACATGAAGAAAACTGCATTCTCGCTGGCCGCCATGGCGGTACTCGCCGCAGCCGGCAGCGCCCACGCCCAATCGAACGTCACCCTGTACGGCCGTCTTGACGCCGGCATCAGCAACACCAGCAACGCCGGTCCGAACAAAAGCTCGATGACGCAAGTCAGTTCCGGCGGCATGAACACGTCGCGCTGGGGCATCCTGGGCAGCGAAGACCTGGGCGGTGGCTTGAAAGCAGTGTTCAATCTGGAAGGCGGCATCCTCGTCGACACGGGCGCGGCCGACGGCGCGCTGTTCAAGCGCCAGGCCAACGTGGGCCTGGAAGGCGCGTTTGGCCGCGTCGTACTGGGACGTTCGTTCACCACCGTGTATGACTTCGTGCTGCCATTCGACCCGATGGCCTATGCGCCGTTCTACTCGTGGGCCACTTCGGCCAACGCGACGGGCCCGAGCAAATACGGCATGACGACGGCCTTCGACAATATGGTCAAGTACTCGGGCAAGACAGGCGGCTTCAGCTACGGCGCATCGTACGGCTTCGGCGAACAGTCGACGGGCAGCTCGGACAGCGCCAAGCTGTCGACGGCCGTCACCTACAAGACTGGTCCGGTCAGCCTGCTGGCCACGTATGAACAGGTCAACGGCAACACCATCGCCGGCGGCGCGCGCGACAAGACCACCGTCTACCACCTGGGCGCCATGTACGACGACGGCCCGTGGAAAGTGCAGGCGGCGGCGCGCGACTACAAGCTCGATCCGGCTGCCTCCGGCAAGGCCGACGTGCGCGGCACCATGTACTGGGGCGGCGTCAGCTACAAGACCACACCGGTCATCACCCTGACGGGCGTGATCTACTACCAGGACGTGAAGAACGTGGCCGCCAACCTCGATGCCGATCCGATCATGTACGTGGCGCGCGTGCGCTATGCCCTGTCCAAGCGCACCGACCTGTACGTGGCCGGTGCTTACGCCAAGGCCAAGCACAACCAGCTGGTCAGCCTGTCGCGTGACGACGCCGGTTTCGGCGACACGCAGCGTGGCCTGATCGCCGGCATCCAGCACCGCTTCTAAGGCATGACCATGCTGCGCACCGTGTTCCTGTCGCTGCTGTTGTTGTCCGCGCTGCTGCCGGCGCTGGCAACGGCCGCCGCGCCTGAAGTCGACTGCGTGGTGCCGTCCAAGCCGGGCGGCGCCATGGACCTGACCTGCAAGCTGGCGCAGAAAGGGCTGCTGCAGCCCGATCCGGCGGTGGCGGCGCCGTTCGCGTCCTCGGTGCGCATCAGCTATCTGCCGGGCGGCATCGGTGCGGTGGCGTGGCGTTCGATGGGTTCGCAGCGCCGACGTGCCGAAGCCAACACCCTGGTGGTGTTTTCGGGCGGCTCGCTGCTGAACCTGGCGCAAGGAAAGTTCGGCAACGCCAAGACGGGCGACGTGCGCTGGGTGGCGGCGCTGGGCGCCGACTACGGCATGATCGCCGTGCGCAGCGACTCGCCCTACAAGAGCCTGGCCGACCTGATCGCCGCGCTCAAGCGCCACCCCGACAAGGTACTGATCGGCGTGTCCGGCACCATCGGCAGCCAGGACTGGCTGAAGATGGCGCTGGTGGCGCGCAAGGCCGGCATCGACCCGAAAGTGCTGCGCTTCGTGGCGCTGGAAGGCGGCGGCGAGATCTTCACGGCGATGCAGGCCGATTACGTGCAGGTGATGTCGGGCGATACGTCGGAAGCGACCCTGAACGCGGGAGACAGCCATGCGCGCGTGCTGGCGGTGCTGTCGGAAAAGCGCCTGCCCGGCGTGCTCGCCGGCGTGCCGACGGCGCGCGAGCAGGGCGTCGACGTGGTCTGGCCCATCATCCGCGGCCTGTGGATGGGACCACAGGTGCCGGAAGCGGATTACCAGCGCTGGGTGGCCACGTTCGACCGTGCCATGGCCACGCCGCAGTTTGCCCAGTGGCGCACGCAATCGGGCATGTATCCGTTTGCGCTGACGGGCGACAAATTGACGCAGTACGTGAACCAGGCAGTCGAACGCTACTCCAGACAGGCGGCCGAACTGGGCCTGATGCGCTGAATCCTATAGCAAACCATACAACAATCACAGACGGAGACAAACCATGCAAACCAAGACCATTCTCGCCATCGCCCTGGCAGCCGCTTTCTCGGGTAGCACCGGCGCCGCTTTCGCCCAGGTGCCGGCAGGTTATCCGGCCGACTACCAGAAGATCATCGACGCGGCCAAGAAGGAAGGCAAGGTGGTGATCTACAGCGCCACCGACAGCAAGGCCGCCGCGCCGCTGATCAAGGATTTCAGCGCCCTGTATCCGGGCATCTCGGTCGAATACAATGACATGAATTCGACGGAAGTGTACAACCGCTTCATTTCCGAAGTGGCCGCCGGCGGCAATACGGCCGACGTGATGTGGTCGTCGGCGATGGACTTGCAGATGCGCCTGGCCTCGGACGGCTACGCCCTGAAATACAAATCGGTCGAAGCATCCAAGATCCCCGGCTGGGCCATGTGGGACGACCAGGCTTACGGCACCACGTTCGAGCCTGCCGCCATCGTCTACAACAAGCGGTTGCTCGATCCCAAGGAAGTGCCGAAGAACCACGACGACTTCGTCAAGCTGATCGCCACGCCGAAATTCAAGGACAAGGTCACCACCTACGACATCGAAAAGTCGGGTGTGGGCTTCATGTTCATGTCGCAGGATGCGAAGGAATATCCGCAGTTCCTGGCGCTGCAAAACGCGTTCGGCACGGCCAAGGTGCGCGTGCAGTCGTCGACGGGCACCATGATGGAGCGCATTTCGTCGGGTGAAAACCTGATCGGCTACAACGTGCTGGGCTCCTACGCCCTGGTGCGTGCCAAGACCGACCCGTCGATCGGCGTCGTGCTGCCCAAGGATTACACGCTGATCCTGTCGCGCGTGCAGTTCATCAACAAGAACGCGAAGAACGTCAACGCCAGCAAGCTGTGGCTCGACTACATCCTGTCGCACCGCGGCCAGACCATCATCGCGAACGGCGCCAAGCTGTACGCGATTCGCGCCGACGTCACGGGCGAGACCACCTCGGCGGACCTGATCAAGGAAATCGGCGCGGCCAACATCAAGCCGGTGCCGGTGCACCCGATCATCCTGCAATTCCTGGGGCCAGCCAAGCGCATGGCCTTCTTGAAGCAATGGAAAGAAACAGCCGGCAAGAAGTAACGCCGTCCTGGCCGTCCGCAGGCCCGTGCCCGCGGACGGATGCCGTACCCTTCATTCATTGGATTCATCATGCAAACTGCTATCTTGCCGCTGCCTGCACGGTCGCGCTCTCCCTTGTCGCGCCTGAACTGGCCGCGCGGCGTGGTCGTGGCGATCACCATGGTCGCCATTTTCCTGCCGCTGTTCCTGATTTTTTACCAGAGCTTTTTGAACGCGCCGTTTTTCATGCCGGTGCGCGAATTCGGCTTTGACTCCTACCGTTTCATCTTCGATGATCCCGATTTCTCGATGGCCTTCAAGAATGGCCTGATGCTTGCCTGCGGCCTGACCGTGATTGCCGTGCCGCTGGGCGGCATGCTGGCCTTCCTGATGGTGCGCACCGACTTGCCGGGCCGCGGCTGGGTGGCGCCCATGCTGCTGGTGCCGATCTTTGTCTCGCCGATGGTGATGGGCTTTGGCTACGTCGTGTCGATGGGGCCCGTGGGCTTCTACTCGGTCTGGGCCAAGGAGCTGTTCGGCTTCGTGCCCTGGAATATTTATTCCTTCACCAGCATCGTCATCATCGCCGGCCTGACGCACGTGCCGCACGTCTACCTGTATGCCTCGTCGGCCCTGAAAAGCCTGGGTTCGGACGTGGAAGAGGCGGCCCGCGTGGCCGGCGCTTCACCGGTGCAGGTCATGCTGAACGTGTCGCTGCCGATGATCATGCCGGCGCTGGCGTATGCGGGCGTGCTGGTGTTCTTCCTCGGCTTCGAAGTATTCGGCCTGGTGCTGGTGCTCGGCGATCCGGAAGGCCACCTGGTGCTGCCGACCTATCTGTACAAGCTGACCAACAAACTGGGCACGCCGTCGTACCACCTGATGGCCGCCGTTGCCGTCTGCCTGGTGATGGTGACCATGCCGCTGGTGATGATACAGCGCTGGCTGCTCAAGTCCGCCAACAAATATGTGTCGATCAAGGGCAAGGGCGCGCGCAGCAAAGCCATGCCGCTGGGTCGCTGGAAGTGGCTGGCGTTTGCCTTGCTGGCGGGCTGGCTGATCTTCACCATCATCCTGCCGCTGACGGGCATCGTGCTGCGCTCCTTCGTGCAATACTGGGGCGAGGGCGTGCACCTGGCCGACGTGCTGACCTTGCAGCATTTCCGCGATATTTTCGACCAGCCATCGCTGGTGCGCGGCATCGTCAACACGATCCTGATCGGCGTTGTTGGCGGCGCGCTGGCCGTGGGCTGCTACAGCTTCATCGCGCTGGCCATGCACCGCAAGCAGGACGGCGTCACGCGCCTGCTCGATTACAGCGTGCTGGTGCCGCGCGCCGTGCCGGGTTTGCTGGCCGGCCTGTCGTTCCTGTGGGTGTTCCTGTTCGTGCCGGCCTGGCTCGACGGCATGTTGAAAGGCATGGACAACGGCGTGGCCCTGTGGCTGAGCGGCCATGTGATCCCCGTGCTGCGCGAAGTGCGCTCGACGATCTTCGCCCTGTGGCTCGCGTATTCGGTGGTGTGGATGGCCTACGGCATGCGTTTGATTTCCACCGCGCTGCTGCAAGTGGGGCCGGAGCTGGAAGAGGCGGCGCGCGCCGTCGGCGCCAACCGTGGCCAGGTGACGCGCGACGTGACCCTGCCGCTGATCAAATACGGCTTGCTGGGTGCCTGGCTGATGGTGTTCCTGATCTTCGAGCGCGAATATTCGACGGGCGTATATCTGCTCTCGCCGGGCACGGAAGTGATCGGCGCCATGCTGGTATCGCTGTGGGCGGGCGGCTCGACCGACCTGGTGGCGGCGCTGTCCTTCATCAATATCACCCTGGTGGCCATCGGCCTGGGCATCGCGCTGCGCTTCGGCGTGAAGTTACACAACTGAGTTGCATAACTAAGAATAGACTGAGACCACATCATGAATGAATTGACCGTCAATGAGCTGTACCTGGACTACGGCACCGGCGCCTCCGCCAACCAGATCCTGAAGGGTGTCTCGATGCACCTGAAAAAAGGCGAAGTGGTCGCCCTGCTGGGGCCTTCGGGCAGCGGCAAGACCACCTTGCTGCGCGCCGTCGCCGGGCTGGAAAGCCCGAAGGCGGGCACGATCGAGATCGGCGAGCGCAATGTCTTCGATGGCGCGAAGCATTTCGAAATGCCGGCCGAGCACCGCAACCTGGGGCTGGTGTTCCAGTCGTACGCGCTGTGGCCGCACAAGACCGTGTTCGACAACGTCGCCTACGGCCTCAAATTGCGCAAGATGGGCAGCACGGAAATCGCCGCGCGCATCAAGGAAGTATTGACGCAGCTGGGCCTGGGCCACCTGGGCGAGCGCTATCCGCACCAGCTGTCCGGCGGCCAGCAGCAGCGCGTGGCGATCGCCCGTGCGCTGGTGTACAACCCGCCCGTGATCCTGCTCGACGAACCGCTGTCGAACCTGGACGCCAAGCTGCGCGAGGAAGCGCGCGCCTTCCTGCGCGAACTGATCGTGCGCCTGGGCCTGTCCGCGTTGATGGTGACGCATGACCAGGGCGAGGCGATGGCCATTTCCGACCGCATTCTGCTGCTCAATAACGGCAAGATCGAGCAGCAGGGCACGCCGCAAAGCATGTATGAAACGCCGGACACCCTGTTCACGGCCGAATTCATGGGCAGTAACAACCGCTTGCCCGGCAAGGTGGTGCAGCGCGAAGGCAACCAGGTGCGCCTGCTGGTCGATGGCGCCTCCATGCAGGGCGTGGCGCGCGGCGCCAACGTGGGCACGGAAGTGACCACCATGATCCGTGTCGAGGAAGTGAAGATCAGCGCCACGCAGGTGGACAACGCCATCGAGCTGCCGCTGCTGACCTGCATGTACCTGGGCGACCGCTGGGAATGCCTGTTCGAGCGCGGCGGCGCCGAGAACATCAGCCTGCGCGCCTATTCGCGCCACAAGCTCGAAGCGGGCAAGTACTGGCTGCACATGCCGGCCGATAAGCTCTGGGTGTTTTAACGGTATCGCGGTGGCCACCTTGGCGCGCAGTCTGTGCCGCGCTGGCCACCGGTTTTGCATCGCCCCCGTATTTCACGGCGCCCGTGCCGGCCTTTCTCATTCTCCATACGCGGTGATCGCCGGCGCCTTGCCGTTCACGCTGGCGCCATGCCACCGCCTTCTTTGCCATGGCCGTGGATGGCATTGCTGGCCGCTCCATTCTTTTCCCTGCTGACAAGACAACGCCGCCATAGTTGAATCGGCCGGCTGAAACTCGCATAAAGCAAACGCTCTGTATTGCCCTTGCCGCGCGCCCTTTAATCCTCGCTGCCGCCATGCGCGGGTAATATGGGGGCGCCGTTGCGCCATGCCGCATGTGTTATCTAAAAACAACGCTCTTATATGTCGCATGCCCGGCTTGTCTTGATCATGGATAAAAAACACCCGTTCCGAGAATGCCGATGGTTTGCCGGAAAAGGCTGATTTTTCCATCGGAAGAGAATGGATACGAGTGTTACAAATAGTAACTAGGGCGGGGTATTCTTTAAAAGACGGGTTTTGTATTTACATTTAAAAAGTTGCCGCATGGCCATTTATTTTAGTTATTTTTACTTCCATCGTTTATAATTTGAAAAGAACGCCGGCGAGGCTTTTTGCGCAGTTTTGACGTGAGTTCGCCCTTTTTTTGAGCTCAGGAAAATGCATATGCGCACCGATGGTGTCCGTTTTTCAATTGTCAGACATGCCGCATGGGCACCGGGCCTGGAAACGCCGCAGCAATGGCAGGCGTGGGCGCAAAGCGCCTTGCCCGTCGCGCCGATTGCCGCTGCCGGCGAGCCGGGCGTGCGTGCGATGGCGCCGATGCTGCGCCGCCGCGCCGGTCAGCTGGGCAAGATGGCGCTCGAAGTGGCGTACACCTGCCTCGGCGAACAGCGCGATATTCCGCTCGTCTTTTGTTCCCGCCACGGCGAGGTGGCGCGCGCCGTCGAACTGTTGTCGGCGCTGGCCCAGGGCGAACCCCTGTCGCCGACGGCGTTCGGCATGGCCGTGCACAATGCCAGCGCCGGCCTGTTTTCCATCGCCCGCGCCGATACGGCGAATCAGCTGGCCATCGCCGCCGGTGCGGCCAGCCTCGAAGCCGCGGTGATCGAGGCGTGCGGCTTGCTGGCCGATGGCGCGGCGCAGGTATTGCTGGTGCTGGCGGAGTGTCCCTTGCCAGTGCCATTTGAAGCTTTTGAAGACTGTCACGAGCAATCGCATGCGTTTGCCTGGCTGCTGCAGGCCGAGGCTGCCCCGGGCACCGCTTTCAGCCTGACGTGGCGTCCCCGCAGCGGTGATGATGCGTTGGCGGCTGCCCCCGGCGCCATGCCGGGCAGCCTGGCCGTGTTGCGATTCATGCTCGGCGAGGCCCGCACGTTCGTGCACGCGGCCAACCGCCAGGCATGGTGCTGGAGCCGCCATGCATAAGCTGGAGGCTGTTCGCGCCGGCATATCGATAGGCTGGCGCACGATCGCGACCGCGCTCAGTTTCGCCGCCTTCGGCCTCGGTGGCTTGCTGTTGCGCGTGCTGGTGTTCCCCGTGCTGCAGGTGCTGGTGTGGCGCCGCGACACGCGCATCGCCTGCGCGCGCGCCATCATCCGCTGGAGTTTTCGCCTGTATATCGGCCTGATGCGTTTTCTCGGCGTGCTGCGCTATGACTTGCGCGGTCTCGACAAGCTGGAACGCGGCGGCTTGCTGATCCTGGCCAATCATCCAACCCTGATCGACACGATTTTCCTGATGGCGTATGTCAAGCAGGCCGATTGCATCGTCAAGTCCGATTTGTGGAATAACCCGTTTACGGGCGGCCCCGTGCGCGCGGCCGGCTATATCAATAACACGGGCGGCGCCGAACTGGTGGACGCCTGCCTGGCATCGCTGGAGCGCGGCAATAACCTGATCATTTTCCCGGAAGGCACGCGCACGCCATGCAGCGGCGAAGTCGTGCTGAAGCGGGGCGCGGCGAATATCGCCGTGCGCGGCCGCCGCGACGTGACGCCGGTGCTGATACGTTGCCTGCCCAGGACCCTGGGCAAGGGCGAGCCATGGTGGCGCGTGCCGGCCCGCCGTGCGCATTTCGAGATCGCCGTGCAGGACGACCTGGCGATCGGCGAGTTTACCGGCGGTGGCGCCAGCGACGTGATGGCGGCGCGCACCTTGACCACTCATCTGCAACATTACTTTAGCGGGAAACAGGAACAACATGCTTGAACAAGAAGTGAAGGAACTGATCATCGAGGCGCTGCAACTGGAAGACGTGAGCGCTGCCGATATCGATACGGATGCACCCCTGTTTGTCGAGGGCCTGGGACTCGATTCGATCGATGCGCTGGAACTGGGCGTCGCCCTGCAAAAAAAATATGGCATTTCCCTGTCGGCCGATTCGGCCGATACGCGCCGCCACTTTGCCTCGGTACGGGCGCTGGCGGCGATGGTTGACACTCACAGAAAGAAGTAAGGAGCAGCAAATGGTAGATATGAGCGCAATGAGCCGCGATGAACTGTACGCATGGGTGGTGCAGCTGCTGGCCGAAATGTTCGAGCTCGATCCGGCGGCGCTGACGCCGCAATCGAATCTGTACGCCGAACTCGATATCGACAGCATCGACGCGGTCGACCTGGCGGTCAAGCTGAAGCAGCTGACGGGCAAGCGCCTGCAGCCGGAAGTATTCAAGACCATCCGCACGATCGACGATGTGGTCGAAGCGCTGCGCGCGATGTCGGTGTCGGAACAGGCGGCGTAACGCGTGCTGCTCAATGCCGTCGCGTTGCTGCTGACCGTACTGTATCCGCTGGCGATCTGGTTCGGTCACGGCCAGGTCGAGCCACGCTGGCTGGCGCTGCTGCTGTTGCTGGCTGCCGCCTGCCGCCTGCCCGCGCTGAAGCTGCAGCGCGCCGCGCGCTGGTCGGTGGCGGCCGCACTGCTGCTGGCCGCCATCGCCCTGTGGAGCAACCTGCTGCTGCCGCTGAAACTGTATCCGGTACTGGTCAACGTCGTCTTGCTGGCCACCTTCGGCTACAGCCTGTGGGCGCCGCCGTCGGTGGTGGAACGCCTGGCGCGCTTGCGCGAGAAGGATTTTCCACCCGCCGCCGTGCGCTATACGCGCCGCGTGACGCAGGTCTGGTGCGGTTTTTTCATCGTCAATGGCGGCATCGCGCTGGGTACGGCACTGTGGGCCAGCGAAGCCGTCTGGTCGCTGTACACGGGCGTCATCGCCTATATCCTGATGGCCCTGTTATTTGGCGGCGAGTATCTCGTCCGCCTGCGTTTTAAGCGTTTGCACCATGCCTGAATCCTCGTTGCCGCAAGCTCCCGTGCCTGACGCACATACGCCGATTTCCCCGCTGGCGCGCCTTGCGCTGTCCATGCATGGCCGCCCGCCATCCATGCCCGTCGGCTGGCGCGATGGCGCGGTACTCGATCATGCGCACTTTGCGGCGCGCATGTCCGCCTGGGCCGGCTTGCTGGAAGGCCAGGCAGGACGCCATTTCGCTTTGTATCTGGACGACAGCATCGAGTTTGGCGCCGCCTTGCTGGGCGCCTGGCAGGCGGGCAAGACCGTCTGGCTGACGGCCGATACGCTGCCGGCCAGCTGCGCTTCGCTGGCTGCGTCCGTCGATGGTTTCCTGGGGCAGTTCCCGGCTGCGCATGCGCCGCTGCCGCTGCCAGCGGACAGCCTGGCCGAGCGTGCGTGGACGCAGCTTGCCGACGATTTCCCGGCGCTGGTGGTGTACACCTCGGGCAGCACGGGCGCGGCGCAAGCGATCCCGAAAAAACTCTCGCAGCTGGCCAGCGAGGTGGTCACGCTGGAGCGGCTGTTTGGCGAACACGCCGATGGCGCGGCCGTCGTCGCCACCGTCTCGCACCAGCATATCTACGGCTTGCTGTTCAAGGTCTTGTGGCCGCTGGCCGCCGGGCGTGCCGTGCATGCGCACAGCGTGGATTATCCGGAACAGCTGGCCGCCTTGCTGGCGCGCGGTCCGTGCGTGCTGGCCGCCAGCCCCGCGCACCTGAAACGCCTGCCGGAACACATCGACTGGTCCGGCGCGCGCGCGCAACTGCGCGCCGTGTTTTCCTCGGGCGGTCCGCTGGCCCTGGACAGCGCGCTGGCGGCGGGCCATTTGCTGGGCCGCGTGCCGCGCGAAATCTACGGCAGTTCGGAGACCGGCGGCGTCGCCTGGCGCCAGCGCGTGCCAGAGCACCCTGACGACGAGAGCTGGCAGGGTTTTCCTGGTGTGGACTGGCGCCTGATGGATGACGGCGCGCTGGAAGTGCGTTCGGCGCACCTGGCCGACGATGGCTGGCTATGTTTGGCCGACCGCGCGCGCGTAACGGCACCAGGGCGCTTCCAGCTGCTGGGACGCAGCGACCGCATCGTGAAGATCGAAGAAAAACGCATTTCCCTCAATGCCATCGAAGCGGCATTGCTGGCCACGCCGCTGGTGCTGGATGCGCGCGTGCTGCTGTGCGATGCGCCGGCCGGCGAGCGCCAGAAGGTGGCCGCCTTTATCGTCTGCAGCGCCGCCGGCCGCGCGCTGCTCGACGCCGAAGGCAAGCTGGCCCTGAATCGCCAGCTGCAAACGGCGCTGGGCGGCCAGGTCGACGCCGTTGCCGTGCCGCGCCGCTGGCGCTACCTGGAACAACTGCCCATCAATGCGCAGGGCAAGACGACCCAGGCGCTGTTGCTGGCATTGCTCGAGAAACCCCGCTTGCCGCATGCGCGGCTGATCGAGCGTTCGGCCGAAGGCGAAACGCCACGGCTGCTGTTCGAGCTGCACGTCCCGGCGAATCTGTTCTATTTCGAGGGCCATTTCACGGGCGCCCCCTTGCTGCCCGGCGTGGTGCAAGTGGAGTGGGCGCTGCACTTCGCGCGCCAGCACCTGGACCTGCCCGCGCGGTTCCGCGCCATGCATGCGCTGAAATTCCAGCAGCCGGTCATGCCGGACCGGCCCGTGCGGCTGGCGCTCGAATACGACGCGCCCAAGGCCAGCCTGCAATTTCGTTATCTGTCGGACGCCGGCCAGCATGCCAGCGGCCGCATCCTGTTTCATCCGAATGCCGCTGCCGTTCCCGATGGCGGCGCCGATACACCCACTCCAGCAGCGAGCGCATGTTAGATAAAAAATTCTCACCCGAACGCCAGACCGCCTTTGCCGCCCGTTTCGAGGCGCAAAAAATCGCTTTCGGTCCCGTCGTCTTTCAATGCGTGCGCTATGCCTGGAAGCGCGGCATGCTGCAGGCCCTGGCCGACACGGGCCACAGCGGCCTGACGATTGCCGACATGGCCGCCAGCGGCCGCTGGACGGAGTATGCGCTGAAGGTGGCGCTCGAATCGTGCCTGTCTGCCGGCGTCGTCTCGCTGCGCGATGGCGCGTATGTGCTCGATAAAGTCGGTTTTTGCATGCTGACGGACAGCATCACCCAGGTCAACCTGGACTTCATGCATGACGTCTGCTACCAGGGCTTGTTCGACCTGGACCGCTCGCTCGACGCCGAGCAGCCGCTGGGACTGGCCGCGCTGGGCGACTGGCCCACCCTGTACCAGGGCCTGTCGGCCCTGTCGGAGCCGGCCAAGGGCAGCTGGTTCGCCTTCGATCACCATTATTCGGATACATCGTTCCCCGAGATATTCCCGGACGTCTTCGCCACGGCGCCGCGCCGCATCATGGACATCGGCGCCAATACGGGCAAGTTCGCCAGTGCGGCGCTGGCCTACCATGCGGGCGTGGAACTGCACCTGGTCGACCTGGAGCGCCAACTGGCGGTGGCCGACCGGACTCTCACCGATGCCGGCGTGCGCGAGCGGGCCCATTTGCACGCCTGCGACCTGCTCGACGACGCGGCGCCGCTGCCGGCCGGCATGGACCTGATCTGGATGAGCCAATTTCTCAGCTGTTTCAGCGAGCCGGCCATCGCCAGCATCCTGCGCCGCGTGGCGCAGGCGCTGGGGCCGAACGGGCAAGTGCTGATCATGGATACCTTCTGGGACCGCCAGCAGTACGATATCGCCGCCTACTGCCTGATCAACACCTCGCCGTACTTCACGGCCATGGCCAGCGGTAACAGCAAGATTTACCAGAGCACCGACTATATCCGCCTGGCGCAAGCGGCCGGACTGGAATTGCTGACCACGCGCGACGGTATCGGCTATTGCCATTCGCTGCTGCGCTTTGGCCGCGCCGGAGCACACAGTGACTGAAGTGCGTTTTCAACCGTGCATCGTGATCCCCGTGTTCAATCATGAATACGCGATCGGCGCCGTGGTGCAGCGCCTGCTACCGCATGGCGTGCCGCTGATCCTCATCGACGACGGCAGCGCCTCTGCCGGCGCGCGCACCCTGGACGCGCTGGCCGCCGCGCATCCGTCGCGCGTGACCCTGCTGCGCCATGCGCACAACCAGGGCAAGGGCGGGGCGGTACTGACGGGCTGCGGCCACGCGCATGCGCACGGCTACAGCCATGCGCTGCAGATCGATGCGGACGGCCAGCACGAAACGGACGACGTGCCGCGCTTCCTGGCGCAGGCGCAAGCCACGCCGGCGGCGGTGGTGATCGGCTATCCCGTGTACGACGCCTCGGTACCCAGGGCGCGCTACTACGGCCGTTATGCGACGCATATCTGGGTATGGATCAATACCCTGTCGCTGCAGATCCGTGACTCCATGTGCGGTTTCCGCGTCTATCCGCTGGCGCCCCTGGCGGCGCTGGCGCAGCGTGGCGTGCTGGGACAGCGCATGAATTTCGACACCGATGTGCTGGTGCGCCTGTACTGGGATGGCTTGTCGATGGCGAATCTGCCCACGCGCGTCGGTTACCCCAGCGACGGCGTCTCGCACTTTGAACTGTGGCGCGACAATGTGCTCATTTCGCGCATGCACGCGCGTCTGTTTTTCGGCATGCTGTGGCGCGCACCGCGCCTGCTGGCCCGCCACTGGCGCGCGCGATGACGGCAGCACCGCAGCAGCCGCGCGGACACTGGTCCGGCTTCAATGAAGTCAGCTTCGTGGCCGGCATGCGCCTGCTGTTCTGGATCTGCCGCGTCTTTGGCCGCTGGCCTTTCCGCATCGTGCTGTACCCGGTGCTGGCCTGGTACGTGCTGACCAAGCCGCGTGCGCGCCGCGTGTCGCGCAGCTACCTGCGCCGCGTCGCGGCCTGCGGCGGCCCGGCAAACCTGGGCGTGCTGCGGCACTTTGCCACGTTTGCCGAAACCATCCTCGACAAGATGCTGCTATGGGGAGGCTTGTACGACACGCGTAGCGTGAGCCTGCATGGCGTCGATGGCGACGATGGCGTCAACCGCTGCCTGGACGAGGGGCGCGGCGCCTTGCTGATCTGCGCCCACCTGGGCAACCTGGATTTGTGCCGCGTGCTCTCGCAGCGCAATACGCGCTTGAAGCTGACGGTGCTTGTGCACACGCGCCATGCGCAAGCGTTCAACCGCATGCTCGAGACGCTCAATCCGGACAGCCAGCTCAATCTGATGCAGGTAACGGAAATCACGCCCGCCACGGCCATGCTGCTGGCGGAAAAGGTGGCGCAAGGCGAGTTCGTGGTGATCGCCGGCGACCGCGTTCCCGTCTCGCCGCAGCCGCGCGTGGCTGTGGCGCCGTTCCTGGGCCAGCCGGCCGCTTTCCCGATCGGCCCGTATGTGCTGGCCAGCGTGCTGCAATGCCCCGTCTATCTGCTGTTTTCCATGCGCATCGGCCAGCGCTCCGAAATACATTTCGAACTGTTCCGCGAGTCGCTGCACCTGCCGCGCAAGGCACGCGAGGCGATGCTGGCCGAACTGGCGGCCGCCTATGCGGCGCGCCTGCAGTACCACTGCCTGCGTGCGCCGCTCGAATGGTTCAACTTCTACGATTTTTGGCAACTCCCCGATACTTCAAGACTGGATACTCCCGATGCAACTCGCTGACCTGAAAAACACCCGGCGCGCCGTCCGCTTCGACCGCGAGCGCCTGCGCATCGAAGACATTACCGACATCGCGCATGGCCGGGCCAGCGCCGAACTGTCCAGCGACCCCGTCTTTCTGGCGGCGATCGCGCGCGGCGCCGATTTCCTCGACCGCCTGCTGCGCGAGGATGGCACCATCTATGGCGTGACCACGGGCTACGGCGATTCTTGCACAGTGACCGTGCCGCCGGAACTGGTGGCCGAACTGCCGCACCACCTGTACACCTATCACGGCTGCGGCCTGGGTGAATTCTTCACGCCGGCACAGACGCGCGCCATCATGGCCACGCGCCTGGCGTCGCTCTCCAAGGGTTTTTCCGGTGTCAGCGTGGAACTGCTGGCGCAGATCGCGCGCCTGCTCGATGCGGGCCTGCTGCCGCTGATCCCGTCGGAAGGCTCGGTCGGCGCCAGCGGCGACCTGACGCCGCTGTCCTATCTGGCGGCCGTCTTGTGCGGTGAGCGCGAAGTGTGGCGCGACGGCGTGCAGGTGCCGGCGCAGCAGGCGCTGCGCGAAGCGGGCATCGCGCCGCTGCGCCTGCGTCCGAAGGAAGGCCTGGCGATCATGAACGGCACGGCCGTCATGACGGCGCTGGCCTGCCTGGCGTATGAGCGCGCCGAATACCTGACGCGGCTGACGACGCGCATCACGGCCATGGCCTCGTTTGCGCTCGACGGCAACGCGCACCATTTCGATGAAACCCTGTTCTCCGTCAAGCCGCATCCCGGCATGCAGCAAGTGGCGGCCTGGCTGCGCGCCGATCTGCCCACCGATTCCTGGGAGCGCAATGGCAAGCGGCTGCAGGACCGCTACTCGATCCGCTGCGCGCCGCACGTGATCGGCGTGCTGGCCGACGCCTTGCCTTGGCTGCGTTCGTCGATCGAGAATGAACTCAATAGCGCCAACGACAACCCGATCATCGACGCCGAAGGCGAACGCGTGCTGCATGGCGGCCATTTCTACGGCGGCCATATCGCCTTCGCCATGGACAGCATGAAGAATACGGTGGCCAACCTGGCCGACTTGCTGGACCGCCAGATGGCCTTGCTCGTCGACAGCCGCTATAACCAGGGCTTGCCGGCCAACTTGTCGGGCGCCACGGGCCCGCGCGCGGCCATCAACCACGGCCTGAAGGCATTGCAGATCAGCGCCTCCGCCTGGACGGCCGAAGCGCTGAAGCTGACCATGCCGGCCTCCGTATTTTCGCGCTCGACCGAATGCCACAACCAGGACAAGGTCAGCATGGGTACCATCGCCGCGCGCGACTGTCTGCGCGTGCTGGAACTGTGCGAGCAGGTGGCCGCGGCCCTGCTGATTACCGTGCGCCAGGGCGTCTGGCTGCGCTGCAAGGTCAATCCCGACGTGCCGCCGCAAGCGGCGCTGGCGGCGATGTTGGAAGCGCTGGCCGCCGATATCGCCCCCGTCGAGGAAGACCGCCGGCTCGACCCGGAACTGCGCGTGCTGCTCGAACGCATGCGCGCCCAGGCGTGGCCACTGTACGGAGCCGTGAATGACTGAGACGCATAAAGTGCGCGGCAAGAAGGCCACGCCCAGCCGCTGGCATGCCGAAGTGGAGATGCAGGTGCAGTTCTTCGACCTGGACCCGATGGAGATCGTCTGGCACGGCCGCTACGTGAAATACCTCGAAGTGGTGCGCTGCGCGCTGCTCGACAGCATCGGCTACAACTACGTCGACATGAAGGCCTCCGGCTATGCCTGGCCCGTGATCGACATGCACTTGCGCTATGTGGCGCCAGCCACCTTTGGCCAGCGCCTGACCTTGCGCGCCGACCTGGTGGAGTGGGAAGACCGCTTGAAGATCGAGTACCTGGTCAGCGACAGCGCGACGGGCAAGCGCCTGAACCGCGCCAGCACGACGCAGGTGGCCGTCGATATCGCCAGCGGCGAGATGTGCTTTGCCTCGCCGCCCATCTTGTTTGAAAAATTGGGATTGAAGGCCGTATGAAAAAACAATTCAAAATCCTGCTGGCGGGCCTGTGCCTGCTGGCGATGGCGCCGCTGCACGCGGCCGCGCCGGTAGCGAAGATCGAGGCCATGCTGGCCAAGCCGCAGCAGCTGTGCGGCCGCTTCGACCAGAGCAAGCAGCTGGCCGGCATGAAGAAGGCACTGGCGTCGAATGGCCGCTTTTGCGTGGTGGCCGGAAAAGGCGTGCTGTGGCGCACCTTGCAGCCGTTTCCGAATACCCTGCGCCTGACGCGCGACGAGATCGTGCATTTTCAGGGCGAGCGCGTGGCCATGCGCCTCGACGCGAAGACGGAACCGGTGGTCAAGATGATCAACAGCGTGCTGTTTTCGCTGCTGGCCGGCGACCTCGCGCAACTCGATACGCTGTTTGAAGTGGACGGCAGCATCGATGGCGGCACCTGGCAGGTGGCACTGAAGGCGCGCCAGCCGGCGCTGGCCAAGGCCATCGGCAGCATCCGCCTCGATGGCGGCGCCTTCGTGAAAAACATCAGCATCAGCGAAGCGAGCGGCGACCGCACGAGCATCGTGTTCTCGGCGATTGAAACGGGACCGTCCGCCATCACGGCGCAAGAGGCGGCCCTGTTTTGAACGCATTGACGAAGCGCGGCCGCAACGCCGGGCGCCTGCTGGCCATCGCCTGGGCGCTGGTGGTGGCGCTGCTGCTCGCGCATAACGCCTGCCTGTGGCTGGGCAAACGCATCGCGCCTGAAACCGACATTCTCGCCTTGCTGCCGGTGCAGGAGCGCGACCCGGTGCTGCAGGCGTCATTTACGCACATGGTCGACGCGGCGCAGCAGCGCGTGGCGGTGCTGGTCGGCGCGGCCGAATGGAGCGATGCGAAGCGCGCGGCCGACGCCTACGGCGCCGTGCTGGCGCGCCATGCTGGCCTGTTCCAGTCCACGCCGCTCGACGAGCAGACGCAGAACGACTGGCTGGCGCTGTTCCAGCAGCATCGCTTGACCTTGCTGACGGCGCCGCAGGAAATGCAGCTGCGCCAGGAAACGCCCGCGTTCTGGCGCGATTCGGCGTTGAGTCAGCTGTATAGCCCATTCGGCGGGCCGAAACTGGGCGCCTGGCAGGACGATCCCTTCGGCCTGTTTGGCGGCTGGGTGCAGGAACGCGCGCAGGAAACGCCCGTGCGTCCGCGCGACGGCCATCTGTTCGTCGCCGACGCCGAGCGCCAGTATGTGCTGCTGCCGCTGACCTTGAGCCTGCCCGCCTTTTCGCTGGGTGCGCAGGAAAGCGCGCTGCCCGTGCTGGCGCAAGCCGAGGCGGCGGCGCGGCAGGCCGTGCCCGGCGTGGACATCATCAGCGCCGGCGTGATCCTGCATGCGGCGGCCGCCAGCAGCCAGGCGGCGGGCGAAATGTCGACCATCGGCCTGGGCTCCCTGGCCGGCATCATCCTGCTGACGTGGTTTACCTTTCGCTCGTTCAAGCCGATCTCGCTGATCCTGCTGTCGATCGGCATCGGCTGCCTCGGTTCTTTGTCCGTATGCTGGCTGCTGTTTGGCAAAATACACTTGATGACCTTGGTCTTTGGCGCCAGCCTGATCGGCGTGGCGCAGGACTACGGCATTTATTTTCTATGCAACCGCCTGGGCGCCGATCCGTCGCTCGATTCGCGCACCTTGCTGCGCCGTTTGCTGCCGGGCCTGTGCCTGACCCTGCTGGCCGCCGTCATCGGCTACATGGGCCTGGCGCTGACGCCATTCCCCGGCCTGCGCCACATGGCCGTGTTTTCCGCCCTGGGCCTGGTGTTTGCCTGGCTGACGGTGGTGTTCTGGTTCCCCGCGCTGATCGGTGGCGGCACCTTGAAGAGCGGCGCGCTGGTCAAGCAGTATGGCGCGGCGCGCGCGCGCTGGCCGCTGTTGCGGGCCAACCGCGCCACCCTGGCTGGCGGCGTGGTGTTTGCCCTGTTTGCGCTCATCGGCATCAGCCGCCTGGGTGTCAACGACGATATCCGCTTGCTGCAAACGCCACCCGCGCACCTGATACGCGACCAGATCAAATTGAGCAAATTGCTCGATGGACCCACGCCGGTGCAGTTCTACCTGGTGCGCGGCGATAGCGCGGAAGCCGTGCTGCAGCGCGAGGAAGCGTTGAAACAGCGGCTGCTGCCGCTGATCGCGCAACAGCACATCAGCGGTGTCCAGGCCATGTCGAACTGGGTGCCGTCGCTGCAGACGCAGGCGGCGCGCCGGGCCTTGCTCGACACGGCCATCCTGCAGCCGGGCGCCGCGCTCGACCTGCTGGCGCAGTCCGTCGACGAAGGCCCGGAATGGGCCGGCAAGGTGCGCGCGCAACTGGCACAAGCGGGGGCGCCGCTGTCGATCGATGCCTTCCTGAAGGTGCCGGCCAGCGAGCCGTGGCGCCATCTGTGGCTGGGCAAGGTCGAAGGCGGCTATGCCTCCATCGTTGCCTTGCGCGGCATGCAGTATGCGGCCATTCCGTTGCTTGCGAAGGCGGGCGAGGGCATGCCCGGCGTGCAGTGGGTCGACAAGGTCAGCGAAATTTCCTCGGTGCTGGGCCGCTACCGCGTCTACATGGGCGCCGTGGTGCTGGGCGCCTACCTGGTGGTCTTCGGCTTGCTGCTGCCCCGTTACGGGCGCCGCACCTGGCGTGTGCTGGCGCCCACGGCGCTGGCCAGCGTGGCGGCCCTGGCCTTGCTCGGCTATTTGAACTTGCCGCTGCAGCTGTTCCACGTGCTGGCGCTGATGCTGCTGCTGGGCGTCGGCGTCGACTACGGCATCTTCATGCAGGAGCACCCCGACCGCCGCAACGATACGCCATGGCTGGCCGTGGGCCTGTCCGCGGCCAATACCATTCTGTCTTTCGGCTTGCTTGCCCTGAGCAAGACGGCCGCATTGCAGGCGTTTGGCCTGACCATGCTGATCGGCACGGCCCTGGTGTGGCTGCTGTCGCCGTGCTTTGCCGAAGCCGAGCACCGTAGCGCGGCCGATGCCGCAGGAGAAATCTGATGTTTTTGCACTGTCAACGATGGGCGCCGGCATTGCTGCTGGCATTGGCCGGCTGCGCCAGCACGCCGCCTTCGGCACCCGCACGCCTGGGCCTGAAACTGGCGCCGCAGGCGCTGGGCGCCACGGTCAGCGTGCAGCAGCACCTGGTCGTCGAACGGGCGGGCCGCATCGACGAACTCGATGCGGCGCTGGAAGTGGAGCCGTCGCATCTCGACCTGGTGGGACTGGCGTTCGGCCAGCGCGTGCTGTCGCTGCATTACGACGGCAAGGAGATGACGTCATGGCGCCACCTGATGCTGCCGGCGCAGGTACGCGCCGAGGACGTGCTGGAAGACATGCAGCTGACCCTGTGGCCGCGCGAAGTGATCGCGCAAGCGCTGCCGGCAGGCTGGCGCATCGAGGACAGCGGCTTGCGCCGCACCCTGTTCCTGCATGACGAGGCGGTGACGGTGATCGACTACAGCGGCATGCCGCGCTGGAGCGGCACGGTCGTACTCGACAACCTGCGCTACCGCTATCGCCTGACGATACAGAACGCCCCGGAAGGAAGCTGAATGACTGGCCTGACTGTGTACCTGAACGACTGCGGCATCGTCTGCGCGCTGGGCGCGGACCGCGAAGCAGTGCGCGCGCGCCTGTTTGCCGCGCACAGCGGCGTGATGCCCGTCGATACCTACACGCCGGGGCGCCTGCTGCCGCTGGGCGTGGTCGATGCGGCCTTGCCATCGGTGGCGCAGCACGGCATCGCCGCGCGCAGCCGCAACAACCGGATGGCGCTGGCGGCGCTGGCGCAGATCCGTCCCGCCGTGGAACAGGCGATCGCCCGCTACGGCGCGGACCGCGTGGCCGTGGTGATCGGCACCAGCACGTCGGGCATCGCCGAGACGGAAGGCGCGATCGGCCAGCATGTGGCAGGCGACGGCTTGCCGGACGCCTTCCACTACGGGCAGCAGGAGATGGCGTCGCCGGCATTGATGCTGGCCGAGGAACTGGGCATCGACGGCCCGGCCCTCGTGCATTCGAGCGCCTGTTCGTCGAGCGCCAAGGCCATGGCCAGCGCGGCGCGCCTGATCCGCATGGGCCTGTGCGACGCCGTGCTGACGGGCGGTGTCGATACCCTGTGCGGCTTTACCGTGGCCGGATTTTCCGCGCTGGCGTCCGTCAGTGCGCGGCGCTGCAATCCGCTGGGCGCTAACCGCGACGGCATCAATATCGGCGAGGGTGCGGCCCTGTTCCTGATGACGGCGCAAGCGGCCAGCGTGGCCTTGCGCGGCTGGGGCGAATCGTCCGATGGCCACCACATGTCGGCGCCCGATCCCGCAGGCGGCGGCGCGCTGCTGGCCATTGCCCAGGCACTGGCGCGCGCGGGCATCGCGGCGTCGCAAGTCGACTACGTGAACCTGCACGGTACGGCCACGCCGCAGAACGATGCGATGGAAGCGCGCGTGGTGTCCGACCTGTTCGGCGCCACGGCGATGGTCAGCTCCACCAAGCCGTTGACAGGCCATGCGCTGGGCGCGGCGGCCGCCATCGAGGCGGCGCTGTGCTGGCTGGCGATGCAGGACGATAACGCCGAGGGCTTGCTGCCGCCGCATCTGTGGGACGGCGTGCCAGATGAATCCCTGCCGCCGCTGCGCCTGGCCTTGCCCGGTGCGCGCCTGGGGCGTCCGCTCGACTGGGCGCTGAGCAATTCGTTTGCCTTCGGCGGCTCGAACGCCGCCCTGCTGTTCGGGAGGGGAGCATGAGTTTCCCCCCTATCCGTGAACTGGTGCCCCATTCCGGCGCCATGGTGCTGCTCGACCGGGTGTTGTCGGCCGATGCGGAAAACCTGTGCGCCGAAGTGGCCATCCATGCCGGCAGCGTGTTTTATGACGCGTCGTCGGCAGGGGTGGGCAGCTGGGTCGGCATCGAATACATGGCGCAGGCGATCGCCGCGCATGCGGGCTACCTGGCGCGGCTGGCCGGCGCGCCCGTGAAGATCGGTTTTTTGCTGGGGGCGCGGCGCTACGAAGCGCAGCTGCCCCTGTTTGTCGATGGCAGCGTGCTGCAGGTGCATGTGCAGCAGGCCTTGCAGGGCGAGAATGGACTGGGCGCGTTCGAGTGCCGTATCGAGATGGCGGGCGCCGTGCTGGCGCAAGCGACGATTACGGTATTCCAGCCCGAGGATGCAAAGCAATTTCTGCAGGAGAGTATGAATGGAGCGCAGCATGAGTAAAAGTGTATTGGTGACGGGGTCGTCGCGCGGCATCGGCAAGGCCATCGCCTTGCGGCTGGCGCGCGACGGTTTTGACGTGGTGCTGCATTGCCGCAGCGCGCGCGGCGAAGCCGACGCGGTGGCGCAGCAGGTGCAGGCCATGGGACGCGCGGCGCGCGTGCTGCAATTCGATATCGGCGACCGTGCCGCGGCAGCTGCCGCGCTGGAAGCGGACATCGCTGAACATGGTTGCTATTACGGCGTCGTGTGCAACGCCGGCGTGGCGCGCGACAATGCGTTTCCCGCCATGTCGGGCGAGGACTGGGACATCGTCCTGCAGACCAACCTCGATGGTTTCTACAATGTGCTCAATCCGCTGGTGATGCCGATGGTACAGCGCCGCAAACCGGGGCGCATCGTCACCATGGCGTCCGTTTCGGGCCTGATCGGCAACCGGGGGCAAGTCAATTACAGCGCCGCCAAGGCCGGCATCATCGGCGCGACCAAGGCGCTGGCGCTGGAACTGGCCAAGCGTGCCATCACGGTCAACTGTGTGGCGCCGGGCCTGATCGAGACGGACATGATCAGCGAGGTGCCGCTCGACGAAGCGCTGAAGATGATCCCCGCGCGCAGAGTCGGCACGCCGGAAGAAGTGGCCGCCGCCGTCAGTTTCCTCGTCGGCGAGGAAGCGGGCTACATCACGCGCCAGGTCATTTCCGTCAATGGAGGCATGGCATGAGCCGCCGGGTAGTTGTGACCGGCATGGCCGGCATCAGCCCGATCGGCAACGACTGGCCGGCCATCCGCCAGCGCCTGGGCGAGTACCGCAACGCCGTCGTGCGCATGGAGGAATGGGCCGATTACGAAGGCTTGAATACGCAACTGGGCGCGCCGGCCGCGCCGTTCGCGCTGACGGACCGCTATAACCGCAAGGCCGTGCGCAGCATGGGACGCATCGCGCTGATGGCCACGCGCGCCAGCGAACTGGCGCTCGAGCACGCGGGCCTGGCCGGGCACCCCGTGGTCAAGAGCGGGCAGATGGGCATTTCCTTCGGCTCGTCCGCCGGCACGCCCAGCGCCATCGGCGACTTTGGCCGCATGATGGAAGAGCGCACCACCAAGGGCATCAACGCCACTACCTACATCAAGATGATGGCGCACACGGCGCCCGTCAACATCGGCGTGTTCTTCGGCGTCACGGGCAGGGTGATCACCACCTCGAGCGCCTGCACCTCGGGCAGCCAGGGCATCGGCTATGCCTACGAGGCGATCGCCGGCGGCAAGCAGCTGGCGATGATCGCCGGCGGCGCCGAGGAGCTGTGCGCCACCGAAGCGGCTGTCTTCGACACCCTGTTCGCCACCAGCACGCGCAACGACGCGGGCCACACGACGCCGCGCCCGTTCGACGCCAGCCGCGATGGCCTCGTCATCGGCGAGGGCGCCGGTTGCCTGATCCTCGAAGAATTCGGCCATGCGCAGGCGCGCGGCGCCACCATCCATGCGGAACTGGTGGGCTTCGGCACGAACAGCGACGGCTGCCACGTGACCCAGCCGAACGCCGCCACCATGCGCCAGGCGATGCTGCTGGCGCTGGCCGACGCGGGACTGCAGCCATCCGATATCGGCTACATCAATGCGCATGGCACGGGCACGCAGCAGGGCGATATCGCCGAGTCGCAAGCGACGTTCGAGGTGTTTGGCGACCGCACGCCTATCAGTTCGCTGAAAAGCTACATGGGCCATACCCTGGGTGCCTGCGGCGCGCTGGAAGCGTGGATCAGCATCGAGATGATGCGCGAAGGCTGGTTTGCGCCCACCATCAACTTGCAGCAGGTCGACCCGCAATGCGCACCGCTCGACTACATCGCCGGCGAAGGCCGGGCCATCGAATGCGAGTACGTGATGTCGAATAATTTTGCCTTTGGCGGCATCAACACGTCGCTGATCTTCAAGCGTTACCGGCCGTGAAGTTAGCTTGCGCTGACGCAAGTGGCAAGTGTGGTTCCCTTTGTACTATCTTTAACTTATCGAGGAAAACAGCATGAAAAAAATGATGATCCTGGCGGCGCTGAGTGCGGCGCTGACGGTTGCCTTGCCGGCACAGGCAGGCGATACCAAACACATGATGTCGATCGCTAATGCGATGTCCGCCAACGACGCCCAGGCCCGCCTTGGCGACACCGTCAAATTCTATTTTGGCGACCAGGCAACGCCCCCGGTTGCCACGCGCATCAGCAGCGACAAGACCAGCCAGAAAACCAATGGCGTCGGCAAGTCGGCGGAAACCTCGTGCAACTGGGCCTTCCTGTCGGCCATGCTGGCGCTGCAAAAGCGCGCCCAGTCGGTGGGCGCCGATGCCGTCGTCAATATCGTCAGCAATTACAAAAACATCGAAAATTCCAGCGCCACGGAATTCGAGTGCCATGAAGGCACGATGATGACGGGCGTGGCCTTGAAGGGCGAGTTCGTGAAGTTAAAGGCAGGCAAGTAAGTAGCAGTAGCAGGAAGCAGCAGGGAAGTCCACCCCATCGGTAACCGGCGCAATCAGAGCAGCGATCGCGTCCGGAAGCCATTCCAATAAAAAGTAGAAAGAGAATATGCAAAAAGTATCGAAAACTGTCATCCTGGCTGGCGCACTGCTGGCATTGACCATGTTGCAAGGCTGCGCCACGCGCATCAAGGCATCGTCGACGACCAATCCGCCGCCGAGCGAGGCTTTCTCGTCGTTTGGCCGCATTGAAGTCAAGCCGACAGTCTTTGCCGAAGGCTACAAGGGCAACCAGGCCGGCATGGCGAAAATCGACGAGAATATCCGCAAGGACCTGGCCGAATCGCTGACCAGCTGGAATGCCGCTCCGGCCAATGGCCGCGTGCTGACCATCGAGCCTATCGTCGAAGAAATCCAGTTCAAGAGCGGCGCCAAGCGCGTACTGCTGGGACCATTGGCCGGCAGCTCGGGCGTGCGCATGCGCGTCATGATCCGCGACAACAAGGGTGCCGTGGTCGCAACGCCAGAGTTCTTCCAGCGCGCGGACGCGATGGCGGCCGGATTCACGTTCGGCGTGCACGATAACCTGATGCTGACCCGTATTGCCAACCTGACCAGCGCTTACATCAAGGCCAACTATGTACGTGCCGAAGGCGGCCCGACGGGCGCCGACAATAAAGCGGTCGAAGCAGCAATGACGAACTAGGACGGGCGCGGCGCGCAAGCGCCTGCAGACCTGCTGAGAATGGCAGCGACGGGCAACCGCGCTGCCATTTTTTTTGCCGCATGCATGCTGGCAATTTGTGGCAGACTGCGCCTTTGCCTATCCCGACCTTCTCATGCCACCAGCCTTGCCCAGTAGCGGCGCCAGCATCTGGCTGCTCGATTCCCGCAGCATTGATCTTGCGCAGATCAGCCAGTATGAAACGTGGCTGGGTGCCGCGGAAGCGGCCCGCTACGCACGCTTTGTGCGGCCGTTGCGCCAGCGCCAGTTCCTGCTGGGGCGCGCCTTGCTGCGCGTAGCGATGGGGAAACTGCTGGACGTGGCGCCGGAATCCATCGCGCTGATAGAGAGGCCGGGCCAGGCGCCGCTGCTGCAGTCGCCTGCGGAGGGGCCGCACTTCAGTATTTCGCACAGCGGCCACTGGGTCGCCTGCGCGTTGAGCGGTACTACGCGGCTGGGACTCGATATTGAGCTGCGCGACCCGCGGCGCGACGTGCTGGCGCTGGCCCGCCAGGCGTTTGGCGCAGATGTGGCCGCCGAGCTGGAAAGCATGCCGCTTGAAGCGCGGCTGGCGGCGTTTTACCAGCGCTGGAGCGAGGCCGAGGCGCGCTACAAGCTGGGCATGGACGCGGGCGCTTGCGCGACCTTGGCGCATGCCGAGCTGTCCATCGTGCTGTGCAGCGCGGCGCCGCTGGCGCAGGCGCCCGCCTTGATCGTGCAGGGTCTGGCGCCAGGCTAATTCCCCCGCACGACGATCTCCTGCGCCTTGGGCTCGCGCTGGCGCATGAAGCGCACGATGGAGTCGACGGTGACGACGTCGATCTGGCGCGTCATGCGGCGCTCGAACGGGTGATCGTCGAACGCGATATTCGCGCGGAACATGCGCGCGCCCAGGCGCGTGGCGGCGGGGATGCTCAGCGTTTGCGGGGCGTAGCTGGCGCTGCGCAGCCAGCCTTGCGCTTCGGCACGCGTTTCGATCTTGCCAGGTTCGTTGCTGGCAGCGGCCAGGGTTTCCAGCACCCACTGGTTCGAGTTCTGGTACTTGGTGGAAAACGGGTAGGCCAGCATATTGTAGTGCGGCTCATGCAGGCGCTTGGGCGTGTTCGACGTCAGCAGGCGCGCCAGTTGCTGCTGCGTATCCTGGCCGGGAACGAGAATCAGGGTTTCATACATGAACACATCATCCATGAAGAAATTGCCCAAGCCTTCGTTGTACAGCGACGATTGCGCCGTGCCGCATTCATTGAGTTCATGCACCACCAGCCAGCGGCCTTTCGGGTGGTCGCGCCAGGCCAGCGCCATGTGCGAGTAGCGCAAATTGTATTTCGACAGGTCTTGCCCGGCGCGCGCCACCAGCGCCACTTGCGCGCCCGAGGCGTCGAGTGCCTGCAGGGTCTTTTGCGCCAGATCCATCGATTTGACGAGGGTGGTCGCATCCGTTTGCTTTTCCTCGCACGAGCGTCCCGCATGGGCGGTACCGGCCAGGGCCAGGCTGATGAGAATCACGGTCAGGCGTTTCATGGGGTTCACGCTTTCGAATGGTGGAGAATCGCATTGCCGGCCGCATTCGGCACATAGGCGATGGCCTTGCCCGACAGCACCAGCATGTGTCCCGTCGAGACGGCCACCACCTTGATCACCGTACCGGCCGCCAGCGACAGGCCTTGCGCAGCCTTCTGGCTCAGCTTGACGGAGGCCGTGGCGGCGGAGGACGCGCCCCTGGCCGCGCTTTTGAGCACGAGGACGCTGCCGTCGGCCGCGTCTTCCACCTTGTCGATGACGATTTCACCGGCGGCGGCCAGCACCGACATGGAGCCGACCAATACGATGGCTGAGGCCATGCTGGCGTTGTCGGAGGCGTTGGTGGTATCGGAGTTGGCGGCCTGGGCCAGCGGCGCCATGGTGGCGGCGCACAGCAGGGCGGTGGCGAGCAGATGTTTCATGGAATGTCCGTTCTTTATTGGTGATTACACTTTGGAGTGGTGCAGCAGCGCCTTGCCCAGTTCGTTCGGGATGAAGGCGATGGCCTTGCCGGAAAGAACCAGCATATGGCCGGTGGACATCGCCACCACATTGACCACGGTGCCGGCCGCCAGCGACAGGCCCCTGGCCGCTTGCCCGCTCATCTGGATGGACGCGCCACCCGCTTCGGAGGCGCCCTTGAGCACGATGACGATGCCTTCGCCCACCGTTTCCACGCTGGCGACGACCACTTGGCCGGAGGCGACCAGCATCGACATGGAACCGGCGACGACCACGGCGGAACCTTCGCTGAGGTTTTGCGAGCCTTTCGACAGATTCTCGGAGGCGGCGGCGTGGACCAGGCCGGGAGCGGCCAGGGAGAGCGTCAACAGCGACAGGGACAAGCAGAGGGGCAGCAGGCGTTTCATGTGTTTCTCCTTCAAGTGTGCCAAGTGGCAACGCCATCATTGTAGACTGTGGGCAATTGGTCAATGAATACGCTACTCGTAGCGGGCAGGCATACCGCAGGTAGCATATTGCGCTACTTTTCTGCCGCCAGAATCGATGCTATTTTTATAAAGGAAGTGCATGCCGCAAACCCACGCCTTGATCGAAGCCTTGAAACGCCTGTTGAAAGCGCGCTCCGTCACGTATGCCGAGCTGGCCCAGCGCATCGGCGTGTCCGAAGCCAGCGTCAAGCGGATGTTTTCGCAGAAGCAATTTACTTTGCAACGGCTGGACCAGATCCTGGTGGCCATCGGCAGCGATTTCCAGCAGCTGGCGCTGGCCGTGCAATCAGCCCAGGCCGCGCCCACCCTGATCACGGGGCTGACGTATGCGCAGGAAAAGGAAATCATCGAGGACACCCGGCTGTTCGTGGTGGCCGTCTCCGCCCTGAACTTGCTGCCGCTGGAACAGATCGTCGCCATCTACGACATCAGCGAAGCGCAAGCCGTGAAATACCTGCTGCGTCTCGACAAGATCGGTTTCCTGGAACTGCTGCCGAATAACCGGGTCAAACTGCTGGTGGCCCGCACGTTTGCGTGGATACCGAACGGTCCCATCCACACGTATTTCAAAAAGGAAGCCTATGGCGACTACTTGAATTCGCAGTTCGATGGCGAGACGGAATTGCTGCGCCTGGTGAACGTGATGCTGTCGAAGAAATCCACGGCCGCCTTGCTGGAACGCCTGAAGCAAGTGGCAGTGGAATTCTCGCAGCAACATCAGGAAGACGCGCGCCTGCCTGGCAATGAGCGCCTGGCCATCAGCTTCATGCTGGCGGCGCGTCCCTGGATGCCGCAGACGTTCAAGGCGCTGCTGCGGCAGTGAGCTGGCGAGTGCAGCGCTCAAGCGGCGGATGTTGTGGCTAAGGTTGCTGCTTGTCGGTACTGCCTTGTTCCTCTTTCATCTGCGACAGCAAACGCCAGGCGAAAAAGCCCAGCACGGCCACGCCCAGCAGGAGCGCAGTCCACAGTGCGGCCAAGCGCCATGGTGCGCCGTCCTTTGTTGCCGGTGCTGGTGCTGCCGCGCCGGCGTTGGACTGGAGCGGTCCGGTGCTGGCCGTCTTGAGCGCCAGTAATTCGTCCGCCTTGAAGCCGGGCGCTACCTGCGACAGCGGCTGCGCGACGGCGGCGGCGTTGCTGTTGCCGAACGTGAGCTGATAAGGCGGCTTGCCGCTGGCCAGGAAAACGACGGTGGCCGGCGTCCAGCCCAGGTGCAATGTGGGCGCATCGCTGGCGGAGAACGGATGTTCCGTCTGCAGCACCCATTCGTTTGTCTGCGTCACGGGCATGGCCAAGTCGCCCGAGACCCTTTCCTTGCCGTCTAGGCCGATGCGGTAAAACGTGGTGCTCAGCAGGGGATCGAAATACGCGCCTTGCGCGGGACGCGCTTGCTGGCGCAGGTGCAGCCGGTGCCGGGGAACATAACTGTTCTGGCGATATACGCCCAAGGTCACTGGCAGTACCGTATTGGTCTGCGTCAATTGCAGAGCGATGCTGTCAGCGGGGATGGCGAGCGGAGTGGCATAGCGCCATTCATTTGCCTGCTTGCTCGGCGCGCCTTGTAGCAAGACGGTGGCGCGCGGCGCGGCGATGTCCGTTTCGCTGACGGCTTGCGCCGTGATTGCCGCAAAGGCCAGCGGTTCGCCCGCTTGCCAGCTCAGGCGCGCATAGCGAAACGCGCGCGGCGCAAAGCTGATGCTGTCGTTGGCCAGGGTTTGCGTGTCGCTGTTGCTGAGCCAATTCAAGGTGGTGGTGCCGATGGCGTCCCATTGCTTCAGGTCATCGCTCACTTCCAGCAGCACTTGTGCACTGTAATTGACCGTGCGGGCCGGTGGCGTGAAGCGCAAGGCGGCGATACGCTTGTCTTGCGTTTGCTTGCCCAGGTCGAGAATCAGCGCTTGCAGGGCCGCCGTGGTCGCAGCCGTGCCGGCGCGCGTGCTGACCGATAGCAAGCGGCCATCGTCGGCCGTGCGGATGTCGATACCTTGCAAGCCGTCGCCAGTTGCCGTCGCGCCCGTCACGGGGAAGATACGGGCTGGAATGGCTGTCCGTTGCGTCGCCGATTGCGCTGGCGGTGCACCGATGGCGTAGGCCAGGCGCTTGCCGTCGGCGTCGAACAGGCGCACGTCGGCCAGGCTGGCCGAGCTGGCGTGCAGGTAGACTTCCCTGGGCAACGATAGCTGGACGATGCCCGCGCCGGCCGGCACGGTCACCGGCATGCTCCAGCCGTAGTCCTGTGGCCTGTCCTGGCCAGGCGCGGCCAGCGCGGCGCCTGCCATCAACACGATGCCGAACATGAGTGTGCTTGTTTTCATGCTGCTCCCGGTTGCGGTTCGGCTGACGCTGGCGCGGCAGCCTTGGGGAAGGGCGCCAGGTAGCCGATCAAGACCATCAGCAAGCCGACACCCACGAAAGATATGATGCGTTCGATGCCGCCCACATTGGACAGGTCGATCAGGAACAGTTTCACAACTACCAGCCCCAGCAGCACGGCACCCATGCTCCATTGCTGGCGCCGCTGCTGGCGCGCCGCGTGGCGCATCAGCAGCAGGGCCGTGACGCTCCACACGAGCGACAGCATCGCTTGCACGAACTGCGAGGCCAGCATGGCGTCAAAGGTATAGGGCACGCCGACATAGTGCGACACCGTGCGCAGCAGCATCAGGTTGAACCACACATACACGCAGCAGGCGGCTACGGCAGGCAAGCGTGCCTGCCACAGGGCGGACAGGGGCAGCTGCTGCGCCGGCAGCAGGCGGTAGCTGGCAATGGCCAGCAGCACGGCAAAGCCCGTGCTCAAGTCCAGCGGATTGAGCAGCGGCAAGTAGGGCAGCGGCGCCATGGCGCCATCGTCGAAGATGTTCCAGGCGGCGATCAGCAGCAGCGACCAGAGCGCACCCAGCGGTATCAGGGTGCGCTGGTACCACTCGGCAATCGGTGCCACCGGCCAGACGCCGGCACGGCAGCGGCGGATCAGCCAGGCCAGTACCAGCATCATGGCCCAGGCCGGCAAGTAGCGGGCCCAGGCGGGGCTGACGCTGTCTTCATGCTGTGCCAGCCAGGCGTTGACATGCATGGCGCCCACGGGCCACAGCATCAGCCATGGCGCGGCCGTGCGCAGGGTATGCAAGAGCCGCAGCGCACGCACGTCGAGTTGCCAGCCGGCTTTCGGCCAGGCCTGCAGCAGGTATTCGCCGGCCGCCAGCGCGCCGGCCAGGGCCAGCCAGCTCAAGCCCGTCAGCAGATAGTCGCGCAGGTACAGTGCCAGCAGCAGGTTGGCGCTCCACAGGCCCAGGCCGAGCCAGGCGGCCACGGTGAACCAGCGCAGCTGCGGCCAATCGAGGCGCCGCGCCACAATCGCGAACACGGGTGTCGTGACGGACACGGCGATCAGGTACAGCGCCAGCCAGTGCTCGCCCGCGTACGGCTGCATGCTCAGGTCGCCATCGATCAGGCGCAGCAGCCAGCTGGTGAACGGTACGAGGATGGCGGCAAACCACAGCAAGCCGCTCCAGACCAGCAGGGGACGCGCTGCCAGCGCCAGTAGCTCGTCGCCGCCGCGTGCGCGCAGCGCAAGGAAGCGGGCGCTGGCAAAGGCGGCGGCGCCCAGCAGCAGGGCGCTGAGGAAGGAGCCGTCGAACAGGTTGGCCGGATGCTGGTCCCAGGCCCAGCTGGCGCGGCTGAGCATGACCATGCCGGCCAGTACCTGTACGGCCAGCAGCAGGGCGCGCGGCGCATGCCATTGTTCGCGCCGCGCCAGCGCCGCTAGCAGGGCTGCTACCGCCAGCGCGCTGACGGTGAGCAGGTTCAGTTGCGTGGCGGCATCCGTGCGTAGCAGGATTTCGCTCCAGATGCCGCCCAGCAGCCAGGCCGTGGCGGCCGTCAGGAACAGCACGGACAGGCTGCTCATGAATTCAGGATGTAAGTGGCTGGCGTGGCGGCGGAAATTGTAGGCCATCACCAGCGCGGCGGCCGCCAGCAGCGCGCAGCCGAGCCAGATGTTGGCTTGCAGGGCCGCTGCCGTATTGAGTCCCTGCATGGCGCCGAGGAAGGCCAGCCAGGCGGCCCCCTGCACCAGCAGGCCGAAGACCCAGGCCAGGGTCTGGCGCTGGCGCAAGCCGACCCAGACGATGCCCGCGCCTTCCAGCGCCCAGGCGGCGGACGTCCAGCGGCCATCGAGGGCAAACGGGATGGCCAGCGTGCCGAAGACGATGCCCAGCGCGAGGAAGGCTTCGGCCAGCAGTTTGAAACCTGCGCGGCGCCACAGGGCCACGGCCAGTCCCGTGTAGGTCAAGCCGCCGAGCAGCGCGGAAAACGCCAGGCCAAACTCGAAGTGCCGGACCAGGCCGTATTGCAGGCCCATGGCCGCCAGCGGCGTGCCGAACACGAGGGTGCCATCCACATAGTGTTTCAAGCGCGGCGCCTGGCGCGCGCAGTAGGCAATCGCGATGCCGATATAGAACAGCACGAACAGGATCAGGAACAGCTGCGTCGACAGGTAGTGCTCGGGCGTGTAGCGCAGCAAGCCCCAGGTGGTGGCGACGACGAAGGTAAAGCCAAAGCTCAGCACATTCAGGACGCGCCAGGCGCGTTTCAGGGCGATGGCGAAGACGCCCGCATTGAGCAGCGCGTAATAGCTGAACAGGCCGATATGGTTGCCGCTGCCCGTCGAGACGAGCAGGGGCACGGCAAAGCCGCCGACGATGCCGAAGACGGCCAGCCAGACGGCGTTTTGCAGCACTGCCAGCAAGCACGTGAACGCCGTCAGCACGAACAGCACGGCAAACGCCAGGCCCGCCGGGATCAGTTCATACAGGCGGAAGGCGCCAAACGTCACCAGCATCAAGATCGCCAGCGCCGTGCCCTGCAGCGGCAGGCTGATGCCGGGGCGTTTGATACGGATGCGCCAGGCCCAGGCCAGCAGGGCGATGTCGGCCAGCGCGATGCCTGCCAGACGCAACTCGATGGGCACCGTGACCTGCGCCGACACGTATTTGAGCAGGAAGCTGACGCCGAGGAACAGAATCATCAAGCCCAGCTTGGCAACCAGGTTACCCGTGAACAGCCAGTTCTTCGCCTTGGCAACGAGGCCGTCCGGGTGCGCGATCCAGGACGGAGTGTTGGGGGCAGCAGGGGCGGCAGGGGCAGGTTTGGCGGGAGCCTGTGGCGTGGGTGGCGAAGGCTTCGGCGGCAGGGGCGCGGCCGGCGCGACCTTTGCCAGCTCGACCGGTTCGATCACGGCCGCCTTCGACACCTGCACCTGCACCGGCGCCGGTGCAGGCACGGAAACGGGCGTCGGCACTGTTACTGGTGCGACGGCTGCGGGCACGGCAGGTGAGGCAACTGGCGCTACGTCCTGGCCTTCCAAGGTTAGCAGGCGCTGCTGTATGCCGTCGACTTCCTTGCGCAGGCGCGCTGTCAGCAATTCCAGATCGGCCACTTTTCTGCGGTACTGCAGCACCAGCACGAAGCCGGTGATCAGCACGCCAAGGATGAACAGCGTTATCAATCCAAACATGGGTCAGCTTTCCTGGAGGGGCGGGGCGAAGACTCCGCAGTATGCGCACATTACCTTATTATCAAGAAATGGGCGTTTTTTGTTGTGTAGGGGAAAGGCGTCAGGTGCGGGGCCAGCATGGCGCGATGCGGCGCTTTCCGTATTGACGCTAAGCAAGATGGCGACATTCAGATTGTCGTGCGCAAGATAGTGCTGTATTTTAGCAATTCCTTAATTGCCGGTTCCCCATGCCATGAGTCAAAGCAGCCAGTTTTCCTTATTGTCGCAGCGCCGTTTCGGGCCCTTCTTCTGGACCCAGTTCTTTGGCGCCTTCAACGACAATCTGTTCAAGACGGCCCTGATGGTGATCCTCGCCTACGATGCGCTGAGCTGGACCACGCTCGACCCGTCCACCATCACCAATTTGATCCCCGGCCTGTTCATCCTGCCCTACGTTGTGTTTTCGGCCACGGCGGGCCAGCTGGCCGACAAGTTCGAAAAGGCGGGCCTGGCCCGCTTCGTGAAATGGATGGAACTGGCCATCATGGCGGTCGCCGCCGCCGGCTGGATGACGCACACCCTGTGGCTGCTGGTGGCCGCCGTGGTGGGCATGGGTGTACATTCGACCCTGTTCGGCCCCGTCAAGTATGCCTACCTGCCGCAGCAACTGAAACCCGAGGAATTGGTCGGCGGCAATGGCCTGATCGAGATGGGCACGTTTGTCGGCATCTTGCTGGGTGAAATCCTCGGCGCCGTGCTGATCGTGCACAAGCCGCTGGGCGTGGAACTGGTCGCCGGCGCGACGATTGCAGTAGCCGTGTTCGGCCTGATCGCCAGCTACCGCGTGCCGCGCACGCCTGCGCCCGAACCGGACTTGAAGGTGAGCCTGAATTTTGTCGCCGAATCGTTCCGCAACCTGAATTTTTCGCGCAAGAACCGTCCCGTTTTCCTGGCCATGCTGGGCAATTCGTGGTTCTGGTTTTACGGCGCGCTGATCCTGGCCCAGTTCCCCGTGTATTCGAAGGATTTCCTGCATGGCGACCACAGCGTGTTCGTGCTGCTGCTGACCGTGTTTTCCGTCGGCATCGGCACGGGCTCCCTGCTGTGTGAAAGGTTGTCCGGCCACAAGATCGAGATCGGCCTGGTGCCGTTCGGCTCCATCGGCCTGTCGCTGTTCGGCATCGACCTGTATTTCGCCAGCAATGCGTATGCGAACACGCAAGTGGTCGATGCGCTGGCGTTCGTCAGTCAGGCGGGCGTGCCGCGCATCCTGATCGACATCGTCATGATCGGCGTCTTCGGCGGCTTCTTCATCGTGCCCCTGTTCGCCCTGATCCAGACGCGCTGCGACCCGAAACACATTTCGCGCACGATCGCCGGCATGAATATTCTCAACGCCCTGTTCATGGTGGCGGCCGCCGGCGTGGCCATCGTGCTGCTGGGCAAGGGCTTTACCATCCCCGAACTGTTCCTCGTCACGGCGATCCTCAATGCGCTGGTGGCCGCCTACATCTTCTCGCTGGTGCCGGAATTCCTCATGCGCTTCCTCGCATGGATACTCATCCAGACCGTGCACCGTGTCAAAGTCGTCGATGGCGAGCGCATCCCGACGGAAGGGGCAGCCGTGCTGGTGTGCAACCATGTGAGCTATGTGGACGCCATCGTCATCATGGCGGCCAGCCCGCGCCCCATCCGTTTCGTCATGGACCACCGCATCTTCAAGATGCCACTGATGGGCTGGATTTTCCGTACGGCCAAGGCGATCCCCATCGCGCCCGCCAAGGAAGATCCTTTCCTGATGGAAAAGGCGTTCATCGATATCGCGCAAGCGCTGCACGAGGGCGAACTCGTGTGCATCTTCCCCGAAGGCAAGCTGACGCGCACGGGCCAGATCAGCGAATTCAAGGGCGGCATTGCCAAAATCGTCGAGCGCAGCAAGGTGCCCGTGATTCCGCTGGCGCTGCGCGGCTTGTGGGGACATTTGTTGAGCCATCGCAATGGCCATTTGTTCGAGCGCGCCTTCAAGGCGGGCTTGCGCTCGCGTTTGTCGCTGGCCGTGGGCGTGCCTGTGGCACCCGAGGCTGCCACGCCGGAGTTGCTGCAACAGAAGGTGCAGGAATTGCGCGGCAAGTGGAAGTAATCGCTACTGCGTCTGCGTAGCGGCCGCCGTCCGCTGCGCCAGGTGCTGTTCCAGCAGGGCGGCGATGGCGTCGAAATCCACCGGTTTCGTCAGGTGATGGTCGAAGCCGGCTTGCTCGGTCCGTGCGCGCGCCTCGCCCTGGCCCCAGCCCGTCAGGGCGATCATCAGCACGTCGCGCCCGTGCGCGCGCTGGCGGATCTGGCGCGCCGCTTCGTAGCCATCCATGTCCGGCATCCCCAGATCCATCACGACCAGTTGCGGCCACGCCATCTCGACGGCCGCCAGCGCCTGCGCGCCGCCATACGCGACCGTGGACGCATAGCCCTCGAGCTGGAACAGGCTTTGCAGGGAATCGGCCGCGTCGCGGTTATCGTCCACCACCAGCACTTGTACGGGCTGGCCCGCGCTCACGGGCGCGTCGTTCCTGGAGGCCGGCATGGCGGCCGGGGCGCCACCGGCGCTGGCCGGCAAGGTGACGATGAAGCGGCTGCCACGCCCGGCGCCATCGCTGTAGGCCTCGATGCTGCCGCCATGCATTTCGGCAAATTGGCGCGCCAGACTCAATCCGATGCCCAGGCCACTTTTTATCTGGCCTGCCACCGTGCGTCCCTGTTCGAACATGGAAAAGATGCGCGCAATGGTATCCGGGTCGATGCCGATGCCATTGTCTTCGACCATCACTTGCAACTGGCCCTGCGCCAGGCGCGCCGTCATGTGGATGTGTCCGCCGTCCTGCGTGAACTTCACGGCATTCGAGACGATATTGGAAAAGATCTGCACCACCCTGGCATAGTCGGCGTGCAAGGTCACGGCATGTGGCGGCAATTCCAGCGTGAGGCCGATGTGCCGGCTGCTGGCCGCAGGCTGGCACAGTTCGATGACATGCTCGAGCACTTGCTGCAGCTCAAACTCCTTGCGCTGCAGCACTACCTTGCCGCTGGTGATGCGCGCCACGTCGAGCAAGTCATCCACCAGCCGCGTCAGGTGCGTCACCTGGCGCTCAATCACGTCGCTCAGCTTGCCCACCTGCTCCGATGCGGGAAACAGGTGCTTGAGCAGGGCCACCGACGACTTGATGGGCGCCAGCGGATTGCGCAGTTCATGCCCGAGGCTGGCAATGAATTCATCCTTGCGCCGCTGCGTCTCGCGCACCTGGTACTGGCGCTGGCGCGCGCGCAGCATGGCGTGGGCCGAGGTGATCAGGGTCAGGATGTGGACGGGGCGTTCCAGCAGGGTCAGGTTGCCCAGGGTGGCAATGGCTTGCCGCAAGGGCAGGGAATCGAGCCGCGCGTGCGTCAGCACGGTGATCGGCAAGTCGGACCAGTCCGGCTGCTGGCGGGTATAGGCGTCGAGCACGGCGTAGACGCCCGCATGCAAGGCCTCGTCCACCGTCAGCACGCCGCCGGCGCCCAGCGCCAGCTGCTCGGCCAGTTCGCCGGGCGAGCGGCAGGCGTGGCTGGCGATGGTGCTGCCCGCCAATACCGTGCCGGCCAGGGCGGCATCCTGGCCGGCAGGCGCGTAGATCAGGATGCGCAGCTCCATGGCGTTCCTAGGGAAATGGCGTGCCGCCGATGGTGGGCAAGCCCGACAGGATGCCGTGAAAACCGGCCAGGGCCGGGCCGATGCGCACGCCCTGCGGGCTGATGTCGAAGCGGCGGATGCTGCGCTCGTGCGCGCTGCCGCGCTTCTTGAAGACGGAAATGGCTTGCCGCACTTCGCCTTCCGTTTCGTAGTAGCGCAGCATGATGACGCTGTCGGCCAGGTAGCTGGCGTCGGCCGCCGTCGTCATCGAGGTGCCCAGCATGTTTTGCTGCACGCCGACGAGCAGGGTGGCCACGCCGTGCTGGCTCAGGTAATTGAGCAGTTCGTGCAGGTAGGTGCTCTGAAAGCGTTCATCGGGCACCGCATGCATGTAGCCATTCAGGCTATCGATGACGATCACCCTGGCGCCCCGCTGCGCTGCGTCGACCACGGCCTGGGCGAATTCGCCCGGCGTCAGTTCGGCCGGGTCGATCTGCTGTGCGCTCAGCAAACCCGTGTCCAGCGCCGCCTGCAGGCGCATGCCCACGCTGTCGGCCCGGTTCAGGAGTTTGCTGCGCGCTTCCTCGAACAGGAACATGGCGCACGGTTCGCCGCGCTTTGTTGCCGCGTGCACGAATTGCGCCGCCAGGGTGGACTTGCCGCTGCCGGCGGGGCCGGAAATGAGGGTGCTCATGCCTTCTTCGAGGCCGCCGCCTATCATGGTGTCGAGTTCGGGCACGCCGCTCGACAGGCGCCGATGGCTGCCATCGCGGCGCGTGTCGGCCGCCACCAGGCGCGGAAAGACGACCAGGCCCTCATGGGCGATCTTGTAGTCGTGCGTGCCGCTGCGAAACGGCACGCCCCGGTATTTCACCACGCGCACACGGCGCCGGTCAGTGCCGTAGTCCTGGTTTTGCAATTCCAGCGAGATCACGCAATGGGCCACGCTACGCACTTGCAAGCCGTCGTCGAGCGCGGAACGGTCATCGATCAGCATGGTGGTGCAGTGCCGGCTGGCCATGTATTGTTTCAGGGCCACGACTTGGCGCCGGTAGCGCAGGGGATTTTCCGCCAGCAGCTGCAGTTCGGACAGCGAATCGAGCACGAGGCGGGCCGGGCGGTGCTTTTCGATGGCGGCCAGGATGCGCTGGTTGGTTGAGGCCAGTTCGATTTCCGACGGGTGGAAGATGGTGTACTGGCGCTCGGGGTCGAGCATGTCGTCGCTGGGCGCCACTTCTTCGATGGCGATGCCGGCCAGGTCCCAGCCGTGCGACAGGGCGGCGGTGCGCAGCTCGATCTCGGATTCGGCCAGCGCGATATACAGCACGGGCACGCCGCTGCGCACCCCTTCGGCCAGAAACTGCAGCGCCAAGGTGGTCTTGCCCGTGCCGGGCACGCCTTCGACCAAATACAGGCGCTCGGGCAGCAGGCCGCCTGTGAGAATGGCGTCGAGGCCGGGCACGCCCGTCGACAGCAGCGCGTCCAGGCCGCCCGCGCCATCGTGTTGCGCCAATCCATGAGCTTGTGCCGTCATCATCGCACCCCGCTTCGCCACGCCGTGGCCAATATAGTAGCGCGTCTGCCGGGACATGTCTTTTCGATACCATTGGTAAATAATTATTCCATCACGCCTGCCGCGTGGGGCAGTGTTGCGTCCGCGTTGGTCAGTTCAGCAAAGAAATCTTGACCCTGCTACAGTATTCACTCAATCCACCTTTTCCGCATTGCCATTTTTGCCACCGTACGCCAGCTTCGTAGCTAACTTTGCTGGCGCGCCGCTGCTGTAGTTGTCTTTATTTTGTTGCCTCATTGATAATTTAATTCGCTTGATGGTTACTATGTTTCAATTGTAACGATGCTTGACGATTTTAGAATGATCGTTCATTCTTTGATCTGCGTTAATAAATTTAGTCATTTCTAACGACACTAGCCAGCTTCTTTTTCAGAAAGTCCAAGATGCAACCAACCTTTTCCCTGACGTCGCCGCGTACGAGCGGCGCTATTGCCGTTCTGTGCGCCACTGTAATCATGGCCGGCTGCAGTAAAAAACAGGAAGCACCTCACGCGCAGCAAGCGCCACAGGTGGTCGTGTTTACTGTTAATCCGGCCGCGTTGCCGATGAGCGCCGAATTGCCCGGCCGTACCAATGCCTACCAGGTCGCCGATGTGCGCCCGCAAGTCGGTGGCTTGATCCAGAAGCGCCTGTTTGTCGAGGGTAGCGATGTGAAAGCGGGCACGGCCCTGTATCAGATCGATTCCGCCACGTACCAGGCGGCCGCCAATTCGGCCAAGGCCGCGCTGTCGAAAGCCAAGGCCAATCTGCTGACGGCCGGTCCGAAAGCGTCGCGCTACAAGGAACTGGTTGCCATCGAAGGCGTGAGCCGCCAGGAATACGATGATGCCGTCGCTGCGTTCGAGCAAGCGAAGGCAGACGTCGAGTCCGCCACTGCGGCGCTGGAATCGGCCAACATCAACCTGCGCTACAGCACCGTGACGGCGCCGATCAGCGGCCGCACCAGCCGCTCGACCGTGACGGCCGGCGCGCTGGTGACGGCGGGCCAGGCCGAAGCGCTGACGACCGTGCAGCAACTCGACCCGATCTATGTCGACGTGACCCAGTCGAGCACCGATTTGCTGCGCTTGAAGCGCCAGATGGCCGACGGCTCGCTGAAAAAAGTGGGCGAAGGCCAGGCCAAGGTCGATTTGATCTTGCCGGACGGCAGCAAGTACGGCGAATCGGGCAAGCTGCAGTTTTCCGGCGTGACGGTCGATCCGACCACGGGTAACGTGATCTTGCGCGCGCTGTTCCCGAACCCGAAAGGCGAATTGCTGCCAGGTATGTACGTGCGCGCGCAGCTGGAAACGGGCGTCGATGAGAAAGCCATTACCGTGCCGCAAGTGGGCGTGACGCGCAACCAGAAGGGCCAGGCCACGGCCATGATACTGAACAAGGAAAACAAGGTCGAACAGCGCGTACTGACCACCAGCGGCACCGTCGGCACCAACTGGCTGGTGACGTCCGGCCTGGCCGCAGGCGACCGCGTGATCGTGGAAGGCTTGCAAAAAGTCAAGCCAGGCGCCCCAGCCGTTGCCGTACCGGCCAAGGCCGAAGCTGCTCCTGCGTCCGCCGCTGCCGCTTCTGCCGCCGCATCGGCTGCCAGCGCCCACTAATTCAGGAGAATATTAATGGCCCGTTTTTTCATTGACCGCCCGATTTTTGCCTGGGTGGTCGCGATCGTCATCATGCTTGCCGGCGTGATTTCGATCCTCAGCCTGCCGATCGCGCAGTACCCGAGCATCGCTCCGCCGTCGATTTCGATCAGCGGCTCCTACCCTGGCGCCTCCGCCAAGACCGTGGAAGATGCGGTCACCCAGGTCATCGAACAAAAGATGAAGGGTATCGACGGCTTGCGCTACATGTCTTCGTCGAGCGATGCGACTGGCGGCATCAGCATCACGCTGACGTTTACCAGCGGCACCAATCCCGACATCGCCCAGGTGCAGGTACAGAACAAGCTGCAGCTGGCTACGCCACTGCTGCCGACGGCTGTCACGCAACAGGGTCTTGTCGTGTCGAAAGCCACGAAGAACTTCCTGATGGTGTTCGGCTTCATTTCCGAAAACGGCAAGATGGACCAGACCGACTTGAGCGACTATGTGGCCGCCAACGTCGTCGATCCGCTGAGCCGCGTTCCTGGTGTGGGCGACGTGACGCTGTTCGGTTCGCAGTACGCGATGCGTATCTGGCTCGACCCGGCCAAGCTGCAAAGCTTCAACCTGACCCCGGCGGACGTGATTACGGCCGTGCAGGCGCAGAATGCGGAAGTGTCTGCCGGTGAACTGGGCGGCACGCCGTCCGTCAAGGGCCAGCAGCTGAACGCCACCGTCTCGGCGCAAAGCCGCTTGCAAACGGTGGAACAGTTCGGCGCCATCTTGCTGAAAACCACCACCGAGGGTGCCATGGTGCACCTGAAGGACGTGGCCAGCATGGAACTGGGCCGCGAGAACTACAACACCGTGGCCCGCTACAACGGCCATGCGGCGACCGGCGTGGCGATCAAGCTGGCGACGGGCGCCAATGCGCTCGATACGGCCAATGCGGCGAAAGCCATGCTGGGCAACCTGAGCAAGCAATTCCCTGAAGGCATGAGCTACCAGGTGGCGTTCGACACGACCCCGTTCGTGAAACTGTCGATCGAAGAAGTGGTCAAGACCCTGGTCGAAGCCGTCATCCTGGTATTCCTGGTGATGTATCTGTTCCTGCAAAACTTCCGCGCCACCCTGATCCCGACCATGGCCGTGCCGGTCGTGCTGCTCGGTACCTTCGGCATCCTGAATGCGTTCGGCTATTCGATCAATACGCTCACCATGTTCGCCATGGTGCTGGCCATCGGCCTGCTGGTCGACGATGCGATCGTGGTGGTGGAAAACGTCGAGCGCGTGATGAGCGAAGAGGGCTTGTCGCCGCTGGAAGCGACGCGCAAGTCCATGACGCAGATCACGGGCGCGCTGGTCGGTATCGCCATGGTGCTGTCGGCCGTGTTCGTGCCGATGGCTTTCTTCGGCGGTTCGACAGGCGTGATTTACCGCCAGTTCTCGATCACGATCGTCTCGTCGATGGTGCTGTCCGTCGTCGTCGCGCTGGTATTTACGCCAGCCTTGTGCGCCACGTTGCTGAAACCGGTCGAAAAAGGCCATCACGCGACGAACAAGGGTTTCTTCGGCTGGTTCAACCGCAGTTTTGATCGCAGCAGCAACAAGTACCAAAGCATGGTTGGCGCGATGATCACACACCGTGCCCGTTCGATGCTGTTGTACGTCATCCTGCTGGCCGGCCTGGTATTCGTCTTCATGCGCTTGCCGACCTCCTTCCTGCCGGAAGAAGACCAGGGCATCCTGTTTACGCAGATTCAATTGCCGACGGGCGCCACGCAAGAGCGCACCCTGAAAGTGATCGAACAGGTCGAAGACCACTTCATGAACAGCGAAAAAGACAACGTCGCTTCCGTGTTTGCCGTCGCCGGTTTCAGCTTCGGCGGTAACGGCCAGAATACGGGTATCGCCTTCGTGCGCCTGAAAGACTGGTCGCTGCGCAAGGACGTGGCGCAAAAAGCGCCGGCCGTGGCCGGTCGCGCCATGGGCAAGCTGTTGCAGATCAAGGATGCGATGGTGTTTACGTTCGCTCCGCCTGCCGTGCTGGAACTGGGTAACGCCACCGGTTTCGACATGCAGTTGCAGGATATCGGCGGTGTCGGCCATGACGCCCTGATGGCGGCGCGTAACCAGTTGCTGGGCATGGCCTCGCAGAATCCTGCCATGGTTGGCGTGCGTCCGAACGGCCAGGAAGATACGCCGCAGTACAAGATCGACATCGACCAGCAGAAAGCTACCGCGCTGGGCTTGCAGATCTCGGAAATCAACCGCGTGCTGAGCGTGGGCTGGGGTAGTTCGTATGTGAACGACTTCCTCGACCGCGGCCGTGTGAAGAAAGTGTTCATGCAGGGTAATGCCGAATCGCGCATGCTGCCGGAAGACTTGAACAAATGGTTCGTGCGCAATAGCGCTGGCCAGATGGTGCCGTTCTCGGCATTCGCCACGGGCAAGTGGATCTATGCTTCGCCGCGCCTGGAACGCTACAACGGCTTGCCGTCGGTGGAGATCCTCGGTACGCCGGCGCCGGGCCAGAGCACGGGCGCCGCCATGAACGCGATGGAAGAGATGGTCGCCAAGCTGCCGCCAGGCATCGGCATGAGCTGGACCGGCGTGTCGCTGGAAGAGCGCGAATCCGGTTCGCAGACGCCGCAGCTGTATGCGCTGTCCTTGCTGATCGTCTTCCTGTGCCTGGCCGCGCTGTATGAAAGCTGGTCGATTCCTTTCTCGGTGCTGCTGGTGGTACCGCTGGGCGTGATCGGTGCCGTGCTGGGCACCTGGTTCTTCGGCCTGTCGAACGACGTGTACTTCCAGGTGGGCTTGCTCACGGTGGTGGGTCTGTCGGCGAAGAATGCGATTCTGATCGTCGAATTCGCCAAGGAAATGCAGGAATCGGGCATGTCGCTGCTGGACGCGACCTTGCATGCGGTGCGTCTGCGTCTGCGTCCAATTCTGATGACCTCGATCGCTTTCGGTCTGGGCGTGTTGCCACTGGCGATTTCCAGCGGCGCCGGTTCCGGCAGCCAGAACGCCATCGGTATCGGCGTGCTGGGCGGCATGTTGACGGCCACGTTCCTTGGTATCTTCTTCGTGCCGGTGTTCTTCGTGCTGGTGCGCGGCTTCTTCTCGAAGCCGGACGCGCCAACCACGCCGGCGACGCCTGGTTCGCCAGCCGTCACGCTTTCTAAGGATGCGCATTAATATGAAAAAAACGCTACTCTCCATGGCGGCACTGGCCTTGCTGGCCGGTTGCAGCCTGGCCCCCACGTACGAGCGTCCGGCAGCGCCGGCGCCCACGGCGTGGCCGACCGGTCCTTCCTACAAGGCCGACATGGCCGCCGCCGACGCCAAGCCGGTGGCGGACGTCGCCTGGCGCGAGTTCTTTGCCGATGCGCGTTTGCGCCAGGTACTGGAACTGGCGCTGGCCAACAACCGCGACCTGCGCGTCTCGATCCTGAACATCGAGAAGGCGCGCGCCACCTACGGCATCGAACGCGCCGCCCTGATCCCGACCCTGTCGGCCTCGGGCGGCCAGTCGGCCACGCGTATCTCGAAAAACCAGAGCGCCTCCGGCGAAGCGTCCATCAATCGCCAGTACACGGCGAACCTGGGCGTGTCGGCGTACGAGCTGGACTTCTTCGGCCGCGTGCGCAGCCTGTCCGACAGCGCGCTGGAACAATACCTGGGCACGGAAGAAGCACGCCGTGCACAGCAGATCAGCCTGGTGGCCGAAGTGGCCAGCACCTATCTGAACCTGGTGGCCGACCAGCAGCGCCTGCGCGTGGCGCAAGACACGCTGAAGAGCCAGCAGTCGTCGTATGACCTGGCCGTGCGCCGCTTCAGTGCCGGCGCCACGTCGGGCCTGGACAAGTACGATGCCCAGACCAGCGTGGAGGCTGCCCGTTCCGACGTGGCCGTCTACACGAGCCAGGTTGCGCTCGACCAGAACGCGCTGGTCTTGCTGGTGGGCGGCCCCGTGCCGGCCGACCTGCTGCCGCAAGGCGAGTTCGGCGCCGTGACGGCCCTGGCGGACATTCCGTCCGGCGTGCCGTCGGACGTGCTGCAACGCCGTCCCGACGTGCTGGCGGCCGAGCGCACCTTGCGCGCGGCCAACGCCAACATCGGCGCGGCGCGCGCGGCTTTCTTCCCGCGCATTTCGCTGACGGCGACGGCGGGTTCGGTCAGCGACAACCTGTCCGGCCTGTTCAAGGGCGGCAGCGGCACGTGGAGTTTCCTGCCGCAGATCAGCTTGCCGATCTTCGATGGCGGCGTGAACCGCGCCAACCTCGATATCGCCAAGGTGCAGCGTGAAATCTCCGTGGCGCAATACGAAAAGGCGATCCAGGTCGCCTTCCGTGAAGTGTCCGATGCGCTGGCCCAGCGCGGCACCATCGACGAGCGCCTGCAATCGCAGGTCTCGCTGGTCGAGGCGTCGACGAAGAGCTACACCATCCACGATGCGCGTTACAAGCAGGGCGCCGAGTCCTACCTGAACGCCCTGGTGGCCCAGCGCGCGCTGTACACGGCGCAGCAAAGCCTGATCACGGCGCGCCTGGCCAAATCGACCAACCTGGTCACCTTGTACAAGGTGCTGGGCGGCGGTTGGCAGCCTGAGCAGACAGCCGTCGCGGCGGCTGGCGGCGCCCAATAATCACGGGGACGCCGACGCCGGCCTTGCCCTTGTCCGCAGGGGCAAGGCCGGCGCGCTACTGGAAAATCATGAACCAAGTTGAAAAGAAGCATCCGGACCCCGAGCGCGCCAACACGCGGCGCAAGCAGGTCCTCGATGCGGCCGAAAGCTGTTTCAGCCGCCGCGGCTTTCACGGCGCCAGCATGGCCGAGATATCGAAAGCGGCCGGCATGAGCGCGGGCCACATCTATAATTATTTTGACAGCAAGGATGCGATCATCGCCGCCTTCGTCATGAAGAACACCGAGCGGGTGTCGAACCTGATGCAGGATCTGGCGCAGCGCGAAGATCCGCTGCAGTCCGTGATCGACAATGCGGGCGAGCATGTGCTGGAAAGCCTGGACCCGAAAACGTGGGTAATGCCGCTGGAAATTTTTGCCGAGGCCTCGCGCAATCCCGCCATTGCCGAGATGCTGCGCTGCGCGGACGTGCGTTCGCGCCAGCAGCTACTCGCCATCATCCGCGACGCGCGCATCAAGCGCGGCTTGCCGGCCGATGAGGAGATGCTGGAAGGGCGCCTGAACGCCATGATCGCCATGTACCAGGGCTTGCCCGTGCGGGTGGTGCACAATCCAGACGTCAAGGTCGAACCGCTGATCGCCGGTTTCCGCATCGTCCTCACGGCGCTGCTGCTGAGCGAATAGGGCGCCTGGACGGGGCATGCAAAAAAGTTTGCGCAGTTCGATATGAATCATGCGCAAAGCATGGCAAAAACCTAAAAGCGTCTGCTATAATTCCCACCTCGTCGGGGCGTAGCGCAGCCTGGTAGCGTACATGCATGGGGTGCATGGGGTCGGAAGTTCGAATCTTCTCGCCCCGACCATTAGATTCAAGGACTTACGGCGCAAGCTGTATAGAAACCCAGTACTGTATATTATACGTTTGTATAATATCGGTGCTGGGTTTTTCCGTTTACGCGACGTATGACCAAGCAAGCTTTGCTTGGAAAGTCAGCATGTCTCACCGTAATCCTTTTGATGTTATTTCATCCACCGTTGATCTGGATGATTCGGCAGAGCACGGTGATGCTCAATGCTTTATGGTCAGCGCCCTGGCGCGTGTGATCGAATGTCTGCCCCTTATCGCGCAATCTTCTGTTTTGGTTGCTAAGCGATATTTTGAGGGCGCGGCAACGGATAGCGAGGCCTTAGCTGCCCGGGCGATGCTTTGGGAGGCCATCCGTGGGCGCGATATGTCGGATGACCCTGATGTGTTGCGTATCAGAGCCACGATTTGTGCGCTGCATGGCATGGATGCTGAAGCTCCTTGCGACAAGTTGACATACTTTCTGACGTTTTGGGAGCGCAGCGGCCTCAGCATGATCGAGCTGGCTGGAGCGATGTTCGACACATACGGCGTTGTTTATCACGACGCTTGATCGGCAGCGGCGACATATGCCGAATGCGTCAGAACTATGTCTGCTGCGGAGCTGAAGCAGCCGCGACTACTTGCGAAGGTCGGGTTTTATTCAAGCCAGGGTAATGTTATCGGGATCTCGGAAACATCCGCAATCACTTCCTTGATGTAGATTCCGTGGTCTTGCCTGACGTGTGCACCCGGCGCTTTTGAATGTCGCTGCGGTTCTCGCCGTGCCGTGCCGCATCCTTGGCCGCCAAGGCCCGGATATCACGGAATACCACGTCATCCTTCATACCAACGCACTCCTTTGCGCGCTCCCACATCGAACCAAGGCCCAAGCTGGTGGCGGTGCTGCCTGGCAGCGTGGCCGTCAGCGCGTGTGCCGCATGGCCGTACTGCACCACGGCGCCGTCAGGATAGTGCGTGGTGTGGATGCTGTCGCTCGATTCGGCTACGTCAAATTCCTGCGAGTACAGCACCGGCAAGATGAGGCCGCGCGACAGGCCACAGCCTGTGGCAAAGACGATGACCTGTTCGCCCACGGTGGGTGCCGACCAAGTGCGCGTGCTGCCCGTGGCCCATCTCAGCCATTCCGTGGTGAGTGTCGGCCCGAGCCGCACGCGCGCCTTGACCCCTTTTACCTCGGCAATGGTGCCCAAGCGGATCAAGTTTTACAGCGACCGGGTGAGGTCGGAAAGGTCGGCGTTCATGCAGTGCATGTTGCCGAAGTCCGCGTGCGGATGCACGACGGGGGCGGGTTGATAAGCGAGTTAATGCCGATGAAGGTACGTAATAGTCCTTCGGATTTTTTCAGAATGAATCGGATTTTATTGGTGTAATTTATAAGAGGCACTGAATGTGTAAGTTTTCCAATATTATTAAATCGTTTTCTACTGATTTTTGGCGAGGTCCCGCCCTGAATTTGGAATTACTATTGTAATAAATAATAGCTTCTTTTCCCAATTCTATGCATTCGACAATATTTTCTTCTAGGCTTTCGACTTTCGATCCTGTTGCTATAGAGTTTTGAATCCTTTGAACTTTTTTTCTTAATATTTCTGCTTTTCCTCTAATTTCATCGTTGTAATTCATTGTTGAATTTTTCATTTCTCCCGTTTCTAACTTTTCGCTTCTGAAATCACGTCTTAATTGTGTGATCTCTGCCATCAATACTTGAAAATACCCTTGTGGATCGGGCTGGCCGTTTTCTATTATTTTTGCTGGGCTTGAGAGTTCAAGTAATTTTATTAAGGAATTCACATTGTACGGTTTCCCGGCTGCATCTCGAGTAGAGCGTATGGCATCAGAGATCGATTTCTGATCTTCTAAAACTTCTCTGTATCGTAGTGTCTTATGATAGGTTGTATAGCGAATCGGAGCGATGTCGAAAATATCTTGTGTATCTGCATCTTTAACCAGAATTGTTGGTTTATCAAATGCTTGGCGCAAACCAAGTTCAAACAATACGTTCGGATTTCGACTGCTAAGATCACATATAGCCATAGGCGAGTGAACAACCCTCTTCAAAATATCAAGATGTATTAAATTGCTTTCTTTAACATCGTCAGCTCTAGTTGCCTTATAACCAGCGATTTGGCATGCTGGTTTGAAAATATCTTCATAAACTTTGGCGAAATGTCCGGAATCATATCCCAATTGATCTGATATTGGCATAATTACAAAACATTCTTCTGGTAAGGAAGTTTCCTCAATATCTTGAGGAGTGCTAATTTGTGCGTGTTTTTTGGCAGTCATAGTGAAAATTCCGAGTTGATGATATTTCAGTGTATCAACTTGGTTGTTTTATGGCAATTATTTTATAGTTCGTATAACTATTTTTCATCTCGCCTTCTGTTGTTTTATTGTGAATTTCTTAATAAAATTGTGTGTGTGTTGTTCAGGTAGTGCGATGCTCGCTATGCATATGATCTGATCAGGTAGATGAAAATCTGCCATTTTCAATTTTCCCTAAGAACTTTGCAGGTGATGCAGCAAAGAATGGCGTACCAACTTCCATTCCAACATATTCAGTCCTAGTAGCGGTCGCCTCGGGTATTGGTAGATGACTTCCTTCTTGTCTACTCGCTCGTGCTGGCCGAACTGATGCACGCGCGCCACCCGCGCCACCCAGCCAAAGAAACCAACTTCGATCTGGTCGCTGGTCGCCTTTATTTCAAGTGCTTGGCGGTACGAATCTTGGCAAACATCGCCGCCTTCTGCCGCTTGATCCGCCCATTCTTGCCCTTGAATTCCTTGCGCCGCTTGCGTGCCGGGTAGGCGGTACCGTCCGGCGCCTGCTGCGCCTTGATGCGCTGCGCCTGGCTGCGGCGCAGGTCGATGGCCACCTTGTGATTGATGGCGCGGCGCTGGGCTGGCTGCAGCTTGGCCAGCAAGGCGCCGGCCCAGGCTTCCAGTGCATGCAGGTCGTCACTCATGCTGTCGCCTCGGGCGTGCGCCATTCGGCCAGCAGGGTCTCGCCGTCATACAGCTTCCAGAACTCGTCCGCATAGGCGGGCATGTGCTGTATCTCGGCCAGGTGCTGGATGTCCAGTCGGAAGGTTAGGGCAACATTCGCCAGTTGAAATTTCCGATGAGTAGTTGCAGTTAAAGTGCCAAATCTAAAAAGTTACAAGGACACATTCTCTGTCACTGCTTTCATAAAACCTGATCTCATATTCTCTGGAAGGGTAGTTCTCTGCCTGGACTTCAATAGCGACCATCGGCCGTTCATGTCCGGGCAATGCGTTTGCCGCATCGGAGACGGCGGAAACAGACACAAGGCGAGGGGATTGAATTTTCCCCCAAGATTTGACTGCTGCCAGACCAATCACATTCTCGTGTGATAACGCCATGCAAACAAGGTTGTTCCAAGTCTTGGCGTCATCTTGCTGATAGGCATCAATTAACCGGTAGGCGTTCGCCAAGAGTTTTTCTGTTCCTGGCGGTGTGGTTGCATGCATGCTGATAGGTGGCTTATTGCTCGCACATCCGCAACACAACGTGGCGAGTAAAATAACGATATTTTTTTTCATAGTTGGGTACTAAGGATAACTGTAAATGTGGCTGCGTTTGGCCGGTACCGGCCAATATCACGCGACTCTAACTCATTTGATAACTGATGTCAGTTGAAGTTTGCATTGAAGCATCTTAGTTTTTTTCCATGTGACGCAGCAGCGATTCGCGTATCAACGTCCTATCCGGTTCACTCAAGCCCAGAAACGGCCGCTCCGGGTACTTGTAGACGGGCCCCTTTTTTTGGTAACGCGGTCGGGCTGGCCAAATTGATGCACATGCGCCACGCGCGCCACCCAGCCAAAGAAGCCGACGTCGATCTGGTCGCCTGTCGCCTTCACTTTCAGGTATTTGGCTGTGCGAATTTTGGCGAACATGGCCGCTTTCTGCCGCTTGATCCGCCCATTCTTCCTCTTGAATTCCTTGCGCCGCTTGCGTGTCGGATACGCGGCGCCATCAGGCCCCTGCTGTGCCTTGATGCGCTGCGTCTGGCTGCGGCGCAGGTCGATGGCGACCTTGTGATTGATGGCGCGACGCTGGGCCGGTTGCAGCTTGGCCAGCAGGGCGCTGGCCAAGGTTGCCAAAGTGTGCAGGTTGCCGCTCATGGCGTTGCCTCGGGCGTGCGCCATTCGGGCAGAAGTGTCTCGCCGTCATACAGTTTCCAGAACTCGTCCGCGTAGGCCGGCATGTGCTGTATCTCGGCCAGGTGTTTGATGTCGAGGCGGCCCACCTCGCCGGTCTTGACGGCCACGCGTTCGGTCAGGTCCAGCTTGATGGAAATATCGACCGTTTCGTGGTTGTTGAAGTCTACTTCGAAGGCAATGCCGTGCTTGCGGGTTTCCTCGTTGGCCATCAGGTCGAGCTGGTGGACTTTCAGCCAGGCGATCAGGGCCACCACATTGCCCTCGTCGGCGAAGACCAGCAGGCGGTCATGGTTGCGCTGCAGGGCGGAGATGGCGGCGGCCATACGCGCCAAGGAAGTTTCGACACGGTGCGCATCACCGCGCCGAGCCGCCCCAGTCCTCACATCGATAAAAAAGCTTGACCTTCCAAGTGTGTCAGGTCGGATAAAGGCAATGGGAGTTGTTTCAGCTCAACAAAACCATGTCGACTCCAGTCGCGAAAGGCACAATGATGAAAGTCACACCAATAACCCTGATCACCGCGGTGCTGGGCACCGCGCTTGCCGTCAGCGGATGCAAGCAGACGGCATCGCCTGCCGCTGCGGCCAAGCCGCCCGGCGTTCCCGTTGCCGAAGTGATCGTTCGCCAGGCAACACCGTACGTCGAGTTCAACGGCTCGCTGACCGCCGTCAAGCGGGTTGAGTTGCGCCCGCAGGTGGCCGGCTACCTGCAGGACGTGAGCGTGCCGGAAGGCCGCTTTGTCGAGAAGGGCAGCAAGCTCTTCGTGATAGATCCACGCGTGTTCCAGGCGGCGGTGCATGCCGCCACGGCGCGCTTGCGCGAGGCTGAGGCGGCGTCGATGCTGGCGCAGACCGAGCATGCACGCGCCGAACAGCTGTTCGCCACGAAGATTGTCGCGCGCGACCGTCTCGACGTGGCAACGGCGGCGCTGCATGCGGGCAAGGCACAGGTCGACGCCGCCAGGGCCGCGCTCGACACTGCGCAACTGGAGCTCGGTTTCACGCGCGTCACGGCACCGATCAGCGGACGTGTCGGCCAGGTTCTCGTCACCGAGGGCAACTACGTGGCCAGCGGCGTGACGCCTCTGACGACCATCGTTTCCATCGATCCCCTGCACGTCTATTTCGATGTCGATGAACGCACCTATTTGCGCTCGCTCGCCGCCGGCCGGGCCAGCGCCACCGCGCGTGGGGCGCAGGCGGCCAAGGTCATGGTGGCGCTGGCCACGGACAAGACATACTCACGTCCCGGCCGTGTCGATTTCCTGGCCAACGCCGCTGACCGCGGCACGGGAACGGTGCGTGTCCGCGCCGTGGTCGACAATCCCGATGGAAAACTCACGCCCGGCCTGTTTGCCAAGGTCAGGCTGGAGACAGGGGCACAGCAAGCCAGAGTGCTCGTTTCCGATCAATCGATAGGCACGGACCAGGGGCGCCGCTATGTGCTCGTGGTCGGCAAAGGCGACAAGACGGAGTTCCGGCCCGTCGAACTCGGCCCGATGGTCGACGGTTTGCGCGTGATCGAGCAGGGGCTGCAGCCCGGCGAGCGCATCGTCGTCAAGGGCCTCGTGCGCCCTGGCATGCAGGTGACGCCGCAGTCGGCCGCGATTGACGGCACGCCCATCGCCGTGCCGAAAACCTCGGGGGCCGCGTAATGTCCTTCCCACGTTTCTTCATCGACCGTCCGATCTTTGCCATCGTCCTCTCGGTCCTGATGGTGCTCGCCGGCATCGTTGCTTTCTTCCAGATGCCGCTCAGCGAATATCCGGCCGTGACGCCGCCGACCGTGCAGGTGAGCGCTGCCTATCCTGGCGCCAATCCCAAGGTGATCGCCGAAACGGTGGCGGCGCCGCTCGAGCAGGCCATCACCGGAGTCGAGGGCATGCAGTACATGTCGTCGCAATCGGCAACCGACGGCCGCATGACCTTGACCGTCACTTTCGCGCAGGGGACGAACGCCGACATGGCGCAGGTCCAGGTGCAGAACCGGGTCGCGCGCGCGCTGCCGCGTTTGCCTGAAGAAGTGCAGCGCCAGGGCGTCGTCACGCAGAAAACCTCGCCGGACATCCTGATGGTGGTGCACCTGCTGTCGCCCGACAAGCGCTACGATCCCCTGTACATATCGAATTACGCCTACCTGCAGGTGCGCGACGAGCTGTCCCGCATTCCCGGCATCAGCGACGTCCTCGTCTGGGGCGCGGGCGAATACAGCATGCGGCTGTGGCTCGATCCGAACCTGATCGCCGCACGCGGCCTGACGGCCGGCGAGGTGATTGCCGCCGTGCGCGAACAGAACGTACAGGTGGCCGCCGGTTCCGTCGGCCAGTCTCCCGACTCCAGCGCCGCCTTCCAGGTGACGGTCAACACGCTCGGACGCTTGACCGACGAGGAACAGTTCGGCGACATCATCATCCGCACGGGCGCCGAAGGCCAGGTGACGCGTTTGCGCGACGTGGCCCGCATCGAAATGGGTGCCGACGCGTATGCGCTGCGCAGTCTGCTGGACGGCGAGCCGGCCGTCGCCCTGCAGATCATTCAAAGCCCAGGCGCCAATGCGCTCGATGTTGCGCAGGCGGTACGCGATACCATGCAGCGGCTGGAGGAAAATTTCCCGGCGGGACTGAGCTCGCGCATCGCCTATGACCCGACGGTCTTTGTGCGTGCCTCGCTGGAATCGGTGGCAACGACCTTGCTCGAGGCGATCATTCTCGTCGTCATCGTGGTGGTGCTGTTCCTGCGCAACTGGCGCGCGTCGCTGATTCCTCTCATGGCGGTGCCGGTGTCGCTGATCGGCACCTTCGCCGTCATGCATTTGATGGGCTTTTCGCTCAACACTCTGTCTCTGTTCGGTCTGGTGCTGTCGATCGGCATCGTCGTCGATGACGCCATCGTGGTGGTCGAGAACGTCGAGCGCCACATCGAAAATGGCGAGGAGCCCAGGCAAGCGGCAAGGCGCGCCATGGATGAGGTCACGGGCCCCATCATCGCGATCACTTCGGTGCTTGCCGCCGTGTTCATTCCCACCGCCTTCCTGAGCGGCTTGCAGGGCGAGTTCTACCGCCAGTTCGCGCTGACGATCGCCATCTCGACCATCCTGTCGGCCGTCAATTCGCTCACGCTCAGCCCGGCGCTTGCCGGCATTCTGCTCAAGCCAGGCAAGGTCAAGGCCGGGGCCGAGGCCGTGCATGATCCACGCAGCCTGCGTGGCCGCGCCGAGCGCCTGTTGCAGATGCTGGGCCGGCCGTTCCAGCGCGCGCCGGATGCGTATGGCAACACCGTGCGCAAAGTCGTCAGGGTCAGCGGCGTGGCCTTGCTCGTGTACGGCGGCCTGCTCGCGCTGACCTTCTTCGGCTTCAAGGCCGTGCCGCCGGGCTTCGTGCCGATGCAGGACAAATACTATCTGGTGGCGATCGCTCAGCTGCCCAACTCGTCATCGCTGGACCGGACCGACGCGGTCGCCAAGGAAATGTCGAAGATTGCGCTGGCCGAGCCTGGCGTTGAAAGCGTCGTCGCCTTCCCCGGCTTGTCGATCAACGGCTTCGTCAACGTGCCGAACGCGGCCGTTATGTTCGTCATGCTCGACCCGTTCAAGGCGCGCACGACGCCCGACCTCACCGCGAATGCGATCGCCGGGCGCCTGCAGGCGAAGTTCGCTGGCATTCCCGACGGTTTCCTCGGCGTGTTCCCGCCGCCGCCGGTCCCCGGCCTTGGCGCGACCGGCGGTTTCAAGATGCTGGTCGAGGACCGTGGCAGCGCCGGGCTCGATGCCCTGGTGCAGCAGACGCATATCCTGATGACCAAGGCCAGCGAGTCGGGACAGGTGGCCGGCCTCATGACCAGCCTGGACGTCAATGCCCCGCAGCTCGAGGTCGCCATCGACCGTACCCAGGTCAAGAGCCAGGGAGTGCGCCTGGCCGACGTGTTCGAATCGTTGCAGATCTACCTCGGTTCCCTCTACGTCAACGACTTCAACCGCTTCGGCCGGACCTACAAGGTGACGGCCCAGGCCGATGCCGAGCATCGCATGCAGGCCGAGGCCATCGGCCGCTTGCAGGTACGCAATGCGGCCGGCGACATGCTGCCTTTGTCGTCGTTTGTCACCGTCACGCCCAGTTCCGGTCCGGACCGCGTGGTTCACTACAATGGCTATCCCTCGGCCGACATCTCGGGCGGCGCGATGCCAGGCGTCAGTTCGGGGCAGGCCGTGGCTGTCATGGAACGGCTGGCGAAGGAGGTGCTGCCTGAAGGCATGAGCTTTGAATGGACCGACCTTACCTACCAGCAAAAGCTGGCCGGCGATTCGGCGCTGTTCATCTTCCCGCTGTGTGTGCTGCTCGCCTATCTGATCCTGGCCGCACAGTACAACAGCTGGCTGCTGCCGCTGGCCGTCCTGCTGATCGTACCGATGTGCTTGTTGAGCGCGATCATCGGCGTGTGGCTGGCGGGTGGCGACAACAACATTTTCGTGCAGATCGGGCTCATCGTGCTTGTCGGACTGGCGGCCAAGAACGCCATCCTCATTGTCGAGTTCGCCCGTAGCCTGGAAATGGAAGGGGCGAGCGCGCTCGATGCGGTCATCGAGGCTTGCCGGTTGCGGCTGCGGCCCATCCTGATGACCTCGCTTGCCTTCATCGCTGGCGTCGTGCCGCTGGTTTTTGCCAGTGGCGCCGGCTCCGAGATGCGCCAGGCCATGGGCATCGCGGTGTTCGCCGGCATGCTGGGTGTGACACTGTTCGGACTGTTCCTCACGCCCGTGTTTTATGTGGTGATGCGCGCCCTGGCGGTCCGCTTCGAACGCCACACGCCAATTACCAAGACAAGTATGGACAGGAGCACGACATGAATCGCCCGTATCAAACAATTTTAGTCTCATTGAGTGGGCTCACGTTGCTGGCCGGCTGCGCGGTCGGCCCCGATTATGCGACGCCTTTGCCGCCGCCGCTGTCCGCAGCGCAGTTTTCCGGCAGCGCAGGCCAGGCCCAAGCCGGTCTTGTGCCGGGAGCGGTCGAGGTGGAGTGGTGGCGCAGCTTCGACGACCCGGCGCTGGTCACCCTGATCCAGCGGGCGCTGGCGGCCAACCACGACGTCGGCATCGCTGCCGCCCGGCTCGCGGAGGCAAAAGCCTTGCTGCGCGAAGACCGGCAGGGCTTCCTGCCGCAAGGTGGCGCCGCGCTCGGGTATGAGAAGCGCCGCCTGAGCAAGGCCGAAACGCTGCCCGGCCAGCCGCGCCAGAGCGAAAGCTATCGCGGCACCGTCGATGCGTCCTGGGAGATCGACCTGTTCGGCCGCGTGCGGCGGTCCGTGGAGGCGGGCCAAGCGCAGGCGGGCTCGCGCGAGGCCTTGCTGCGCGGCGTGCAGGCGGGTGTTGCCGCCACGGTGGCGGCCACCTGGTTCGAGCTGGGCGGCATCGAAGCTGAACTCGCTGTCGTCGCCAGCATCACTCAAAGCCAGCGCGACAGCCTGGCGCTGGTCGAGCGCATGGTGAGCGCAGGCTCTGCCAGCGAACTCGACCGGCTCCGTGCCGAGGCCTTACTGCGCTCGGTGGAGGTGGCCGCGCCCGAACTGGAGCGCCGCCGCGCGGCCTCCGTCAACGCACTGGCCGTCCTGCTTGGCGAAGTGCCGCAGACGTTCCGCCTTCCCGCTGTCACGCCGGCAAGTGACGCGCTGACGGTGCGGACGATCGCCGTGGGCGATCCTGCCGGGCTGCTCGCGCGGCGCGCCGATATTGCGGCGGCCGAGCGCAACCTGGCTGCCGCGACGGCGCGCATCGGGGTGGAGACGGCTGGCCTGTATCCCGAGGTCCAGGTAACGGGTTCCATCGGACTCGTCGCGGGCAGCCTCGATGCGATGGGCGACGCTGGCATGCAATCGAGCTTCCTTGGCCCCGTCATCCGCTGGAATCTGCTCGATACGGGGCGCGTGCGCGCCCGCATCGCCGCCAGCGAGGCACGCGTCCGGGAAGCCCTGCTCGTCTACGACCGGGCCGTCTTGCGCGCACTCCAGGAAACGGACGATGCCTTCAAAGACCACGGCACGGCAGGCAGCACGCTCGGCTTGCGAATGCAGGAATCGGCGGCAACCCGCGAGGCTGCGCGTCTTGCCAAGCTACAGTTTTCGGCAGGCGCAGGCCTCTACCTGGACGTGCTCGAAGCGGAACGGGCCGACTTTGCCAGCCGGCGTGCGCTGGCCATCGCGCGCACCAACCAGCGGCTTGCCGTTGTCAGCATCTACAAGGCGCTGGGCGGCGGCTGGGAGATCTGCGCGCAGGCAAGCTACGACTGTGAAGGCGCCGGGTCGCTTCCCCGGACGAAGCAACTCGCCGGCAGGCCTTGACCTTACTGCGCGCGGGCAGCCGCTAGGCTTCGTAGACTATCCTGTAGAGACCGCCTTTGCGCTGGATGCGCGCGAAGCCGAGTTCGCCAAGGTGCATGCCGGCGATGAGGATGTTGTCGGCGCTGACAACATCGAGCAGTGTCGAGCGTGTTTCGGCCGATAGCAGGGGATCCTGGTCGAAGGCAATAGATACCTCGGGACGCGCAATCTGGATTTGGGGGAAGTGCACGATATCCCCCCAAATCAACAGACTGCGGCCACCGGATTCGATGCGATAACCGGAATGCCCTGCGGTATGCCCGGGAAGGGGCATCGCACTAATGCCCGGGAGAACTTCGTTTTCAGTGAACAAGCGCATCTTTCCCCGGTACTTGTCAAACACCTTGCGGGCAAACAGAAAGTTGCCGCGAGCGCGTTCACTGGCTCGGCTGAGATTGCCATCGTCTTCCCAGAAAGCAACCTCGTGCTGGTGGACCACCAGCTGCGCATCGGGAAAGGCGGCTTCTCCTGAAGCATCAAGCAGCCCGCCGACATGATCGGGATGCGCATGCGTCAGCAGTATCGTATCGATGTCCGAGGCTTGTACGCCAGCCAGCGCAAGATTGACTTTCAGCTTGCCGCCCCAGTGCTTGAATCCGCCTGCACCCGCATCAATCAGGATTGTGCGGCCACGGCCGCGCACCAGATAGCAGTTGATATGGATGGAAGAGGGATCGTTCACCCCCGCGTCTTGCTGCAATTTTGACGCATCCATCGAATCTATATTGGAGAGCAAATCCAGACTGGCGGACAGGTATCCGTCACTGATGGCCGTGATCGAAAACTCGCCTATCTGCTGGCTGGGAAATGGTATGTGATCCACTGCCGTATTCCTTTCTGATAATCAATTGCGTGCATGAATGGCCGGGGTCGCATAGCCAAAACAGCGGATGCGTGCAGCAAGGCCGGTATTTTCTTTGATGATGCCCTCCAGCCTTTCCATGAACACATCCATGACTGCTTTCGTCCTGAACGGTACAAGCCGGTATTGGATTTCTGCATAGGCCGGATTCCCCCGGCCATGATGGACACCGACATAGATGATGTGCACGTTCACCAGCGCAGCTTCAAGCATCCCTGTGCAAAGTTCGGTACATTGGTCGGTGAGTGCCGCCAGATTTGCATCTGGCGGCATCTTTTCCGTTGGCATGAAAATCGTCACGTTGGGCATGTGGGCTCTACCGCGAAATGTGCGCGGCGATGTCGCTGCCGCTCGTCAACTGACCGGTCATGGGCGCATACAGATGGACGCCCTCCGGCAGCTGATGCATGCCGGGGCCAGTGGCGCGCCCCATCTTCGCCACCCATCGATATTCAGGAAACCTTTCCAACGCGACAGCCTGCATCCGACAGGGAGCGAGGCCCATGTCGATAAGCGGCTCCGGGCCGACCGTACTTGTCACCAGATAGTCGTCTGCGCCGATGGCCGGTGCGCGCTCAAGGCCGGCATACAGATTGCGGTGCCAGTCGGTGATGTGCTGCTGCCAGCGCGCGAAATTGCCGCCGCCTTTCTGGCGATACTCCTGTCCCTGAAGCACATCGAGACTGTCGATCGTATGCATGGCGAGGTAGACAGGGCATCCGGCGCTCAAGGCCTTGAAGCGCTGCGAGGTATGGAAGCCGCTTACCGAAATGAGCGCGGGCAGTTTTTCCAGGCTATAAAAATGATTCCACTGCGCTTCGCTGGCGGGATCGGCAAAGCTGCATTCGACTGTATATATCATGAGATCGCTCGTGACCGGACGCTTTGCGCACCGGCCTTCCTTGTTGATGTTCAGTCATTGTGTACCCTGAATTTATCCTTATAAATCGATTTTTTGGTATCCTTCCATGATTAAACATCAAGGTGAGCCGCTAACCTGGCTCTGAGTCAGGAACTCTCATGCGCCGCAAGATCCCCAGCAACGCCGCATTGATGGCCTTCGAGGCCGCTGCCCGCCATGGCAGTTTCGCCCGGGCGGCGGCGGAGTTGTCGCTGACGGAAGGGGCCATCAGCCGGCAGATTGGCCGGCTCGAAGTCTTTCTTGGCGTTACCTTGTTTGAACGAGTCGGCAATCGTGTCCGGCTATTGCCGAACGGGGAGCGTTATGCGGCGCAAGTGCGCGAGTCGCTCGACCGGCTGGAGCGAGACAGCCAGTATCTGATGGGACAGCCCATCGATGGCGCAAGCCTCGACATTGCCGTCATCCCGACGTTCGCCATGCGGTGGCTGATTCCCCGTTTGCCACAATTCCAGCAGCAGCATCCGAACATCACTGTGCATCTCACCGAACGCATGCACCCCTTCGTTCTTGCCGGCAGCGGCTTCGATGCCGCCATCCATTTCGAGCATCCGGCCTGGACAGGAATGCGTACGTATCCGTTGCTGCATGAGGTGCTGGTGCCAGTTTGCCATCCTGCACTTCTGAAAGAGGGCAAAGGATCAACCGCACTGGATACGCTGCCGCGTCTGCATCGGCGGCAGAATCCGGATGCCTGGGAACGTTATTCCCGGGAAACCGGAGTCGCGCTGAACAATCCTGCGACCGGTGCGCGCTACGATCTGCATGCCATGCTGATCGAGGCAGCATTGGCCGGTCTCGGCGTCGCCCTGGTGCCGCGCCTTTACGTGGAAACAGAGCTGGCGCAAGGCCGCTTGGCCGCTCCGTGGCCCGATGGAAAAACCATCTCCAAGACCTTTTGCATCGTCCTTCCCGAGCCCATCGGCTTGAGCGGAAAACCCATCCAGACATTCACGCAATGGATACTGGCCGAGGCGAAGCAAACAACGATGGCTGCGCCGCAGACCTAGTCCATCAAGCGCAGCCCAGCGTTGGGATGGTCGTCCGCATCGCATTCCATACTCCCTTTCCCGCATTCCATCCCCCGATTCGCGTCGCCCATCACTGTCATCAACCTGGCGATATGGCTTTGGCCTATGATGTGCTGGCACATGCATAATTATTATGTTTTCCCTTCATCCCACAACCATGAGGTGTCCATGATTCGCTATGTCCTGCCTGTCCTGCCTCTCCTGTTGTTCGCCGCCGTACTGCCGGCGCACGCCCAAGCCCCTGTCAAGGAAACGCCGCTGATCGAGCGGGCCAAGCTGTTCGGCAATCCCAGCAAGTCCGGCGGCAAGCTCAGTCCCGATGGGCAGTGGCTGTCGTGGATCGCGCCGCGCGATGGCGTGCTCAATGTATGGGTGGCGCCGGCCAATGACCTGGCGCAGGCGCGCCCGTTGACGGAAGAAAAGGTGCGGCCCATCCGCAGCAGCTTCTGGTCGCCCGATTCGAAAACCCTGTTGTTCATCCAGGACAAGGGTGGCGACGAGAATTTCCTGCTGTACGGCGTGAACGTGGCGAGCGGCAAGCAGATCAACTACACGCCGTTCGAAAAGACGCGCGTGCGGATCGTCCAGATCAGCAGCAAGGTGAAGGACCGCATCCTTGTCGGCATCAATAATCGCGATGCGCGCTGGCACGACGTGTACAGCCTGGACCTGGCCAGCGGCAAGCTGACACTGGTGCAGCAGAACGATGGCTATGGCGGCTACCTGGCCGATGAGCTGCTCAATCTGCGCATCGCCAGCAAGGCGCGCGCCGATGGCGGCATGCAGTATTTCCGCCTGACGGACGGCAAGGTTGAAAGCACGCCACTGGCCGAAGTGGCCCTGGAAGACTCGCAGACGACGGCGCCGCTGGCCTTCACGGTCGATGGCAAGACTCTGTACTGGACCGATTCGCGCGGCCGCAATACCTCGGCGCTGCTGGCGCAGGATGTGGCCAGCGGCAAGAGCACGGTCGTGGCGCAAGACCCGCGTTCCGACATCGCCGATGCGCTGTACGACACGCGCACGGGCCAGGTGCAGGCCTATACGGTCAATTATCTGCAGCAGGAATATCTGCCGCTGACGAACGAGCTGAAAGCCGACCTGGCTTTCCTGAAGAAAAACACGCAGGGCCAGTTCACGGTGACGTCGCGCACGGATGCCGACGACAAATGGCTGGTGAATGTCGACGCCGTCACGGCGCCGCCATCGAGCTGGCTGTACGAGCGCAAGACCAAAAAGCTCACGCGTTTATATGTGACCCGGCCGGAACTGGAAGGCGCGCCGCTGGTGCCCATGTATCCGCAGCAACTCAAGGCGCGCGACGGCCTGACCTTGGTGTCCTATCTGACCTTGCCGCAGGCGTCGAAGGCGACGTCCGATGGCAAGGCCACGCAGGCGGTGCCGATGGTGCTGCTGGTGCATGGCGGCCCTTGGGCGCGCGACACCTATGGCTACAACGGCTACCACCAGTGGCTGGCCAACCGCGGCTACGCCGTACTGTCCGTGAACTTCCGCGGCTCGACGGGCTTCGGCAAGCAGTTCATCTCGGCCGGCGACCTGCAGTGGGGCCGCAAGATGCATGACGACCTGCTCGACGCCGTGCAGTGGGCCGTCAAGAGCGGCGTGACCACGGCCGACAAGGTGGCCATCATGGGCGGATCGTACGGCGGCTACGCCACCCTGGCCGGCATGGCGTTCACGCCGACGACGTTTGCCTGCGGCGTCGACATCGTCGGTCCGTCGAACCTGTTTACCCTGCTGCAAACCATCCCGCCGTACTGGGAAGCGGGCAAGCAGCAGTTCTACAAGCGCATGGGCGACCCGACCACGGAAGAGGGCAAGGCGCTGCTGAAGGAGCGCTCGCCGCTGAACTTTGCGCAGAACATCCAGCGTCCGCTGCTGATCGGCCAGGGCGCCAACGATCCACGCGTCAACGTGGCTGAGTCGGACCAGATCGTGGCGGCCATGGCAGCGAAGAATATCCCCGTCACGTATGTGCTGTTCCCCGACGAGGGTCATGGCTTTGCCCGGCCCGTCAACAACATCGCCTTCAATGCCGTGACGGAGAACTTCCTGGGCCAATGCCTGGCTGGCCGTGCCGAGCCGATTGGCGCCACCCTGAAGGCGTCCACGGCGCAGATCAAGCATGGCGCCGAGTTCGCGCCGGGCTTGCAGCAAGCCATGCAGTAAGCGGCCACCAGGTGGCGCGGCCTGCCGGGCAAACTGCCTGGCAGGCCGTACTGCCCACCGGCAAGAAATTCTGTGCGCGTGGCTTGCAAGATGACAGTCGCCGGCGTTGCGTGCGTACAACTGACGACAGGCTGCGCAAGGCCAATTCGCTGCCCCCACGCCCGATGAACCACAGGCATGACACACGGCGAGTTGGTCAATCCAGCCCTCCATGAGGCATTCTCTTTCAATTCTGTTGCCAGATAAATACACCATTTCAACAATAATTGTTTTTCGTTAAAAAACTTCCCTATTTGATAATATCTCGCAGTTACTTTCCTTGTAAGTCGTAGTAGCATAGATTGACGTAAAGCAAGGTTCAATCATGCTGGGAAGCCATCTTCAGGCCTGTTGAAGGTTGCTGTTATCGGTGTACAGGTTTGCCATGACCGTTATCCGTACAAGGTCCAGCGTCAAGATAAATGTATCGAGGGAAGACAAATGTTTCTAAATTTCACGAAATTTGGATGGCTGTTCACGCCTGTCCGCGGTGTTGACGGCTGCATTGCCGGGATCCATGGCGCGCCGCCAGCTCAAGGCTTGGGGCCATCGTGGCTGATGCGCCTGGCGGGAACCCTGCTGTTTCTTTTGCTGTCCCTCTTATCCAGCCAGGCTTCCGCCGCCAGCACCTGCCCGAGCCCGCGCGCGGTCAGCATCGTCGCGGGGGGCGAGTATTACGAGGATTACACCAATGCGCCTTGCTCCCAGTTCGGTCTGACGGGCACCCTGGTGGCGCCGCTATATGGCACGCTGGAAGATTCGAATGCCACGAATGCCGTGCGCTACCGGAATACCAATCTCAGCGCGACCTCGGACACGTTTACCGTCAGGGACGATGTGGGGCAGCCCATCGTGTACAACGTCACGATCACGTCCGCCATCGTGCTGGCGCCGGCCACCGTGCCGAACGCCACGGTGGCCCAGCCTTACTCCACGACAACCGTGACGGCGACGGGTGGCGCGGCGCCGTACACCTATGCCATCAGCGCTGGCGCCTTGCCGGCTGGCATGAGCTTGAATGGTGGCGGTGTGCTGTCGGGTACGCCGACAGCGGGCGGCACCTTCAACTTCACCGTGCGCGCCACCGACTCGCTGGCCGTCAATGGCACGCGCGCCTATACCTTGACGGTCTCCGCGCCCACCATCGCCATCCTGCCGACGACCCTGCCGGCAATGACATCCGGTGTCGCCTACAGCCAGACGATAGCTGCCAGCGGCGGAACCAGCACGTATACCTATGCCAGAACGGCCGGCAGCCTACCCGCAGGCTTGACCCTGGCGTCGAATGGCACCCTGTCCGGCACGCCCACGGCGGCAGGCGCCTACAGCTTTACTGTGACGGCCACTGACAGCAGCACCGGCGCCGGACCATACTCGGGCGCACGCGCCTATTCCGGCACGGTGGCTGCCGGTGCGCCCGTTGCCGGCAATGTCAGCGCCACGGTGGCCTACGGCAGCAGCGCCAATCCGATCACCCTGAACCTGAGCGGCGGCGCGGCGACTTCCGTGGCCGTGGCGTCTGCTGCCAGCAACGGCACGGCGACAGCCAGCGGCACCAGCATCACCTATACACCGACGGCAGGCTACGGCGGGCCGGACAGCTTTACCTACACGGCCAGCAACGGCATCGGCACCTCGACGCCGGCCACCGTGACGATCACGGTCAGCGGACCGACCATCACGCTTGCGCCAAGCACCGTGCCGGCGGCAACTGTGGGGACGGCCTACAGCCAGAGCGTGACCGCCGCGAACGGCGGCGCGCCATACACTTATGCCATCAGCGCCGGCGCCTTGCCAGCCGGGTTGAGTCTGAATACCTCCACCGGTTTGCTGTCGGGCACGCCGACGGCTGGCGGCGTCTTCAACTTTACCGTGCGGGCCACGGACAGCTCGACTGGCAGCGGCCCGTATTCCGGTGCGCGCGGCTACTCGCTGACGGTGGCGTCGCCGACGCTCGGCGTCGCCCCGTCGACCCTGCCGGTGCCGACAGTGGGCGTGGTCTACAGCCAGGGCATTACCGCCAGCGGCGGCACGGCAGCGTACAGCTATGCCGTCACCGCCGGCAGCGTGCCTGCGGGCTTGACCCTGGCGGCGAACGGTACCTTGTCCGGCACGCCCACAACTGCTGGTGCCTACAGCTTTACGGTCACCGCGACCGACAGCAGTGGCGGCGCCGGACCCTATACGGGTGCGCGTGCCTATTCCGGCACGGTAGCGGCCGGTGCGCCGACGGCCGGTGCTGTCAGCGCCACAGTGGCCTACGGCAGCAGCGCCAACCCGATCACCCTGAACCTGGGCGGCGGTGCGGCAACATCGGTAGCGGTGGCGTCCGCCGCCAGCCATGGCACGGCGACATCCAACGGCACCAGCATTACCTATACGCCGACGCCAGGCTACGGCGGGCCGGACAGCTTTAGCTACACGGCCAGCAACGGCATCGGCACCTCGGCGCCTGCCACCGTGACGATCACGGTTGGCGGCCCCACCATCGTCCTTGCGCCAAGCACCGTTCCTGCGGCAACTGTGGGGACGGCGTATAGCGAGAACGTGACCGCCGCGAATGGCGCCGCGCCATATATTTATGCGATCAGCGCTGGCGCCTTGCCGTCCGGGGTGAGCCTGAATACGTCCACAGGTTTGCTCTCGGGCACGCCGACGGCGGCAGGCACGTTCAATTTCACCGTGCGCGCCGAGGACAGTTCGACGGGCAGCGGCCCGTATGCTGGTGCGCGTTCCTATTCGCTGACGGTGGCGGCACCAACGATCAGCATCGCGCCGTCGACCCTGCCGGCCATGACGGCAGGCGTCGCCTTCAGCCAGGCTATCACCGCCACGGGCGGTACGGCAGCCTATAACTATGCCGTTACCGCCGGCAGCCTGCCCACCGGCTTGACCCTGGCGGCGGACGGCACCCTGTCCGGTACACCGGCGGCGGCGGGCGCATACAGCTTCACCATCACCGCTACCGACAGCAGCACCGGCGCAGGCGCTCCCTTCTCTGGCTCACGCGCCTATTCCGGCAGCGTGGCACCGGGTGCGCCCATTGCCGGCAATGTCAGCGCCACGGTAGCCTACGGCAGCAGCGCCAATCCGATCACCTTGAGCCTGAGCGGCGGCGCGGCAAGCTCGGTGGCGGTGGCATCCGCCGCCAGCCATGGCACGGCGACGGCCAGCGGCACCAGCATCACCTATACGCCGACGGCCGGTTACGGCGGGTCAGACAGCTTTACCTACACGGCCAGCAACGGCATCGGCACCTCGACGGCGGCCACCGTGACGATCACCGTGGGCACGCCGACGGTGACGATTGTGCAAACCAGCGTGGCTAGTGCCACAGTCGGTGCGGCCTACAGCCAGACCCTGACGGCCGCGAACGGTCTTGCACCCTACACCTATGCCGTCAGCGCCGGCGCCTTGCCGGCCGGCGTGACCTTGTCCAATGCCGGTCTGCTGGCGGGTACGCCGACGGCGGGCGGTACCTTCAACTTTACCGTGCTCGCCACGGACAGTTCGACGGGCAGCGGTCCGTATGCCGGTACGCGGGCGTACTCGCTGACCGTGGCAGTGCCAGCGATCAGCGTCGCCCCGGCGGCTTTGCCTGCCATGACGGCCGGCGTCGCCTTCAGCCAGGGCGTCACCGCCACTGGCGGCACGTCGCCGTATGGCTATGCCGTCACTGCCGGCAGTTTGCCCACCGGCTTGACCCTGGCGGCGAACGGTACCCTGTCCGGCACGCCGACGGTGGCGGGTGCGTACAGCTTCAGCATCATGGTCACGGACAGCAGCAGCGGTAGCGGACCATATACCGGTGTACGCGCCTATTCCGGTACGGTGGCGGTCGCCGTGCCTGTCGCCGGCGCCGTCACCACGACGGTGGCCTACGGCAGCAGCGCCAATCCGATCACCTTGAACCTGGGCGGCGGCGCGGCGGCCTCGGTGGCCGTGGCATCGCCACCCGCACATGGCACGGCGACGGCCAGCGGTACCGGCATCACGTATACGCCGACGACCGGCTACGGCGGCAGCGACAGTTTTACCTATACGGCCACGAATGGCAGCGGCACCTCGGCACCGGCCACCGTGACGGTCACTGTGGGCGCACCCGCCGTCAGTTTGATCCCGGCCACCTTGCCCAATCCCGTGGCGGAAACCCCCTACAGCGTCAGCGTCACGGCGACGGGCGGCATGGCACCGTACACCTACAGCGTGACCAGCGGCAGCCTGCCGGCCGGCTTGACCCTGAATGCATCGACCGGCGTACTGTCCGGCACGACGAATGTGGCAGGCAGCTTTACGTTCAGCCTGCGCGCCAGCGACAGCAGCACGGGCGCGGGTGCGCCATTCAGTGCGAGCAAGAGTTATACGGTGACCGTTTCCGCACCGACCATCACGGTCACGCCAGCCACCTTGCCGGCAGCGACAGCGGCCACGGCGTACAGCCGGCAACTGACGGCCAATGGCGGCGTCGCTCCGTATGCCTATACGGTGTCGAGCGGCAGCCTGCCTGCCGGCCTGACCCTGAGCGGCAGCGGCTTGCTCAGCGGTACGCCAACGGCGGCCGGCAGTTTTACGTTGACCGTGCAGGCGGAAGATGCGCACCAGTTCACCGGTACGCAAAGCTATACGCTGACGGTCGCGTCGGCCACGGTCAGCCTGACCCCGGCCAGTCTGCCCAACCCGACGGCCGAAGCGGCCTACAGCGCGACCCTGACGGCAACGGGCGGCACGGCGCCATACACCTTCAGCGTCAGCAGCGGCAACCTGCCAACGGGCCTGAACCTGAACGCATCCACCGGCGTGCTGTCCGGCACGACGAATGTGGCGGGTAGTTTCCCGTTCAGCATCAAGGTCACGGACAGCAGCACGGGCGTGGGGGCGCCGTTCAGCGCGACCAACAGCTATACCTTGGCCGTCGCGGCGCCGATCCTGACCCTGACGCCGGCCAGCCTGGCGGCGATCCGCGCCGGAGATGCCTACAGCCAGACCTTCACAGCCGCCGGCGGCGTGGCGCCGTATGCGTATGCCGTGAGCGGCGGCGCCTTGCCGGCGGGCCTGGCGCTCGATGCGGCGACCGGCATCGTCAGTGGCACGCCGACGGTGGCGGGCAGCTTTGCCTTTACCTTGCAGGCGAAGGATGTGCACCAGTTCACGGTGCAGCAAGCGCTGACCCTGCAGG